>JAZJYR010000020.1:0-120335 GCA_040390295.1 Pseudomonadota bacterium
CAGGCGAGTTGTTTGGACTGCCGCCGGAGTCGAGCAGCGCAGGTTGCCCGAAGCGCAGCGTAGGGACCCAGACGGCGGGTCGCCTTTTCTTTGGTTACTTTTCTTTTGGCGAAGCAAAAGAAAGTGACTTGCCGCCGGGCAACCCCCGGCTTGGTAGTGAAGGCCACTACCTCCCTCAAATCACCCAGGCCGAGGCGTCTTCGGCAAGTAGTCGCAATAGGCACTGACAGCACACTCCCAGCAGCGCGGTGTGCGGGCCACACAGACGTAACGGCCATGCAAGATCAGCCAGTGGTGCGCATCGACCAGGTACTCGGCCGGCACGCGCTTGAGCAATTGCATCTCGACTTGCAGCGGGTTTTTGCCCGGCGCCAGACCGGTGCGGTTGCCGACACGAAAGATATGCGTGTCGACCGCCATGGTGGCCTCGCCGAACGCCGAGTTCAGCACCACATTCGCTGTTTTTCGTCCCACACCCGGCAGTGCCTCCAGCGCTTCGCGCGTGCGGGGCACCACGCCGCCATGCTGCTCGACCAGCATGCGGCAGGTCTCCATCAGGTGTTTGGCCTTGGAGTGATAAAGGCCGATGGTCTTGATGTAATTCTTGAGTCCGTCAATGCCCAGGTCAAGAATCGCCTGCGGTGAATTCGCCACCGGGAAGAGCTTGCGCGTGGCCTTGTTGACACCCACATCTGTGGCCTGTGCCGACAGCAGCACTGCGGTGAGCAGTTCAAAGACGCTGGTGTATTCCAGCTCGGTCAGCGGCTCGGGGTTGGCGGCTTTGAGGGTTTCAAAAAACGGGGTGATGGCGGCGGCTTTCATGCTGTCAAGTCTAGCCTGACCTCCCTGATGTCACGGCGGCTGAACGGCGTAGGAGATGCGGCCTGCAGGCAAATAGAACAGAGCAATCACCGCGCCTCCTTTCACCTCGGGGTAATGGTGACTGCCCGGTGAAGGCGCTGTCCAGCCCTGTCCACACCAGCCGTTGGGCCCGGCCAGCACGGCACCGTCGTTCAGCGGCACAACCAGGTTGAACTCGCCATACGGGTGCGCATGGTATTGACCGCGCAGGCTGCCCTCCGGATTGCCCTGATCGTTGCCGGTGCTGTCCATGTAGACGGCAGTGATGCTGAAGTACAGCGTTTCAACCGCCGGCTCAAAAATGCGGCTGCGGCGGTAGCGGGGCCCGCCTACTTCCGCATTGGCGGCCCATCCTTCTTCCACGCCCACGGTAATAAGCCGCGCCAACCCTTCGTAGAGCCCGCTGCCAGGGCCTTTGGTTTTATTTAGCCATGCTTCGGTCTCGGTGCCGGCTGTCATGTCGCGGATTTCCTGCAGGAAGGGAATGCTCAGTTCGATGAGCTTGTCTCTGTTGCTTGTCATGGTTTGCCTTCGTATCGGCTGGCGAATTTATTCTTCTGACTTGAAGCCCGACGCCAGAACGACAGGCCGCCAGGTTTCGAGATCTTTTGCAATCAGCTGTGTATAGGCCGCAGGTGTCATGGCGATGGCGTCCATGCCGATCTGTGCAAAGCCTGCTATGAGTGCAGGGTCCTTCGAGGCTGCGCGGGTTGCTTCACCGAGCGCGGTGACGACTGCCTCGGGTGTTTGTGGTGGCGCAAACACACCGTAGGTTTCGGTGCCCGTCACGTCGGGAAAGCCCAGCTCGATGAATGTCGGCACAGCAGGCATGAAGCGTGAGCGTTTGTCGCCTGTGACGGCCAGTATGCGCAGCTTGCCGCTCCCTGTGTATTGGAGAAAGTCACCTACAAAACCCAGGTAGGCAGGGATCTGTCCGCCCAGCAGGTCCTGCATGGCAGGTGCTGAGCCCCGGTAGCCGACATGCGTGAGTTTCAGACCGGCGGCCTGCTCCAGGCGATAGCCGAGAAAGTGCGCCATCGATCCCGCTGCTGGTGATGCATAGGTCGCTCCACCGGGGTTCGCCTTGACCCAGCGTATGTAGTCGGCCAGTGTCTTCACGCTGTCCGGTACTGCGGTACTGATGGCGAGCGCACAGGTTGCGGCGGCAATCGGGCTGATGGGGCGAAAGTCGGTGACAGGGTTGTACGCCAGCCTGGTGTACACGTGGGGGTAGATGGTCAGTGCCGAGGTGTGTGTACACAGCAGCGTGCTGCCGTCGGCGCGCTCGCGCTTGAGCTGTGTATTGGCGATGCGTCCCGCTGCCCCGGCCCGGTTGTCAACAAGGTAGGCTTTGCCCTGGGCGCGCCAGGCTTCCGACACTCGGCGGGCCGTCTGGTCAAGTGTGCCGCCCGCCGGGTAACCGACGATGATTTTCCCGACGCTGCCATCGGCTTGTGCGTGGCCCAGGACAGGGACGCCAGCAAGGGCAGCGCCTGCAATGGAGATGTGTTTGCCAAACTGGCGGCGTGAGATGTTGATCATGTGGTTCATGGCTGTTTCCGGTGGCTGGGCGCTTGTTGATGGGTTTTGTGTTCAGGTGGCGACGTAAATGTGGCACGCTGTGTTTTTTCGCGGAAGCGGTCAATTTGCAAGAGCAAAATGCATACCGTGCAATATGGTGAAAAGGGGGAACCAATGGATCTGGGCCGAATTGATCTCAACCTCTTAAGGGTGTTTGATGCCGTGTTTGAAGAGCAGAACCTGCTGCGCGCGGGCAAGCGCCTTCACCTGAGCCAGTCTGCTGTCAGCCATGCGCTGGCCAGGCTTCGCGAGACCCTGCAGGACGAACTCTTCGTACGCACTGCCAAAGGCATGGAGCCTACAGCGCGCGCCCTTGCCATTGCCACGCCGCTGCGCGATGCGCTGCAGCGCATTCGCGACACGCTGGGCGTCATGCCGTTTGCACCGGCCAGCGCCTCGCGCCAGTTCGTTATTGCCGCCAATGACTACGTCACGGCCGTGCTGCTGTCACGCCTGAGCCTGCAGCTTGAAAGTGTTGCACCTGCCATCAACCTGGTGATCCGCCCATCAACCCGGCTCGACCTTGCAGAACAGATTGACGTTGGCCGCATTGACCTGGCGATTGGCATTTTTGCGGAGGTGCCTGCGCGCTTTCATTCGCTGCCGGCGTGGACGCAGGAGGAAGTGCTGGTCATGCGCAAGGGCCACCCGGTGGGGCGGGGCAAGGTACGCATCGAAGACCTTGCACGCTACCCGCTTGTCACTGTGTCGCTGGGCGGGCAGGAGGAGGGCGCTGTCAGCGGCTTCATTGTTGAACGCGGGCTCGCCCGGCAATCGGAAATGTTCGACCGGCATGCGCTTGAAGACGCTGTCGCGGGTGCCGGGGTGGTGCCGCAGATGCGCATGACCGTACCGCACTCGATGGTGATCCCGACCTTGCTTCGTGGCAGCGACATGCTGTCCATCATCCCGTCGTCGCTGGCTGCAGAGTTTGCCCGCAACCGCGACATCGTCGTCAAGGCTTTGCCTTACCCCACGTCAGGTTCTACAGTGCGGGTAGTCTGGCATGGCCGCAGTGAGCACGACCCCGCGCACATCTGGCTGCGCCAGCAGATCGCAGAGGCTGCGCTGGGACTCAACAGCGCCTAGTTGCACGCGCTTCAATATGGGCTTGCGCAGGCTTCACTTCGCGTCTGGCAATCCCTGTGTCACCATCACGCATCTTGAAAGAAATGCTCATGAATCCCGACACAGTGAGCGCTGTCGCCAGCCTGACGGACAGCGTGATGCGCCAGCGCAAAAGCGTACGCGCCTTTTTGCCCGACGCAGTGCCGCGCGCCCTGCTGGAAGAACTCCTCGCGATAGCCGCTACTGCGCCCAGTAATTCCAATACGCAACCCTGGCATGTGCACTTGCTGGCCGGCGAACC
This sequence comes from Pseudomonadota bacterium, assembly GCA_040390295.1. GTDB lineage: Bacteria > Pseudomonadota > Gammaproteobacteria > Burkholderiales > Burkholderiaceae_C > Polaromonas. Next base: position 3,812 of record JAZJYR010000020.1, read on the forward strand.
GAAACAGGCCCTGAGCCGGGCGCTGCTGCAGGCCCATGCCGCCAATAACGTGCCGCCGTTTTCCCACTTCCCTGACGCCTTGCCACCGGCTTGCGTGGCCAGGCAGGATGATTTTGGCAAACGTTACTACGGCGTGCTGGGCATTGACCGTGCAGATGCTGTCGCGCGCGCACGGCAAACAGCCCGCAACTTTGTTTTTTTTGATGCCCCCGTGGGGCTCATCTTCACGATCGACGGGCAACTGCATAAACACAGCTGGCTTGACTATGGCCTGTTTGTGCAAAACGTGATGCTGGCCGCCACGGCACGCGGCCTGGCGAGCTGCCCGCAGGTGTCGTTTGCACGCTATACACCCGTCATTGCCAGGCAACTGGAGTTGCCGCCAGGCCGGGTGGTTGTATGCGGAATGTCCATAGGCTACGCCGACCAAAAGGCAGCAGTCAACGAACTCTCGATGCCGCGGGAGCCGCTTGAGAACATGGCGACCTGGCAGGGCTTCTGAGGCCAGGCCTGGGAGAGAGTCCTTCCGGTTTATCTCAGGCCTTCACAGGCACACATAGCAGGCAGCCGAACACAAAGGTGTTGGGGTCCATCGCGAAGTCTTCCAGGTAAACCTCCATGGAAGGCCTGTCATCGCGCTGCAGCCCGCTCATGGGCAGGGCCTGTCCGAACATCGCCATCCACGCCATGCCTATCTGCGCCGCCGTGCCGCTGAAGGGCTGGCAGGCATACCGACCGCCATCAAACTGCTGTATCGCCACGCCTGAAGCCTCGCCGTCTTTCAGCTTGAACCTGGCGTCTACTTCGATGGCCAGGTCATAGCGACATTCCTGGGGCGGCGTGAGCATCGGGTTGTCAAGGCTGATGCCGTACATCTTGCGGCGCGGCTTCATCAAGCCCTGCGCTTCGCACCACTGGCCAAAGCGCTGCCAGTGCATCGCGATGTCGGGGTGGCCGTAAGGGCCGGTGTAGCGCATATAGGCCAGGCGCACGGGCGGGAAGGTCCTGATTTCAAGTGACATGGGTGTCTCCTTTTTGGGGCTCGGGATTCGTGAGTCGCTGATCGTATCCACCGTGGCAGGCGGGATAGCCGTCTTTATACCGCTGCCGGGCAGCCCTTGGCCCAATTGGCGACAATAAGGGCTTCCCCCAAAGCACCCCGAGACCTCACCCATGCCATTGCAATTTGCCGACCGCCTGAACAGCGTCGAAACCTCTGCCATCCGCGAACTCTTCAAACTGCTGGGCAAGCCCGGCATCATCAGCTTTGCGGGCGGTTTCCCCGACCCGGCCATGTTTGACGTCGAGGGCATTCGTGAGGCGTCCGCCAAGGCCCTGCAGGAAGAGCCCGGCGGCGCGCTGCAGTACGGCGCGACGGAGGGTTACGAGCCCCTGCGCCAGCAGCTCAGCCACTTCATGGCCACCAAGGGCGAAGGCCGGCCCGGCACCGCCGTCAACGTTGCGCCCAATGAGCTGATCGTCACCACCGGCAGCCAGCAGGCGCTTGACCTGCTGGGCAAATGCATGATCTCCCCCGGCGACAAGGTGATTGTGGAAGGCCCCACTTTTCTGGCCACCATCCAGTGCTTTCGCCTCTACGGTGCAGAACTCATCAGCGCGCCGGTTGACGGCAATGGCGTGAAGACCGACGAGCTTGAAAAGCTCATGGCCGAGCACAAACCCAAATTTGTGTATCTCATCCCCACCTTCGGCAACCCCAGCGGCGCACTGCTCAGCCTGGAGCGCCGCAAGAAGGTGCTGGAGCTCGCCGTCAAATACCAGACCCTGGTGGTTGAAGATGACCCGTACGGCGACCTTTATTTTGGCGATGCGCCACCTCCTTCATTGCTGGCCCTGAGCAGCACCGTGCCCGGCAGCCGCGAGCTGCTCGCGCATTGCGGCTCGCTCAGCAAGGTGTTGTCGCCCGGCCTGCGCGTCGGCTGGATGATCGCGCCTGCGGCCCTGATGGCCAATGCCGTCATGTGCAAGCAGTTCAGTGACGCCCACACCAGCACCTTCGCCCAGGCCACTGCCGCCCAGTACCTCAAGGCCGGCCGTATGCCCGCCACGCTGGTCAATGTGCGCAAGGTCTACGCCGAACGTGCCCGCGCCATGGGCGAGGCTTTGACCCGGGAGCTCGGCGATGCGGTTGAGTTCACGCAGCCGCAAGGCGGTTTGTTCTTCTGGGCAAAGCTCACAGGCAAGGGCGGCAAGGTCAAGGACGCCGGCGAATTTGCAAAACGCGCCATAGAGCAGGGGGTCGCCTTTGTGCCGGGCGCGCCATTCTTTGCCGCCAATCCTGATGTGTCGACGTTTCGCCTGAGCTTTGCCACGGCCGACGTCGGGAAAATCAAGGAGGGTGTTGCCCGCCTGGGCAAGGCGGTCTGAAACACCTCACTGTCATTGCGGGCTCGACCCGCAATCCATGACCCTGCTTTTGTACCCAGTGGATTGCGGATCAGGTCCGCAATGACAAACACTTAAACCTCACCGCTGATTCGCCGCCCCTCCAAACCGTGACCTCTCCCGACCCCGTCTCAGCCGCCACCCGGCGCTCCATTCTTCTTCTGTCGACGGCCACGTTCTCCAGCATGGTCGCGCAGCGCATTTGTGATGCCATGCTGCCCGAGCTGTCGCGTGTCTTTGCCGTCGGCCTGCCGCAGGCGGCGCAGGTGGTGTCCGTGTTTGCCATCACCTACGGCATCTGCCAGCTCATTTTTGGCCCGCTGGGTGACAGGCTGGGCAAATACCGCATCGTCACGCTGTGTGCCTTTTCTTGCAGTGTGGGCAGCGTGGTTGCGGTGCTGTCGCCCAGTCTTGATGTGCTGCTGTTCGCACGCTTCCTGATGGCTGTTGGCGCTGCCGGCATGATCCCGCTGGCCATGGCCTGGGTGGGTGACTCGGTGCCTGACGACCGCCTGCAGGAGATGCTCACCAAAACCGGCCTCGGCAGTACGCTGGGGCTGGTCATTGGTCAGTTGCTGGGCGGCCTTTTGACGGATGCATTCGGCTGGCGCTGGTGTTTTGTGTTCTTGACGGTGCTGTTCGCGTCTGTCGGCGCGCTGCTCTACACCGACCTGCGCCGCCAGGGCATCACCCTGCTGCCACAGCGCAAGGCGGCTGGCACTGAGGCCGTGCAGGCCGTGGCGCATTCGGGCTTTCTCAGGCAGGCCTGGCTGATCACCAGCGGCTCATGGCAACGCACCGTGCTGTGCATGGCAATTGTCGAAGGCGCGGTCGGTTTTGGGGTGCTGGCCATCTGGGCATCGCACCTGCACAACAGGCTGGGTCTGTCGCTGTCGGTGGCGGGTGCAGTCGTGGCGCTGTTCGGTCTGGGCGGCATGCTTTATATGGCGCTGGGCCGCAGGCTGATCGCCCGCTTCGGCCAGCAGGGTCTTGTCATGCTGGGCGGCGCTGTTGTTGGCGTTTGCGCCTGCCTGCTGGCCTACACACCGCACTGGTTGCCTGCCATACCGGCCAGCCTGTTTGCCGGTTTCGGTTTTTTCATGTTTCACAACACCATGCAGGCCACGGCTACAGGCATGTCTGTCGAGTCGCGCGGCACCGGCGTGTCGCTGTTTTCATCGGCGCTGTTTCTGGGGCAGTCGATTGGCGTGGTGCTGGCCGCCAGTTTGATCGCGTCAATTGGCAGCGCAGCCGTCATTGCCGGTGGCGGCGCGATGATGGCGCTCGAGGGCGTGTTTTTTGCCTGGGCCCTGAGCAAAAGAAAATAGTCTTTTCAGCAAGTGGCCTTGCTACCGTATTTCTTGCGCCCTGGGCCTTATTTCGGGAACCCCGGGGCTACGTCCTAAATAATAAAAGCCACCACGACCAGCAGTGGCGCAATGCCGACGAGCGCTACGGCCGTCCATATCCAGCGGTCTGCGTTAATGGCGTCGATGAACTGTTTACAGGCGGACATGACTCACCTTACGGCCAAACTGCCGCGAACTGAAGAGGCCAACGCCCATAATTGATGTAAGTAATGCAACAGTCTGGTTTGTTGCTGCCACGTGCGGTATGAAACCACCTCGTTTGAATGATTCAAGTGACTCCAAGCCCCAGCACTCCCCATACCCCTTCCGCCATATCGGCTTCTACCAACCGCTCCATCCTGCTGCTGTCGTGCGCTGCGTTTGCCAGCATTGCGGCACAGCGCATATGCGACGCCATGCTGCCTGAGCTGTCGCGCGTTTTCAGCGTCAGCCTGGGGCGGGCCGCGCAGGTGGTGTCTGTCTTTGCCATCACCTACGGCATCGCGCAGCTGATGTACGGCCCGCTGGGCGACAGGCTGGGCAAATTTCGGGTGGTGACTTACGCCACGCTGTTCTGTAGCGTGGGCTGCGTGATCTCGGTGCTCGCGGCCAGCCTTGATGTTTTGCTTTTCGCCCGCTTTCTAACAGCCATGGGCACCGCCGCGCTGATACCGCTGGCCATGGCCTGGGTGGGCGACTCGGTGCCCAACCACCGCGTACAGGAGATGCTGACCCGCACCGGCCTGGGCAACACCCTGGGCCTGGTGTTCGGCCAGATGATGGGCGGCATCATCACCGATACCTTGGGCTGGCGCTGGTGTTTTGTGTTTCTGACGCTGCTGTTCGCCGTGGTCGGCGGCTTCTTGTGGCTTGACCTGCGCAGGCAGCAGGCTGAAGAACGTATTCAGTTAGAAGTGACCCCCGTGCAAGATGTCGCCAACCCGGCTGACAACAAACCGCGCGTCAACTTCATCATGCAAACGCTGGGCATCTTCAAATACCCATGGGCCCGCGTGGTGCTGGGGCTGTCGCTTATTGAAGGCGCTGCGGTATACGGCGCTCTCGCCATTTACGCCACCCATGTGCATTTGAAGCTCAGCCTCTCGCTTTCAAAGTCTGGTGCCGTGGTGGCCGTGTACGGTCTGGGCGGCGTGCTGTTCATGATGACGGCACGGTTTCTGATTCCCCGCCTCGGCCAGGCGGGCATGTCGCTGGCGGGTGGGCTCATGATTGGTACTGGCGGTTTGCTATTGGCCTATTCGCCGAACTGGCTGCTGGCAGCGCTGGCGGTCTTGCTCACAGGCTTTGGCTTCTTCATGTTTCACAACACCATGCAGGCCAACGCCACAGCCATGGCCCCCGAAGCACGCGGCACGGCGGTATCGCTGTTTGCCTCCATGCTTTTTCTCGGCCAGTCCATCGGTGTGGTTCTGGTCGGTGCATTCATTGGGCGGCTCGGCAGCAGTGTGATGATTGCGATTGGGGGTGGGGTGATGGTGGTGTTGGGGGTTGTGTTTTCTTGGGCGCTGCGGCGGCGAGCTTTGAATAACGCACTCGGTGGGCTTTTAAACCGCTCATGTAACTAGATGCTACATTGGTCATTCAAATACAGGAGGACTTATGAGAGAAGACTTTTCGCCATCAAAGATAACTAAATGCTTCAGCACCTTGCTGCTTTTGGTATTGGCTGGTTGTGCTGGACAGGTCAAATACACACCGCCCGCGACCCCGACTAATTTTGTCAATAGTAAAGAAGTAAATAAACCAAGAGATGATGTTTGGACCACGCTTATCCCCGCATTGGGAAGGCAATTTTTCGTTATTAACAACATGGACAAGTCTTCTGGACTAATCAATGTGAGCTACAGCGGTGATCCTGAGAAGTATGTTGATTGTGGTTTCATAACGTCTGATGTGCAGAACGCCACTGGCAAACGAACTTACGCTTTTCCAGGTTCAAGTGCAAATCAGAACTACCAGATGTTCACCCCCCAGATGATTTTGGTATCGATAAATAGACGGATGGACTTGGACGGTCGCGTGAATTTGATTTTGGAAGCTGTTGGCCCTACTAAAACTGTGGCCACTGTGAACACGCGATACGTAGTTAAGAGAGATCAGGAGATGAGGGCGTCGGATGGCCGAGGCGGTCGTCAATCACACACCATCAGTTTTAATGGTGGGAGCTCCGCTGCGTTCCCTAGCAATGGTGATCAAGCAGCCGAGTGTCGCTCAACGGGAGCTTTGGAGCGAGAAATTTTAGAGTTGGTGCGGTAGCCGTTAGAAAACTTCCGACGTTTCAAGCATCAAATGAGATAAATAAAGTTTAGGAGAAGAATTTATGGACGTAGTAGCGGTAATTAATTACAAGGGTGGGGTAGGCAAAACCACGGTATCCTCCAACATCGCAGCTGAGTTGGCCTTCCGTGGTAAGAAAGTTCTACTAATCGATACCGACCCACAAGCCAGTCTGACCTTTTCTTTTATTACCCCTGATCTTTGGGACAAAAAATACAAAGAGCAAACAATTAAGGCTTGGTTTGATGCTATCAGCGATGGGCAGGAACCACCTCCAATCACAGACTTTGTAATCACCCCTCCCACTGTAAATAAAAGGCTGGGTGATCAAGGTGGTCGAATTGATCTAATTTGTTCGCACCTTGGATTGATCAATGTTGATCTGGAATTGGCGGTGCTGCTGGGTGGCGTGAATATGAAGCAGACCAAGAAGAACTACATCAAAGTTCATGGGAAGCTTCGTGAAGCGATTAGTGCCTTGGCAACGACGTCTGATTACGACATAGTGATCATTGACTGCCCGCCAAATTTCAATATCGTTACTAAAAACGCGATTATTGCAAGTGAGAAAATTCTTATTCCCGCTAAGCCGGACTATCTCTCAACGCTGGGGATTGATTATCTGCAGCGTAGTGTCAATGAGCTCGTTACTGAATTTAATGAATACGCGGGTACTGACGATGACCTCGATGAAATTAGCCCCGAAATTATGGGGGTCATTTTCACAATGATTCAAATAACAAGCGGCCAACCGATTGCTGCGCAGCGACAGTTTATGTCTCAGACAAAACGACTCGGCGTTCCTACGTTAAGCAATTATTTTCGCGAGAACAAGTCGATATTTGCTGATGCGCCGCAAGCGCTTGTGCCAGTTGTGTTGAATCGGTACACACACCCAACCCATTCTGGTGTCGTGACAGAAATGGAAAATGTCACAACAGAGTTTCAGTCGCTTTTGTAGAGGTACCAGATGAGTGATTTAACCCCCGTACAAGTTTTGAAGAAGTTTGTTCAAGCGTTGGAGCGTCTGTCAGAGTCAGACGCCTCCCGGCTCTGCGATCCTGCGTTTGATATTGAAGTAAAACTAGTGGCAAAACGGAAGAAGCAGGTTGCGACCGTTTCGATTAACACTGAGGAACTGTTACGGAAACTGCAAGCCGCAGATAGTAGAGATATTGCTCATACCTTGCTTCTCACTGAAGCTACGCAAACCAGGTCAGCTCTGGAACCAATAGCGAGGGCGTTAGATATCCCGATTAACAAGCAGGATAAGCTGGAGGTGCTAAGAGACAGAATTGTCGAGGCCACTGTGGGTTCAAGACTTAGATCTTTGGCGATCAAGGGCGATGGCATTCCGCGTTGAAATAGGCCTGAGACATTTCCGGTCTGACTATTAAATCTTTGCACCTAGTGTTTTGAGAACTACTTGGGCTAGGTTACTTAGGTGTGCGTATTTTGAGTTACGGTTGAAATAAGCAATCGGTGCTGTAGTTGAAAATATGGTCTGACGAGCACACAACACAACGCATAGCAATTTCTCGAAAGTATGGATTTGTGTAGAGCAGGCGCTGTCGAAAAGAGTGTGAAAAAAAGTGGTTGACGGAAGTTGATCTGTGTATATAAAGATGATTCCGGGCTGATCTTCCGGAAGCTGTGGGATGGCGCGCAAAATTCCATTTTGAAAAATTCTTCGAAACAGGGCTGGGGTAGATCGCTCCATGCCCATGACGCTTCCCCTGGTATTCTCTGTCTCCCAATTCACGTCTATGTGGGCAATATCGCCCAATTCAAAGTTAAATGGAGCTAGATGGGTGGCAATTTTTTTATCGATTTCATGAGTGATTTTTTGGATAAGTGCGTTGGCGAATCCGTCGCTTAGCTCTGGTTGGTCTCCAATCCTCACCTCTGTCAGCCTCGGGTTTAGGGTGACATTTATCTGGAGTTGGCGTCCTTCAACTGATCGATATAAATTTTGAATGAGCTTGTGGGTCAATCGCTCTTCCCACTGCTCCCACTCTTGAGCTTGTAATCTTTTGCATTCGATAGCAAAAGAGACGTCTCCCCTTACCGCCAAAACGTCGTGTGATTTTTGTGTTCCTTCAATTGGGAAGCTTACGGCGTAACCTGATTCCAAGAAGGCGTTAGCGATATCAAGTTCGAAATAAGTCGACTCGAATTTTTCGTCTTTTAGGTCTTCTAGTTTTTTCGTGAAGCCGTGGCAGTTTTCCACTGAACTCAGCACTTTTCCAAAGTAGGCAAATAAATTTAGTGATCGACTACCGCGCTCGAAGAAAAGTTGAGCAAGAAGAGGGTGCCATTGATTATTTTGAACAAGGCTGCAAGCCCATTCGGCGTCGAAGTAATGCTTCAGAACTCCAACGCCAAACTTCACTTGATCTCGCGGATAGTTGCAAAAGAATTCCTCATTTGGATCCTTCCACCATTCATCAAGCCACCAGGCACCATCGTTTGGAAGGTCTTCGACTTTGAGCATGTGCTTTTGCTAATTTGGGGTTAGGTTGAACCGTACATTATTTGGTCCATTGTTTGCCATAAAGTGTGCTCTGGAGTATTTCCTTCGTGAGTCGATGTTTTAAAGGTGGCACTATTAGAAGTCTCAACCCGAAGGTGCACCATGACTATGCAAACGCCCAGATTTCAAGGTGGACGAAATGTCGGCCTAACCCTAGCCGCCATCCAGCTCTTCTTCACCCTCACCTGGACGGTCTACGTCATCTTTCTGCCGCAGCTTGCGGCGCAGGTGGGTATTGCGAAAGAGGCGGTGCTGCTGATCCTGCTGATGGACCAGCTCATTTTTCTGGTGGCGGACACGGCCATGGGGGTGGCGGCTGACAGGTCTGTTCGGGTGTTTGGGCGGCTTGGGCGGTGGGTGGTCTCTGTCACGCTGCTTTCGTGTTTTGCGTTTTTGCTGCTGCCCTTTGTGGCTACCGGCGGGCCTGCTGCGCAGTGGCTGTTTCTGGCCTTCACTGTCGCCTGGTCCATCACCTCGTCTGCCTTGCGTGCGCCGCCGCTGGTGCTGCTGGGCAAGTACGCGGCGCTGCATACCTTTCCCGTGCTCGCAGGCCTTTCATTTTTTGGCATGGGTGTGGCCGGTGCGGTGGCGCCTTACCTGACGGTAGCTTTGCGAGGCGTTGATCCGCGCTGGCCGTTTGTGCTGCCAAGCGTTGCGCTGGCGCTGGCGACCTTTGGCATCATCTGGGCCGAGCGCAGTTTGAGGCAGGGCGCTGCTGCCGTTGATTCAGCCGCCAGCGTTGAGGCGGCGCATATTGAAGCCCTGGGCAAGAAGCCGCCGACCGTACCCTTCCTTATCGCGATGGCTTTGCTGGGCCTGGGCTTTCAGGTGCACTTTTCATTGAACACGGCGGCGCAGTATTTGCGCTTTGCCCAGGCTGCACAGCTTGAGTTTTTGATGCCTGTGTTCTGGGTCGGCTTCAGTCTCTTGATGCTGGCCGCTGGCAAGCTGGTGGCGCGCTTTGGCAGCGTAGGTGTGATGGGCGTGGCCGGTTGTGTGGGTGCGGTGGCGACATGGCTGACCGCATTGGCCGGCTCGCTTGAGCTGCTGGTCGCCGCGCAGTTTGTGGCGGGCGGCGCCTGGGGCATTTTGATGATGAGTGCGTTTACCAGCGCGCTGGTGATTGGCCGCACGGGCCGTGAGGGGCTGGTGACAGGGAGCATGTTCTCGTTGCTGGCGCTGGCGGCGTTTGTGCGCATCGGCATCGTGGCCGTACAGCTGAACAAGGACGCGAGCTTTGCGCCTGTGTTCGTCTGGCTGCCGACTGCGGCGTGGGTGATTGCCGGGCTGGTGCTGCTGGCGATGGCGCGGTGGCTGCGTGGGCAGCCTTTAACTTCCTCTACGTAGCCAAGGCCATTCAGCGCGACCCGTCAGCGCAGAGACCCGTCAACCCGCCTGATCACTAACTTTTTGTTAGCCTTTGCAGCATGAAAAATCTCGTCCCCCAGATCACCGCCGCGCTGGCCTTGTCGCTCCTTGCCTTTTCAGCCACTGCGGCAGACGCCTGGGCCGACCTGACGCAGCCGGGCGCCATCGTGCTGTTTCGCCACGCGACTGCGCCGGGCGTGGGTGACCCGGCTGGCTTCAAGCTGGATACCTGCCCCACACAGCGCAACCTCGATGACAGGGGCAGGGCAGAGGCGCGCAGGCTGGCTGAGCAGTTTCGCAGCCGCAAGATTGCTGTGGGTGCGGTGATGACGTCGCAGTGGTGTCGTACACGTGAGACGGCGCGGCTGGCATTTGGTGATGTGGTGAAAGACGAGGTGGCGTTCAACTCGACCTTCAGCGCATCGGGTGAGGTGAGCGAGGCACAGACGGCGCAGGCGCGCGCACTGCTGTCACGCTGGCGCGGGCCGGGCACACTCGTGGTGGTGACGCATCAGGTCAACATCACGGCGCTGACTGGGGTGGTTCCGTCTTCTGCAGAGGGTGTGGTGGTGAGGCTGGCGGCGGATGGCAGCCTGAAGGTGGTGGGGACGCTCAAGCCCTGAGCTGGAGGCCAAGAGCGCCTCCGGCCGCGGTTGGCATCACACCCAGGGACCGAATTACTATTATTTTGATAGCTGCTTACGCCCGTATCTATTGGTCTGGAGGCCGATTTGATGCTAAAAAATAGGCTTTTTTGGGCTTTTTTGGGCTTTTTTGAGGCTTTGCGGACTCATGCGGTGAGCTTTAAGGCTAAATTTTGACGTATACGTTAAAAATTTGCTGTATACGTTAAATTCAGAGATTTGACGGCTGGTTTGGCGTCATGCCAGCCCGCCCAAACCTCACCAGGCGGCGACAGCGCCGTCGGTGCGCGGCTCGGTGCCGCCGCAGAGCACGCCTTCTGCGTTGCGCCAGATGATCTGGCCGCGCCCAAAGGCCAGCCGGTTGTTGGACCACGACACGTCGTGCCCCATGCGGGCCAGGCCGTGAAAGATGTGTTCTGGCGTTGAGCGTTCGATGTTCACGCGCCTGGCGATTTCCCATTCCCAGCGTGGTGCGTCGAGCGAGGCCTGCGGGTTCAGCGCAAAGTCGACAGTGTTCATCACCATCTGCACATGGCCTTGCGGTTGCATGAAGCCGCCCATCACGCCAAACGGCCCGATGGCCTGGCCGTCTTTGGTCAGGAAGCCGGGAATGATGGTGTGGTACGGCCGCTTGCCGGGTGCCAGGCAGTTGGGGTGCGCTTCGTCGAGCGAGAAATTGTTGCCGCGGTTATGCAGCGCGATGCCGGTGCCGGGCACGACCAGGCCTGAGCCAAAGCCCATGTAGTTGCTCTGGATGAACGACACCATGTTGCCTTCACCGTCGGCCGTACTGAGGTAGACCGTGCCGCCGCGTGGCGGTTCGCCCGGCGTGGGAAGCAGGGCCTGCGTGCCGATGAGGGCTCGGCGTTCGTCGGCATAGGCGTTTGAAAGCAAATCGGCCACCGACACACGCATGTGCGCCGGGTCGGCAATGTGGGCCAGGCCGTCGGCAAAGGCGAGCTTAATGGCTTCAATCTGGCGGTGGTGCGTGAGCACGCTGTCGCGCTCGCTGAAGTCAAAACCCTTGAGGATGTTGAGCGCAATCAGCGCCACCAGGCCGTGGCCGTTGGGCGGGATCTCCCAGACGTCGTAGCCACGGTAGTTGACGCTGATCGGGTCGCACCAGTCGACCTTGAAGTCGGCCAGGTCTTGCGCCTGCAGGTAACCACCGGCAGATTGCACAAAGGCGGCAATCTTTTCAGCCAGCGGGCCACGGTAAAAACTCTCGGCGTTGGTGTCGGCAATCGACTGCAGTGTGTCGGCATGCCCATGCGAACGCCAGACTTCACCGGGCTCGGGTGCGCGCTCGGGCGAGAAGGTGTCAAACCAGTGCTTGAAGTGCGCGTCCTTGAACTGCGTACGGAAAAGCTTTGTGGCCTGCTGCCAGGCATACGCGACCATGGGCGATACAGGAAAGCCGTCTCGCGCCAGTTCAATTGCGCCGGCCATCGATGTCGTCAAAGGCATGGTGCCAAAGCGGCCAGCCATCGCCGCCCATGAAGCCGGTGTGCCCGGCACGGTGACGGGCAGCGCGCCGTATTTGGGGACTTCGGTCAAACCCTTGGCGCGCAGCTTTTCAGCCGTCATGCTGCGCGGTGCGGGGCCGCTGGCGTTCAGCCCGTGCAGCTTGCCCTTGTGCCAGACCAGTGCAAAGGCATCGCCGCCAATGCCGTTGGCACTGGGCTCGACCACCGACAGCGCGGCGGCTGTGGCAATCGCTGCATCAATGGCGTTGCCGCCGGCCTGCAGCACGCGCAGCCCGGCCTGCGCCGCCAGTGGCTGCGATGTGGCGACCATACCCTTGTTGGCATAGACCACATTGCGGCGCGAGGCGTAGGGGTAATGAAGGGCGTCGAACGAAGGCGTCGAATTGGAATGTGAATGAGCCATGGCTTATTTGTGTTTGGGGTCCAGCGCATCGCGCAGGCCGTCTCCGAGCAGGTTGAAGGAAAGCACCAGCAAAAAGATCGACAGTCCGGGCCAGATGGCCATCCAGGGCGAATTGTCGACGTAGTTCTTGGCGGTGTTAAGCATACTGCCCCAGCTGGGTGCCGGCGGCTGCTGGCCCAGGCCCAGGAATGACAGGCTGGCCTCTGCAATGATGGCGGCGGCAATGGCCAGCGTGGACTGCACGATGAGCGGCGGCAACACGTTGGGCAGGATGTGGCGCAGCGCGATGCGCCAGTGCGGGTTGCCGACGGCGCGTGCGGCCTCGACAAAATCCTCCACCTTCACGGCCAGCACCTGGGCCCGCGTGAGGCGTATGAACACCGGCATGGCCGACACGCCAATCGCAATCATGGCGTTGCTCAAACTGGGGCCAAGAAAGGCGGCCAGCGCAATCGCCAGAATGAGAAAGGGCACGGCCAGCATGGCGTCGGTAAAACGCGAAATCAGGCTGTCTGTCCAGCCGCCGACATAACCGGCGAGCAAACCGATGGGCACGCCGAGCGCCATCGAGATGCACACCGACACCAGCCCGGCCAGCAGTGATGCACGCGCACCCCAGACCACGCGCGACAGCACATCGCGGCCGATCTCGTCGGTGCCAAAAAGGTATTGCGCGCTCGGTGCCTTGCGCACCGCGCTCCAGCTGGTGGCAATCGGGTCGTAGGGCGCGATGCTGGAGGCAAACACCGCCAGCACCACAAAAAACACCACGATCACCAGGCCCAGCATGGCACCACGACGGCGCAGCAGGCGGCGCAGGGCGCGCCTGGCCGGTGTGGCTTCACGCGGGGGTGCGGCTGGCAGGTTTGCGGTCACGCTGGTCATGTTGGGTGCGCTGCTCATGTTTAACCCCGCAGCCGCGGGTTGACGAGGAAGTACGCCATGTCGGCCACCAGATTGAGCACGATGTAAACACTCGATGTGAACAGCACCACGCCCTGCACTACGGCGTAGTCGCGGTTAAACACGGCATCCACAATCAGTTTGCCGAAACCGGGAATCGAAAACACCTGCTCGGTCAGCACCGCGCCCGAGAGCAGGGTGCCAAACTCCAGTGCACCCAGCGTGATGATGGGCGTGAGCGCATTGCGCAGCGCATGCTTGAGCACGACGGTGCGTTCATCCAGACCCTTGGCCCTGGCAGTGCGCACGTAGTCTGCGTTCAGCACCTGCAGCATGGCGCTGCGTGTGTGCCGCATCAGTACGGCGGCAATCGCATTGCCAAGCACAAAGGCCGGCATGATCATGGATGCAAGGTTTTCCTTCAGGTCTTCAAACGGGCTGACGTAGCCTGAGGCCGGCAACCAGCCCAGCTGCACCGAGAACAGCAAAATCATCAAAATGCCCAGCCAGAAGTTGGGCGTTGACAAACCCCACAGCGCCACCACGTTGGCGACGTAGTCCCAGGCGGTGTCCTTGCCGACGGCCGACACAATCCCCGCCGGGATGCCGATGACCAGTGCAATCACCATCGCCAGCGCGGCCAGCTCCAGCGTGACGGGCAGCTTCTCCTTGATGAGGTCCAGCACCGGCTGCTGGATGCGCAGCGACTCACCCAGGTCACCGTGGAAGACGCCGGAAATCCAGTACGCGTAGCGCATGGGCAGCGGCTCGTCCAGGTGCATTTTTTTCTGCAGGTAGGCGATGACATTCGGGTCCTGGTTTTCACCGGCCAGAATGACGGCCGGATCGCCGGGCAGCAGTTGCTGCAGCCCGAAGATGATGATCGTGACGAAAAATACCGTCGGCACGATCGCGGCCAGCCGCTTGAGCAGATAGTTGAGCATGGGTGTGGAGCCGCTGGCTGCTTACGACATCTTCAGGCCCTGCACCCGTACCAGCCCGTCAGGAATGGTGCGCATGCCGGTCAGCTTCTTGTTGAAAGCCCAGAGCCAGTTGCGGTGGTAGAGGTAAACAATCGGACGCTCGCGGGCTGCTTCTGCGGCCAGGGTGGCAAACACCTTGATGCGGCCTGCGGTGTCGAGCGTGTTGCGCGAGCGGTTCAGCAAATCGTCCCACTGGGCACGGCACTCGCCGCTGTAGTTCAGCGGTTGCTTGCAGCCGTAAAAGCTGAAGAGGTTGCCGTCGGGGTCGGCCCGGCCGCTCCATGCCAGCACATAGGCATCAAACTGGCCCTTGTCGGCCAGGTTGAGCGAGGTGGCAAATTCGGTCGACTGGATCTTCACCTCAAAGCCCGCTTCCTTGGCCATGGCCTGCACGACCTGCGCCACGCGCTGGCCGTCGGAAGTGGTGGGCGTCATCAGCGTGAAGACCGGGTTGGGCACGCCGGCTTCCTTCAGCAATTGTTTGGCACGTGCGATGTCTCGTTTGGGCACAGGCACGTTTTTGGCATAAAAGCTGTTGCTTGGGGGCACCCACTGGTTGCCGGGTGTGGCTTCGCCATCCATGGCGACCTGCACGATGCCGGCGCGGTCGAGCGACAGTTCAAACGCCTCGCGCACACGCGGGTCGCGGCCCAGCGGGTTCTTCTGCGCAAAGTCGCTCTTGCCGGTGTTGATGGTGATGCCCTGGTAACCCAGCTCGGTGATGCGGGCGATGGCGAGCTTTCTGTCAGCCTTGATGGAGGCGACATCCGATGGAGCCACACGCTCGATAAAGTCCAGCTGGCCGGAGCGCAGGTTGGCCAGCCTCACTGTGGCATCAACGATGGGCAGGAAGATCACCTTGTCGAAATGAATCTCGGCCTTGTTCCAGTAGTTGGCGTAACGCTCCAGCACGATGCGGTCCTGTGCCACCCGCTCGGTGAACTTGAAGGGGCCGGAGCAAACCGGTTTGGTGCCAAAGTTGGTCGGGCTGGCCAGCGCAGCCTTGGGCGAGACCATCATGCCGGCGCGGTCTGCCAGCACAGAGAGCAGCGGCGAGAAGGGCGCGCTGAGGTTGATCCTGGCGGTGAGGTCGTCAATCACGTCCACCGTGGTGACGGGCAGCAGCTCGCCCCGGCGGTTGGAGCCTGCGAGGTTTTTATGCCGGTCAATGTTGAACTTGACGGCAGCGGCGTCAAACTTTTCACCGTCATGAAAGGTCACGCCGCTGCGCAGCTTCATGGTGAGTGACTTGTTGTCGGCCGACCATGTCCAGGAGGTGGCCAACTGCGGCACGATGTTGAGCTTTTCGTCAATGTCGACCAGCTTGTCGCACAGCGATGAAAACACGATGCGCCCCACAAAACTGCGCGCCAGCGTCGGGTCCAGCACGTCGGGGTCTTCGGCCAGGCCTATGCGCAGGGTCTGCGCCTGCACCGCACAACTGGCCATCGTGGTGATGGCCAGCGTCAGCCCCATCAGGAATTTTTTGGTCATGGCATGTTTCCTTTTACTGGTTATCGGATTTCAGAAAATTCACGGAACAAAATAAAGAACTCAGGCGGCCTGCGCACGAAACGCACCCTGCAGCCTGAGCAAACGCTCGTTCACCGCTGTGCCGCTCACCACATTGACCGGCGCAGGGATCTGTTCCCAAAAATGGCAGGCCACCGAATGGCCGTCTACCGTACGCAGAGCCGGCACTTCTTCGGCGCATTTCTCACGCGCATGGGGGCAGCGCGTCCTGAAGCGGCAACCTGAAGGCGGGTTGATGGGGTTGGGCACATCGCCCTGCAGCAGCAATCGCTCACGCCTGATCCCGGGCTCGGGTACCGGTATGGCCGACAGCAGCGCCTGGGTGTAGGGGTGGCGCGGGTTGGCAAACAGGCTCCGCTTGTCGGCGTATTCAACAATCTGGCCGAGGTACATCACGGCCACATGCGAGGCGATGTGTTTGACGACAGCCAGGTCGTGCGCAATAAAAACATAGGCCAGGCCCAGGCGCTGCTGCAGGTCCTGCAGCAGGTTGACGACCTGCGCCTGGATGGACACATCCAGTGCCGACACCGCCTCGTCACACACAATCAGTTTGGGTTCAACCGCCAGCGCCCGGGCAATGCCGATGCGCTGCCGCTGGCCACCCGAAAACTCATGCGGGTAGCGCTGCAGGTATTGCGGCGCCAGGCCAACCAGGTCCAGCAGCTCGGCGGCCCGTTCGCGATGCCGCCCTTTGGCCAGCCCATGCAGTGCCAGCGGTTCGGTCAGGGTCTGCTGTACCGTCATGCGCGGGTTGAGCGATGAGTACGGGTCCTGGAAGATCATCTGCATGTCGCGCCGTCTGGCACGCATGTGATCCGGCTTGAGCGTCATCAGGTCTTCACCCTCAAACCAGACCGAGCCCGAGGTGGCATCCAGCAGGCGCAGCACCAGCCGGCCGACGGTGGACTTGCCGCAGCCCGACTCGCCCACCAGCGCCATGGTCTCGCTGGCGTTCAGCTCAAAACTCAGGCCATCGACGGCATGCACCACAGCCGTCTGGCGGCCAAACATGTGCTGGCGCACCGGGAAGTGCTTGACCAGGCTGTCGACCTTGAGCAGGGCGCTCATGCGGCCAGCTCCATGCCCACTTCCAGCGGTACGCGCCAGCAGGCGGCTTCATGGCCATCGCCAAGCGCGATCAGCGGTGGTGCCTCCTGCCTGCATTTGGCGATGGCAAACGGGCAGCGCGGCGCAAAGCGGCAGCCCTGTACCTGCGTCATGGGTGTGGGCACCTGGCCTTCAATGGCGTTGAGCCTGTCCTGCTCAAGGTGCAGCTTGGGGATGGAGCCCAGCAGGCCAATGGTGTAGGGGTGCTGGGGGTTGGCGAACAGTGCCTCGACACTGGCGCGTTCGACGATGCGGCCTGAGTACATCACGACCACGTCGTCGGCCAGCTCGGCAATCACGCCCAGGTCGTGCGTGATCAGGATGATGGCGGTGCCGGTTTCTTCACGCAGCGTGCGCATCAGGTCGAGCACCTGCGCCTGGATGGTCACGTCGAGGGCGGTGGTGGGCTCGTCGGCAATCAGCAGTTTGGGCTCGCAGGCCAGTGCCATGGCAATCATCACGCGCTGGCGCATGCCGCCTGAGAGCTTGTGCGGGTACTCGTCAACGCGCTGCTCAGGCGAGGGGATGCGCACCCGGCGCAGCATCTCGATGGCGTGGGCGCGCGCGTCGGCCTGGCTGATGTCGCGGTGGCAGCGTATGCCTTCAATCAACTGGTCACCAATCGTGAAGGCGGGGTTGAGCGAGGTCATGGGCTCCTGGAAGATCATGGCCATGCGGTTGCCGCGCAGGGCGCGCATGGCCGCGGGTGTGAGGGTCGCCAGGTCATCGCCTTCAAAGCGGATCGATCCCCCTGCGACACGCCCCTGGTCCTTGGGCAGCAGGCCCATGATGGAGAGGGACGTCACGCTTTTGCCGCAACCCGACTCACCCACGATGCCCAGCGTCTTGCCTGCATCGACTGAAAAGCTCACACC
Organism: Pseudomonadota bacterium; assembly: GCA_040390295.1. Taxonomy (GTDB): domain Bacteria; phylum Pseudomonadota; class Gammaproteobacteria; order Burkholderiales; family Burkholderiaceae_C; genus Polaromonas. The sequence continues at coordinate 21,704 of JAZJYR010000020.1, forward strand.
ATCGACTGCAAAAAACTCGCCCCCGCCTTCCATCTTGAAGCTGGTGCGCAGGCCGGTCACTTCAAGCAGGGCGCTCATGCGGCAGCACCTTTCAGCTTTGCATGAAAGCGCTCGACCTCCTCCTCGATCAGCGTGCGGTCGGTGATGCCTGCCGGGTTTGCGGCAGAAGGCAGGCAGGCCGTGAAGGGCTGGTAACGCTCCAGGCTTTTGTCGTACAGCCGCTGGAGTTCAACAATGGGGTCGGTGTGGTCATCGACGCGCATGTCCAGGGCGGGGTAAGCCTCGGTGGTGTAGACCAGCAGGGCCGCGGCCTGCTTGCCGCGCTTGTCGCCGCCAGCGGCTTCGCCGGCTGCGAGTGCCGTGATCAGCCGTTGGCCGAAGGGCAGGTGAGCGTTTGATTCATAGGCTTGGGCGGTAGCCGCAATCACCTGCGGGCCGGCCAGCATGTTGCCGGCGACTGAAAAATTATTACCTGCCATGTGGCCGCACCAGTCGATGCAGGCGCTGCCGGTGTAAGCAGCGGATTCGCCGTTGATGTTGATCATGTGCAGCTGCCGGTGGTCGCGGCCTTTGTCGGCGGCAGTGAGTTTTTCAATGATGGCGGCTGGATGCAGGTGCTGGGCCATGGCATCCAGCGCAGGGCCGGCGTACAGCGGATTGACCAGCGCCTGCGTGGCCACCGCGCCAACGCCGCTGCGGCCATGTGGACAAAGGGCGCCCACGGCAAAGAAGCGGCTTGCAACCGCCACGCCTACAGCGCCTGTGGTGTCGCGCGCAATGATGGACCAGGTCATGGGAGTACTTTCATGTGGGCCGCTGCTATTTGGCTTTGGCCAGTTTGCCTGCCTGCGCAGCGTCTGGCAAGGCGGGCCGCAGTGAATAGCGCTGCGCGAGCAGGGCGCAGACCATGAGCTGGATCTGGTGAAACAGCATCAGCGGCAACACGACGGCGCCCAGTGCCTGACCCGAAAAAAGGATTTTGGCCATCGGTATGCCGCTTGCCAGGCTTTTTTTTGAGCCGCAAAAGACGATGGTGATTTCGTCTTCCTTGTTAAAGCCAAGCCAGCGGCTGCCCCAGGTGGTGATCAGCATGATGAGGGCCAGCAGCACGCCGTTGACAGCGAACAGGCCGAGCAGCGAGTGCCCGGGTATTTGCTGCCAAAGACCCTGGATCACGGCCTCGCTGAAGGCGGTGTAGGCCACCAGCAGGATGGAACCCTGGTCGACCACCTTGAGCAGGGTTTTGGAGGACTCGACCCAGGCACCTATCCAGCGGCGTGCGATCTGGCCGGCGATGAAGGGCAGCAGCAACTGCAGTGCGATGTTGCGGACCGCATCAAACTGCTGCACATCACCTGCATGCGAGATGACCAGAAAGCCGGCGAGCAGCGGCGTGATGAAAACGCCCAGCAGATTGGACGCCGACGCTGCGCAGATGGCGGCAGGCACATTGCCGCGCGCGACAGCCGTGAACGCGATGGATGACTGCACGGTAGACGGCAGCACACAGACAAACAGCACGCCTAGGTAAAGCTCTGGCGTCACCAGTGGCGCGAGCACCGGCTTCAGCGCCCAGCCCAGCAGCGGCAGCAGTACAAAAGTGCAGGCCAGCACCGTCAGGTGCAGCCGCCAGTGCGATGCACCGGCAATGATGGCTTCACGCGGCAGCTTGGCGCCGTGCAGAAAGAACAGCATGCAGATCGCGACGTTGGTGATGTCGTTGAAGATCACCGCGCCCGTGCCGGAGCACGGGAAGATGCTGGCCGTGATGACGGTGGCGATCATCAGCAGCATGAAGTTGTCTGGCAGGAAACGGGGGCGCTTCATCATGTGTGTTTCAGTTGTCAGTTCTATCGTGGGTTTTCAGTAACCCGCCACACCGCCGTCGGAGCGCGGGTCGCTTGCGCCCTCCAGCGTGCCGTCGGGGTGGCGCACCAGTGCACCGGCGTGGCCCATGGTTTCATCAAAGGGCAGCAGCACATCGACCTCATGGCCGCGTGCGACCAGCTCGGCCACCAGTGCTTCTGGAAAACGCGATTCAAGTTTCAGCGTGTCGGTGCTCTGGCCCCAGGTGCGGCCCAGCAGCCAGCGCGGTGCGGTGACCGCAGTTTGCAGCGGCTGGGCGAACACCACGTGGCGGGTGAACACCGCTGCCTGTGTCTGCGGCTGGCCATCGCCCCCCATGGTGCCGTAGACCATGGTGCGGCCATCCTTGAGGCGGGCTGCAGCCGGGTTCAGGGTGTGGAAAGGTTTTTTGCCGGGCTTTAAGGCCAGCAGCTTGTCTTTATCCAGGCTGAAAGACGCGCCCCGGTTTTGCCAGTTGATGCCGGTGGCGGGCAGCACCACGCCGCTGCCAAACTCGTGATAAATGCTCTGGATGAAAGACACGGCCAGGCCGCTTTCGTCAATCACGCCCAGCCACACCGTGTCGCCCGGTCCCTTGCCTTTGCCCCAGGGCGCGGCCTTACTCAAATCAATCGTGGCGGCCATCGCATCCAGCCTGTCCGGGGCCAGCAGGTCCTGTGGATCGACGCTCATGTGGGCCGGGTCGGTGACGTATTTGTCGCGCATGCCGAATGCACGTTTGGTGGCTTCGACGACCAGGTGCACATGGTCGGCGCTGTCGGCTTCGACCGAAGCGAGGCCTGCGCGGTCCAGCAGGCCGAGGATGGTGAGCGACACCACGCCCTGCGTGGGCGGCGTCATATTGTAGACCTCACCGGCGGAATGCGCCAGCTTCAGGGGCGTTTTCCGCGTGGCATGGTAGCTGCGCAGGTCGTCGCCCGTGACCAGGCTGCCCACGGTTTTGAGGTCTGCACTGATCTCTTCGGCCAGCGGGCCGCGGTAATAGCTGTCAAGGCCGTCACGCACCAGCATGCCCAGCGTGCGCGCCATGCGCGGGTGTTTGAAGCGCTGGCCGGCCAGCGGAAGTTCGCCGTTGATGAGAAAGGTGTCGTTGAAGCCGGGCTGCGCCGTGAGTTCAGGCAGCTTGGCGCGTGTGGCGTTTTGCTGGCTTTCGGTGACGGGCACGCCGTCGGCGGCGTAGCCGATGGCGTCTTTCAGCAGGCGCGCGACGGGCATCTTGCCGCCCATCCCGGCGGCCACTTCAAGCGCCTTGTGCCAGCCGCCGATGGTGCCGGCGACTGTGTTGGCGGCGAGTGGCCCGCGCGTGGGAATGGCTGACAAACCACGGCTGCGGTAGGCCTCAATCGTCGCGGCCGCAGCGGCCTGGCCGCAGGCATCAATGGCAATCGGCTCGCCACCGGGCGGCACGATGACCCAGAAAGAGTCGCCGCCTATGCCGTTCATGTGCGGGTAAACGACGGCGATGCTGGCGGCGGCGGCCACCATGGCTTCAATCGCATTGCCGCCTTCGCGCATGACCGATAAGGCCGACTGCGCGGCGAGGTGGTGGGGCGCGACGGCAATGGCGTGTGTGGCGCGTGCTGTGTTCAACATTTCTTGTGTGTCCCGGGTCTTTGTTTTTAATCTGATTGGGTACTGCTGTCAGGCCTGGCTGGTGTCAGGCTTGTTGGCCGTCATGCGTGCGGCAGCACTGCGGGCCGACAGCAGGTGGGCGCGCATCTCGCGTTGTGCGGTTGCTGCGTCGCGGTTGAGCAGGGCTTCGATGATGACGGCATGCTCGCCGAATGATGCGCTCATGCGCTCGACATTCCTGAACTGCGAGCTGCGATAGGGCGAGACCCGGTGCCGCAGGCTGAAGGTCATCTCTATCAGCGTCGGGTTGCCACAGCTCTGGATGATGACGTAGTGCAGGTCCTGGTTGAGCTTGTCGTACAGTTCAAAATCACCGTCGCGCATGGCAGCGCGCGATTGCGCGTGCAGTTCTGACAGGCGTTCGCGGTCGCTTTCTTCCATGCGCACGGCAGCATAACGCGCACACGAGGCTTCAAGCTCGCCAATTGCTTCAAACATGCGGCCCAGCTGGTCGGGCGTCATCTCGGCGACGATGGCGCCACGGTTGGGGCGGCAAACCACCAGGCCTTGTATGGCGAGCTGCTTGAGCGCCTCCCGCACGGGTGTGCGCGAGACATTGAAGAGTCCGGCCAGCATGACTTCGTCAAGCCGCGCGCCGGGCTGAAAGCGGCCGAGCACGATGTCATCGGCAATTTTTTTGCTGATCACGTCGGCACGCGCACCCCTTGTGGCGGGCGATGACCGCGAAGGCCTGCTGCGCGAAACCGGCGCGGCCTGGGTTGTCTGCTCCTTGAGCGCGGCTGTCATGCAGCTTCCATCTCCGGGACCAGCGGATGCCAGCAGGCCAGGCGCGCACCTTCGGCATCCACCATCGGCGGCCTTTCAACACTGCAGCGCGAGCTGGCATGCGTGCAACGAGGTGCAAAGCTGCAGCCGGGCGGCAGGTTGGCGAGGTTGGGCGGCGAGCCTGCAATGGCGACCAGTGGCTTGCCGCGGTCTTCGCTGCTGACGGTGGAGGCGAGCAGGCCGGCGCTGTAGGGGTGCCGTGGTGCGCTGACCATGGCGGCGACAGAGTTTTCTTCAACAATGCGGCCTGCGTACATGACGGCGATGCGGTCAGCCAGCTCAACGGCGGCGCCTATGTCATGCGTCACAAAAATCACGGCCATGCCGGTTTCACGCTGCAGCTCGCGCAGCAGCAGCAAAATCTGGATCTGCACCGTGGCGTCAAGCGCCGTGGTGGGCTCGTCGGCCAGCAGCAGTTTGGGCTTGCAGGCCAGTGCCAGCGCAATCATGGCGCGTTGCCGCATGCCGCCCGACAACTCATGCGGGTAGGCGTCGTAGCGGCGGCGCGCCTGCGGTATCTGCACGCGCTCCAGCATCTGCAGTGCCTGGGCGCGCGCAGCGGTCTCGCTGATGGACTCATGGGCGCGAATCGCTTCGGTGATCTGCTGGCCTATGGTGTAGACCGGGTCGAATGCCAGGCCTGGCTCCTGGAACACCATGGAGGCCACGCCGCCGCGGTAGTTCTCAAGTGCGCGGCCCTGCAGCGCCAGCACGTCCTGGCCGTCCACGGTGACCTGGCCACTGACGCGGGTGGTGCGCTCGGGGTGCAGCTTGAGCAGGGTGCGCAGCGTCACGCTTTTGCCTGAGCCCGATTCGCCCAGCAGGCCCAGCACCTCGCCGGCGCGCAGGTCAAAGCTGACCTGGTTGAGCGCGCTGGCCTTGCGGCTGCCGTGGAACGCCACCGTGAGGTCGCGTACCGACACCAGGGGCGGTGTATTGGCCTGATTCAGTGCTGGCATGGTCATGCCGCATTCTCCGTCGCCGCAGCAGCGCTGTGGCCCGAGGTGATGTCGTTCATGTGACAGGCTACCAGATGGCTTTCAGGTGAGGCCGCTGCCAGCACCGGAACCAGCGCAGGCGCGCGTTCCGAGCACACTGCTTCGGCATGCGGGCAGCGCTCCCGGAAGCGGCAACCCGGCGCCGGGTTGATGGGGTTGGGCGGGTCACCGGCCAGCGGCGGCTTTTCGGTTCTTTTTGCCGGGTCCATGGACGGCACGGCCGACAGCAGGGCGCGTGTGTAGGGGTGGGCGGCATCGCCGTAAATCCGTTCGACCGGGCCGATCTCGACCACCTGGCCGAGGTACATCACCATCACGTCGTCGCAGATGTAATGCACCACATGCAGGTCGTGTGAAATGAAAAGGTAGGTGAGCTGGTGTTCGGCTTTGAGCTCCTGCAGCAGGTTGAGCACCTGCGCCTGCACGGATTTGTCGAGCGCCGCCACGGCTTCGTCAAGAATCACGAGGCGCGGCTCGAAGGCCAGCGCGCGGGCGATGTTGATGCGCTGGCGCTGGCCGCCTGACAGCTCATGCGGATAACGCGAACCAAACTGATCGGGCTCCAGCCCGACGCGGGCCAGCAGCTGGCGGGCGCGCTCATTGGCTTTTTCGCGCGACAGGCCGTGCGCCCTCGGGCCGTAGGCAATCGTTTCAACAATGGTCAGGCGCGGGTTGAGCGAGGCAAATGAATCCTGGAAAACCATTTGCAGGCTGCGGCGAAAAGCCTTGAGCTCCAGCCCACCGAATTCACCGACACCTTCACCGTCAAAAATCATGCTGCCGCTGTCGGGCGCCATGAGTTTGGCAATCAGCCTGGCGGTGGTGGACTTGCCGCAACCGGACTCGCCCACGATGCCCAGCGTCTTGCCCTTGGCGATGGTGAAGTTGACGCCGTCGACTGCGTGCACGAATTTTTTCTCGCGCTCGAACATGCCGCCGCGCACCGGAAAGTATTTTTTGAGGTCACGCACCGAGAGCAGCGGTTGTGCAGGGCCGCCACGGTCGGGCGAAGCTGTCATGCTGGTTTGTGTAGTGTTCATTTGCGCACGTCCATGGCAGATCGCACGCCATCAGCCAGCAGGTTGAAGGCGATGGAGGTGATGAAAATAAACGCGCCGGGCAGGGCTGCGACCCAGGGATTGAGGAAGATCGCCGAGCGCAGGGTGTTGAGCATCAGGCCCCATTCAGGCTCGGGCGGCTTCACGCCCAGGCCGAGAAAGGACAGGCCGGAACCCAGAATCATGCTGACGCTGAGCAAGCCAGTGGCATACACAAACACCGGGCCGAGCACATTGCCCAGCACATGCACACGGATGATGGAAAACACACTCGAGCCGCTCATGCGCGCCGCCTCGATGTAGTCCAGCCGCCGCACCTGCGTGGTCACGCTTTCAGCGACCCGCACCACCTGCGGCACAAACACCAGTGTCAGTGCAATCAGGCTGTTGCTCATGCCGGGGCCGAGCGCGCCTGCGACCGCCACGGCCAGCAGCACGGAGGGGAAGGCGTAAAACACATCCAGCGTGCGCATGATGACCATGTTGATGCGCCCGCCGACGTAGCCTGCAAACAGGCCGATGGAGGTGCCGACAAAAAACGCGGCCAGCACAGGCACCACGCCCATCAGCAGCGACAGCCGCCCGCCGTACATCAGGCGGCTCAGCATGTCGCGACCCAGTTCGTCGGTGCCCAGCCAGTGGCCTTCAGACCCGACGGCCTGCAGGCGCTGCAGCATGCTGGCCTTGTAGGGGTCTGCCGGGGCGACCCAGGGTGCAAAAATCGCGGCGCCGATGATGATGAGCAGCACCAGCGCGGCCGTCATGGCGACCGGGTCGCGTCTGAGCTGGCGCAGCACCACGTACCAGAAGCTGCGGCTGGGTGCGGCCGGCGTCACTGCGATGGCCGGAGCCTGCGGGGCGGCGTGGGTGGGGTTTGAGATGGCAGTTTCCATGTCAGGCACGGCCCATGCGCGGGTCAATGAGGGGTTGCAGGATGTCGACCAGCAGATTCAGGGCGACAAAAAACATGCACAGCACAAGGATGGTGCCCTGCAGCAGCGGGATGTCACGCTGGAAGATGGCGGTGTTGAGCAGAAAGCCGGTGCCCGGCCAGGCAAACACGGTCTCGACCAGGATGGAGCCGCCCATCAGGTAGCCGATCTGCAAACCCGCCACAGCAAGAATCGTGGGCGCTGCATTTTTGGCCACGTGCCTGAAGATCGCCTTGTTTCCCAGGCCGCGTGCCCGCAGCGCAATCACAAACTCCTGCGCCAGCATGTCTGCCACCAGTGCGCGCACGGTGCGGGTGATGATGCCCAGCGGAATCACCGACAGCGTGACGGCCGGCAACACCAGGTGCTGCAGGTGGGCGTAGTCAAACGCCCATTCGGCCGAGCCGCCCGGCCCCGCGCCCATGGCCGGGAACCAGCCCAGCCAGGTTGAAAAAATAATCGTCAGCACCAGGCCCAGCCAGTAGTGGGGAATGCTGACGCCGACGACCGACAGCAGCGTGGCCAGCCGGTCGATGAAGCCGCCATGCCAGTAGCCGGCCAGCGCGCCCAGCACGCAGCCCACCAGCACGCCTGCAAAGCCAGCGACACCGGCCAGCAGCAGGGTGTTGCTGACGGCGCTCATGACCTCGGTGCCCACGTCGCGGCCCGAGGCAATCGATTTGCCGAGGTCACCCTGTACCGCACGCAGCAGCCATTTGCCGTACTGCACGGGCACGGGCTTGTCGAGCCCGTAGGCAGCCTTGAGTGCTTCAATCACTTCAGCCGGGGCATCGGCAGGCGCCACGGCATTGAGTGGATCACCCGGTGCGATGTACACCAGCATGAAGGCCACCAGCGTCACGCCGAGTGCAATCGGCAGCGTCAGCAGCAGGCGCTTGAGAACATACGAAAACATGAAACCTTTCAGGACGGCCCTGCGGTGTCACGCGCAATTTTCAGGTGTCGCGCGTGAGTACCTGCAGGGCCTGTACGTGTGAGCGTATGGGACAGCGTATGAAGAAGAGGGTTAATTACATCTTCAGCGTTACATCTTTAGCGTTGTAAGGTCCTGGAACCAGTGCTGGGCCTGCACAAAACCCTTGACCTTGGCCGACAGCACATGTGGGTTGACGTCATGCACCACCCACAGCATCAGCGCTTCATCGACCATCTTTTCATGGATCTGGGCCAGCAGCGTGTCCTGCACCTTGGGGTCGAAGTTGTTGCGCAAGGTGTCCAGCGTCTGGTCAACCTTGGCGTCCTTGTAGCCACCCCAGTTCACGCCGTTGGGCGCAATGTAGCGGCTGTCCACAAAGCGGGTGATGCCGTAGAAGGGATCGGACGTGACGTATGCCAGGTTGATGGCGCTGATGCCCTTGCCGCTGTTCATGTCGGCCTTCACGCCACTGCGCCAGTGCAGGTAAAGCGCCTCCAGTTCAACGACTTCAAACTCCAGCTGTATGCCGACTTCAGCCAGGCTTTGCTGGACGTATTCGTTCATGGGCAGCGAGAGCATCTGACCGGTGCCGCCCTGGGCAATGACCACCTTGGCCTTGAGCGGCTTGGCCTTGCTGTAGCCGGCTTCGGCCATCAGCGCCTTGGCGGCAGCCAGGTCGTAACGCAGCTTGAAGGCCGGTTTGCCGAACCACGGGCTGGTGCTGTCAACCTGGCCTTTGGCGGGCACGGCCAGGCCGTTCATGAGCTTGACGATGCCGTCGCGGTCAATCGCCAGGTTGGCGGCCTTGCGCACGCGGATGTCTGCCCATGGCGAGCCGGGCTGGTTGCTGAAGTGGTAAGGCCAGACGTGCGGGGTGACGTTCTTGACCAGCTTGAAGCCGGCCTTGGTGAGCTGCGGCACCACGTCAGGCGGCGGCGTTTCAATCAGGTCCACCTGGCCGCTGAGCAGCGCGTTCGAGCGCGTCAAGGCGTCGGGAATCGGGATCAGCACAATGCGGTCGGTTTTGGCGATGCGGGTCTTGTCCCAGTAAGCGGGGTACTTGACCAGCTCGGCACGCTCGCGCGGCACCAGCTTGTCGAGCTTGAAGGGGCCGGTGCCCGATGGCTGCGATGCAAACTTGTTCCAGTCGCGGCCGACCTTCTCATACTGGGCAGGGCTGGAGATCAAAAACCAGGGCAACTGGTAGATGAACAGCGCATCCACCGCCTTGGTGGTGATTTCAACCGTGTAGTCGTCAATCTTTTTGTAGGTGGCAATCGACGGGATGCGCGGACGCACCTGGGCGCTCTGCTTGGGGTCAAACTGGGGCGACTTGTCGTTCAGGACCTTGTCGAGGTTCCAGATCACGGCATCGGCCTTGAACTCTGAACCGTCATGGAACATCGCGCCCTTGCGCAGCTTGAACGTCCACTTCTTGCTGTCTTTCGGGTCAACCTTCCATTCGGTGGCCAGACCGGGCACGAGCTTGCCGGGCCGTGAGTCGATGTTGGACTCCCAGGCCACCAGTGGGTCATAAATGGTGTGGCCTGTGAACTGGTAGGCGCCTGCACCGCGGTCGGGCTGGCCGGTCGTCAGGGGAATGTCGGCCATCGAGATGCCGTAGCGCGCCACGGTCTCGGCGTACGCACCTGCATGCAGTGACAGGGCCAGCGGCACAGCCATGAGCCAGCGTGAAAGCTTTTTGGGTTTCTCAAGTAGTGAATGCACGGGATTCCTCTAGAGGTTTTATGAAAAGACCCGTGGCTTATTGCATGCACTGTGCCAATGCGCCTCTTTGGTGCCATGTATTTGCTTCAGTCTTGTTTCTATTGAATTAATCGACTTTTGTATATCGGCATGCCATCCTTGCCGGCCGGCAAGTTGTCAATTTTCAGACGCAGGATTGCATACACATGCACCGTTTGAGGCGGAAAATTATGCACTTGCGTGGTTCGGCCGACGTGGTGATTGCCGACGTCAGGCGCGGTGCAGGGCACGAGCCCAGACGTGCGGGTTGCACTCATTGCGCAGCGACAGTCGCGCAGAAATTCGCTACTATTTTTGTAGCTGCTCACGCCCGTATCTATTGGTTCAGGTGCCGATTTGATGATGGAAAACAGGCCTTTTTGACCTGTTTCAGGTGTTTTTGATGCCTGGCGGTTGGCTGTGGCCCTTCAGACGGTCATTTTTTAACGTGTACGTTAAAAATTTGCCGTGTACGTTAAAAGCCCTTTTTTTGAGATGACCTGGCTGGTTTGGTGATCGATAGCCGGGCGGAGAGCCCTTTGCCGGGCGCTGGCGGCCTTCGTGCCATGGCGTGGCGGCAGCGGCAACGTCCTACCGGCCCGCGCTCAGGCAGCCTTTATGCTTTCCGCAATCCACAAGCCCTCGCCAGTGCAGCACCTGAACCACCCAAACCCCACGCCCATCGCCAGCTTTTTGCGGGCGAGGCTGTCGCCTGAGGGCTACCTCGGCCTGCACCTGACGCTGGGCATGGCGGCCATTTTGCTGGCGCTGTTTGTGTTTGGCCATATTGCCGAAGATGTGGTGACCCAGGGCAGCCTCCTGAAACTGGACGAACCGGTGTTGCAGTGGCTGCACGCCCACATCACACCGGCGCGCACGACCTTTTTCTTTGTCATCACCGAGTGGCACAGCACGCTGGGCGTCCTGCTGATGACGGCGTTGCTGGCGTTCTGGATGGCGCGCAAAAAGCAGTGGGACTGGTTGTTGTGCCTGCTGCTGTCAGTTCCGCTAGGCATGCTGCTCAATGTGATGCTCAAAAACATCTTCCAGCGCCAGCGCCCGGCGTTTGACCAGCCGCTGCTGACGCTGGTCAGCTACAGCTTTCCAAGCGGGCACACCGCAGCGGCTACCCTGTTCTATGGCGTGCTGGGCGCCTGGCTGTTGACGGGGCCGGGGCGCAAATGGCCGGTGCCGGTGGTGCTGGCGGCCATGGGCATGGTGGGGCTGGTCGCTTTGAGCCGCATGTACTTCGGCGTGCATTACCCCAGCGATGTGGTGGCGGCGATGGCCTCCAGCTCCGCCTGGCTTGCCATCACGTTCACGGGCATTGCGATCTGGCGCAAACATCAAACCTTCCTGTCCGGCCAGTCCTGAGATCCTTCACGACCCCTTCACCACAACGTCATGCTGCCATCCAGAAAAATCGCTGTCATCCTCAACGCATCTGCAGGCCTGGGCTGCAATGGTGAATCGGCCATGAGATTTGTTCAAAAATTTGCAGCGCACGGCATGGAGGCCACGGTCACGCTGGCCAAAAGCGGCGGTGAACTGATTGGCGCTGCAGAGCAGGCCCTGAAAGACTGCGTGCCCATGGTGGCCGCAGGCGGCGGAGACGGCACGCTGAACGCGGTGGCCTCCCGGCTGATCGGCACCGATGTGATTTTTGGCGTGCTGCCCATGGGCACGCTCAACCACTTTGCCAGGGACCTGGGCATTCCGCCCGGCATTGACGATGCCGTGGCCGTCATCGCTGCCGGGCACAGCACGCAGGTCGATACGGCCGAGGTCAATGGCCGAAGCTTCCTGAACAATTCCAGCCTGGGCCTGTACCCCGACACGGTGCGCCGCCGCGAGCTGCAGCAAAGCAGGCTGGGGCGCAGCAAGTGGCCGGCGTTTATCTGGGCGGCGCTGACCTCGCTCAAGCGTTACCCGTTCCTGAACCTGCAACTGACCACCGACAGCATCAGCTACCGGCAGCGCACGCCGTTTATCTTTGTTGGCAACAACGAATACACCATGGAGGGCTTCAACATCGGTGCGCGCAACACGCTGCAGGATGGGTGTTTGAGCCTTTATTTTGCGCACCGCACCAGCCGGCTCGGGCTGGTGGTGCTGGCCGTGCGCGCGGTGTTCGGCCGCCTGAAGCAGGCGAAAGACTTTGAAATGCTCTCGGCCAGAACACTCACGATTGAAAGCCGGCACCGGCAGCTGCGCGTTTCAACCGATGGCGAGGTCAACCTGATGGACACACCGCTGGTCTACCGCATCCGGCCCGCAAGCCTGAATGTGTTTGTGCCCCAGCCAGAGGCAAGGGAGTAAGCCATGCGCACGATTGCCCATTTGTCCGACCTGCACTTTGGCCGCGTCAACCCGGCGCTGCTGGAGCCTTTGAGCGAGTTTTTGCAAGCCGCAAACCCGGATGTGATGGTGGTGTCCGGCGACCTGACGCAACGTGCGAAGTCGCATGAGTTCATGGCAGCCAGGGCTTTTCTTGACACCTTCACCATCCCCAAAATCATCGTGCCGGGCAACCATGATGTGCCGCTGTATGACGTTTTTCGCCGTTTTTTCAGCCCGCTCAAAAGGTACCAGCGCCATATCACCAGCGACATGGAACCGTTTTTTATAGACGATGAAATTGCGGTGCTGGGCATCAACACGGCGCGCTCCCTGGTCTTCAAGGGCGGACGGGTGAACCGTGAGCAGCTGGACCGCGTGCGCGAAAGGCTCAGCCCGCTGGACGACAGGCTGGTGAAGGTGCTGGTCACCCATCACCCGTTCGACTTGCCGGCCCATATGGACAAGGATGACCTGGTCGGCAGGGCGCGCAAGGCGATGAAGGAGTTTGCCGGCTGCGGTGTTGACGTGCTGCTGGGCGGCCACATGCACACCAGCGAAGCGGTGACGACTGACAACCGCTACCGGCATGGCGCCTATTCGGCGCTGTCGATTCAGGCCGGCACGGCCACCTCGACGCGCCAGCGCGGCGAGGCCAATTCGTTCAACATCCTGCGTGTGCAATGCGACAGGGTGGAGGTGGATGAAGTGGGCTGGGCCGCGGAAGAAGGCATCTTCAGGAAAACCGCCACCCAGGCTTTCAACGGCACCCGTGACGGCTGGCTGCCTGCTTCGGCCGCCATATTGTCGACTTCTGCCTGAACGATTCGAGGCAAGTAATGCAGAGCCGGGCCCGGCTCCTCAAAATACAGGCCTTGTTTTTTGTTTCCATGGAAACTATAATTGTTTCCATGGAAATTAAAAGAAGCAGAAAACAGGCTTTGCCGGTAAACGGACTTGAAGCACATGCCGGTTTCTGGCTGCGATTCGTCTCCAACCATGTGTCGGCCGGGTTCAGCCGTCTCCTCGAAGGTGAGGGCATTTCAGTGTCTGAATGGGTCGCCCTGCGCCGCCTGTTCGATGCCGGTGAAGCTGCTCCTGCAGAACTCATGTCTGCCCTTGGCATGACCAAGGGGGCTATTTCCAAGGTCGTTACACGGCTGGAGGAAAAAGGACTGGTCACGCGCGTGGCGCTGGACGACGATGCGCGCGCGCGCAAGATCAGCCTTGCCGCAACCGGGCGGTCCATGGTGCCCAGACTGGCTGCGCTGGCAGACCAGAACGATGACGTTTTTTTCGGCCCCCTGTCTGCCAGCCGGCGGGCGCAACTGGTGGACATACTGAAAGAACTTGTCGATGTGCACCAGTTGCGTCAGATCCCGTTGTCCTAGGTTTTTTTACGCTGTCCCAACCATTCTGAAAGCAACCCATGCAGCAAGCGACCCTGGATGCAATTGATCAATGTGCCCGGAGCTCTTACGCCGGCACCATCGGTTTTGGTGAAGTGGTGATGGGGTTGATGCTGGCCGGTGTTGAAAGTTATTTCGCGGACTATCGCACTGCCACCACCACCTACTACCTGCCTTCCGGCGAGAACCGGTCCTTGAAGCTGGCGGTGCCTCCGGTGTCCATCCCCGATGAGTTTGACGCGGCTGCGGTGCAGGCCGCGATACGCGGTGCGCAGGCCGGCAAGGTCAAGTACCCCGAATTCATGGCACTGTCCATGGCAGCCGGTTGCGTGGGGTACATCGTGTGGATTTCAGGGCGGCACGTCTGCTACTTTGGCCGAAAAGGTCAGACGCATATAGAGCCTTTCCCTTCATCAGCCTGAACGCCGGGCGGAGCGCCAGTCAATACGGCAGCGCAAAACCGTTCCTGCCAGCATTGAGCCGCAGCACGGTCGGCTTGCCCGCCACTTCCTGCGCGAACAGCGAGACGCTGGCGCCGGGCACCAGCAGGCTGCGGTCACCGGGGCGTGAGGTGACGATGGGCGCATCGGCCGGGACGATGACGGTTTTTTCGCCATCCTTGTATTTGAGCTTGAGGGTTCTGCCTCCCGCGCTGCTGACGCTGTTTGAGATGGTGCCGACATCATCCACTGTGGCATTGGTCATGGTGCTTTGCGGCATCAGGTCAAACGGGCGGTGGCCCTCGCCGGTGCCACGCGCCGCTTCGGGGAAAACGCTGACTGCAATCGAGCGCTGCGTGCCGTCGGCTTGCGGCAGGGCGGCTGTACCGATGTAGCTGCCGGGCTTGATGTCTTCAAGCCGGATGGGGTAGACCTCGGACACGACCAGCTTGTCGGAGATCAGCAGGTCCACCACTTCACCGCTGCGGTCCCTGACGACCATGCTGGTCGGCGTGACGCTGACGATGGTGCCGCGCATGCGCACAACGGGCGGCGTCTGCGCGGCGGCAAGGGTGGTGATGGCGCAGAAAGCGGCGAGGGACAAGAGGGCAAGGCGTCGTTGCATGGCGGCTCCGTTATGTTTTGTTGTGGATGCGAAGGCTATTGTGGCTGCCAGGTACGGGGGCGCGCAAGGCAATCCATGCGATCAGCGCGAGCAAGGCCACCTGCAGCGGAAGCCGCGCGCCCAGCGCCCACGGGGGCACCGATGCAAACGCGTCGGCGTGCTGGTACATGTAGACATTGGCAGGCGTGACGGCCATCGTCAGGAAGAGCAGACCCCACGCGGACGCACGGCGGGTGCGCGGCCAGAGCAGGCCGAATGCGCCCAGTAGCTCACAGGCACCGCTGATGATGACAGCCCCGTAAGGCCAGGGGATGTATGGCGGTACGGCGCGCATTTCAGCCGCCGTGAAGGCGAAATGTGCAAGGCCGCCCAAGAAGAACCACAAAAAAATAAACACCAGCGCCGCGCGCTTGAAAACCAGGCTACGCGGGGCTGTCATGGCCGCCCTGTTATTTGCCGGCCTGTGAGACGAGAACCGGCTTGTCGCGATAGACCTCGGGCATCAGGGTCTTGAGGTTGGCAATCTTGGGAATGTCGTAGGTCGCGATGTAGGGCTGGTTGGGGTGAATCGTGGCGTAGTCCTGGTGATAGGCCTCGGCCGGGTAAAAGGCGATGTTGCCGCCCAGCGGCGTGAGCTGGGTCACGATCTTGTCGGGGTAGACCCTGGATGCATCGAGCTGGGCAATGTATTTTTCGGCCACCTGTTTCTGTGTGGCGTCCTTGTAGAAGATGGCCGAGCGGTATTGCGTGCCGTGATCAGGGCCCTGGCGGTTGAGCGTGGTCGGGTCATGCGCGACAGAAAAATAGATCTGCAGCAGCTTGCCGTAAGACACGACTTTCGGGTCATAGGTGACCTGGACCGATTCCGCATGACCTGTGCGGCCTGAGCCGATCATGTCGTAGCTGGCGGTGGACTTGTCGCCCCCTGCGTAACCCGACACGGCATTGAGGACGCCGCTGGTGTGCTGGAACACGCCCTGTACGCCCCAGAAGCAGCCGCCGGCAAACACAGCGGTCTCGCGTGCAGCCTGTGCGGAGACGGTTGCGTCCATTGCGGGAGGCGGCAGCTTGACCGCTTTTTCTGCTGCGGCGCTGATACCGACACCGCCACCCATGAAAACGAAAGCAGCCAGTGCGACCGCGCCTGTGGTGAAGAGAATTTCCTTGATCATGATCATGCTGCCTTGAAGTTGAGGGCCACGCCGTTCATGCAATAGCGCAGGCCTGTGGGTTTGGGGCCGTCGTCAAACACGTGGCCGAGATGACCGCCGCAGCGGCTGCAAAGCACTTCGGTGCGCTTCATGAAAAGTGTGGTGTCGCTTTCCTCGACCACGGCCGTCCTGGCGATGGGCTGGTAAAAGCTCGGCCAGCCGGTGCCGCTTTCAAACTTGGTGCTTGAAGCAAACAGTGGCTGTGCACAACCGGCGCAGGAAAAGGTACCGGCGCGTTTTTCCTTGTTGAGCGGGCTGGTGTAGGGTGTCTCGGTGCCGGCCTTGCGCAGCACGCTGTACTGGTCGGGTGTCAGCAGCTTTTTCCATTCTGCATCGGTCTTGACGACTTCATAGGCCCTGGCCGCATAGGCTGGCGACGACAGCAGCAGGCCGCGTGCGCCGGCCAGCAGGGCGGGGATGGCAGCCAGGCTGAAAAGTGAATTCCGTCTTGTCATCATGTTGGAGTCCTTTTGATTGATCGACCAGCGTAGGAGTGTGGGTCGGCCCAACAGTTCATTTCTTACAGTTCTGCCTCATGCTGGAGTTGCTGTGGCTTATACGGCCAGGTACTGCCAACCGATTCAAAAAGTGACAAAAATTGCCTTAAAACCCTTGTTTTGAAAGGGCATTGCGCCGCAGTCCTACAGGAGGCCAAATACGGTCAGCCTAGACTCGTGCCTGCATATGACGACCCTTCCAGACCAGCCCCCATCGCATCCGTCCCGTATCAGGTCCCGTGTCAGGCAGTTTGCAGACACTGCGTGGCACCACCTGAGCCACCCGACGCGGCGCGGCGTTGCCCTTGCGATAGCGGCGATACCTGTGCTGGTGCTGCTTTACGTGTTGCTGCTGATCCCCTTCACGCCCAGCATTTCAGACTTGCGCAAGGCCAAGACGGCCAAGCCGTCGGTGGTGATGTCATCAGATGGCAAGGAGCTGGCCGTCTTCAGGCGCGCCAACCGTGAATGGGTCAAGCTTGAAGACATTTCGCCCAACGTCGTCAATGCGCTGATTGCGACTGAAGACCGGCGCTTTTACGATCACCACGGCATGGACTTCAGGCGCACGGCGGCTGCCGCGCTGAACACCTTCAAGGGCGACCTGCAGGGCGGCTCAACCATCACCCAGCAACTGGCCCGTAACCTTTACCCTGAAGACATAGGGCGTGCGGCGACCCTGACGCGCAAGGTCAAGGAAGCCATCACGGCGCTGAAGATCGAATCGGTTTATACCAAGGACGAAATCCTCGAGACCTACCTGAACACCGTGCCCTTTCTGTACAACGCCTACGGAATCGAAATGGCGGCCCGCACCTACTTTGACAAGTCTGCCGACGAACTCGACGTGCTTGAAAGCGCAACACTGATCGGCATGCTCAAGGGCACGAGTTATTACAACCCCGTCGTCAACCCCGGCCGCGCGCTGCAGCGCCGCAACACGGTGCTGGCGCAGATGGTCAGGCAGGGCAAGGTGCCTGAGGCCAAACTCGCCGCGCTGCAAAAGACGCCACTCAAGGTTGACTTTGAACGCCAGGAGGAGTCGCTGGGCCCGGCCCCGCACCTGACGCAGCAGCTCAAACGCTGGCTGATTGAATGGGCTGACAAGAACGACTACAACATCTATGCCGATGGCCTGGTGCTGCGCACGACGATTGATGCGCGCCTTCAGAACATCGCCAACGCGTCTGTCACGGCACAGATGGGCCGGCTGCAGTCGGTGGTCAACTCGGACTGGCTGCTGACATCGGGCTGGAACCCGAAGACGCGGCCTGGCCAGGCGCGCGAGATGGTGCTGGCCTTCATGCGGGAGTCGAAAGAGTACAAGGCTGCGCGTGCTGCGGGCTACAGCGACGATGAATCCATCAAGGCCATCATGGGCAATGCCGAAGTGCTGCAAAAAATGCGCGCCGACAAGCTGCGCCTGCAGGCCGGCTTCATGGCGGTGGACCCGACCAACGGCCATATCAAGGCCTGGGTGGGTAGCCGCGATTACGCCGACGACCAGTTTGACCATGTGTCGCAGGCGCGCAGGCAGCCGGGCTCGACTTTCAAGCCTTTTGTTTATGGTGCAGCCTTTGAAAACGGCTCGCGGCCCAATGATGTGTTTGTTGACCAGGCGCTGGAAATCCCGCTGGGCAACGGCAACTTCTGGCGGCCGGGCGATGCGGGTGGCCCGAGCGGCGCGACCATGACCTTGCGCCAGGGTTTGATGTATTCAAAGAACAGCATCACTGCCCAGGTCATGCAGGGGGTGGGCCCGCAGCATGTGGCCAGACTGGCGCGCTCCATGGGAGTGCGGCAGAGCAAGATGGACGAGGTGCTGTCGCTGGCGCTGGGCACCAGCCCCGTCACCCTGAAAGAAATGGTCACCAGCTACAGCACGCTGGCCAATGATGGCCGCTACATCGAGCCGGTGATGATCACCCGCGTTGAAGACCGCAACGGCAAGGTGCTTGAAGAGATGGTGGCGCCCGTGGCCGAAACCGCCATGGCCACCACCGTGGCCCAGACACTGATTGACGTCTTGCGCGGCGCCATCGACCAGGGCACGGGCACCGGCATACGCAGCCGCTACGGCATACGCGCCGACGTGGCCGGCAAGACCGGCACCACACAGGACAACACCGATGCATGGTTCATGCTGATGAGTCCGCAACTGGTGGCCGGCGCGTGGGTGGGCTTTAACGACAACCGCGTGACCATGGGCTCGGGCTGGGGGCAGGGCGCGCAGGCGGCACTGCCCATCGTGGGTGAATTTTTCAGGCAGGCCTATCGCGGCAAGGTGATCGATGCGAATGCAACGTTTGCGGCGCCACGGGATACCAGCGTGCCTGCTGACCCTGGCCTGATCGGGGTAGAAGTCAGTACGCCACCGCCCGTACAGGACCCGGGGCCGATTGACCGCAGCGTGAGCCAGCTGGACGGCAATTCGCCACGCGAGGGAAGCTGGCAACCGTCGCCGGGTATCAAATATGTGACGGTACAGGTGCCTGCGGGCGAAGCGGCGGCAACAACAGCCGTCAATGCGGAGATCGTTCCACGTGACCTGCAACCGCCCGAGCCGCGCAAGCCCTGAGCTTCAGCAGAAAACCCGTACAGCGGGTAAGCTGGTGCGATGAAATCCGCAAGCCCCCTTGAATCAACCCGCAAAGCCTGCACTTCCCATGCGCGGCGTCAGGCGCTGCTGTTGATGGGTGTGGCGACCGCGGTTTTGATGGCCGCCTGTGGGCAGGGGACCTTGGATTCGCCCGACGAAGAGATCCAGCAGCGCCTGACCGGCAGCTGGCTGCGGGAGTACGACCAGGAAGGTGCCCATGTGCGCCGTTTGCTGGTGCTTGAAGCGGATGGTCATTTCACCGAATCGGCGCGCGTGGTTGACAAGGCAGGCCAGGTCACGGTGCACAGCCATGCGGGCAACTGGCTGTTTGATGGCATGAACCTCAAGCGCCACTACACCAGCTTTGACGGCAAGAAGCCTTCGTCGCCGGTACTTCCTTATGCGACCTTCCAGGTCCGGTTCGAGTCGAGCCGCGAGTTTGTCGGGACAGACAATCTGCGCAGGCGCGAAGTGCGCTACCAGCGGGTTGAGGACGGCGCGGCGATATAGCTTCAACGGTACAGCTTGCGGCGGCCTGCAAAAATAAATTTGCCGGCGCTGGAATAAACCGGTGCTCCAGGGTGTTCATGCAGATGCAGACCGACTGCATTGACTGCATCAACCAAAAACCTAACTGGAGAACACCATGAACAACAGGCTCATATCCGCCCTGACCCTTACCCTGACCCTGACCGTCGCACTTCTGGCGGGCTGCGCATCAGGCATGTCCGGCTCACCCGCGATGATGAAGGATGGCATGCTGGTCAATGCCAAAGGCATGACGCTTTACACCTTTGACCGCGACGTGGCGGGCAGCGGCAAATCAGCCTGCGAGGGGGATTGCGCGGTGAAATGGCCACCGGTCATGGCATCGGCCAGTGACCAGCCGTCCGGCGATTTCACCATCGTGACGCGCAGCAACGGCCGGCAATGGGCCTACAAGGGCAAGCCGGTCTATACATGGCCTGAAGACCAGGAGCCTGGCGACAAATACGGCGACAACTACCTGAAGGTCTGGCACATCATCAAATAAGGTGAAGCACATGCGACACCTTCTCAGATCTTCGGTACTGGCCATTTCCTGTGCAGCGGCTGCATACGCCCATGCGGGCAACCTGCAGGTGACCGTCACCGACAAGGAGGGCAAGCCTGTTCAGGATGCCGTGGTGGTGCTGGCGACAGCCACGCCTGGCGCGCCGAAAACACCGCTGCCATCGCAGATCACCATCAACCAGGAAAAGATGCGTTTCATTCCTGCATTGGCGGTCGTCGGCGTGGGCACCAAGGCCCGCTTTGTCAACAACGACCCTTGGGAACACCATGTTCGCGCATCGGCAGCCGGTGTGATGCAGTTCGATACCTCCAGCACCGGCGGTTTCGAGCTGCGCATGGATGGAAAGGCGGAAGGCAAGCCTGCCAAAACGGCAGATGCGTCATTCGACAAAGCGGGCGCAGTTCTGCTTGGCTGCCATCTTCATGCATCCATGCGCGGGTATGTGTATGTGAGTGATTCCCCGTGGGCGGCCGTGACCAATGCTGACGGCGTCGCTGTATTTGAGGCCCTGCCTGACGGATCTACCCGTGTCAAGGTCTGGCATCCGGAACAGCTGATTGATATTGCCACACAGCAGGTCAATGTGGTGGCTGCAGGCAGCAAGGCGGTGGCCCAGTTGAGTGTTGTGCCGCGCAAGAGGCGTAGTTAGGGCGTATTCAGCCCGGCGCAGTTCAGGGGGACCCATGCAAACAGGCCGGTTCGACCGGCCTGTTTGACTTGCGGAGACTGAATCTCCGCAAGCTTTGATGTCCCCGGGACATCCAAACATGACAGCCTCAATGCATGAGGCTGTGAAACGCATGGCGTCAATCAACGCTTGTTCAGGTCCTTGTGCCACTGGGTGCCGGCATCTTTCGCCTTGTCCACAGCGTCTTCGATCTTTTCTTTCACATCGCCGACATTCTTCTGGGCCTTGCCTGCAAACTCGCGTGCGTGGCCCTTGGCTTGCATTTCCTTGTTGCCCAGTGCCTTGCCGGTATGTTCCTGGATCTCGCCGGCTGCTTCCTTGATCTTGCCTTTAACCTGGTCCTTGTTCATGATTTCGCCTTTCGGATAGACATGGAAAATTCCATGAACACAAGTTAATGCCCGTGTCAAAAGGCGGCGGCAGGGCTGCGCCGCAGCATGCTGTCGGTGACGGACTACAGGCGGGTTACAACGGCAGTCAACGCCTTTTGCATCAATGCTGGCCAGTCCCCGGCGGGCGGTGCTGGCGTCCCGCGAAGAGACTGGCGGCTATGATTTCAACCGTTGCCCGCCCGTTCCATGCTCAATCGCCGTCTTGTAGCGGCTTTCCTGTTTGTCGCCTGTGCAGCAGGATTTTCGACCTCGGCCCTTGCAGCGCCGGCCTTTGGCGAGATCATCGTGTCAGACGACCGCACCGCGACAGAGAGCGATGATGGCTTTGAGAAAACCACTGCGAAAATCTTTGTGCTTGCCGAACTGAAGGATGCGCCTTCAGGCACCAGGGTGGCATCGTCATGGGTGGCCGTCAACACCAATGGCGTGGCGCCCAACAACTTCGTGATCGACACTGCGGAACTGACCACCACAGCGGGCATGAACAAGATCACTTTTAATCTCAGCAAGCCGAATGCCGGATGGCCGCTGGGGAGTTACCGGGTTGACCTGTCCATCAACGGCGCCAAAAAAGGTGAGGTCAAATTCAAGGTCGAATAAGGCCGGGTCAGAGCCCGGACGGGTGCGCTGGTTTACAGGCCCAGCGCCTTGTAAACCCGAAGCGCCGCATATGCATCGTTGGCTGCGTACACGATTTGTGATTCGCCCAGCTTTTCAATCGCCCAGTTGGACGTGGCGGCCTTTTTTGACTTGATGAAACGCTTGTTGAAGAGCACTGCCACCGCGCCACGCACCCCCATGTCCTTGCGATAGCCACGTTCGCGAAAGACGACGTTCAGTTCCAGCACGCCCTGCAGGTCCACGCCCAGCTTGTGGATGATGCGGCGGCGGTCATCACCCAGGCCAAAGCCTGCCTTGATGATGGCCGGGGATTCGAGCAGAACGCCGACGGCGCGGCGGCATTCTGCGTCGGTCAGCTGGAAGATCCAGGCTTTTTTCAGTGTCGAGAGTTGCACGATATGCGGGCCGTCGCTGGCTTCGTTCTTCAGAAAGGTCGGCTTTGACTCGGTGTCGAAGCCGAGGGCAGTCTCGCCGGCCAGATCCTTGAGCGCCTGCGCTGCCTGTTCAGGGGTAGCCACCACCTGGATCTGGTCCATGCCGAGACGGTCAAAGACCTCAAGAAGGGCAATCTCTTCCTTGCCAGGGGTGTGAAGTTCAGTCATGGATGCATCAAAATAGGGCTGGGGCAGTTTGGCGCATGCGCTGCGCAAGACAGAGAGCTTACCTGCTCATCACTTCACCGGACACCAACATACATGGCAACAGCACAAGGCATCACGACGGACGAGTACAAGCTCTTTCCGTCACCGCGCAACCGCCACCGCACCATTTTTGCGTACCAGGTGTTTGTGCCTTACCCCTACATGCTGATCGACATGGACAGCTATGACTTCAAGGGCAAGTCCAGCCTGTTTGCGGCCTGCCGGCTCAGCGACGGAAAGATGGGCCAGCTGGTGACGCTGGAACTGGCCGAAGACGAAACAAAATTCAAGAAACTATTTGTGCCGGACTAGGGCCTGTTAACACTATTTTCAGGAGATGCGTTGTGAATCAAAATGGCTGTGCGCAAGGCGCAAAACGTAGACGGGGTAGGCCCCGTCAAGGCTTTGCAACGCCGCGCACGGCTCTTTTGATCACAACCCGCAGGGAACGGGGTGAAAATAGCGCCACTCCGCGTTGCACTCCTAGGCAAGGCAGGAGCCTTGCCGTCCTCGCGCGCCTTGATTGGCGCTGTTTTCACCGCGTTCGCACTCCTGAAAATAGTGTTAGCAGGCCCTAATGAACAACAAAACCAAAACAGGATTGAGCGGGCTGGCCGGTTTGGGCGGGCTGGTGTATTCAACCGACGCAGGCCGCATGTGCCCTGACTGCCGTCAGCCGGTGGCAAGCTGCGTTTGCAGGCAGCCGGTGATTGCCAGAGGCGATGGCGTGGTGCGTGTGAGCCGCGAGACCAAAGGCCGTGGCGGCAAGAGCGTCACGCTGGTCAGGGGGCTGGCGCTGGATGCCGCGGCACTAGCGCAGCTCGGCAAACAACTGAAGGCCGCCTGCGGCTCTGGCGGAACCGTGAAGGACGGCGTGATCGAAGTGCAGGGCGACCATTGCGACCTTGTGGTGGAGACGCTGAAAAAGCAGGGCCACAACGTCAAGCGTGCTGGCGGTTAAAGAGTGAAACCGTCAAGCGATGAGCCCTGAAGACCTTGAACTTCTTGTGGTGCGGGAGATGCCCTTCGGCAAGTACAAGGGCCGCAGGATTGCGGATTTGCCCGGCAACTACCTCAACTGGTTTGCACGTGAAGGCTTCCCCAAGGGCGAGATCGGCCGCCTCCTGGCGCTGATGCAGGAGATTGACCACAACGGCCTCAAGCCCCTGCTGGACCCCTTGCGCGGCAAGCGCTGAAAATCCAGGGGCGCTGGCCCGTTGACGGGCAGCGCCATGATTCGGCGTTATATTGTTTGCAGCGATGTACGCTGCGTACCCGCTCACGGCAGGCAGGCATGGCTTGCCGATATAAAACCGAATCGGGAGGAAGCGTGTGAATGAATATCTGACTGGCGATGGCGACGCCCATGGCGGTGTCCATAACGTTGGTGGGAATGGTTTTGCGTATAACCCGCTGCCGGCTCACGGGCCATATCGCCTGGGCATCCGTTTTACCGGATCAGGGAGCGAATACTTTCGCATCTGGATTGTCAACCTGCTGCTGCTGATGGTCACATTCGGCATTTATTACCCGTGGGCGAAAGTGCGCCGCCTGCGCTATTTTTTCGGCAACACGGTGGTTGATGGTGACCCGCTGGACTTTCACGGTGAACCGCTGAAGATATTGCTGGGTTACTTCATGATGGGCATTCTCTTCAGTATTTATTCAACCCTCGGGAACGTGTCTGCCTTGGCGGGGCTGATTGGCTTTCTGGCCGTGGCAGCCCTCTGGCCGGCCTTGCTTGTGTCGGCCATGCGCTTCCGGATGGCCAACACCAGCTGGCGCGGTCTGCGATTCGGGTTCAGGGGCTCGATGCGCGATGCCTACCGTGCGCTGATTCCCGTGTTTGTTCCCGGCATCCTGATCCTGGCCGCGGTGACGCGAGTTGGCGATTCGAAAAACCCGCCCGGATGGTTCTTTCCGGCGTTCGGGCTCATCATGCTGGCGACGCTGGGCGTGATCCCGTGGCTATTCTGGAAGTTCAAGAAATACCAGCATGACCACTATGCATTTGCGTCGATCCAGACCAGCTTCACCGCCACGGTGGGCTCTTTTTACAAGGTGTTTTTCAAGATGCTGGGGGTGGCGCTTCTGGTCAGCGTGTTGACGGGTGTCCTGGTTGCTGCCGCCTATTTTGCGATGAGGACTGGCGCCCCATCGCCGAAATCCGGCCGGGCCGCCATGGCGCTGGCGGCCGGTGTCACGCCGCTGCTGGCCATGCTCGCCCTGTTTGTTCTGGCCAAACCCTATGTCATTGCGCGCTTCCAGAACGTGATCTGGTCACACACCGTGAACGATTCCGTGCGCTTTACCAGCGACCTGCGCTTTGGCCGCGTGCTGCTTCTGACGTTGAAAAACTGGCTGCTGATCGTGCTGACGCTGGGTCTTTACTGGCCCTTCGCCGCTGTGGCCATGGCACGCCTGCGTCTGGAGGCGGTGAGCGCAGAAACACGTGACGACCCGCAACTGCTTGTCCGCCAGCCCAATGCGGCAGAGGGTGCGGCCGCCGGCGATGCGGGGGCTGACCTTTTTGGCCTGGATATCGGGCTTTAGAACGGCGGGTCCCCAGGCGCATGGCCTATTTACACGCCCCGGTTTTGACGGCGACCTATTTTGACGGGGCCAGTGCGCGCGGGCTTGCAGTCAGCCTTCAGATCACGGATGACGCGTTGACTATTACCGGTGAGGGCATCATGCGCAGCGTACCCGTGCGCGAGATCAAGTGGCCCGAGCGCACAAGGCATGGCATGCGCCTGGCCCACTTTAAAAGTGGCGGCCTGGTGCAGGCGGGCGACACCGCGGCATGGGACGACTGGATCCGTGCCAGCGGCATCACCGAATCCGTGGTGGTGAAGATGCAGCAGAGCTGGCGCTGGGTCTTCGCCAGTGTCCTTCTACTCGGCCTGCTGCTGGTCGCCTTTCAGCAATGGGGTGTGCCGCTGGCGGCCAGGGCGGTGGTGGCCATCACCCCCCAAAGCGTTGACAGGTCGCTTGGTGAAACATCGCTTCGCGTCCTGGACAGTCAACTGCTGCAGGCGACCAGGCTGCCCGCAGCAGAGCAGCAGCGCCTGCGGCTTGCACTGGCGCAGGCCGTGAGCGCCATGCCGCCGGGCACGCTGCCGCCGTGGGAGCTGGTGTTTCGCAAAAGCCGGATTGGCCCCAACGCCTTCGCATTGCCGGGTGGCACGCTGGTCATGACGGACGAGCTGGTTGAACTGGCAGGCCACGATGATGATGTGGTCATCGCGGTACTGGCCCATGAGCTGGGCCACGTCAGGAATCGTCACGGCCTGCGCATGCTGGTACAGACCGCCGCCCTGAGCGGGCTGGCCGCCATGGTTGTCGGAGATTTCAGCACGGTGCTGGCCGGCGTTCCGGTCCTGCTGGGGCAGGCAAGTTATTCAAGGCAGGCAGAACACGAGGCCGATGTCGACGCTGTACGAATTCTTCGTGCGGCCAGGATATCCCCCGGGGTGATGGTCAAGCTCTTTGACCGTCTGGTGGCAATAAAGGGCGAGCGCGGCGCGGGTGAAAAAGACAACAGCGCCATTAATGAGCGGGCTGGGCAGTCACAGGATTCGTGGCTGGGAATTGCATTTGCATCGCACCCCGCCGATGCGGATCGCATCCGCTATTTTCAGGACGCAGCCGGCGAACAATAAGCTGATTTGCAGACAAAAAAAGAGCACCGGGGCGATGGGGGCGCCGGTACTCTTCTGGGTTTGCGCTGCTGGGGAATTATTTCTTCATCTCGTCTTTTTTCGCCATGGCGTCTTTGGCCATACCGTCCTGGGCCATCGCATCTTTCTTCATACCGTCTTTTTTCATGGCGTCTTTCTTCATGCCATCTTTTGCCATGCCATCCTTGGCCATCGCGTCAGGTTTTGCCATGCCATCCTTACCCATGGCATCTTTTTTCATGGCGTCCTGGGCCATGGCACTGCCGGCAAACAGCATGCATGCGGAGAGAAGGGTTGCGGTGAGGTTTTTCATGTTGTGTCCTTGGTAAAAAAATTGATCAATCGTTGAAAGAGTCATTGAAGAAATGGCACCTTGAGGTGTGCCGCGTTGGGGGAAGCTGATTGCTCAGCTGCCTCCGAACCAGTTGTAGCCCTGGTCTTCCCAGTAGCCGCCAGGGTAGGTGTTGGTCACAAAAATCGCCTGGATGTGTTTCGGGTTTTTGTAGCCCAGCTTGGTGGGCATGCGCAGCTTCATCGGGAAGCCGTATTTGGGCGGCAGCACCTGGCCGTCGTATGTCAGCGCCAGCAGGGTTTGCGGGTGCAGGGCGGTTGGCATGTCAATGCTGGTGAAGTAGTCATCGGCACACTTGAAACCGACGTATTTCGCCGTGGTGTCCGCACCAATCAATTTCAAAAAGCTGGCAAACGGCACGCCGCCCCATTTGCCGATGGCGCTCCAGCCTTCAACACAGATGTGGCGCGTGACCTGGTCGGCCTGCGGCATGGCGCGCAGCTCAGGCAGCGACCACTTGCGTT
Organism: Pseudomonadota bacterium; assembly: GCA_040390295.1. Classification (GTDB taxonomy): domain Bacteria; phylum Pseudomonadota; class Gammaproteobacteria; order Burkholderiales; family Burkholderiaceae_C; genus Polaromonas. Next base: position 48,669 of record JAZJYR010000020.1, read on the forward strand.
TGTCGGTGACCATGCCTGCAACCTCAAGCCGGTAGCCTTCCTCGGGCACCACACGCACTTCGTCTTCGCCGTAGTAGGCGTTGAAGGGGAAGGGCCGCGTGATCATGGAGTCCGGGTAAGTTGGGGCCAGACGGTTGGGGTCGAAAAGCAGGCCCTGCAAGTCATCATTGATACGTGAGATGCGGCCCAGTGCGGCATTGATGCTGGCGCTGTTGTCCAGCACACAGCCGGTCAGCATGGACAGGCCGCCCAGCGTGAGTGATCCGCGCAGGAAGTTTCTGCGGCTGTTGCCCAGTTTGTTGGCGCTGGCAATGCGGTCAACGGCTTCTTTCAGGACGGCTTCGGTATCCATACCCAGCGTGCGTGCTTTTTTGATGTTCATGTTGTTCTCCCGATGACCTACCGTCCACGGACCATGTAAACCAGCGTTTTGGGTACCAGCGCGACCATGACAACGTGGATGACAACAAAGGCGGCGAGGCCGGCCATCGCAAGGAAGTGAACCAGGCGTGCGCCTTCATAACCACCCATGAGGTCGCGCAGGATGGGGAATTGCACCGACTTCCACAGCACCAGGCCGGAGAGCACGATGACAATGCTGTCAACCATCACGAACAGGTAGGCCAGTCGCTGAACCGTGTTGTAGTGGGTGGGGTCGGCATGCGCGAGCTTGCCCTTGAGGGCGGCCAGCATATCGGCGACGAGCTCTTTCGGCGATAGTGGAAAGAACTTGTGGAACAGCCGCTTCGTGAAAATGTTGAAGGCCAGGTAGAGCAGGCCGTTGAAAAACAATAGCCACATCGCCGCAAAGTGCCACATCAGCGCACCGCCCAGCCAGCCGCCCAGCGTGAGGTCGGCCGGAATGCCAAAGCCGAGAAAGGATGTGGCGTTGTAGATACGCCAGCCGCTCATCATCAAAATGACGACGGCGAGGGCATTGAGCCAGTGCATGGCGCGCAGCCAGGCGGGGTGAATCTGCGGTTTGGTGTTGTTCATGATCAGGTCCTCATCGGCTCCTTGTGGTGCGGGGCATGTCAATTTCCTGTTGTTGGGGTTTGGTCGTGGCAGTTGCCCGGGTCTTACAACTGTTTTTGATTTGTTTGCGATTAAAGTGGGCAAGCCACCAGAGACAGCCCTTGATCAAGGGTTTCACCTGAACTTTCGACTGCCTGCAAGCCGGCCACCCCAGATGTATCGATACAAAAGACTGTTTGCCGTTGCCGCATTCCTCATCGCGCTGCTGGCCGTGTTCGAGTTTTCAGGCCTGCGCGCCAACTTCAACCTGGTTTACCTGCACCAGAAGTTTCAGCACAACGCGCCGACCGGCCTGCTCATTTTTGTGGCGCTGTTTGCGCTGGGCAACCTGATACAGATACCCGGCCTGGTTTTTCTGGCCGCTGCGGTGCTGGCCCTGGGCGAGGTCTGGGGTGGCGTCGCCACCTATATCGCAGCCGTGGTGTCGTGTGTGTTTACCTTCTGGGTGATCCGCCTGCTGGGCGGCAATGCCTTGCGCGAGATTGAAGGCAAATGGCCGCGCCGCCTGCTGGCGGGGCTGGATGCGCATCCGGTCAAAAGTGTGGCGCTGCTGCGGGTGCTGCTGCAGACCGTGCCCGCGCTGAACTATGCGCTGGCGCTGTCAGGCGTGAAGTTTCGCGATTACTTTATGGGTACGCTCATCGGCCTGCCGCTGCCGATCGCGTTTTATTGCATATTCTTCGACTACCTCGCGCGCTCGCTGCACATCCCCGGCTACTGAACCTCTTCGCAAGCAGGAGCCGCGGAACTGGCTTCGCCAGGCCGCAGGCGGGGCGGCCCCCTCGGGGGGGCAGGGAGTTACGCGAAGCGAACGACCGTGGGGGCCATATTCAGGACCTTAGAGTTTTGTTAAAAAACTCTAAGGTCCGTCCCCAGGCCAGCTTGGCGGCTGCAGCATCAAAGCGCGGCGTGGTGTCGTTGTTGAAGCCATGCTGCGTGCCGGGGTACTGGTAGGCGGTGTGCGGTACGTTGGCAGCCTTGAGCGCGGCTTCGTAGGCGGGCCATGAGGCATTGATGCGCTCATCAACACCCGCAAAGTGCATTTGCAGCGGGGCCTTGACTTTCGCTGCTTCAGAAGTCGGAGGCTGATTGCCGTAGAAGGGCACACCGGCGTTGAGCTCGGGCATGCGCACCGACAGCATGTGCACAATACCGCCGCCGTAGCAAAAGCCGACCGCGCCTATCTTGCCGTTGGACTCGGGCCGGTTTTTCAGGAAGTTGGCACCGGCCACAAAGTCTTCCAGTGCTTTTTTCTGGTCGAGTTTTGCAAACTGCTCGCGCGCCTTGTCTTCATCGCCGGGGTAGCCTCCCAGGGGTGTGAGGGCATCCGGCGCAAAGGCAACAAAGTTGTCCAGCGCCAGGCGGCGGGCAATGTCTTCAATATGCGGGTTCAGACCACGGTTTTCGTGAATGACCAGCACCGTGGGCAGCTTGCCCGTCATCGTGGCTGGTTTTGCCAGGTAACCTTTCATGGTGCCATTGCCTGCCGTCGACGGGTATTCGACCATTTCGGCCTTGATGCGCCTGTCGTCTTTGGGCACGACCTGCGCACGTGCAAAGTCCGGACTCAGGGCCGCCAGCAGGCCGGCCGCCGTGACGCTGCCAACTGCAAACTTCTGCGCCCGTTCAAGAAAGCCGCGCCTGTCGATGGTGCCGTGTACATACGCATCAAACAGAATGAGCAATTCCTGGTCGAAATCCTGGGCGGTCTTCAGTGGCATGGTGTCACTCCTGGCTTGGGTTGGTTTGATCGGGACTGAAAATGTCGGCGCTCAAAAGGGGCAGCATAACGCCAGACATGGCTGGTGGACACCCGGTTTTCCCTCCAGTTCCCGTGCTACGGAAAGCGTAGCGGGTTGCGCAGGTGCAACAAAGCTCCGCACGGTTTGCCCTGTAAAACCGGTTTTGACCCTATAGTTTGAAACCGCCGGTAACAGTCGGTGGCACGGGCGTAACAAGTGTTGGGGTGAGGCCCGCTGCGCGATTACCATCAAAACAGGCACCCCGGTGCAGGCTGTCCGTTGCGGATTGCCGGAAAACATAACAAGAGGATTTATCGTGAACCTGACTGGCTTGATCATGATCCTGGCCGGCCTCCTGGCAGGGCTGGTGATCGGCATTGGCGGGTACGCCTGGTGGCTGCATCAACAGGCCAATGCGTCCCTGCGGATCCCGGCCAAATGGCCCCTCACATCCCGTGTGCTGATCACCAACGAGGAATACGAAGTCCTGAAGTGGTTGCGCGCCACCTTCCATGACCACCTGGTGATGATCAAGCTGCCCGTGCTTCGATTTACGAAACCGACCGACCTTGAGCAAAAAGGCGGTGGCAAACGCTGGCAGGACATGCTGGGCAGCGTGTATTGCACTTTCACCATCTGCACGACCAACGGAAATGTCGTTGGCTGCGTTGATGTGCCTGGCAAACGCGGCATCAGCAAGTCGGCCCGTGAGGTGAAGGAGTCGCTGCTGGAAGACTGCCGCATTGGCTACACATTTGTACGCAGTACCGCCTTGCCCAAGGCCAGCGCGATGCGGGCGGCCTTTCTGGGCGAGGTTGAAGTCGAGGACCAGGTCGAACACCAGGCCACCATGGGCGGTGACAGCAGCTTTCATGCAGACCTCGACAGCTTCACGCGCCAAAAACGCCTGGCGGCCAAGGACGCGGCGCTCAGGGAGCTCAACAAGGGCCAGGAGACCAAGCCCGTTCCCAAGCCGCAACCGGCAGGCTTCAACCCCGATGGCTCCGGCTCTTTCCCTGCAAGGAAGCCGGAGCGTTTCCCGCAGCAGTGGGACGACTCGTTTATCGGCGGTACTGACGAGAGCCGGCCTGCCAAGCTGAGCTAGTTTTCCGCTCTGGCGCTGCGCGTCAGGGAAGTTGCTAAATACGGCGGATGCGTAATGGCTTTCGCCATTTTTTCGCGTGCATGGTGTAAATTCTTTCCTGCAGTTGCTGCTGTCACTGTTGCATTGAGTGACACGCGCCCGGCTGGTTATTCCCACGTTTTTGTAGTTGCAGCCAACGGCTGTGCTGCATGCTTTCTTTCCACCCTTTCTTCAAAGGATGTACCGCATGCCCCACAGCGTTTCGCTGATCAGCACCATCGCCGCCGGTCTTGGACTGGCCCTCATCTTTGGTTTTATTGCCGCACGGCTGCGTTTGCCGGCGCTGGTCGGCTATCTGCTGGCGGGTGTGATCATCGGGCCGTTTACCCCCGGTTTTGTGGCGGATGCCGAAATCGCCAGCCAGCTGGCCGAAATCGGCGTGATGCTGCTGATGTTCGGCGTGGGCCTGCACTTTTCACTCGATGACCTTCTGGCGGTGCGCAAGATTGCGGTGCCCGGCGCCATTGTGCAGATGACGGTGGCCACAGCGCTGGGGATAGGGCTGGCGCACTGGTGGGGCTGGAACCTGGGTGGCGCGCTGGTGTTCGGGTTGTCACTGTCGGTGGCCAGCACGGTGGTGCTGCTGCGCGCACTGGAGAGCCGCAACATCCTCGACTCTGCCAATGGCCGCATTGCGGTCGGCTGGCTGGTGGTTGAAGATCTCGCCATGGTGCTGGTGCTGGTGTTGCTGCCGCCGCTGGGCGGCTGGCTGTCGGGCAAGGCCGACACCAACGTCAATGAACTCTGGAAGACGCTGGGCGTGACGCTGCTGCAGGTGGGCGGTTTTGTGGCGCTGATGCTGGTGGTGGGCCGCCGCTTCTTCCCCTGGGTGCTGTGGCAGGTGCAGCGCACCGGCTCACGCGAGCTGTTCACCCTGTGCGTGGTGGCTGCCGCAGTCAGCATTGCCTACGGCTCGACCATGCTTTTTGGCGTGTCGTTTGCACTGGGGGCGTTTTTTGCCGGCATGGTGATGCGCGAGTCGGAGTTCAGCCATCGTGCGGCTGAAGAGTCGCTGCCGCTGCGCGATGCATTTGCGGTGCTGTTTTTTGTCTCGGTCGGCATGCTGTTCGACCCGTGGGTCATCATTGAGCGGCCACTGCAGGTGCTGGCGGTGGTGGCCATCATCGTGGTCGGCAAGTCGCTGGCGGCGGGCATCCTGGTCATGGCTTTCCGCTACCCGCTGAATACCGCGCTGACAGTTTCTGCCAGCCTGGCGCAGATTGGCGAGTTCTCTTTCATCCTGGTCGGGCTGGGCGCGTCCATGGGTCTGCTGCCGCCCGAGGGGCAAAGCCTGGTGCTGGCCGGCGCGCTGATTTCGATTGCGACCAACGAGCTGGTTTTCAAGGCGGTGTCGCCGCTTCAGAAATGGATATTGGCCAGGTCACCGCTGGCGCGCAAGCTTGAAGCGCGTGACGACCCGACGGCAGAGCTGCCGGCGACGACCGAAGCGAAGTACCTGGCGAAACACATCGTGCTGGTGGGCTACGGACGTGTGGGGCGGCGCATCGCTGAGGCCTTGACCGCCAGGCAGATCCCCTTTGTGGTGGCAGAGCAGAACCGCGAAATGGTCGAGCGCCTGCGGGCCGAGGGCGTGCCTGCGGTGTCGGGCGATGCTGCAGAGCCTGAAGTGCTGATCCAGGCCCACATCGCCCATGCCCGCATGCTGGTGATCGCCACGCCGGACACGCTGGACGTGCGGCAGATGATCGCCTCGGCGCGCGCGCTGAACCCGACGATAGAGACGGTGGTGCGCACGCACAGCGAGGCTGAGGCCAAACTGCTGGCGACCGAGAACGCCGGCCGGATCTTTTTGGGCGAGCATGAACTGGCGCTGTCGATGACGCGGCATGTGCTGGAGCAGGTTGGGGCTTGAGTCAGCCGGCTCCAAACACAAATTTGCTACGGTTTTTATAGCTATAGACACAATGCCAGTGCGCCAAATAGTCAATTTTGATGATCATATAAAACAGCTGTTATAGCTATAATAGCTGTTTTCGGGGCTGCCCCTGTCCGGCTGCAGGGCTTCCAGAACCTCCAAAAGCCGAAAAACAGCCTTTTTAAGGCATAAAATCGGCCTCAAAGCCAATAAATACGGGCGTGAGCAGCTACTTAATCCATAGCAGAAAAAAGCCCTGAAGCTGTCAGGTTCTGGCCCGCACGCCGCGCCAGCCAGTCGTCCGCCAGCCTGCCGTGGGCAAAAACGGCCGAACTGGCCGCCTTGAAGCCGCCTTGTGCTTCAAATGGGCTTGCCGCAAGCTGCGCGCCCAGCATCCCGGCCAGCACATCGCCTGTGCCGGCCGTTGCCAGCAAAGCGTTGCCAGTCGGGTTGATGCAGGGGGTTTCACCCGGCGCGGCGATCACGGTGCCCGAGCCCTTGAGCACCACCACTGCCAGGCAGGTGTCTGCCAGCTGCCCTGCGGCTTTCAGGCGGTCTGCCTGCACTTGGGCCGCCGTTGTGCCCAACAGCCTTGCAGCCTCCAGCGGGTGTGGCGTCAGCACGGTGGCGTAGCCGCGGCCGTTCCGCGCCCTGAGCAGGGCCTGCAGCTGGCCATCGTCGGCAATGGCATTGAGCGCGTCGGCATCCAGCACCAGACGCGGCGCTGTCGAAAGCACTCTGGGCAAGACAGCCCTGACCGCATCGCCACCCCCACAGCCGCAGACCACGACCTGGCTTTTCAGGTTCAGTGCATCCGGGTTTCTGAACATCAGTTCGGGCTGCACCGGGTCAACCGTCATGGCCGATTTACCCAGCAGTGCGACGTAAACCCGCCCGGCACCGCCATGCAGGGCAGCGCGTGCGGCCAGCAGGGCGGCGCCTGCCATGTGGCTGCTGTCCGTGGACTCGCCGCCCATCACGGCAACGTCACCAAAGATGCCCTTGTGGCTGGCATGGGCTGCAAGAGCGCGTGACGAGGGCGTGACGCGGTTCCCGCCCAGCAGCCAGGCATCGGCGGGCTGTGTTGCTTCAACACCAAGGTCGTCAAACCAGACCTCGCCCGCGCAGTCACGGCCATGGGCTGTGAAGAGGCCGGGTTTGAGGGTCAGCAGGCTGAGCGTGAAGATTTTTCCGCTGCCTGCCGGTGCGCCGCCCGCGAGATAGCCGGTGCCGGCATCCAGTCCGGTCGGTATGTCGATGCAGAGGCGCGGTACGCCGCGGGCTTGCATGGCATCAAGCCACCGGACAATTTTTTCGCTGCCGGCGCGTTTGAAGTCCGGCGCCGCGCCTATGCCCAGCAGCGCGTCAAGGCAGAAATCAAAACCGGCAGGTGGCTGATCCGCAATCGGCACACCTGCGGCCATGACGCGGTCAAAAGACGCCTGCGCGTCTGGGGGCAAGCCTGTTTTGCCGGGCGATGGACCTGTCCATGTGAGTACGACTTTCTTCCCCCAGCGGTGAAGATGCAGGGCGGCCTCAAAACCGTCACCGCCGTTGTTGCCGGGGCCGCAGGCTATCCAGATGCACTGTGCATGCGGCGCAAGGGCGAGGGTGAGTTTGGCAGTGGCCAGCCCGGCGCGCTGCATCAGCGCATGCGGCGGCAGTGCGGCGGCGGCCTGCTGTTCAATCCCGCGTGTGGTCGCAACGCTGTAAAGCGGATGGCTTGTAAGGATGGCGCTGGAGATTCGCTGCATGCCCCGATTGTGCTGCAGGGCTCGCGGTATGCAACCCGTCAGGCCAGGCGGCTGATGTCCAGGCCTTCCATGTCGATATCGGCCTGCCTGCCGGCCATCATGTCGGCCAGGGCGCGTGCGCTGCCGCAGCTGAGCGCCCAGCCGCTGGAGCCGTGGCCCAGGTTCAGCCACAGGCCCTGCAGGCCGCTTTCGCCGATGATGGGCGGCCCGTCCGGCAGCATGGGCCTGGCGCCTTTCCATTCCTGCACGCTGGCACCGGTGTTGGAGTGCTGCGCCGCACCAGGAAACCAGTCGTGCAGCACCTTGTACAAAGTCTGGATGGAGGAGGCGCGTTTGCCCGCCAGCGTGCCGCCAATCTCTGCACTGCCGGCCACGCGTACCCGGTTGCCAAGGCGCGAAATCGCCACCTTGTAACGCTCGTCCATCAGGGAAGAACGGGGTGCGTTGAGGGGCTCGCGGATGGGGGCGCTGATCGAATAACCGTAGACCGCCGCCATCGGAATCTTCAGGCCCAGCGGCTTGAGCAACTGGGCGGAGGCAAGGCCTGCGCACATGACGATGCGGTCAAAGCCGCGCGGCGCACTTTCACCAGCGATCAACAGGCTGGTGGGCCGCGCTTTCTCGATATGCGCAACGGTCTTGTTGAACTCGAAATTCACGCCCATGCGCTGGGCTTCGTTCTTGAGCAGCAAGGCAAACTGGCGGCAATTCGCGACCTCATCATTGGGCAGATGGATGCCGCCCAGAAACTGCGTGTCGGTGTTGATGGCCGGTTCAATTTTTCGCACCTCGTCGGCTGAAATTTCCCTGAATGTGACCCCCGCTTCCCGCAGCACCTGCAGGCCGGGCTGCACCAGCCTGCTGTCTTTTTCACTGCGCAGCAGCACCATGTAGCCGGGGCTGCGGTCGTACTCCAGCTGCAGTTCGGCCGTCAGGTGGTGCAGGCGCTCCCGGCTGTAAAAAGCCAGCCGCTGCAGACGCGCGCGATTGGCCAGATAGGTGTCGAGCTTGCAGGCACGCCACCATTTCCACATCCAGACGATCTCGCTGCCCGACAAGGGCAGGCCGATCTTGACCGGCGCGTGGCGGCTGAAGATGTGGCTGAGTACCTTGCCAGGCATGCCGGGAGCAGCCCAGGGTGTGACATAGCCGGGTGCGACGACGCCTGCATTGGCAAAACTGGTTTCTTCTGCAGCTGCGCCGCGTCGTTCAAAGACCGTGACTTCATGGCCGTCTGCGGCCAGTTCGTAAGCAGTCGTGATGCCGATGATGCCGGCACCGATCACGGCAACCTTCATGCGTGCCCCGCCATGGCGGGCGCATTAAAAATCCTGGGGGTCATTGTTGTGGGTGTTTCTGAATTTGGAAAAGCCTGCAAAGCTGCAAGGCGACTACATGCGTTTATTGGGGCTGCACCTGCAGCAGGGCCTCGACCTGCAGGGCCAGGTCGAGTACCGCGTCGTCTTTCATGGCAGATTGCCAGATCATCAGGCCGACCGGAAGTTCACCAGCCATGTGACATGGCAGCGAGATCGCGCAACCGTCGAGCATGTTAACCACGGCCGTGTTGCGCAGCAGCAGGCCATTGACCCTGAAAAATTCGGCGTCTTCGGCAAGGCTGGCAATCGTGGGCGCAACGATGGGCACAGTCGGCGACAGCACGGCGTCGTAGCCTTCCATTTGCGATTCCATGCGGCTGATCCAGGCCTTGCGTGCTGCCACCAGGTCAATGTAGTCGGCCGCACTCATGTTCGCGCCCTTGAGGATGCGTATGGCCACGCGGGGGTCGTAGTCGGCTTCATGCGCTGCAATCAGCTTGCGGTGCCAGGCAAAACTCTCGGCCGCCGAAAGCCCGCCTGTGGCGTTGATGCCGGCCAGCTCTCCAATCTCTTCGAGCGTGATGTATTCAATCTCTGCGCCTGCCTGCTGCAACCGGGCCAGCGTGCGCTCAAAAGCCGCGCCCACTGTGTCGTCGACGCCGTCCAGCATCCAGGTACGCGCCACTGCAAAACGGCACGATGACAGCGGCTTGCCGGGCAGCGTCACGCTGCGCGCGGCCAGTACTTCGTGCACGGTGATGGCGTCACGCACAGAGCGTGTGATGGCGCTGACGGTATCCAGTGTGGTCGACAGCGGCAGGGCGCCTTCGGTCGGCACCAGGCGCGCAGTGCTTTTGAAACCGACGAGGCCGCACAGGGCGGCGGGGATGCGAATGGAGCCGCCGGTGTCCGAGCCAAGACCGATCAGTGCGGCGCCGGTCGCCACCGATACGGCAGCACCGGATGACGAACCGCCGGGAATGCGGTCGACGGTGCTATCCGCAGGGTTGACGGGGGTGCCGTAATGGGGGTTGATGCCGACGCCAGAAAAGGCAAATTCAACCATGTTGGTGCGACCAGCCAACACGCCGCCTGCGGCCAGCAGGCGGGCTACGGCGGGGCAATTGGCGCCCGCAGGCGGCGTATCTGCCAAAACGGTGGAGCCGGCCTTGGTGGGCTGGCCGGCGACATCAAACAGGTCCTTCACCGATAAGGGAATGCCTGAAAGCGGCCCCTGAACGTCGCTGGCGGCTACCGCCGGGCCGGTTTGGGGCGCAAAACCGGGCATATAAACGTTCCGGCAGGCGGGGCTGGCGGCCGCCTGGAGCGCGGCTTGCAGAACCTGTGCAGGGCTGGTTTTGCCGGATTCGAGCAGCTCCAGTGTGCGGTGGATATCGTGGGGGCGGGAGGGCTGGCTCATTGGGCGGGAAGGTGTTATACTCGACTGGCTTTGCAGATGACGCTGTGTTGTCTGCGGCAAATCGCAAATCAGCCATTCAAGGTGTTGCCGGGCCCCGTCATATGGGCCTCGCGATAAGCGCTGATTTTAGACACAACCTTTGGAGTATTCATATGTCAACAACCATGCGCGAAATGCTGGAAGCCGGCGTCCATTTCGGTCACCAAACCCGCTTCTGGGACCCCAAGATGGCGCCGTACATCTTCGGCCATCGCAACCGCATCCACATCATCAACCTGGAAAAATCGCTTCCGATGTACCAGGATGCGATGAAGTTCGCGAAACAGCTGTCCGCCAACCGCGGCACCATCCTCATGGTCGGCACCAAGCGCCAGGCCCGCGAAATCGTCGCCACCGAAGCTCGCCGCGCCGGTGTGCCTTTTGTTGACCAGCGCTGGCTGGGCGGCATGCTGACCAACTTCAAGACGGTCAAGACCTCCATCAAGCGCCTGAAGGAAATGAAGGCCCAGCAGGAAGCCGGCCTCGACACCATCAGCAAAAAAGAACAACTGACCTTCAAGCGCGAAATCGAAAAGCTTGAAAAGGACATCGGCGGCATCCAGGACATGGCTGCACTGCCGGACGCCATCTTTGTGATCGACGTGGGCTTCCACAAGATCGCCGTGCTCGAAGCCAAGAAGCTGGGCATCCCGCTGATTGGTGTGGTTGATTCCAACCATTCGCCTATCGGCATCGACTACGTGATCCCCGGCAATGATGACTCGTCCAAGGCTGTGGCCCTGTACGCACGCGGCATCGCCGACGCCATCATTGAAGGCCGTGCCAGCGCCGTCAACGACGTCGTGAAGATGGCCCAGCCTGAAAGCGCCGACGAATTCGTGGAAGTGAACGCTGCTGCCTGATTGTTCCGGCACTGCGCAAGACGCGAAAAAGGGGCTCGCGTAGCCCCTTTTTCACAAGTGAATGATTTTGGATGGCGGGTTGGGCGTGTGCTTCAACCCTGCTGCAACGACAAACGGAAACTGGAGATTTGAAAATGGCTATTACCGCAAGCATGGTCGCCGAACTGCGCGCCAAGACCGACGCACCGATGATGGAATGCAAGAAGGCTTTGACCGAAGCTGAAGGCAACTTCGAAAAAGCGGAAGAAATCCTGCGCGTCAAGCTCGGCAACAAGGCTGGCAAGGCCGCATCGCGCGTCACCGCTGAAGGCGTGATCGCCTATCACGCTGAAGGCGGCGTGGGCGCGCTGGTTGAAATCAACTGCGAAACCGACTTTGTCACCAAGAATGACAGCTTTCTGGCTTTCACCGACGCCGTAGCCAAGGGCATCGTCAAGAACAACCCGGCTGATGTGGCCGCAGTGGGCGCCATGCCTTTGACGCTTGACGGTTTCGGCCCAACGGTTGAAGACGTGCGCAAGGGTCTGATCGGCAAGATCGGCGAGAACATGAGCGTGCGTCGCTTCAAGCGTTTTGCCGACAACAAGCTGGCTTCTTATCTGCACGGTACCCGCATCGGTGTGGTCGTCGAATTTGACGGCGACGAAACCGCCGCCAAGGACGTCGCCATGCACGTTGCCGCCATGAAGCCGGTGTCGTTGTCCAGCGCCGATGTGCCTGCTGAGCTGGTTGCCAGGGAGCGTTCCGTTGCAGCTGCCAAAGCGGCTGAAGATGCCGCCGTTGCTACCGCTGCCGGCAAGCCGGTCCAGTCCGCTGAAATAGTTGCCAAGCGTATCGAAGGCGGCGTGCAGAAATACCTGAAGGAAGTCAGCCTGCACAACCAGGCTTTCGTCAAGAATGACAAGCAGACCGTTGAGCAGATGCTCAAGGAAAAGGGCACTGCAGTGAAAGCGTTCACGCTCTACGTTGTCGGCGAAGGCATCGAGAAGAAGGTTGACGATTTTGCGGCCGAAGTGGCCGCACAGGTCGCAGCTGCCAAGGCGGCCTGAGCCTTCATACCAGCCGGAAGGCCGCTAAACTTCAAATCAACCCAACCTCCAGAAAGCGCCTACATGCCAGCCTACAAGCGAATCTTGTTAAAACTGTCAGGTGAGGCCTTGATGGGGGACGATGCCTTCGGTATCAACCGTGCCACCATCGTGCGCATGGTTGAAGAAATCGCCGAAGTCACCCGCATGGGGGTTGAAATGGCCGTGGTGATTGGCGGCGGCAATATTTTCCGCGGTGTGGCGGGCGGCTCGGTCGGCATGGATCGCGCCACCGCTGACTATATGGGCATGCTGGCAACCGTCATGAATGCGCTCGCTCTGGGCGATACCATGGACAAGGCCGGGCTGATCGCCCGGGTGATGTCGGCCATTGCCATTGAACGTGTGGTTGAGCCTTATGTGCGCCCCAAAGCACTTCAGTATCTTGAAGAGGGCAAGGTTGTCATTTTTGCGGCAGGTACGGGCAACCCGTTTTTCACCACCGATACCGCTGCCGCATTGCGCGGTGCGGAAATCGGCGCTGAAATCGTGCTCAAGGCCACCAAGGTCGATGGCGTTTACACAGCCGATCCGAAAAAAGACCCAACCGCCACGCGGTATGCCAACATCACTTTTGATGAAGCCATGGGCAAAAACCTCGAAGTCATGGATGCCACCGCGTTTGCGTTGTGTCGTGACCAGAAGTTGCCCATCAAGGTTTTCAGTATTTTCAAACACGGTGCACTCAAGCGCGTCGTGATGGGCGAAGACGAGGGCACGCTGGTCCACGTCTAGGCCATACCCGAACAGAGTCAAGCAGAGAGCATCAGACTTTCCATCTCACAGACATCCGGAGTCCGAAATCATGAGCATTGCCGAGATCAAGCAAACCGCCGAACAGAAGATGCAGCAGTCGATGGAGGCGTTCAAGAACAGTCTCTCGAAAATTCGCACCGGCCGTGCCAATCCAGGCATCCTGGACACGGTACAGGTGGATTACTACGGGTCCATGGTGCCCATCAGCCAGGTGGCCAATGTGTCGCTGCTCGATGCACGCACTGTCAGTGTGGCACCCTGGGAAAAGGGCATGGGCCCCAAGATTGAAAAAGCGATTCGCGATTCGGACCTTGGTCTTAACCCTGCCGCTCAGGGCGACCTGATTCGCGTACCCATGCCAGCCATGACAGAAGAGCGCCGCAGGGAGCTCACCAAGGTTGTTCGCAGTGAAGGCGAACACGCCAAAGTGGCCGTGCGCAACCTGCGCCGCGATGCCAACGACCATGTCAAACGCCTGCTCAAGGACAAGGAAATTTCCGAAGACGACGAGCGCCGTTCGCAGGACGAAGTCCAGAAGTTCACGGACCGCTTTATCGCTGAAGTGGACAAACTGGTCGCAGGCAAGGAACAAGACATCATGGCGGTCTGATCACGGTTGTCCACCTGATCAAAACAATGGCCCAGCCAAAATCTGCAGCTGTCCCGCACCATGTCGCCATCGTGATGGATGGCAATGGGCGTTGGGCCACCAAACGATTCCTGCCGCGTGTGGCAGGACACAAGCAGGGCGTTGATTCGCTGAGCCGCTGTGTACAGGCGTGCATCGATCGCGGCGTTGGTGTGCTGACGGTCTTTGCCTTTTCATCCGAAAACTGGAACCGGCCTTCCGACGAGGTATCCGGCCTGATGGAACTGCTGGCTTTCTCCCTGTCACGGGAGGTTCCGCGCCTTAAAGCCAACGGGGTGCGTATCCATTTTGTGGGTGATCGCGGACGGCTTTCCGAAAAGGTGCAGGCAGGTCTGGCGCAGGCAGAACTCGCGACCTCTGAGAACACCCGGCTTGTTTTCAATGTCTGCTTCAACTATGGCGGACGCTGGGACATTGCCCAGGCCGCACAAAAGCTGATGAGGGCAGGGCAGGAAATTACCGAGATGTCGCTGGATCGCGCGATGGCACTGGCCCATGTACCCGACCCCGACCTGTTGATACGCACGGGCGGTGAACTTCGCATCAGCAATTTCCTGCTCTGGCAGGCGGCCTATTCCGAACTGCATTTTTCAGACCGTCTCTGGCCCGATTTCGACGAGGCTGCACTTGACGAGGCCATTGCAGTTTTTCGCAGCCGCGAGAGGCGTTTTGGCCAGACATCTGCACAGCTCGACAGCAAAAAAACTGCGGCTGGTGCCAGCCCGAAAGAAAAGGTGACCTGATGCTCAAGCAGCGTGTGATCACCGCGATTGTTTTGCTGGCCATATTGCTGCCTGCGCTTTTTTACCCCTCTCCCGCGCCTTTCTGCCTTGTCACTCTGGTACTGATCGCGGGGGGTGCATGGGAATGGGGCAAGCTCAATGGCTGCAGCCAGAGTCAGTCACTGGTGCTCGGCGCAGTCTCCGTGGTTTTGTGCGCCGCTGCCTGGTTCGCGGGCCTGCTCACCAGACCCATGCCGCTGCTCTGGACCGTGGCTGGCGCTGCATGGGTGCTGGTCGGCGCCTGGCTTTTGCGACGGGGTGTGGCAGGCTGGTCGCAAATACCCCGAGCCCTACGTATTCCCGCTGGTATCCTGGCGCTCTGGCTTGCCTGGCTGGCCATTGCGCAAGCCCGTGTGACGGGCATCTCATTTTTGCTGTCGGTGCTGCTGCTTGTCTGGGTCGCTGACATCTTCGCCTATTTTGCAGGCCGTACTTTTGGCGGACGGTTCAGCAAGGGCAAACTCGCGCCGTCCATCAGCCCGGGTAAAAGCTGGGAGGGTGTCTGGGGCGGCATGGCGGGTGTAATTGTGCTCGCCGTGGTTTGGGCAATGATTGAGCGCCAATCCGGTATGGATGGAACGGCCAGCCTGTATGGCCGTCTGTGGTCCAGGCACGGCATCCTGATCCTGTTGGTGGCGGTTGTTTTTATGGCGGCCATGAGCGTCGTTGGCGACCTGGTGGAGTCGTTGATCAAGCGCAGCGCAGGTGCCAAGGATTCCAGCAACCTCCTGCCCGGCCATGGCGGTGTGCTGGATCGCGTTGATGCCCTGTTGCCCACACTGCCGCTGGCGATGATGCTGGTGAATCTGCCCACTTTATGAATTTTCGCAAACAGCGCGTGACGGTGCTGGGTTCCACCGGCTCGGTCGGGGTCAACACCCTGGACGTGATCGCAACCCATCCTGATCTTTTTGAAGTGTTTGCGCTGAGCGCTTCGACGCAGGTGGAACTCATGCTGGCGCAATGCCGCAGCTTCAAGCCGCGTTATGCGGTGATGGCCAGCGCGCAGCATGCCGGCCTGCTTGCTGAAAAACTGAGACAGAACGGCCTTCAGACTGAAGTTGTGCAAGGCCGTGATGCCCTCTCGCAGATCGCTTCACATGCTGACGTGGATGCCGTGATGGCGGCGATTGTCGGTGCAGCCGGACTGGAGCCCTGCATGGCAGCGGCCCGGGCCGGCAAACGTCTATTGCTGGCGAACAAGGAAGCGCTGGTCGTCGGTGGTGAGGTCTTCATGCGGGCGGTGCGTACTGGCGGTGCTCAACTGCTACCGATTGACAGCGAGCATTCGGCCGTGTTCCAGTCGCTCCCTGAGGATCCCGCGACCTGGCCCAGTCGCGTTCAAAAGATCATCCTGACGGCTTCAGGCGGGCCTTTTCGCACACGTGATCCAGTCACCCTGCGTGATGTCACGCCGGAAGAAGCGTGTGCCCATCCCAACTGGGTCATGGGGCGAAAAATATCGGTCGACTCCGCCACGATGATGAACAAGGCGCTTGAGGTGATTGAGGCCAAGTATCTCTTTGGGCTGGAGCCTTCGCAGATCGAGGTGGTGATTCACCCGCAGAGCGTGATTCATTCCATGGTGCAATACCTGGACACGTCGGTGGTTGCCCAACTGGGTTGTCCCGACATGCGGGTGCCCATCGCCTACGGTCTGGCTTGGCCTGGCCGCATTGCATCAGGCGCTCAGGCGCTGGATTTCAGGGCCATGGCCAACATGACGTTTGAAGTGCCTGACCACGCGCGGTTTCCAGGTCTCCAGCTGGCTTGGGATGTGCTTGCTGCGCCTGTTGGCACAACTGCCATCCTCAATGCAGCCAATGAGATCGCTGTTGCGGCATTTCTCGACAAGCGCATAAGGTTTGATCAGATTCACTCTGTAAATCTTGCAACTCTGGACAAGCTTTCGGTATCCGACATCCGCGGAATTGATGACCTGCTGGCGCTTGATGGGCAAGCCCGCTCTGCTGCTGGTGATATCGCCGCAAACCTGGAAGTTTGAGATGTTGACTGTCTTCGCTTTTCTTGCTGCCCTGGGTGTGTTGATTGCCGTTCACGAATACGGCCACTACCGCGTCGCTGTCGCTTGCGGCATCAAGGTGCTGAAATACTCGATTGGCTTCGGCAAACCGATCTACACGTGGCGACTCAAAGGTAAACCAACCGAGTTTTCGATCGGCATGTTGCCACTCGGTGGTTACGTGAAGATGCTGGACGAGCGCGAAGGCCCGGTTGATCCTGTCGAGCGCCATCTGGCCTTTAATACCCAGCCCCTCAAATCTCGCGCAGCCGTTGTTGCGGCCGGACCGATTGCCAACCTTCTGCTGGCGATTGCGCTCTACAGCGTGGTCAACTGGATCGGCTTGCAGGAACCCAGCGCAGTTTTGGCCAGTCCGGTCGCCGGATCCATCGCCGAACGGGCAGGGCTGCGCGGCGAGGAACTGGTTCGGCAGGCTGCCTTTGATGGCGAACCTCTTGAGGATGTCAGGTCTTTTGAGGATTTGCGCTGGCGTCTCACGCAAGGTGCGCTGAATGGGCGCGACGTGCGACTGGCCGTGAGCCGTGATGGGACTGCGGACAGGCCAGCGAAAGAAGTCCTGCTGAAACTTGCTGATCTCAATGCCAGTGATGCGGACGCCCAGCTGTTTCGAAAAATCGGCATTCTTGGCCCGTTGACCAGACCGGTGATTGGCGATGTCATGGCTGGAGGCGCAGCCGGGAAATCAGGACTGCGTACAGGAGATATCATCCAGCGCGTTGGCGATTTGCCCATTGTTGATGGGCAGCAGTTGCGCGAAGCCATCCGTCTATCGGTGTTGCAGGACAGAAGTCCCCCTGTCGCCAGAACCCAAACCTGGCGGGTTTTGCGAGGTGGGCAAGTATTGGACATTTCCGTGACCCCCGATGTCAGGCTGGATGGCAAGCTGAATGTAGGCCGTATCGGCGCTTATGTGGGTGCCCCGCCGCAGTTCGTCACGGTGCGATACGGGTTCTTTGAAGGTTTGTGGCAGGGCACTGTGCGAACCTGGCAGGTGTCTGTACTGACCGTCAAAATGATGGGGAAAATGGTCACCGGACAGGCTTCGCTCAAGAACCTTAGCGGGCCGCTAACCATCGCCGACTACGCGGGCAAGTCGGCAAGCCTCGGCTGGAGCGCCTATCTGCTGTTCCTGGCCCTCATCAGTGTCAGTCTTGGTGTGCTTAATTTACTGCCTCTACCGGTTCTGGACGGTGGGCACCTGATGTATTATCTTTGGGAAGCCGTCACCGGGCGAGGCGTGTCAGACGCCTGGATGGGCAGACTGCAGCGCGGTGGCGTTGCCGTGCTACTGTGCATGATGTCTGTAGCCCTGTTCAACGATGTCACCCGGCTCTTTGGCTAGCATCAAGATTCACGTCCGGCTAACACCTAAAGTTCATGCAAAAACAATTCAATCGATTCAAACTTCGAACGGTGTCGGCCATTGCTGCCAGCCTGCTGATTGCACATTCAGCCTGGGCTGTCGATCCTTTCACGGTGCGCGATATCCGGGTCGAAGGCCTGCAGCGCGTTGAGCCTGGAACCATCTTTGCCTCACTGCCGTTCCGTGTAGGTGAAACCTACAGCGACGACAAGGGTTCAACCGCCATTCGTGCATTGTTTGCCCTCGGCCTGTTCAAGGATGTGCGCCTCGAAGTCAATGGCGATGTGCTGGTGGTCATCGTGGAAGAGCGCCCGACGATTGCGGACGTCAGTTTTGTAGGTGCCAAGGAGTTTGACAAGGACGCGTTGAAGAAGGCCCTGCGGGAAATCGGCCTGACGGATGGACAAGCCTTTGACAAGGCGCTGGCCGACAAGGCAGAGCAGGAACTCAAGCGGCAGTACATCAACAAAAGCATGTACAGCGCCGAAGTCATCACCACTGTCACGCCCATTGAGCGAAACAGGGTCAACCTGACGTTCAATGTCATTGAAGGTGATGTTGCCAAGATCAAGGAAATCCGCATCGTCGGCAACAAGGCATTCAGCGAGGGCACCCTCCGCGACCTGTTTGACCTCGATACCGGCGGCTGGATGAGCTGGTACACAAAATCAGACCGTTATTCACGCGCCAAGCTCAATGCCGACATTGAAACGCTGCGCTCCTATTACCTGTCGCGGGGCTATCTTGAGTTCAAGATCGATTCAACCCAGGTAGCCATTTCACCTGACAAGCAGGATGTCAGCATCACCATCAACGTCAATGAAGGTGAACGCTTTATTGTTTCGGGCGTCAAGCTTGAGGGTAATTTCATCAACAAGGAAGATGAATTCAAATCCCTGGTCACCATCAAGCCGGGTGAGGCTTATAACGCCGATACGGTCGCTGCGACTACAAAGGCTTTCACCGATTATTTTGGTACCTTTGGTTTTGCGTTTGCGCGGGTGGAAGCGGTGCCGGAAATTGATCGCGTCAACAGTCGCGTGTCTCTGGTGTTGCAGGGCGAGCCTTCAAGGCGTGCCTATGTGCGCCGTATCAATGTGTCGGGCAACAACCGTACCCGCGATGAAGTTATTCGCCGCGAGTTCAGGCAGTTTGAGTCGTCCTGGTACGACGGCGACAAGATTCGTCTTTCACGCGACCGGGTTGACCGCCTCGGCTTTTTCACGGACGTCAATGTTGACACCCAGGACGTTGCAGGGACCCAGGATCAGGTCGATATTGCCGTGACGGTGGTCGAAAAGCCGACGGGCAACCTCCAGCTCGGCGCCGGATTTTCCAGCGGCGAAAAATTGTCCCTGAGCTTTGGCGTCAAGCAGGAGAATATTTTCGGTTCAGGCAATTACCTGGGTGTTGAAGTCAACACCAGCAAGTTGTACCGGACCATGGTGCTGACCACGGTGGATCCGTACTTCACGGCAGACGGTATTTCGCGGTCCCTTGATCTGTATTTCCGCACGACCCGTCCGCTGGATGGCCAGGGGGGTGACTATGCGTTGAAAACGACCGGTACCAGTTTGCGTTTTGGTGTGCCTTTCAGTGAGACTGATACCGTGTATTTCGGCGGTGGCTATGAGCGGTTGACCATTGAACCAGGCATCAATGCGTTGCCAACCCCTTATCTCGCGTACGCTACCCAGTTCGGATATACGAGTTCAACCGTCCCGCTGACGATTGGCTGGACGCGTGATGACCGTGACAGTGCGCTGGTGCCGACCAAGGGGCGCTTCCAGAGGGTTTTTGGTGAATGGGGCGTTGCTGGTGATGCGCGATACGTTCGCGGTAACTACCAGTTCCAGCAATACATACCGCTTAACAAGCAGTACACCGTAGCCCTGAATGCCGAGTTGGGCTGGGGCAAAGGTACGGACAACCGGCCTTTCCCCATCTTCAAGAACTTCGCCTCAGGTGGTCTCGGTTCTGTTCGTGGCTTCCAGCAAGGATCGCTCGGCCCGCGCGACGCATCCGACCTCGCACTTGGCGGGCCGAAGAAGATCACGCTTAACGGCGAGGTTATCGCGCCGTTTCCGGGCACTGGAAACGACCGGACGCTACGCATGTTTGCGTTTTTCGATGCAGGTAATGTGTTCGGCGAAAAAGACAAATACAGTATCAGTGAACTGAGGGCATCAGTCGGCGTTGGCGTCAGCTGGATTTCACCTGTTGGCCCCCTGCGGCTCGGCATTGCCAACCCTATCCGCAAAAAAGTTGGCGATAGAATAGAGCGCTTCCAATTCCAGATCGGTACATCTTTCTAATGATGAATATCTCACGCAAACTATTTTTGGGTTCACTGATTGCGCTGGCGGGTTTTGCTGCAACTGCCCAGGAATTCAAGGTCGGGATTGTCAATCTGGACAGGATTTTCCGTGAAGCCAACTCTGCCAAGGCCGCCCAGACGAAGCTTGAAGCCGAGTTTGGAAAGCGTGAAAAAGAATTGAATGACGTCGCAACCCAGCTCAAGACGCTGTCAGATAAATTTGAGCGTGAGGCCCCCACTCTTTCCGAAACCCAGCGCAACACGCGCCAGAAGCAGCTTGTTGATCAGGACCGTGACTTTCAGCGCAAGCGCCGGGAATTCCAGGAAGACCTGAACGCCCGCAAGAACGAAGAGCTTCAGCAGGTGATCGAGCGTGCAAACCGGGTTGTTAAAGCGCTTGCCGAAGCCGAAAAATATGACCTGATCATTCAGGAAGCGGTGTACGTGAACCCAAAGCACGACATCACCGACAAAGTGCTTAAAGCATTGAATGCCGCGGGCGGCAGGTAACGGGCGGCCCAGTAACTTCAGACGCTGGCGGGCGGGCGGGGCATGACGCTCAGGCTCGCGGCCATCGTTGATGCGCTGGCCGGCGAATTTCATGCGCGCCTGGTCGGTGATCCCCAAGTCGGGATTGAAGGTTTGTCGACCCTGGACCGGGCCACCGACCGGCAACTGACCTTTCTCAGCCATCCCAAATACACCGGCAAGCTTGCAACATGCCAGGCCGCCTGCGTCATTGTTTCGCCGGTAGCCGAAGATGTCGCCACCCGCCGGGGTGCATGCATCGTTGTGGACGATCCCTATCGCTATTTCGCACGCGTCACACAACTCTGGAAACAGCATGTTGCGCCTCCTTTCGTCGCCGCCATCCATGCCTCTGCCTTTATTGACCCCGGGGCCATGGTTGCTCCCGGCGTGTCTGTCGGTGCATTTGCCTGCATAGGCGCAGGCGCGAGGCTTGAGGCTGGCGTACGTATCGCCGAACACTGCGTTGTGGGGGCGAACGCTGTTGTTGGTGAGGGCAGCCGCCTGTCCGCCCGTGTCACGCTTGCCGACGGCTGCAGCGTTGGACAGCGCTGCATTGTGCATCCGGGCGCCGTGATTGGTGCCGACGGTTTTGGGTTTGCACCGCATGACGGGCAATGGGAGAAAATTGAGCAACTTGGCTCAGTCCGCATTGGCAATGATGTTGAAATCGGGGCCAATACCTGCATAGACAGGGGGGCGTTGCATGACACCGTTATTGAGGACGGTGTCAAGCTGGATAACCTGATACAGATAGGGCACAACGTTCATGTCGGTGCCCATACAGCCATGGCCGGATGTGTAGGCGTTGCAGGCAGTGCAACCATTGGGGCCCATTGCACCATTGGTGGCGGTGCGGTCGTTCTCGGGCATTTGACGCTTGCCGATCATGTGCATGTTTCTGCGGCGTCCGTGGTCACGCGCTCCATTCTGAAGCCCGGCAACTACACCGGTCTCTTTCCTATCGACGACAATGCGGCGTGGGAAAAAAATGCGGCGACGCTCAAGCAGTTGCATACGCTGCGCGACAGGCTCAAACTGGTCGAAAAATCCCTTGCCGGCAAGCCTCACAACACTGAAGAAAAATCATGATGGACATTCACCAGATTCTCAAACAATTGCCGCATCGCTATCCATTTTTGCTGGTGGATCGCGTTCTGGAAATTGAAAAAGGCAAGAGCATCAAGGCGCTTAAAAACGTCACGATCAACGAACCATTTTTTGTCGGCCACTTTCCGCATCGGCCTGTCATGCCAGGCGTATTGATGCTGGAGGCCATGGCACAGGTGGCGGCTTTGCTGGCGTTTGACACGCTTGGTGTGACACCGGACGACAAGACGGTCTATTACTTCGCCGGTATTGATGGCGCGCGTTTCAAACGCCCTGTGGAGCCTGGCGACCAACTGGTCATGGATGTCACGCTGGACCGCATGAAAGCCGGTATTTTCAAGTTCAAGGGCATCACACGCGTCGGTGACGCTGTTGCCTGCGAAGCAGAGCTGATGTGCACGATGCGTACGATTGCCTGAGCAGGCGCCTTCCATGACGCAGCGTGTTTCCGTGAAAGGGATCCATCCCACGGCCCTGGTGGATCCGCATGCCGAGCTGGACAGCTCGGTCACCGTTGGACCTTATACGGTCATTGGTCCAGATGTCAGGGTCGGGGCCGGAACCACCATCGGCGCTCATTGTGTGATCGAAGGTCACACCACCATAGGCCGTGACAACCGGATCTTCCAGTTCAACTCACTCGGGGCAATTCCCCAGGACAAAAAATACGCGGGAGAGCCCTGCCAACTTGTCATCGGTGACCGCAACACCATCCGCGAGTTTTGCACCTTCAATATTGGCTCCCCCGGCGATGTGGGTGTGACGCGGATTGGTGATGACAACTGGATCATGGCCTATGTGCATCTGGCGCACGATTGTCAGGTCGGCAGCCACACCATATTTGCCAATAACTCGCAGCTGGCAGGCCATGTGCATGTGGGTGACTGGGTCATCCTGGGTGGATTCACGGTCGTTCACCAGTTTGTTCGCCTTGGGGCGCACAGCATGACGGCGATGTGCGCCCTGCTGTTTGCGGACTTGCCGCCTTTTGTAATGTCGCAGGGGCAACCGGCCGAGGCGCGGTCCATGAATTTTGAGGGACTGCGTCGTCGTGGTTTTTCGCCTGAACGGATCGCTGCGGTGAAAGCCATGCACAAGGCCCTGTATCGCGAAGACCTCACACTTGCGCAGGCGACCGTACGAATCGCTGCGCTCACTGAAAAATATCCTGAAGCCTTGCCCGACGTGCAGATGATGACGTCGTTCCTTGAACACACGTCGCCTCAACGCGGCATCGTCCGTTAGCCACATGCCTGCCGAGCCCACGCCTCTGCCGGTCCGTAGAGACGCTGGCAGTATCACTCCAGGTTTCGCGACCGGTAGAGGGCCGCAGATCGCCATGGTTGCGGGAGAGACGTCAGGAGACCTGCTTGCCGGGCTGCTGCTCGATGGTTTCAAGTCCAGATGGCCTGCACTTGCTGCATCCGGAATTGGCGGGCCACAGATGGCCCGTCGCGGCTTTGACTGCTGGTGGCCCAGCGACAAGCTCGCCGTTCGTGGCTATGTGGAGGTGTTGCGGCACTACCGCGAAATCGTCGGTATCCGCGAGCAGCTCAGGCAGCGTTTGCTGCAGACTCCTCCCGATATTTTTGTGGGGGTCGATGCGCCCGATTTCAATCTTGACCTCGAAGCCAGCCTGAAAGGCAAAGGCATCAGGACAGTCCACTTTATAAGTCCCTCCATATGGGCCTGGCGTGCCGAGCGGGTAGAAAAAATCCGGCGCAGTGTTGATCATGTGCTGTGCATTTTTCCCTTTGAACCGGCCCTGCTGGCATCGCATGGTATTGCCGCGACTTATGTGGGGCATCCGCTTGCCAATATGGTGCCCATGCAGCCTGACAGGCTCAAGGCCAGGTCAAAACTTGGATTGGGCGAGAGTGACACCGTAGTTGCCATCCTGCCGGGCAGCCGAAAATCCGAAATCCAGTATCTGGCATCGAGATTTTTCCAGGCGGCGTCGCTCGTCGGCAAGGCGCAACCTGCCGTCAAATTTGTAGTGCCGGCTGTTCCTATTCTCAGGGGGCTGATCGAGCGTATTGCCGGGGAAGCCGGTATGGGCGCACGCCTGCAGATCCTTGAAGGTCAGTCGCACACTGCGCTGGCTGCCTGCGACGTGACGCTTATCGCCAGTGGTACCGCGACGCTGGAAGCTGCGCTGTTCAAGAGGCCCATGGTGATCGCCTACAACATGAACTGGTTGTCCTGGCAAATCATGAGGCGCAAAAAGCTCCAGCCGTGGGTGGGTCTGCCCAATATTCTTTGCCAGGATTTTGTCGTACCCGAGTTGCTGCAGGATGAAGCTACGCCGGATGCCCTGGCCGCAGCCGTATTGCAATGGATAGATGCAAAATCATCGGCGCCTGACAAAATAGCGGCTTTGGAACAAAGATTTTCCAGACTGCACACCGAGCTGCAGCGCGATACCTCAAAATTGGCTACCGATGCGATCCAGAAAATTCTTGAAAGCTGAGCAGACGGCCTTGTCCTGGGATATTCCGGGGTTGATGGCGGGTGTCGATGAAGCTGGGCGCGGTCCGTTAATGGGACCGGTCGTGGCCGCAGCGGTCATCCTTGACGAGCTCAATCCCATCAGGGGCCTGGCCGATTCCAAAAAGCTCACAGCCCTGAAAAGAGAAAAGCTGTATGACGAAATCGTCGCCAAATCCCTGTGCCACTCGATAGCACTCGCCACCGCTGAAGAAATTGACCGCATCAATATCCTTCAGGCCACCATGCTGGCCATGAAGCGTGCAGTTGAGGGGCTTCGTCTCAAGCCCAACAAGGTTCTGGTGGATGGCAATCGTTTGCCCACACTGGTGATCCTGTCCGAGGCGATTGTGGGGGGGGACGCGCTGGTACCGTCCATCTCTGCCGCATCGATTCTGGCAAAGGTGTACAGGGATCGCTGGTGCGTCGAATTTCATCTTGAATATCCACAGTACGGCTTTGCGGATCACAAGGGCTATGGCACTGCCGAACATCTCGCTGCTTTGCGCGAGCACGGTGCCTGTCCCCAGCATCGACGGTCCTTTGCCCCTGTGGCCGAGGTTCTGGGGTGAGCGACGGATTTCCGGTTCCGTTGACCCATGTCACGTCCCGCGACAATGCGCTGATCAAGGAGTTGCGCAAGCTGTCCCGGGACAGCAACGCCTATCGCAAACAGGGGCAGGTCTGGCTAGAAGGTGACCATCTCTGCCGGGCAGCGCTGGCGCGCGGCCTGAAACCGTCCATTGCTGTTTTTGCCGAGTCATTCTGGCCTGTGGCGCCGGTTGCGTGCATGCATGCGGCGACCAAAAACATCATCATTCCCGACAAGCTATTGCCGGAAATAAGCAGCCTGGAATCTCCTGCCCGCATGGGCTTTGTCA
The DNA here is from genome assembly GCA_040390295.1 of Pseudomonadota bacterium. Lineage (GTDB taxonomy): Bacteria > Pseudomonadota > Gammaproteobacteria > Burkholderiales > Burkholderiaceae_C > Polaromonas. The sequence continues at coordinate 73,866 of JAZJYR010000020.1, forward strand.
TGGCGCTGCCAGTAGCTGCACCACTGCAGCCTGCAGCAGCTTCCGTCATTCTCGACCGCGTGCAGGATGCTGGAAATGTAGGCTCAATTTTGCGCAGTGCTGCGGCATTTGGGTTCAGCCAGGTGATCGCGCTTAAAGGCACGGCAGCCCTGTGGTCGCCCAAGGTCTTGCGGGCCGGCATGGGGGCGCATTTTGCCCTTCAACTCGTCGAGGGCGTCGAACTGGAAGCCCTGGACGGCCTGACAGTACCCATCGTCGTCACCAGTTCCCACCAGGGTGGGCTTCTCCATGAGCAAAAGATCCCCATGCCTTGTGCCTGGGCCATGGGGCATGAAGGGCAGGGCGTCAGCGACCCGCTGATGGCCCGGTCAGCGTTGAAAGTGCGCATTGACCAGCCCGGGGGCGAGGAGTCCCTGAATGTGGCTGCGGCGGCTGCCGTATGCCTCTATGCCAGTTCCATTGCGGGCACCTGATCCTTTGTTTCCAACGGTGGGTAGATAACAAGCCAGCGCCCTAAACGGAGCGATGTCTTCGCAAGCAGGAGCCGCAGTCCAGCTTTGCCGGCCGCAAGGCGCAGCGGCCTCCTCGGAGGGGCAGGGCGCTACACGCGGTGAGCGGCCATTGGGGCTACATGCTGGCGATATATAATCAGTGGCTTTTCAAAACACAGCTTCGCCCGAGCGCATACAAAGCAAACACCCTTACAAAAGCAGCCAGCAAGCCTCTCGTTTGAGACGTTTTTTTGTGCACGCTTGGGCGGACCGTAACCAACCCGGAGAACCCAGTGCTTTTGTCTCTACAGGGGAGCCACACCCAACCCCCGCACGCCATACTGGCGCTTGCAGACGGCACGGTCTTTATCGGCAATTCGATTGGAGCCGCCGGCTCCACGGTCGGCGAGGTGGTGTTCAACACCGCCATGACCGGCTACCAGGAAATCCTCACGGATCCGAGCTACTGCCAGCAGATCGTCACCCTCACATACCCCCACATCGGGAACTACGGCATCAACGCCGAAGACGTTGAATCGGAAAAAGTTTTTGCCGCCGGCCTGATCATCAAGGACCTGCCATTACTGGCATCCAATTTCAGGTCGTCCATGACCTTGTCCGACTACCTGGTCAGGGAAAACACGGTCGCCATTGCCGGCATAGACACACGCCAGCTGACCCGCCTGTTGCGTACCCAGGGCGCGCAAAACGGCTGCATCATGGCGCTGGCGCCGGGCGAGGCCATGAGCCAGCCAGCCATTGAAAAGGCAGTGGCTGCTGCGCGAGGCGCACCCAGCATGGCCGGCCTTGACCTGGCCAGGGTCGTTTCTGTCAAACAAACCTATGACTGGACGCAGACCGAGTGGAAGCTGGGTGCAGGTTACGGCGTTCAGATCACGCCGAAATTTCACGTCGTTGCATATGACTTCGGCGTCAAGAAAAACATCCTGCGCATGATGGCTGAACGTGGTGCACGCATCACGGTGGTGCCTGCACAGACCTCGGCAGCAGATGTCCTCAAACTGAAACCCGATGGCGTTTTCCTGGCCAACGGCCCTGGTGACCCCGAGCCTTGCGACTACGCGATTGCAGCCGCCCGCGAGTTGATCGAAACCGGCATCCCCACTTTCGGCATTTGCCTGGGCCACCAGATCATGGCGCTGGCCAGCGGGGCAAAAACCTTCAAGATGAAGTTTGGCCACCACGGCGCCAACCACCCGGTCAAGGACCTGGACAACGGCCGTGTCAGCATCACCAGCCAGAACCATGGTTTTGCGGTCGATGAGAAGAGCCTGCCCGCCAACCTGCGGCCCACGCACATCAGCCTTTTTGACGGCACACTCCAGGGCCTGGCCCGCACCGACAAGCCGGCATTCTGCTTTCAGGGACACCCGGAGGCGTCGCCCGGCCCGCACGACATTTCGTATTTGTTTGATCGTTTCACGGCCCTCATGGAACAGCATGGAGGGAAAAAATAATGCCTAAACGTACAGACATCAAATCGGTCCTCATCATCGGCGCAGGCCCCATCATCATTGGCCAGGCCTGCGAGTTTGATTACTCTGGTGTACAGGCCTGCAAGGCGTTGCGCGAAGAGGGCTACAAGGTCATCCTGATCAACAGCAATCCGGCGACGATCATGACGGACCCGGCCACCGCTGACGTGACCTACATCGAGCCCATCACCTGGCAGACGGTTGAAAAAATCATTGCCAAAGAAAGGCCTGATGCCATTCTCCCGACCATGGGCGGCCAGACCGCACTCAATTGCGCGCTCGACCTCTGGCACAACGGTGTACTCGACAAATACAAGGTCGAACTCATTGGTGCCAAGCCCGAAGCGATCGACAAGGCTGAAGACCGCCTGAAATTCAAGGACGCCATGACCAAAATTGGTCTGGGTTCGGCGCGGTCAGGTATTGCGCACAGCATGGACGAAGCCTGGGCTGTTCAGAAAACCCTGGGCTTCCCGACCGTCATTCGCCCCAGCTTCACGCTGGGCGGCACCGGTGGCGGCATTGCCTACAACTCGGAAGAGTTTGAAGTCATCTGCAAGCGCGGTCTTGAAGCATCGCCTACCAACGAGCTGTTGATTGAAGAGTCGCTGCTGGGCTGGAAAGAGTACGAGATGGAAGTCGTGCGCGATACCGCCGACAACTGCATCATCGTCTGCTCGATTGAAAACCTGGACCCCATGGGTGTGCACACTGGTGACTCGATCACCGTCGCCCCGGCCCAGACCCTGACCGACAAGGAATACCAGATCCTGCGCAATGCATCGCTCGCCGTGTTGCGTGAGATCGGTGTGGATACCGGTGGCTCCAACGTACAGTTCTCCATCAACCCGGTCGACGGCCGCATGGTGGTGATCGAAATGAACCCGCGGGTGTCACGCTCTTCAGCACTCGCATCCAAGGCCACGGGTTTCCCGATTGCCAAGGTGGCTGCCAAGCTCGCCGTCGGTTACACGCTCGACGAGTTGCGCAATGAAATCACGGGTGGCGCGACGCCTGCCAGCTTCGAGCCCAGCATTGACTACGTCGTCACCAAGATTCCCCGTTTCGCATTCGAAAAATTCCCGGCTGCCGATTCGCGCCTGACGACGCAGATGAAGTCTGTCGGTGAGGTCATGGCCATGGGCCGCACCTTCCAGGAGTCGTTCCAGAAAGCCCTGCGCGGACTTGAAGTTGGCGTGGACGGCATGAATGAAAAGACGCAAGACCGCGAAGTGCTGGAAAAAGAACTTGGCGCTCCCGGCCCTGATCGGATCTGGTACGTGGGCGATGCGTTTGCCATGGGCATGAGCGTTGACGAAGTTTTCGCCCTGACCAAGATTGATCCGTGGTTCCTGGTGCAGATAGAGCAGATCGTGAAGATCGAGCTTGAACTTGAGACCACGACAATCGACAGGATTGACGAAGTAACCTTGCGTGCGCTCAAGCAAAAGGGTTTTTCTGACCGTCGCCTGGCGAAGCAGCTGAAGACCACGGATACGGCCATTCGTGAAAAACGCCGTGCGCTGGGTGTACGCCCGGTTTACAAGCGCGTAGACACCTGTGCTGCCGAGTTTGAAACCAACACGGCGTACATGTACTCGACCTATGAGGCCGAAGGCAGCGAGTGTGAAGCAGCACCGACCGACAAAAAGAAAATCATGGTGCTCGGTGGCGGCCCGAACCGCATCGGCCAGGGCATCGAGTTTGACTATTGCTGCGTGCATGCCGCGTTGGCGATGCGTGAAGATGGTTACGAGACCATCATGGTCAACTGCAACCCCGAGACCGTATCAACCGACTACGACACCTCCGACCGCCTCTACTTCGAGCCGCTGACGCTGGAAGACGTGCTTGAGATCGTCGACAAGGAAAAGCCTTTTGGCGTGATCGTGCAATACGGCGGCCAGACGCCGCTGAAGCTGGCGCTTGATCTTGAGAAGAACGGCGTGCCCATCATCGGTACCTCGCCCGACATGATTGATGCGGCGGAAGACCGCGAACGTTTCCAGAAGCTGCTGCATGCGCTTGAGCTCCGCCAGCCACCCAATGCCACGGCGCGCACCGAGCCTGAAGCCCTTGAAAAAGCCGCTGCCCTAGGTTACCCGCTGGTGGTGCGCCCCAGCTACGTGCTGGGTGGCCGCGCGATGGAAATCGTGCACGAGCAGCGTGACCTGGAGCGTTACATGCGCGAGGCCGTCAAGGTCAGCCATGACTCGCCTGTGCTGCTCGACCGCTTTTTGAACGATGCGATTGAGTGCGACGTTGACTGTATTCGCGATGCTGCCGGCGCCACGTTCATTGGCGGCGTGATGGAGCATATCGAACAGGCCGGCGTGCATAGCGGTGACTCGGCATGTTCATTGCCGCCGTACTCGCTCAGTGCAGCCACTGTGACCGAGATCAAGCGGCAGACCGCTGCCATGGCTGCTGCACTGAATGTCGTTGGCCTGATGAACGTGCAGTTTGCCATCCAGAACATTGATGGCCAGGACGTCATCTATGTGCTGGAAGTCAATCCGCGAGCCTCACGCACGGTGCCATTCGTCAGCAAGGCCACCGGTATCCAGCTCGCCAAGGTCGCAGCACGCTGCATGGTGGGCCAGTCGCTGGCTTCGCAAGGCATCAAAAACGAAGTCACACCGCCTTATTTCAGCGTCAAGGAAGCCGTTTTCCCCTTCGTCAAATTCCCTGGCGTGGACACCATCCTTGGCCCCGAGATGAAGTCCACCGGCGAAGTCATGGGTGTGGGCAAGACCTTTGGCGAGGCCTTTGTCAAATCACAGCTGGGTGCAGGTACCAAGCTGCCAACGTCGGGCAGGGTCTTCCTCACCGTCAAGAACAATGACAAACCGCGCGCTGTCGAAGTGGCTCGCGCACTGGTCGCGATGAAGTTCGACCTCGTCGCGACCAAGGGCACGGCGACGGCCATACAGGCTGCCGGCATTGCCTGCACCGTGGTGAACAAGGTGACGGAAGGCCGTCCCCATGTGGTGGACATGATCAAGAACAACGAGATCGCGCTGGTCATCAACACGGTGGAAGAGCGCCGCAATGCCATTGCCGACTCGCGGCAGATTCGTACCTCGGCCCTGCTGGCACGCGTGACGACCTTCACGACCATTGCGGGCGCTGAAGCCGCCGTGGAAGGCATGAAGCACCTCGACAACCTGAGCGTCATTTCGGTCCAGGAGATGCATGGGCAGTTGGCTTGACGCTTGCAGGCCGGTCTGAGCATTTGGATTAAACTTCAATCAGATTAAAAAAACGCCGCCGCCAGGTGACTGGTGGCGGTTTCGCTTTTGCAGGAGCAAAAAACATGGCAACCATACCCATCACCAAGCGCGGCGCTGAAAAACTCAAGGCCGAGCTGCACCAGCTCAAGACGGTCGAGCGACCCACCGTCATCAACCTGATCTCCGAGGCACGCGCCCAGGGTGACCTGAGCGAGAACGCCGAATACGATGCCGCCAAGGACAAGCAGGGTTTTGTGGAAGGCCGGATCCAGGAAATCGAAGGCAAGTTGTCTGCCGCCCAGATCATCGACCCGTCGGAACTCGATGCCGGCGGCAAAGTGGTGTTCGGCTCGACCATCGAGCTGGAAGACGAAGACACCGGCGACAAGGTGACCTACCAGATCGTGGGCGAAGACGAGGCCGACATCAAGTTTGGCCGGGTCAACATCAGCTCACCGATTGCGCGCGCGCTGATTGGCAAGGATGAAGGCGATACCGCGGAAGTGCAGGCGCCAGGCGGTATCAAGCGCTACGAAATCATCGCCGTGATGTACATCTGAGGCTCCCCAGCTTGAAATTTCGCATCGGCATCTTTGCTGCGGCCCTGTGGTGGGGCAGCCTGACGACCCTGGGCTTTTTTGTGGTGCCCATGCTGTTCGCGAATCTGGGCACGCCGGCGATGGCGGGTGCGATCGCTGCAAAACTTTTCACGGCGCAGACCTGGGTCAGCATTGGCTGCACCTTTTTGTTGCTGCTGGCACTGAACAAAAAAGACCCCGGGACCGGCGCGCTGGCCGTTCAGCCAGTCATGAAGTTCATCGTTGCCGGGCTGCTGCTGGCCTTGCTGGTGGAGTTCGGCGTGTCCCCGCGCATCGTCACCGCACGGGCTGATGGCGGCAACCTCAAGCTCTGGCACGGTCTGGGGTCGGCCATGTATGTGCTTCAGTGGTTGTCCGCAGGCGCCACGCTCTGGCTGCTGTCGCGCCCCTCGCCGGTAGCGGCTTCCAGTCAGTCCTGAACCTACCCTTCCGCGAGGGAAGATCTTGAATTTAATGGTTCGTGCTATTTAATTTATAGCTGCTCACGCCCATATCCAAAGGGCTAGAGCCCGATTTGATGCCTGAAAATGGCCTTTTTGGGTTTTTTTCCCCGGTTTTTGAGTCACCCAAGCCCCCGGTTTGGTGAAATGTTAATACGGAACTTAACATTTGCCGGTTTTTTAACGTACACGTTAAAAACTGGCCGCCAAAGGCGTGTGAAGCCTCAGGCCGCCGTTTCGCGCTCTGCCGCTTCCAGCGTATTCACAAGCAGCATCGTGATGGTCATGGGGCCAACGCCTCCCGGCACGGGTGTGATGTAGCCAGCGACTTCTTTCACGCCTTCAAAGTCCACATCGCCGCAGAGCTTGCCTTCATCGTTGCGGTTCATGCCCACGTCGATCACCACGGCGCCGGGCTTGACCATGTCGGCGGTCAGCACATTGCGCTTGCCGACAGCAGCCACGATGACGTCCGCCTGCAAGGTCATGGCTTTCAGGTCTTTGGTCGCGCTGTGGCAAATCGTGACGGTCGCGCTTTTTTGCAACAGCATCAGGGCCATGGGCTTGCCCACAATGTTGCTGCGGCCAATGACGACGGCATGTTTGCCTTTCAGGTCATAGCCGATGCTCTCCAGCATCTTCATGCAGCCGTAAGGCGTGCAGGGCCAGAAACCGGGCTGGCCAACCATGAGTGCGCCTGCGCTGGCAACGTGAAAGCCGTCGACATCCTTGGCTGGTGAAATCGATTCAATGACTTTCTGCGCATCGATATGGGCAGGCAGGGGCAGTTGCACCAGGATGCCGTGAATGGCGGGGTCATTGTTCAAGGCATCCACGCGAGCCAGCAGATCTGCTTCGCTGAGCGTTGCCGGGTATTGCTCGAGCACGGAGTGAAGGCCGTTGTCCTGGCAAGCCTTGACCTTGTTGCGCACATAGACCTGGCTGGCCGGGTTTTCGCCGACCAGCACCACGGCCAGGCCGGGGGTAATGCCTTTGGCCAGCAGGGCGGCCGCCCGTTGTGCCACTTCTGCACGCAATTGTTTCGAGAGGGCATTGCCGTCAATGAGTTGAGCTGTCATTTTTGTGGATTCTTCAAGTAAAAACGCCCGCAGGTGGTGTCGCTACGGGCGTGAGCGGCTATAAAAATATAGCAGCAGGTTGGTGTTCTTCAAGCCTTGGGTGCAGTGCTTCCCAGGGCGATCTTGAGCAGGTCGGCAACAGTGTTGGCATTGAGCTTTTCCATGATGTTGGCGCGGTGCGCCTCCACCGTCTTGATGCTGATGCCCAGGTCGTCGGCGATCTGCTTGTTCAGGCGGCCGGCAACGATGCGCTCCAGCACCTGTGTTTCGCGCGAGGTCAGCTTGGCCAGCAGGGCGTCGCGGCTGGCGGACTGCTGGAAGTCGCTGAAGGCTTCCTTGGCCTGCTCGAGCATGCGTTCGACGAGGTTGACGAGTGCGTCTTCCTGGAAGGGCTTCTGGATGAAGTCCATCGCGCCTTTTTTCATGGTGTTCACCGCCATGGGCACATCGCCATGACCCGTGATGAAAACGATGGGCAAGGGTGACTTGCGCTCCACCAGGCGGTCCTGCAGCTCGAGCCCGGTCATGCCGCCCATGCGGATGTCGACGATCAGGCAGGCGACCTCGCGGGGGTCGTAACGTGACAGGAAAGTTTCAGCGGAGTCGTAGCAGCGGACGCGGTAGTCCTTGCCTTCAAGCAGCCACTGCAGCGAGTCACGTACGCCCTCGTCATCATCAACGACGTAGACGGTGCCTTTTTTCGGAATCAAGCTCATGCCAAACTTTCTTTCGTGAACTTTTTTGCAGGACTTCTGCGGCGCCGCCGGTCTCCGGTCAGGTGATTGCTACGTTATCTGTAGCTGACGACGCCGATGAAAGAAGGGGTGTGACGGGAATCCAGAAGGTGAACCGGCACCCCACAACTTCCTCGCCATTGTAGAGGTTCTCGGCCTCCATCCGCCCCTGGTGCGACTCCACAATGCTTCGGCACAACTTCAGGCCGATGCCCATGCCTTCGGCCTTGGTCGAGTAGAAGGCTTCATAGAGGCGGCCCATGACCTCAGGCGACAGGCCCCGGCCCGAATCAAGCACCGAAAACTCCACCACGGCCTGGTCCTCGATCTGCTTGGGCACCACCCGCAACTCGACGCTGCGGCGGGCCGGCGGCAGGTGCGCGTGCTCGATCGACTCGGCCGCATTCTTCATCAGGTTGATCAGCACCTGCTCGATCAGGATGGGGTCTACCATCACTTCCGGCAGGCGGGCTGCGATGTAGTGCGAGAGCCGCACGTGGTGACGGCGCAGTTCAATGTCAGCCAGCTCCATGGCGTTGCTCACCATGGTGCCGACGTCTGACAGGGTACGGTTGGGCTCGCTGCGCTTCACGAAGGAGCGGATGCGCTGGATGATCTGCCCCGCCCGATGCGCCTGTTTCGCGGTCTTTTCCAGGGCGCCCAGCAGGTCCTCGTTGCTGATTTGCTGGCTCTTGATGCGCGAGACCATGCCGTTGCAGTAGTTGTTGATGGCAGTCAGCGGCTGGTTCAACTCATGCGCCACGCTGGATGCCATCTCGCCCATGGTGATGAGGCGGCTGGCGTTCTGGGCCCGTTCGTTCTGCAGCGCGGCCTGCTCCTCGGCATGGCGGCGCGGTGTGATGTCGGTGGCAATCACCATCTGCGCCAGCCGGCCGTCCACCCAGGTCAGGTAACGTGAGCGGACTTCCAGCCATTTCTCAAGATCGGGCACAAAAATCTCGGCGTTCTCTGTCTGCGCGTCTGTCAGCGTGTCGGTGGGAAAGCCCGCCAGGCCGTCCACCGCATCCATTGCATCGTCTGTCGGTGCGGCCTGCGGCACACCGGCCTGCGCAATCAGGTCCATGTGGCCCGAGACCTCCCCGCCAAACCATGATCGGTACAGCTTGTTGGCAAACAGCAGTTCCTCGCTGCCCAGCGGCGCGACTGAAATGGCTGCATCCAGCCCTTCCAGCACAGTCGTGAAGCGTTCATACGAGGCCGTCAGCTCATCCCGAATGCGCCTCGGCTCGGTGATGTCGGTCATGGACGTCATCCAGCCGGTCTGCTGGCCGCGCGGGTCAATCAACGGCGACACATACAGGCGGGCGTCAAATATCTGGCCATTCTTGCGCTTGACCTTGACCTCAAATCCTGAAGGCGGTGTGCGGCCATTCAGCTCGTCGTGGAGGCGCGCCATCAGCGTGTCAATTTCCGCCTCGGGCCAATGCGGAAAGGGGGGGGTACAACCCACAAGTTCGGCCTCGGTCAGACCGGTCATCTGGCAGAAGGCCGGGTTGACGTAAGTGATGCGGCCCTGCAGGTCCAGCACCCGCATGCCCGTCAGCATGGAGTTCTCCATGGCCCGTCGAAAGTTGGTTTCAGAGATCAGTGCCTGCTGGGCCTGGACCCGGCGGCGCGTGTGGCGCCAGGTGCCCAGCAGCATCCATACCGTGATGGCGCTGAGCGCGCTCACGAGCCAGAAGAAGCCGCTGCCCACCACACCCAGCGAGGTTCGGTAACCCTGGGCGCGTATCAGCAGGCCGTTGCCGACGGGCGAGACCGGTATTTCATATTCAGCTGCGTCGTCCGACCAGGGCAGCAGCCGGACCGCCGGGTTGCGCGGCGGCGGCATGTTGCCGGCCAGCACGCGGTTCCTGTCGTCGACCAGCATGACTGCGTACTTGGCCGTCACCTCGGTCGGCACGCCAAAGCGCAGCAGACCGTCGATGGCGTACTCACCCATGATGACCCCGTCAAACTTGCCCTGGCTGTCCAGCGGGACCAGGATTTGCAGCGTGGGTGCGTTGTAGTCGCTGCTTTCGGTCGGGTTCAGGGGGCGGGAGTAGACCGGTTGCCTCAGGTCGCGGGCAAGGCCGTAGGTGCCATCCGTTTCGCCAGACTTCAATTGTTCGCCGGTTGTCCTGAGCTGCGTCGCGTTGGCGCTGGCGGAGACGTACGACGCAAGGACCTTGCGCTTGGAGTCCACCCAGGTCACCGCGAGCAATTCGGGGTACTGGTTGACCAGTGATTCGGCCTGCAGGATGAATTCTTCCCGGTCCACATCCTTGTTTGAAATGTCACGGCCTATGCGCATCAGCTGCTCCTGCCGCTCCAGCAGGCGCAGGCGCAGGCGTTGCTGCGCATATTCAACATCGCGCCTGACAGCCTGGCGTTCGCGGTCTGTCTCTTCAATCCGCAGGTAACCAAAGGCCGCAATGACCGCAGCGAGAAACAGGAAGACGGCCAGCAACGGACCCAGTGTGATGAACCTGTCCTGCCTTGACGGCGACTGCTTGCGCCACCAGTGGCTCCACCAGGCTGGCGATGCGGCGCCCGGAAGCAGGGTTGATGGAGGCAGTGGGGGCAATGGGGTGGACACGCCTTGCAGTTTAAGTGAGTTGCCCAGAGCGGTGGGTTTTGTCCTGCCGCGACGCAACCCTTTTCAGTTCGGAGTGGCTTGTTTTGTATTTCTTAATGTGAAATCAAAAAGCACGATTTGAAATCTGGAAAAAATTGTGGGAAACTGGGGACTTGCATCTAAATTGGGTTTACAACTCGTTTGGAGACAAGCTTTGCGCCCGGCTCGAAACCAGCGTGCCGGGTTAAACCCGAGAGACATTCCCAAGCAGGAGACAAGACATGGCCGCCAACCCCAGCAACGCAGGTGACAACCTGCACGCCGCCGCAAACGACGCGCAGGACAAGGACACACAGGAAACCCGCGAATGGATGGACGCCCTGTCCGCCGTGATCGAGAGTGAAGGCCCCGAGCGCGCCCACTTCCTGCTTGAACAACTTCTTGAACACGCCCGCCAGAAAAGCATAGACATGCCTTTCTCGGCCAATACCGGTTACGTCAACACGATTGAGACCGACCAGGAAGTACGCGCACCCGGCAACCTGGAAATTGAGGAACGCCTGCGCGCTTATATGCGCTGGAACGCCATGGCCATGGTGGTCAAGGCCAACCGGCTTCATCCGGCAGACGGCGGTGACCTTGGCGGCCACATTGGTTCTTTTGCGTCGCTGGCCAGCCTCTTCGGTGCCGGCTTCAACCACTTCTGGCACGCCGAAAGTGAAAACCACGGCGGTGACTGCCTCTACATTCAGGGCCACGTGTCGCCCGGCGTCTATGCGCGTGCCTACCTTGAAGGCCGCCTGACCGAAGAACAGCTCCTCAACTTCCGTCAGGAAGTCGACGGCAAGGGCCTGTCGAGCTATCCGCATCCCAAGCTCATGCCCGAATTCTGGCAGTTCCCGACCGTCTCCATGGGCCTGGGCCCGCTGATGGCGATTTACCAGGCGCGCTTCCTCAAGTACCTGCATGCACGCGGCATTGCCAATACCGAGAACCGCAAGGTCTGGGTGTTCTGCGGTGACGGCGAGATGGACGAAGTCGAATCCATGGGTGCGATTGGTCTGGCCGCGCGTGAAAAGCTCGACAACCTTGTGTTTGTCATCAACTGCAACCTGCAGCGCCTGGACGGCCCGGTGCGCGGCAATGGCAAGATCATTCAGGAGCTTGAAGGCGAATTCCGCGGTGCCGGCTGGAATGTCATCAAACTCATCTGGGGCAGCAACTGGGACCCCCTGCTGGCGCGTGACAAGGATGGCATCCTGAAGAAAATCATGATGGACACGCTCGACGGTGACTACCAGGCCATGAAGGCCAATGACGGTGCCTACGTGCGCAAACATTTTTTCGGTCAGCACCCCAAGGCGCTCGAAATGGTGGCGCACATGAGCGACGAAGAAATTTTTGATCTGCGGCGCGGTGGCCACGACTCCAAAAAAGTTTATGCGGCCTTCCACTCGGCGGTCAACCACACCGGCCAGCCCACCGTACTGCTCATCAAGACCGTCAAGGGCTTTGGCATGGGCAAGATCGGTGAAGGCAAGAACAACGTCCACCAGACCAAAAAGCTGGCAGACGAAGATGTCAAGGCTTTCCGCGACCGCTTCAACATCCCGATTCCAGACAGCCAGCTTGCCGACATTCCTTTCTACAAGCCTGCTGATGACACGCCTGAAATGAAGTACCTGCACGAGCGGCGCAAGGCGCTCGGCGGCTACCTGCCGCATCGCCGCGTCAAGGCCGACGAACAGTTCACCGTGCCGGCGCTGGACACCTTCAAGTCGGTGATGGAGGCGACGCCTGAAGGCCGTGAGATCTCCACCACCCAGGCTTACGTGCGCTTCCTCACACAGCTGCTGCGTGACCAGGCCCTGGGCCCGCGCGTTGTGCCCATCCTGGTCGATGAAGCACGGACCTTTGGCATGGAAGGCCTGTTCCGCCAGATCGGCATTTACAACCCCGAAGGTCAGAAGTACACCCCGGTCGACAAGGACCAGGTCATGTATTACAAGGAAGACACCAAGGGCCAGATCCTGCAGGAAGGCATCAACGAAGCCGGCGGCATGAGCAGCTGGATTGCAGCCGCCACCTCGTACAGCACGAACAACCGGATCATGATCCCGTTCTACGTGTACTACTCGATGTTCGGATTCCAGCGCATCGGCGACCTGGCCTGGGCTGCCGGCGACATGCAGGCACGCGGCTTCCTGCTCGGCGGTACATCGGGCCGCACCACGCTCAACGGCGAAGGCCTGCAGCACGAAGACGGCCACAGCCACATCCTGGCGGCGACCATTCCCAACTGCATCTCCTACGACCCGACCTTCGCGCATGAAGTCGGCGTCATCCTGCACCACGGCCTCAAACGCATGGTTGAAAAGCAGGACAACGTTTATTTCTACCTGACCCTGCTCAATGAAAACTACGCCATGCCCGGCCTCACGCCGGGCACCGAAGAGCAGATCATCAAGGGCATGTACCTCTGCAAGGAAGGCGCCAAGCTGACCCCGCGTGTGCAGTTGCTGGGTTCGGGCACCATCCTGCGCGAGAGCATTGCCGCACAGGAACTGCTTGAGAAAGACTGGGGCGTTGCCGCCAACGTCTGGAGCTGCCCGAGCTTCAACGAGCTGGCACGTGACGGCCAGGCCGCAGAGCGCTGGAGCCTGCTGCACCCGACCGAGAAAGCCAAAGTGCCGTTTGTCAGCGAGCAGCTTGAAAAGCACACCGGCCCCGTGGTCGCTTCCACCGACTACATGAAGGCCTATGCCGAGCAGATCCGCTCCTTCATCCCCAAGGGGCGTACCTACAAGGTGCTGGGCACCGACGGTTTTGGCCGCAGCGACTTCCGCAGCAAACTGCGCGAGCACTTTGAAATCAACCGTCACTACATCGTCGTCGCGGCACTGAAGGCGCTGAGCGAAGAGGGCACAGTGCCGGTCGCCAAAGTGGCTGAAGCCATCAGGAAATACGGCATCCAGGCCGACAAGATCAACCCTCTTTACGCTTGAAGCAGAGCCGGAGACAAACAACATGGCATTGGTAGACATACAGGTTCCGGATATTGGTGATTTCGACGAGGTCACGGTCATTGAACTGCTGGTCAAGCTCGGCGACACCATCAAGGCAGACCAGTCGCTGCTGACGGTCGAATCGGACAAAGCGTCGATGGAGATTCCTTCCAGTCAGGCTGGCGTGGTCAGGGAGATCAAGGTCAAGCTGGGCGACAAGGTCAAGCAGGGATCGGTGGTGGTTTCGCTGGAAGCTGAAGGTGGAGCGCCCGCTGCAGCTCCGGTGCCTGCTTCCGCCCCCGCCGCTGCTGCCGCGCCATCCCCGGCTGCTGCTGCACCCGCAGCGCCTGCGGCAGCACCCGTCGCCAAATCAGGCCCGATCGAAGTCCGCATCCCGGACATCGGCGATTTCAAGGACGTCACCGTCATTGAAGTACTGGTCAAGCCCGGCGACACCATCAAGGCCGAGCAGTCGCTCGTCACCGTCGAGTCCGACAAGGCCTCGATGGAGATACCGTCGTCGTCAGCAGGTGTGCTCAAGGAGCTCAAGGTCAAGATGGGCGACAAGGTCAACATCGGTGACCTGCTGGCTATCGTCGAAGGTTCTTCCGTGGCTGCACCGGCTGCCGCAGCAGCTCCGGCCCCTGTGCCTGCCCAGGCTGCGCAAGCCGCACCGGCTGCAGCAACAGCATCCAGCCCGGCACCGGCGCCTGCTGCATCGCTGCCAGCGCATGAGCCGACCGCTGCGCCCACCGGCAGCCTGCCGCATGCCTCGCCATCCGTGCGCAAGTTCGCACGTGAACTCGGCGTGCCGCTGGCTGAAGTCAGGGGCGCGGGCCCCAAGGGCCGTATCACGGTCGAAGATGTTCAGGCCTTCACCAAAGCCGTCATGGACGGCAGTACGCGCACCCAGGCGCAGGCTGCGAAAGCACCCGCATCCACAGGCGGTGGCGGTGCAGGCCTTGATCTGCTGCCGTGGCCCAAGGTTGACTTCACCAAATTCGGCCCGGTCGAGCGCAAGGACATGTCGCGCATCAAGAAGATCAGCGGCGCCAACCTGCACCGCAACTGGGTGATGATTCCGCACGTCGTCAACCACGATGACGCCGACATCACCGAGCTCGAAAACTTCCGCGTGCTGATGAATAAAGAGAATGAAAAAGCCGGCATCAAGATCACCATGCTGGCCTTCCTCATCAAGGCATCCGTCGCCGCGCTGAAGAAATTCCCCGACTTCAATGCGTCGCTCGACGGCGACCAGCTGGTGCTCAAGCAGTACTACAACATCGCCTTTGCCGCAGACACGCCCAACGGCCTGGTTGTGCCCGTCATCAAGGACGCCGACAAGAAGGGCATCGTCCAGATCTCGCAGGAGATGGGCGAACTCGCCAAAAAAGCGCGCGACGGCAAACTGAGCCCGGGCGACATGCAGGGCGCCTGCTTCACCATCTCCTCGCTGGGCGGTATTGGCGGGCGTTATTTCTCGCCCATCATCAACGCACCTGAAGTCGCCATTCTTGGCGTCTGCAAGAGCCAGATGGAACCGGTGTGGGATGGCAAGGCCTTCCAGCCGCGCCTGATGCTGCCGATGTCGCTGAGCTGGGACCACCGCGTGATTGATGGGGCTTCCGCCGCGCGCTTCAACGCCTACCTCGGACAAATCCTTGGAGATTTCCGCAGAGTTCTGTTGTAAATATGGCGCCCACGCTTTTCACTTCGTGTAATGCGCTGTCCCCCGAGGGGACTGTGCTTGCCTGGGGCGGCCCTGCGCTGCGCACTGCACCATGACAACCCTGGTCGTTGTAAAAAAAGCAGGGCAGGTCGCGATTGCGGCGGACACGCTGGTGACCTTTGGCGACACCAGCCTGAGCCACCGCTTTGAATCCAACAGCAAGATCTTCAGGGTCGACACGCCTGCGGGCATCAGCTATGTGGGTATGGCCGGTACCGTGGCGCATTTCCCGGCGCTGCGCAAGGCCATGAGTGCATTGCCGAAGGACCAGCTCAAGCTGGGCTCTCGCGACGAAGTGTTTGATACCTTCATCAAGCTGCACCCGTTGCTCAAGGACACCTTCTTCCTGCAGACCAAGGAAGATGACAACGACCCGTATGAGTCCAGCCAGTTCACCGCGGTGATTGCCAACGCGAGCGGGATTTACGGCCTCTACAGCTACCGTGAAGTCTTTGAGTTCAAGGAGTTCTGGGGCATAGGCTCGGGTCGCAGCTTCGCGCTGGGTGCCATGCACGCCGCCTGGGACAAATCCAAAACCGCACGCGAAGTCGCCATCGCCGGCATGAACGCCGGCTGCGAGTTCGATAAAAATTCCGCCGGACCGGTGGAAGTGTTCACCCTCAAATTGAAAGCCTCCAAATGAGCGCATCCCTTATCGATATCAAGGTGCCTGACATCGGCGACTTCGACGAAGTGACCGTGATTGAATTGCTGGTCAAACCCGGCGACAGCATCAAGGCCGACCAGAGCCTGATCACCGTGGAGAGCGACAAGGCCTCCATGGAAATCCCTGCGTCTGAAGCCGGCGTGGTGAAAGAGATCAAGGTCAAGCTGGGCGACAAGGTCAAGCAGGGGTCTGTTGTGTTGTCGATTGAGGCGTCAGGCTCAAGCGCTGCAGCAGCACCGGCTTCCGCACCGGTAGCAGTCCAACCTGCAGCGACGCCGGCTACCGCACCCGCAGCGCCTGCACCGACAGCAGCCAGCTTCGCAGGCACCGCCGACCTCGAATGCGATGTTCTGGTCCTGGGCGCAGGGCCCGGCGGCTATTCAGCCGCCTTCCGCGCGGCCGACCTGGGCCTCAAGGTCGTGCTGGTCGAGCGTTATGCCACGCTGGGTGGCGTTTGCCTGAATGTCGGTTGCATCCCTTCCAAGGCCCTGCTGCATGTGGCGGCGGTGATGGACGAGGTCAAGCATTTCGAAAGCCTGGGCGTCACCTTTGCCGAGCCCACGGTTGACATCAACAAGCTGCGTACCCACAAGGAAAAAGTCGTCGGCAAGCTGACCGGCGGGCTGACTGCCATGGCCAGGATGCGCAAGGTCACTGTCGTGCGCGGCCTCGGTCAGTTCGTCGGCTCGCACCACCTGCAGGTTGAAGAAACCTCCGGCGACGCGCAGGAAAAATCCGGCAAAAAACAAACCATCGCCTTCAGGAACTGCATCATCGCTGCAGGCTCGCAGGCCGTGCGTCTGCCCTTCATGCCGGACGATCCACGCGTGGTCGACTCCACGGGTGCACTGGCTCTTCAGTCCGTCCCCAAACGCATGCTGATTCTGGGTGGCGGCATCATCGGGCTTGAGATGGGCACGGTGTATTCCACCCTGGGCGCGCGCCTGGATGTGGTCGAAATGATGGACGGCCTCATGCAGGGTGCCGACCGCGACCTCGTCAAGGTCTGGCAGAAGATGAACGCGCCGCGTTTTGACAACATCATGCTCAAGACCAAAACCGTGGGCGCCAGGGCGACTGCGGCCGGTATTGAAGTCACGTTTGAAAGTGCCGAGCCGGGCGGCACTGCGCCCGCGCCGCAAACCTATGACCTGGTGTTGCAGGCCGTCGGCCGCACACCCAACGGCAAGAAGCTGGCAGCAGACAAGGCAGGCATCACGGTCAGCGACCGGGGCTTTATCCCTGTCGATATCCAGATGCGCACCAACGTGCCGCACATCTTTGCCATTGGCGACATCGTCGGTCAGCCCATGCTGGCGCACAAGGCCGTGCACGAGGCGCACGTCGCCGCTGAAGTCATCGCTGGGGAACTGCAGGGCAACAAGGAACTCGCCAGCGCCGCCTTCAATGCCCGTGTGATCCCGAGCGTCGCCTATACCGACCCTGAAGTGGCATGGGTGGGCCTGACCGAAGACCAGGCCAAAGCCCAGGGCATCAAGGTCAAAAAGGGCCTGTTCCCGTGGACGGCATCCGGCCGGGCCATCGCCAACGGCCGGGATGAAGGCTTCACCAAGCTGCTGTTTGACGACAGCGAAGACGCGCACGGCCACGGCAAAATTCTCGGTGGCGGTATTGTCGGCACCCATGCCGGCGACATGATTGGCGAGATTGCACTGGCCATTGAAATGGGTGCAGACGCCGTCGACATCGGCAAGACCATTCACCCGCACCCGACGCTGGGCGAGAGCATTGGCATGGCTGCGGAAGTGGCGCATGGCAGTTGTACCGACCTGCCGCCCGCGCGCAAATAGACTTTCCGCGATTCCGTTTGTCCTTCAAAGCCCGCGTCCTTATGGGTGCGGGCTTTTTGCTGGCTGAAGCAGACCCCCGGGGGCGTTGCCTTCGTGCGGCTCAGGTCGGACCGACTTTGAAGTACGCCGGCATGGTGACCCGGGTATAGCCGCCGTTGTACGGGTTGGTGTGCATGGCGAGTTGCCAGAGGGCAAGCGTGATGGCGATGCCGAACAGGGTCAGAATCAGCCGTCCGGCCAATGGCCTGTCCAGATGCACGGCCGCGATGGAGAGATAGGCAAAGAAAACCAGCGCGATGACCACCCACCATTGGTGGTTGTCCGTGATGTCGGTTCCGATGAACAGGCGTTTTGATCGTGCATCCTGAAGGTCATCCATGGATTTGAACCATTGCGCCAGCAAGGCCGGCGATGCGCCGGATCTGGCCAGGCGCGCGCCGTGAAGGCGCAATTCACGCAGCGCCAGCGAAGCGGCCGGGCTGGTCCGGTTGTTGAAATGCACGCCCCATTCGTCGGTCGCTACGGCAGTGCGGTAGGCTGCAAGCAAGGGCAAGGCTTCCGCTGAATTCAGCGCTGCCGGTTCTGCCAGCTCGTACAGCCGCATCATGGCCGTGACTTCCCGGCTTGCAGAGTCGGTGGCCGTTCTTTCCTGATTCCAGACATCGACAGCGAGGAAGCTCAAAAACAACGCAAACACCGTGGTCGCCGGCACAAGTGCAGGTGCGACCGGAAGCAGTTTGGGTGCGTTGCCAAAGCGCTTGTGCAGCAAGTCCAGCCATAAAAAACTGGCATACAGCATCACAACTGCCATCAGTGCGAGGACCAGCAACTGGAACAAGGCGGGCAAATCGAAAAAGGCATCGAGCATGCTGGAAGCGCCGGTGAAAGCGTGGTGAATGAGTTGGCAGATAGTTTAAAGCTCGCCTCATGGCCCGAAATGAATTCAATGATTTTGCTGATGTTGTGCGGGTTGCATGCATCAGGCACCAGCGCGAGTCCGGGTATGCTGATGGAGAAATTTAAAGGCGGCCGTTGGTTTTTTCGGGCCGCTTCATGCCCCATCGCGATAAAAGGATATTTACATGGATGTCATCATTCTGGATTTGCCCGGCATCGCCGGAGAGTGCCTGTTGACCGGCTATGCCGACGGGATCGAGTGCCTGTCATACAGCCACGCGGTGGCCATGCAGATGAGCAGCGACATCTCCCAAAGGGATCGCACGCCGGGCAAGCCCAACGTGCAGGACTTCACTGTCTCGAAGTACATGGACAAGTCCTCGCCCCTGCTCAACCAGGCGTGCTGCGAGGGCCGGATGATCGGTGACGGCAAGATCACGATCGGACGCAACGAGTCCGGTGCAGTCGTGCCCCTGATCGTCTACACGCTCAAGGACGTGATGATTTCCAGTGTCAGTGCGGCATCGTCTGGCGGCGACAAGCCTGCGGAGACGATCACGCTCAACTTCACCGCCATCCAGTGGGATTACACCGCGCAGAACGCGGACCCCATCGAAGGCGGCGCCGTCGTCGGCAAGTGGGACATGAAGTCCCCGGCCTGAGGCTGACCTGCAGTGCCAGGGCGTATGGCGCAGCGCCACGGGCGCTGCCTTCTCGTCGCGGCGTGACCTGTGCTCAGTCCAGTTTCACCCCGATGTCCTTGACCACCTTGCCGTACTTGTCGTAGTCGGCCCTGATCATGGCCGAGAACTCTTCGGGCGTGGTGATCATGGGCTCCAGTGCACCGCCCTTGGAGAACTTGTCTTTCACCTCGTTCGAGGCGAGCGCCTTGTTGATCTCGGTACGCAGCTTGCCGAGCACGGCATCCGGTGTGCCCCTGGGCGCGCACAGGCCGAGCCAGATGCTGTTGTTGAAGCCGGGGTAGAACTCGGCAATCGTCGGCACGTCGGGCATGGCGGGGCTGCGTTTTTTGCCGGCGGTGGCCAGGGCGCGCAGCTTGCCGGCCTTGACCTGCGGGCTGGCCGATGAGCCGGCAAATTCAATCGGCACCTCACCGGCAATCGTTGCCAGCGTGGCCGGGCCTGCGCCCTTGTAGGGCACGTGAACCATCTTGATCCCGGCACGGGCCTTGAGCATTTCCATCGTCAGCTGGTGCTGGCTGCCGTTGCCGCCTGATGCGTAGTTGAGCGGCGGGTTGGCTTTCTTGGCGTAGTCGATGAACTCCTTGAAGGTCTTGAAGGGCGCGTCGGGGTTGGCCAACAGAAAGAATTCGTTGGATGCCAGCGTGGCGACGGGCACCAGGTCCCTGAGCGCATCAAACGGCATCTTGTTGTAGACGTGCGGGTTGATGACAAGCTGGCTGTCAACGCACAGTGCGAGTGTGTAGCCGTCGGGCGGTGCCTTGGCCACGATGTCCGATGCAATGTTGCCGCCCGCGCCAGGGTGGTTGTCGATCACCACCGCCTGGCCCATGGATTCGGCGAGTTTTTCACCGACGACGCGGGCCGTGATGTCAGGCGCGCTTCCGGGCGGCACGTGCACGAGTATGCGTATCGGCTTGGAAGGGTAGGCCTGGCCGAGCGCGGCCGTGCCTGAGAGCATCAGTGCTGCTGCGCCAATGGCGCTGACGAATTTGAGGGCTGTCTTTTTTGTAGTCATGTCTTGTCTCCGTTGCATCTCAAGGCCGGGTTCAGGCGATCAGATCACGCCCATGTCTTTGGCCTTCATGTTGTAGAAGGTCCACATCTTGGCAATCACCTTGGGGTGCCAGATCTGGCTCTTCGCATCGGCCAGTTCATCACCGGTGAGCGCCTGCGGCGTGCCGATCTGGCAGGCGCGGAACTGCCTGAGTGCATTGTCTTCAAACATGACGGATGCGGCAAAGGCTTCTTCAATGCTGCGCCCGACGATGACTGCGCCGTGGCCGCGCAGGATCACGGCCTGCTCGTTGCCCAGCGTCCTTGCCAGCGCCACGCCCTGCTCGGGTTTTTGTATCAAGGTGGGGTCGGGGTGCACGGGCACCACTTCGCCAAACGGTGCGCCTGTCACGCCGACGGGCTGCAGCGGCTTGCCGACCACGCTGAAGAGGGTGGCGTATTCAAGGTGCAGGTGAAAGACGGCCATCACCTCGGGCCGTGCGCCGAAGACGCCGGTGAAGATCGGCGTCTCGCTGGGCGGGTTGTTGGTGCCGGATGTGCGTTTGCCTGCGGCATCGACGATGACCATGTCGTCGGCTTCCATCAGGCCGGGGTGGCGGCCTTCGGTGCCGCGCATCTCGCGCGGGTTAAGCACCAGGCCGCCTCCATCGGGGGCTGAACCGGGCACGCGGGCACCGACCAGGCCGCCGTGGTCGATCAGGCCTTCCATGTAAAGCAGCTTGCAGGCGAGGGCGAGTTTTTCGCGGGTGGCGAAGGATGAATCCATGTTGTCTCTTGTGTTGGATGTTTTTTGGAGCTGCGATTCATCCTAGTCAAGGTGACCCCGGGAATCAATCTTGAACCTTGAATCAACGTGAGGCTTTACCTTGCTGTGACATGCGCTGCCGGGTTACGGGTGCTGCTGCCTTTCGACGGAATGCAGCTCCTGCGTGCGGTCTCGGGTCTGGTCTGAATTGGCGAAGTCGTCATTGCCTGGCAGCTCAAGCTCAACCCGGTGCGCTGACGCAATGCGTACGTTGCCGCTCACCACACCCGCGCCGAGAACGTGGCCGCCGTAAGTTCTGTCGTTCGAGATGAAGTGCCAGTGCCAGCCCGGCACGCTCACGCCCTTGCTGAACGCCGGGCTGCGTATGCCGACCATGCTGCCGCTGACGGCCGCACGCGGAAACACCACCTGCGTCTTCACCAGCTCGGCCAGCGGTTTGTAGGGCCGCACCTGCGCGGCGATGGCGCGGGTCGACATGCCATTGAAGTCGCCGCTCAGTTCAACCGCGTAAAACACATTCTTGTTGGCGAGGCGCGCGTCCATGTACGCCTCGATGGCGGGCAGGGTGGCAGGCAAGGGGCTGGCCGCCGTGCCTTCCATCGCAAATTGCAGGGTTGGCCTGAAGGGCATGACGTAGGCCAGCGGTGTCCTGTCTTCGGGCCTGGCCACGGTGACCGAGCCGTCGGCCCTGAAGTGGTAGGGTACGCCACCCAGAAGCAGCATCTCGCCGTCCAGCGTGTTGAAGGTGCCCAGGCCGATATCGCCCTTGGTCGCCAGCTGGGCCATCGTCAGTTCGCCGTCGTAGGCGCCCGAGAGCAGGGCGTCGATGGTCGAATAGGCATAAAGCGCCGGGCCGGTGGGTGGGGTGCTGGCGCAGCCGGTGAGCGCGATGCCGGCAGCCAGCAAGGTGGCTTTGAAGGTGCGCTGAAGCTCGGTCGCGATGGATGAGGGGGAGTGCATGGATGGTCCTGAAGGCCTGGTTATTCCCGGGGGTTGGCGAAAGCAGCCAGTCCCAGTCAGATAATTGCTACTGAATTAATAGCTGCTCACGCCCGTATTTATTGGTCTGAAGGCCAATTTGATGCCTGAAAACAGGCCTTTTTGCCCTTTTTTGCATGCTTTTGGGCGCTTGAAGGCTGCATGGCGGTTGAAAAAGGCGATTTTTTAACGTACACGTTAAATTTTTAACATCTGCGTTAAAAAACCGAAAAACCATTCACGGCCGTACGCCTGGCGCTTCCATGGCCATGCCTGTGGCGCGTGCTGCAAGGTAGACCTCCAGCTCGACCAGTTCCTGCGATCCGTAGGGGAAGAGCTCCGCCCGTACGCCGCTCATGCAGTTGCGCAGGCGGCGCTGCAGCGAACCCATGGCCTGCCACTCCAGCCGGTAGACCGGGTAGCCGGTGGCGTGCGCCTGCGGGATGATGCTGCTGCCCAGCTTGTTGCCGGCGTTGCTGTCATGGCACTGGGCGCACGACAGGTTGAGCTGGCCCATGCGCTGAAAAAACCGCTGCTCGCCCAGTTGCCGGAAGGGTTCCATCCGTTTGTCTGCGGGCGGGGTCATGGGCAGGCCGCGTGACTGCAACGCAACGTAGCTTTCAAGGCTGAGCAGCTCCTGTGATTCGTAGCGTAGCGGGTCAGCCTGCTGGTGTTGCTGGCGACAGATGTTGATGCGCTGGCTGAGGGTGACCGGCCGCTTGAGCGTTTCGTCAAACGCCGGGTAGCGCGCCGCCACACCCTTCATCGAGCTGGATGCGGCGGCGTGGCAGCTCACGCAGGCCTTGCCGCTCAGGCCGGCTGTTTTTTGCCACAGCGCTTCGCCGTCTTTCACCCACAGCATGCCGGGGTTGAGCGCGTCGTCTTTCTGCATGGCCTGGGTCGAGGCACCCATGAAGTCGGAGCCGAGGCGGCGGGTATCGGTTGATTTCCTGTCCTGGGCGTGAAGGGCAGTACCCGCGATGGCGCATGCAGCCAGCAGCACGAAAAGCAGGTGCCGGGCCTGAAGACTCATGCCGTGACGGTGATGGCCACAGTCTCGGTCTGCGAGAAGCCGTTGTCGCCCTCCCAGTGCAACACAAAGTTGCCGCTCTCCGTCGCCGTGGTGAAAAACGCCAGGTAGGGATTGGCCGAGATGGCCGAGTACATGTCGGCGCTGAAAATCTGCTCGCCGTTGTACTTGCAGGTGAAGGTCTGGATGATGTTGCGCGGCAGGGTTTTGCCGTCGTCGCCCGGCCTGAAGCCGGTTTCCATCGGGTGGCCTATGGTGGCGCGAATCTCGATGACGTCACCGCGCTTGGCCGTGGCGGGTATGTTGATGAGGGTACGGGCCATGTCAATTCCGAAGGAATGCGCGCAGCGACGGGCCGCCCCGAGCAAGCAACGGCCCCCTTGGGGGGCAGTGAGCTACACGCAGTGAGTGAACGTGGGGGTAAAAATTTTCGCGCAGCGACGGGCCGCCCCGAGCAAGCAACGGCCCCCTTGGGGGGCAGTGAGCTACACGCAGTGAGTGAACGTGGGGGTAAAAATTTTCGCGCAGCGACGGGCCGCCCCGAGCAAGCAACGGCCCCCCTGGGGGGCAGTGAGCTACACGCAGTGAGTGAACGTGGGGGCTCATATTTATGCTTCTCCTTCGATGCAAGCCACAACCGTGACGATCACATCGACTGAATGAGACCAGTAGCTGCCATCGCTCATCTGCGCCACGGCCACCAGCTTTTGCGTGGCGGCCAGCCGCATGCGCGTCGTCACGCTGGCCTTGCCTGCGCGTGGACTCAGCATGAACCTCGCCACGTCGCGCTGCGGGTTTTTTTCATTGAAGATGGCGATGCTTTTGACATGGTCGGCCGCCGTCATCGGGCTGGCCACCGTGACGGTGATGGGCACGACGTTGCCGTTGTCGACCAGCTCGGCAATGTCGATGTGAACCTTGCCTGCCGTGACGGGCGCTCGCGACGTGTAGGTGGCAATCGCCACCTCAAGGTCGCCTGCGGCGGCGAGGGCGGGGCGCAGCACAACGCTGGCGCCCAGCGCTGCCGCTGTCGCCAGCACCTTGCGGCGTGTGGCCTTCGTGCCTGCATGCGGCGGAGAGTTCTTCAGCATGTCATTTCTTCAGTGTTTGTAAAAACGCCAGCACGTCTTCAATCTGTTGTGCGTCCAGCAGGGTTCGCCCTTGCCACGCTGTCGCGACACGGTTCAGGCCCTCAGTGCGATAGTACGCCGGCATGATGGTTTGTGCATTCAAGCGGGTGGCATCCACCAGCCGCAGCCGCAACTGGCCTTCAGACCAGCGCGAGCCCGCACCTGAAAGATCCGGTGCCAGGTTGCCCTGAAACCGTTCTTCAGGAAAAGGCCCGGTGTGGCAGAGCAGGCAAAGCCCGACCTGCCGGTTGGCGACGATGGCCCGGCCACGCGCCGCATCGCCGGGCGAGGCCGTGAGCGGTGCGGGGATGGTGTCGCCAGCAATGGTGAAGGGCGCGCCCGGCGCAAGAGCTGAGGGCTGCGCCGTGGCCGTCATCACCGGGAGCCAGAAGGCTCCGATGACGAGGGCCAGACGCCGCCCCGGTCTCATGCCTTTTTAAGGCTGGTGTTTTTAAGCGGCAGGTCGCGCACGCGTTTGCCGGTCGCCGCATAGATCGCATTGAGCACTGCCGGCGCCGCCACGGCAATTGTGGGTTCGCCCACACCGCCCCAGAATCCGCCCGATGCTGCAATGACGGTCTCAACCTTGGGCATCTCGTCCATTTTGAGCATCTGGTAGGTGTTGAAGTTCTCCTGCTCGATGCGGCCATCCTTGACGGTGCATTCACCGTACAGCGCGGCTGACAGGCCGTAGACAAACGAGCCTTCTACCTGTGCTTCGATCTGCTGCGGGTTGACGGCGTAACCGCAATCTGTCGAGGCCACGATGCGGTGCACCTTGAGCTTGCCTTCGTCGCTGACCGATACCTCGGCCACCGCCGCCACATAGCTGCCAAAGCCCATGATCTGCGCGATGCCGTGGTAGTGGCCTTTGGGCAGCGGTTTGCCCCAGCCGGCACGTTCGGCAGCCGCATTGAGCACGGCGAGGTGCTTGGGATGGTTGGCCATCAGCTTGCGGCGCAGCGCCAGCGGATCCTGCTTTGTGGCGACCGCGATCTCATCGATGAAGGACTCGAGGTACACCGCATTCTGGTTCAGGTTCACGCCGCGCCAGAAGCCCGGCGGCACATGCGGGTTGCGCATGGCATGGTCAATCAGCAGGTTGGGGAAGGTGTAGCCGATGGAGCCTTCGGGGCCGGGCGAGTTCAGGCCCATGAAGACGGCAGGGTCCTTGCCGTTGACAACGGCCTGCGGAATCGCCGTGGCCAGGATCGACTGGCCCGAGATGCGCATGTGCAGGCCGGTGATGTTGCCCTGTGCGTCGAGTCCGGCCGTCAGCTTGCACTGTGTGACCGGGTGGTAGCGGCCCTGGGTCATGTCTTCTTCACGTGACCAGATCAGCTTGATGGGGGTGCCCGGCATTTCTTTGGCGATGCGCACGGCCTGCGTGACGTAATCGGTCATGCTGCGCCGGCCAAAGCCGCCGCCCAGATGCATGCGGTAGACGTCGCACTGGTTCTGCTTCAGGTCGGCGGCTTCCGAGCAGGCCGCCAGTGCCGCTTCTGCATTCTGTGTGGGGGCCCAGACTTCGCAGCGCGTCGGCGTCCATTTCGCCGTGGCGTTCATCGGCTCCATGGTGGCGTGGTTCTGGAAGGGGTAGGAGTACACCGCCTCGATCTTGCGTGCGCTGCCGGCAATCGCGGTGCGTGCATCGCCGCTGGCGTTGCCGACCGCTGCATCCGGTGCATCCAGGCCGGCTTTAAGAATGGCTGCGATGCTTTCGCTCGAGACTTTTTCGTTCGGACCGTTGTCCCAGACGATGGGCATGGCGGCCAGTGCACTTTTCGCGCGCCACCAGGTGTCTGCCACCACGGCGACGGCACTGTCACCCACACGCACGACTTTCTTGACGCCGGGGCGTTTTTCAATGGCGGACGCATCAAAACTTTTGAGCTTGCCACCGAACACCGGGCATTCCTTGATGGCAGCGTTGAGCATGCCTGGCAGCACGACGTCCATGCCGTAGATCTGCTTGCCCGTGACCTTGTCGGCTGTGTCCAGCCGCGCCAGGCGTTTGCCGGCCAGCTTCCAGTCTTTGGAATCCTTGAGTTTGACCGTGGCCACGTCGGGCGCCGTCAGTTTGCCTGCGGCGACGGCCACCTTGCCGTAGGTCGTCTTGCGGCCGCTGGCGCTGTGGGTGATGACGCCGTTGGCAACACTGCAGTCAGCGGGCGAGACCTTCCAGCCATCGGCTGCGGCCTGCACCAGCATCATTTTTGCGGCAGCGCCGCCCTTGCGCATGTAGTCCTGTGACTGCCGCACGCCGCGGCTGCCCACGGTGCCGAAGTCGCCCCAGACGCGTTTGCGCGCCAGGCTCTGGCCCGGGGTGGGGTATTCGGTTTTGACTTTGGCCCAGTTGCAGTCGAGCTCTTCAGCCACCAGCTGTGCCAGGCCGGTCAGCGTGCCCTGGCCCATTTCAACGCGGCCGATACGGATGATGACGGTCTCATCGGGTTTGACAACGACCCAGGCATTGACCTCTTCCGGCATGGCCGCGTCCTGCGCATTGGCCGACGTGGCAAACGGGACGTGGAAGGCGACGACCAGGCCGGCCCCTGCCGTGCTGCCGAGGAAGCCGCGGCGAGAAACCTTGGTCGTGGCTTTGGGGGTAGACATGACGGCGCTCATGACACGCTCCCGTCGGTGTGGGTAATCGCCAGGCCCGCACTCTTGGTGCTGCCGCCCTGTGCGACGGACTTGATGGCCGCACGAATGCGGTTGTAGGTGCCGCAGCGGCAGATGTTGGTGATGCTCTGGTCGATCTGCTCATCCGTTGGACGGGGGGTTGTCTTGAGCAGCGCAGCAGCTGCCATCACCATGCCGCACTGGCAAAAGCCGCATTGCGGCACGTCGAGCGCGACCCAGGCTTTTTGAACTGGGTGCGAACCATTGGGCGAGAGGCCTTCAATGGTGACGACCTTGTCCTTGGCATCAACCGTCGATGCGGGGCGCACGCAGCTGCGTGTCGGTACGCCATTGATGTGCACGGTGCAGGCCCCGCATTGCGCAATGCCGCAACCATATTTGGTGCCGGTCAGGCCCAGCTGTTCACGTATGACCCACAGTAGCGGGGTGTCTTCTTCTGCTTCGTACTGGCGTACTTTTCCGTTGACATTCAGTTGTGCCATTGCTGGGCTCCTCTTGTGGGAATTTTTAAAGTGGGGGATACCGCCCGACATGGTAGTCCCGGAACTCCAGAGACGGGGCGGGATTAACCCTCGGCGTCACATTGGGTATCACGGCATCGCAGCAGGTATCGGGCCTGTGGCAGCAACAATTCCCTACAGGCTGTGCAAGACCGCCAGCATGTGCGGCTGCCAGCGACGTGCTGAAAATTGCTGCCTCAGCAGTGCCTGCGAGGCTGCGGTCATGGCTTGTCGTCTGGCTGGATCATTCAGGATCGCCTGGCAAAGCGCCGGCAGATCGTCCAGCGCGCCCATCACAAGGTGCTCACCGGCCCGGATACCGTGCGTCGCAACGCCCTCTGTGGCTTCGCTCACCATTGCTGTACCGGCTGCCCATGCTTCCAGCGTACGGAACTGGTCGAAATAGGTGTGCTGCGGGTCGGCGTGAATGGTGATCGAGATGCGGGCATGACGCAGCCGGTCTTCACGCGATTTGCCCCACAGGCCGGCCCAGACAAATTCTGCCGGAACCTTTGCCGCATTGAAAAGCACCGCGGCGTGTTCGCGGGAGGGTGACGGGTGCCCCATGAAGAGCACATCTGTGTTTCTTGCGGCTTCGGGAACGGGCACGCGGATGTGTTTTTCGGCAATCAGGTACGGCAGCTGGGAGACGGCCAGGCAAGGGTAGTGCTGGCGCAGATAGTCTTCAATCGGCGGGTCCATGGCGAGCACGGCATCCAGCTGCGGCGCAAAGGCATCAAACAGTCTCGCCTTGTAGCCGTGCACTGCGGCGTCAGGGTTGCGCGTCAGCGGGTCCAGCATCCAGAGCAGGTTTTTGCCGCGCGGCAGGCCGTGTTTGCCAAAGCGTTCAAAGGCGTAGATGCCCACAACCAGCAGGTTGACATCGGCTGCGCCGACGTCGGGCAAGGCACCTTCCTTTTCATGGCCCAAGTCTATGTACTCGACCTCATGCCCGGCATCCAGCAGCACATCCATCCAGATCCGGCAGGCCCTGCCGAACAGTGTGTCTATGTCTGTGTAGATATGGATTTTCAAGGGCTGCGAGTTTCAGTCTCTGTCCGTTGCCACGGCCCGCAGTTGCTTTGGTATTCCTGATGAACGTGATCAGGGGGCCACCGCGAAAGGGTGTGCCTGTGGCGCTTATTGCGCCTGGATCATGTACTGGTTGATCTGCGCGGCTGGCGCGTTGGCCTGCAGCAGGGGCACCTGAGCCGCGCGTGTCTGGGCAGCGACCTGGGCCTGCGCCTGTACCGCGACTGCTGCGCGGGACTCGCGGGCCTGCGCTGGCTGGCTGTCCTGGCCGGCGACGCGGCGAGCGCCATCAAAGCGGCGATTCCAGTAGGCTACCGACATGCTTTCGACGCGGACTTCAGCGCCAGGCTTTGGGGAATGGATGAACTTGCCTTCACCGACATAAATGCCGACGTGGCTGAAGGCGCGGCGCATGGTGTTGAAGAACACCAGGTCGCCGGGTTGCAGGTCGTCCCTGGTAATGTTCTGGGTGGCTGCAGCCTGCTGCTCTGCCTTGCGTGGCAGGATCAGACCAACGCTTTGTTCGTAAATGGCCCGCACAAAACCGCTGCAGTCAAAACCGGTGTCCGCCGAGTTGCCGCCGCGGCGATAGGGCACGCCCAGAAAACCCATGGCGTTGACGACCAGTTCCGAGGCCTTGCTGGTGACCGTCTGGCTGGCACGCTCGATATGCGCCATCAGGCCCTTGTCGGCCAGTAATTTGTCCATGTCATCAGCGGAACTCCCGGGGGCGGCATGAGCTCTGACTGTGAACAGCATCGCAGATGCGACAAACAGGAAGGCCAGTAGGGGAGCTGTGATGCGCATGGCAGGCAGGATACTTGAAGGAATGGTCCTACGTCAACCTCAGGTTGTTTCTTGATGTGCTTGCCAAGTCATTGATTTGTAAATACATATCAGCCGATTCGTTTTGGTGCACTTTAATTGGCCAGCAAATAGTTTAAAAATGAGTTCTAAAGTATTCATTTTTTGGAGGGTTTGACCTCATGCAGCGTTTTTTATCTCTTGTTGGCGTATCAAACAGGTACCCAGACCAATCCGGTCAAGCGCAGCCAGCTATTATTTTGCTAGCGCTTTTAATGCTTTTTTCGCCGCTGACCCGGGCTCAGGGCGTCAAACCAGAAACGGTCGCGACCGGCCTTCAAAACCCTTGGGCTGTGGCTTTCCTGCCGGACGGCAGGTTTCTGGTGACCGAGCGCGCAGGCCGGCTGCGTGTAATCGAGCCGGGGGGCAAACTGGGTGAGCCGGTGTCTGGCGTGCCTTCGGTTGCTGTCGGCGGGCAGGGCGGGCTGCTGGATGTGATTCTTGATTCGGACTTTGCCAGCAATCGCACCCTGTACTTCTGCTTTTCAGAGCCCGGCCCCGGCAACACCAACAGCACCGCGCTGGCCCGCGCAACGCTGAGTGCAGACAACAGCAAGCTTGAGAATCTCAAGGTCATCTTCAGCCAGAAGCCCAAAACAGCGAGTTCGGCGCATTTCGGCTGCCGCATCGTTGAAAGCCGTGCGCCTGGCCTGAACGGCAGGGCCGACGGCAAACTGTTTCTGACAACCGGCGAACGGTTTTCGCGCAAGGAAGATGCCCAGACGCTGAACAACCACCACGGCAAGCTGATTCGCATCAACAAGGACGGCAGCGTGCCGTCAGACAACCCCTTTGTCGGCAGGGCCGGCGCGCTGCCAGAGATATGGAGCTACGGCCACCGCAACATGCAGGGCCTGGCGATGGCGCCTGACGGTACCTTGTGGGAGAACGAACACGGACCGCAGGGCGGCGACGAGATCAACCTGCCCAGGGCCGGCGCCAATTACGGCTGGCCTGTCATCACCTATGGCGAGAACTACGGCGGCGGCAAGATTGGCGAAGGACTGACCGCCAAGGCGGGCATGGAGCAACCGCTGCATTACTGGACGCCCTCCATCGCGCCTTCAGGCATGGCCTTCCTGACCAGTGACAAATACGGCAAGGCCTGGCAGGGCAACCTGTTTGTCGGCTCGCTCAAGTTCGCCTACCTCGACCGCATCGAACTGGCGGCGCCCTACAGCGGCAAGGTGGTGCGTGAAAGCAAACTTGTCAGCGAGATCGGGGAGCGCATTCGCGATGTTCGCCAGGGCCCGGATGGCCTGCTCTATGTGCTGACCGACAACAGCAACGGCAAGCTGATCCGTTTGCTGCCCCAGTAAACAGGCTGTTCAGGCGCAGGTTCTGGCGGTACGGCCGGGCACAAACACGCTGGCGGCTTTACGCAGCCAGCCCTGCAGCAGGGACGATGCCGCTGCCCGGCAGATGTGGACTGTGCTGCCTGATGCTGCAGTCAGCGTGACCCAACCGCTTTTTTCGATCTGCCACGCCTCGCCTTCAGCAAGCGTGGCCTGTGCACGAAAGACCTGTCCGCCCAGACAGCGCGGCTCGCCTGTGATGCGCAACTGGTCTGCGGTGCTGACAATGGTGGTGCCGGCCCTGAGGCAGACAAACAATGACTCACCGGCCTTGATCTGGATGACAGCTTCACGATCTGGTCTGGCCTGCATGGCGAAACTCCTTTGGGGTTGAAAGGCTTCCAGCTTAAAAATGAACGGACTTTCAGAACAGACACACCCGCCAGCCATCTGTACCGGTACAGGCGCGAATTAATCCATCTGTTATGGTCTGATTGAGGCCCATCTGTGACTGTCCGTCTCCACCGGGATCGTTGAATATTCAGGCGATGCAAGCCATGGAACAACCGCTTTACCTCAAAGTCTCGAGCCACTACCGGCAGGCGATCCAGTCAGGCGCCCTGACGCCGGGCCAGCGCATGCCCTCCGTGCGCGACCTCATGCGCCTGCACCAGGTCAGCCTGTCGACCGCTGCACTGGCCTGCCATACGCTGGAAGATGAAGGCCTGCTGGAGTCGCGTCCGCGATCCGGTTACTTTGTCTTGCGCAGACGGCGCGCCGACCTGCAGCGCCTGAGTGAGCCCGAGCCGGGCCGCAAGCTGGACCCGGCGCAATACGTCGGCATACACAACCGGGTCTCTGACTACGTTGCCAAATGCGACAGCCACCCGCTGGTGGTCAATCTGGCTGCGGCCTATGGCTCACCCGGGATGTACCCGTCTGAAGCCCTCAAAAACGCTTCGACGCGTGCCCTGCGCCAGCACCCCCAATTGCTGGTGAGCGCTGTTGACTCTCCGCGTGACTCGCCGCTGCGGGCGGTGCTTGCCAGGCGCGCGCTCGAAGCCGGCATGCAGCTGGCCCCTGAAGACATCGTCGTCACCCACGGCTGTATTGAGGCACTCAACGTCGCACTGCGCGCCGTGTCCCAGCCGGGTGACACCATCGCGGTTGAATCGCCCACCTATTACGGCCTGCTGCAGATTCTTGAAAGCCTGAGCCTGCGCGCGCTGGAAATACCCACCAGCCCCACCACAGGCATCTCCGTCGAGGCACTTGATCTTGCCTTCCAGACGCAAGACAACATCAAGGCCGTGGTGGTGATGCCCAACTTTCACAACCCGCTGGGCAGCGTCATGCCCGATGCCGAAAAGGAAAGGCTGGTTGCCCTGTGTGAGCGCCAGCAGGTCGCGCTGATCGAGGACGACACCTATGGCGCCCTCGGCCATGACGATGTGCCGCTCAAGGCCGCCAAAGCCTGGGACAAAACCGGTAACGTCATTTACTGCGCATCGCTGCGCAAGATACTTGCGCCCGGCCTTCGCCTGGGCTGGATGACGGGCGGCCGCTGGCAGGCGCGCATACAGATGCTGAAGTACGCACAGAGCCGCTCCAATGAGGCGCTGGCACAGATGGCGGTGTCGCAATTCATGGTGTCCAGCGCGTATGACAGGCATATGGCCAGGTTGCGCCGCATGCTCAATGTCCAGCGCGAGCAGATGGCCGAGGCGATTGCCAGATATTTCCCGGCCGGTACCCGCCTGAATGTGCCCAGCGGCAGCATGCTGCTTTGGGTCGAGATGCCGGAGGGTACTTCTGCGCAGGCGGTGTTTGATGCCGCGTTGCTGCAGGGCATACGCGTGGCGCCGGGCGCCATGTTTTCAAACTCCAGCAGGTTTGACCACTACCTGCGCATCAGCTGCGGCTTTCCGTTTTCAACCCGTATTGACGATGGCCTGCGCAAGCTGGCAGACATCGTTGTGGGTAAAGCCTGACCGACGCTAGACGGCGAGGTCTGCCATCCCGGGCAGGTGTTTGCCTCGCCGAATGCGCGGTAACGGCCTGATGTGGCTGGCACCTGTGTGACCCGCCATGTCCTGAAGCGCATGGTCAAGCCGGGAGAGCACATCGGACGTTGTGGCATCGGACGGATCGATTTCAACCAGCGCAATCTGGAAATGCAGCTCTGACCCCTGAAGCCCGCACTCTTCAGCTCGCAGTCCGTGCGCCAGGATCTGTGTTGCCATGAGTCGTGACGTGCCCTCGGCAATGGCCTCTGCGATCACGGCAAAACGGTTGTGCCCTAGCCGCGCAGCAGTGTCCTGCGTACGCAGTGTTCCGGCAATTGCCCGGGCGGCGGCGAGGATGACACTTTCGCTGTTGTCCAGATGCCTTTCTGCAACGATTTTGTCGATGTTCTCCACCCGTATCAGAAATAGCGTGCAGGTATAGCCAAGCTGCCTTGAACGCATCAGCGCGCCGTCCGACCTGTCGAAAAAAACCACCGGCGTGGCCAGTCCTGTGAGCGGGTCGGTGCGTTCCCTGGCCTCAACGCGCAAGGTATTTTCCGAGCGCAGCCGGCTGGCCCAGACCATGCCGAGATAACCCGCCACCGCGTAAGTCGCCAATGCGGCCAGGCTGGCCAGGCGAAGGGTACTTGCCTGGGCCACTGATGTCAGGGCCAGTTCCAGCAAGAGGTAGTGCGCCATCAATGCGGCGTAACCGCCTGCGACCCAGAAAATCCATGGCCGGTTTTGTGCCCAGGCGCGGATCAGATACCAGGCTGTCAAGCCAGCCCAGGGCAGGGCGAGCAAGCCTGGATGGTTTGACCTGAGCAAGCCCAGGATTGTCGCAACCAGTATGAGCCCCAGGATCGCGATTGCCAGATAACGGATTATTTTTGCAGGCTGGTGCATGGCGCCGGTCGAGCCGGCTGCTTTCAGCATGGTTTGTGCGGCCAGCGCGAGTTGAAGGCTCCACATGACGGTCAGCGCCATCGGACCGACCTCGGGCGCAGCGAGCGCTGACAGCGCTGCGGCAATGGACGCTGAATGCCACCACAACATGCGCTCGTCGTAGGCCTGTCCGACGATGAGCCCAAGCAGCAGCACAAGACCGCAAGTCCCCGCAAGGGCGCCACCCAGAAAGACCGGAAAGTCCGTGACCGGCAGCATCAGCCGCTCCGGTCACGCTCAGGCGTGTCAGCAATAGCCAGGTTCATGTGGTGCCCCCATCTCTCTTTTTATCTGGGTATACCTTACGCCTGTTTATTTCGCCCCGCCAGCCCTTGTTGTTTGTTGCCTCCCCTTAAAACAACAGGGCTGCGGCGCGAAAGGCGCAAGCCGCAGAGCGCTCAAACCAGGTCAGGCTCGGCACCTGCGGCAGGCGTATGCAGCGGCGTCTGCCGGTCCGTGATGCGGGGCAGAACCTTGATGCGGCTGCTGGCGGCTTTGCCTGTCATCCCGCGCAGCATGTCTTCCAGCAGCGCCAGTATGGTGGCCGAGCCGACACCCGAGGGGTCGATTTCCACAATCGCAATCTGGAACTGCAAGTCAGAGCCCTTCAGTCCCCATTCACCGGCACGCAGGCCGTTGGCGAGTATGCGTGTCGCGATCTGGTTGGCTGTGCCTTCTGCAATGCCTTCGGCCATGATGGCAAAGCGGTTGCCGGACAGGCGCGCTGCCGAGTCCTGTGAGCGCAAGGCACCTGCAATGGCGCGCGATGCAGCCAGCAAGACCCGCTCGTTGTTGTCCATGCCCTGGTCGCGCACGATCTGGTCGATATTTTCGGCACGCACCAGCAGCACGGCACAGGTGTAGCCCATGGAGCGCGAGCGTATGAGTGCGCCATCCATGCGGTCAAAAAAGACGCGTGGCATGGCCAGGCCGGTAAGCGGGTCTGTGCGCTCGCGCGCTTCCACACGCAAGGCGTTTTCGGCGCTGAGACGGCTCAGCCAGACCATGCCGAGGTAGGTGGCGCAGGCATATACAGCCAGTGCACCCAGGCTTTCAGCCTGCAGCCGCTCGGTCCATGGCGAGCTCAGGCTGGCCGTGCGCAGCAGCTGCTGCAGGACAAGCGCGGTCTGCCCTGCCGCAATCCAGACAATCCAGGGACCCCACTGGCGCCAGGCGCGAATCATGTACCAGCTGGCCAGCAACGCCCACGGAATGACCAGCAGGCCCATTTGCCTGTGAGTCACGAGTCCCAGCGCAAATGCCGGCACCATCACGCCGACCAGTGCCATTGAAAGGTATTGAAGCGCCTTGGCTGGCCGTGCGATGGAACCGGACGACCCCGTCGCCGAACACAGTGCCAATGTGGCAAGCGCCAGTTGTACCGGCCAGAGGGCAGATGCCGATGCCGGGTAAGCCTGGCCTAGCGCATGGGCAAGCAACGCAATGCCAACCCCTGCAGAATGCCACCACAGCATGTGCTCGTCGTAAGCGTGCCCGATGATCAGGCCCAATGCCAGGACCAGCATGCAAATGCCGCCAAAGGCGCCGCTTGTATAAATCCAGAAATCGGGGAAGTCAGGCATCAATAGGTGATGTCGCAGCAGCCTGAAGCGTCTTCAGACTGCGCGCCCTCCAGGCGGTCGTTGTTGTGGGTACGACCAATAGCCTTTCGGGCGCGGCCGCGTTCCGTATTGTGTTGCAAGTACGAAAACGCGTCCAGAGCGTGCATTTGCGCACGCCCGGGTCTTACTGGTTGGCGACCAGCAGGTTGTTTTCGATACGCACCTTGTCACCGACCCTGAACGCCGGTGGTGTGGCGTAGGTCACTGTCTGCGTACCGCCGCTTTCCAGCCGGGTCACCACTTCGTAGTGGGTGTTCTTGCGCACATTCTTTTCAATCTCGCGGCCAGCCAGTGCACCGCCCACGGCGCCAAGTACCTGCGCAGCGGTCCGGCCATTGCCGTTACCGATCTGGCTGCCCAGCACCGCACCGGCCAGGCCGCCGCCTATCAGGCCCACATAGCTGCCGTCACCCTTGACTTCGATTGCGTTAATGGCTTCCACCGTGCCGCAGTTCGGACAGATTTTGACCGGCACATTGGCCGGGCGAACGGCACCGCTGGCCACCAGCGATTCACGCAGGACGGCATCCGCCTGACGGTTGTCAACGCGCAGGTTCGCCGTCACACGCGAGGCCGCAGTGATGCGGTCACGCGACTTGATGGTGTAGCTGCCTTCGTATTTGCCTGGGGTCGTCTCGTTGAGGAAGATCTTGCCTTCCATGCCGTTGAGCCGTGCACTGGCCTTGCCGCCGCGTGTGCCCATGAGCGTGAAAAACAGCTCCGAGCCCGGCTCGATCCGGCTGGCAGGCGAGACGGTGAAGCTCTGGATACGTGGTGCGATCCCCGTAGGCACGCTGCCCGTGCGCGAGCGCCATGGAGCGCCGGCCAGCAGCGACTCATCGAGCACGGTACTGGCGACCTGGTTGCCCAGGCGCACGTTGGCGGTGACCTGGCTCAGTGGAGACAAGCGGTCCGATGTGCGGATCGTGTAGGAGCCAACATAAACGCCGGGCTCGATTTCAGGCAGCAGGTACTGGGCGTTGATGCCCTCGATGCTGATGCGTGTGTCCGCGCCGGGCGTTCCATAAAGCGTAAAAACCATCTCGGTGCCCGGGCTCAGCCGCTCCACCTGCTTGACGTCAAAGCCTGTGATCACGGGCGCAGCGTATTGCTGCGCGGCCGCAATCAGCGGAACGAACGCGAGCTGGCTGAAAGCCAGTACAGCGAACAGCATATTGAAAAACTTGTGGCGCAGGGTCATGGGACTGTCTCCTTGAGTGAATGTTGGCAATGTCGGCGACGCAATGCCGATGACTTCCCAACGCGCCATGCTGGCCGGTGTTGACCGGTTTTTGATGGTCGGGCGCTTGGCCTACAGGGGACACGGGCGCAGGACTTCGCCAGCGGGTCCGAGCCCCGGTGGATGTGGGTGCGCCGGTGCAGTCATTCGTTATCATGGCCGGATGGTGACCATGCATTCATGGCGGGGACTGCTGACCCGCAGCAACCGCACAGCGAAGATCTGGCTGACGGAGTGGTGGCGGCTCGCGCATCTGGGCGCGCTGCTGCTGTTGCTGGCGATGTCCCCATCCAGCTACAAACGCAGCGACAGGGTGGTGATGGCGCGCCACATTTATGACAACACCGCCCCCATATTGACCGGCTTCACCGTGCTTTGCGCGCTGCTCAGCCTGGTGCTGACACGCATCGTCACCGCCACCGCACTGACGTACGGGCTGACGCAATATTCATTGCAGGTCGTCATACGCGTGCTGGTGCTGGAGCTGATTCCGCTGACCGCAGCCCTGTTTGTGGCGCTGCGCTGCACCATCCCCGATGGGGCCGAGCTGGCCGAGATGAAGGCGCGTGGCGACCTCGACAAGCTGCGCCGCACGGGCGTGGACCCTATCCACCGTGAGGTGTTGCCGCGCGTGGTGTCGGGCATTTTTTCAACCGTCACGCTGGCTGTGCTCAGCTGCGTGGTGGCGCTCATCGTGGCCTACATCACCATTTACGGGTCCAACCTGGCAGGCTGGGCCAGCTACACACGGCTGTTCGGCCAGGTTTTCAACCCGGCGGTGACGCTGATCTTCATGCTCAAGACCTTGTTCTTTGCACTGGCCGTTTCGCTGATCCCGATGGCTTCAGCCCTCTACGGCCTGGCTGAAAGCAATACGCGCACCAGTGCCGAGATGCGTGGGTTGGTGCGCATGTTTTCAGTCATCCTCCTCATCGAAGTGTTGTCCCTGGTCGGCAATTACTACTGATTGACGTTTTTAAAAAGACCACCACCCATGAGCGAAATCCCCGACAACAAACTGGCGCCCGTGCCCGGCGACACCGCGCCGCCCGGCGAGCACCTTGAGTTCAAGGCCGTGCTGCTGCTGATCTTCATGGTCGCGCTCATCGGCTGTTCGGCCCTGTACGTGATGTATGCACGCGGCGTGTTTGAACGCACGCAGCGCCTCGTGCTGGTTTCTGAAGATTCCGAAGGCGTGGTGGCCGGCATGAACCTGACGTTCTCGGGCTTCCCGATTGGCCGGGTGCGCAATATCGAGCTGGCCGACGACGGCAAGGCCCGCATCAACATCGACGTTGCCAGCAAGGATGCGCACTGGCTGCGAAAGTCAAGCGTTTTTACCATGGTGCGCGGCCTGGTGGGCGGCACCAATATCCGGGCCTATACCGGCCTGCTGACCGATGCGCCGCTTGAAGACGGCGCGGTGCGTACCGTGCTACAGGGCGATGCGGCGGCAGAAGTGCCCAAACTGATTGCCTCTGCCAAGGACCTGATTGAAAACGTCAACAGTCTTGTCGGCAGTGAGGGCGCGCTGGGCGCCAGCCTGGCCAACCTGAAGGTGCTGACCACGCGGCTGAACGGCACCGGCGGCGCCATGTCGGTGCTGCTGGGCGGTGAGGCAGAGGCGAAAAAGCTGCAGGTCACGCTGGACCGCAGCAACGCGCTCTTGAGCAAGCTCGACACGCTGGCCGCCAAGACCGATGTGCAGGTGTTTGGCGAGAAGGGCGTGATGCCCGAAACCCGCGCCACCGTCGCCCAACTCAACGCGCTGCTCGGCGAGGCCCGTACCAGCCTGAAGAAGGTCGATGCCGTGCTGGTCGACGCCCAGGCCATCAGCGGTAACGCGCGTGAAGCGACCAACGATCTGGGCAGCCTGCGCGGTGAGGTCGAAGCCAGCCTGCGCAAGGTCGATGGCCTGATCAACGAGATCAACCGCAAATGGCCCTTCAAGCGCGATACCGAGGTGAAGCTGCCATGAAACATCTATCCACTTCGTTAATTGCGTTGGCGTGCGTTGCGCTCACCGCCTGTTCATCCGGCCCCAAACAGCCCGACTGGCAGCTTGAAGCCAAGGGCTCCACAGACCGCGGCGTCGCTGCTTACCTGGAGGGCAACACAAGGGTAGAGGCTGTCGAGTTCAACCGCGCCCGCAGCGAGGTTTCCAGCACCGGCAACATCGACCTGATGGCCAAGGTCGAGCTGCTGCGCTGCGCGCTCCGCGTCGCCACCCTGGTGTTTGAGCCCTGCCCCGGTTTTGAAAAACTCCGGCAGGACGCAGCGCCTGCCGAGCGCGCCTATGCCGACTATTTGATGGGCACGCTGGCCCCGCAAGACGCTGCGCTGCTACCCGCCACACAACGCGCGCCGGGTGCAGATGCCGAACCTTTGTCAAAGCTGGTTGCCGCAGGCGCACAGTTCCGCGCAGGCACCGCAAGCCCCGCGTTGATTCAGCAGGCTGTGGACACCGCCTCAGCCCAGGGCTGGCGCAGGCCGCTGCTGGCCTGGCTGGGTGTGCAGGCGTCGCTGGCGGAGAAGGCTGGGGATGTGCAGGAGGCTGCGCGTTTGAAGCGGCGCATGGCGCTGACGGCCAATGAAATGAAAGTGACGCCTTGAGCATGACATCCCCCTTGATTGAAAAATCAAAATTCAAGAAGATCGCCCCCCTCACCATCGCCCTCGCCGGCATGATCGCCCTCGCCACCGCCATGGGCATTGGCCGCTTTGCCTTCACCCCGCTTTTGCCCATGATGCTGCACGACGGGGTGATTGACCTGCTGGGGGCGAGCTGGCTGGCGACGGCCAATTACATCGGCTATCTGGTCGGTGCGCTGATCTGCACTTTTCAGCCTTTCATCTGGCGGCGCTTTCCTGCGCTGCCGCAGGTGGGGGCTTCGAGCTGGGTGCGTGCCGGGCTGGTGGCCACAGCGTTGTTGACGCTGGGCATGTCGCTCAACCTGCCGGGCATCTGGCCGTTGCTGCGCTTTTTTGCGGGTGTGGCGAGTGCCTTTGTGTTTTTGTTCACTTCGGGCTGGTGCCTGGCGCAACTGGCGCGGCATGGCCATAGCCGGCTGGGCGGTGTGATGTATGCGGGGCCGGGCGCTGGCATCATGCTCAGCGGGTTGATGTGCAGCGGCATGGTGGCGCTGCAGTGGCATGCCGCCACCGGCTGGATCATCCTGGGCGTGATGGCGGCGATTTTGACCAGCGTGGTCTGGCGTACCTTTCATGCGAGCAACGAGAAGCCGCTGGAGCCGATTGCGGCGGCTTCACCCGCCGCGGGCGCCGTGCCCGCCACCGCCACAGCCGGCCGCAACCAGATGCTGGTGCTGGCGGGGGCCTACGGGCTGGCGGGGCTGGGCTACATCGTCACGGCCACCTTTTTGCCGGTGATTGCGCGGCAGGCGCTGCCGGGCTCGCCTTTCCTCGACATGTTCTGGCCCATGCTGGGCCTGGGCGTGATGGTGGGCGCGCTGCTGTCGACCCGCGTGCCGCTGACGGGTGACCTGCGCTATCTGCTGGCGGGCTGCTACTTCATCCAGGCGCTGTCGATTGCCATCAGCCTGTGGTCGCCGACGCTCATGGGTTTTATCGTCGGCAGCTTTGTGCTGGGCATACCGTTCACGGCGCTGACCTTTTTTGCCATGCAGGAGGTGCGCCGCCTGCGGCCCGACACCGCCACCAGCTACATGGGCCTGCTGACGGCGGTCTATGGCGTCGGCCAGATCGCCGGCCCGCCCATGGTGGCGGTGATGCTGCGCCGCACGGCCACGGTAGAGGCGGGGTTCACGCTGTCGCTGGAGATTGCAGCCGGCGCGCTGCTGCTGGGCGCGCTGATCTACCTGTGGATGGTGCGCATGTGGCCTATGCAGTCCGCGAGGTCGCGCGCGGCCGTCTGAAAAAGTACTGGCGGGAGCGCCGAATGCTATAAAATTAGTAGCTGCTCACGCCCGTATCCATTGGCTTGAGACCATATTTGGCACTCGAAAATGGCCTTTTTGAGGCATTTTGGGCCTGTCTGGCGGCCGAAAAATGCTTTTGGGCAGGCTGCGAACAAAAATTTTGCCGTATACGTCAAAAATTTAACGTGTACGTTAAAACGGGCTGTGACTAGCCGCCACCCATGGCCAGCGCCACCCGGTAGGTGATGAATGAGGCCAGGTAGGCCAGCGCGAACAGGTACCCGGCAATGATGAGCGGCATCTTCCAGCCACCGGTTTCGCGTTTGACGGTCGCCAGCGTTGACAGGCATTGCGGCGCAAACACATACCAGGCCAGCAGCGACAGGGCGGTCGCCAGGCTCCACTGTTTCGCGATGATGGGTTCCAGCGCCTGCGCGGTCTGGTCGGCGCTTGCCGACAGCGCATACACCGTGCCCAGCGAGCTGACGGCGACCTCGCGCGCGGCCAGGCCGGGCACCAGCGCAATGCTGATCTGCCAGTTAAAACCAATCGGTTCAAAAATCACCGCCAGGCCTTTGCCCAGCTGGCCGGCGATGCTGTATTCAATCGCGGGCCGGTCGGCGTTGGCAGGTGGGCCGGGGAAGCTGGCCATGAACCACAGCGCAATCGTCAGCGTCAGAATGACACCGCCGACGCGCTTCATGAAGATGGCCACGCGTTGCCACAGGCCGATGGCCACGTTGCGAATACTCGGCAGGTGGTAGTTGGGCAGCTCCATCATCAGCGTGCGAACCTGGCCGCGCGCGGTCAGGCGCTTGAGCACCCAGGCCACGGCCAGCGCACCCACGATGCCGGCCACATACAGCGCAAACAGCACCAGGCCCTGCTGGTTGAAGATGCCGACCTGGCGGGCAGGAATGAAGGCGGCAATCAGCAGCGCATACACCGGCAGCCGGGCCGAGCAGGTCATGAGCGGCGCAATCATGATGGTGACCATGCGGTCGCGCGGGTTGGCAATGGTGCGGGTCGCCATGATCCCGGGAATGGCGCAGGCAAAGCTCGACAGCAGCGGAATGAAAGAGCGGCCCGAGAGGCCCACGCCGCCCATCAGGCGATCCAGCAAAAACGCCGCGCGCGGCAGGTAGCCGGACTCTTCAAGCACCAGGATGAAGAAGAACAGGATGACGATCTGCGGCAGGAACACCATCACGCCACCGGCGCCGGCAATCACGCCATCCACCACCAGGCTTTTGACCCAGCCATCCGGCAAAACGCTGCCGACGGCATTGCCCAGCCATTGGCTGGCGACCTTGATGCCGTCCATGGCAGGCGTGGCCCAGCTGAACACGGCCTGGAAGATCAAAAACAGCACGATGGCGAGCATGACAGGGCCGACGACGGGGTGCAGCACCACGCGGTCGATGCGGTCGCTGGCGGTGTGCGGAATCAGGCCGTCCAGGCCCAGGCGCTGCAGGATGCCGCGCACGGTTTCGTGGTCGGCTTCGGTGGCGTGCGTGGGCGCGCCGGCGATGGCATCAAGCGTGTCGGCAGGGCGCTTCCAGAGCTCGGGTTTGTCCAGCAGCAGGCGCAAATCCACATCGCCACCGCCGCGTGTGCCCACGGTGCTGACCACGGGCAGGCCCAGTTCTTTTGACAGCGCATCGGCATCAATGGCCAGGCCGCGGTCGCGCGCCAGGTCCTGCATGTTGACGGCGACGATGCACGGAATGCCCAGGCGCTTGACGCCCAGCACCAGGCGCAGGCTGCGGCGCAGGTTGGTGGCATCGACAACGCAGACCACCAGGTCGGGGCGCTTTTCCCCTTTGGCGCGGCCATACAGGACATCGTGCGTCACGCGCTCGTCGGGTGAGCGGGGGCTGAGGCTGTAGGTGCCGGGCAAATCGAGCACGCGCATCACCTTGCCGGCGGGCGTGGTGAATTTGCCTTCCTTGCGTTCGACCGTCACCCCGGCGTAATTGGCGACCTTCTGGCGGCTGCCGGTGAGCAGGTTGAAGAGGGCGGTCTTGCCGCAGTTCGGGTTGCCGACCAGCGCCAGCAGCGGGCCGGACGGGAAAAAAGTGATGACGGATTCGCTCACGCGGTTGCCCCCGCCTTCAAGGGCTGAATCTGTATGCAGGCGGCCTCGTCCAGGCGCAATGCAAAAGTTGACAGGCCGACACGCACCACCAGCGGGTCACCGCCCGGCATGCCGCGCGCCATGATGGCGACACGTTCGCCAGACAAAAAACCGATGTCTTCGAGCTGTACTGCCCACTCGGGGGTGGCTTTGGGCGCAACGACCTGGCTGACGGTAAAAACGTCACCGGTAGCGGCATCAGCAAGCGACATGGGGGGCTTGTGCAAAGGTGTCAATTTGGAAACAGCCATTTCGTAAAAATCAGACCTGCGCCGGCAGTGCTGGTGGTTCAGGGTGCCGACACTCAAATTTTAAACGATAACTATTCTCATGTAGCGCAAGCCCGGTATTTCGCCCATTCACCGGCAAGGGTTGTGGCCGTGTTGCAGGCCGGGTCTGCCTGCGGGGCGGACACATCACACCAGCAGGCTGAATCAGTGAAGAAGCTCATTGATTCAGCCCACTAGGTAATTCCCGCTAAGTAGCATCCCTCTGGCTAGGGCCGTGTGATTTACATAGCATCACCTCATTCAAAAACGGCTTTGCTGATCGGCTTTTGCCGGATCTTTTCGAGGAGACATCGATGCGCTTTCCAATAACAAAAATGGCCACCCTGTTGCTGCTGTTGTCCAGCGCGGCCTTCATGCCCGTTGCTGCGCAGGAGCGCTACACCGCCTCGGCCGATGGCCAGGAAATCACCGACAGCAAGACAGGCCTGATCTGGCGGCGTTGCGCCGAAGGCATGAGCTGGAAAAAGACCACCTGCAGCGGCAAGGCAACTTTCGTCAACCAGGCTGACGCATCAACGCTGGCCAGGGCGGCTGGCGGGGAATGGCGCTTGCCGGTGCTCAAGGAGATGTCCAGCATCGTCGCGGTGCGCGAGGCCGAAGAAGGCAAGGCCGCGATTGACCCGCGTGCGTTTCCGGGTACGCCGGCCGGCCGCTTCTGGACATCCAGCAGCGTCGGCACCGGCTACTTCATGTTTGTGTCGTTCATTGAAGGCAGCGCGGGCGAGGGCGCACGCAACTCGCCGGGGGCGGTACGGCTGGTGCGGGGCAAATAAGCCCGGGCTTATTCGGCCGCCACCTGCAATACCAGCTTGCCGAAGTTCTCGCCGTTAAAGAGCTTGAGCAGCGTCTCGGGGAAGGTGTCCAGGCCAACGACGACGTCCTCCTTGCTCTTCATGGTGCCTGCCTTCAGGTACCCTGCCATTTCGGCCACAGCAACGTGGTAACGGTCGGCGTAGTCGAACACCACAATGCCTTCCATGCGGGCACGATTGACCAGCAATGACAGGTAATTGGCCGGGCCCTTGACGGGTGTTGTGTTGTTGTACTGGCTGATGGCCCCGCAGATGATGATGCGTGCACCGCGTGTGATTTTGGCCAGCACCATGTCGAGGATCTCGCCGCCCACGTTGTCGAAATAGATGTCCACGCCCTTGGGGCAGTGCTCCTTCAGGCCCGCACGCACATCGCCATTCTTGTAGTCGATGCAGGCGTCAAAGCCCAGCTCGTTCACGACCCAGTCGCACTTGGCCTTGCCACCCGCAATGCCGACCACGCGGCAGCCCTTGAGTTTGGCAATCTGCCCCACGGT
Organism: Pseudomonadota bacterium; assembly: GCA_040390295.1. Classification (GTDB taxonomy): domain Bacteria; phylum Pseudomonadota; class Gammaproteobacteria; order Burkholderiales; family Burkholderiaceae_C; genus Polaromonas. The sequence continues at coordinate 118,035 of JAZJYR010000020.1, forward strand.
CTGGCCAACGGCACCTGCCGCGCCCGACACCACCACGGTTTCACCCGCCTTGGGCAAGCCCACCTCAAGCAGTCCGAAGTAACCCGTCATGCCCGGCATGCCCAGCACGTTGAGCCATGAGGTCAGGCCCATGCGCGGGTCTATCCTGAAGATGCCGCTTCGCTTGATGTTTTCTTGGGGGATCAGGCAATATTCCTGGACATCGAGCCCGGCGTTGACGTAGTCGCCGACCTTGAAGTCCGGGTTGTTCGATGCGATGACCTTGCCCACGCCGCCTGCGCGCATCACGGCGCCAATTTCTACCGGCGGGATGTAGCTTTTGCCTTCATTCATCCAGCCGCGCATGGCCGGGTCCAGCGACAGATACAACGTTTTCACCAGCACGCCGCCGGGGCCGGGCTCGGCGACCGGCTCGGTGGTGAAGTTCCAGTTGGCGCGGGTCGGCAGGCCGCTGGGGCGGCTGGCCAAGCGGACCTGGTGGTTGGTGAGGGTCGAGATGGCGGCGGTCATGGTGTGTCTCCCTTGGGTTGCTTGCAGCTGGGCATGGTAGCGGTGTACGGCAAGGCCTGCAGTCGCGCAGGCGATTGCAGGCACGGGACGGTTATTTCGGTTTATGCTTTCAGCATGAAACTTCACAACTACTTCCGCTCGTCCTCTTCGTACCGCGTGCGCATCGCGATGGAACTCAAAGGCCTCAAGTACGACTACATTGCCGTGCACATCGCCAAGGGCGAGCACAAGCAGGAGCCCTACGCGTCGATTTCCGCCGACACGCTGGTGCCGCTGCTGGAGGTTGATGGCCAGAAGCTGTCGCAATCGCTCGCCATCATCGAATACCTCGACGAAAAACATCCCACGCCTGCCTTATTGCCGGCAGACGCCGTGGGCCGCGCCAAAGTGCGCGCACTGGCGCAGTCGATCGCCTGTGAACTGCATCCCATCAACAACCTGCGCGTGCTCAAGTATTTGTCGCAGGTGCTCAAGCTCGATGACGAAGCCAAAAACACCTGGTACCGCCACTGGTGCCGTGAAGGCCTTGAGGCTTTCGAACGTCAACTCGCGCAGTTGCCGAAGTCAACCTACTGCTATGGCGACACGCCGACACTGGCGGATTGCTGCCTGGTGCCGCAAATCTTCAACGCCCAGCGCTTCAAGGTCAATTTCGATGGCCTGCCGCGCACCATGGCGGCCTATGAAGCCGGCATGGCGCTGCCGGCTGTGCAAAAAGCGCAGCCTTCTGCCTGCCCCGATTTTGAAAGCTGACTGGCTGATTCCCGAATGGCCAGCGCCTTCAAATGTGAAGGCGCTGTTCACCACGCGCAGCGGCGGTGTGTCAGCCGCGCCGTGGGACAGCCTGAACCTCGGCGACCATGTGGGCGATGACATCACCAGCGTCAATGCCAACCGCGCGTTGTTGCAGCAGGCTTGCGGGGCACACGCGGTTTTTTTGAAGCAGGTTCATGGCGTTGATGTATTGAAGCTCGACGCCGCCACACCGCATGGCAGCCAGGCCGATGCCTGTGTCACGACACAAAGCGGTATCGCCTGCACGATCATGGTGGCGGATTGTTTGCCCGTGCTGCTCACCACTGCCGATGGCAAAGCTGTAGCGGCCGCCCACGCGGGCTGGCGCGGGCTGGCTGGTGATGTGGCTGGCGGACACAAGGGTGTGCTGGAATCGGCGTTTGCATCGCTGCCCGCGGCGACGGCTATGGCATCAGCTTCAAAGGTCATCGCCTGGTTGGGACCATGCATAGGACCGACTGCGTTTGAAGTCGGTGCCGAAGTCAAGCTCGCGTTTGAAGCCGGGCAGACTGGGGCAGGGCGCTTTTTTGTACCTGCTGCACCGGGCAAATATTTTGCAGATCTTGCCGGTCTTGCCCGCCACCGCCTTCAGGCACTGGGCGTCACGCAGGTTTATGGCAATGATGGCTCCGATGCATGGTGCACCGTGCTGAACCCCGATAAATACTTTTCGCATCGGCGGGATGCGGGCTCGAATGGCAACGGGTTTGGCACGACGGGGCGCATGGGGGCTTTGGTCTGGATGGAATGAGGCTTTGCGTGTTTGAGCTTGTTGCCCTTCACGACCAGCCGGGGGTAGCCCGGCGGCTAGTTACTTTTCTTTTGCTTCGCCAAAGAACAAGTAGCCAAAAGAAAAGGCGACCCCCAGTCCGCGTCCCTTCACTTCGTTACGGGCGACCTGCGGTGCTCGATTACGTCGGCGGGAAAAACAACTCGCCTTTGGCTCAAACAAGTTTTTCCCCTTTATGCCGACTCCATCTCCGCTCCTCGGCGCGG
>JAZJYR010000021.1:0-64425 GCA_040390295.1 Pseudomonadota bacterium
GGCGGTAAGCCACGGCCTGCTTGGACAGATCGTCATACACAATCAGCGCGTCTTCACCGCGGTCGCGGAAGTACTCGCCCATGGTGCAGCCCGAGTAGGCGCTCACATACTGCATTGCAGCCGATTCGGAAGCAGATGCAGCAACCACAATGGTGTATTCCATTGCACCGGCCTGCTCCAGCGAACGCACAACGTTCTTGATGGAAGAAGCTTTCTGGCCGATGGCGACATAGACGCAAGAAACGCCCTTGCCCTTCTGGTTGATGATGGCGTCAATCGCGACGGCAGTCTTGCCGGTCTGGCGGTCGCCGATGATCAGTTCGCGCTGGCCGCGGCCGACGGGAACCATGGAGTCGATGGACTTCAGGCCGGTCTGCAGGGGCTGGTCAACGGATTTACGGGCGATCACGCCGGGTGCGACCTTTTCGATCACGTCGGTGAGCTTGGCATTGATCGGACCCTTGCCGTCGATAGGCTGGCCGAGTGCATTGACCACACGGCCAAGCAGTTCAGGGCCGACAGGCACTTCGAGAATCCGGCCCGTGCACTTGACGGTATCACCTTCAGCGATGTGCTCGTACTCACCCAGAATCACGGAACCGACGGAGTCGCGCTCCAGGTTCAGTGCCAAGCCATAGGTTGGCGTGCCGTCGGCGGTCGCCGGGAATTCCAGCATCTCGCCCTGCATCACATCGGACAGGCCGTGGATACGCACGATACCGTCGGTAACGGACACCACGGTGCCCTGGTTACGGATGTCGCTGCTGGCAGTCAGGCCTTCGATACGGCTCTTGATCAGTTCAGAAATTTCTGCGGGATTGAGTTGCATGACTCTTTCCTTCTTTCTTCGGTTTGTTGGCTAAAAATCCGGGCGTTATGCGAAGCACAACATCACGAAACCAGCGCTGCTCTCATTTGCTCTAAACGGGCTTTGACCGAGGTGTCCAGCACCTCGTCACCCACCACGACACGTACGCCGCCTATCAACTCGGGCTCCAGCTCGACCTTGAGGTTGAGCTTCTTGCCAAAGCGCTTTTCCAGCGTTGCAGCCAGATCGGCCAACGCGGCGCCTTCCAGCGCAAAAGCGCTGTAGACAGTCGCGTCGGACGAGCCGCTCTGTGCGTTTTTAAGGACGCGGAACTGGCTGGCGATTTCCGGCAGGACACTGATGCGCCCGTTGTCAATCACGGCGCGCAGGAAATTTTTGGCGGCCTCGGGCAGCTTGCCACCGGCAACACCTGCAATCACTTCGAACGCCTGGGCAGAAGTCACGCTGGGGTTGTCGGCGTACTGCTGCAGTTGCGCATTCGAGGCAATCGCCGCGAGCCCGTCGAGCCACACAGCGGTACCAGCAAGGTCACCGCCAGCAGTCTTGAACAATGCTTCAGCGTAAGGACGCGCAATGGTGGCTAGTTCGGCCATGTTGATGCTCGCTTCGTTTCAGTCAAAGTTCAGTCTTCAGGCGACCCAGCAAGTCGGCATGCACACCGGCATTGACTTCCTTGCGCAGGATCTGCTCAGCACCCTTGACGGCCAGCGCGGCAACCTGATCACGCAGGGTTTCGCGAGCCTTGACGGTCTGCTGCTCAGCCTCAACCCTGGCGGCCGCAATGATCTTGCTGCCCTCTTCGGTTGCTTTTGCCTTGGCTTCTTCAATCATGGCTTGCGCACGGCGCTCGGCCTCGGCCAGACGCGTGGCGGACTCGTTGCGCGATTTCGCCAGTTCTTCTTCCACGCGCTTGTTGGCAACGGAGAGTTCGGACTTGGCTTTATCGGCAGCGGCGAGGCCGTCGGCGATCTTCCGGGCGCGTTCGTCGAGGGCGGCTGCAATCGGGGGCCACACGAATTTCATCGTGAACAGCACCAGGATCGCAAACACAACGAGCTGCGCAAAGAATGTGGAGTTGATACTCACAGCAGCACCTCTCTAGGTTGATGTCTGGAAAGGGGGATTACTTGAGGACAAACGGGTTCGCAAATGCGAACAGCATGGCGATACCAACGCCGATCAGAAAAGCCGCGTCGATCAGACCGGCCAGCAAGAACATCTTGGTTTGCAGTTCGTTCATCAGCTCTGGCTGGCGTGCAGCTGCTTCGAGGTATTTGCTACCCATGATGCCGATGCCGATACATGCGCCGACAGCGCCCAGGCCAATGATCAGGCCAGCGGCCAAAGCGACAAAACCGAGTACGTGTTCCATTTAATGCTCCTATGGATTTAACTAACTAACAAAAATAAAAAAGAAACCGAAAGCGAGAGAAAACTGATTCAGCGAATCAATGGTGATCGTGGGCCTGCCCCACATACACCAGCGTCAACATCATGAAAATAAACGCCTGCAGCGCAACGATCAGGATGTGGAAGATAGCCCAGCCGGTACCTGCCAACACGTGGCCGATGAACAGGAAAATGCCGGTGGCAGAACCAAAACCAACCGCACCCATCAGGGCGATCAGCATGAAGAGGAGTTCGCCGGCATACATGTTGCCGAAGAGTCGCAGGCCGTGAGACACCGTCTTGGCAGCGAATTCAATCATCTGCATCAGGAAGTTGATCGGGTAGAGGAACCACTTGTCGCCGAACGGCGCAGCAAACAGCTCATGCACCCAGCCGCCAAGACCCTTGATCTTGATGTTGTAAAACAGGCAGACCAGCAGCACACCGCAGGACATGCCCAGCGTGGCCGAGAGATCGGCGGTCGGGACGACGCGGAAGTTGTGGATGCTGTGGTCAAGGCCGGTGACGGCGAAGATGCTGTGAAAAAGATCGACAGGCAAAAAGTCCATCGAGTTCATCAGGAAGATCCAGACAAACACGGTCAGCGCCAGTGGGCCGACGAACTTGCGCGACTCTGCATTCTTGACGATGCCCTTGGCCTGGCTGTCGACCATTTCAAGCAGGATTTCAACGGCTGCCTGCATGCGGCCGGGAACGCCCGAATGCACGCTTTTGGCAACACGCCACATGGCAAACAGGCCAATCACGCCGAGCGTGATGGACCAGAAAATCGTGTCTATGTTGAAGACGGAAAAATCGACGATGCCTTTTTGGGGGTGGTTCTGCAAATGGACCAGGTGGTGGCCAATGTACTCACCAGCGGTCAAAGCGTTTCCAGAAGATTCGGCCATCTCTCAAGTCTCTTTAATTGATTACGCTTAACTTTTTCAGCCTCGGCTGGAGCAGGAGCACCAGCCAGACCACCTTCATCGTCACCACCAGGCCAACCAGCATGACCGGCCAGCTCAAATCCGAAACCAGCCGGGGCGCGGCAAACAGCATGGCGATCACCATGCCGACCTTGACCATTTCCCAGAGGAAAAACCCGGCTACTGCAGCGCCCGCATTCATGGACGCCACCTTGCTCATCAAACCACGGGCAAACAGGGCCCCCGGTATAACCACCGCCAGCGCGCCATACAAGGCGGACCAACCGGTGCTTTGCCGGCCTGTCAGGCCCCAGGCCACCAGCGCCACAATGACCCCGGTTGCCAACTGGCCTGCCAATACCACCCAGGGTGATATTGAAGGACTGCTCAGCCTCAGCTTCTCCGCTTCATCACGGGTCAGCGGCCGGAAAGCCGCTTCGCCCGAATCCGCTGCATCAGCGCCTGCAGACCATCTGTCTGCCATGGCCGCCGTGTTCGTATTTGCCGGGTCTTCTATTTTGTTCATCACAAATTACAGGAAGGTTACAGGGCAGTTACGAACCGGCAGTGCCAGCCGTATTTAGCAAAGCCCCTGATTATACGTAGAAACCCGCTAAGGTCCCGAAAAACCCTCAATCACGGTTTGAATGGGCATGGCATGCCCTCTGACAGACGGGCGCATGCAGCCTCGTTCACAATGGGTGAAATCGCCGATTCAAGCCTGCCGCGATGGCGCGCATTGATCTTCATATCCAGAAAAAGGACCCCATGCCCGCCCTGATGAAATTCCTGCACATTGCCGCCGCCATCGCATGGCTGGGCGGCGTCAGTTTCATGCTGTTTGCGCTGCGCCCCGCTGCAGGGCAACTTGCGCCGCCCATGCGCCTGCCCCTGATCGCGCAGGTGCTGCGCAGGTTTTTCGCGCTGGTGTGGCCGTCCATCGCCATCCTGCTGCTCACAGGCCTGGCCATGCTGCTGCGCGTGGGCATGAAGAACGCCCCCATCGGCTGGCACCTGATGCTGGGCATCGGGCTCGTGATGTTCCTGCTGTTCGGTCACCTGTATTTCGGGCCGTTTCGCCGGCTCAAACTGGCCGTTGCCGCAAGTGACTGGCCGGAGGGTGGACGCCGTGTCGGGCAGATCGCCATGCTGGCCACGGTCAATCTTGTCCTGGGTGCGATGGCCATTGCAGCCGTGATCTTTCTGGTGTGAGGCTGGCGGGGAGTTCCATGCGGTTTCCCATCGCCATCCTTCTGCTCACACTTCTGGGGAGCTGCGCGGCAATCAACCCGAACCATGACCCGGCCAAACCTCACCACACTGCAGAAGGCTTTAAAAACAACTACAGCGGCTCGGTCAACAAGAAGTTCAGCAAGCTGGTGCAATGGCAAATCGAGCGACGGCAACAAAACCTTCCCAGGCCGCCAGACAATCCCGTGCCTGTGCAGGTGGCAGACCTGGCCGCCATCAGGGACTACAACACACCGGGGGCGACACCCAGACCACCGGCCATCACCTGGATAGGTCACGCCACCATGCTGGTGCAGGCAGGCGGGCTCAATGTACTGACCGACCCTGCACTGTCGGAACGCGCCAGCCCCTTCCGCTTCCTGGGGCCCAAACGTGCGCAGCCCCCGGGCATTGCGCTGGCAGATTTGCCCCTCATTGACGTCGTACTGATCTCGCACAACCACTACGACCACCTCGATGAGGCATCGGTGCGGGACATTGCAGAGCGTTCAAAGGCCGCTGGCAACCCCACGCTTTTTCTGGTGCCGCTGGGCATGAAGTCATGGTTCACAGACCTTGGCATCGCCAACACCATCGAGATGGACTGGTGGGACAAACAGGTCATCAGGGGCGTCGAGTTCAACTTCACGCCCGTGCAGCACTGGTCAGCCCGCAGTTTCTGGGACCGCAGCCAGACCCTGTGGGGCGGCTATGCGGTGTTCGCGCCGGACTTTCACTGGTACTTCAGCGGCGACACCGGGTATTCGAAAGATTTTGCAGATACCAAAGCGCGTTTTGCAGACCGGCTGACAGCCGGGACAGGCGGCGGCTTTGACCTCGCCCTGATCGCCGTCGGCGGTTACGAGCCGCGCTGGTTCCTGTCCGGGCAGCATGTCAACCCGGCAGAAGCAGTGCAGATCCACAAGGACCTGGGCGCCAAGCGCAGTGTCGGCGTGCACTGGGGCACGTTTGAATTGACCGATGAGTCGCTTGACCAGGCGCCGAAAGACCTGGCAGCCGCGCGCACCGCACAGGGACTCAGGGATGCCGAGTTCAGCGTGATGGCCATTGGAGAAACCCGCGTACTGCCCGTCCGGCCCAAACCATGAAGGCACGCAAGCCAAAAAACAAGCCCCGCTGGGCCGACCGCTTTAAAACCTGGGTCCCCGACCGCGAAACGCTGGCTACCAGCCGCTGGCTGAAACCGGTCGCACACCACGTGCTGGACCCCCGCCTGTGGCACCTGCAGCATGAGGCCGTGGCACGCGGCGTCGCCATTGGTATTTTCTGGGCGTTTTGCCTGCCGGTCGCACAGATTCTTGTCGCGGTGATCCACAGCATATGGTGGCGGGGCAATATCCCGGTCGCCGCCGGCGCCACGCTTGTCACCAACCCGTTCACCATCGGTTTCTGGTTGTGGCTGGCCTACCGCACGGGCAGTTTTTTCATGGATGCGCCTCCGCCGGAGCCCCTGACCCGCGGCGACAATATCGTGGACTGGCTGGCTTCTTTTGGCGGCCCGGCCATACTCGGCATGGGCATTTTTGCGGTTGCCGGATCAGCCTTCGCCTATATTGCCGTCAAACTCGGCTGGCGGCTGCGCATCTGGTTCAAGCGCCGGGGGCGTTGACCCTCACGCTCCGCCGCTACGCGGGTCGCTGCCCCCAGAGGGGGCCGTCCGCCTGCAGACCGGCAAAGCCGGATCTGCGGCTCCGCTGGAACAGATACTTCGTGTAGCGCGGAGCCGAATATCGCAGGCGCGACAATTGGCGCTTACAACGTTTTATTGGCAACTTCACATGACCCAACTGCCTGTCCAGCCGCCGCTTCCCGACAGCCTGTGCTACCTCAACGGCGAGTACACCGCCCTCAAGGACGCCAAAATCAGTGTGCTCGACCGCGGCTTCATCTTTGGTGATGGCATTTATGAAGTCGTGCCCGCCTACGAGGGCAAGCTGTTTCGCTTTGCCCACCACATGGCGCGGCTTGAGCGCAGCCTGGCCGAGTTGCGCATCGCCAACCCGCTCTCCCGGGAGCAATGGCGCAGCATCGCCGACAAACTCATCGCGGCCTACGCCCGGGCCTCAGGCGCAGCATCGCCGGGCAACCAGATCATCTACATACAGGTCAGCCGTGGCGTCGCCATGCGCGATCACCCCATGCTGCCGGGCTTGAGCCCCACCGTATTTGTGATGACCAACGCCATGAAGCTGCCCAGCCAGCAGCAGCGCAGCGAAGGTGTGGCCTGCGTGACGGCCGATGACTTCCGCTGGGAAAAGGCCAATATCAAAAGCACCAGCCTGCTGGGCGCGGTGTTTGCGCGCCAGATCAGCGTTGATGCCGGTGCGATTGAAACCGTGATGTTCCGCGGTGATTACCTGAGCGAAGCCGCCGCCAGCAATGTCTGGGTCGTCAAGGATGGCAAGGTTTCTGGCCCACCGAAAGACAAACTGGTGCTGGAGGGCATCCGATATGGCCTGATGGAAGAGATGTGCCGTGCCAACAACATCCCGTTCGAGCTGCGCCGCATCACCCGCGCCGAGGTGCTGGCGGCCGACGAACTGCTGCTGTCATCGGCCACCAAGGAGGTTCTGCCCATCACCCTGCTCGACGGCCAGCCGGTCGGCCACGGGCTGGAAAAAGGCAGGCCCGGCCCCATTTACAAAAGCTTGTACGACGCCTATCAACTCGAGAAGGCAAAGCAGGAATCCCCCACATGAACGCCACACCAGACACCCCACCCAAAATCATTGGCGCAGGCGACACCGCCCCGTCTGTCCAGGAATCGCTGATCGAATACCCGTCGCAGTTCCCCATCAAGGTCATGGGCGAAAAGGTCGACGGCATGGTCGCCGCCATCACCTCGATTGCCCACCAGTTTGACCCCAACTTTGATGCATCGACCATTGAGCTGCGCGAGAGCAAGGGCGGCAAGTACCTCGGCGTGACCGTGACCGTGACAGCCACCTCGCGCGAGCAACTTGACGAGCTCTACCGCACGCTGAGCACGCACCCGATGGTGAAAGTGGTGCTTTGAAACGCACTATTTCGACAAATTTGCTATAAATTTAATAGCTACTCACGTACGTATTTATTGGCCTGCAGCCCGATTTGATGCCTGAAATGAGCCATTTTCCGGCTTTTTTGGACTTTTTGAGGGCGTTTTGACCGCCCCAAACAGCCCAAAAGCCAAAATGTTAAGTTACAAGTTAACTTTTGGGGTTTTCAGGCCAGGTACAGCCCCGTAACAAACAACAGTCCTGCATGTCGCTCCCACCCACCATCCAGACCACTGCCAAAGGCCGGGTCGACTACCTGCCAACCTTTGAAGCCATGCAGGCCTTCACCAGCGCGAGGGATACCTCCACATCCGACGAACTCTGGGTCTGCGAGCACCCGCCGGTCTACACGCAAGGCTTGGCAGGCAAGAGCGACCACATCCTGAACCCGGGCGATATTCCCGTTATCCAGACTGACAGGGGCGGTCAGGTCACTTTTCACGGCCCCGGCCAGGTCGTGGCCTACCCGCTCATGGATCTCAAACGCGCAGGTTACTACGTCAAGGAGTACGTCTACCGGATTGAAGAGTCGGTGATCAAAACGCTGGCTCATTTCGGCGTCACTGGCCATCGGGTGACGGGCTCGCCGGGCATTTATGTACGGCTCGAGGACCCTTTCTCACACGCTGCGCTCACCGGCCCACTGAACCCGCTGGACCCCTTTAGCGGCCTGGGAAAGATCGCTGCTTTGGGCATCAAGGTCAGCCGGCACTGCACCTACCACGGGGTGGCGCTGAACGTGGCGATGGACCTTGAACCCTTCTCGCGCATCAACCCCTGCGGCTATGCGGGCCTGAAAACCACAGACCTTTCTACAATCGGTGCATCGGCAAGCTGGCAGGATGCGGCGGATGTGCTGGGCAAAAAGCTCGCCACCTACCTCGCGCCCTGACCACACCCCACCAGAGAAGCACACCATGAGCACCCAGGAAGTCGTTCGAGATATCCAGAGCCAGGAAGACTACAACCCGCTGGCCAAGCAGAAGGCGGCGGCCAAGCTGTCGCGCATCCCGGTCAAGGTGGTGCAGGGTGAATTGCTGAAAAAGCCGGACTGGATCCGCGTCAAGGCCGGCAGCCCGACCACGCGCTTTTACGAGATCAAGCAAATCCTGCGCGAGAACAAGCTCAACACCGTCTGCGAGGAAGCGAGCTGCCCCAACATCGGCGAATGTTTCGGCAAGGGCACGGCGACCTTCATGATAATGGGTGACAAGTGCACGCGCCGCTGCCCGTTTTGCGACGTGGGCCATGGCCGGCCTGACCCGCTGGACGTCAACGAGCCCCTGAACCTGGCCAAAACCATCGCCGCCCTGAAGTTGAAATACGTGGTGATTACCAGCGTGGACCGCGATGACCTGCGCGACGGCGGCAGCGGCCATTTTGTGGAATGCATACAGAAAATCCGCGAGCTCTCGCCGGAAACGACGATTGAAATCCTCGTACCGGACTTCCGCGGCCGCGACGACCGGGCGCTGGAGATTCTGAAAGCCGCACCCCCAGACGTGATGAACCACAACCTGGAAACCGCGCCGCGCCTCTACAAGGAAGCACGCCCCGGCAGCGACTACCAGTTCAGCCTCAACCTGCTGAAAAAATTCAAGGCCCTGCACCCGGATGTACCCACCAAGAGCGGCATCATGGTCGGCCTGGGCGAGACTGATGAAGAAATTTTGCAGGTCATGCGCGACATGCGCGCGCACAACATCGACATGCTGACGATTGGCCAGTACCTGGCGCCCAGCATGAGCCACCTGCCGGTGCGCCGTTATGTGCACCCCGATACCTTCAAGATGTTTGAAGCTGAGGCCTACAAAATGGGTTTTACCCATGCCGCCGTCGGCGCCATGGTGCGCTCCAGCTACCACGCCGACCAGCAGGCCCACGCCGCTGGCGTGTCCGACAAGCCGTCTGCGGGCGTTGCCCACACCTGAGACGCCTTTTCTTTTCACACTGACCGCCGGGAACCGGCCTCGGGCTCATGCAAAACCTGAACGACATTCCCGCCCCGATATTTGCCATCACGCTGTTTTGCGCCCTGCTGGTCGCCATAGAGGCCGGCTTTCGCACAGGCCGCAAGATGGACTTCAAAAGCTGGGACAACATCAGCAGCGCTTTTTTCTCGATCTCGGGCGCCACACTGGCCTTGCTGGGTCTCTTGCTGGCCTTTTCATTCAGCATGGGCGTGACCCGTTACGAGGCGCGCAAGCTGGTCATCCTCAAGGAAGCCAACGCCATAAGCACAGCCTGGGTGCGTGCCGACTTCCTGCAGTCCGGGCAATCACAGGCCATCAAAACATTGTTGCGGGAGTACATCACCTCGCGGCTGGCCTATCACGACTCGGCAGCCGAGAGCGCCAAATCGGAAGTATTCATCAGCGATGCGCAGGGCATCCAGGCGCGCATATGGGCTGTCGTGTCGGTAATGGGCAACTACCGGGAACCCGTGCAGAACACCTACTTTTCATCCCTGACTTCGGCAGTCATCGACATGGGCACGATACGCAATGAGCGCCGTTATGCCATCGAAAACCAGGTACCGTCTTCAGTGATTGGACTGCTGGTCATCATCACCCTGCAGGCGGCAGCCCTGGCGGGTTTTGCTTTCGGTGCCAACCAGCGGCGCCTGCGGCTGGCGCTGATCGGCTTCCCCTTACTGCTGTCGCTGGTGATCTACACAATTCTGGATCTGGACAGGCCCACCCAGGGCTGGATCGTCGTGGACCAGACCCCGATGCTGGCCCTGGAAGCCAGCCTCAGGTAAACATTTTGCAGATCAATAACGATAGGGGTCTGACGGGCGCCGGTCATAGCGGTTGGGTACACCATCGCCATCACGGTCACGCCTGTACCCCGGTGCCGGTGCTGGTGCCTGACGGTAATGCGGGCCGTTGTCGTAGCCCACAGGGTAGGCCACGCAGCCCGACAATGCGCCCAGGCCGGCCAGGGTAGCCAGAAGGATTGAAATTTTTCTCATGCTGTTCTCCTTGATGCGGTGGTTAAACTTCCGCACGCCCATTTCAGCGCTCAAGCATGGCCGCTTGGTGTAGGCCGTATGCCTGAAGGGTGAAGCTGGTTACCGCATGTAGACCAGGGAGCTGCCTTCCGCTTTACCGGGAATCTTTACAGACCATGCCAGCCAACCTGTACGCCATGGGCGCAATTGCCCTCTGGGCCCTTCTCGCATCACTCGGTGTGTCGCTCAGGCACGTGCCGCCCTTTTTACTGACAGGTCTCGCGCTGCTGATCGGCAGCGTGCTGGCCCTGCCCTTTGTAGCCAGGGACAGATCGCCATGGCGCATCCCCGCATCGACCCTGGCGCTGGGTGTCTACGGCCTGTTTGGTTTTCACTTCCTGCTGTTCATTGCGCTGCGCATGGCGCCGCCGGTAGAAGCCAACCTCGTCAACTATCTGTGGCCGCTTTTGATGGTGGTGCTGGCTCCGTTTTTTTTGAGGGGCGTACAACTGCGACCCCTCCACCTTATCGCGGCGGTGCTGGGGTTTTCCGGTGCTGCCGTGGCCATATTGGGCGCCAGCAGCAGCGCAACATCGGCGCTCTGGTCCTGGGGTTACCTGCCAGCTTTGGCATCAGCATTTATCTGGGCCAGCTATTCGCTGCTGACGCAACGCGTAGCGCCGTTTTCCACCGCAGCCGTCGGTTTATTCGGACTGGTGTCAGGACTGCTGTCGCTGCTGTGCCACTGGGCGCTTGAACCGCAGACATCCCTGTCCGTGCAAGACTGGCTGCTAGTCGCGACGATGGGCTTGGGTCCGCTGGGCGCAGCGTTTTTTCTCTGGGACAAGGCACTCAAGCTGGGTGATGCGCGGCAGATCGGCATCCTGAGCTACATCACACCGCTGGCATCGACTGCCCTGCTGATACTGGCCAGCGGCAAACCCCTGAGCTGGAGCATTGCCCTGGCCGCAGCGATGATTACTGGCGCGGCGGTGCTCGGTACACGGGGCCCCTAGTCCGGACACCACGCGAAACCCGACATGCCCGGTGATGCCCGTGATACCCGGTGCCATCCCCCAACACCCTGCGGATTCATGCTCTACGCCACAACACTCGTTACAAGGTATGGCAACAGGTATGAAGACGTGTCAACATCAACGCCCCAAATCTGGTTTCCACAAGTTAACGACACCGATGACACGCATGACATTCATCAGCTGGACTTGCACCATTTCCCTGTCACTGGCCTGCTTTCTGGGCGCAATGCCGGCGCATGCACAGACCGAAGATGCGCTTGAAGCTGCGCCGACCATGGTCCTGAGTCCCCAGGACAAGGAAAAAGCACGTCAGAAAGTACTGGAGCCCGCACCGGCGGGCGCCAGCCGCGCGGTTCTCGAAGAGTTCTTCGAGAGCCGCAAGACCCTGAGCGAACAGCAGGGGGATCTGGGCGTCAGCGAGCAGTTTGCGCGCAACTGGCTGCAGGCCTTGCCAGACGACTGGCAGGCGCACTGGCGAATGGCGCTGGCGCAGATCAGGGGGGGCCGGCTCGCAGACTATTTTTCCTATGCCCAGGACGCAGCCAGACTGGCCCCCAATGATGCGTGGCGGGCTTTTGTACAGGCGGAAATAGCCCTCAAATACCTGCATCTGCAGGCCAACATCAAGGACGCCACCAGCACCATGGCCATGGCCGAGGCGTCACTCGCGCGGTTTCAGGGCCAGCTACGTCCGAACCGGCCGGGGCCGCAGTACCTGCTGGCGCGCACCGAGGCGCGCGTCTATACATCCAAGGGCGACATGGAGTCGTTCATGTCGCAATATGATGCGGCAGCCCGCTCAGCCAACAGGGCTGTGCTGGCGGCGCGACGTAGCGTGGCGCTGGGCAGCCAGATGGACGACAAGCGGGCATTTTTTGGACGCAACGAACTGATCAATGCCCTGACGTACGAGGCCCGGTCCCAGAACATGCGCGGTGCACTTTTTGACGCCGACCAAAGCCTTCGGCAGGGACTGCAAATCATCGCCGCCGGAGAGGTGTCAAACCACCTCGTTGCCCAGCTCTTCACCACGATAGGCAGGCTTCGTATCCAGGAGGGGCGTTTTCGCGAAGCGGAGCAGTGGGCGCGCAAGGGTGCCGACAGCATGCTCAAGGCCAATGCACCGGCCACCTCGGCCCCCCTGCTGGCAGCGCGGGGGGTAGAGCAGACAGCGCTGGCCGGACAGGAGCGCTGGGCTGACGCATGGAAGAGTTTTGAAGCTGTAGACCGCGACTCCCAGGGCAGCACCGAAGCGCAGCAATTTGCGCGCAACGGACTGACGCGGGCCATCGTGCTGCTCAAGCTGCAGCGCTGGCCGCAGGCCGAAAGCGTCCTCACCGCGTCCTGGACGCGCCAGAAGAATGATTTTGGCGCAGGCCACCCCACAACAGCATTGTCAGAGGGACTGCTGGCCTGGGCCCTGTGGGAAAGTGGCAAGCGCGGCGAAGCGCTCGCGCACTTCAATGTCGCCCTGCCAAGCCTGATGGCCAGCGGCGAAAGCCCGGAGGGCAATGAAGACCAGGGTCTGCGCAAACTGGCACGCAAAAGCGTCGCCGAAGCCTACCTCAAGGCGATTGCCAACGGTGCCGACGCGCAGGCGCTGGAAAGAGGCTTTGCCATGGCCGAATGGCTTTCCGGTTCATCCGTACAGCAGGCCCTGAACGATGCGGCTCAACGCACCCGCTTCACCGATCCCCGTCTGCAGGAAGCGTTGCGCAACGAGCAGGACATCCAGCGGGAACTGGACGTGCTCTACCGCTACATCAACCAGCAGGGCAGCGAAGCCACAGCAAGACAAACGCCGGCAGTTACCGAACAAATGCGTCAGCGCATTGCGCAGTTGTCCGGGCAGCGCCAGCAACTGCACCAGCAAATCCGCCAGTCGTTTCCCCAATACGAACAAATGGTCAGGCCGCGCCCCCCCACAGTGAAGGAAATCGCCGCACTGCTGGGCGAAGATGACGTGTTCGTACAGTGCCTGAGTACTTCACTGGGTACCTATGTGTGGGCGATCGACCGGCAGCACGGTGTCGTCGGCGCCTATTCGGCGCTTGACGAAGCAGCCGTCGCCACACTGGTGCAGCGCCTTCGGGTCACGCTGGACGTGGCCGGCATGGGTGTGCGGGCTCCAAAGTTTGATTTTGCGGCGTCGGCCACGCTGTACGAGGCCTTGCTCAAGCCCTTGTCTGCATCGCTGGCAGGGAAAAAGCACCTGATCGTGTCGACCTCCGGCGCGCTGGCGCAAGTGCCGTTTTCGGCGTTGGTGACAGAGTCATTCAGCGGCGACCCGGCCACTGCCCCCTGGTTGATCCGGCAAAGGGCCGTCAGTCATGTACCTGGTGCGAGCGCCTGGATGGCGCTCAAGCAGTTAAGCCAGTCAAAGCCGGCGGTGCAGGCGTTTATGGGCTGGGGGGATCCCCTCTTCGATGCACGGCAGGTTGCACAGCCGGGCAACACACGTAACGTCAACCTGACCCGCTCTGCCGCTGGTGCTGCTGGCAACAAACCGGAGGACGAAGTTACACGCAGCGCACTCAAATACGCGCAGATCCCGGCCCTGCCGGAGACGCGCGCAGAGGTCGAGGCGATTGCCGACCTGCTCAAGGCCGACAGGCAAAAAGACACGCACTTCGGGAAAGACGCCAACCGCGAAAGCGTGCTGCAAGCCAGCCGCAGCGGCCAGCTGGCGCAAAAGCGCGTGATTGTGTTTGCCACCCACGGTCTGGTGCCCGGTGACCTTCCCAATTTGCGCCAGCCGGCGCTGGCCATGGCCGCAGGCGGTCCGGAAGACGCCGACCCGCTGGCCCCGCTGCTGACACTGGAAGACGTATTGGGCCTCAAACTCAATGCCGACTGGGTGGTCCTTTCCGCCTGCAACACCGCCGCCGCAGAAGGCCGCGCGGAAGAAGCGCTCAGCGGTCTTGCCCGGGGCTTTTTTTACGCAGGGTCACGCAGCCTGCTGGTCACGCACTGGTCGGTCGAAAGCGAATCTGCAAGTTTGCTGACCACGGGCACTTTCGCCCACCAAGCGGCGAACCCCGGCGCCAAAAGGGCCGAGAGCCTGCGCGAAGCCATGCTCAAGGTCATGGCGGACCCGAAATTCTCCCACCCGGCTTTTTGGGCGCCGTATGCGCTGGTGGGAGAAGGCGGCCGCTAGGGCCTGTTACAGACCCTTTGTTTTTATTTGACTTCGTCGACAGACACCATGGCCGCACCGTATGCATCAGAGCAAAGCGGGTTGTTTTTACGGCTTGCGCTCGTCTGGCATGCCTGGCTCGCGACCGTGACCGAGGCCGTCATCAGGGCACCAAGTTTTGCGCGGCCCCCTGCATCGTTGAGAGACATGACAAATGGCCCTGCCTTGGACGCAGAAAGCTGACCGAGATCGCGCGGCCCGTCAGCGACAAATACCAGCAGGTTGTTGGTGCCGGCCGGGCCACCAGCCTTGACGCGCCAGTTGTCACGGGGCAGCTTGAGGGTTTCCCCGGCCGCTATGCGGTTGTTCTGGTCCAGATCATTCGGGAAAAGCATATAGACCGACTTGTTGTCTGACCCGGCCAGGGCCACATACACATAACCGGCCTTGGCGGATTGCACGCTCAATTCCAGAGTGTCCTGCGCGATCTTGAGTTGTGTCTTGCCCAGACTGACATTCACGCGGCGCTTGGCATCACGTTGCTCGAACATCTGCCGCAAGGCCTGCTCACCCGTGAGCGCAGCCACCACCGGTGCAGGCGCGGCGACCACTGCCGGAGGAGGCGCAGCTACCGCGACAGGCGCCGGGGCTGCAGGAGGCTTTGCCGCCGGAAGCATGGCGACAACAGGTGGCGCAGCAGGCACAGTCCCGGGCGGCGGCCTGACCGGCGCAGGAGCCACGACCACTGGTGGCACCTGAGCCGCTGGCACCGCAACCGGCAACGCCACTGTCTGGGCAAGCGGGCCGGCAGCCAGCTGGACCTGGCTGAACCAGGCCGGTACAAAGCCGATATTGCCCGACAACATCAGGTTATGCGCCTTGAAATTGGCGTCGTTTTGCATGCGCTGGTTGATTTTCGCTTGCGCGCACTGCCGGATCTCCTCCATGCTGATGGCGCCGGACTTGTCGATGTCCACCGCGTCACGAAGCATGCAGTCGCGTACAAACTGCGTGGCCAGACCGCCCTTCATCGAATCGTCAAAGCTCACCTCGTTATCACGTGATGCACTGATATGGATGATGTCCTGCGGCAATGTGCCCGCAGTGACGCTCTCTACCAGCAGATTGCGCGTTTTGACATTGACCGGCCGCCCGCATTCCTCGCTGATATTCGCAACTTTCGGACTCAAAAGGCCTTCGTCGTTTCCGTTACCCAGAGGGTCCATGCGGGAACCCGCCATGCCGAGGCCGCGGGTACGCACTGTAGAGGCATTGCTCACAATGCCGCCTGAATGGCAGGCGTCGTACATTACAAAGAGCTTGTCAGTCTTGTTTGTGATCGGCTTGAGCAGGCTGGCCATTTCGCGGTTGGTCAGCAGGGCCTTGTAAGTGCCTTCATACCCCAGCAGCGCTTCCACGCAACCGCCTGATTCGGCATCGTATGAACGTGTTCCATGCCCGGAGTAATGGATGAACACCCGGTCGCCCTCCTGGACCCGGTTTTCCAGGCTCTTGAGGGCTGCGCGTATGTTGTCGCCGGTGGCCTGCTCGTCCTGCAGGTAGCTGATATTGTCGGGAGGCACCTGCATGGCGGTGGCCATCTGGGTCGCGCTCTCCCTGTCTATGCGCGCACCGGGCAGCGGCGATATGCCAGGATCGCCGTACTTGCTGATGCCGATGATCAACGCGTGGCGATTGCTGCGCGGGCTCAGGCCACGCGTACCCAGCGTCAGTGCGGTATTGCCGGAACCCTGCCGGCCACTGTCCATTCCAGAGGCCGCAGAGCTGCCCGACTGGAGGTTCAGGGCATTGGCCCTGACCCAGCCACGCGCGCCTGATGACTCCACCAAAGCCCAGCCGCCTTCAACACTCAGCACATTCAGGCGTGCGCCGGCCTGCAGATTGCCCATGACCGGCGCAGAGCCCAACTTGTCCGAACGCAGTTCGGTGTCGCGCACCGCCGTCGTGAACTGTATGGCGGGCTGTCCTGCGACATGGAGGGTCAGTGCACCTCCCGCGATGGCAAGTGCAATGACTGCCAGTGTGTGATGACGCTTCATTGTGTAACTCCTTGAATGACGGACTGGCTGGCAACGTTGGTGTGTGGCTGTGTCTGCGGTAGCGGAACCAGATCAGCCCAGCCGGCCATGGCGGCGGCGCAGACAGCGCCCCGCGACACGCCGACCGGCAAGGCTTGCAGTGACCCATGATTGAGGCCGCGCAGAGCGGCAATTCCAGAAATCTCTCCGGCCAGCGCGTGCTGCGCTTGTTCGAGTTCTGCACGCGGGCCGCAAATCGCGAGATAGCCCGCCAGCTCAGGCCAGTGCAGGGACGACGGCCAGGACACGGAGATGTCCGGCGTGACGATGCGGCAGTTGGGCGCGTGCTGCTCCAGGGCATCCATGGTGCGGTCCAAGGCCGCATCTACCCACGGCGCCTCACTGCGCCAGCACCAGATGACGTGCTGCCCAGAGCCAGGATCAGCAGGGGAAGACCAATGGTCCCGGCGCCACCCGTTCCACAAGCGCAGCGCCGCCAGAAAGGCCAGCCCTATACCCGCCGTGAGGTGCAGGTCTATGAACAGCGGCAGGCCATGGAGGCTGAGATAACTCACGCAAAGCAGCGAGGCCGGCAATACAAGAATGGCAGGCGCCAATGAAGCCACGCCATGCACACGGACCCAAAGTGCAATGCCTACGCACAGCGCGGCAGCCAGCAGCACCTGGAACCAGCGCGGCAGTTCTGCGATGTGGCGTTCATGCAGGATGTTGTCAATCACCGTGGCGAGCGAGTCCACGCCCGCCTGGGTCGGTGACAAAGGTGTCGGGTGCACGTCATGCAGGCTGGGCGCAGTGGACCCGATGATCACGACCTTGCCGGCAAAGCCAGGCACCCGCGACAGCGGCGCGCCCCCATCGGCCAGCGCAAATACATCGGCGAAGGGAACTGTCGGATAAACGCCCGCCTTCTTGCGCCAGGCCACCAGCTCATCGGCGGGCCTGAGTCCTCTGACAGGAAAGCTCCCCTGGGCAGCAGGCAATGCAGCATTGATGTCCCGGTGAATGCTGAGCGGCAGAGACTGGATGACGCTGCCGTCGGCAAGAACTTCTGCATAACGAAAGCGCCTGAGAACCCCGTCGCCATCAACGTAGCCGTTGTTGTAGCCCAGGCGTCCGGAAGCCACTGCCGGCAGCACAGGTGGAATCAGC
The DNA here is from genome assembly GCA_040390295.1 of Pseudomonadota bacterium. GTDB lineage: Bacteria > Pseudomonadota > Gammaproteobacteria > Burkholderiales > Burkholderiaceae_C > Polaromonas. The sequence continues at coordinate 17,772 of JAZJYR010000021.1, forward strand.
GCCACCGTGGACGGCCCACCGCTGGAAACCTTCTGAACGGCAGAAGGCAGCCACAGCCCCGGCAGCACCTGGCGGGTGATCCGGCTGAGGCCGTCATTGGCGGGCGGAAGGCGAACGACTGAAAAGTGGTTCTTGTTACTGCGCCGCACGGCCGCATCGAATGCGGCGTCACCACCAGGGCTCAGGCGATCAGCGTCGGAAAACACCACATCCCATACAACCGCAGCAGGCTGCTGTTTGCCGATATGGTCCAGCACGGCGGCCAGCGTATCCCGGGGCCACGGCCAGCGGCCAAACTGCGTACCCATGCGCAGCAAAGATGCTTCGTCGATGTCCACAATGACGATGCGCGGATCTGGCGCTGCGGCATACAGGCGCATGCGAACCATGGCATCGTAGGAAGACTGGGCAATGCCACTGCCTACACCCAGAAACAGCGCATCAGCCAGCAACCAGACACTGAACAGGCCGACAAGCCCCCAGGTCACGCGCCCGGCCGGCCAGCTGCCAATGCGCAGCTGCAGGCCCCGAATGGCCGTCTTGACCTTCAGCAGCATTGCCGCCCGTGCAACACTGCAGGCGACCGCGCCGCGCGTGCAGGCCTTTTCACTGCACCACCAGATTCACCACGCGCACACGCCGGTTTTCGGCAGCCAGGGGGTCTGCCGCGTTGGATGGTTCTGTGGACCCTTTGCCTACGCTGACGAGACGAGCGGCCGTCACGCCATGGCCGACAAGAATGCTGCTTACCGCATCGGCCCTTTGCTGGCTGAGCTTGAGGTTGTAGTCGGCCCCGCCCTTGGCATCGGTGTGCCCTTCGACGGCAAACTTTGCATTAGCCAGCTCTTTCGACTGCATGGCCTGCGCGAGATTGGCCAGCGTCTGCTGGCTGTCGGGCCTGACGCGCGCGGAGTTGAAATCGAACTGGATCAGCAATGAAAGCGATGGCGCCGGCGGGGGCTCTACCGCCTCCACGGTCAGGTTGCGCAGACTGCGCGTACGCGGCCCCGCAGAAGGAGGTTGCACCTTGAGCTGCTCAACCATTTCTGCGGCGCTGGGCGCACCCTGCGCCTGGAGCGCGCCGGACATGCACAGGAAAACGAGGCCAGCAACAAACCCGGAACGTAGTGCAGCAGAACAATTGAACATGGTGAAAGCCAGAATATTTATTGCGAATCTTGATGTTGTAAGTGCGGCCCGGGTATCCGCGCGTTTTAACTGCGGTCGGCCTTCAGTGCGATCAGTTCCCGCCGCTCACTGCGGTAAATACGCGAACCAAAACGGCCCATTTCCTCACGCTTGATGGCATAGCCGTAGCGCGGATCGTGCCACGACCTGATGTTCAGGGTGCTGCCACCCTGAACATAAATGACCGTCTCCACCATATAGGTCTGAAACGTGCCGGCAGGCACAGTCACCACTTCACGCCCCTTGATTTTTGACTCCTGCTGAAGCTCATAGGTTTGCCCGTCATTGGCCTTTTGCGTGGTGCGCCCTGTCCATTTTTTCCCTACCTGAAACTCGGCAGGAAGGCCTCCGAAAGGGGTCGCAAAAGTCCCGCGTTCATTTTTCAGGGTCGCGCCCAGAACGGTGTAGATGAGTCCCCCATTGTTCAACTGCACCAGGTCACCATCGGCGGAGGTCACATTGAACGACAGCTTCTCTCCAGGAACATTGGTCAGGACATCGCTGACCTGGAACTGAAACATGTCACCCACCTTGAAGCGGGGCCCCATGTAACCCAGACTTGCATCCTGCCCCTTGCCCAGAGAGGCAATGACTTTGGGTTTGGCAAGCTGATCCAGCCGGTACTGCGCGGCCTCGCTCAGGTCGCCGCCGCTGGGGAAACGCTGCAGAAAGGTATAAAAATCTTCAGGGTTGTTGCTCGTCTTGATAAGGTCCCAGGCTGCTTTCTCTTCCTTGAAGGCCAGTTCCCTTAATTGCTCCTTGCCCAGCCTGGGGTCGGCCGGGCGGGCGAGCGCGGCCAGGCGCTGTACTTCCTGCAGACGGGCTGCTTCAGCCGCGCGGTCCCTGTCATTGACCCTTGCCAGCGCACTGGCGGCCAGGCGCTCCAGCTCTTCCGGCTTGATGGTGTACCGCACGCCATCGTTGAAGAAAAAATCGTCTTCAAGCGAGGTGGACTCCCACGGAATCTGCCTGCCCTGGCTCTGTTTTCGCACGTTCAGCCGTACGCGCTTGAACACATCTTCGATTTTTGCGGTGGGCCGCTTCAGTTCCTGCAGTAGGTACTGCGTATACAGGCCATTGCCGCTTTTTTCATCCCCATCCTCGGCCACATTTCCTGGCGCAGTGGCATAGGCCAGAAAGGTACTCGGTGGTGCATCAAGCTGTGCCAGCCCCTTGCCCGAACTGGTGTTGCCGCCAAACGGGTTGTCGCGGCAGGCATCGAGTACAACAATATTCATGCGGTTGCCAGCAACCTTGAAGACATCAACCACGCTGCTCAGGTCAATCGTTTGCTGGGTAACGTCTGCCGCGTTCTTCAGGTTGGCATCCACCGGCACCATGTAATTGCGCCAGTCCAGTTGCAGGCCATGACCAGCGTAGTACAGCATGCCAACGCCCTGTTTGCCCTTGAGTGAATCACTGGCTTTGGAAATCGCCGCGGACATCTGGGCCCTGGTGCCATCGCGCAGTTCGATGACATTAAAGCCAAGCCTTTTGAGCACATCAGCCATGGCCTGCGCATCGTTGGCCGGGTTGACGAGCGGCGACGTCGCGTAAGCAGAATTGCCAATGATCAAGGCCACGCGCACGTCTATGGGCGCCTGTGCCGAAACAGAAACCGCAGCCAGCGTCGAGGCGACGGCAACCAGTCTGAGGACTGGAAGCGCAGACTTGGCCAGCCTCAACTTTGTTGCTATTTCTGCGATGGCAGTGGCTGATTGGCTCACAAGGCGTTCACCCTAAATAATTGGGTTCTGATTTTTACGTAGAAGCCGGTCTTGTACAAGTGCTTACAAACCCTCAATCCCATCAAGTTTGACTGCCCCAGACGGGGGCAGCGTCAAAGAAGCAACGCAGGCTCTTCACTGTCAAGAACCTGGCGGGCCCAGGCCTGCAGCTTGCCGGCATCGGCACGCAAAATCTGCTGCTTGACCGCCAGGATCTGCGAGGGGTGCATGGAAAAACTGCGCAGGCCCATGCCCAGCAGAAGGCGCGTCATGTTGACGTCACCGGCCATCTCGCCGCACACACTCACACTCTTGCCCTGTGCATTGCATTCGGCAATCGTGTCGGCGATCAGGCGCAGCACCGCCGGATGGCAGGGGTCGTAGAGATGCGAGACGGATTCATCCGCACGGTCAATCGCCAGCGTGTACTGGATCAGGTCGTTGGTGCCAATCGACAGGAAATCAAAATACTTTAGGAACAGCTTGAGCGTGAGCGCAGCTGCGGGGATCTCGATCATCGCGCCCAACCGCACAGGGCCATTGGGGATGCCCTTGTTGTCCAGCCCGGCGCGTGCGTGGTCAATCAGCGCCAGCGTCTGGCGAATTTCGGTCGCGTGCGCCAGCATGGGCACCAGCAGGTTGACGGGGCCATGCACTGCAGCGCGAAGAATGGCGCGCAGCTGCGTGAGAAACATGGGCGGGTCGGCCAGGCTCCAGCGGATGGCGCGCAGGCCGAGCGCAGGGTTCAGGTGCGTCTCCTGCGACTTGCCGCGCTCCAGCGGTTTGTCAGCGCCGATATCAACCGTGCGTATGGTCACCGGCAGGCCATGCATGCCTTCTATGGCCTTGCGGTAGGCAAGGTACTGCTCCTCCTCATCGGGCAGTTTGCCCAGGCCTTTTGATTCACGGCCCATGAACAGGAATTCAGTGCGGAAGAGCCCGACGCCAACGGCACCGGCATTGACAGCACCCGCCGTGTCTTCGGGCATTTCGATGTTCGCCAGCAGTTCTATGCGCTGGCCGTCAATCGTCAGTGCCGGCGTGTGCTTGAGGCGGTTCAGGCGCTCGCGTTCGAGCTCGCCCTGGCGCTGCTTGAAGCCGTACTCGGCCAGGATGATGGGCGACGGGTCAACGATGAGCACGCCCATATCACCATCGATGATGACCCAGTCGTCCTGCTTGATGAGCTGGCTGGCACTGCGCGCACCGACGACGGCAGGAATGTCCATGCTGCGTGCAACGATGGCGGTGTGCGATGTTTTGCCGCCCACATCCGTGGCAAAACCTGCAAACAGGCTTTGTTTGAACTGCAGCATGTCGGCAGGTGAAATGTCGTGGGCAATCAGCACCAGCGGCACATCCACCGTGTCGTCGAGCAGCAGGCCCTGGTTGGAGTCCTTGCGGCTGGCGCCCGCCTGGCGTGTGGGCTGCTGCATGGGCGAGGGAGCGCCCTTCATGCGGCGCAGTATGCGTTCAACCACCTGTTCCAGGTCAGCCTTGCGCTCGCGCAGGTACTCGTCCTCCATCTCGTCGAACTGGCGGGCGATGACTTCGTACTGCGTGGTCAATGCCCATTCGGCGTTGTAGTGGCGCTCGGCTATCCAGTGCTTGACGCCGCTGATGAGCTGCTCGTCCTGCAGCAGCATCAGGTGCACATCGAGCAGGGCGGCGAGCTCGTGCGGCGCATCCCTCGGCAAATCCTGCTGGACGCGCGTGATTTCTTCCATCACCGCATTGCGCGCCACACGAACCCGCGTGATCTCCGCATCGGTCTTGTCGGCATCGATAAAGTAGTGCGCCACATCGGCGCGGCTGGACGCCACAAGCACAGCACGGCCAATCGCGATACCGCGCGATACAGCAAGACCGTGAACCGAAAAAGTCAAGTTGGAGCCCCCACGCTGTTTTTTGGGGTCAGAGTCCAAATTCGCCAAGCCGTTGGCTTGCCCGAAGGGCGCGGTACCATGCACCGCAGCGAAATTGGCGTCTGACCCCAATAAACAGCTGCCCCCCGGGGGGGCCGCCCCGCCTGCGGCCCGGCAAAGCCGGTTCCACGGCTCCTGCTTGCGAGGGCGGAGAAGTCGATCACTCCCCTTCTCCAAATTTGTCAGCAATCAAGGCAAGGAGTGCATCCATCGCCACCTGCTCATCCGGCCCATCGGTTTCAATCAGCACCGTGCTGCCCTGGCCAGCGGCCAGCATCATCACGCCCATGATGCTTTTCGCATTGACGCGGCGCTCGCCCTTGCTCATCCACACCTCACAGGCAAAACTGCCCGCCAGTTTGGTGAGCTTGGCGGATGCGCGGGCATGAAGGCCAAGCTTATTGCTGATGTTCGTGCTGGTCTGGATCATGTTTTCTTCGGGCCTGATTTTGCGGTGCGGTAATGGCAACCTGCATCACCCCCTGCGTGGCGCCGGCCAGCGCGCGGGTCACCAGTAAATCAAGCGATTCGTGCCGGTAGGACACCGCGCGGAGCAGCATGGGCAGGTTGATGCCGGTAATGAGTTTGGAATTGACGCCATCAACAAGTTTTTGCGCCACATTGCAGGGCGTGGCGCCGAAGACGTCGGTCAGTACCAGCGCATGCGATGTTGCCATCTGCTCGAACATGATGCGCGCCTGCGCCAGGGTTTCTTCCGGCGGCATGTTGGGCTGTACATCAAGGGCCACCAGCCCCATGGGATTGTCCGGAAACACATGCAGTACGCACTGCCGGAAGGCCGAAGCCAGCGGGGCGTGCGCGATGATGAAAATGCCGTTCATTGCGGTGAATTATCAGCGGTGACGCTCACGAAATAGGCGTATGACGCGATACAGCAACACAAAAACACAGCCATGGCGCCCTGAAAACTGGCCACTGTGCCCCAGCCCAGCCCGGCAAAAGCATCAATCAGCAGGCCCAGGCCCCACTGCACAACAAACACCCCGCCGAAAATCCCGAGGTTGTAGGCCGACAATGCGCGCCCGGCGAGCGCAGGCCTGAAGGCCAGGCCAATCGACGATTGCGCCAGCCCCAGCACGCTCGAAGCCATGCAGAAAGCGGCCCAGCCAAGCCAGCCGGTACTGGCCCCGCCCCAGATGTTGGCGGCCAGCACCAGCAAACTCAGGGGCATGCCCCAGCCCATCAGCCGGTCGGCGCTGAAGCCGTTGCGCGCAAGCCAGGGGTTGACCATGCCCCAGCTCCAGAAGGTCACCAGCATGGTGGCGTTCAGGTAAAAAAGCCCGGTTGCGGCCTCGAGCGGTGTGTAGCCCGCCACCCTGATCATCCAGGGCGTGGCCCACAGGGTCTGGATGGCCACCATGCCGCCGTAGTTAAAAACGGCCAGCGGCAGGAGTTTGCGGAAATAACGGCTCCGCCAGACCTCGGCATAGGTGCTGGCGGGTTGGGCATCAGCAGATTTCCCGGGCAGTTGCCATGTGGGCGCCAGCCAGGCAATGGCCGCGATGGCCAGCAGGATAAGCGCGGCCAGTATCCAGAACAGCGGGCGCCAGCCCATCAGCGGCAGCAGCCACTGCACCGGCAGGGTGGACGCCAGCATGCCCAGTGAACCTGTCATGAGCATCCATGAATTGGCGCGCAACTGGCTGGGCGCATCGAACCAACGCCTGTAGCCGGTCATGGGGGCCATCAGGCAGGCACTGACACCCACACCGACAAGAATGCGCGCGACCAGCAGCCCGGTAAAGGTTGTGGCGACGGAAAAAGCCAGGCAGCCCATGACGGCAACCGCCAGAAAGCAGACGCTGACGCGCTTGGGGCCGTAGCTGTCCAGCCACTTGCCCATGGGCAGTTGCACGGCCGCAAAACCCAGGAAGTAACCCCCGGCCAGCAGGCCCAGGTCGCGCGCATGCAGCGAGAAATCCTGCGTCAATACGGGTGACAAGGTTGCGTTGATGGCGCGAACAAGCGCCGAGCAGAAATACGCCGCGGCAAAAGCCAGAAACACAATCGCGCCCGTCCTGCGGTCGAGCAAGTCGGAACTTCGCGATATCGGCAACGCGCCGGGTACGGCGCTCATGCCCGTACACCTTGCAAAAGAATTTTCATCATCTCTGGTTCACACCCATTCATCATTCAAATTTGAGGCTGGAGAAAAAGGTCTCACTGGCTTCCGGCGCCGCCTTGCCGGCATACATCACCACCTGGAACACCTGCGTTCCTTTTGCGAAATAAGCCGCCTGCCCGCTCACCGCCTGGCCGTCGGCACGCTGGCCCTGCGCCTTGACCAGCACGGCGGGCGGCAGCGGCGCAGAGCCCGCCACCTTTAGAGGCAAGACCTGCGCGCCCGGCGCAGCCTTCATATTGGAAAGCGTGAGTTTTTGCCATTGCGCCAGCACTTCGGCCACGTTGGCAGCGTTGCCGATATCTGCGCTGGCCACGGCAAAGGTCGCACCGCCGGCATCGCAGCCCAGCATGTTCAGTTCGGTGGCAGAACCCCCAAGCGGCACGGTTCTTTGGGCTTTGTCGGGCTTGCAGGGCAGCAGCAGGGCCAGGCCGGTGCCTTCGGGCCGCACGTCACGCCAGTTCAGGCTGGGGCTGCAGGCCTGCAACAGCACCATGCAGCCCACGGCCAGAAAGAAGGAGGTAAATCTGTGACTCGGGCGTGGCATCGGTCGGCTTGAGCAAAGATCAATATAGTAAGCAGGCATAGGACTTTAACCTTTCATGCGCCTGTCCGGTGCATGGCCTTGCGTTTTGCACCAATCTGGGCACGATGTTTGCTCACTGGTTTTCTTCACAGATGCCGCCTTCCTGCAATTTTTTGCCCACCCGAAACACCATCAGCCCCATGACCACCCCCCTTGCCACGCCACCAGTGCCTACCCACCTCCCCGCCAAAGGGCAGGTGGTCTGGCGCGACCGGCTGTCGCAATTGCTGGAATCGACCGGTGAAGGCATCTTCGGCATAGACATGGCCGGCTGCTGCACCTTCATCAACCGTGCAGGCGCCGAGCAACTGGGTTATGCGCCGGAGCAGGTGCTGGGCAAGAACATGCACGAGCTGGCCCACCACACCCATGCCGAAGGAGCTCGCCAGGGTGAGCACTACCCCGAGCACTTGTGCCCCATCTTCAATGCCTTCCGCATGGCACTGCCCTGCCGCATAGACACCGAGCATTTCTGGCGCAGGGATGGCTCGGCTTTCGCCGTCGAATACTCGTCCTACCCCATCGTCGAAAACGGCCAGGTCCAGGGCGCCGTGGTCACCTTTGTCGACATCTCCGCGCGCCGCCAGGCTGAAGCCGCACTGCGGCAGGCCCATGCGGTTCTGGAGCAGCGCGTGAGTGAGCGCACGCATGAGCTCTCGGAAGCATTGCAGCAACTGCGCGAACTCTCGGCCTATACCCACACCGTGCGCGAGGAAGAGCGCACGCGGATCGCCCGCGAAGTTCACGACGAGCTGGGCAGCCTGCTGGTGGCCCTGAAGATGGATGTCGGCTGGCTGGACAAACGCCTGGGCGAACAACAGCAGCGCGAGCCGGAGGCCGCACAGGCCATGCGCGACACCATGCGGGGCAAATGCCAGAACATGGGGCGGCAGATTGAAACCGCCGTTGAAAACGTGGGCCGCATCATCACCGACCTGCGACCCAGCATCCTGGACCACCAGGGCCTGTGGGCCGCGCTGGACTGGCAGGCCCATGAGTTTGTGCAGTCGGCCGAACTCGAGCTGGACTGGCAGATGGACGTGGCGCAGGCCATAGCCCTGCCGGAGCCGGCTGCCATAGGCGTGTTCCGCATCTTCCAGGAAATGCTCAGCAATGTGGGCCGCCACGCACAGGCCAGCCGGGTCGCGATTCACATCACGGCCACGCCAGAAGCCATCAACATCCGCGTGAGCGACAACGGCAAGGGCGCGGACACATCCGCATTTGAGGCCGCCGATGCCTATGGCGTCATGGGTATGCGCGAACGCGCGCTGCACCTGGGCGGCACCCTCGGCATCACCAGCCGGGTCGGCGCCGGCGCCACCTTTCACCTCAACATACCTTTATGAACACCGTCAAAATCCTCATCGGCGACGACCACCGCATCGTGCGCGAAGGCCTCAAGCAGGTGCTGGCCGATGCGCCTGAAGTCGAGGTCGTCGCTGAAGCAGAAACCGGCCCCGACATCCTTGCGCGGGTCGATGCCCTGGGCGGCAACGCCGGGCTTGATGCGGTGCTTCTGGACATTGCCCTGCCCGATCGCGACGGCATGGACGTTCTGCAGGCACTGAAGAAGAGCTGGCCCCTGTTGCCTGTGCTCATGCTCAGCACCTATCCTGAAAAACAATATGCCGTGCGCTGCATCAAGCTGGGCGCCGCCGGCTACCTCAACAAAAGCGCCAACCCCGACGACATGATTGCCGCCGTGCGCAAGGTGGCGGCAGGCGGGGTATATGTCTCTGCGCTGACGGCGGAGGCACTGGCCGGCGCCGTGGGTGGCCACACGGCGCGTGGCGGCGCAGATACGCTGTCCCATCGTGAGCACCAGGTTTTCCGCCTGCTGACCGCCGGCAAGTCGGTCGGCGAAATCGGCGCGCAACTGGGCCTGGCATCGAACACGGTGAGCACCTATCGCACCCGCATCCTCGAGAAAACCGGCACCCGCAATGACGTCGAACTGGCGCTCTACGCGGAACGTCACGCCAGGCCGCCCTCACGCGACTAGCAAAGGCAGCCAGGGGGCTTGTCCTACGCAAGCTCACGGGCTGCCTGACACGCTGCGCCAGCACTAAGACCTATGCTGGGTTCTCAGCCAGCACAAGCTGGCGCCAACCACAGGACACCCCATGACGACCGTCAATAAAGTAATGACCGCAAATGTAAAAAGCCTCGCGCCTGCTGACAGCATCGCTGCTGCGGCACGCGCGATGAGCGAGCTCAACGTGGGCGTCATCCCCGTCTGTGATGCCGGCAAGTTGCTGGGTGTCGTGACGGACCGCGACATCGTGATTCGTGCGGTGGCCAAAGGCCTGGACGGGCACGCGCCGCTTTCCGGCATCATGAGCAAGCAGGTGCAGACGGCATCGCCGGAAGACGATCTGGATGGCGTCCTCAAACGCATGGCGGACAGCCAGATACGCCGCATGCCTGTGGTGGATGCAGGCGGCTCGCTGGTTGGCATTGTTTCGCTCGGGGACATTGCCGTCAAAAGCAGCGAGGATGAGGCAGAGGTAGGACAGTCGCTGGGCGCCATCTCGGCCCCATGACGTTTTGAGGCGGCCCGGCGCACCCGGGCCCCGCAATGGTGCAACAGCGCCCGCTTAAGCAAAATACCTCGTCAGGCCAAGGCGCAACGCTGAACGGTTGATCCGCAGGCGCGGTCCATTTGCGACTTGCTGGCCTGCAAAAACAGGCTCAGGCAGCCATTTTGTAGTGCCCGCCCTACAGACCGTCATTGAGCCTGCCACTAAATCGCGACGGCAGCTCCGCAAATGCAAAAGTGGCCCACTGCTTGCAAGACAGCCGCATCTTCAACAGAAAAGGTGCGCGCCATGTCTGAATTCTTCTCACCCTACGACGCCGACCAGCCGCTGATGCTCAAGTGCAGCTGCGGCAAAGACCACACCATCGCTGACCATCACGCCGCAGTAGCGGCGGATGCAGCCGCTGTGGAGTTGCGCAAACGCAGCCTCACCAGCGAGTTTGAGGCGTATTCCAATGAATTCATCGAGGCCACGCTCGTCAAGGCGCTGTTCCCGCAAGACGAAGTACGCCGCCGCTTCCTGCGCGCCGTCGGCAAGGGCACGGCGATGGCTGCGATTGCCAGCGTGTTGCCGGTCGCCAGCATGCAGGCCATGGCGCAAGAGAAAGGCAAGCTCGAAAAGACCAACCTGAAGATAGGCTTCATCCCCATCACCTGCGCCACGCCGCTGATCATGGCGCATCCGCTGGGCTTTTACAAACAGCAGGGGCTTGAAGTCGAAGTCACCAAGACGGCTGGCTGGGCGCTGATCCGCGACAAGATGATCAACAAGGAATACGACGCCACGCATTTCCTGTCGCCCATGCCGCTCGCGATATCGATGGGTCTGGGCTCGAACGCCACGCCCATGAACGTGGCCACCATCCAGAACATCAACGGCCAGGCGATCACGCTGGCGCTCAAGCACAAGAACAACCGCGACCCCAAGAACTGGAAGGGCTTCAAGTTCGCGATTCCGTTTGAGTATTCAATGCACAACTTCCTGCTGCGCTACTACCTCGCAGAAGCAGGCCTGAACCCCGACATCGACGTGCAGCTGCGTGTGGTGCCGCCCGCAGAGATGGTGGCCAACCTGCGCGCCGGCAACATCGACGGCTTCCTCGGCCCCGATCCTTTCAACCAGCGCGCTGTGTACGAAGAAGTCGGTTTCATCCACCTGCTAACCAAGGACATCTGGAACGGCCACCCCTGCTGCGCATTCGGAACCTCGACCGAATTCATCCAGAAGAACCCCAACACCTTTGCCGCGCTTTACCGCTCGGTGCTGACCGCTGCTGCGATGGCGCGCGACCCCAAGAACCGCGAACTCATCGCCAAGGTGATCGCGCCCGCACAGTACCTCAACCAGCCAGAAGCCGTGTTGAACCAGGTGCTGACCGGCAAGTTTGCCGACGGTCTGGGCAACATCAAAACCGTGCCCGACCGCGCCGACTTCGACCCCATGCCCTGGCAGTCGATGGCGGTGTGGATGCTCACGCAGATGAAACGCTGGGGCTACGTCAAGGGCGAGGTCAACTACAAGCAGATCGCCGAGAAGGTCTTCCTGATCACCGACGCCAAGAAGTACATGAAGGAACTCGGCCAGCCGGCGCGCGACGGTGCGTACCCCAAGTTCACCATCATGGGCAAGGAGTTTGATGCCGCGAAGGCTGATCAATACGCCAAGGGCTTTGCGATCAACAAGATGTCCTGAGGCTGAACGTGAACATTTTTAAAACACTCGGCTTCCGGGCCGGGGTGGTCTCAAGCGTCCTGCTGGTGGTCTTCATCGCTATCTGGTACGCCGCCACCGCCTCTTCTGCAGGCGTGGGCGGTGGCTCATCAGGCATGACCGCCGACCAGATCGAATACCAGAAGATGATGGGCAAGGACCCGGGCGCTGCCAAGGCATCGGGCTTTCCGACACCTCTGCAAATGGGCCAGACCTTTGTCAAACAGCTGAGCGATCCCTTCTACGACCGCGGCCCGAATGACAAGGGCATCGCCATCCAGCTCGCACATTCGCTGGGCCGTGTCGGCCTGGGTTTTCTGCTGGCCTGCCTGGTGGCGATTCCACTCGGTTTTGTGATTGGCATGTCACCGCTGCTGCGCCGTGCGTTTGACCCTTTCATCCAGGTGCTCAAACCCATCTCGCCGCTGGCGTGGATGCCGCTGGCGCTCTACACCATCAAGGACTCGTCGACCTCCGGCATCTTTGTGATTTTTATCTGCTCGGTCTGGCCCATGCTGATCAACACCGCCTTCGGCGTATCAGCCGTCAAACGTGAATGGCTCAACGTGGCCAGCACACTTGAAGTGAACCCGATACGCAAGGCCTTCCAGGTCATCCTGCCGGCTGCCGCGCCCACCATATTGACCGGCATGCGCATCTCCATGGGCATTGCCTGGCTGGTCATCGTCGCCGCGGAAATGCTGGTCGGCGGCACGGGCATCGGCTACTTCGTCTGGAACGAGTGGAACAACCTCTCGCTCACCAACGTGATCTTCGCGATTTTTGTCATCGGTGTGGTCGGCATGCTGCTGGACCTGGCCTTTGCACAAATGCAGAAGGTGGTGACCTATGTGGAGTGATGCCGAGTCACGCATCGCCGCCACTGAAGTTGCCCGCCCCAAAAAGAAAGACCACAACATGCAGGGATTTTTGAAAATCGAAGGCCTGAGCAAGGCCTACATCCCGGCCAAACCGGTGTTTGCGAATGTGGGCTTCACGATAGACAAGGGCGAGTTTGTCATCATCATCGGCCACTCGGGTTGCGGCAAGACCACCATCCTGAACGTGCTCGCAGGTCTGGACACAGCCACCTCGGGCCACGTCTTCATGGACAACCGCGAGATCTCCGGTCCCAGCCTGGAGCGTGGTGTCGTCTTCCAGAGCCATGCGCTCATGCCCTGGCTGACGGTACGCAAGAACATTGCGTTTGCCGTGGTCTCGCGCTGGCCCGAATGGAGTGCGGCGCAGGTCAATGCGCATGTTGAAAAATTCGTCGCGCTGGTGGGCCTCAGCCCTGCCATCGACAAGAAACCATCGCAGCTCTCAGGCGGTATGAAGCAGCGCGTCGGCATTGCGCGCGCCTTTGCCATCCAGCCCAAGATGCTGCTGCTCGACGAGCCCTTCGGCGCACTCGACGCGCTGACGCGCGGCACCATCCAGGATGAACTCATGACCATCGTCCGCGAGACGCAGCAGACCGTCTTCATGATCACCCACGATGTGGACGAAGCCATTTTGCTGGCCGACCGCATTTTGCTGATGAGCAATGGGACGGAGAACGAAGGTGGCTACTCCGCAGGGAACATCGCGGAGGAAGTCATTAATTCACTGCCACGCGAACGCACACGTGCCGGCCTTCACCACCTGCCGGGTTACTACGAACTGCGCAACCACATCGTCGATTTCCTGGTGTCACGCGCCAAAGCGCACTGACACCTCTCTCATTCAATTCACAACTTTCTAACAGGAGCCATAAAAATGAACCGCAACGACATCACCGAAAAAATCATCACCGCCAAGGTCGCCAAAGGCATCACCTGGGAATCGGTCGCCAAAAAGGTCGGCCTCAGCAAGGAGTGGGTCACCGCCGGCTGCCTGGGCCAGATGACGTTTGACGACAAGCAGGCCAAGGTGGTTGGCAAGATCTTCGGCCTCACCGCTGAAGAGCAGAAGTGGCTGCAGGTCGTGCCGTACAAGGGCTCGCTGCCCACACCCGTGCCGACCGACCCGCTGATCTACCGCTGGTACGAGATCGTCAGCGTGTACGGCACGACGATCAAGGAGCTCATCCACGAAGAGTTCGGCGACGGCATCATGAGCGCCATCGACTTCAGCATGGACATCGTGCGCCAGCCCGACCCCAAGGGCGACCGCGTGAACGTGGTGCTGTCGGGCAAGTTTCTGCCTTACAAGCAGTACTGAGCTCCCGACAACAGGTCGTTGGGTCTGACCGGCAATCCACGCAAGCACCGGATATTCGATTGCCGACGTCTCCCTAACAGCCAAACTATCGATCAGTTTCTTGCGCTTGTGGGGAACTCCGTATAGCCATTGTTGTCACCTGAGAAACCCAAAAGACCCGAAGACCTTATTGAATGTCGGTCGGAGTTCCGCGAATCTAGATCTCGCATCGTCGGCTTTGAAAGTAGATGCACCGCAGTTCAAGGACCAAATCAGTCCCGGCGTGAATGTGAGCGCCACAATTTGCTTACGCGTGAACTTGCCTTCCAAATTCTGCAGCGTCGTTTCAACAACGCCAAAAAGCACCGGAACGTCATGTATACGGGCATGACGGGTTTCGATCACGTGAACCTGAGATGGCGGAAGACCAATGTACTCAGCCCAACTATTTTGATCGGTTAGCAGTGACTCAATCTCGCTATTGAGCGCTGGTTGAGTCATACCGTTGAGTTCTGCGTTTGGGCGGGCCACGACGTTGCAATTTCCCGGACCAGCGGGAGGATTGACAGAGAACCTTACGTTGCGCCCTTTTGTTGGAACGATGATCCATCCGGGCGGGTAGCTGATGCGAAACCTCGTTTGGCCGTCACGATGCACCGGCCAAAGATTTGAATTGTCTGCCGGTGCCTGTGCAAAAGCCAACGGCACAATAAACGCCAAGCAGAGGATTGCGAGTTGGGATGGTTTCATTTGAGGTTGCCCGGTTAGGTCACACTGCCATTTCACCACTGATTGCGCGCACGCTGTGCGGCTTGCTCTACGAATTGTTGGCTGAAGCCTTGGGTCAGAAGAAATGCCTCAGCACCTTTGGAAACTTCCTTGAGGAGGGCAAGAGCCTCATCCGCGATGGCGTCAACTCGCCGAATGAGACTGGTGCAAGCGACCTCGTCATGAACCGCAGCGCGGCTGCTGGCCCTTGAGTTGTGGACTAACCAATTCCTCTCATCAAGCAATATCTGGAAGCGCTTCATCAGTTCAGTCGGAACTTTCCCTGACTTCTGAAGACGAGTGACCGTTTTCCCAAAGGTCTTGCTTAGAGCCTCATCCAACAGCTTTTGCCCAGCCTCTGCGCCCATACCCGGGGAAGCCTTTTCGAGCAACACATAGTATTGGGCCGATGCGCCTTCCAACTCCTGAAGTTGCCATAGCGCGAACCCAATGCGTTCAGCGATGAGGTTCAGCCGATCAGCCCTTTCAATCTCGGCAGCAAGCGTGTTCATGCGATCTAACGTTTGACATGAGGGGTTAGGCGTTATCGGTGGGAAGCAAGCCCGTCTTCGACACCTAGTTCGCCGCCGCTAGGTACGGGGCAAATACACGCTCCATTTGCTTCTGCAGAAGAAGTCTCGTACATACACCCAGAAGGCCGTAGGTTTCAAGTAGCTTGAGTACGTTGGCTTTCAACTGGAGATAGGAAGCTGGCCCGTCAAACTCGAGTTGAAAAGTTTGCGCCGATAGAGCCTCAAATTCGTGTGAGGAAGCAAGCCCCGAAATGCGCATGTCGTTTAGCAGCACCGTGGCTTCAAGAGGTGCGAGCTTGGCAACGGACTTCATCGCGCCAGTCATGAGCTCGACGAACTCGTTGGTTTCTGCTGAGTGATCGAAGTCCTGACACCCTGCTGCGAAGCCAAGCATTCGACCCAAATCTGCGTTCAGCCTCTCAGTTTGCTCATCAATGTGGGTCAGACGATCTTTGAGGTGAGAAAAGATGTTCTCCCGGGCTTGGAACTGATGATTTTTATCGAGCTCACGGAGCTTGACTTCGATCTGAACCGAAGCTGCCTTGTATCCGGCATACGCTGCAACGATTGCCGGCCCAAGGATCTTGATCGCTTCAAGGGAAACCGTCTGAACGAGCGCAATTTCCTCAGGACTCATGGTGACCGGAAATATGACGTCCAACTTTGAGATATTCCGCAAAACTGCCAGATAACATGGCGCCGTGCGAAACAACATAGCTTTGGGTTTCTGGAGTTCCTCATAAGAAACAACAGCTTACATCAACCAGTTGGAAAACACACAGGCATATGAATTTGGCAAAGTGGCCGAAGACCTGAGCGCATCATGCTTACCCACCACCCAGATGTAAAGACTAAATGTCTTCACGAACTCGCTCGACGGCATGCGCATCTGAGCGCCATTTTTTGACTGAACAGTATGAGCACGGACCAAGACGTGCGCCGCACTCAACCACCAATCGCGGGAATACAGTGCCCTTGCTTTCAACAAAGCCGATGCGCGCATGGCCGGGCTTTTCGCACCAGCCGCGCAGGATGACCGCGTCACCGTCATGCAGAAAGCCGCGCGTCTCGCCATTGCCCAGAGGCACCGGCTTGGTGCCGCCGTAGGCCAGCTCGATCATCGCGCCGGCCTGGCCTTCGCCCGGGCCGGAGATGGTGCCGCTGCCGAACAGGTCACCGCTTTTCAGGTTGCAGCCGCCCATGGTGTGGTGGGTCACCATTTGCGCAACCGTCCAGTACTGGTGTTTGAAGCTGGTGCCCGACAGGCGCGCGGGCGGTTTGCCCTCGGCACGCAGCTTGTCGGATTCCAGCAGGACCTCCAGCGAGATGTCGATGGCGCCCTGCGCCTTGTTGGACGCATCATCGAGATAGGCCAGCGGCTGCGGGTCACTCGCAGGCCGTGTGAAGGCCTGGCGGTAAGGTGCCAGCGCCTCCATGGTGACGATCCACGGCGAAATCGTGGTGCAGAAGTTCTTGCCGAGGAAGGGGCCCAGCGGCGCCATCTCCCAGAACTGGATGTCGCGGGCCGACCAGTCATTGAGCAGGCAGATGCCGAAGATGTGCTGTTCGGCGTCCTTCAGCGCAATGGGCTCGCCCTGCGCATTGCCCCGGCCGCCCCCAAGGGCGACCGCGTGAACGTGGTGCTGTCGGGCAAGTTCCTGCCTTACAAACAGTATTGAGCCAGTCGAACAAGCCAGCTCAAGATGTAAAGTCGACTTTACATTTCGAGCTTCCAGGTGCCTGCAGGCCCCCAAACAAGCCTCAAAAACCTCCAAAAAGCCTCAAAAAGTGCCATTTTTAGAGGAAAAAATGGCTGTAGGCCAATAGATACGGGCGTGAGCAGCTATTGAATAGATAGCAACAACCGGCTGCTGGCATCTCCGGCGCGCGTCAGGTTTGGGGTTTGCCCTGCCAGACCGCTGCCACCTCGGCGCTGGTCGCCACATTCGCCCAGTCACGCAAAAAGGCAATGCTCCTGTCGTGGCTGGCCTGGGCATAGGCGCCGCAGGCGTCTTCGGCAACAACTGCGTGGTAACCCAGCGCATTGCCGTGGCGCACGGTCAGCTCCACACCAATGTCAGTTGCAAAACCGGCAACGACGATGGTGCGTATGCCGCGTGCCTTGAGGTGGCTGTCAAACGGCGTGTCTAGAAACAGCGAAGGTTGCTGCTTGGGCAGGACCAGGTGGTGCGGCAGCGGCGCCAACCCATCCAGGAATTCTGTCTCGGCAGTTCCGGCCTGAAACATCGGCTTCAGTTCTTCAGGCTGGGCCACGCCCTGCTTGCGCATCATCCACGCCAGCCAGGGGCCGGGCATGTTGTCCATGGCCGGAAAGCTGTGCTGGCTCCAGGCCACCAGCACACCCGCCTTTTCTGCGGCCGCCAACAGCAGGGCTGCAGCAGGCTTCAGGGTCGCCAGATTCGGCGCCTTGCCTGCCAGGCCTTTTTGCATGTCCCACATCACCAGCGCCGTGCGTTTCGCATCGACGAGCCCGGCAAACGAGGTGGGCAACTGCTGGAAGTTGAGCGGCCTGCTGCTCATGGCATTAACCGCTGGTTATTTGACTATGGCCGGCAGGATGGTGCCCTTGCTTTCGCCAAAGCCGATGCGCGCATGGCCAGGCTTTTCACACCAGCCGCGCAGGATGACGGCGTCACCGTCATGCAAAAAGCCGCGTGTCTCGCCATTGCCCAACGGCACGGGTTTGGTGCCGCCGTAAGCGAGTTCAATCATTGCACCGGCCTGGCCTTCGCCCGGGCCGGAGATGGTTCCGCTGCCCAGCAGGTCGCCGCTCTTGAGATTGCAGCCGCCCATGGTGTGGTGGGTGACCATTTGCGCAATCGTCCAGTACTGATGTTTGAAGCTGGTGCCGGAAAGGCGTGCTGGCGGTTTGCCCTCGGCGCGCAGCTTGTCGGACTCCAGCAGCACTTCAAGCGAAATGTCGATGGCACCCTGCGCCTTGTTGTCGACATCATCCAGGTAGGCCAGCGGCTGCGGGTCGCCTGCCGGGCGAGTGAAGGCCTGGCGGTAAGGGGCCAGCGCTTCCATGGTGACGATCCACGGCGAAATCGTGGTGCAGAAGTTTTTGCCGAGAAAGGGGCCGAGCGGTGCCATCTCCCAGAACTGGATGTCGCGTGCCGACCAGTCATTGAGCAGGCAGATGCCGAAGATGTGTTTCTCGGCATCCTTTATCGCAATCGGTTCGCCCTGCGCGTTGCCCTGTCCGATGTAGATGCCCAGTTCCAGCTCGTAGTCAAGCCGCGCGCAGGGTGCGTACACAGGTGCGCTTGCACCCGGCGCCATCGCCTGGCCCATGGGCCTGCGGTATGTCTGGCCGCTCACACCAATGCTGGAGACACGGCCGTGGTAAGCAATCGGCATCCATTTGAAGTTGCTGGTGATGGGGTCATCGGGCCGCATCATCACGCCGATGTTCATGGCGTGGTCGAGTGAGGTGTAGAAGTCGGTGTAGTCGCCGATCTGCGTGGGCACGGTGAACTCGACCTCGCCCTGCGGGATGAGGCAGGCACGCAGTGCGTCGACCTTGGGCCCGTAGAAAGCTTTCTCCAGCAGCTCGAACAGGCTGTGCCGCAATGCCGACCAGGCGGCGGGGCCCATCGCAAAAAAGTCGTTGAGGGCCGGCTTCGCGCAGTTCTGCGCGGCGGCATGCGCCAGCCCATCAAGGCACGCTGTGTTTGCCACCTGCGCCATGTCAATCACCTGGTCACCAATCGCCACGCCGCCCCGGAAGGCTTCGCTGCTGCCAGCGCGGCGGAACATGGCGAAGGGCAAATTCTGGATCGGAAAATCACAGCCTTCGACGTTGGCGGATGCCACCCAGCTTCTGGCAAAGGCATTGTGGGTCGGGTTGAGTTCGGTGCTTGCGGTCATGGTTCAGTTTGAAGAAGAAGGGGCATGGATCCCGGATCGGGTCCGGGCAACACGTCAGATCACGCGGGTCAGATCACGCCGGCGCCATCAGGCGGTCGTCGAAAATCGCGACAGCGCGTGTCCAGCCGGCAGAAGCACCGCGAATCTTGTGCGGAAAGCACGAGATGTAAAAACCTGTGGGCGGCAACACTTCCAGGTTGTGCAGTTTTTCAAGGTGGCAGTAGCCGATGTCGCGGCCGGCCTTGTGGCCTTCCCAGATCAGCGATGCATCTTTGGTTTCTTCATATTTTTTGGCGGTGTGCACAAAGGGTGCGTCCCAGCTCCAGGCGTCGGTGCCTGTCAGGCGCACGCCGCGCTCCAGCAAATACATGGTGGCTTCATAGCCCATGCCGCAACCGGCCGACACATAGTCGTTTTGCCCATAACGTTTGCCGGCAGCAGTGTTGATGACCACAATTTCCAGCGGCGACAGCGTATGGTTGATGCGCTTGAGTTCGGCTTCGACATCCTGTGCCGTAACGACATAGCCATCGGGCAGCTTGCTGAAATCGAGCTTCACGCCGGGCTGAAAGCACCAGTCGAGCGGTACTTCATGAATCGTCAGCGATTTTTCCTGCTTGCCCAGCGCCTTGTTCATGGTGCTGTGGAAGTGGTAGGGCGCATCCAGGTGGGTGCCGTTGTGCGTCGACAGGTTAATGAGCTCGACCGCCCAGCCTTCGCCGTCAGGCAGGTCTTCCTTTTTCAAACCCGGAAAGAAAGGCTCGATCTGCTCATAGGTGTCTTCATGCGTGAAGTACTGGATCTTGGGCGCAAAAGCGGGCGGGTCGCTGATCACGTCGTTTTCGAGAAAGATGGAAAGGTCAACGATTTTTCTTGGCATGGGGCGTCCTGTTGTGAAGTGGGGTTGAACGAAGCTGCAAATCAGAAAGACTGGTGCCAGTGCACCATGGGCAAGCCCGCCACCGGCGAGCGAAAGAAGGGGATGCTTGTGCCGAGCAAGCTGCCGATATAGACGGTGCGCAGGTCGGGGCCGCCGAAGGTGATGCTGGCCATCCACGGGGCAATGGTGCCGTGGGTACGCTGCATGTCGGCCGCGGTGATGGTGCCGGCTTCCATCTTTTCACGGAACGCGGGCGCAGTCGCGGGGTCGCTGTCGTCCAGCAGCATGCGCTTGTCACCCTGCGGTGTGATGGCAATCAGCTGGTCAACCATGACCAGCGTGCACCAGAGGTTACCGAACGCATCAAACGCAATGCCGTCAGGGTAGCCGCCCAGGTGGCTGGGGCCGTAGACCTCGCGGTCCTTCAGGGCGACGCCACCCGGTTGTTCATCGAGGCGCATGCGCGAGATGCAGGGGCCGGTGGTCTCGACGATGTAGAGCCACTCTTCTTTTGCGTCCAGCCGTATCTCGTTGGTGAAATAAAAACCGTCGGCTACCACACGTATGCCCTTGTCATCGACCACGCAGATGAAGCCGTCGCGCACGCGGCTGGCCGCAGCACTCGTCCACGGGTTCATGCGTGTCGAAACCGTCAGCCAGATGCGGTTTTTTGAATCGCGCAGTACAAAGTTGACCTTGCCAATCGGTTGGCCGTCTATGCGGTCATGCAGGGTGCGGGTGCGGCCGTCGCGGGTCATGACCTCGAGCAGGTCTGTGCCGAAGTTGGAAATCAGGATGTCGCCATTGGCGGCAAACGCCAGGCCGTTGGGCAAGGTGCCCTGCGTCAGGCGGTCTTCAAACTTCCCGGGGTCGTCTTCCATCGAGCCTGCAGCAAAACGCACATCGGCGGTCTGCCCGATAAAACGCTGCGACCCATCGGCCGCAATGCGCGTCACGCCGCCACGCGCATCTGCGGCCCACAGTGTGCCGTCGCGTTCGGCCAGTATGCATTCGGGGCGCTGCAGGTCCTTGCCGACGTATCCAATCGCTGCGCGGTCGACTGTAAAACCATCAAGGGGATTCGGTGCGCTCATGGATGTTGCCATTTCAAAAAGCGTTTTTCAAAAGCGGCGAGCAGTGCGCTGCTGGCAAAACCGATCAGGCCCAGCAGCACGATGCCTGCAAACAATTCGCTGGCGCGAAAGGCGCGCGCAGCCAGCAAAATCGCCTGGCCCAAACCGGGCTGCGAGGCAATCATCTCGCCGACGACCGACACGATGAGCGACACCGTGAGCGACAGCCGCATGCCGGCCAGGATGTCGGGCAGCGCATTGGGCAGGCCGACCTTCCACACGAAAGCGCCGCGTGACAGCTGCAGGCAGCGCGCGACCTCCTGCAGGCGCGGCTCGACCGCGGCAAAACCATGCACGGTGGCCAGCAGCACCGGCCACATCGCACCGAACGCCACCACCGACAGCACCATGTTCGGGCTCAGGCCGAAGATGGAAATGGCCAGCGGCAGCAAGGCCGATGCGGGCAGCGGGCGCATAAACTCCAGTGTGGGCTGCAGGTAGGCGCGTGCATTGGCAGAGATTCCGATGAGTGCGCCAAGCGCCACGCCGATGAGGGAAGCCAGCAGCCAGCCTTCAAACATGCGCGTCAGGGTGGCCCAGCTGAAGGCCAGCAATTCGCCCTCCAGAAGACCGTTCTTCAGGCTGACCCAGGTGGCCTCGGGCGTTGGCAAAAACACCTTGCTGATCCAGCCGGCGTTGCTGGCCACCCACCACAAGGCCATGATGGCCAGAAACACCAGAACCGAGCCGACCCAGGACATCGCGCCACTGCCGGACGGGCGTATGGATTTGCTGCTGGTCGGCAAAATCGCCGGCGCGCCTGTCACTGCCGTGCTCATGCCGCCACCCCCATGCGACGGCCAACCCAGCGCTCAAGCCTGAGCGCCGCAAAGTTGATGAAGTAACCCACCACGCCAATCCAGAACAGCCAGGCCAGCATCAGGCCCGGGTCCATGCTTTGCTGCGCAATCATCATGGCGTAACCCATGCCGTTGGGGTTGGCCGCGACTTCAACCGTCACCGCCACCACGAGTGCCACCGACACACCCAGGCGCATGGCGACAAACAGGCGCGGCACGATGGCCGGCAGGATGATCTTGAAGGCGCGCTGCGAGGGGCTCAAGCCCAGCACGCGGCTGACTTCCAGCAGGCGCGGCTCAACCTGCTGCACCGCTGCCTGCGTGAGGATCATCAAAGGCCAGAAAGAGGCAAACGCGACAATGGAGAACTCCATGCGCAGGCCAAAACCAAACACCAGCATGGACAGCGGTATCAACGCGACCGACGGCACGGGCCTGAACACCTCGATTGAAAAGAAGGCCATGCGCGCCGTGCGTCTGGACAGCCCCAGCACAATGCCCGAGGCAATGCCCAGCACGGCGGCAATCAGCAGGCCCAGGGCAGCGGCACCGAGCGTGAAGCCGGTCGCGCCCCACAGCGAGCCATCCGTAACCGCAGCGACAAAAGACTTGAGGGCAGCAGTCGGCGGCGCAATCGCGTCACTGTTTTTGCCGATGGTGCGTGCGTACCATTCATAACCACCCAGCGCGATGACTGGAAACCACCAAGGCTTCAGTTTTTTGACAACCCATCCCACCGGATCAGTCATGGCTTTGCTCGATAAAGGCAAACAGCTCGCGCCGCAGCTTGAGAAACTCGGGGTGCTCTTTGGTCGAGAGCTGGTCGCGCGGCCTGGGGATTTGCACATCGATCATGCGCGCCAGGCTGGGGCGGCCGGGGCCAGGGTTGGCCTGCAGCGCAATCACGCGGTCACCGAGGTAGATCGCTTCTTCAAGATCATGCGTGACGAAGAGCACCGTCAGGCCTTCATCGCGAACAAGGCGCGCCAGTTCATCCTGCAGGCTTTGGCGCGTCAGCGCATCCAGCGCACCGAAGGGCTCGTCCATCATCAGCACTTCCGGCTTCTGCGCCAGGCAACGCGCAATCTGCACACGCTGCTGCATGCCGCCCGAAAGCTGTGCGGGAAATTTATAGGCGTGTCTGGACAGCCCCACTTTTGCCAGCACATCGGCGATGCGTGCGGGGCGCTCTGCAGCCGCGACACCCGCTGCTTCAAGCGCCAGGCTGATGTTGCCTTCCACACTTCGCCAGGGCAGCAGCGCACGGCCATAGTCCTGGAACACAAACGCCACTTCACGCGTCGGCTCGGTCACCAGCTTGCCGTGGCGGCGCACTTCACCACCACTGGCGAGCAGCAGGCCGGTCGCGGCACGGAGCAGCGTCGTCTTGCCGCAGCCGCTGGGGCCAACGATGCAGACAAACTCGCCCCGCCCCACATCAAAGGAAGTGGGCGAAAGAATTTCGCGCCCGCCAAGGTGTATGGCCACCTCGTTGAAGGTCAGTATCGGGGTCATCAGGGGTTCAGTTGTGGTTACGCAAGCAAGACGGGCGGCACCCACTCAAACCCGGGCTGCCGCCGCATTCAGGTGCAGGATTATTTGAAAATAAGCGTCGCAACCTTGGGCTCGGTCTGCAGCATGCCCTGGTCTTTCATCAGGCCAACCCAGTAGGCCATCTGCTTTTCAGACACCGTCGGGCCGGGTGGCGAGATCTGCACCTTGGCAACGACGGCCGCCGGCAGCTTGGTGTATTTGGCAATGGCATCGCGCACGGCGGCATCGTTCTTCGGCTGGACGATAAAGGCGGCGGCTTCCTGCACGGCCTCGCGGAACAGCTTGACCTGCGCTGCATTTTTCTGTGCCCAGTCGCGTTTGGCGGTGTACAGGATGGTGTGGTTGCCGGGCTCAAGAAAGGTGGCGTAGTAGGACGCCACATAACCCACGCCGCTGTCGACAATGCGGCTCATGAAAGGGTCAGCCGACACCACGGCATCAATGGAGCCGCCGCGCAGCAGGTCGCCGTGCTGCGGGAACGACGCTTCGACAAAGTTGACCTTCTTGTAGTCGACGCCGCTTTGTTTGAGCCATGCGCGAAACGTTACATGCAGGAAAGCGCCCAGGCCGGGCACACCCACCTTTTTGCCGATGCAGTCCTGCGCCGTACGGATGCCGGAGCCCGCCTTGGCCACCAGACCGAAACCGGTGTTGGTCTTGGATGTGATGCCGCCACCGGCAACGACAACGTGGTCGAGCCCACCGTCCACCGACTGCAGATACACGGAAGGCGTCGGGCCACCCATTTGCAGCGAGTCCGACTGGATGGCGGCGGGAATGGTGGAGTTCAGGGGAATGAATTTCAGCTCGACATCGAGCTTGCGCTTGGTGAAGTAGCCCTGCTCGGCGGCCACAAAAACAGAGGCGAAGTCGGTCACGGCGGTGTAGCCGAACACGATCTTGCCGGACTGGGCCAGTGCGGGGAAGGCGAGCGCGGCGGATGCGGCGCCCAGGGTACCCAGTGCGGCGCGGCGATTGATGTTGGACGGGTTCATGCTTGTCTCTTTCTGTTTTTGAGGTTGCGTGGTTTGGGTGAGGGAGAGGAGGAGGCAGTGGCAGCGCTTTCAGGCGCGAGGGCAGCACGCAGGCCGCCCACAATGAATTTGGCAAGCATCCCCGCGGCGGAGGGATCGGCTGGGCTGGCATCACCCTGGGCCAGACGTTTGACGCGGTGGTCGCTGATGTGGTGCAGCAGCGCGCCCAGCAAAAACTGGTAGCCCCATGCCACCTGCCCGCGTGTGGCATGCGGGAAGACCTTGTTCATCGCGTCAATGAAGGCATGCGCCAGGGGATCGAAAAAGTCGCGCAGCACGCGGTCGGTCTGGTCCTGCGAGATGTAGAGTTCGCGCGCCACCAGCAGCGCGTAGTACTCGCCTTCGGCACTGGCGCGCAGGCGCAGCACAGGCCCTATGAAAGCCTCGATGATGCGCGGCAGCGTCTCCGGGTGCAGCGGGTCGCCCTTGACCTCGCGCAAGCCTTGCAGCCGCTCTTCGATGGTGGAGTTCCAGTGCGCAAAGATGGCATAAAACAGTTCGTGCTTGGGGCCGTAGTGATAACCCACCAGGGCCAGCGGCACACCGGCTTCATCTGCAATCTGCCGGATGCTGACCGCGTGATAACCGTGCTGCGCAAAAAGTTTTTCAGCCGCCAGCAGGATGTCGGTCTTGCGGTCGGGTTTTGTTTTGGGCGCAGATTTTTTGACGGATGGCGTCAGCGCTATTTTCGGCAGGCGCGCGCGACCAGGCTTGACAGGCGTGGTGACGGGTCGGACGTTGCTCAGCATGGAGCGTACTGTACGATCGTACAAAATAATTGAACACGCGTACAAACCCTGATGATCTGCTTAATCGCCACCGCTGCGACGGGCTTCGTTCAAGCGGTCAAAATAGCGGGATGAATTCACTTGATGGCATCCGCGTTCTTGATCTTTCCCGCGTGCTCGCGGGCCCCTGGTGTACCCAGAACCTTGCCGACCTTGGTGCCGATGTCATCAAGATCGAACGCCCCGGCGCCGGCGACGACACGCGCACCTGGGGCCCGCCCTTCCTCAAGGACGCTGCCGGCCAGGACAGCCGCGAAGCCGCCTATTACCTGGGCGCCAACCGCAACAAGCGCTCGGTCACCTGCGATATCGCCAAAGCCGAAGGCCAGGCGCTGATTCGCGAGCTGGCCGCGCATTGCGACGTGTTTGTCGAGAACTTCAAGGTCGGCGACATGGCGCGCTACGGGCTCGACTACGCCTCGCTCAAGGCCATCAACCCGCGCATCGTGTACTGCTCTGTCACCGGCTTTGGCCAGGACGGGCCGTACGCCGACCGCGCAGGCTATGACTACGCCATTCAGGGCATGGGCGGGTTGATGAGTGTGACCGGCGAGCGCGACGACATTGGCGGCGGACCGCAGAAGGTCGGTGTCGCGGTAGCTGACTTGATGACGGGCATGTACGCCACGGTCGGCATCCTGGCCGCGCTGCGCCATGCCGAAAAAACCGGCGAAGGCCAGTACGTCGACATGGCGCTGCTGGACACGCAGGTGGCCATGCTCGCCAACCTGGGCGCCAACTACCTTGTCAGCGGCAAGGTGCCGGGCCGCATGGGCAATGCGCACCAGAACATCGTGCCCTACCAGGTGTTTGAAACCGCACCTGCGGCAGACGGAAGCAAAGACCACCTGATTCTGGCGGTCGGCAACGACTCGCAATACGTCAAGTTTTGCGGCGTCGCCAGCATCCCCGAGCTGGGGGTGAACCCGCTCTTCGCCAAAAACAGCGACCGCGTCAAAAACCGCGCCCAGCTGGTACCGATTCTGGAAGCCGTGCTGAAGACACGCACCAAGGCCGACTGGCTGGCCGCGCTTGAAGCGGCCAAGGTGCCCTGCGGCGCCATCAACAACCTGGCCGAGGTGTTTGCCGACCCGCAGGTCGAGGCGCGCCAGATGGTCAACGAATGGAAACACCCTTTAAAAGACGGCCTGCGCCTGGTGGCCAGCCCCATCAAGCTCAGCGTGACGCCCGTGCGCGCCGACCTGCCGCCGCCACAACTCGGCCAGCACACCGACGAAGTGCTGCGCAGCGTGTTGAACTATGGCGACGCACAGCTGTCTGACCTGAAAGGCGGCAAGGTCATCTGATGAACTTCATGGCGGTCGACAGGCGGCAAATTTTGGCCCTGATGGCTGGCGGCGCGCTGGCCCTGGCCGCGCCTGCGCGGGTATGGGCGGCAGACTCGGCCCTGCCCGTTCCGCCATCGCTGCCGCTGGCCGCGCAGGCGGCAGCCGCCAAAGGCGAGCCTCTGGTGCTGCTGATCAGCCTGCCCGGCTGCCCGTATTGCGAGATGGTGCGGCGCAACTACCTGTTGCCCATGCGCGCCGAGGGCCTGCAGGCCTGGCAGATCAACATCACCGACCGCAGGGCTTCGCTCACCGGTTTTGACGGCAAACCCGTCAGCCCGGAAGTGCAGGCCGGTTTGTGGAAGGCGACTTTCACGCCGACCGTGTTGTTTCTGGGTCCGCAAGGGCAAATGCTGGCACCGCCGCTGGTCGGCATTGCCGTGCCGGACTTTTACGGCGCCTATCTGGACGAGCGCCTGGCCACGGCGCGCAAGGCGCTGGGCCGTTAGGCGTCAGCTCCGGGTATCGGCTTGACGCCGAATTGCTATATTTTTTATAGCTGCTTGCGCCCGTATCTATTGGTCTTGAGCCCAATTTGACGTCTGAAAATGGCACTTTTTGGCCTGTTTTGATGTCTGGGGACTGCCCAAAACAGGTCGAATGCTACAAAAGTTAACCTTCATATTAACTTTTGAATATTTTTTAACGTACACATTAAATTTTTAATGTCTACGCTAAAAAATGGAACTGCAGCTCGCCTGAGCAGCCATCACTTCATGGCGCCAAAGACTTTCTGCAAAATCGCACTGCCGGTGCCGACCGGGTCCTGGCGAATCTTCTTTTCTTCCTCGCCGATGATGAGGTAAAGCCCATCGAGCGACTTGCCGGTCACGTACTGCTGGATGTTGGCGTCTTCTTTCTTGACCAGCCCAAAACTTGCGGCCTTGCCGGCAAACTCGTTGTATTTGTTGGCAAGACCCACTTTTTCAGTGGCTTTGGTCACCACGGGCAAGAACTTGACGCCCAGCGGGACGCGGGTTTTTTCGGCAAAAAAGGCGGTGACCGAGGTTTCGCCGCCCGTCAGGATGTTTTTGGCGTCCGTCACGCTCATGTTCCTGACGGCACTCACCAGCAGGTCCTTGCCCATGGGCACGGCAGCTTCGGCGGCGCGGTTGATGGAAGTCACCAGCTCGTCGATGCGCTTGCCCTGGCCGAAGTTTCTGAGCAGTTTGGAGGCGTCTTCCAGAAAACCGGGCAAGGGAATGCGAACTTTTGGGTTGCCGAGGAATCCATCTGTCTTGCCCAGCAGGGCAACGGCCGCGATGGCGCCTTTTTCAAGGGCGGTTTTCAGGCCGGCACTGGCGTCAGCGTTGCTGATGCCGGCCAGGTCGCCCAGCGACAGGGCATGTGCCTGCTGGCAGGTAGCCCAGATCAGTGCGCCCAGCGCGCTGACCCCGGCCTTGTTAAAATCGCGACGTTGCATATGAGAACCCCCATGAATCAATTTTTGACCGCCCCAGTATGCCGCATGGCTGCGGCAGCGGTGATCGCGTTTGCCAGCGTGGCGGGGCTCTACGGCTGCAGCGGTGCACAGGCCGCGCCAAATTCGACCTTTGTGTTGCTCGACGGCAGCAAACAGACCACGGCCGATCTGAAAGGCAAGGTCACGCTGGTGAACTTTTGGGCCACCAGCTGCGTCACCTGCGTGGCGGAAATGCCCAAGGTCATCGCCACCTACAACAAGTACAAGGCCCAGGGCTACGACACCATGGCTGTGGCCATGAGCTACGACCCGCCGAGCTACGTCGTCAACTACACCGAGACCCGCAAGCTGCCCTTCAAGGTCGCCATCGACAACACCGGTGCGGTGGCCAAGGCCTGGGGCGATGTGCAACTGACGCCGACGACCTACCTGGTCAACAAGCGCGGCGAAATCGTCAAGCAGTACGTCGGCGAGCCCGACTTCGCGGCCCTGCACCAGCTGATTGAAAAGCTGCTGGCCGAGGGCTGAAGCCTTTCAGCCTTCGCTGCCGGTCACCGGCACTTCAAACGCTTTCACGTCGGGCACCTCGCCCGCCCACTTTTCCACCTGAACCAGCGCCGACAGGGCGCTGGGCGCCTGCGTGAGCGCCGAGGTGCCGATGTCAACTGTCAGCACATTCGGGTTGCCGTGCCGCTCCAGGCTGCTGCCTTGCGGGTCAAACCAGGCGCCCGTGGACATCACGGCCACGCCGGGCATCACATCGTCGTTGAGCACCGCCGCCGCCATGCAGGCGCCGCGATCGTTGAAGACACGCACTAGGTCCAGCGACGCGATGCCGCGTTCTGCTGCATCCTTCGGGTTGAGCTGGATGCGTTCACGCGATTTGACCTTGGCCGCGACAGACACCAGCCCGGCATCCATCTGCGAATGCAGCTTGTCGGCAGGCTGTGAGGTGACCAGGTGTAACGGCCAGGTCTTCGCCGCATCAGCGCCCAGCCATTCAAGGGGAGGCAGCCAGGCCGGGTGCGGCAGGCAATCGGCATAGGCAAAACCGGCGATGCGCTCCGAGTACAGCTCGATCTTGCCGGACGGGGTTTTCAAGGCGTGGGCTGTCGGGTCAGCGCGGAAATCCTCGAACAGCACAAAGTCGCGCGCGGGTTCGGGCAGCTCAAGGTAGCCCTTGCGCCAGAAGGACTCAAAGTCAGGGGCATCAAAGCCAGCTTTGGTCCACTGCACGGCCATGCCGTCATAGATGTGGCGTATCCACTGCGTTTCATCACGGCCTTCGGTAAAGGCCTCTTCATGGCCGGCGATGGCCGACAGCTCGCGGTAAATATCGAAGTCGTTGCGGCTCTGGCCCTGCGGCGGCAAGGCCTGCTGCATGGCCATCACAAAGCGGTCGCGTGAGGAGCCACCGATGTCGTTGCGCTCCAGGGTGGTGGTGGCAGGCAGCACGATGTCTGCACGGCGTGCGGTGGGCGTCCACCAGCTGTCGTGCACGACAACGGTTTGCGGCTTTTGCCAGGCGCGCACCAGACGGTTCAGATCCTGGTGGTGGTGAAACGGGTTGCCGCCCGCCCAGTAGACCATTTCGATATCGGGGTACACATCTTCGCGGCCATTGAACTGGTAAGGCTGGCCCGGTTGCAGCAACATGTCGGCGATACGCGCCACCGGAATGGACAGCCCCGTGGGGTTGCGACCGGCAGACATTTCAGGGCCCGGCACATCGGGCCGCGGGTTGCCCACGCCGTTCATCGACCCGTGGCCAAACGCAAAACCGCCCCCCGGCAGGCCAATCTGGCCCAGCGCAGCCGCCAGCGCAATACACGCCCAGTAAGGCTGCTCGCCATGGTGGGCGCGCTGCAGCGACCAGGTGCAGGTCAGCAGGCTGCGCGTGCCCGCGGTCTGCAGGGCCAGGTCACGGATGGTGCCTGCCGGCACACCACAAATTGCCGAAGCCCAGGCCACGTCTTTCGGCTGGCCGTCATGCCGGCCTGAGACGTAATCGGCCAGCTTGTCAAAACCGGTGCAGTGCGATTGCACAAAAGCCTGGTCGTGAATGCCTGCCGCCAGCAAGGTGTGCAGCATGCCCAGCATCATGGCGGCGTCGGTGTTGGGGCGTATGGGAATCCAGCGCGCCTTCATGCCCGCCGGCACGTCGCTGCGCGTGGGACTGACGATGACAAACTCGACACCCGCCTCAACCGCGCGGGCCACCCAGGCCGGCGTGGAATGGTCGCCCGCACCGCCCGAAGTGATCTGCGCATTGCGCAGGGCCAGGCCGCCGAAAGCCACAAACAGCCGCGTGTGCGCGACCACGCTTTTCCAGTCGGTGACGCGGCCCGTCACCGGCGTGTAGGTACCAATCACATGCGGCAGCAAAAACTGGGCTGCGCCCCAGCTGTAGTTGCCCGCCTGGTTGACGCAGCCGCCGCCGGCATTGAGGAAGCGGTGCGTGAGCGTGCGCGCGTGGTGAAGGCGGCCGGCCGACGACCAGCCGTAGGAGCCGCCGAAGATGGCCTCGCTGCCGTACTGGACGCGCACACTTTTCAGTTCGCCGGCGACGAGCTGGAGTGCCGTGTCCCAGCTGACCTCAACGAATGAATCGCTTCCGCGTGCACCGCGGTCGCTGTTCTCGCGCCGCTCAAGCCAGCCCTTGCGCACCGCAGGCTGTCGTATGCGCAGTGGCGAATGCATCATGCCGGGCATGGACTGCAGGATGGTCGAGGGCGCGCTGTCTTTGGCAAAGGGCTCGCAGGCGACCAGCCGGCCGCCCTGCACGACGGCGTTAAAAGCTCCCCAGTGGGACAGCGAAGGGAAGCGTTGTTCAGCAGATTCGGTGGGCATATTTTGGGCTAGATCAGCGCTAAATCAGCGGTATGGCAGTGGTGTATTTCAGCTCTTCCATCGCAAAGCTGGAGCTGACGTCGAAAAGCTCGACGATCTTGATGAGTTTTTTATAGACGACGTCAAAGCCCTGGATGTCGGGCACCAGCACCTTGAGCAGGTAGTCGATCTCGCCGCTCATGCGGTAGAACTCCACCACCTCGGGCATGTCGCGTACGCCGGCCGCAAAACGCTGCAGCCACTGCAGGTCATGGTGGTTGGTCTTGATGGCGACAAAAACGGTGACCCCCACGCCGAGCTTTTTGCTGTCGAGCAGGCAGACCTGCTTGCGGATGATGCCCTCCTGGGTCATCTTCTGGATGCGCTTCCAGCAGGCCGTGGGTGAGAGGCTGACGCGCTCGGCAATCTCGTTGACCGAGAGCGTGGCATCCTCCTGGAGGAGGGCAAGAATGCTGTTGTTTTTCTTGTCCATGGTGTTTATTTTTCGAGTTTACTTTTATAAAGGTGAATTATTTTCGCTTTTTCCCGGATTTCGGGGTTAAAAAAGAAAGGAAACTTTCCACAGCCGCTCCTAAAGTCAGGCCATGACAAGCACCACACGCCAACACCCGAAGTTCAAGCAGGGCGACAACACCCTTCTCGTTTCAGCAGGCCGCCACCCCGAGCGTTTTGCCGGACTGGTCAACACCCCGGTCTTTCGCGGCTCCACCATTTTGTCGGCCTCGCTGGCCGACTGGGAAGACAAAAAACGCCGCAGCATGGCTGACGAACATGGCGTCAGCACCTATGGCCGCTTCGGCACGCCCACGCATCACGCGCTGGAAGAGGCCATGGCCGAACTGGAAGGCGGCTACCGCGCGGTGCTGTGTCCCTCCGGGCTGGCCGCTGCCGTCACCGCACTGACCTCGGTGCTGTCCGCAGGCGATCACGTGCTGGTGACCGACAGCGCCTACTCCCCGACCCGTACGTTTCTGACCCGCGTGCTGGGCCGCTACGGTGTCGAGGTCACCCCCTATGACCCCTGCATGGGCGCAGGCGTCAAGCAGTTGCTCAGGCCCAACACCAAAGTGGTTTATGTGGAATCACCGGGCTCCGAAACCTTCGAGATCCAGGACGTTCCCGCGATTGCCGAGGCCGCCCATGCGCACGGTGCGCTGGTGGTCATGGACAACACCTGGGGTACGCCGCTTTTCTTCAAGCCCTTCGCGCACGGCGTGGACATCTCCATCCAGGCCGCAACGAAATACATCGTGGGCCACTCGGATGCCATGCTGGGCACCGTGACCTGCACCCAGGCCGTGTGGCCACGCCTGAAACAGACCAGCCGCGACCTGGGCCAGACCGCAGGGCCCGACGATGTGTACCTCGCGCTGCGCGGGCTCAGGACCATGGGCGTGCGGCTGCAGCAACATTCCAGGTCGGGCATACAGGTGGCCCAATGGCTGGCTGCGCGGCCTGAGGTTGAAGCGGTGATGCACCCGGCCCTGCCCGGCCATCCGGGGCATGCGCTGTGGAAGCGCGACTTCACCGGCGCCTGCGGCCTGTTTGCGATAGCCCTCAAAAAGATGCCTGCAGCCGTCTTTGAAACGTTCATCGACAACCTGCAGTTGTTCGGCCTGGGTGTCTCCTGGGGCGGCTACGAGAGCCTGGTGATTCCCTTCACACCTGGTGACCGCACCACACAGCGCTGGTCGTATGAAGGCCAGGCCGTGCGTCTGCACATTGGCCTGGAAAATGCTGAAGACCTGATCAACGATCTGGACCAGGCATTTGCTGCCAGTGCGACGATAAAAACCTCTCCCCTGAAACTTATTGCCTGACGAGCGAAAATCGCAGGCTGTTTTTAATCAAAGAACCACCACTCACAGGACCCGCCATGCCAAAAATGAAGATCGAAGGCTCATTCGTCGCGCTCATCACGCCATTCAACCAGGACGGCAGCGTCGACTTTGAAGGCTTTCGCACCCTGATCAAGTGGCATGCGCAGCACGGCACCAGCGCACTGCTGTTCATGGGCTCGACGGGCGAGGTGTCCATGCTCTCGCAGCAGGAGCGCCATCAGGTCCTCGTCGAGACGGCGAAGATGAAAACCGGCAACATGAAGTTCTTCTACGGTTGCACGGGCAACAACACACAGACCACGATGGACTACCTGCGTTTTGCCCGCGCCAATGGCGCTGACGGCGCCATCCTCGCCGCGCCCTCCTACATCTGCGCCCCGGAAGACGCGATTGAGGACTACTTTCTCGAAGTGGCCGACGCCACCGACCTGCCGCTGGGCATTTACAACAACCCGCCGCGCGTCAAGAGCGATCTGCACTGGGACCACCTGATCCGCATCTTCAAGCACCCCAACTATGTGATCCACAAGGAGTCGACCACGCGCGTCGGCCAGGTCGCGCAGGTGCTGCGCGCCAACCCCGATGTGTCCGTGATGTGCTGCGACTCTCCCAACCTCGGGCTGGTGGTACCAACCATGAGCCTGGGCGGCCATGGCACCGCCAACATGACGGGCAACATCGCCCCCGCAGAAGTGGCGACGATTTCAAAACCGTGGCACACACCCGATGTGTCCATCAGCTTCCGCGAGTCTTACCTCGGGCTGCTGCCCATGCTGCATTTCTCTTACTCGGCCATCAACCCGGTGGCCATCAAGTCACTGATGAAAGCCGTGGGCCTGCCCGCCGGCGAGTTGCGCAAGCCGCTCAAGACCATGGATGCGGACGGCCTGAAGAAAGGCCTGCGCATCGTCAAGGAACTGGGGCTCGACAAGAAATACGGCTGGAGCTCGCCCGAGCTGAAGGCTGCCTGATCCACTGACACACAAGGCACACAACCATGGACCTCGGCATCAGCGGCAGAACGGCGCTTGTATTTGGCGGCAGCAGGGGCATGGGAAGGGCCATTGCCGAGCGGCTGTCATCGGAAGGCGTGAAGGTGGTGATCGCCGCACGCACCGAAGCCACGCTGTCGGCAGCCGCTACAGAGATTGGCGCAAAAACCGGCAACGCCGTGAGTTATGCGGTGTCGGACATCACTACAGAAGCCGGGCGTGATGCAGCGCTGGCCGCCTGCCCATCACCCGACATCCTGGTGAACAACGCCGACGGCCCCGAGCCCGGCGACTTTCGCGACTGGCGGCCTGAAGACTGGCACTCGGCGATCGACGCGATGATGGTCGGGCCCATCGAGATGATCCGGCGCACGGTGGACCCCATGGTCGAACGCCGTTTCGGCCGCATCGTCAACATCGTCTCGCGCAGCGTGAAAACACCACAGATCGAGCTGGGCCTGTCAAACGGCGCACGCTCGGGCCTGGTGGGCTTTGTCGCCGGCCTGGCACGGCAGACCGTGCGCTACAACGTGACCGTGAACAACCTCCTGCCGGGCGTCTTCGCCACGGACGCGCAACGTCGGCACATCAACGGCATGCTGGAGAGCACCGGCAAGAGTTTTGATCAGCTGTGGGAAGAACGCGGCAGCAACAACCCGGCAGGGCGCATGGGCCGGGCAGAAGAGATTGGCGCGCTGTGTGCTTTTGTATGTTCGGCACATGCGGGTTACATGACAGGACAAAGCCTGCTGATGGACGGCGGCGGATACCCGGGGACGTTTTAGGGCGCGTCATGCGCATGATTCAAATCACTTAACGTAGGTCAGCAAAGGGAAAACACAGATGAAAAAGAACAGCGACATCAGCCGCCGCGCATTCGCGGTCCTGGGCACCACACTCGCGGGGCTCGGGGCACTCGCCGGCTCCGGTCTTGCAGGTGCACAGGCCGCCTACCCGTCCAAGCCCATCACCATCGTCGTGCCGCATGCGGCCGGCGGTGCGGTCGACAGCGTGGCACGTTTTTACGCCAACAAGCTCAAGGACGAACTGAAAGAGTCGGTGGTTGTTGAAAACCGCGCAGGCGCCTCCGGCATGATCGGTGCCGAGCACGTGGCCCGCTCGCCTGCGGATGGCTACACGCTGTACGTCAATGCCTCCATCCATTCCATCAACCCGCTGCTGTACAAGAAGGCCATTCGCTTCGATGCGGTCAAGGACTTCACGCCCATCAGCATGCTGGCGCAGGGCGCGCTGATCTTCAGCGTGAACCCGCAAGTGCCCGCGAACACGGTGGCCGAGCTGATCACCAAGATCAAGGCCGACCCCAAGCAATACAGCTTTGCCACCAGCGGCTTTGGCTCTGCCGGGCACCTGGGCGTTGCACAGTTCCTGTACAAGACCCAGTCGACACAGATCCCGATTGTTCTGTACAAGGGTGCAGCACCTGCACTGCAGGACCTCGTGGGCGGCCAGGTGCAGGCCATGATGGACCCCATGCTGTCGTCGCTGCCTTTCGTCAAGTCCGGCAAGCTGCGCGCACTGGCCGTGACCGGCGCCCAGCGCAGCCCGCTGCTGCCCGATGTGCCGACCTTGCGTGAAGCAGGCATGGCGGACCAGGAGCTGTATTCCTGGTATGGCCTCTGGGGCCCAGCCAACCTGCCACCTGCCGTGCTGAAGAAACTCAATGAGGCCTCGGCGCGCATCATGGCTCAGCCCGACATGAAGGCTCGGCTGGTCAACATGGGGTTTGAGCCCGCCTACAAGAATTCTGCAGCGTTTGAAAAATTCATCGACGAGGAAACCGCCCGCTACCGGGCCATCATCGCCAAAGCCAACATCACGGTCGAATAAGACAACGTGAAGGTTCTGGTACTGGGTGCGGGGGTGGTCGGACTGACCACCGCCTACCACCTCTGGAAAGACGGCCACGAGGTCGTCGTTGTTGACACACAGGCGGGCCCGGGCCGTGAAACCAGCTACGGCAATGCGGGTGGCCTATGCCCCAGTTTTGCCGGTCCCTGGGCGGCCCCGGGTATGGTGGCCAAGGTGCTGGGCATGTCCCTGCAGGCAGATTCGCCGATCCGTTTTTCACTGATGCCCAACTGGCAGCGCATGCGCTGGGTGATGCAGTGGATGCAAAACTGCAATGCTGAAAAATTTCGTATCAACAAGCTGCGCATGCAGCGCGTGGCGCACTACAGCTATGCCTGCCTGAAAGAGATCGCTACCGAAGCTCCGATCACGGACTTCGATTTTTGCCAAGGCGGCGTACTGCAGATTTTCCGGACGCAGGCCGAACTTGACCTGGGGCGGCTATCGGCCAAAACCCTGGAGGAATACGGTGTCAACTGGAAACTGCTGGCGCCGGAAGATGTGCGGAAGGTGGAACCAGCGCTGGCACAAAGCACCGTTCCGATCACGGGCGCGCTGCTGATGCCGGCCGACGCGTCGGGCGACAGTTTCAAGTTTGCAAACCAGCTGGCCGCCTTTCTAGAAGCGCGCGGGGTGAGTTTCATGTACGGGACCTCTGTCACGGCGATACACACCGAGGGTGATGGTGTCAGCGGCATCATGACGAAAGCAGGCCCGATGAAAGCCGAGGCCTACGTCGTGGCGCTGGGCAATCATGCGCCCATGCTGGTCGCGCCTCTGGGCATACGGCTGCCGGTTTATCCGCTGAAAGGCTATTCCATCACCGTACCGGTACGTGACCGGGATGCCACCACGCAGGCCGCGCTCATGGATGAGCACAACAAGGTCATGATTTCAAGGCTGGGCGACCGCATCCGCGCGGCAGGCATGGCAGAGCTGACCGGCTATTCGACCGGCCTGAAGCCGGAGCGCAAGGCCTTGCTGGTCCGGGTGGTGCGCGAACTGCTTCCGCGGGGGCTGGATTTTGACAATGTGGAGTTCTGGGCCGGTCTCAGGCCGATGACACCGGACGGCCCACCGATTCTCGGCAAGACCCGCTGGCGCAACCTGTGGCTCAACAGCGGCCATGGCTCCAACGGCTGGACCCAGTCCTGCGGCACCGGGAAAATCGTGGCGGACCTGGTGCACGGCCGCACGCCCGGTATTGACATGGACGGTCTGACGCTTGCGAGGTTTGGCAATTAATTGGCAAGCCCACCAAGAAACCATGTCTTGCCAGCAGCTTGAGTCAGTCCTTTAACGGTCATGCTGGCGAT
Source organism: Pseudomonadota bacterium (assembly GCA_040390295.1). GTDB lineage: Bacteria > Pseudomonadota > Gammaproteobacteria > Burkholderiales > Burkholderiaceae_C > Polaromonas. The sequence goes on from JAZJYR010000021.1 coordinate 54,796, forward strand.
GGGTTGCGTTGCGCAGCGGCCTTGTCCGCTTGTCCGCAAAATCAGGCGGCGTCTCTGATGCGCCTTTTTCCATACGGCGTGAAAAAGGGGCTGAATTCCTTAGAATTCAGCCCCTTTATCTGGTGGCCTTGAATTTCAGATATGAGATGATTTCACTAACGAGCTTACTGCGGGTAGGCTTCGAGGCTGATGCTCAACTTGACTTCATCGGAAATGGCTGGCACGCCGAATTTCATGCCCCAATCGGTACGCTTGATGGAGGTCTGCACGTCAGCGCCGCACATCGGTTTCTTGCTGAACGGATGAGGTGCACACTTGAAAGAGGTGACGGAAAGCTTGACCGGCTTGGTGACGCCGAGCATCGTCAGGGTGCCATCAACACTTTCAACATCGTCACCCTTGAAGTTGAACTTCGTCGACTTGAAAACGACATCCGGGAATTCAGCGCTGTTGAAGAAGTCTGCAGAACGCAGGTGCTCGTCGCGCGAGCGGGTGCCGTCGGCATGTTTAGCGTCACCGCTGTTGACGGATGCGCTGGCAATCTTGGCTTCCAGCGAACCGGTCTTCGCCGCCTGGTCAAGCGTGATGGTGCCGGTCATGCGGTCGAAGCGGCCATGGATGGTGGTCATGCCCAGATGATTGATCGTAAAGTTGGGGAACGAATGCAGCGGATCCATGACATAGGTCACTGGGGCTGCCAGCACGGACAGGGACAGTGGAAGCAGGCAAGCTGCCAGAGCGGTCGAAAGGCGGGACATAAATAACTCCTCTTGATGGGGTAGGTGACAACACTAGACAATCCACTCAAGTGGACGATGATCCCGCAGTAAACCAGGCAATAGCCACTGCGAGCAACATGGGGACAAGCGCCGCCAGGGCGCCCAGGAAAGCCGTGAGCCAGACCGGCCATTTACCGGCGGGAACCACACGCGGGGCCCAGGGAATGGCCAGAGTCGGCAGCAGGCAGTACCACGGCAACGAGCCGGTAAAGACGGCCAGCAGGCCCACTAGGCCGGCGACCACGGTGGCCGGTAAGGCCAGGGTCCATCCGGTCGGCGCCTGCTTTCCAGTCAACATCTGCATCAGAAGCGTAGCGCCCGAACTCGCGCCAATCGCAATGCCAACCTGGGCCAGCGAAGCCGATGCACCAAGCAGCGCAAGACCGCCGCTGCACAGGCCCAGCATCAGCGCGCCAGAGGCCGCACGTACCGAATCGTCGCCCGCGCGATTACCGGATTCCACCAGCGCTGCAAGATAGAGGGCCGCTGCCGCACCTGCGAGCAGGGCGGGGCCGGTTTCCTTTTGCTGAAGAACGCGCAACACAACCCAGACCGCTGCAACTGCGGCGAGCAGGGCCAGCGCTGCGCGCACGGCTTTGCCTGCCTGCACGCTGGTCAACTCCAGCACGAGCACCAGAATGGTTGCTGCCGTCCCGGCCAGAATCATCTTGCGCGCAGAAGTCAGCGAATCAAAAGAAAACCCCAGAGCCAGAAAAACGACGGTAAAAAAACCTGCGCCAATGGCCAGCCCGAGCAGGCGGGTTCTATGCAGCAACGCCGCCACGACCAGGGCAGCAACGAAAGGGGCGACGCCCGCCTGTATTGCCGGGTTGCTCAACAATTCATTCATGCGGTTTTCCTCTGCTTTTTGATGTTTGGACTTTAAGGCGCGTACCGCGGCAAGAGCTGTCTGGACTCAGCAGGGGGCGGGTCCGCAGGCGCCAAATAGCCGGAAAGTCGGCATGACTTTCGCTGGTGCAGTGCAGGTGTCCGGTTTCATGATTCCCCTCTCGTTATTTTTGGTTCTAACCCGCGCGGGATTTTTATTCCTGCAAGCTGGCTTGAGTGGGGTTGAGCTTAACAAGTTCCGCAAAATTGGGGGGATTCGGGAAAGCACCGATAAATTTTCAGTGGCGGGCAGCAGCAGGAAATTTCTCCAACGCATCTGTATAGTGGGCGCATCTTCCGAAACACGGATGCAAACTCAGTGCCCCACAGCCCCATACAGCTCATCACCCCCGCAAGTGCCGAACAGCTCGAGGCCACCAGACTGATCTTTCAGGAGTATGCCGAAGGGCTGGGCATAGATCTCGGCTTCCAGGATTTCGATGCTGAACTGGCCAGCCTGCCTGGCGACTACGGAGCGCCCGGGGGCGCCCTGTTGCTGGCGCTGGTGGACGGTGAGATCGCGGGTTGCTGTGCACTGCGCGCATTGCATTCCGCCGATTACCCCAACGCCTGCGAAATGAAACGGCTCTATGTACGCAAGGCCTTCCGGCGTTTTGGCCTGGGCCGCCAGCTGGCGGAGGCGATCATCGACCTGGCGCGGGTGGCAGGCTACAGGCACCTGTTGCTCGACACACTCAGCGACATGGAGTCGGCGCGCGCGCTCTACAAAGACCTGGGTTTTGAAGATATACCGCCCTACTATCACAACCCCATAGCGGGCGCTCACTACCTGAAAGTCGATCTCGCCGCGTGAGCGGTGGGAATTGCACCGGCCAGACACGACTGCGAACAGACGCAAAAAAGCCGCTGGCATGCAGCGGCTTTTTTGCGGAAGGCGCCCATGCGGGGCATCGTTGGCGAGCGCCAACTTCTCTTTAAATTCAGGCTTTGGCTTGTGCCAGCAAGGTTGCGGCGTCACTCACTTCAAACTTGCCGGGACCTTCAACGTTCAGGCTGGCGACCTTGCCGTCCTTGACCAGCATCGAATAACGGTTGCTGCGCACACCCATACCGCGAGCGGTCAGGTCAAGAAACAAGCCTGTAGCCTTGGCGAATTCGGCACTGCCATCACCCAGCATACGCACCTTGCCATCGGTCTTCTGGTCACGCGCCCAGGCACCCATGACAAAAGCATCGTTAACGCTTACGCACCAGATTTCATCGACGCCAGCTGCTTTCAGCTCGGCAAACTTCTCGACATAACCAGGAACATGTTTGGCCGAGCAGGTCGGCGTGAAAGCACCAGGCAATGCGAACAGGGCAATCGTCTTGCCGGCAGTTGCCTTGGCCACATCAACAGGATTGGGGCCAATGCTGCATCCATTGCCTTCAACTTCCGAGAACTCCATCAGGGTGGTTGCAGGAAGGGTGTCTCCGACTTTGATCATGAAATGCTCCGGTTTTGTTTAACAGTGAATAAAAAATGTGGGGAAAAGCAACTCGCTATTCTTATCGATGCTGCAAAGCTTTGCTTGTCAGAGGTCTGTATACCCGTAGCGAGTGTTCACCAAAGCCCTCAAGGCAGAAACAAAAACGGCCCACATCGTGAGCCGTTTTTTGACCTTTCAGTCATCTGCCTGTTTGCACAGGATCAGACGATGGCAGCCTTCTCAACCAGACGGGTCACAACCCAGTTCTTGGTCTTGGAGATAGGACGGCTTTCGGTGATCTCGATCACGTCACCGGTCTTGTACTCGCCCTTTTCGTCATGGGCGTGGTACTTGGACGACAGCGAAACGATCTTGCCGTAGAGCTCGTGCTTCACGCGGCGTTCAACCAGAACCGTCACAGTCTTGGCACGCTTGTCGCTGACCACCTTGCCAATCAAGGTGCGCTTGAGGGATTTTTTAGCTTCCGTCATTATTTGGCTCCTTGCTTGACGATGGTTTCGGCCAGGATGGTCTTGGCGCGAGCGATGGAACGGCGCGTCGAACGCAGCGTTGCCGTGTTGTTGAGTTGTTGCGTGGCTTTTTGCATGCGCAGGCCAAAGTGGGCTTTTTGCAGCTCTTTGACTTCAGCTTTCAGGCCGGCAACGTCTTTTTGGCGGAGTTCAGTGGATTTGGTCATGTTCATTTCCCCTTACTGGCCAATCATGCGGCTGACAAACGTGGTGCGCAGCGGCAGCTTGGCAGATGCCAAGCGGAACGCTTCGCGGGCCAGTTCTTCAGGAACGCCGACGATTTCAAAAACGATTTTGCCGGGCTGGATTTCAGCCACGTAGTACTCAGGATTACCTTTACCGTTACCCATACGCACTTCAGCAGGCTTTTGGGAAATCGGCTTGTCCGGGAACACACGGATCCAGATACGGCCGCCACGTTTGACGTGACGGGAAATCGCACGGCGTGCGGCTTCGATCTGGCGTGCGGTCAGGCGACCACGGTCTGTGCATTTAAGGCCAAAATCACCGAATGCCACCGAGCTGCCACGTGTGGCAACGCCGGTGTTACGGCCTTTTTGCTCTTTGCGATATTTTCTGCGAGCGGGTTGCAGCATTTGTATTCTCCGTAGTTAGACCGATTACTCGGTCTTGGCACCGTCAGCTGCTGCAGCTGGCGCGGCTTTACGGACGCGCTTAACGGTGGTTTTCGGGGCTTCGCTACCAACGGTAGCTTCAGCCGGCTTGTCGCTTCCATCTGCCGGAGCGGTGTTCGTGCCCGCAGCGCGTGGTGCACGGGCACCACGTGGAGCTGCTGGACGGTCTGTACCTGGGCGATCACCAGGGCGTGCGTCACGGCGTGGGCCGCGTGGCTTGCGTTCTTCGTCAGCCACTTCAACCATACGGGCACCTGGCGCATCGCTGCGGCCCAGTGTGTCGCCCTTGTAGACCCAGACCTTGACGCCGATCACACCATAGGTGGTTTTGGCTTCAGAGGTGCCGTAGTCAATATCGGCGCGCAGGGTGTGGAGGGGCACGCGACCTTCGCGGTACCACTCGCAACGTGCGATTTCAATACCGTTAAGACGTCCGGACGACATGATCTTGATGCCCAAGGCACCCAGACGCATGGCGTTCTGCATGGCGCGCTTCATCGCGCGGCGGAACATGATTCGTTTTTCAAGCTGTTGGGTGATGCTGTCAGCGATGAGCTTGGCATCAATTTCAGGCTTGCGAACTTCTTCGATGTTCACGGCGACCGGCACGCCCAGCTGGCGGCTCAGTTCTTTCTTGAGGTTCTCGATGTCCTCGCCTTTTTTGCCGATCACGACGCCCGGACGTGCCGAGAAAATCGTGATGCGTGCGTTCTTGGCAGGGCGCTCGATCAGGACGCGCGAAACCGCAGCGTTCTTGAGCTTGGCCTTGAGGTATTCGCGAACCTTGATGTCTTCAGCCAGCATGCCGGCGAAGTCACGGTTGCTCGCGTACCAGCGGCTGGACCAGTTGCGGCTAACTGAAAGGCGGAACCCGGTTGGGTTGATTTTTTGTCCCATATCCTGCTGCCTTTAGTTGCCGACCACAACGTACACATGGCACGTGGGCTTGCTGATGCTGTTGCCGCGGCCTTTTGCGCGCGCGGAGAAACGCTTGAGCGTGGCGCCCTGTTCGACGTAGATGGTCTTGACCTTCAGTTCGTCGATATCGGCACCATCGTTGTGTTCAGCGTTGGCGATGGCGGACTCAACCACCTTCTTGATGATTCCAGCAGCTTTTTTCTGCGTGAATGTCAGGATGTTGAGCGCTTGATCCACTTTTTTACCGCGGATCAGGTCAGCGACCAGGCGGCCCTTGTCGACCGACAGACGAACGCCCCGGAGGGTTGCACGTGTTTCCATGGTCTTTTCCTTACTTTCTCACAACTTTTTTGTCAGCTGGATGGCCCTTGAAAGTCCGGGTGAGTGCGAACTCGCCCAGCTTGTGGCCAACCATCTGATCGGTGATGTAGACAGGGACGTGCTGCTTGCCGTTATGCACGGCGATGGTCAGACCGATGAACTCGGGCAGGATCATGGAGCGGCGCGACCAGGTCTTGATCGGCTTTTTGTCTTTCGTGGTAACGGCTTTATCAGCCTTGGCTACCAGGTGATGGTCGACAAAGGGACCTTTTTTGAGTGAACGTGTCATGGGTTAGCCTTACTTCTTGCGACGCGAAACAATCATCACTTGCGTGCGCTTGTTGTTGCGGGTGCGGTAGCCCTTGGTCAGGTTACCCCATGGATCGACAGGATGGCGACCTTCGCCGGTCTTGCCTTCGCCGCCACCGTGAGGGTGATCGACCGGGTTCATGACCACACCGCGAACGGTCGGGCGAATACCCATCCAGCGCTTCACACCGGCCTTGCCGAGACGGCGCAGGCTGTGTTCTTCGTTGGCGACTTCACCGATGGTGGCACGGCATTCGATGTGGATCTTGCGGACTTCACCGGAGCGCATGCGCACCTGGGCGTAAGTACCTTCACGAGCCAGCAAGGTTGCCGAGGTGCCGGCGGAACGTGCAATCTGCGCGCCCTTGCCGATTTGCATCTCGATGCAATGGATGGTCGAACCCACAGGGATGTTGCGGATCGGCAGGGTGTTGCCGACACGGATCGGGGCTTCGGAACCGCTGATCAGCGTTGCGCCGACTTCAAGGCCGCGAGGGGCAATGATGTAGGCACGTTCGCCGTCTGCGTAGCAGATCAGGGCAATGTGGGCCGTGCGGTTGGGGTCGTACTCGATACGTTCGACCTTGGCCGGAATGGCGTCCTTGTTGCGCTTGAAGTCCACCACACGGTAGTGATGCTTGTGACCGCCGCCCTTGTGGCGAACGGTGATATGACCGTTGTTGTTACGGCCGGACTTCTGGAATTGTGGCTCCAGCAACGGTGCGTGGGGCTCACCCTTGTACAGGTGGTCACGCGATATCTTCACCATCCCGCGCATGCCGGGTGAGGTGGGTTTCATTTTAATGACAGCCATGATTACGCAGCCTCCCCGCCGAGGTTGAGCTCTTGACCTGGCTTGAGCGTGACGTAGGCCTTGCGAATGTTGTCGCGGCGGCCGACGGACTTGCCAAAGCGCTTGGTCTTGCCCTTGATGTTCAGAACGGCAACCGACTGGACATCCACCTTGAACATCAACTGCACGGCAGCCTTGATTTCAAACTTGGTGGCATCCTGCAGCACCTTGAAGGTCACTGCATTGGTCTTGTCGGCAATCATCGTGGCCTTTTCAGAAACGATGGGAGCGACCAGGACCTGCATCAGGCGGCCTTCGTCAAACTTGTTTTTTGGTGAAGATGGGTTATGGGCGCTCATGCGAACATCTCCTTGAGTTGGTCCATGGCAGCCTTGGTAACCAGCACCTTCTTGTAATGCACCAGCGACACCGGATCGGCGTAGCGTGGCTCAACCACAAGGATGTTGACCAGGTTGCGGGAAGCCAGGTACAGGTTTTCGTCGACGACGTCAGCGATGACCAGCACGGAGCTCAGGTTCATGGCCTTGAACTTGTCGGCCAGCACCTTGGTCTTGGGTGAATCGACAGTCAGCGAGTCAACCACAGACAGGCGGCCTTCGCGCGCCAGCTGCGAGAAGATCGACGCCATACCGGCACGATACATCTTCTTGTTGATCTTCTGTGTGAAGTTTTCGTCAGGCATGTTCGGGAAGATACGACCGCCGCCGCGCCACAGTGGCGAAGACGTCATACCTGCACGTGCACGACCCGTACCCTTTTGTTTAAAAGGCTTCTTGGTCGAGTGACGGACCTGCTCACGGTCTTTTTGTGCCCGGGTACCCTGGCGGGCGTTGGCCTGGAAGGCCACGACCACCTGGTGAATCAGGCTTTCGTTGTATTCGCGACCAAACACGGTATCAGGCACGTCCACCTTGGACGAAGCCATACCCTGGTCATTCAGGAGTTCGACCTGCATCAGTTCGCTCCTTTTGCAGCAGCTGCTGGTTTGGCCTTGATCGCGGCGCGAACCGTGACAAAACCGCCTTTGGAACCAGGCACGGCGCCACGGATCATCAGCAGTTGACGGGCTTCGTCAATGCGAACGATGTCGAGGTTTTGCGTGGTCTTGGTGACGTCACCGAGGTGGCCCGTCATGCGTTTACCTGGAAACACACGACCGGGATCCTGCGCCATACCGATGGAGCCGGGAACGTTGTGCGAACGGCTGTTACCGTGCGACGCGCGCTGCGAGCTCATCTTGTGACGCTTGATGGTGCCGGCGAAGCCTTTACCGATGGAAGTGCCCTGCACGTCCACCTTCTGGCCCACGGCAAACACGTCAGCAGCAGGCACAACCGTACCGGCTGCATATTTGCCTGCGACGTCAGCGGTCACGCGGAATTCTTTCAGGATTTCACCAGCTTCAACACCTGCTTTTGCAAGGTGGCCGGCGGCCGGCTTGGTCACGCGCGATGCTTTGCGCGAGCCAAATGCCACTTGGAGGGCACTGTAGCCGTCATTTGCTTCGGTTTTAACCTGGGTCACGCGGTTGTTGGATACATCCACCACCGTGACAGGAACTGTGTCCCCATCATCAGTGAACAGACGCATCATGCCAACCTTGCGGCCCAGCAACCCGAGGGAGTTGCTCAGACTCATGATGTGTTCTTTCGTAACTTCCACCGCTGCGACTTCAATTGGCCACAGACGTTTTGATGTGAAAGACTGTTAATAAAACCGTACCCGGCATGCAAGCACGCCGAGGACAGCCCAAGAGTATAGCGCGAGCCGCCGAAAATGGCAAGTCCGCGTCAAAACCTGTCCTTTTTGGGGCCAGGCTGTTGCCCAAACCCCGACTTCTCTTACTGCAGCTTGATTTCGACGTCGACGCCAGCAGGCAGATCGAGCTTCATCAACGCGTCAACGGTTTTGTCCGTTGGGTCGACGATGTCCATCAGGCGCTGGTGCGTGCGGATTTCGAGCTGGTCGCGCGAGGTCTTGTTGACGTGCGGCGAGCGCAGGATGTCAAAACGCTTCATGCGTGTTGGCAGGGGCACGGGGCCCTTGACAATCGCGCCGGTGCGCTTGGCAGTGTCAACGATTTCAGCTGCCGACTGGTCGATCAGCTTGTAATCAAACGCTTTGAGGCGGATGCGGATTTTTTGCTTGGTGGCCATGGTAATTCCTTAAATATTCGAAGAATTACGCAATGATCTTGGCAACGACGCCGGCGCCGACGGTCTTGCCGCCTTCACGGATGGCGAAACGCAGGCCTTCTTCCATGGCGATCGGGTTGATCAGCTTGACGGTGATCGACACGTTATCGCCTGGCATGACCATTTCCTTGCCTTCTGGCAACTCGATCGCACCGGTCACGTCCGTCGTGCGGAAGTAGAACTGGGGACGGTAGTTGTTGAAGAATGGCGTGTGGCGGCCGCCTTCGTCCTTGGACAGAACGTAGATCTCGCCGGTGAAGTGCGTGTGCGGCTTGATGGAGCCGGGCTTGCACAGCACCTGACCGCGCTCGACGTCTTCACGCTTGGTGCCGCGCAGCAAGATACCGACGTTGTCGCCAGCCTGGCCCTGATCGAGCAGCTTGCGGAACATTTCGACGCCGGTGCAGGTGGTCTTTTGCGTATCCTTGATACCGACGATCTCGATTTCTTCGCCGACCTTGACGATACCGCGCTCGACACGGCCGGTCACGACGGTGCCGCGGCCGGAGATGGAGAACACGTCTTCGACGGGCATCAGGAAGGCGCCGTCAACAGCGCGCTCTGGCAGGGGGATGTAGCTGTCGAGTGCATCGGCGAGCTTCATGATGGCTTCTTCGCCGAGCGGGCCCTTGTCGCCTTCCATGGCGAGCTTGGCGCTGCCGTGGATGATGGGGGTGTCGTCGCCGGGGAAATCGTATTTGTCGAGGAGCTCGCGCACTTCCATTTCGACGAGTTCGAGCAGTTCTGCGTCATCGACCATGTCGCACTTGTTCAGGAACACGATGATGTAAGGCACGCCGACCTGGCGGGC
>JAZJYR010000022.1:0-333056 GCA_040390295.1 Pseudomonadota bacterium
TCTTTGGCGAAGCAAAGAAAAGTGCCTCGCCCGCCGGGGCGAGACCCGGCTTGGTAGTGAAGGGCGATACACCCGATATGAAAGACGTTATCCCCGAATCCGAACCACAGCATCCCTCGCCAACCCCAACCGGTCATTCCCAAAATACATGTCGTCGCCAACAAAGAATGTAGGCGCCCCAAACGCACCGCGCGCAATAGCCTCATCCACATTGGCCTTGAGCTGGTCCTTGATGGCCGGTTGCGTGATGCCGGCCAGTAAGGCCTCTGCATCAATGCCGACCTGTTTGCAGATGGCAGCAAGTACTTCGTCCTGCGAGATGTCCTGGTCATGCGTGAAGTAGGCTGCAAACACGGCTTCCACAAACGCGAGATGTTTGTCTTGCGCTGCGGCATCCTGCGCCACCCAGATGCAGCCGCGCATGGCTTTCACGCTGCTCACGGGAAACACCTTGGGCGGGAAGACGATCTTCATGCCGGCCGCGCGCGCGTTGTCCTGAACGTCTTTCAGCATGTAGCGGTTGCGCGCTGAGTTCATGTCTTCGCGATTGGCATAAACATTCTTGTTGGCCACGTTGAAGATGCCGCCGACCAGCACGGGGCGCCAGATGATGGGTGCCTTCAGCTCCGCCGCCATGGGCTGGATATTGCGAAACGCGATGTAGGTCCAGGGGCTGGAGCAGTCGAAGAAAAATTCAATCATGTTTGTCTCTTTGTAATTTTTTTGATGTTACCTACGCAGGCTTGTGATGGCCGGCCTTGATGCTCTCTGCTGTCTGTCCGAACAGGGCCTTGCGGGCGTCTTCGGTTAATGCCGGTGCGCGTAGTTCCTTGCCGATGTCCAGTCCGCGTTTGACGGCGGCGCGTTCAAACAGCAAGTCGTACCAGCGCTGCACATTCGGGAATTTGCCGAGGTCCACGTTTTGTGCCTTGTGTGTGCGCGTCCACGGGAAGATGGCCATGTCGGCAATCGAATAAGCCATACCGGCGACAAATGCGCCGGTGGTGGCGAGCTGTTTGTCGAGCACGCCGTAAAGCCGGTCGACTTCCTTGCCATAGCGGTCAATGGCGTAAGGGATTTTCTCGGGCGCGTAGAGCAGAAAGTGGCCGTTCTGCCCGGCCATGGGGCCAAGCCCGCCCATCTGCCAGTTCAGCCATTGCAGAACCTGGTAACGGTCGCGCAATACGGGGGACAAAAAGCGGCCTGTCTTGTCGGCAAGGTATTGCAGGATGGCGCCACTTTCAAAAATCGCAATCGGCTCGCCGCCGCCTGCAGGCGCGTGGTCGACGATGGCGGGCATGCGATTGTTGGGGCTGATGCGTAAAAACTCTGGCGCAAACTGCTCGCCCTTGCCGATGTTGACCGGGATCATGTTGTACGGCAGGTCGCATTCCTCCAGCATGATGGAAATCTTCCAGCCATTGGGCGTGGGCCAGTAGTACAGGTCGATCATGCGGTGTTTCCCTGGATACTTCTAAAGCTGCGCTGCGTGAAAGCGCAGGTGGTCGTTCATGAAGGTGCTGATGAAGTAGTAGCCGTGGTCGTAACCTTCATGGCGGCGCAGCGTGAGTGGCTGGCCTTTGGCCTTGCAGGCCGCTTCAAACAGATGCGGGTGCAACTGTTCTGCAAGGAATTTGTCCGTCAGGCCCTGGTCAATCAATATGCCGCCGGGGAAGGGCGCTTTGCGCGCTTCACTCATCAACGCTGTCGCGTCGTGTCTGGCCCATTCCGCCTTGTTAGCGCCGAGGTAACCCGTGAAAGCCTTGTGGCCCCAAGGGCACTGGCTGGGCGCAGCAATCGGCGCGAAGGCCGACACCGACTTGAAAAGATCAGGATGGCGCAGCGCCAAAGTCAGCGCTCCGTGCCCACCCATCGAGTGGCCAAAGATGCCGAGGCGCGCGCTGTCAATCGGCAGGCTTGACGTGACCAGCGGCAGCAGTTCGGTCGTGATGTAGCTTTCCATGCGGTAGTGCCTTGACCACGGTGCTTCTGTTGCATCCAGGTAAAAGCCCGCACCCACACCAAAATCCCAGCTGTCGGTTTCACCTGGTGCGCCGGCACCGCGCGGGCTGGTGTCGGGGGCAATCAGGGCCATGCCCAGTTCGGCAGCAAGTTGCTGTGCACCACCCTTGGTCATGAAGGTTTCTTCATTGCAGGTCAGGCCTGCAAGGTAGACCAGTGCGGGCACCTTGCCACCCGTTTTTTCAATTGCGGCCTTTGGGGGCAAAAAAACCGAGAACTTCATGGGCAGGCCAATGACCTGCGACTCGTGTTTGTAGAAGCGTTGCAGTCCGCCGAAGCAGCCGTGCTCGCTGAGCAGTTCAGGCGCTGCCATCAATACAGGACCACGCCGCGTATGGATTCACCAGACTTCATCAGGTCAAAACCCTTGTTGATGTCTTCAAGCGGCATGGTGTGCGTGATCAGGTCGTCAATGTTGATCTTGCCTTCCATGTACCAGTCCACGATCTTCGGCACGTCGGTGCGGCCGCGTGCGCCGCCGAAAGCCGAGCCTTCCCACTTGCGGCCCGTGACGAGCTGGAAGGGCCGGGTGCTTATTTCTGCGCCTGCTTCGGCCACGCCGATGATGATGCTGCGGCCCCAGCCCTTGTGGGTGCATTCCAGCGCCTGTCGCATGACTTTGGTGTTGCCAATGCATTCAAAGCTGTAGTCAGCACCGCCGTCGGTGAGCTGCACGATGGCATCGACGACGTTTTCAACTTCATTCGGATTGATGAAGTGTGTCATGCCGAACTTGCGTGCCATCTCCTGCCTTGCGGGGTTGATGTCGACGCCGATGATCTTGTCGGCGCCCACCATCTTCGCGCCCTGGATCACATTCAGGCCTATGCCGCCCAAGCCAAACACCACGACATTCGCGCCGGCTTCCACCTTGGCCGTGAACAGGACGGCGCCAATGCCGGTTGTCACGCCGCAGCCGATGTAGCAGACCTTGTCGAAAGGCGCGTCTTCACGGATTTTGGCCAGCGAGATTTCAGGCGCCACCGTGTAGTTGCTGAAGGTCGAGGTGCCCATGTAATGAAGGATGGGCTTGCCGTCGAGGCTGAAGCGGCTGGTGGCGTCGGGCATCAGGCCCTTGCCCTGGGTGCCGCGAATCAGCTGGCAGAGGTTGGTCTTGCGCGACAGGCAGAACTTGCACTGGCGGCATTCGGGCGTGTAGAGCGGAATGACGTGGTCGCCTTTTTTCAGCGTTGTCACGCCGGGGCCGACATCGACCACGATGCCCGCGCCTTCATGGCCCAGGATGGCCGGGAAGATGCCTTCAGGGTCGGCGCCCGAGAGGGTGTAGTAGTCGGTGTGGCAGATGCCGGTGGCCTTGATCTCGACCAGCACTTCGCCGAACTTCGGGCCATCGAGGTCAACGGTTTCGATGGTCAGGGGCGCGCCTGATTTCCAGGCAACAGCGGCTTTGGTTTTCATGTGTTTGTTCGTGAAGTTGAAGTGTTTTTTCGATCCCGCTGCGGGGCGGCGACGAAGCACTATAAGGCACGCGTCCTGTCTGCGGTGAGCGGGCGGGAGGATAGCCATCAACGCCAGTTGCCCTGTGCTTGACACAAGGGTTATTCCTGAGCCAAAGATAGCGAGCAGGGATTTATATTCTATAAAGCTATTTATAGACACAATATGAAACCAGACACCCAAAAGATAGAAGAAGCAAAAAAAACAGAACACACAGGGAGTGCGCCAGCGCGACCCGCACAGGCGGCGGGCTCACGTGGCCCGCTGACCGGCGTGCGTGTCATCGACATCACCACCATTTTCATGGGCCCCTCAGCCACGCAGATGCTGGGCGACCTCGGCGCCGACGTCATCAAGGTTGAGGCGCCCGGCGGCGATGTGGTGCGCGGCATAGGCCCCCAGGGCCATGAGCGCATGGGCCCGCTCTTTCTGGGCATGAACCGCAACAAGCGCAGCATTGCCCTCGACCTGAAGTCAAAAGAAGGCCTGGCGGTATTGCTGGACCTGGTGAAGGACGCCGACGTGCTGACCTACAACGTCAGGCCGCAGGCCATGGCGCGGCTGGGTTTGGGCTACGAAGCACTGGCCGCCATCAACCCGAAGCTGCTGTATGTCGGCATGTTTGGTTTTTCACAGCGCGGGCGTTATGCCGCAAGCGCCGCGTTTGACGATTTGATTCAGGCCGCATGTGCCTTGCCGCAGGCCGTCGCCATGGGAAGCGGTGACATTCCGCGCTACATGCCCATCACGATTGCCGACCGCTCTGTGGGCCTGTATGCCTTTGGTGTGATCAGCGCCGCGCTCTACGGCCGCGAAAAAACCGGCCAGGGCCAGCGCATCGATGTGCCCATGTTTGAAACCATGGTGCCGTATGTCCTGGGCGACCATCTCTATGGCCAGACCTTTGTGCCGGCCCAGGGCGACTTCGGTTACCCGCGCCTGCTGTCCCCCGAACGCCGGCCTTACAAAACGCTCGATGGCCATGTCTGCTGCCTGATTTACACCGATGTGCAGTGGCGCGCCTTCCTCAAGGCCATAGGCCAGCCGGGCCTGTATGAGTCCGACCCGCGTTTTGCGTCACTGGCAGAGCGCACCAGACACATCACCGCGCTTTACGGCATGGTGTCCGACGAGATCGCCTCGCGCACCACCGCGCAGATGCAGGCGCTGCTGGAGGGCACGGACATCCCCGTGTTTCCCATGCACACCTTTGATTCGCTGCTGAAAGACCCGCATCTCGAAGACATCGGCTTTTTTAGCGAAATGGAGCACCCGCATGTTGGCACCATTCGCCAGATGGCCGTACCCAGCGAATGGTCGGGCACACCGCCGGGCGAGGCCACGCCGGCACCGCGTGTGGGCGAGCACAGTCGCGAGGTGCTGCGTGAGGCCGGTTATGGCGATGCGCGTATTGATGCGCTGCTCGCATCACGCGCCGTGCTTGAGTAGCCATGCAACACCCCGAGGAACTGACATGACACCCCCTGACCGGAAACTTTGCTTCATCGACTACAGCGTGGCCGCAGGTGTTGCCACCATCATGCTGAACCGGCCAGAGCGCCGCAATGCGATCGACATGGCAACCCGTGACGAACTCAATGAGGCATCGCAATGGGCCGTGGCTGACCCGTCCGTGCGCGCCATCGTCATGACCGGCGCCGGCGGGCATTTCTGTGCAGGTGGGGATGTGAAGTCCATGGACGCAGGCGAGCGCATGACGGCCGAAGCAGGCCGTCAGCGCATGCGCAGTGCGCACGTCGGCATCAGGGCGCTGTTTGAAAGCGACAAGCCCGTGATCGCTGCTGTCGATGGCTGCGCCTACGGTGGCGGCTTTGGCCTGGCGCTGCTGGCTGACATGGTGATCGCCACACCGGCTGCACGCTTTTGCATGTCTTTCATGAAGGTCGGCCTGGTGCCCGACTGCGGCGCGCTCTACACACTGGCGCGCAGCATCGGCCTGCATCGCGCCAAGGCGCTGATGTTCTCGGCGCGTGAGGTCGATGCGCAGACCGGACTGGACTGGGGTTTTGTGAATGAGGTGGTGGCGTCTGCCGACCTGCAGGCCCATGCAAATGCTGTCGCGCAAAACCTGGCGCGCGGCCCGGCGCTCGCAATAGCCCTCACCAAACACGCCATGAACCAGTCGCAGCACAGCTCGTTTTCAACCATGCTGGATGTCGAAGCCAATGCGCAGGGCATGGCCTTCACCAGCGATGACCACAGGGCAGCGGCGTCAGACTTTGCTGCGAAGCGTCCCAGTCGCTTTGCGTGGATCTGACGACCCAATCAATTTCACTTTTATCGAGAGGACCAGATGACGACAGAAAACGAAACCAGCAGGGAACTGCTTGAAGAGATGCGCGGCAGCGTGATGTGGCTGACCATCAACCGTGAAGAAAAACGCAATTCCATCAGCCCCGATGTGCTGGCCGGCCTCAGCGATGCGTTGACCCGCGCCAACAAAAGCCGTGACGTGCGCGCCGTGGTCATTACCGGTGCAGGTACACGTGCTTTTTGCGCAGGCGCCGATCTGCAGAGCGGCAAGTCCTTCAAGTTTGATTATTCCGAGCCTTATGTGGCCTTTGCCAACCTGCTGCGCCAGGCCAAAAACGCCAGCGTGCCGCTGATCGCCCGCATCAACGGTGCCTGCATGGCCGGTGGCATGGGCGTGATGGGCATGTGCGACATGGTGGTGGCCAGCGACAAGGCCATATTTGGCATGCCCGAGGTCAAGGTTGGTGTGTTCCCGGCGCAAATCCTCAGCGTGCTGGCGAGCCTGATTCCGCGCCGCCTGCTGGCCGAAATGTGCCTGACGGGCGAACCCATCACCGCCGCACAGGCACTCGAACATGGCCTTGTCAACTACATCAGTGACGATGTCGACGCCAAACTGCAATGGCTGCTGGACCGCATGCTGGACAAATCGCCTGCCGCCATTCGCCGCGGTCTCTACACCATGAAAAAGATCGAGGCCATGTCGTTCGAGGAGTCCATCGCTTTCACCGAAAGCCAGATCGGCCTGTTCGCCTTGACCGATGACGCTGCAGAGGGCCAGCTGGCCTTCCGTGAAAAACGCAAACCTGTCTGGGCAGGCCGTTAACTTTTAAAGAACAGAACATTCATGAATGAGAAAAAAGACAAGGTCGTCCGCATAGGCGGTGCATCGGGCTTCTGGGGCGACAGCAGCCTGGGCGCGCCCCAACTGGTGGAAAGCGGACAGATCGACTACCTGGTGTTTGACTACCTGGCCGAGTTGACGATGTCCATCCTGGCTGGCGCCCGCCTGAAGAAGCCCGAACTCGGTTATGCCACCGACTTTGTCGGCGTGGCCATGAAGGCCGTGCTGCGCGATGTGGTGGACAAGGGCATACGCGTCGTCAGCAATGCGGGCGGTGTCAATCCTGAAGGCTGCGCAGTAGCCCTTGCAGCACTGGCGAAAGAGCAGGGCATTGATTTGAAGATTGCGGTTGTCACGGGTGACGACGTGATGCCGCTTCTGCCCGCCCTGCGTGAATCCGGCGAAGTGAAGGAAATGCAGAGCGGTGCCGCCTTGCCTGAAAAAGTGTTGACCGCGAATGCCTACCTCGGCGCATTGCCGGTCAAGGCGGCACTCGATGCGGGCGCCCAGGTGGTCATCACCGGTCGCTGTGTCGATTCAGCCGTGACCCTGGGTGTGCTGATGCACGAGTTCGGCTGGCGCAGCACCGACTACGACCTGCTTGCGGCCGGCAGCCTTGCAGGCCACATCCTTGAATGCGGATGCCAGGCCACGGGCGGCCTGCACACCGACTGGGACACGGTGCCCGGCTGGGACAGCATGGGTTACCCGATTGCCGAGTGCCGCGCCGATGGCAGCTTTGTCCTGGGCAAACCAGAAGACACCGGCGGCAAGATCACGCCTGCGGTGATTGCCGAACAGATGCTTTATGAAATTTCCGACCCGGCGACCTACATCCTGCCCGATGTGATCTGCGATTTCACGCAGGTCACGATGGCGCAGGCCGGCAGCCAGCGCGTGGAAGTGCGCGGCGCGCGCGGGCGCGCACCGACGGCCAGCTACAAGGTGTGTGCGACTTATGTGCAGGGCTTCAAGTCATCGGCGCAGCTCACCATCGTGGGCTTTGATGCTGTCGCCAAGGCACGCCGCACAGGCGCGGCCATTCTTGACCGGACGGGTACCTTGCTTGAGAAGGCAAGGTTCGGCCCCTACAGCGCCACCAACATCGAGGTGCTCGGTGCGGAGTCCTGCTACGGTCCGCACGGCCGGGCTGAAGGCACACGCGAGGCCATCCTTCGCGTGACCGTCACGCACGCAAAAAAAGAGGCGCTGGATATTTTTGCGCGCGAGATCGCTCCTGCCGGCACCTCCTGGGCGCCAGGCACCACAGGAGCAGGGGGTCGGCCATCGGCATCGCCGTCGATACGGCAGTTCTCGTTCCTGCTCGACAAAACCAGACTCACGCCAACGCTGAACCATGATGGCCAGTCCGTTCCGGTCGCGCAGCCACAGGGCGAGGCCAACCCCAAACCCGCTTCAAGAAGTACGGCCGGCCGGGTGACCGAAGATCATGTCGAGACGGGCGGGCCCAGCACGATGATCGAGGTGCCGCTGATCCGGCTCGCGTATGCACGCAGCGGCGACAAGGGCGATATCTCCAACATCGGTGTCATTGCGCGCCAGCCCGGCTTTTTGCCTCTGCTGCGTGCACAGGTGACTGAAGCCAACGTCGCGGCCTGGCTGGCGCACCTGGTCAAGGGCAAGGTCACGCGCTTTGAAGTGCCGGGCATCCAGGCCTTCAACTTTGTCTGCGAGCAGGCGCTGGGCGGCGGGGGCATGGCTTCGCTGCGCAACGACCCGCTGGGCAAGGGCATGGCGCAGATTCTTTTGGCCATGCCGGTGCAGGTGCCGGTTGCATTGCTGGCCGCCTGAGGCAGAAAAAAAGACAGGAGACAAAAAATGAAGATGCACCGCAGAAGTATTTCCATCGCCGCTGCAGCTGTAATGCTGGCGTCGGGTATCGGCTTTTCAGGCCAATCACTGGCGCAGGCCTTTCCCCACAAACCGATACGCCTGGTGACGGCTTTCGGCAATGGCAGCGTCAATGACCTGATCGCCCGTGACGTGGCCCGCTACATGACAGACAGCCTCGGCCAGCCCGTGGTGGTCGATACGCGCGTCGGTGGCGGCGGCTCGATTGCCACCGACATCGTGGCCAAGGCCGCGCCAGACGGCTACACCATAGGCCTGGGCACCAGCTCGCAACTGGTCATGAATGTCGGGCTCTTCAAATCTTTGCCTTTTGATGTGGACAAGGACCTGCGCTCCATCGGCCTGGTCGCCCGCACGCCCACTGTGATCGTGGCGAGCACCTCCATGCCGAAGACGCTGAAGGAAGTCATTGCCTATGCCAGGGCCAACCCCGGCAAGGTGACCTACGGCTCGGCTGGCACGGGTGCGGTGAACCACATTTTCGGCGCTGCCTTTGCGCGCGCCGCCGATGTCTCGCTGTTGCATGTGCCTTACAAGGGCAGCGGCCCGGCGCTGATTGACCTGTCGGGCGGTCACGTCAACCTGCTGCTCGACAGCCTGGTGTCGACGGCACCCATCGCCCAGCAGGGCAGGGCGCATCTGCTGGCGATCTCGACCGCCAAACGCAGTCCTGCCGCGCCTGACTTGCCGACCTTTGCCGAACTGGGTTTCCCCACGCTGGAGGCCTTCACCTGGAACAACCTGTTTGCACCGGCCAAAACGCCAGACGACGTCATCGCCAGACTCAATGCGGCGCTCAACAAGGCGCTGACAGAGCCGGCCGTGAAAGACCGTCTCGCGCAGGGCGCGTCTGAAAACCTCGGCCCCAGCACGCCGGCCCAGGCCGATGCATTTGGTGTCGCACAGCGGGCCAAGTGGGTGCCATTCATACGCGCGTTGAAGATTGACGTGAATTGATCAGCCACATAAAAAGACCAGGAGACACAACATGAAGATGACCCGCAGGCGCATCGCCGCTGCCGCTTTGACCGCCATGGTTTTTGGCCCTGGAGTTTCAAGACAGGCCAGCGCACAGGTCTACCCGAACAAACCGATACGCCTGGTCGTCGCCTTCAGCACAGGCAGCGGCAACGACGTCATCGCCCGCGAACTGGGCCGCTACATGGGCGACATTCTCGGCCAACCCATGGTGGTTGAAAACCGCACCGGCGGTGGCGGCTCCATCGCCACCGACTTTGTCGCCAAGGCGGCGCCTGACGGCTACACCATAGGCCTGGGCACCAGCTCACAGCTGGTGATGAACATCGGCCTGTACCCCAAGCTGCCCTTTGATGTCGACAAGGACCTGCGTGCCATCGGCCTGGTGTCGCGCACGCCGCTGGTGCTGGTGGCCAGCACCGCCACGCCAAAAACCCTGAAAGAACTCATCAGCTACGCCAAAGCCAATCCCGGCAAGGTCACGTATGGCTCGGGCGGTACGGGCTCCATCAGCCATGTGGTGGGCGAAAACTTCAACAAGGCCGCAGACATCTCGCTGCTGCATGTGCCCTACAAAGGCAATGGCGCGGCGATGATTGATTTGTCGGGCGGCCATGTCAACCTGCTCTTCGACGGCCTGATCTCGGCCGTCCCCCTGGAGCAGCAGGGCAGGGCCCACCTGCTCGCGATCTCGGGCACCCAACGCAGCCCCATCGCGCCCAAGGTGCCGACGTTCGCCGAGCAGGGCTTGCCCGGCTACGAGGCCTACACCTGGAACAACCTGATGGCGCCGGCCGGCACGCCGCAGCCCGTCATCGACAAACTCAATGCAGCGCTCAACAAGGCGCTGGCCATGGCCCCGGTCAAAGAGCGGCTGGCCCAGGGTGCATCTGAAAGCCTGGCGCCGACCACGCCTGCGCAGGCCGATGCCTATGGCGTGGCCGAGCGGGCAAAATGGGTGCCGTTCATACGCGCCCTGCGCCTGGACGTGAACTAGCTTTTCAATACCCGCCACGGTCTGCACGCCAACATGGTTTTTTCGGTCAAGCCTCCACCCGCCGCCCCGCGTGCAGCAACGCACTCGGGTGCCGGCGTCACCCAGTACCTGCAGCTGGCCAGCGTGCTGCGCCACCAGATCGCCCACGGTGAGCTGGTGCAGGGCCAGCGCCTGCCGACGGTGGTGGAAATGGCTGCGCAGTACAAGGTGGCCGGCATCACGGTGCGCCAGGCGTATGGCCTGCTGAAGGCGGAAGGCCTGATCACCAGCGACCGCGGGCGCGGCACCCATGTCTCGGCGCCGGCCACGTTCATGGCGGCAAACATGCATGCGGCCATCAACGACCCGCGCGCGACCGATGTGCGCTTTGACGTGCTGGAGCAGCGCCACGGCGTAGCCCTGCCCGAGTCGTTGCTGCGCGGCGCTGCGGGCAAGTCCAGCTACAGGAGCTACACCTACATCCGCAAGATTCACGTGCAGGACGGTGAGCCGTTTTGCCTGGCCGAGATTTATGTGGCGACCGAGATCTACAAGCGCTTTCCCGAAGGCGCGGAGCAGCAGCACAAGCTGGCCTACCTGCTCAACGAGTATTCAAAAAGCCGGATGCAGGCGATGCAGCAGACGCTGACCGTCGCGCCCGCCGACATGGTGCTGGCGCAAGCGCTGGGCTGCTCGTTTGCAACGCCGATGGCGCACATGGCCAGGCGCATCTCCGACGAGTCCGGCCACATCGCCTACGCAGGCCTCTTCTGGTACCGGGGCGACCGCTTTGTGCTGGAGAGCGAGTATCCCTTCGACCTCTGGCTCAGTTACCCCGGTGTGGCTGTGCCGCAGACTTTGGCTTGAGGGTAAAAAGTTAACATACAGGTTAACTTTTGGCCGATTGTGGTCTCCTGGAGACTGTAAAAGCCCAAAAAAATGCCTGAAAAGGTCATTTTCAGGCATTAAATCGGGCGTCAGACCAATAAATACGGGCGTGAGCAGCTACTAAATTGATAGCGGCCAGACTGTCACCAGGCGCCGCTCAGCAATGCTTCAGGCGCTAAAGAAGTTCTTCAGCTTGTCCGTCCAGCCTTCTTCGCTGGGTGAATGTTTGGCGCCGCCTTTTTTGAGGGACTCGTCAAACTCTTTCAGCAGCTTTTTCTGGTGTTCGGTCAGCTTGACGGGTGTCTCTACCGTGATGTGGCAATACAGGTCACCCGGGTAGCTGGAGCGCACGCCCTTGATGCCCTTGCCGCGCAGGCGGAACTGCTTGCTGGCCTGGGTGCCTTCGGGAATGTCGATGGCGGCTTTGCCGGCCAGTGTCGGCACCTCAATCTCGCCGCCCAGGGCTGCTGTGGTGAAGCTGATGGGCACGGCGCAATGCAGGTCGTCGCCATCGCGTTCGAAGATGTCGTGTTTCTTGACGCGGATCTCGATGTACAGGTCACCGGGCGGGCCGCCGTTGGTGCCGGGCTCGCCGTTGCCGGTGGAGCGGATGCGCATGCCGTCATCGATGCCGGCAGGGATTTTGACTTCGAGTGTCTTGTTGGTCTTGGTCTTGCCGACGCCGTGACAGGCGATGCAGGGCTCGGGGATCAGCTTGCCGGTGCCTTTGCACTGCGGGCAGGTCTGTTGCACGCTGAAAAAGCCCTGGCGCATCTGCACGACACCGTGGCCGTGGCAGGTGGTGCAGGTGGCGACCTTGGTGCCCGGCTTGGCGCCGCTGCCGTGGCAGGTGCTGCAGTCGTCCCAGCTTGGGATGCGGATCTGCGCTTCCTTGCCGGCTGCGGCTTCTTCAAGCGTGACTTCCATCGCATAGCTGAGGTCGCCACCGCGAAAGACCTGGCGGCCGCCGCGTTGCGCGCCACCGCGCTGTTGTCCGCCGAACACGTCGCCGAAGATGTCGCCGAAGGCTTCCGCGAAACCGCCGAAACCTTCCGCACCCGGACCGCCGCGGTTGGGGTCCACGCCGGCGTGGCCGTACTGGTCATAGGCGGCGCGTTTCTGGTCGTCGGAAAGCATCTCGTAGGCCTCTTTGGCCTCCTTGAATTTTTCTTCTGAAGCCTTGCCTGCATCCCCCTGGTTGCGGTCGGGGTGGTGCTTCATCGCCAGCTTGCGATAGGCTTTCTTGATGTCTTCATCACTCGCGTTCTTGGGAACACCGAGCACGTCGTAGTAGTCTTTTTTGGCCATGGCGGTCAGTCAGGAATCTTCAAAAATCTTGTAGCGAAACGGCGAGGCAGGGCCGGGGTGTAAACACAAAAGCGGAAAGCCGGGATTGCTCCTGGTTTCCGCCCTGTGTCCTGGCCTCTGGAGCCGGAAGTGTCCGGGACTTAGCCCTTCTTGACTTCCTTGACTTCAGCGTCGACCACATTGTCGTCGGCTTCAGGTTTTGGCTGTGCCTGCTCGGCGCCTGCACCGGGGCCGCCTGCTGCTGCGGCTTTTGATGCTTCCATGTCGGCGTACATCTTCTCGCCCAGCTTCTGGCTGGCTTCCATCAGCGCCGTGTTCTTGGCGTCGATGGCGGCCTTGTCGTCGCCCTTCAGGGCTTCTTCCATGTCCTTGATGGCGGTTTCGATCTTTTCCTTCTCGCCGGCTTCAAGCTTGTCGCCGTATTCACCGAGTGATTTCTTCACGCTGTGAACCATGGCTTCGGCATTGTTCTTGGCCGTGACGAACTCGACCTTTTTCTTGTCTTCTTCGGCGTTCAGCTCGGCGTCTTTCACCATCTGCTGGATTTCAGCTTCAGACAAACCGGAGTTGGCCTTGATGGTGATCTTGTTTTCCTTGCCGGTGCCCTTGTCCTTGGCGCCGACGTGCAGGATGCCGTTGGCGTCGATGTCGAAAGACACTTCAATCTGCGGCGTGCCGCGAGCGGCTGGCGGGATGCCCTCAAGGTTGAACTCGCCCAGGGCCTTGTTGCCCGATGCGATTTCACGCTCACCCTGGAACACCTTGATCGTCACGGCCGGCTGGTTGTCTTCAGCGGTCGAGAAGGTCTGCGCGAACTTGGTCGGGATGGTCGTGTTCTTCTTGATCATCTTGGTCATCACGCCGCCCATGGTTTCGATACCCAGGGACAACGGGGTCACGTCAAGCAGCAGCACGTCGGTGCGGTCGCCGGACAAAACCTGGCCCTGGATCGCAGCGCCAACGGCCACGGCTTCATCGGGGTTCACGTCCTTGCGCGGCTCCTTGCCGAACAGCTCTTTCACTTTTTCCTGCACCTTGGGCATGCGGGTCTGGCCCCCGACCAGGATCACGTCATGGATGTCGGATGCGCTGACGCCAGCGTCCTTCATGGCCAGGCGGCAAGGCGCGATCGTGCGCTCGATCAGCTCGTCAACAAGGCTTTCCAGCTTGGCGCGGGTCAGCTTGACCAGCAGGTGCTTGGGGCCTGAAGCAGGGTCGTGTGCGATGTAGGGAATGTTGACTTCGGTCGCTGCGCTATTGGACAGTTCGATCTTGGCCTTTTCAGCAGAGTCTTTCAGGCGTTGCAGG
This sequence comes from Pseudomonadota bacterium, assembly GCA_040390295.1. Lineage (GTDB taxonomy): Bacteria > Pseudomonadota > Gammaproteobacteria > Burkholderiales > Burkholderiaceae_C > Polaromonas. The sequence goes on from JAZJYR010000022.1 coordinate 13,929, forward strand.
GCGACCACGTCTTTCGACAGGTCGATGCCGCTTTCCTTCTTGAATTCGCCGACGATGTAGTCGATGACGCGCTGGTCAAAGTCTTCGCCGCCGAGGAAGGTGTCGCCATTGGTGGACAGCACTTCAAACTGCTTTTCGCCGTCGACGTCTGCGATCTCGATGATGGAGATGTCGAAGGTACCGCCGCCAAGGTCATACACGGCAATCTTGCGGTCGCCTTTTTCCTGCTTGTCCAGGCCGAAGGCCAGCGCTGCAGCGGTAGGCTCGTTGATGATGCGCTTGACGTCCAGGCCCGCAATGCGGCCGGCGTCCTTGGTGGCCTGGCGCTGTGCGTCATTGAAGTACGCAGGCACGGTGATGACGGCTTCCGTCACGGGCTCGCCGAGGTAGTCTTCAGCGGTCTTTTTCATCTTGCGCAGGATGTCGGCAGAGACCTGCTGTGCAGACAGCTTCTTGCCGCGCACTTCAACCCATGCGTCGCCGTTGTCGGCTGCCACGATGGAATAAGGCATGAGCGAGATGTCCTTCTGGACTTCTTTTTCGCTGAACTTGCGGCCGATCAAACGCTTGACGGCATACAGCGTGTTCTTGGGGTTGGTGACCGCCTGGCGCTTGGCCGAGGTGCCGACCAGCACTTCGCCATCTTCCTGGTAAGCGACGATGGACGGGGTTGTGCGCGTGCCTTCCGAGTTCTCGATGACGCGGGGCGTGTTGCCCTCCATGACGGACACGCAGCTGTTGGTGGTGCCGAGGTCAATGCCAATAATTCTTCCCATGATGAACTCCTGTTTTTCGTTTAATTAAGGTTTAAGGGTGGTTGGTCCGATCGTCAAGGACGACGGCGCCGGACCGGATTCAAATAACTGTGTTGATGACTTGTGGATAAGCGGTGCATATTCAAGTGAATCAACCAGAAAATTCAATTAAATTTCAATTTATCGGGGTGCTGATACGGTCACGAGGGCGGGGCGCAACACGCGCTCGGCAATCAGGTAGCCTTTTTGCAGCACGCTGACCACGGTATTGGCTTCCTGCGTTGACTCTGGTGGCAGAGGCACCATGCTGATCGCCTGGTGCTGGTTCGGGTCAAACTTTGTGCCGGCGGCCGGGTCGATGGCGATGATGCGGTTGCGCTCCAGCGCGGCCTTGAGCTGCTTGAGCGTGGCTTCGGCGCCTTCACGGATCTGCTGTGGCGTGACGTTCTGGATGGCCAGACCCGCTTCCAGGCTGTCGGCCACGGGCAGCAGGCTTTCGGCAAAACTCTCGAGCGCAAACTTGCGTGCCTTGCTGATCTCTTCATCGGCGCGGCGGCGGGCATTTTCGGCCTCGGCCTTGGCCCGCAGGTAGCTGTCGGCCAGCTCGGTGTTTTTGGCCTGCAGCGTGGCCACTTCGGCCTGGGCGACAGTCAGCGCGTCAAACTCGTTGGCGGCTTGCGCCGCTTCCAGTTCTTCGGGGCTCGGGGCACCCGTCAGGTTTTGATTTTGTTCAGGTTGTTGATTGTCAGACATGCTTGGGCGAGGGTTTTTAATCAGTGATGAAAACCACTTGGGGACCGCAAAGGCCTTTTCAAGGGTGGGGGGATTCAGTTTGTGAGGTGAACAGGCCGAAACCTGATGAAAACAGCTTGAAACCCAGCGACTGGACGCGTGAAAAGCGCCTGGCGGGCAACGCGAGATTGTAATTGCCCCGCGCAACCTGCTTCTCAGGGGCTTAACGCCAGCGCCGCAGCTACTGCTTTATCGAACATTTATATCTTAAGATATGTTTTTAGATGTATCTTTGATATAGTCTACCCATCAAATCAACTTCAAAACCTTGAAGGACTTGTCTGTATGCATCCATTTTTCAAACACATCCAGGACCATGTTTCAGCCCGCCATGCGGCCCATCATGAACGTCATGCGGCCCGCCATGCAGCCCATCACGCCGCGGGCGGCAGGGGTTTTGGCGGTTTCCGTTTTGACTTCGGCGGTGGTTTCCCCGGCGAAGGCAGGGGCGGCGGCCCCGGCGGTCGTGGCATGGGCCCCGGCCGCAAGCTCGGCTCGGCCGATTTGCAGTTGTTGATCCTCGCGCTGCTGGCTGAAAAGCCGCGCCACGGTTATGAAATCATCAAGGCGCTGGACGAACGCTCCAACGGCTTTTACAGCCCGAGCCCCGGCATGGTCTACCCCGCGCTGACCTATCTTGAAGAGATCGGCCACGCGACGGTGGCCGCCGAGGGTGCCAAAAAGCTGTACAGCATCACCGATACCGGCCTCGCCCATCTTGAACAGAACCGCACGGCGGTCGACACGCTGCTCGAGCAACTCGCCTTCATCGGCAAAAAGATGGACAGCGTGCGCCGTGCCATGTCGGGCCATGCGGAAGAAGGTGAAGACGGCGAGGGCGTTGATGATCTCGACGAGCGCCGGGGCCACCACGGCTGGCACCGCATGTCGGCGCCGCTCAGGCAGGCACGCCGCAGCATCAAGTCGGCGCTGATTGAAAAGTACGGTGCCTCGGCGGAAGAGCAGGCGCGAGTTGCAGAGGTACTCGAACGCGCAGCCGCCGAAATCCGCGGCTGGTAACTGGCGCGGATTGGCACCCCATGCAAGCAAGCGCCGCGGAACCGGCTTTGCCGGGCCGCAGGTGCTCCCTCTGCAGGGGGAAAGGTGCTACACCAAGTGAGCATCCGATAGGGGGGAGCCCGCACCCCCCAGCAAAGTTCGCCGTCCGGTGCCAGAATGCCGTGGCCCCCGCGTGCGGGTCCGGCCCCTGTTTTTGAAAGTCCTGTCTTGACGTCACCTTCCTCTTCCCCTGTGGCGCTGGTCGTCCGGCCCTCATTTGCGGCCATGCGCGTGCCCGGCTACCGCATTCATTTCATCACCTATACGCTGGCCATGATGGCCGACAACATCGAGCACGTCATCAGCTACTGGATGATGTTCCAGAAGTTCCAGTCGCCTGCGCTCGGCGGTTTTGCGGTGGTCTCGCACTGGCTGCCCTTCCTGCTTTTCTCTGTGGCTGCGGGTGCGCTGGCCGACCGCCTTGACCCGCGCCGCATCATCCAGGCCGGCATGCTTCTGTTCATGGTCGCATCGCTGGGCTGGGGCTACTTTTTTGTCACCGACTCGCTGCAGATGTGGCATGCCATGGTGCTGCTGACCATCCACGGCGTGGCCGGTGTGCTATGGCAGACGGCCAGCCAGCTGCTGCTGCATGACATCGTCGAGCCGCGCGATTTGCCGAGTGCGGTGCGCCTCAATGCGTCGGCGCGTTACCTTGGCGTGCTGGTCGGCCCTGCGGTCGGCGGCCTCATCATGCTGACGCTTGGGCCCTCGCACGGCATTTTGCTCAACGCCGTGTTTTACCTGCCGCTCATCCTGTGGCTGTGGAAGGCGCCTTACGGCCCCAAATTCCGCAAGGGTCCGGCAGCCATCAAGCGCGCTGTGCGCGGCTTTGCAGACATCGTGCAGACGATGCGCGACATCGCAGGCAACCGCCTGATCGTCTCGATGACGTTGCTGGCCGGCTGCACCTCGTTTTTTATCGGCGGTGCCTACCAGGCGCAGATGCCGGGCTTTGCGCATGACCTGGGTCACGGCGACCCGGGGGTGTCGTACAGCATGTTGCTGGCAGCAGATGCGGCGGGCGCCTTGCTCGCCGGCTTTTTGCTCGAAGGCAGCGGGCTGCTCAAGTCCAATCCGCGCACCGCCCTGATCCTGGCCGCGATGTGGTGCCTGGCGCTGACGGGCTTTGCGCTGTCGGCAAGCTATCCGCTGGCGCTCACGCTCTTGTTCATCGCGGGTTTCCTCGAGCTGTCCTTCAGCTCGATGACACAGGCGCTGGTGCAGCTCAATGCACCGGGCGAGATACGCGGCCGCGTCATCGGCCTGTTCAACATGGCAGCGCTCGGCATGCGCGCCTTCAGCGGCATCACGGTCGGCCTGATGGGCGCGGTGATCGGCGTGCACTGGTCGCTGGCGCTGTCGGCGCTTTTGCTGGTCGCTGTGGTGGGCGCCTTGCTGATGCGTTTCAGGGCCAGGCCCGCTGCTGCGTAAGCGGGCAGTGCGGCATCAGGCCGGCGGCTTTCTTTCCGGCGCGGTTTTCCGCGCCTTTTTGCTGGCCGCCGGTTGCTGCATGCGCATGATGAGTTCGCGCTTGTTGTTGCGGCTGCGGTGGGCATGTTCACGCATCAGCGATTCGGCGCGCGCACCTTCCCCCGCCATCAGCGCGGCCAGCACGTCTTCATGGTCGCTCTGTGCGCGCTGGATAAATTTGTATTCCAGCAGGGGCAGCACGCCGTTCAGGCTGAGCGCACCGGCACCCGCCATCGGCGTCTTGCTGACATGTGCGAGTGCCGAGGTCAGCGTGCTGTTGCCGGCGGCCTCAACCAGCGTCGCGTGGAAGCGCGCATTCATCGGCACCCAGCGTGCAGCGTCGAGCACATAGCCCGCCGCTTCGGCTTTTTCAAGCAGCAGGCGGCCTTCGTTGATGCAGTCCTGCAGTCGCTGCGTGATGTCGGCATTCAGGCCGCGCTCGGCTGCGCTGCGTGCGGCCATGCCTTCGAGCACGCCGCGCACATCGACCGCGTTGGCAATCTCGTCCACCGTGAATTGCCGCACCCTGAAGCCGCGCGTTGGCAGCCTTTCCAGCAGGCCTTCCTTTTCAAGCTCGGCCAGGGCAATGCGTATGGGCGTGCGCGATACGGCCAGCTGTGCGGAGAGTTCGAGCTCCACCATGCGTTCGCCAGGGGCGAATTTGCCGCTGAGGATTTGCTGGCGCAACTGGTCAATGGTGAAGTCGATCTGGGAAGACATTGCATCGGATTATTGCATGCAATAAATGCGGTTAATGCAAAAATAATGGCTTGAAATGCTATTATTGCATGCAATAACCAAAGGAGACAGACCCATGTTCAGCACGTCCAGGGCACGCCCACGAGCGGCCTTATACAAACTCTTGTTCGCCGGCGCAGTTGCGCTGACAGCCATGCCGGTGCTTCACGCGCAGACGGCGGCCTACCCCAACAAGCCCGTGAAAGTCATCGTGCCCTTCACGGCGGGCGGTGGTGGCGACATCCTGGCGCGTCTGGTGATGACGCGTGTGGGCCGCGAACTGGGCCAGCCCATCGTGTTTGAAAACCTCGCAGGTGCCGGCGGCAATGTGGGCAGCGTCACCGCATCGAAAGCACCGGCCGACGGCTACACGCTGCTCTATGGCACCAACGGCACACTGGCCATCAACCAGACCATCTACAAGTCCCCGGGCTTCAATCCCTTGAAAGACCTCGAGCCGGTGTCGCAACTCACGCAGCTCGCCGCCATGGTCGTGGTGCGGCCCAACCTGCCGGTCAACTCGATGGCCGACCTGACGAAGCTGCTCAAGGCCAACCCCGGCAAGTACACCTTCGGCTCTGCCGGCAATGGCACAACCTCGCACCTGGCCGGTGAAATCTACAAGTCGCGTGCGGGCGTGTCGGCCGTGCACATCCCGTATCGCGGCGGCGCGCAGGCCATGACAGACCTGATCGGCGGCCAGGTCGATTACATGATTGAAGTCATGCCCAATGCAGCGCCGCAGGCCAAGGCCGGACGCGTCAAGCCGCTGGCTGTGACGACGGCCAAACGCGTGGCCGCCTGGCCTGATGTGCCGACAGTTGCAGAGTCCGGCCTCAAGGGTTTTGACGTCAGTGCCTGGGACGCCATCATGGTGCCGGCCGGCACGCCGCGTCCCATCGTTGACCGGCTGGTCGCCGCCATCCACAAGGCGCAGACCGACCCTGAGCTGCGTGCGCAGCTGCAGCAGCGTGGCGCCGACGTGGTGTCGACCACGCCTGAAGAGCTTTCAAAATACATCGCCAGCAATATCACCCTCTGGGGTGACGCAGTGAAGCGTTCCGGCGCAGCGGTGGACTGAGGGCCAATGATGAACACAGATGAATTGATCGGCCTGCCCCCGGGCGTGCGTGCGGCGACCACGGACACCAAAAACTATTTCGCAGCGCTTGAAAACTTCCAGCGCACCTTTGCTTTCGGTCAGGGCGACAAGGTGCTGCTGTTGACAGACCCGCTGCTCGATACACGCGTCGCCGATGCCGTGATGGGCCTGGCGCGTGCACGCGGTGCGACGGTGCGCCAGTACATGGAAACCAGCAGCCAGGTGACCGAGGTGCCGGAACTGGTCAAAGCGCTGGTGGCCGATGCCGACTTCGTGGTGTCGACCTGGTTCTGCTCCATCTTCGACCCCTTCTTTATCGCGCAGCGTGCGGCTGGCCAGCGCTGGGTCAAGATCACCTACTTCCGCGACCTTGACCTGCTGCACACGCCGCAGGCGAGATTTCCGGCAGAGCTGGTGGGCGAAATCATCCGTGCGACGGCGCTGCGATACCCGGCAGGCAAGGACTTCACGGTGAAGTTTTCCGATGTGCGCGGCACCGACTTCTCTATCGACTACACACCCGAGATGCGCCAGCTGCTGCAGGCCGGCAACCGCTGGCGCGGCAAGATGTTTGCTGACGAGCCGGGCTGTTATGTGCACTACCTGCCGACGCATGGCCCCAACCTCTGGGACCGCACCGCGCACCGCAACGATGCGAATGCACCGGTCACCATGTCGGGCACGCTGTACCCGCAATGGGCGGTGGGTTTCGCTGCGCCGTTCAGGGAAAAGATTGGCTGCCGTTTTGAAAGCGACACGATTGTGGAGGTGACCGGCGAGTCCGAAGACGCGGTCATCCTGCGCGAGATGCTGGTCGGCGGGCGGCTGATTGAACTGGGTTGCGGCTTCAACCCCAAGGCGCCGCGCCATACGATTTACCCGGCAGGCTCCAACGCGCCGGGTGCCTTGCACTTTGGCATCGACCTGGCCAAACCCAGTGAATACATTTTGCGCACCATGCCGCAATGGGAAGAGCCTCCCGTGCACATGGACCTCGTCACGCTGGACAGCACGGTGCAGGTTGATGGCAAGTCGCTGATCGACGGCGGCTTTCTGACAGCGCTGCGTGATCCGGCCGTCAGGGCCGCGGCTGAAAAATTCGGCAACGCGATTGAACTGCTTGAAACTGCGCTCTGACCTTCATCACGCACAATAAAAAAGCGGCCTGTGGAGGCCGCTTTTTTTTATCTGTGTGAAGCTTACTTTTTCTTCGTCTGGCTGGCAGACCATTTGGCGGCAAAGGCCTGGAGCTCATTGAGGCGCTTGAGCAGGTCAACGCCGAGCGGGGTGACGGTGTAGCCGGAGTCGCCGTGGGTCATGAGGCCTGCGGCGCGCAGTTCCTTGACGCGGGTGTTGAGGGTGTTCGGCGTGATGCTGCCAATGCTGTCCTGGAGGAGCCTGAAGGTCTGCGGGTGTCCGTCTTTCAGTGCCCACAATACGCGCAGTGCATAACGCGCTTCCAGCAGCTCCAGCAGCTGGCCTACAGCTGCATTTTCTTTGGCACTCATTGAAGTCTCTCCTCGGGGTCACAATTTGGTCACAGTTTAGTCGCCTCAAGCTGCTGGGCGCACGGCTCACAGGCAAATATAACGCAAATTTCTGCTTGCTACGAGTTTTATAGCTGCGTATGCCCGCTGCATGTGCCTGCTGCGCGTGATTGACAGACGGGAACCATTGGAAAACCCTGATGTTTTCACGCCGCGAGTTGCGCCAGACAGACAGTGGCTTGACAGGGTGCGTTGCCGTGGTGTGACCCGGCGCGGTTTTTTTGAAACCGTTCAGCGCACCATGCAGGGCATCTTGGGGTTGAACTTCCAGTCCGGAATCATGAACTGCATGCCCGCCGCGTCGTCGCGCGAGCCGAGGCCGTGCTTGAGGTAGAGCTGGTGCGCGGCCTCGACTGCATCCATGTCGAGCTCAACGCCGAGGCCGGGTTTTTTCGGCAGCGCGACCTGGCCATCAACAATCCTGAGCGGGTTTTTGGTGAGGTGCTGGCCGTCCTGCCAGATCCAGTGGGTGTCGATCGCCGTGACCTTGCCGGGGGCAGCCGCGGCGACCTGCGTGAACATCGCGAGCGACACATCGAAGTGGTTGTTGGAGTGCGAGCCCCAGGTCAGGCCCCAGGTCTGGCAGAGCTGCGCGACACGAACAGAGCCTTCCATGGTCCAGAAGTGCGGGTCGGCCAGGGGAATGTCGACAGCCTGCAACTGAATGGTGTGGGCCATCTCGCGCCAGTCGGTGGCGACCATGTTGGTGGCGGTCATGAGGCCGGTGGCGCGGCGGAACTCGGCCATCACTTCACGGCCGGAGAACACACCTTCAGCGCCGCAGGGGTCTTCTGCATAGGCCAGTTCCTTGTGGCGGTCCCTGCAAAGGCGTATGGCATCTTTCAGCAGCCAGCCGCCGTTCGGGTCGAGCGTGATGCGCGCCTCCGGGAAGCGCTCTGACAAGGCCATGATGGCTTCCATCTCTTCTTCACCGCGCAGCACGCCGCCCTTGAGCTTGAAGTCCTTGAAGCCATAGCGCGCGTGCGCGGCTTCGGCGAGCTTCACGATGCTCCTGGCATCCATCGCCGGTTCGTGGCGCAGGCGCAGCCAGTCGTCGTCGGCGCCCGGGTCGGCGAGGTAGGGCAGGCCGGTCTGCTTTTTGTCGGCGATATAAAAGAGGTAACCCAGCATGGCGACCGAGTCACGCTGCTGGCCGTCGCCCAGCAGGGCCGCGACCGGTACGCCGAGAAATTGCCCCAGCAGATCAAGCAGCGCGCTTTCAACCGCCGTGACGGCGTGGATGGTGATGCGCAGATCGAAGGTCTGGTTGCCGCGGCCGGCACTGTCGCGATCGGCAAAGCGGGCGCGCATGGTGTTGAGGATGTGGTTCCAGTTGCCGGGCGACTGGCCGATGATGAGTTCACGCGCGTCTTCCAGCGTCTGGCGTATTTTTTCGCCGCCCGGCACTTCACCGACGCCGGTGTGGCCCAGGCTGTCGGTCAGCACCACCAGGTTGCGGGTAAAAAACGGGCCATGCGCGCCACTCAGGTTGAGCAGCATGCTGTCATGGCCGGCGACCGGGATGACGCGCATCTGCGTGATGTGCGGCGTAGAGCGTGGGGTGGACGCCTGTGCTGAAAAAACCGGGGCGTCTTGGGCCTGTTGAGCTGTCATGAGGGCTGGATATTAGGGTTATTGATCAGTTATCGTACAACTAAGGCGCTGTTTTGTACCTAAGGCATACCCGGATAAGCGGATGTCCGGATGCCTGGGGCTGCACCCACGCCCATTTCGGGGCGGCGCAGCATTTTCATCACTTTCTGAAGAACGCCCGGACATTCAATTGCTATTGATTCAGTAGCTGCTCACGCCCGTATCTATTGGTCTGAAGGCTGATTTGATACCTGAAATCGACAGTTTCCAGGTGTTTTGAGGCAGTTTTTTGAGCCAGAACGGGCTGAAAGGCTTAAAAGTTAACTTCCAGGTTAACTTTTAATCATTTTTTAACGTGTATGTTAAAAATTTGCCGTATACGTTAAATATCGCTCACTGACCGTTCTGGGTTTGTGTGGTGTGCGCATTCTTGCCCTTGCGCAGGCGTTCGCGGCTGTTCGACAGGTGGGTGCGCATCGCCGCGCGGGCGGCCTCGGCGTCCTGGTTGCGGATGGCGTTGTAGATGCTCTCGTGCTCACCGTTCACGCGTTGCAGGTAGTTGAGCCGGCCCTCGGGCGCGTTCTGCGTCGTGTTGACGCGGGTGCGCGGAATGATCATGGTGCCCAGATAGGTCATGAGGTCCGCGAAGTGGCGGTTGCCGGTGGAGCGGGCGACCTCCATGTGGAACTGGAAGTCGGGCGGTACGGCATCCGAGTCGGCGTCAATGGAATCGGAAAAGGCCTTGAGCGCGGCCTCCATGGCGGCCAGGTTTTCAGGGGTGCGGCGCGCTGCGGCCAGGCCTGCAGCTTCGGTCTCCAGGCTGATGCGCAGCTCCAGCACCGAGATCACATCGGCCACGGTGGCGAAGTCTTCGGCGTTGATGCGGAAGTTGCCGGCGTCCTGCGGCTGCAGCACAAACGTGCCAATGCCGTGGCGGGTTTCGACCAGTGCAGAGGCCTGCAGCTTGGACAAGGCCTCGCGCACCACGGTACGGCTGACGTCGAACTTCGCCATGATTTCGGCTTCGGTCGGCAGCTTTTCGCCCGGCTGCATGCGGCCTTCACGAATGCTGGCGGCCAGCGAATCGACGATTTCGCTCACCAGCCCACGCGGACGGCGCAGGCGCGGCGACTCCTCCTGGGCCAGGGCGAGGGCGCCGTCTTCGGCAAAGCTAGGGGTTTTCCTTGATTCCATCAAAAAGTCGTTGACAGGGGTGGGGTCGGGAAACAAAATTCAGTCATCAGACAACCTATGACTTCGGCGTAGGCCAACTTTAGCAAACTTCAAAAAAAAGTCCAGTCTTAAAACGCTGCGACCCCCATTTTAAAAATGACGATCAAGGTTCACGAAAAATTGTTGCTCACGGGTGCTGCGGGTGGCCTGGGCAAGGCCCTGCGGCAACGCCTGAAAGCCAACTGTACGACGCTGCGCCTGTCAGACCGCCAGGATTTTGGTGCCGCGCAGGCTGGCGAAGAAGTCGTGCTGGCCGATCTGGCCGATGCAGTAGCCGTCGATGCGATGGTGCAGGGTGTTGACGCCATCATTCACCTGGGCGGCATTTCGGTTGAAGGGCCGTTCACGCCCATCCTGCAAGGCAACATCATTGGCGCGTACAACCTCTATGAAGCGGCCCGCAAGCACGGCGTCAGGCGTGTGGTGTTTGCCAGTTCCAATCACGTCACGGGTTTCTACCGGCAGGACCAGACCATCACGGCCGACCATCCGCCGCGCCCTGACGGCCTGTATGGCCTGAGCAAGGCCTTCGGTGAAGACCTCTCGCGCCTGTACTTTGACCGCTACGGCATCGAAACCGCCTGCGTGCGCATCGGCTCGTCGTTTGAAGAGCCGCGCGACCGCCGCATGCTGGCGACCTGGCTCAGCTTTGACGACCTGCACCGCCTGATCACTGCCTGCCTGACCACGCCGGTGCTGGGCCACAGCATCATCTTCGGCGTCTCCGGCAACGCCGTGACCTGGTATGACAACAGCCGCGCGCGCCACGTGGGTTATGTGCCGCAGGACAGCTCGGATGTGTTCCGCGAGGCGGTTTATGCAAAGACTGATTCGCCAGACCTGAATGACCCGACCGCCATTTACCAGGGCGGCGGCTTCGTCAAGGCCGGGCCTTTCCCCGAGTGAACATGGGTGCTGCGATGTCTGTACAGGCCGAACTGATTCTTGACGCGCGCAACAGCACGGGTGAAAGCCCGGTCTGGAGCGTGGCGGAGCAGGCGCTGTACTGGGTGGACATTCCCGCGCGGCAGTTGTGCCGCTGGAATGCCGGCGCTGGACTGACCCGCTGGACCGCGCCTGAAATGCTGGCCTGTATCGCCAGCTTCGCGGGCGGCGGCTGGATTGCGGGAGCAGAAAGCGGCGTCTTCAGACTTGATGCCCAGGCCGATGGACAACTGGGCTTCACGCCGCTGGCGGCTGTGACCCACGCCATGCCCTGCATGCGTTTCAACGATGGGCGTTGCGACCGGCAGGGCCGCTTCCTGGCCGGCACCATGTTGATGGACATGTCTGCTGGCGCCACAGTCGGCAAGGTCTATCGATACGACAGTGGCGCAGGCCTCTCAGCCTTGCTCGATGGTTTCATCACCCCCAACGGCATGGCCTTCAGCCCCGACGGCAAGACCATGTACCTGTCGGACTCGCACCCTTCGGTGCAGATGGTCTGGGCCTTTGATTACGACACGGCCACCGGCACGCCTTCAAACCGCCGCGTCTTTGTCGACATGAATGCATTGCCCGGCAGACCTGACGGCGCGGCTGTTGACGAAGACGGCTGCTACTGGATCTGCGGCAACGATGCCGGCCTGATTCACCGTTTCACGCCCGCAGGCAAGCTGGACCGCTCGCTGGCCGTACCCGTGAAAAAACCAGCCATGTGCGCCTTTGGCGGCGCCGGGCTGGACACCCTGTTCGTGACATCGATACGCCCGGGGGGCATCGATTTATCTGACCAGCCGCTGGCCGGCGGTGTGTTTGCGTTGCGCCCCGGCGTGCGCGGACTGCCTGAAGCTGCGTGCATGCCTTAAAAATTTCAAAGAGTTTCAAACCACCAACCCTAGAGGAAGACATGAAGATCAAAAAAACATTGTTTGCAATCGCTGCCGTCCTGGCCATGGCCCCGCTGGCCGGCTTTGCCACCGAGTTCCGTTCGTCGGACATCCACCCGGATGGCTACCCCACCGTGGACGCCGTCAAGTTCATGGGTGAGCGCCTGAAGGTGTTGACCAACGGCAAGCACAGCATCAAGGTGTTCAACAACAGCGCCCTGGGCAATGAAAAGGACACCATCGAGCAGACCAAGATCGGCGCACTGGCCATGACCCGCGTGAACATCGCGCCGATGAACAACATCTGCGCCGAGACACAAGTGCCGACCATGCCCTTCCTGTTCCGCTCGACCGCCCACATGCGTGCGGTGCTTGACGGCCCTATCGGCGAAGAAATCCTTGCATCCTGCGCGCCCCAGGGCTTTATCGGCCTGGCCTACTACGACAGTGGTGCACGTTCGATCTACACCGCCAAAAAGCCCATCCGCACGCTGGCCGATGCCAAGGGCATGAAGATCCGTGTGCAGCAGTCCGACCTGTGGGTTGCACTGCTTGAAGCCATGGGCGCCAACGCAACGCCCATGCCATTCGGCGAGGTGTACACCGCACTGAAGACCGGCCTGGTCGACGGTGCTGAAAACAACTACCCGTCGTATGAAAGCTCACGCCACTTTGAAGTGGCCAAGTTCTACTCGATCACGGAGCATTCGCTGGCGCCTGAAATGCTGCTGTTCTCCAAGCGCACCTGGGACACCCTGAGCGCCGACGACCAGAAGGCCATCCGCCAGGCTGCCAAAGAGTCCGTACCTTACATGCGCAAGCTGTGGGACGAACGTGAAGCCAAATCCAGGGCCATTGCACTGGCCGGCGGCGCCCAGTTCATTGAGGTCGACAAGGCGTCGTTCCAGAATGCGATGAAACCGGTCTATGACAAGTTCATCGTTGATGCAAAACTGAAGTCGCTGGTCAAGCGCATCCAGGACACCAAGTAAGCAGGGTGTGAACCCCTTCCCGCTACCGGCGATCATTTGCCGGCGGCGGGGAGGGTATCAGTGAGCATAAAAAAATATAACAGGCCACGAAACAGACCGTGGTCACCCGTCTCTTTTTCATCAACGCCGGCCCAACAGATCCGGACCAATTTATGTACACAACAATTTGCCGCAAGCTCGCCCGGGCTTGCATGTGGCTGGGTATCTTCGGGCTGGTCGCGGTGATCTGCGCCGTCAGCTGGCAGGTCTTTGGCCGCTATGTGCTGAACAACACGCCGACCTGGGCTGAAAGCCTGGCGCTGTTGCTGGTCATCTACGTCACGATGCTCGGTGTGGCTGTCGGCGTGCGCGATGCCGGGCACATCGGACTCGAATCCATGCTGGTGCTCGCACCCGACTGGCTGCGCCTGAAGATGGAGTATTTGATCCATGCGCTGGTCATGCTTTTCGGCGCGGCCATGGCCTGGAACTGCGGTTACCTCGCCATATCCGTGTGGGGCTACCGCCTGCCCACCCTCTGGATTTCCGAAGGCTGGAAATACGTGCCCGCCACCGTGGCCGGCGTTCTTATCGTGATGTTTTCGATCGAACACATCATTGCCCTGGCCAAAGGCCGCGAAGTTGAACCCGCCTGGGCCTAGAACGATAACCAGATCACCATCATGACGATTCCATTACTCATTCTCTGCCTTTCATTCACGCTGTTTCTCTTGCTCGGCGTTCCTGTGGCCTTTTCCATCGGCCTGTCGGCACTGGCCACACTGGCCTATGAAGGCCTGCCGCTGGCGGTCGGTTTCCAGCAGATGACGTCCGGCATGGGCATCTTCTCTTTCCTGGCGATTCCGTTTTTCATCTTCGCCGGCGAGCTGATGCTCTACGGCGGTGTGGCAGACCGCATTGTCAACCTGGCCCGCAACCTGGTCGGCCATGTGCGCGGTGGCCTCGGCATGTCCAATGTGGTGGCCTGCACGCTGTTCGGTGGTGTGTCCGGATCGCCGGTGGCTGACGTGTCAGCCATGGGCGCCGTGATGATCCCCATGATGAAAAAAGAGGGCTACCACGCTGACTACGCCGTCAACGTGACAACCCATGCGGCGCTTGTCGGTGCATTGATGCCGACCAGCCACAACCTGATCATCTATTCACTTGCTGCCGGCGGCAAGGTATCGATTGCCGCGCTGATCCTGGCTGCCCTGGTGCCCGCCGCCATCCTGACCATCTGTAACCTGGCCGCTGCTTACCTGGTGGCCGTGAAGCGCGGTTACCCTGCAGGCACTTTCCCTGGCTGGTCCATCGTGGCGCGCTCGCTGGCCGCCGCGTTGCCCGGCCTGATGATTGTTGTCATCATCCTGGGCGGCATCTTGTCGGGGGTGTTCACCGCCACAGAGTCTGCAGCCGTTGCCGTGCTGTATGCGCTGGCGCTGACTGTCTTTGTCTACCGCTCCATCAAGTGGGAGCACTTCATCAAGGCGGCCTCCAAGGCGGTCAAGACCACCGGCATCATCCTGCTGCTGATCGGTATCTCCAGCACCTTCGGCTACCTCATCAGCCTCTACGGCGTGGCCGAACTGACAGGCCAGATGCTGTCGCAGATCACCAGCACGCCGTGGGTGATCTTCCTGCTGATCAACATCATCCTGTTTGTGCTGGGCACCTTTCTGGACATGGCCGCAACCATCCTGCTGTGCACGCCCATCTTTTTGCCGATTGCCCAGCACTACGGCATGAGTTCGGTGCAGTTTGGAATCGTGCTGCTGATCAACTGCGCACTGGGCCTGAACACGCCGCCGGTAGGCACCACGCAGTTTGTGGGTTGCGCCATTGGCGGGGTGTCGGTGGGCACCGTGATGCGTACCATCTGGCCGTTTTACGGCGCGCTCATCTTTGCACTGGCACTGGTGACTTTTGTGCCTGCATTCTCGATGTGGCTGCCCAGCATGTTCATGGCCGTGGGCAAATAAACCAGCCCGCCTGACCACCCAGCCATCGCTTTCGTTATGACCACTTCGCACGCCATCCGGCATATACGCATCACGCCCATTGCCTTTCGTGATCCGCCGCTGCTGAACGCGGCCGGCATACACGAACCCTGGGCGCTGCGGTCCATCATCGAGCTTGAGACCGACTCCGGCCTTGTCGGCATCAATGAAAGCTACGGCGACCTGCCCATGCTGGAGGTGCTGGCGAAGGCGGCACCCAGCCTGGTCGGGCTCTCGCCCTGGTCGCTGACGGAAATGGAGGCGCGCGTGGCTGCACTGGTCACGCCGCCCGCGCTGACCGCGTCTGAATTTCTCGGCCAGCAGGTCTCGCTGGCGCCGGGCACCCACGTGTCCAAAAATGTGGCGAAGGTGGTTAGTGCCTTCGAGGTCGCCATGCTGGACCTGCAGGGCCAGCTGGCCGGCGCGCCCATCGTTGACCTGCTGGGCGGACCCGCCCGGGACCGCGTGCCGTATTCGGCCTACCTGTTCTACAAATACGCCACGCACATCGACAAGCCTGCCTCGTCCGGCTACCCGGCCGACCCCTGGGGTGAGGCCCTCACCCCAGACCAACTGGTGGCGCAGGCGCGCCGCATGATTGATGAATACGGCTTCAAGAGCATCAAGCTCAAGGCCGGTGCGCTGCCACCCGATGAGGAAGCGGCGGGCCTGCTGGCACTTGCCAAAGCTTTCCCCGGCACGCCGCTGCGCATAGACCCGAATGCCAACTGGAGCGTGGCCACCAGCCTGCGCATCGTCGACAAGCTGCGCGGTGTGCTGGAGTATTACGAAGACCCCGCGCCTGGCCTGGACGGTATGGCCGCCGTGGCCCGCGAATGCGAGGTGCCGCTCGCCACCAACATGGTAGTGACCGATTTCGCCGAGTTCCGCCGCAACGCCGACATGGGCTGCCCGGTGAAGATCGTGCTGAGCGACCACCACTACTGGGGCGGCCTGCGCGCCACGCAGCAACTGTCGCGGTTATGCCGTACGTTTGATATGGGGCTGTCGATGCACAGCAACTCGCACCTGGGCATCAGCCTCATGGCCATGACCCACCTGTGCGCCAGCGTACCGCTTCTGACCTATGCCTGCGACACCCATTACCCGTGGCAGGACGAAGAGGTGGTGGAGGGCGGCCGCCTGCGCTTTGAAGACGGCAGCCTGCGTGTGACCACCACCCCCGGCCTGGGCGTGACGCTGGACCGCACCGCCCTGGCCCGCCTGCACGACAAATACCTGAACTGCGGTATCCGCAACCGCGACGACCTGTCGCAGATGCGCAAATACGACCCGGCGTTCACGGGCGTGCAACCCCGTTATTGAGTTATTGATTTACTGATCATCGACCATGGCCGAGCCGCTTTATATCCTCATGAATCCCCGCGACAATGTCGCGATCGTCGCCAATGACGGCGGCCTGCCGGCGGGTACAGCGTTTGCAGATGGCTTGCGCCTGGTAGACAAGGTGCCCCAGGGGCACAAGGTTGCGCTGGTCGACCTGCCCAAAGGCACGGCGGTACTTCGCTACAACGTGCCCATCGGCTATGCGCTCAAGGACATTCCCGCTGGCAGCTGGGTGCATGAGCGCTTGCTGGAAATGCCGGCCGCACGCGGTCTGGAAGGCCTGCCCATCGCGACGGTCAAGCCCGGCCCCATGGAGCCGCTGGACGGCTATACCTTTGAGGGCTTTCGCAATGCCGACGGGTCTGTCGGTACACGCAACATCCTGGCCATCACGACCACGGTGCAGTGTGTGGCAGGCGTGGTGGACTTTGCCGTCAAGCGCATCAAGGCCGAACTGCTGCCGAAATTCCCGAATGTCGATGACGTGGTGGGCCTTGAGCACACCTATGGCTGCGGTGTGGCCATTGATGCGCCCGACGCCATCATCCCCATCCGTACGCTGCGCAATATTTCCCTCAACCCCAATTTCGGTGGTGAGGTCATGGTGGTCAGCCTGGGCTGCGAGAAGCTGCAGCCCGAGCGCCTGATGCCCCCGGGCACCATACAGATCGTCGATGAACGCAGCGTGGCCGACGTGGGCGCCAGTGCCGAAGCGCCACTCGATGTGGTCTGCCTGCAGGCGGACAACCATGTGGGCTTCATGTCCATGATCGATTCCATCATGCAGGCGGCAGTGCTGCACCTGGAAAAGCTCAATGCAAGGCAGCGCGAAACCGTGCCTGCCAGCGAGCTGGTGGTGGGCGTGCAGTGCGGCGGCAGCGATGCATTCTCAGGCGTGACGGCCAACCCGGCTGTCGGTTTTGCAACCGACCTGCTGGTGCGCGCGGGTGCTGCCGTGATGTTTTCAGAAACCACCGAGGTGCGCGACGGTATTGACCAGTTGACCTCGCGTGCGAGCACGCCGGAAGTGGCTGCGGCCATGATCCGCGAGATGGCCTGGTATGACGCCTACCTGCAAAAAGGCATGGTGGACCGCAGTGCCAACACCACGCCCGGCAACAAAAAAGGTGGTCTTTCGAACATTGTTGAAAAAGCCATGGGCTCCATCGTCAAGTCGGGCAGCGCCCCCATTTCCGGCGTTTTGTCGCCCGGTGAAAAGCTTAAACAAAAAGGCCTGATCTACGCGGCTACACCGGCCAGTGACTTCATCTGCGGCACCCTGCAACTGGCTGCCGGCATGAACCTGCATGTCTTCACCACAGGCCGCGGCACGCCGTACGGCCTTGCAGAAGTGCCTGTCATCAAGGTCGCCACGCGCACAGACCTGGCCAGGCGCTGGCATGACCTGATGGACATCAATGCCGGCCGCATCGCTGACGGCGACGCCACGATTGCCGATGTCGGCTGGGAGCTTTTTACTTTCATGCTGGACGTCGCAAGCGGCCGCAAGAAGACCTGGGCCGAGCACTGGAAGCTGCACAACGCGCTGGTGCTGTTCAACCCGGCCCCTGTGACCTGAACCGTACAACCAAAAAGAGGAGACAAACAGATGAGTTTTTTGACATCAACCTCGCGCGCCATGCGTCGCACCGTTCTGTCGCTTGCATGCGGCCTGGCTGCATTCGGCAGCGCATCAGCTGCGACATGGGTGTATGTGTCGAATGCCGACAGCCAGGACATTTCGGTCCTGCAACTGGACCGTGCCGCCGGCAGCCTGACCCCTGTGGCCAAAGTGCCGGTGGGCGGCACCGCCATGCCCATGGTGGTGAGCAGGGACAAGAAGTTTTTGTATGTGGCGCTGCGTTCGCAGCCTTTCCGTGTGGTCACCTTCGGCATTGACGGCGCGACCGGAGGGCTGAAGAAGCTCGGTGAGTCCGCGCTGGCCGACAGCGTTCCCAACATCGACCTCGACCCGAGCGGCAAGTGGTTGTTTGCGGCGTCCTATGGCGGCAACAAGATCACGGTCAACAGCATCGAGAAAGACGGCGTGGTTGGCCCGGTCCAGCAGGTCCAGCGCACCGCACCGAATGCGCATGCGATTCATGCCGATGCCTCCGGCAAGTACGTGTTTGCGACCAGCCTGGGTGGCGACAACCTGTCGAGCTGGAAGTTCGACGCGGCCAGCGGCACGCTCAGCCCCAATGACACGCCGCTGATCAACGTCGCGCCCGCCAAAACCGGGCCGCGCCACTTTTTGTGGGACAAGGCACAGAAATACGTGTACCTGATCAATGAGCTGGACGGTGGGGTCGATGTGTTTGCCTATGACGCCACCAAGGGTGCCATGACGCATGTGCAGCGCAGCACGGTCGTGCCGCCAGGCTTTACCGGCAAGGTCTGGGCGGCTGACCTGCAGATATCCCCGGATGGCAGGTTTCTTTACGGGTCCGAGCGCACATCGAGCACGCTGACCACCTTCAGGATTGACGCTGCGACAGGCAGGCTGCAGGTGTTGGGCCAGACGCCGACGGAGAAAACGCCGCGCGGTTTTGCAGTCGACTCCACCGGGCGCTTTCTGATTGCCACGGGCCAGGACTCGCACGGCGTGTCCCTGCACACGATTGACCCCGCCACCGGGATGCCCGGCGCGGGCAAGAGCCAGCCGGCGGGCAAGAACCCGAACTGGGTCGAGATCGTCGACATGCCCTGAGGCGGCAAAGCCTTTCATCCAGACACATCGCATACATCAAACACAAAGGAGACACCACCATGCAACGCCGTACCCTCATTCACACTGCACTGGCCGCCGCTGCCACCGGCTTTGGAACCTTGAGCGCATTTGCCCAGGGCACCTGGCCCACCGGCAAGGCCATCACCTATCTGGTGCCTTTCCCGCCCGGCGGCAACACCGACACGCTGGCCCGCGTCATCGCCCCGGCGCTGTCCACCGCCCTGGGTACGCCCGTGGTGATCGACAACAAGGGCGGCGCAGGCGGCAGCGTGGGCTCGGCCATTGCGTCGCGTGCGCCGGCCGATGGCTACATGCTGCTGGGCGGCACCATCAGCTCGCATTCGATCAACGGCAGCCTCTACACCACACCCATCGGCTATGACATGGTCAAGTCGTTTACGCCCATCGCGATGCTGGGTGCAGCACCGCTGCTGCTGGTGGTGCCCGCCAACAGCCCGATGCGCACGCTGGACGACGTGCTCAAGGCCAGCCGCGCCAGGAACGGCGGCCTGAGCTCGGGCTCGCCCGGCATCGGCACCTCGCCACACATGGCGCTTGAGTTGCTGGCCAGCCAGTCGGGCGTCAAGTTCACGCATGCGCCCTACAAGGGTTCAGGCCCGGCCGTGCAGGACGTGATCGGTGGACAGCTCGACATGATGTTCGACACCAGCCTGGTTGTCGGCCCCCACATCCAGAGCGGCAAGCTGCGCGCCATCGCCATCACGGGCAGCCAGCGCGTGCCGGGCTACCCCAATGTGCCGACCATTGCCGAGAGCGGCCAGAAGGGTTTTGACATGGTGTCGTGGCAAGCGATGTTTGTGCCTGCGAACACGCCGCAGCCCATCGTCGACCGCCTGCATGCCGAAGTGATGAAGGTTCTGGCCCTGCCTGACGTGCAGGCCAGGATCAAGGGCTTTGGCATGGAGCCTTCCAGCATGACGCCAGCGCAGATTTCCGTCTACCAGAAGGCCGAAGTCGACAAGTGGGCAAAGGTCATCAAGGCCGCCAATATCAAGGCCGAATAAACCGGTTTCGAACAGAACCGAATCCAGAACCGAGAGTGCGAGAAAGCAAGAGCAAACCACCATGACACAAGCCATTCCCTACCAACCCTTTCCCAACGGCTTCAAGCAGGACCTGCTTGCCGGCAAACGCCTGATAGGCTGCTGGTCCTCGCTGGCCAATGCCATCACGACCGAAGTGCTGGGTGTGGCCGGTTTCGACTGGATACTGCTCGACGGTGAGCACTCCCCCAATGATGTGGCGACCTTCATTCCGCAGCTGATGGCGCTCAAAGACAGCCCAAGTGCACCGGTTGTACGCCCGACCAGCAACAACGAGGTGGAGCTCAAGCGCCTGCTGGATGCCGGCTTCTACAACTTCCTGGTGCCCTTTGTCGAGAGCCCCGAAGAAGCGCTGCGCGCCGTTCGTGCCACGCGTTACCCGCCGCAGGGCGTACGCGGTGTCTCGGTGTCCCAGCGCAGCAACCGCTACGGCACCGTGCCCGAGTATTTCAGGTCCATCAACGACCACATCTGCGTGATGGTGCAGATCGAAAGCGTCAAGGGCGTTGCGGCCGCGAAGGACATCGCTGCCATTGACGGAGTGGACTGTGTTTTTGTCGGTCCCTCGGATCTCGCCGCCAACCTCGGTCATCTCGGCAATGCCGGGCACCCCGACGTGCAAAAAGCCATTGCCGCCGTGTTTGCCGATGCCAAAGCCTGTGGCAAACCGACCGGCATTCTTGCCCCCGTCGAAGCCGATGCCAGGCGTTACCTGGAGATGGGCGCGACCTTTGTGGCGGTCGGCAGCGATCTGGGTGTCTTCCGCTCGGCGACGCAGGCCCTGCATGACAAATATCGCAACTAGCCATTGAGGCTTCTGCCTGCGCATCGCCATCCCGGGCTTGACCCGGTATCCATCCCCGCTTCATTGCAGATGGATTGCGGATCAGGTCCGCAACGACACACAACAGCATCACTTTTCAAGGAATCAAGACAATGAGCAAACTGGGTTTTATCGGTCTCGGCATCATGGGTGCGCCCATGGCGGGGCATCTGGTCAACGCTGGCCATGAGGTGTTTTTGACCACCCGCAGCAAGGTGCCTGCAGACCTCTTGACCGGCAAGGCTGTGGCCTGCAAATCGGCCAGGGAAGTGGCGGAGAAGGCCGACATCATCTTCATGATGCTGCCCGACACACCCGATGTGGCCAAGGTGCTGTTTGGTGATGACGGCGTCTCGCTGGGTCTGTCCAAGGGCAAGACTGTCGTCGACATGAGTTCCATCTCGCCGATGGACACCAAAGAGTTTGCAAAATCCATCAACGACCTCGGCTGCGAGTACCTCGATGCGCCTGTGTCGGGCGGTGAAGTCGGCGCCAGGGCTGCCAGCCTGACCATCATGGTGGGCGGCCCGGACGCAGCGTTTGAAAAAGTCAAACCGCTGTTCGAGCTGATGGGCAAGAACATCACACTCGTTGGCGGCAACGGTGACGGCCAGACCTGCAAGGTGGCCAACCAGATCATCGTGGCGCTCAATATCGCGGCCGTCGGCGAAGCCCTGGTGTTTGCCAGCAAGGCCGGTGCCGACCCGGCCAGGGTGCGCCAGGCGCTGATGGGCGGTTTTGCCGCCTCTCGCATTCTTGAGGTACATGGTGAGCGCATGATCAAGCGCACCTTTGCACCCGGTTTTCGCATCGGCCTGCACCAGAAAGACCTGGGGCTGGCGCTGTCGGGTGCGCGTGAGCTGGGTGTGGCGCTGCCGCAGACGGCCGGCGCTGCCCAGCTGATGCAGGTGTGCGCGGCCAATGACATGCAGGACCTTGATCACTCCGCGCTGGTTCGTGCGCTGGAGTTGATGGCCAACCACGACGTGGCTTGAGGCCGGTCAGGCTGCTTTTCAGGTCAAGGGGCCCGCAGAGGCCCTGAATACAAATACAAGGAGACAGGATGACGATCAACAGACGAGCGCTGATGACGGCTTCAGCCATTTGGGGTGCGGGTGCCATGAGCGGGCTGGCACAAGCGCAGGGCGGGGCCTGGCCTGCCAGACCTGTCCGCCTCGTGGTGCCATATCCGCCGGGCGGTTCCTCGGACATCATTGCCCGGGCAATCGCGCAGCCTCTTTCAGACGCGCTGAAGCAGCCCGTCATTGTCGATAACAAGGCCGGCGCCAACGGCAATCTTGGCGCCGACTTTGTTGCCAAGTCTGCCCCCGACGGCTACACCCTGCTGCTCTGCGACACCGGTGCGCTGGCCATCAGTCCGTCGGTTTATACAAAGCTGGGCTTTGATCCTTCCAAAGACCTGCGTGGCGTCACCATGCTGGCCTACTCGCCGCATCTGCTGGTGGTTCACCCCTCGGTACCGGTGAGTAACCTGAAGGAACTGGTCGAGCTCTCGCGCAAGTCCAACCTCAACTTTGCCGTGACAGCCATGGGCAGTGCGCCGCATCTGGCGGGCGTTGCCGTTGAGCGGGCCAGCAAGGCGAAGTGGCAGTACATCCCCTACAAGGGCGGCTCACAGGCTGTCAGCGACACGATTGCAGGCCAGACCCAGGTTTTGATGAACGGCATGCTGGCCACGCTGCCTTTTGTCCAAAGCGGCAAGCTCAAGATACTGGGTGTTTCCAAAGGCACACGCATGCCGCTGATTGGCGATGTGCCGACACTGGCCGAGCAGGGGCTTGACGGTTTTGAATCGGGCACCTGGCAGGGACTGCTGGTGGCCAACGGCACACCGGCAGCCATCATCAACCGGCTCAATACCGAGTTGATCCGGATCATCCGCAGCCCGGAGATCCGCGCCAAGCTGTCGGGGCAGGGCGCGGAAGTGGTCACCATGACACCCCCGCAACAGGATGCATTCTTTAACCAGGAGCGCAGCCGCTGGGCGAAAGTTGTGACAGAGGCATCCATCAGGCTGGATTGAAAACACGCCGTCAGGGCGGACCTGCATTCAAAAAAGAGAAGCGACTTGAGCCGCGGGCCGCTCATGGAGACAACCGGAGACAACCATGCACGCTTCCTTCAAAGGGCTTCTTTGCCTCGGCTTTGCGCTGCTCGCCAGTACCAGCTTCGCGCAGACAAAACTGCGCGCCTGGAATATCCACCCGGAGGGCTACCCGGTCACGGAAGCGATGAAGAGCTTTGCCGAGGATGTCGGCAGGGCGACCAAAGGCAAGTACCAGGTGGAGGTGTTTTCAAACGCTGCGCTTGGCGACCAGCCCAAGGCGGTGCAGATGCTCAAAAACGGCGAGATCGATATTGCCGAGTTCAGCTCGGGCCCCCTGTCTGACGCAGTGCCTGGCATCAAGGTGTTGAACCTGCCTTTCCTGTTCAAGGACTCTGCCCATATGTTCAAGCACCTGGACGGCAAACTGGGTGAACGCTTTGCTGCCAACCTCAAGTCCTCGGGCTTTGTGGTGGTTGGCTGGTACGACGGTGGCGCCCGCTCGTTTTACTGCATCAAGCCCATCAACAGTGTGGCCGACCTGACCGGCAAAAAAATCCGCGTACAGCAATCGGACATCTACATCGAGATGGTCAAGCTGCTGGGTGCGACGCCTGTGGCCCTGCCGTTCAAGGACGTGTTGGGCGCGCTGCAGCAGGACCAGGTGGACTGCGCCGAAAACAACCTGCCGTCTTACGAGTCGACAGGGCATTTCAAGGTGGCCAGAAATGTGTATGTGACCAGCCACGTCATCTCGCCGGAAGCGCTGGTGGTGTCCACCAGGCTGTGGGACAAGCTCGACAAGGACGAGAAGGCCGCGGTGATGGCGGCAGGTGCGAGGTCGGCGCTGCTGATGCGTGAACTCTGGAACAAACGTGTGCTGTCTTCGCTGGAGGCCACCACCAGGCAGGGCGCGGTATTTGTCAAGCTCAGGGATGCATCCCCCATGGTGCGCCGCATGGGACCGCTGTATGGCAAGTACATGGCTGACCCCAGGACGCGTGAAGAGCTGCTCACCATTGTTGCGGATTGATAATCGGGCATGAGTTTCAGACACGATTTCCCGCCAGTGCAGCTGCTGGACGCCACACGATTTCAGGGAGACATTGGTGGCGAGCCAGTCGCCCTCTACACGCTGCGCAATTCACGCGGCATGGTCGCCTGCATCACCAATTACGGCGCGAAGATAGAGCAGCTCCTGGTGCCGGGCCCTGACGGGCAACTGGTGGATGTGGTGCTGGGTTATGACAGCCTGCGGGCTGCCGTCGCAGGCTCACCATCAATGGGCGCTTTTATCGGACGCTATGCGGGCCGTATCGGCCATGCTGCCTTTACCCTGGGCGGCGTACGCCACCAGTTGACGGCCAACAACGGGCCCCACTGCCTGCATGGGGGCCTGCGCGGCTCACGCTTCCGGGTGTTCCAGGCCATGCAGCGCAATGACACCAGCGTTGAAATGACCTGCCTGTTTGCCGATGGCGAAGAAGGCTTTCCCGGAAGCCTGATGCTGCGCCTGATGTACAGCGTGACCGAGGCGAACGAACTGGTGCTCAACTACGAAGCCGTGGCGCTGGACAAACCCACGGTGGCCAGCTTCACGACCCATGCGTTTTTTAACCTTGACGGCCCATCGGCTGATGGCCGGATGGGTGACGTGCTGGACCACGAGGTGATGATTCCTGCCGGCGGCTACTTCGCCACGTCTGGGCAGCTTGTGGCCACTGGTGCTGTTTTGCCGGTGGCCGGCACCGCGCTGGATTTTCGTGAACCGGTGGTGCTGGGTGAACGCATGGGCCGCGAGGATTCTGTGCAGGCTTCAGGCACCGTGATCGACGGTTACGACCACTGCTACCTGCTGGACCGATCCACGGTGCATGACGTGTCACTGGCTGCCCGCGTCAGGTCACACACCAGCGGCCGCGTGATGGAAGTCTGGTCTACCGAACCCGCGATGCAGTTTTACACAGGCCTGCAGGCTGGCGAACCCCTGGCGGGCGGACCAGGCAAAACCGGCCACGCCTATCTGCAGCAGCAGTCGCTGTGCCTGGAGCCGCAGGGCTACCCCAACGCGCCCAACTGCCCCGCGTTTCCATCGTCTGTGCATCGGCCTGGCGAAAGCCGCAGGGGCAAAACGCTTTACCGCTTTGTGGCCTGACGGAAGACCGGGTGTTGAAGCCTGGGTGTAAAGTCGACTTTACATTTCGCGCCTTGAGGACGCCGGACACGGCTGCCGGGAAGCCAAAAGTGGCAAAAAAGTGCCATTTTGACTGCCAAAAACGGCTGCAAGCCAATAGATACGGGCGTAAGCAGCTATATCTTTAATAGCAATTCCAGGGGCCATGAAAAAAGCCCGGCTGCTTTGGCAGACCGGGCTTTTGCCTGAAACGGCTCAAGTGCTCAGCGTCAGTGGCCCGGCGATCAGCCCCAGACGTCCTGCGCGGTCTCGATCACCAGCCGCAGCTTGGAGCGCTGGGCCTCGACGGCGATGTCGTTGCCGTGCACGGTGCTGCTGAAGCCGCATTGTGGTGACAGCGCCAGCTGGTCCAGCGGTGCATATCTGGCGGCTTCGTCAATGCGGCGCTTGAGGTCGTCCTTGCTTTCCATGGTGCCGATCTTGGTGGTGACCAGGCCCAGCACCACGGTCTTGCCCTTGGGCAGGAAACGCAAGGGCTTGAAGTCGCCGCTGCGGTCATCGTCGTATTCCATGAAGTAGGCGTCGAGGTTCATCTCCTTGAGCAGCGCCTCGGCCACCGGTTCGTAGTTGCCCGATGCCGCATGGGTGCTCTTGAAGTTGCCGCGGCACAGGTGCATGGACAGCAGCATGCCGGCAGGTTTTTGTGCCACCACCAGGTTCACGAACTTCGCGTAACGGTGCGGCAGCTCGTTGGGGTCGTCACCGCGCTGGCGTGCGGCTTCACGCATTTTTTCGTCGCACAGGTAGGCCAGGTTGGTGTCGTCCATCTGCACGTAGTTGCAACCCGCCGCCGACAGGCTGCGCAATTCATCGCCATAGGCCTTGGCAACGTCTTCATAAAACGCCGGGTCGAGCTCGGGGTAGGCCGTGCGGCTGATGCCGGCGCGCCCGCCGCGAAAGTGCAGCATGGTGGGGGAGGGGATGGTGACCTTGGGCGTGTTGCCCGCACTGACCTGGCTCTTGAGGTACTGGAAATCTGCCAGCTGGATGTTTTTGGCGTGCGTGACCTTGTCGATGACCTTCATCACGGGTGGCGCCAGCTCCTGCGAGCCGTCGGGCTTGATGAAGGTGACGGGGATGTCGGTCTTCACGCCGCCCAGCTGGTCCAGGAAATCGATGTGGAAGTAGGTGCGTCGAAACTCGCCGTCAGTGATGCTCTTGAGGCCCACATCTTCCTGGAACTTCACGATCTCGGTGATTGCCTTGTCTTCAACCAGCCGGAGCTGCTCTGCCGTGATCTGGCCCCTGGCTTTCTGCTCGCGCGCGTCAAGCAGGTATTTCGGACGCAGGAAACTGCCGACATGATCGAAGTGTGCGGGAAGCTGGGTCATTTGTCTCTTTCCTTTTTTTGTTGATGAAGGACCAGGCGAATCGGAAGGCTGCTTACATGCTTACAGGTCCAGCACCAGCACCTTGCTTTTGGCACGTGAGCAGCAGGGCGTGAACTGGTCGTTGGCAGCCTTTTCCTCGTCGGTGAAGTACATGTCCCGATGGTCGATCTCGCCTTCCAGCACGCGCGTGATGCAGGTGCCGCAGACGCCCTGTTCGCAGGAGGTGAGGATCTCGATCCCGTTGTCTTTCAGCACCTGGATGATGTTGTCCTTGGCGCCTATGTTGTAGGTCTTGCCCGTGCTCGCGATCTTGACGTCGAAGCTGCCGTCGTTCGACGTGTCCTGCGGTGCGGCGCCGAAGTATTCGAGGTGGATGTTTGCTGCGGCCCAGCCTGCCGTCTTTGCCGTACCCGTGACGAAGTTGATAAAGCCCGTGGGCCCGCAAACATACAGGTGCTTGCCCGCTTCGGGCGCGCCCAGCACTTTCAGCAGGTCCAGCTTCTGCGCGGCGTCGCCGTCGTCGAAATGGAATTGCACCTTGCCCGCAAAGGGTGAGCCTGTGATTTCTGAATGAAATGCCGTGCGTTCTTCCGAGCGCGTGCAGTAGTGCATGCTGAAAGCGGCGCCGGTGACGGCAAGCCGCTGGGCCATGCTCAGGATGGGTGTCACGCCAATGCCGCCAGCAAACAGCAGCGTGGTGTCTGCGTGCTCCAGCGGGAAATGATTTTTAGGCGTGCTGATGGTGATGACATCGCCTTCCTTCACGGCATCGTGCATGCCGATGGAGCCGCCACGCGATGCCGGGTCGCGCAGCACGGCGATGCGGTAGCGGTGCTGTTCGCCCGCATCGTTGCACAGCGAATACTGGCGCGTCAGCCCACCGGGTATCTGCACGTCGATGTGCGAACCGGCGCTGAAGGCTGGCAACGGTGCGCCGTCGGGGCGGGCCAGCTCGAAGCTGGCAATGTCGATGGCTTCCTGTTTCTTGCGGATGACCTTGACCTTGATGTTGTCCATATTATTTTTTGGTTGGTGGGGTGTTATACAAGCAGGTGCCGCAGAACTGGCTTCGCCAGGCTACAGGCACCGCCCCCTTGAGGGGGGAAGGTGCTACACGCAGTGAGCATCCGACGGGGGTGTTTAAAGTCTATCCTGCTTGTGTCTCTGGTTTTGGTTGTGGTTGTTCTGCGGCGATGAGCCTGTCAAGGATACGGCGCGACTGCATCCCGCCCGCATCAATGTTCAGCATCAGCAGCTTGCGCTCCGGGAACGCATTGAGGTTGCGCTGCTGCGCTTCCAGCACCACAGTGTCTTCTGCAAAGACCTTGGCCTGGCCTTCACGGATTTGCGCCGTGAGTGCCTTGTCTTTTGGATTGAAGTGCCGCGCCATGCCCCAAAAATACCACATCGAGGTTTCTGTCTCTGGCGTGCAGAAATCGACCACGATGCTGTGGACCTTGTCTTTCGGGTCGGCGTTGTAGCCGCCCTTGCCGGCGTGGGCCACGCCGACTTCAATCATGACGTGGCTGGGCGGCGTGAAGCGGCAGACCTGCCAGCGGTCCACCGGCACGTCGTCGGCCAGGTTGTTGCCGCGCAGGTTGGCACGCCAGAAAGGTGGGGCCATGATGTTTTCCATGAAGCGGCTGGTGACCACGGTGTCGCCTTCGGTCTTGGTGCTCACAGGCGCTTCGTCGATCTCTTTCTGGCCGATGCTGGTGGTGTGCACATAGGTCTCGTGCGTCAGGTCCATCAGGTTGTCGATCATCAGGCGGTAGTCGCAGTTCACGTGGTACAGCCCCCCTGCGTAGGCCCATTCCGGGCTCACGGCCCACTCCAGGTGGTGGATGAGTTCGGGATCGGCCAGCTTTTCGTCGCCGGTCCAGACCCAGATAAAGCCGTAGCGCTCAACGACGGGGTAGCTGCGCGTCTTCGGAAAGCCCTGCACGCGCTGGCCGGGCATGGAGGCGACCTTGCCGTCGCAATTCATGGTCAGGCCGTGGTAGCCGCAGACCAGTTTGCCTTCGCAGACGGTGCCCAGCGACAGGGCCGCGCCGCGATGGGGGCAAAAATCATCAAGCGCGACGACCTTGTTTTCGGCGCCGCGGTAAAAAACGATATTGATGCCGCATATCTTGCGTCCAAGAGGCTTGTCGTCAATCTCGTTGGGGGTGCAGGCGACGTACCAGGTGTTTTTGGGGAACATGTGTTTCCTTGGGTGGGGGTTGATGCGTGCGACGATGCTGGTGGGGCCGTTAATCGTCTCTGGTTGGTGTTTATGTATACATTGATCTCTGTATTTACTAAGAGAATACCCTGATTTTGGCAAAATTGCATCAAAAATGAGCGTTGTAAAGCTTTCTAACGCCTAAGATGTATACATAGATTGGAAAAATGAACACGCCGTCCCCTTTGCCAAACCCCGCGATGGATAGCCACGAACCGGGTGGTTCCCAGGCCGTCAAGGCGCAGCTGCGTCTGCGCGAGATGATCCTCGCGGGAGAGTTGCCGAGTGGCGAGCGCATCACCGAACTGGCGATTGTTGAAAAACTGGGCGTTTCCAGGACCCCTATTCGCGCTGCCCTCATGCGGCTGGAGCAGGAGGGTCTGCTGGAGGCACTCGCCAATGGCGGTTACGGCGTCAGGATTTTCTCGGAGCGCGATGTATCGGAGGCCATTGAATTGCGCGGCACGCTGGAGGGCCTGTCGGCCCGTCTTGCCGCCGAGCGCGGTGTCAATGCGGAGGCATTGCGTGAAGCCGATGCCTGCCTGCAGGAAATCGACGAGGTGCTGGCGCGGGCCTCACTGGATGACGAGGCTTTTCTTCGCTACGTGACCCTCAACCAGCGATTTCACAACCTGCTGGGCGAGATGGCCGGCAGCACGGTCATCGCACGCGAACTTGAACGGGTCGTCAACCTGCCGTTTGCTTCGCCATCGGGATTTGTTTTGCAGCAGGCCAATTCGCCGCATGCGCGCGATATGCTTGTGGTCGCCCAGGATCAGCACTGGCAGGTGCTGGAGGCCATCAGGCAGCGCGAAGGTTCGCGGGCCGAAGCCATCATGCGCGAGCATGCGCGCATAGCCCGGCGCAATTTGCGCGAGGTCATGGATGGCCATGACCCGGGCCGCATGCCCGGCGTCCGGCTGATCCGGAAAAGTGATTGATCGGTAGTCAGGCAGTATTCGAGCAGCAGTCAAACAGTATTCACGCAGTATCAGAAAACCCCACTTCAACAGGTAACAGGAGATGACCATGGATTCAACAAAACGCGTATTTCTGGGCAAGATGACAGCCGCAGCCCTGGCATTGCAGGGCGGGCTGGCAATGGCGCAGGCGGGCAAGCCCTTCAAGGTCGGCCTGTTGCTGCCCATGACCGGGCCATTTGCCTCAACCGGCAAGCAGATTGAAAACGGCGTGAAGCTCTACATGCAGCAAAACGGCGATACGGTTGCAGGCCGCAAGATTGAACTCGTCATCAAGGACGACACCGGCCTGCCCGATGTCACCAAGCGCCTGGCGCAGGATCTGGTGGTGACCGACAAGGTGGACGTTCTGGCTGGCTTCGGCCTGACCCCATTGGCCCTGTCGACGGCGCCGATTGCCACGCAGTCCAAAACGCCCATGGTCATCATGGCGGCTGCGACGTCCATCATCACCGAGGCATCACCCTACATCGTGCGCACCAGCATGACCCTGCCGCAGGTGACCCTGGGTGTGGCCGAGTGGGCACCGAAAAACGGCATCAGGAAGGTCGTCACGCTGGTCACCGATTACGGCCCCGGCCTGGACGCAGAAAAAACCTTCAAGGAGCGCTTCACCTTCAATGGCGGGCAGATCGTCGACTCCCTGCGCGTGCCGCTGCGCAATCCGGACTATGCGCCTTTCCTGCAAAAGGTGCGTGACCTGAAGCCCGACGCGCTGTTTGTCTTTGTGCCGGCAGGTGCGGGCACGGCGCTGCTCAAGCAGTTCGCCGAGCGCGGCCTGGACAAGGCCGGTATCAAGCTGATTGGTGAAGGCAGTGTGGCCGACGACGAAATCCTCAACGACATGGGCGATGTGGCCCTCGGTCTGGTGACTTCGCACCCTTACTCGGTGGCCCATAAATCGGCGGCCAACCAGAAGTTTGTTCCAGCCTTCATGAAGCTCAGCAACAACGTGCGGCCCAACTTCTTTGGTGTGGCCGCCTACGATGGCATGCGCGTGATCTATGAGGCCATCAAGGCGACCAAAGGGCAGGGCGATGGCTCTGCGCTGGTGGCGGCCATGAAAGGCCAGATTTTCGAGAGCCCGCGCGGCCCGATCTTCATTGATGCGCAGACCCGCGACATCGTCCAGAACGTCTACATTCGCCGCGTCGAGCGCGTCAATGGCCAGCTTTACAACGTCGAGTTCGACACCATCAAGGATGTCAAGGATCCGGGCAAGACGGGCAAGTGAACATGATGATGGCAGCTTCAAGGGTGCTGGAGATTGAGGCCGCCTGCCGGCGTGTGATTTACGCGGCAGCGGCTTTTATCGATGGCAACGATTTCAGCTCGTTCTCAGGGCTGTTTGTGGAGGGTGGCTGCTTGCAGCGCCCTGATGGCAGTGTTCTCACCGGGCGTGAGGCCATCCTGGCAGCCTACCAGGCCAGGCCGGCCTGGCGCATGTCCCTACACGTAATCTCCAATACAAGATTCAGTGATGTGTCTGAAAATGGCTGTCAGGCGACCAGCCTTGTGACGCTGTGGGCTTCTGACAGCAGAAGCGAAGCAGGGCCGCAGGGGCGGGCGGTAGTGCAGCCGCTGGTGCTTGGCGAGTTTGATGACAGCTTTGTCCTTGATGGCGGCGTCTGGCGCTTTGCCAGCCGCAAGGCCGCATTCCTGATGCATGCGCCAAAACCCGAATGAGCTGGAGGCAAGGGTTGTGCTGTTATTTAAAACTGCTATAACTGAGAGTCTGAAATATCGCTTGCGCATCTTTGCAGGGCAAGCGACATTCTCGGGCGGCGATAACTGATGTCTGAAACCTTTGGAGAGACCATGAATAAAAGATTTTTTCTCGGCACCGTCGCTGTTGCGGCTGCCACCCTGGTTGCCGGCAATGCCATGGCGCAGGCCAGCGCCACGCCCTTCAAGATCGGACTGATCACCCCGCTGACGGGCCAGCAGGCCACCACCGGCAAGCAGATGGAAGCCGGCGCCCGAGCCTACATGGCCATGAATGGCGACACCGTCAACGGCCGCAAGATTGAACTGATCGTCAAGGACGACGGCGGCCTGCCAGACGCCTCCAAGCGCATTGCGCAGGAACTGGTCGTCAATGACAAGGTCAATGTGCTGGCCGGCATGGGCCTGACACCGATCGCACTGGCTGTTGCGCCCATCGCCACCCAGTCCAAAACGCCTGAAGTCGTGATGCTGGCCGCGACCTCCATCATCACCGAAGCGTCACCCTACATCGTCCGCACCAGCTTCACCATTCCGCAATCTGCCGTGGCCATGGCCGATTGGGCACCGAAAAACGGCATCAGGAAAGTCGTGACCCTGGTCAGCGACTACGGCCCGGGCCTGGATGGTGAGAAGTACTTCAAGGAACGCTTCACCTTCAACGGCGGCCAGGTGCTCGAATCCCTGCGCGTGCCTTTGCGCAACCCTGACTTTGCACCTTTCCTGCAGAAGGTCCGTGACCTGAAGCCTGATGCGATGTTCGTGTTTGTGCCATCTGGCGCGGGTGCTGCAGTGATGAAGCAGTTTCTCGAGCGCGGCATGGACAAGGCCGGCATCAAGCTGATCGGCACCGGCGACCTGACCGATGACGACCAGCTCAACGACATGGGCGACGGCGCCCTTGGCGTGGTCACCTCGCACCAGTATTCCGCTGACCATCCTTCTGCCCTGAACAAGAAGTTTGTGGCCGAGTTCGAGAAGGCCAACAAGGGCATGCGCCCCAACTTCGTGGCTGTCGGTGCCTATGACGGCATGCGCGTGATTTATGAAGCGCTGCGTGCGACCAAGGGCAATGGCGGCGGCGACGCGCTGCTGGCGGCCATGAAGGGCCAGATTTTTGAAAGCCCGCGCGGCCCCATGTTCATTGATGCGCAAACCCGCGACGTGGTGCAGAACATGTACCTGCGCAAGGTCGAGCGCAAGAACGGCAAGCTCTACAACGTGGAGTTCGACGTGATCAAGGACATGAAGGACCCCGGCAAGACGAAGTAACCCCCGAGGGGCAGCTTTGCTGCCTTCCCTGGGGGCAACGCTGGCGGTCCGGCTGAGCCGGCTCCGCTGCGTTCCTGGCCTGAGTCTTCTTCCAAACCGAGCTTCCGCCCACAACCATGTTGACCATTCTCTTTGACGGCATTGCCTACGGCATGCTGCTTTTCGTTCTGGCCGTCGGGCTGGCCGTGACCATGGGGCTGATGAATTTCATCAACCTCGCGCACGGCGCATTTGCCATGGTCGGCGGCTACATCACGGTGCTGCTGATGCAGCGCTTTGGTGTGCCCTTCCTGGTCTGCCTGCCGCTGGCCTTTATTGGCTCTGCGTTGATAGGCGGGCTACTGGAGCGCACGCTGTACCGTCCGATGTACCACAAGCCGCACCTGGACCAGGTGCTGTTTTCCATCGGCCTGACTTTTATGGCGGTGGCGGCAGCCGACTATTTCATTGGTTCAACCCAGCAGATCGTGCAGTTGCCTGAATGGCTCAAGGGGCGTTCCGAGTTCGGCGAGGGCGCCTGGATGCTGGGCATGGGTCACTATCGCCTGTTCATCGTGATCGTCTGCGCCGCCCTGACCATTGCCCTTCAATTCGTTCTGGCGAAAACCCGCTTTGGCAGCAGGTTGCGCGCGTCGGTCGATGACCAGCGTGTTGCTGCCGGTTTGGGCATCAACGTCAACATCGTGTTTCTCTCGACCTTCGCGGTGGGCTCAGGCCTCGCCGGCCTGGGCGGTGCGCTGGGTGCAGAAGTGCTGGGGCTGGATCCGACCTTCCCGCTGAAATTCATGATTTACTTTTTGATTGTTGTCGCTGTTGGCGGCACCTCATCGATCACCGGCCCGCTGCTGGCTGCCCTGTTGCTGGGCATTGCCGACGTGGCCGGCAAATACTACATCCCCAAAATGGGTGCCTTCATTGTTTACAGCCTCATGATCGTCATCCTGATCTGGCGTCCGCAAGGCCTCTTTGTGCGCAAGGGCGGCAAATGACAAACCAGACCAACTCCGTAGAAGCCGTGCGCAAGGGCTTGCATGAAACCAGCCGCTGGAAAGTGTGGGAGCCTGTGTTCTGGCTGCTCGCCCTGGCATCGCCCTTTGTGCTGGGCTCGCACGCCCTGATCATCAACGAGATCGCCATCGTGGCGCTGTTTGCCATTTCGCTGGATCTGGTGCTTGGCTACAGCGGCATCGTGTCGCTGGGACATGCGGCTTTTTTCGGCATGGGAGCCTACTCGGCCGCGCTTTTTGCCAAGCTGGTGATGCCTGATCCTCTCGTCGGTCTGGCTGTCGCCGTTGTTGTCTCAACCCTTCTCGGCGCGGTTTGCAGCCTGACCGTTTTGCGCGGCAGTGACCTGACCCGCCTGATGGTGACACTGGGCGTTGCGCTGCTGCTGCTCGAGCTCGCCAACAAATTCAGTGAAATCACAGGCGGTGCTGACGGCCTGCAAGGTGTAGTCATGGGACCGTTGCTTGGCAGGTTCGAGTTTGACCTGAGTGGCCGCACCGCTGCCTGCTACTCGCTGGTGGTGTTGCTGATCCTGTTCATCCTCGCACGTCGCCTCGCCAAATCGCCGTTCGGTGCAACCCTCATGGCGATTCGCGATAACCGCCTGCGTGCCATGGCCATCGGCATTCCGGTGTCGTCGCGCCTTGCCGTTATTTATGCCATCGCTGCGGGCGTGGCCGGTGCGGCCGGTGCCTTGCTGGCGCAGACCACGGGCTTTGCATCGCTCGATGTGTTTGCGTTTGACCGCTCGGCCGATGTGATGCTGCTGCTGGTGATTGGCGGTACCGGCTGGCTGTATGGCGGCGTTGCCGGTGCAGTCGTCTTCAAACTGATGCAGGATGCGATCTCGACGATCACGCCGCAATACTGGACGTTCTGGATTGGCCTGTTCCTTGTCGTCCTCATGCTGGTCGGCCGCGAGCGGTTGCTCAGCCCATGGACCTGGTTCAAGCGGGGACGCGCATGAGCACGACTGCAGAAACCGTACTGGCAGCCGACGGCCTGGTGATGCGCTTTGGCGGCATCACTGCCACCAACAACGTCACGCTGCACCTCAAGAAGGGCGCACGTCATGCGCTGATTGGCCCCAATGGTGCGGGCAAGACGACGCTGATCAATTTGCTGACGGGCGTGCTGCAGCCTACCGAGGGCCGCATCACCCTGCTGGGCGAAGACATCACCCATGTCGCACCCAACCGCCGTGTCAAGCGCGGCATGGTGCGCACCTTCCAGATCAACCAGCTGTTTGACACCTTGAGCCCGCTGCAGACGCTGGCCCTGACGGTGTCGCAGCAACACGGCCTGGGAACCAGCTGGTGGAAGCCGCTGGGCAAGAATGCCGAAGTGGTCGAGCGCTGTGAAAAGCTGCTCGAACAGTTTCATTTGACCGAGGTCATGAACCAGCCAACGCGCGTTCTGGCTTACGGCAAACGCCGCCTGCTGGAGATCGCGATTGCGCTGGCCTGCGAACCCAAAGTGCTGTTGCTGGATGAACCTGTCGCTGGCGTACCGGCAGGCGAGCGGGAAGAGCTGCTGCAGACCGTCGCTGCATTGCCGGCGGACGTCTCCATCCTTTTGATTGAACATGACATGGATCTGGTTTTCAGTTTTGCGAACCGCATGACGGTGCTGGTCAACGGCACGGTGTTGACAGAGGGCGATCCTGAGCAGATTGCCAACGACCCCGAGGTGAAGGCCGTTTACCTGGGTCATGGTGAGGAAGCTCATCATGACTGAACTGCTCAAGGTTGAAGGCCTCAGTGCCGGTTATGGCGAGGCCGTTGTGTTGAACAATGTCTCCCTCTCGCTAGAGGAGGGTAAAACGCTGGCGCTGCTCGGCCGCAACGGCACCGGCAAGACCACGTTGATCAACACCCTGGCGGGTGCGACACGGCAACACGCCGGCAGTATCAGCCTGGGCGGTATCGAGCTGCACAAGCTGCCCTCGCACGAGCGTGCCGCAGTCGGCATAGGCTGGGTGCCGCAAGAACGCAACATTTTCAAGTCCCTGACCGTGGATGAAAACCTGACGGCCGTTGCGCGCCCCGGTGCCTGGACGCCTGAGCGGGTCTACACCATGTTCCCGCGTCTGGCCGAGCGCAAGACCAATCTGGGCACACAACTCTCGGGCGGCGAGCAGCAGATGCTGGCAGTGGGCCGCGCGCTGGTGCTCAACCCCAGGCTCTTGCTGCTCGATGAGCCGCTGGAAGGTCTCGCGCCCATCATTGTTGAAGAACTGTTGCGTGCCATTCGCCGCATCACACGTGAAGAAGGCCTGTCGGCCATCATCGTGGAGCAGCATCCGCAAGCCATCCTGGCCATTTCTGATAGCGCTGTCGTGCTGGACAGGGGTACCGTGGTGCATTCGGGCACCGCACAGGAGTTGCGTGAGCAGCCCGAGGTACTGGATCGGCTGCTCGGCGTATCGCGTTAGAAGGTGATGGTTCCTGCACTCGCTGCCAGGGTAGCCAGGCGGCAGGCCTGACACCAGTTGTCGGAGCCGGTCAAGGAGCGTTCATGGGTTCGCCTCGGTTACCCGCTTTCTCCATAAAATTGTCAGCATGGCTGCTGATGGCTGTGGCATGCGTCACAACGTGCAGTACTGTTCAGGCACAGGCTTCGGACCAGCAACGCCCTGAAGTCATCACCTTGCCCCTGGTGATTGATGGCAGCGTTCGCCAGGTCATCACCCATGTCTATCGCCCCGCAGGCGCGGGGCCTTTCCCTCTGGTCATCTTTTCGCATGGGCGTGCGCCCAGGCAGCTTGATCGCGACAAGCTTCAATACCCTGTGCTTGTGGGCCACGCCAATTACTGGTTGCGCAAGGGCGTCGCGGTGGTTGCGCCTGTACGCCCTGGCTATGGAGAAACCGGTGGTGCAGATCGTGAAAATTCGTCTACCCGCTGGAGGGATGGCGTATGCACCACGGATCCTGACTTCACCCGGGTCGGACGCAACGCCAGTGATGTTGTGGTGGCCGTTCACGGCTGGGCCGTGCAACAGCCCTGGGTGCGCAAGGGCCACATCCTGCTTGAAGGCCAGTCGGTGGGCGGACTGACGACTGTGGCCGCATCTACGCTGCACCTGCCGGGCGTGATTGCCAATGTGAACTTTGCCGGTGGTTCGGGTGGTTCGCCCGATATCTCCCCGGGCAAAAGCTGCAAACCCGAAAACCTCACCAAAACCTATGCCGAATTTGGCAGGCTCACAAAGCTTCCCAGCCTCTGGCTGTACGCAGAAAATGATCAGTTCTGGGGGCCGGAAGCGCCGCGCCAGTGGTATCGGGCCTTCAAGGCTGGCGGCAGCGATACCGAGTTCATACAGACGGGGCCCTTGCCGGAGCATGATGGCCATTCATTGCTGACCTACGGCGGAAGAATGTGGTCTGTACCGCTGGATGCGTTTATAAAAAAAGTCGGCTTGCTCGCACCCTGATCCGCTTGTGAAATAAAAAAGGCCGGCACCCATTTGGGTCCGGCCTTTTTACTGAGCGCTGCCTTACAGCGTATCGATAAAGCTGCGCAGCTTGTCCGAACGCGAAGGGTGCTTGAGCTTGCGCAGCGCCTTGGCTTCTATCTGGCGAATGCGCTCACGCGTCACGTCGAACTGCTTGCCGACTTCTTCCAGCGTGTGGTCAGTCGACATTTCGATACCGAAGCGCATGCGCAGCACCTTGGCTTCGCGCGGCGTCAGGCTGTCCAGGATGTCCTTGACCACATCGCGCAGACCGGCTTGCATGGCGGCTTCCAGCGGTGCGGTGTTGGCGCCGTCTTCAATGAAATCGCCGAGGTGCGAATCGTCGTCGTCACCGATAGGCGTTTCCATGGAGATCGGCTCTTTCGCGATCTTCATGATCTTGCGGATCTTGTCTTCAGGAATCTCCATCTTCTCGGCCAGGATACTGGCATCCGGCTCAAAGCCGAATTCCTGCAAGTGCTGGCGTGACAGGCGGTTCATCTTGTTGATGGTCTCGATCATGTGCACGGGGATACGGATGGTCCGTGCCTGGTCGGCGATCGAACGTGTGATGGCCTGGCGAATCCACCACGTGGCATAGGTCGAAAACTTGTAGCCACGGCGGTATTCAAACTTGTCCACTGCCTTCATCAGGCCGATATTGCCTTCCTGGATCAGATCAAGGAACTGGAGGCCGCGATTGGTGTACTTCTTCGCAATGGAGATCACCAGGCGCAAATTGGCCTCGATCATTTCCTTCTTGGCATCGCGCGAATTGGACTCGCCTTCATTCATGCGCTTGTTGATGTCCTTGAGCTGGCCCAGAGGTACAACGACGCGCGCCTGCAGTTCACCCAGTTTGGTCTGCAGTTCCTGAATGGGTGGAATGTTGCGTGCCATGATGACCGACCAGGGCTTGTTGGCCGCGACCTGCTTTTCAACCCACTTGAGGTTCAGCAGGTTGGGCGGGAAGTCCTTGATGAAGATTTCCTGCGGCATGCCGCACTTCTCGACGATGATGCGGCGCAGTTCGCGCTCTTTCTTGCGAACGTCCAGCACCTGGCCACGCAACAGGTCGCACAGTTTTTCAATCGTCTTGGCGGTAAAGCGCACAGTCATGAGTTCATCGCTCAGTGCCTTCTGTGCCTTGGTGTACGTTGGAGTGCCGTAGCCTTCCTTGTCGTAGGTCTTGTGGACTTTTTCGAACAGTGAGGCAATCCTGTCGATGCGGGTCAGCGCTTCTTTTTTCAGCTCTTCGAGCTTTTTCGTCAGTGCCTTGGAGCCGCCCTTGCCGTCGTCATCATCTTCTTCATCAAACTCGTCGAAGTCTTCTTCGGCCACGTAATCGTCGGCCTCGTTCGGGTTGGAGAAGCCGTCAACCACGGTGGAGATGACGATCTTGCCTTCGCGGATTTCTTCACCGAGACGCAAAATCTCTGCAATCGTGGCCGGGCTTTCAGAGATGGCTTCCATCATCTTCATGAGGCCGCCCTCGATGCGCTTGGCGATCTCGATTTCGCCTTCACGGGTCAGCAGCTCGACCGTTCCCATTTCACGCATGTACATGCGCACAGGATCGGTGGTGCGGCCGAACTCGCTGTCGACGGTGGACAGTGCAGCTTCGGCAGCTTCTTCAGCTTCTTCTTCGGTCGAGCCGGTTGGTGCGTTGGCCGTAATCAGCAGGGTTTCGGCATCGGGTGTCTGCTCGTAGACGGCCACGCCCAGATCGTTCAGGGTGACGATGACGGCGTCCAGCGTTTCGGCATCGATCAGCTTGTCCGGAAGGTGATCGGAAATTTCGCCGTGCGTCAGGTAGCCGCGGGTCTTGCCGAGCTTGATCAGGGCCTTCAGGCGCGCACGGCGCTTGGCCATGTCTTCTTCAGACAGGACGGTTTCGTCCAGGCCGAACTCCTTCATCAAGGCGCGTTCCTTCGCCTTGCTGATCTTCATGCGCAGCGGCTTGACCTTTTCGGTCGTTTCGGCCACCGGCTCTTCAAATTCGGCAACGACGTCGGAGAGGTCTTCATCACCATCGCCCTTGATGGCAACTTTGGGCTTGCGGCCGCGTTTGGCGCCAGCAGGTGCGCCACCTTCGGCTGCCGCAGCCGGGTTTTTGGGCGGGCGGCCAGGTTTCTTTTTAACGGGTACTTCCAGGACGGCGGATGCGAGAGGTTTGGCTTCGGGAACGGACTTGGAGGGCACTGTGGGAGCTTTCTTCGGGGACGGACTGGATTTGGCGGCAGGTTTCGACGGCGCCTTGCTGGCCTGTGGTTTAGTGGATATGGCGGGCTTTTTGACTTTTTCAACCGCCTTTGCGATCGGTTTTCCAACTGGCTTTGACTGCTTGGCCGTGGGCTTTACGGCCGGCTTCGCTGCCTTTTGGGCAACGGGTGCGGCTTTGACTGGCTTGGCGGCTGGCTTTTTGGACTTCTGCAAAGGCATGGAAATGTCTCCGTTGGCAAAAAACTTGTCTGTAAGCACTCGGCAGGCACTGATGATTTAACACGCCCGCGGATTGAGCAAAGGCTGAAGGTCAAAAAAAACAGGGCGCAAAAAATGCCCGACGAAAAGAAGGGCATCTGGAACAGCGGCAAGCTGTTTGGGCGAACATTTGGTGTGCAGTCCTTGCGGGAAGTGGCCGTCTCTTTTGAGCGTTTTCCGTTGTTGCGGAAGGCCTATGCCGGAGGTGCTGCTGTCGCGCTTGCCGTATCGAAAAATGGATTATACCCTAATGCCTGTTTTTTGGGCAATAAAAATCAGCTTGTCGACGGCTTTTCTTGCAGATCTCAGCCAGGTTTTCTGACGCTGGCCGCCAGTTCCTGGTAGCGCTGGCGGGCCGCGGGGTCATGCGCCATCTGCGGGATCAGCTCGTCCATCTCACGCATGCGGGCCAGTCGCACCAACTGGTCGAGGATGCTGCGCACCTCCATCCAGTCGCCTTCGATGCCTTCGGGGATCTGTGAAATCTGGGCGATGGCGTGGCTTTCGCTGGCATGGCCGCGCAGGCCTTCGCGCAACGCAGCCCAGGGCTGCGGTCCGTGTTCGTGCAACTGGCTCTCCAGCCAGGTGAACAGCGGTCCGTGCGGCGCGGGCAGGGCGCACAGCAGCATGTGCTCTTCGCCGGTCAGGCGGTCCCAACTTTCCGGTTCGGTCAACAGCAGCCTCAACACCCGGTCTTCGCGGCCTGCTGCCATCAGGCGGCCAGCCGTGCGGCGCGGCGCCTGCCTGTTTGGCGTGAACGACGATCCCCGGGTGCTGGTCGGGGTGGGTGTGGCCGAAAAATAGGGTTCTGAACTGGCGTAGTCCACCTCATAGCCCATCGCTTCCGGATAGCCTGCAAAGTCATCAGGCGAAGCGTTGTGTCCCTGATTGGATGCGGCGTCAGCACCAGGACTTCTTGCCGCCTGCCGCGGCTGGGCATTGCCGTTTTTGTAGCTCCCCTTGTTGCCGCCCTTGTAGCCTGACGGGGCCGGTTGCCACAGCTGCATCAGGTCGCGAATATCTATGAGAACCTTGTCGGCAATCTCTGCAATCAGCTGGCGCTTGAGTGCGCCGTCCGGCAGCAGACTCCACAGGGGCCGTGCATTGCTAGCCATGTGCGCACGGCCTTCTGCGGTGTCGAGGTCGCAGTTTTCCGCAGCGGCTTCAAGCATGAATTTGCTCAGGGGTACGGCTTTGCTGACATAGGCCGCAAAACCTTCCTGCCCATGCTCGCGGATGTAACTGTCGGGGTCGTGCTCGGAAGGCAGGAACAGAAACTTGACGGTCCGAACGTCTGTGGCAAAAGGCAGTGATGCATCCAGGGCCTTGCGCGCCGCGCGCCTGCCGGCGCTATCGCCGTCAAAGCTGAACACCACCGAATCGGTGAAACGGAAAAGTTTTTGCACATGGTCAGCCGTGCATGCCGTGCCCAGCGTCGCCACGGCATTCGCAAAGCCGTGCTGGGCCAGAGCCACCACATCCATATAACCTTCAGTCACCAGCGCATAGCCATGCTCGCGCAAGGCGGTGCGGGCTTCAAACAGGCCGTAGAGTTCGCGCCCCTTGCTGAAGACGGGCGTTTCCGGGGAGTTGAGGTATTTGGGTTTTTCATCGCCAAACACACGGCCGCCAAAACCTATGCACTCGCCCTTCACATTGCGGATGGGGAACATCACCCGGTCGCGGAAGCGGTCATAACGCTTGGCTTCGCCTTGTGCATTCTCTTCGCCGGGCTCGCCAGTGATGACCAGGCCGCTTTCAACCAGCAGCGGGTCGTTGTAATCAGGAAAGACACTCGCCAGGCTGCGCCAGCCTTCCGGCGCATAGCCCAGGCCAAAGGTTTTGGCGATCTCGCCAGACAGGCCGCGCCCCTTGAAGTAATTGATGGCTTTTTCCGAGCCGCGCAGGTGCTTGATGTAGGCTGCGGCAGCCTTCTCAAGCACGCTGGTGAGTGTGGCCTGCTGCTCGCGCATCCGGGCCGCTTTGGCGCGGTCCTGCGGCGATACATCGTCTTCGGGCACCTGCAGGCCGTACTGCTGGGCCAGGTCCTTGACGGCTTCGATGAAGGTCATGCCTGCGTGGTCCATCAGGAAGCTGATGGCGTTGCCGTTTTTTCCGCAGCCAAAGCAGTGATAAAACTGTTTGGCCGGGCTGACGCTGAAGGACGGTGACTTTTCCCCGTGAAATGGGCACAGGCCCATGAAGTTGGCGCCACCTTTTTTCAGCTGCACATAGCGGCCCACGATGTCGACAACATCGGCGCGCGCTAAAAGCTCTTGGATAAAAGACTGGGGAATGGACACCCTTGTATTGTGCCTCTGGACAATCTGGCAGATGGTGACCGCGTGCGAGCCTTTGCGGTTCTACAGGTATACGCGTTGGTTTATATCAAATACACAATGCATTACAGCGTTAATATGACGCCAGAGCGACGCCACTGCCCCACAACTGCCCAACAACGGAGACAAAATGCCCAATATCTACGAACAGGACCTACCGCAGGCCGAGGCCAACCATGCGGCCCTGTCGCCGCTGTCATTTATCGAGCGCACCGCAGAGGTGTACCCGCAGCGGCTTGCCGTGGTACACGGCAAACTGCGCCGCAACTGGTCCGAAGTGTTCGAGCGCTGCCGCCGGCTGGCCAGCGCGCTCGAGCAGCACGGCATAGGCAAGGGCGACACGGTCGCGGTCATGCTGCCCAACACGCCGCCCATGGTGGAGGCCCACTTCGGCATCCCTGTCACAGGCGCTGTCCTGAATGCCCTGAACACACGGCTTGACCCCGAGACCATTGCCTTCATGCTGGATCATGGCGAAGCAAAGGTGGTCATCGTCGATCCGGAATTTGCAGACACCATGAAAAAGGCGCTGGCCCTGCGCAAGGCCACAGCGCCTGTGCTGGTGATTGATGTGGAGGATGCCGGGTTCACCGGCCAGGCAGAACGCATCGGCAGCATCACATACGAAGACTTTCTCGCCAAAGGCGATGCGGGCTACGCGTGGAAACTGCCGGCCGACGAATGGGATGCCATCGCACTTAACTACACCAGCGGCACCACCGGCAACCCCAAGGGCGTCGTTTACCACCACCGCGGGGCCACGCTGGCGGCGCTGTCCAACATCATGGAATGGGACATGCCCAAACATGCGGTGTACTTGTGGACGCTGCCCATGTTTCATTGCAACGGCTGGACATTTCCCTGGGCGATTGCTGCGCGCGCCGGCGTCAATGTCTGCCTGCGCAAGGTGGAGGCCCAGGCGGTGTTTGATGCCATGCGCGATCACGGCGTCACACACTACTGCGGCGCGCCCATTGTTCACGGCCTGCTGGTCAACGCGCCCGATGCGATGAAAGTCGGCCTGCCGCGAGGCGTCAAGGCTTTTGTTGCTGGTGCCGCGCCACCGGCTTCCATGATCGAGGGCATGGAGGCCATGGGCTTTGACCTCACGCATGTCTACGGCCTGACCGAGGTCTATGGTCCGGCAACGGTCTGCCCGGTCCAGGATGGCTGGGAAAAGCTCGACGTGGGTGAGCGCGCCCGGCTCAACTCACGCCAGGGCGTGCGCTACCACCTGGAGCGCGATGCGCGAGTGCTCAACCCTGAAACCATGCAGCCCGTGCCCATGGATGGCGAGACCATGGGCGAGATCATGTTCAGGGGCAATATCGGCATGAAGGGTTACCTCAAGAACCCCAAGGCGACGCAGGAGGCTTTTGCCGGTGGCTGGTTCCATTCGGGCGACCTGGCCGTCATGTACCCCGACGGCTATATGAAGATCAAGGACCGCAGCAAGGACATCATCATCTCCGGCGGTGAAAACATCTCATCG
Source organism: Pseudomonadota bacterium (assembly GCA_040390295.1). Taxonomy (GTDB): domain Bacteria; phylum Pseudomonadota; class Gammaproteobacteria; order Burkholderiales; family Burkholderiaceae_C; genus Polaromonas. The sequence continues at coordinate 57,550 of JAZJYR010000022.1, forward strand.
ATCGAGGTCGAGGATGTGCTTTACCGTCACCCCGCCGTGCTGGCGGCGGCCGTTGTGGCCAAGCCCGATGCACGCTGGGGTGAAACGCCGTGTGCATTCATCGAACTGAAGGCCGGCGCCCAGACCACGGCCGAAGACATCGTGGCCCACTGCAAAAAACACATGGCCGCCTTCAAGGTGCCGCGTGCGGTGGTTTTTGGCGAACTTCCCAAGACGTCGACCGGCAAGATCCAGAAATTCGAGCTGCGCAAGCAGGCCGGGTCGGCGGCGGCGATTGACGTTTGAAGGTGGGTTCGGGCCTGTTAATACTATTTTCAGGAGTGCGAACGCGGTGAAAACAGTGCCAATCAAGGCGCGCGACGACGGCAAGGCTCCTGCCTTGCCTAGGAGTGCAACGCAGAGTGGCGCTGTTTTCACCCCGTTCCCTTCGGGTTGTGATCAAAAGGGCTGTGCGCGGCATTTTGCGCCTTGCTCACAGCCCTTTTGACTCACAACGCATCTCCTGAAAATAGTATTAACAGGCCCTAGTGGCCGAGGATCTTTGACAGAAAGTCCCGGCCCCGATCCGTGCGGGGCGCAGTGAAAAACGCGCCGGGCGAGTTCTCTTCAACAATCTGGCCTTCGTCCATAAAGATGACGCGGTCGGCAACAGCCCGGGCAAAGCCCATCTCGTGCGTGACGCACAGCATGGTCATACCCTGGTCTGCGAGGCTGACGATCACGTCCAGCACTTCCTTGATCATTTCCGGGTCAAGTGCCGACGTAGGCTCGTCAAACAACATGATTTTTGGTGTGAGGCAGAGCGAGCGGGCAATCGCCACGCGTTGCTGCTGGCCGCCGGAAAGTTGCAGCGGGTATTTGTCAGCCTGGTCCGCGATGCGCACACGCTCCAGCTGGGCCATGGCGCGCTCGGCCGCTTCTTTTTTCGACAGGCCGGCAACCCAGACCGGCGCGAGCGTCAGGTTTTCCAGCACGGTCAGGTGCGGGAAGAGGTTGAACTGCTGAAACACCATGCCGACCTCGCGTCGCACAGCCTCAATGGCCTTGACGTTGTCGCCCAGCACAGTGCCCGCCACGGTCAGCTTGCCCTCCTGGTAGTCCTCCAGCGCATTGACGCAGCGGATCAGCGTGGATTTGCCCGAGCCTGAAGGTCCGCAGATCACGATGCGTTCCCCCGGCGTTACCGAGAGGTCAACATCGCGCAGCACATGAAAGTTGCCGAACCATTTGTTGACCTTCTCGAAGCGGATGATGGGTTCAGTCATTGTTTTTGTGTGTACCGTGTGCCAGCCGCTTTTCAAGGCGCAGGCTGTAACGCGACATGGCGTAGCAGAAGGCGAAGTAGATGGCGGCGATAAAAAGGTAGGCCTCGATCTTGAACGGGCGCCAGTTGGGGTCGGAGCCCAGCGCGAGCGACAGGGCACCCGTCAACTCGTAGAGCGAGACGATGGTCACAAGCGATGTGTCCTTGAAGAGCGAAATGAAGTTGTTCACGATGCTGGGCACGACGGCCGCCAGCGCCTGCGGCAGGATGATCTTGCGCTGCGCCTGCCAGTACGTCAGGCCCACGCTGGCCGCCGCTTCGACCTGACCGCGCCCGACGGTCTGCAGCCCGCCGCGAATGATCTCTGCCATATAGGCGGCTGCAAACAATGTGATGCCGATGACGACACGCACCAGCACGTCCGGCGTTTTGCCCACCGGCATGAAGAGTGGAAACATGAACGACGCCATGAACAGCACCGAGATCAGCGGCACACCGCGTATCAGCTCGATGTAGGCCAGGCAGATGGAGCGGATGGCGGGCAGGCTGGAGCGCCTGCCGAGCGCCACCAGCACCGATAGCGGAAAGGCCAGCACCATGGACAGCACGCTCAGCATCAGCGTCAGCGGCAGGCCGCCCCAGAGGTCCGTGGGCACCTTGCCCAGGCCTGCCACGCCGCCGCCCATCAACAAAAAAAATACGGCCAGCCCGGCGCCCCAGATCAGCACCAGGGATGGCCGCCAGAAGCGCCGGCTGCAGCTGGCCAGCACCGGCGCCATCAGCGCAAAGGTGGCCAGAACAGGCCGCCATTGCTCTTGTTGCGGGTAGCGTCCCAAAAGAATGAAGCGGGCCTTTTCATTGATCACGCCCCAGCAGGCACCCACGCCGCGCGCGGCCTGGCATCGGTCGGCATCCGCTGCAAACACGGCATGCCGCACGCCCCAGTCAATGCCCCTGGCCAGCAGCCAAAACGCTGCAGCCAACAGCAAGACGGTGATCAGCGCGTTGGAAGGGCTTGCAAAATAATCCTGCTTCAACCGAGCCACAAAGCCCGTCACTTGAACAGGCGCAGGCCTTGAAGGCGTTGGCCGAAATACCTGGGTCATGACCTAGCGCTCCTTTATCGCGGCGCGGCGATTGAAGGCATTCATCAGGGCCGACGTGACGAGTGACAGCGTCAGGTATACCAGCATGATGACGGCAATGCATTCGACCGCACGACCGGACTGGTTCATGGATGTGTTGGCGATGGACACCAGTTCGGGGTAACCGACAGCCACCGCCAGCGAAGAGTTTTTGGTCAGGTTGAGGTACTGGTTGGTCAGCGGCGGAATGATGAGGCGCATGGCTTGCGGCAGCACGATGAGGCGCATGGTCCGGGCGCGCGACAGGCCTATGGATGCACCGGCCTCCCGCTGCCCTGTGGGCACCGATGCAATGCCGGCGCGGACCACTTCTGCGATAAAGGCTGCGGTGTAGAACACGAGGCCCAGCAGCACCGCCATGAACTCCGGCGTGAGCGCGCCGCCGCCTTCGACCTGCATTTCGCCGGGGATGGGCACCTGAAAAACCAGATGCCCCTGGTCCCAGACAAAGGAGGGAAACGACAGGCCGTTCTTGCTCAAGAAAATGAATTTGCCGATGCCGATTGCTTCATTCGGCGCGGGCAGGTACTCAATGAAGAGCAGGTACCACATCAGCAGTTGCAGCAGCAACGGTATGTTGCGGAACAGCTCGACATAACCGTAGCTCAGGCCGCGCAGCAGCGCGTTGCGCGAAAAGCGTGCAATGCCCAGCAAGGTGCCGAGCACAGTCGCCAGCACACAGCCGATGACGGCCACACGCAGGGTGTTCATGATGCCGACGAGGAAGGCTTTCCAGTAGGGGTTGCCTGCCTCGTAGTTGAACCAGGTCTCGCCAATGTCAAAACCGGCGGGCTGCGTGAGGAAATCAAACCCGCTCTGTATGCCGCGCGCCTTCATGTTGGCCAGCGTGTTGCTGACAAGCAGCCAACCCAGCAGTGCGATGACCAGTACCGCCAGCACCTGGTATGTCAGGGCTCGAAACTGCTTGCTCTGGAGAGAGAACCGCGAGCGCGGCGCTGGCGGTGCAGGTCGTGGGGGAATCAAGCCCATGGCATCCGCCCTGACCGTGAGGCGCTGTGCCCAGCCAGCGGCCGCCGCGGAACCGGCTTTGCCGGGCCGCTAGCGGCGCCCCCTGTAGGGGGAGGCGCCAAAGGCGCACGGGGGGATGTCATCTCACTGGTGGTGCGTACATCAAGCCGCCTTTGGACCACAGGTTGTTGCTGCCACGCGGCAGGCCCAGCGGGCTCCTGGGGCCGACGTTGCGTTCAAACATTTCGCCGTAGTTGCCGCTGGCCTTGATGGCGCGTGCCAGCCAGTCCTTGTCCAGGCCCAGCAGCTTGCCGGTGTCTTCGGTGGTGCCGAGCAGGCGGCCGATGTTGGGGTCCTTGCTGTCTTTTTGCAGGGCATCGACATTGGCCTGCGTGACACCATATTCTTCAGCTTCGATCAGGCCGAAGACCACCCATTTGGTGATGGCAAAAAACTCGTCGTCACCACGGCGTACGGCGGGGCCGAGGGGTTCCTTGGAAATCAGCTCTGGCAGCACCACATGGTCTGCGGGGTTTTTGGCCTCCTTGTTGCGGATGGAGGCCAGGCCTGAAGCATCAGTCGTGTACGCCTGGCAGCGGCCCGAGAAGTAGGCAGCGTTGGCAGCGTCGAACTTTTCAAACACCACGGGTTTGAGGTTCAGGTTGTTGATGCGTGAGAACTCGCTGAGGTTTTTTTCGGTGGTGGTGCCGGACTGCACACAAACCGTCGCGCCCTTGAGCTGTTTGGCGCTCTTGATTTTGGTTTTGGCCGGCACCATGAAACCCTGGCCGTCGTAATAGACCACGCCGGTAAAGGCCAAGCCCAGTGAGACATCACGTGTCATGGTCCAGGTGGTGTTGCGCGACAGGATGTCGACTTCGCCGGACTGCAATGCCGCAAAGCGCTGCTGCGACACCAGTGGCACCCACTTGACCTTGTTGGCATCACCCAGCACGCTGGCCGCAATCGCGCGGCAGACATCCACGTCGATGCCCGACCACTTGCCGGCGCTGTCGGCCTGCGAGAAACCAGCCACGCCGCTGCTGACGCCGCAGACCAGCTGGCCGCGCGCCTTGATCGCATCAAGTGTCTTGCCTGCGTGTGCGGGGGCGGCCATGGCGGCCATGGCGGCCATGGCGCACAGGGCGCCGGCGGTGAACCAGTGTTTTTGAAGGGTGTTCAGCATGTTCAGGCTCCAGAAGCAGTAGAAATTTCAGTGAGGCGGCAAGCAATCGATGTTCTCACAAAACACCATGGCCCCAGGGTTCAGTCACCCATCACAACGCCTTCGCGGCGCGGGTCAGCCCCACCAAAAAAGCCGGTGGCTGTGCGCTCAATGCCCTGCAGGCCGCTGGTCATGTCCTGCTCGCGCACCTCGTGGCCGCGTGCGCGCAGCGCTTGCGCAGTCGCGGGTGGAAAGCGGCCCGCTTCAAGCAGCGTCGGGCCATTGAGCGAACCAAAGTTGGGCAGGTTGATGGCCTGCTGGATGTTCAAAGCCCAGTTGAGCACGCCGTAGAGCGTCTTCGCCGTGAAGTGGATGATGACCGCGCCGCCCGGGCTGCCGGTGGTCATGACCAGCTGGCCGGTCGCCTTGTCGAACACCAGCGTCGGTGCCATGGACGAGCGGGGCCGTTTGCCGCCCTGCACGCGGTTGGCAATCGGCGCGCCTGATGCATCGGTAGGGGCAAAGCTGAAGTCGGTGAGTTGGTTGTTGAGCAGAAAGCCGCCGGCCAAACCCTTGCCCCGGTTGACCATTTGCCGTGAGCCCCAGGCATCCTCGATCGTGGTGGTCATGGCAATCGCGTTGCCCCAGGGGTCGATGATGGAGATGTGCGAGGTGCCGTATTCATATTGCGCAGGCATCGGTGCGTAGCTGGACTGGGTGCCGCCAGGCTTGCCCGGCGTTGCGGTCTTCATGCTTTGCGGGCCCATGAGTCTGGCGCGGCTGGCCAGGTAGGCCGGCTCCAGCAGGCTCATCCAGCTGCCCGCGGGCGGCTGCACAAAGTCGGGGTCGCCCAGATACAGCGCGCGGTCGGCATAGGCCAGGCGTGAGGCTTCTGTGTACAGGTGCAGCCAGTCGGGCGAAGGCAGCACGCTTTCCACCTGGCTGGGGCAGGGCGCGCGTATGCAGCGTATGCCGGTGTCAGTGGTCGTGCGCAGCGGCGGCAACGTGGCGGCTGGCGTGGTGTTGAGCATGCCCAGGATCTGCCCGATGGCAATCGCGCCCGAGCTGGGCGGCGGCATGCCGCACATGCGGTAGTTTTTGCCTGAGGCGGCGTAGTCATAACAAAGCGGATCACGTTTTTTGGGCTGGTAGCCTGCAAGGTCCGACATGGCCAGCGTGCCCGGGTTGGTTGGGTGTTTTTGCACCTTGTCGACGATGGCCTGGGCGACTTCACCTTCAAGCAGGGCCTTCGAACCGTTGGCTGCAATCTGCTTGAGCACCGCCGCCAGTTCAGGGTTTTTCAGTACATGCCCGACGGGCCAGGGCTGGCCATTGGCGTCATAAAAATAGGCGAGGGCGACCGGGTCTTTTTTCAGATGCACTTCGGGCACCAGCAGGGTGTAAAGCCTGCGGCTGACCTTGAAGCCGTCTTCAGACAGCTTGATGGCTGGCTGAAAGAGTTGTGCCCAGGGCAGCTTGCCATATTGCTTGTGCGCCATCTCCAGCATGCGCACGGCACCCGGCGTGCCAACGGAGCGGCCGCCGACCGCGGCGTCGTAAAACGCCATGGGTTTGCCGTCGGCGCCCATAAAGAGGTTGTCCGTTGCGGCTGCAGGCGCGGTTTCGCGGCCATCGAAGGCTTCGACATCCTTGCCGTTGAAGTGCAACAGGAACGAGCCGCCTGCAATGCCGCTCGATTGCGGCTCGACCAGGGCCAGCACCATCTGCACCGCAATTGCCGCATCGACGGCCGAGCCCCCCGCCTTGAGGATCTGGTAGCCGGCATCCGTCGCCAGCGGGTTGGCGGCGGCGACAGCGTATTTGCTGCTCGCCCAACCCGGCTTTTCGGTGTAGCCGGATGAGCCTTCCGGCTGCTCGGGGATGGTGTAGCTGAAGCTGCCTGGCGAGCTTGTGGAACAGGCCGTGAGAGCAGCGGCCAGCGTGGCTGCGAGCAGCAGCGGCGAGATCAGGCGTTTCATGCAATACCCTTGGGCTTCAATGCTGGCCATGTTAAGCCGTCGGGGATGCCGCGCGGTGTCGGACGTCAGCCCTCCTGGGTTTTGCGGCGCGAGGCAGGCGCCAGGCCTGCTTCTGCCTGACCGGTTTACTTAGGTGCGAGACGGATCGCGCCGTCCAGGCGAATCACTTCGCCATTGAGCATGTCGTTTTCAATGATGTGTTTGGCCAGCTTGGCATAGTCCTGAGGCGTGCCGAGGCGGCTTGGGAAGGGAACGGCCGCTGCGAGCGAGTCCTGCACTTCCTTGGGCATGCCGAACATCATGGGCGTGCCGAAAATGCCGGGGGCGATTGTCATGTTGCGGATGCCGTTGCGGGCCAGGTCACGGGCAATCGGCAGGGTCATGCCGACCACACCGCCCTTGGACGCGCTGTAGGCCGCCTGGCCGATCTGGCCGTCATAAGCTGCAACGGAGGCGGTAGAAATCAGCACGCCGCGCTCGCCGGTGGCTTCGGGTTCGTTCTTGCACATGGCGTCAGCCGCCAGGCGGATCATGTTAAAGCTGCCGATCAGGTTGACGGTGATGGTCTTGTTGAACACGGCCAGGCTGTGCGCGCCGTTCTTGCCGACGGTCTTTTCACCGGTGGCGATGCCGGCGCAATTGACCAGGCCCATCAGCTTGCCCAGTGACACGGCCTTGGCCACTACCGCCTGGCCATCGGCTTCCTGGCTGACATCGCACTTGACGAAGGCGCCGCCGATTTCTTTTGCAACCGCTTCGCCTTTTTCAATCTGCATGTCGGCGATGACGACGGTGGCGCCGTTTTCGGCCAGCATGCGCGCCGTGCCTTCGCCCAGGCCCGAAGCGCCGCCGGTGACGATAAATACCTTGCCTTTGATGTCCATGAGATGTCTTCCTTGAGATTGATTTGCTGGGGGATGCGGCGCGCCGCGGTTGACGTTGACGTAAAGGTCAATTATGGCGCATGGACAAGGCTGGCCGGGCAAAATGGGCGCTCCCATCTGGATCTGCATGACTACCCAAGACCCTCAAAATCCCTTCCGCCGCGTTGCGCTTCTTGCTACCGTGGCTGCATCGGCACTGCTTGCCGCCTGCTCGACGCCTTCGTTCATGTCCGGCCCTGCTGCGCCCGGAGCTGCAGTCAGCACCACGCCTGCGAGACCTCTCAAGATCGGCCTGGCGCTCGGTGGCGGCGCCGCGCGCGGTTTTGCCCATGTGGGCGTGATCGCCGTGCTGGAGGAAGCCGGCCTGAAGCCGCAGCTCGTGGTCGGCACTTCTGCCGGCAGCCTGGTCGCGGCCATTTACGCCAGCGGCAAGACCAGCGCGCAGCTTCAGCAGACGGCGCTGAACATGGAAGAAGTCGCTATCACCGACTGGATGCTGCCCCTCTTTGGCCGCGGCATGTTCAGGGGCGATGCGCTGGCCCGCTACGTGAACGAGCTGGTCTCGGGCAAGCTCATCGAGAACATGGCCATGCCGCTGGGCATTGTGGCGACGGACCTTAACAGTGGCCAGGCGGTGTTGTTCCAGCGCGGCGACACCGGCGCGGCGGTGCGCGCGTCAAGCGCGGTGCCGGCCGTGTTTGTGCCTGTGAAAATCAGCGGCCGTGAATATGTCGATGGCGGCCTGGTGTCTCCGGTGCCCGTGCGTTATGCGCGCCAGATGGGCGCCGACATCGTGGTGGCGGTCGACATCTCCAGCCCGCCCGAAGGCAACCCCGCCGGCGACACCCTGCAGATCCTGCTGCAGACCTTTGCCATCATGGGCAAAAGCATCAATCAGTACGAGCTGAAAGAGGCCGATGTGGTGGTGCGGCCCTCACTGGCGGGCTTGAAGAGCGCCGACTTTTCTGCGAGGCAGCGTGCCATCGACTCGGGCCGTGCGGCCATGCAGGCGGCGCTACCTGCCTTGCGGGCGAAGCTGGACGCCGCAGCGGCAGGGCGCTAGCGTTCACCCGGCTCCGACGGGTCGCAGTTTTGCGGGCGGGTGTCTATGGATTTGCTACATTTTTAGTAGCTGCTCACGCCCATATCTATTGGTCTGGAGGCTGATTTGATGGGTAAAAAGAGGCCTTTTGGCCAATTTTGAAGGCGATTTCCGGCATCGGGAAGCCGTTCAGCATCGAAAAGTTAACCTCTATATTAACTTTTGATAAAAATTTAACGTACACATTAAAATTTTGCTGTATACGTTAAAAATCTGCCGGATGGCAGGTTGGGCGTGGCTTGAAGCGGGATGGCCGGGTCGCCCGCATCTGGACCACCGCAGTCCGCCTGCCTGAGCATGAAACAGGCAAAAAAAAGCCCGGTCGCGAGACTGGGCTTAACTGGATCCATGAAATGAATTTCGAACGGATCCGAGGAGACAACCGGTTCAGGGGGGTCGCCACAAGGGCAACCCGTCCGGACTCGCCATCAGCGAATTAACGCTTTTTGGTGGCGGTCTTGGTGGCGCTCACTGCGGAAGCAGCCACGGTGTTGAAGTTGGCTTCGGCCATGTCGCTGGCTTGTTTGACAGCTTTTTGCATGGATTCGAAGGCATTGTTGGCGGCAGCAACGGCGCTCTTCATGACGGCCACAGCGGTTTCGGAACCGGCAGGTGCGTTCTTGGTAGCGTTGTCGACCAGGCCCATGACTTTCTTCTGTGCGTCAGCGGTCTGTGCTTCAAAGGTCTTGCCGAGGTCAGCGCCAGCAGCAGAAGCGATGTCATACAGGTGACGGCTGTAGGCGGCGGTCTTTTCAGCCAGGGGCTGGACCAGACCGGCTTGCAGGGCCAACAGTTCCTGTGCGTCTTTAACGCCCATCACGGCTTGTGCGTGGTTGGAGGTCTCTGCGAGAGCTGCCTTGGTGGCCTGCACGTTCAGTTCGACCAGTTTCTCAACGCCTTCAAAGGCTTTGTGGGTCAGACCAAACAGGGTTTCGATGTTGGCTTTGTGGGAGGCCATGATTTGTTCAGCGGTCAACATATTTAAATCTCCAATATAGTGAGTCAGGGTTTGAAAACTAGTTGCTGCGCTGAATTGCTGCACTGCAACATGACCTGAAGTATAGGGATTACCCGTGACCCATGCAAGCGCTTTTTGTTGCAGTGCACCATTTTAGTTGTAACCCCCTATTTCAACACCCTGAAAATCGCGTTTCTCCAATGAAGGCGCCTGTCTTGCCACTGCCCGGAATGTCCTGTTGAAAGCTTTTTACGCCGATAACTTTGTGCTGCCCCTGCCGGAAGGGCACCGCTTCCCGATGGCCAAATACCGACTGCTGCGGGATCGTGTGGTGGCCGAACTGCCGCAGGTGCGCATGGCGCAGGCGCCAGCTGCAAGTGACGGGGAGCTGGCGCTGGTTCACACACCCACCTACATAGGCGCCATCACGCACGGCACCTTGCCGGCGCCGGCGCAGCGCGAGATCGGCTTTCCCTGGAGCCCCGGCATGGCAGAGCGCGCGCGGCGCTCTGCCGGTGCAACCGTGGCGGCTGCACGTGTGGCGCTGGGCATGGACACAGGCAAGCCCGAAGGCGTGGCGGGCAACATGGCCGGCGGCACGCATCATTCGTATGCGCACAAGGGCGGCGGTTTCTGTGTGTTTAACGATGCGGCGGTAGCGGCGCGCCTCATGCAGGCAGAGTGGTCCAGACATTTCAGACAAACCAGAAAACCCCTGCAGGTCGCCGTGATTGACCTCGATGTTCATCAGGGCAATGGCACCGCCAGCATCTTTGCCAACGACGCCAGCGTGTTCACGCTCTCGATGCATGGCGCCAAAAACTTTCCCTTCCGCAAGGAGGCGAGCGACCTGGATGTGGAACTGCCCGACGGCTGTACAGACGCGCCTTACCTCGAGGCGCTGGAGCATGCGCTGGAGGAACTGGAGCGCCGCTTTGAGCCCGGGCTGGTGCTGTTCCTCGCCGGGGCTGATCCTTTTGAAGGCGACAGGCTGGGCCGTCTCAAGCTGAGTTACGACGGGCTGGAGGCGCGAGACCGCCGTGTTTTCGACTGGGCCTGGCAGCGCCGCATACCGCTGGCGTTCTCGATGGCCGGCGGATATGGCTTGAAGATCGACGAGACCGTGCAGGTGCAGATGAACACTTACCGCGTCGCGCTGGCGTACTGGAGCCGATGGCAAAATGGCGCTTCATGACCTCTTCGACACGCCCGCAAGCCGAACCCCGCAGCGCCTTCAAGGCCTTTCGCCCCATTGGAACCCGATGGTCCGACAACGACGTTTACGGCCACGTCAACAACGTCGTCTACTACAGCTGGTTTGACACCGCCGTCAACGGCCTGCTGATCGACAGGGGCGCCATCGACATCCACGCCGGCAAGGTGATAGGCCTGGTGATCGAAACGCAGTGCAACTACTTTGCGCCGCTGGCTTTTCCCGAAAACGTGGTGGCCGGCATTCGTGTGGCGCACATCGGGTCTTCCAGCGTGCGTTACGAGGTTGGCCTGTTCCCGGAAGACGCTGCCGGGACCTGCGCAGCGCGCGGCCATTTCATCCATGTGTATGTGGATCGCGACACACGCCGCCCCGTGCCCTTGCCGCCCGAATTACTTTCTGTACTGGAGACACTCAAGTGAACGCAGCCATTTCTGTCGAGTGCGCCAAAACTGCCGCCGAAGCAGTTGATGAGGCCATTGAGAGCCGTCAGTCCATGCGCGAGTTTTTGCCCAAACCAGTGGCCAGGGAAACCATCACCCACATTCTTGAGGTTGCCAGCCGTGCGCCGTCGGGGACCAACACGCAGCCCTGGAAGACCTATGTGCTGCAGGGCGCCAGCCGGGACACGCTGGTGGACAAGGTGGTTGCCGCCCACGATGCCGTGCGCGCCGACCCGTCCCTGGCCGCGCAATACCGTGAGGAATACGACTACTACCCCGAGAAATGGGTATCGCCCTATATTGACCGGCGGCGTGAAAACGGCTGGGGCCTGTACGGCCTGCTCGGCATCACCAAGGGCGACAAGGACAGGATGCACGCCCAGCACCAGCGCAATTACCGCTTCTTCGATGCGCCAGTCGGTCTGATGTTCACCATGGACAAGGTCATGGGCCGCGGCTCGCTGGTGGACTACGGCATGTTTCTGCAGAACATCATGGTTGCTGCACGCGGCCACGGCCTGCACACCTGCCCGCAGGCCGCGTGGAACGGTTTTGCCAGCATCATCCTGCCGCATATTGGCGCCGGGCCTGAAGAAATGCTGGTTTGCGGCATGGCGCTGGGGTATGCCGATGAGTCGGCACTCGTCAACACGTTCCGTACCCCGCGTGTTCCCGCCGCGGAATTCACGACCTGGCTGGAGTGATTGGTCCCACGCGCACCCATTGCGTGTGGGTCGCTGCCCTCCGAGGGGGCTGGTCTTGCTTGGGGCTGCCCGGCGGAGCCGGTTGCACGGCTTGACTTGCGAAGGCATTGCTTCGATTTTTATCCGAAGGGGTCGGGTGAGGGCGGCTCGGCCTGGAATGCCGGTTGCGGGTAAAGTCAGGGGTTCGTGAAAAAGACTTGTGCGGCCCTTGCGTCGCTGCTTTTTCTCTTCTTTTAATCCAGCGCTTTTCGCCCGCATGATTCGGGCACAGGGGGCGCTGCATCTCATCCAGAAAGACATCACCATGGCCATCACCACCAACCCTTCCGGTCTGCAATATGAAGACACCGTTCTCGGCTCGGGCGCCATCGCCAAGGCCGGCAACAACGTCAAGGTGCATTACACCGGCTGGCTCTACAACGGCGGCGTTCAGGGCGCCAAGTTTGATTCCAGCAAGGACCGCGGCCAGCCGTTCGAGTTCTCACTGGGCGCCGGCCAGGTCATCAAGGGTTGGGACGAAGGCGTGCAGGGCATGTCGGTCGGTGGCACGCGCCGCCTGATCATCCCGGCTGAACTGGGCTACGGTGCACGCGGTGCCGGTGGCGTGATTCCACCGAACGCAACGCTGCTGTTTGAAGTCGACTTCCTAGGCTGATTGCCGCGATTTCCCTGAATTGGAAACAGGCCAAGAGACAAGTTTCCGCGCACCCGGATTTTTCAATGATCATTACAAGCCTCCTGGATACCGATCTTTACAAGTTCACCATGATGCAGGTGGTCTTGCACCAGTTTCCGGGCGCGGAAGTTGAATACCGTTTCAAGTGCCGCAACGCAGGCTCACCGGGCATTCAGGACCTGGCGCCCTACGTGAACGAAATACGCGAAGAAATCCGCGGCCTGTGCAGCCTGCGCTTTCAGGATGCCGAGCTGGCGTATCTCAAGGCCATGCGCTTTATCAAAAGTGACTTTGTGGATTTCCTGGGCATCTTCAAGCTCAATGAAAAGTATGTGACCGTCACTGCACAGCCGTCGGGCGAGATCGAGGTGTCGATCAAGGGGCCCTGGCTGCACACCATCCTGTTTGAGATCCCGGTGCTGGCCATCATCAATGAGGTCTACTTTCGCAACACGCAAAAGACACCTGACCTGGCGCAGGGCCGCAAGCGCCTGGACGTCAAGATTCTTGAACTGCAGGCCGATGGTTTGCATGAACTCAAGATTGCAGACTACGGTACGCGCCGGCGCTTCGGCAAGGCCTGGCATGAAGAAGTGCTGCGTACCCTGAGTGCGCGTCTGGGGACTGGCGTGAACGGGCAATTTGCCGGTACCAGCAATGTGTTGTTTGCGATGAAACTGGGCCTGTTGCCACTGGGCACCATGGCGCACGAATACCTGCAGGCCTGCCAGGCCCTGGGTCCCCGGTTGCGCGACAGCCAGGTGTTTGGCTTTGAGTCATGGGCCAGGGAATACCGGGGTGACCTGGGTATCGCACTGTCCGATGTCTACGGCATGAGCGCCTTCCTGCGCGACTTCGACATGTATTTCTGCAAGCTGTTCGATGGCGCACGCCATGACAGCGGCGACCCGTTCCAGTGGGGCGAGCGCATGCTGGCCCACTACGCCAAAAACCGCGTCGATCCGAAAACCAAGACGCTGATCTTCAGCGATGGCCTGACGGTGCCGCGCACCATAGAGCTGTACCAGCAGTTCCGCGGCCGCTGCCAGCTGGCATTTGGCATCGGCACCAACCTGACCAATGACCTGGGCTACGAGCCGCTGCAGATCGTGATCAAGATGATCCATTGCAACGGTCAGCCGGTCGCCAAGCTGTCCGATACGCCGTCCAAAAACATGTGCGATGACGAAAAATACCTGGCTTATTTGCGCCAGGTTTTTGAAATCGCCTGACCCTTGTCCGATAAATCCCGATACATGTCAAAGCCAAAAATTCTTGTCGCCCGCGCAGCATTTCCTGAAGTCATTACACGTCTCGAGCAGCACCTGGATGTGGAGTCCAACCAGGCTGATGAAGTCTGGGACAAGGCCAGACTGATTGAGAAATTACAGGGCAAGCAGGGCGTCGTCACGACTGCCGGTGACCGGATTGATGCAGACGTGATCAGGGCCTGCCCCGACTTGAGGATATGTTCAAACAGTGCAGTGGGTTTCAATAATTTTGATATTGATGCCATGACGGCTGCTGGTGTGCTCGCCACCAACGCGCCTGACGTGCTGACAGAAACAACGGCCGACTTTGGCTTTGCGCTGATGATGGCAGCGGCGCGGCGTATCGCCGAGGGAGAGCACTTTCTGCGTGCCGGCAAGTGGAGCCGGTGGGCATATGACATGCTGTCTGGCTATGACATCCATGGTTCAACCCTCGGTATTCTGGGCATGGGCCGCATTGGCCAGGGTATTGCGAGGCGCGGCGCCCACGGGTTTGGCATGAAGGTGATTTATCACAATCGCTCCCGGCTTGATGCAGGCCTCGAAGCGGAGTGCAGGGCAAGCTATGTCAGCAAGCAGGAACTGCTCGAGAGGGCGGACCATCTGGTATTGGTGTTGCCGTATTCGCCGGCCTCGCATCACACGATTGGCGCTGCCGAGCTTGCCATGATGAAACCAGGCGCAACGCTGGTGAACATCGCACGCGGCGGTATCGTCGACGACGCAGCCCTCGCAGCGGCCTTGCGGGAGGGCCGGATCGCGGCGGCTGGTCTGGACGTGTATGAAGGTGAACCCAAAGTGCATCCGGATTTGCTGACTATTCCGAACGTCGTGCTCACACCGCACATCGCAAGCGCCACGAGGCCCACCCGTCTGGCCATGATCAATCTTGCTGCGGACAACATCATTGCCTTCCTTGGCGGTAAAGGTCCTTTGACTCCAGTCAATCCTGAAGTGCTGGCCGTTCGCACATGACGTCGATTCAGCTGTGGCTGCTTGCGGCGTTGCTGGTTGCAAACCTGTTGCTCGTGTTGTGGCTGGCGCTTCGCAAACCGTCAGCCGATACGCAGGGCCGCGCCGAGTTGCTTGCAGGCATTGCTGCCAGCCATGAAAAGACAGAGCGCGAATTGCGGCGCGAGATCGGAGACAGCGCCCGCGCCAGCCGGCAGGAGCTGGCCACAACGTTTGCAACCTTCCAGCAAACGCTGGTGCAGCAAAGCGCAGAGGCCATCCGTACGCAAAATGCACAGATCGATGCTTTTTCACAGCAGTTGACGCTGCTGCAAAAATCGCTGGCCGACACACTGAACACGCAACTTCAGGGGCTCAGCGACGCCAATGCACGCCGCCTTGCAGAAGTCCGCGAAACCATGGAAAAGCAGCTTGCGCAACTGCAGGAAAGCAATGCGGCCAAGCTCGATGAGATGCGCAGGACGGTTGACGAGAAACTGCAGACCACGCTCGAAGCGCGGTTGGGTGAGAGCTTCAAGCAGGTCGCCGACCGGCTGGAGCAGGTACACAAGGGCCTGGGCGAAATGCAGACGCTGGCCCAGGGCGTCGGTGACCTCAAACATTTGCTGACCAATGTCAAGACGCGCGGTATTTTTGGCGAAGCACAACTCGAGGCACTGCTTGAACAGGTGTTTGCCTCGGAGCAATACGCGGCGCAGGTGTGCACCCGCCCTGGCACCCGTAACACGGTGGACTTCGCAATCCGGCTTCCCGGCCGCAGCGCGCACGGCGAGCCGCTGTGGCTACCGATCGATGCGAAATTCCCGAATGAGGATTACGAACGCCTGCTCGATGCGCAGCAGCGCGCCGACCCGATAGCGGCGGAGTTGGCCGGCAAGGCGCTTGAGGCCCGCATCTGGCTGGAGGCGCGCTCGATAGAAGAGAAATACATCGAGCCGCCGCATACGACCGACTTTGCCATCCTGTTCCTGCCGACGGAAGGCCTGTATGCCGAGGTATTGCGCCGCCCTGACCTGATGCAGGGCCTGCAGCGCAGGCACAGGATTGTGCTGGCCGGCCCGACAACCCTGCTGGCGATTCTCAATTCCCTTCAGATGGGTTTCAGAACCCTGGCTCTCGAGAAAAGATCGAGCGAAGTCTGGCAGGTGCTGGGCGCGGTGAAAGCCGAGTTCACCAAGTTCGGTGATGTACTGTCGAAGGTAAAAGCGCAAACCCAGACTGTGCTCAACACGCTCGACCAGGCGCAGACGCGCAGCAATGTCATGCACCGCGCTTTGCGGCAGGTGGAGGCCTTGCCTGAAGGCCAGTCCAAAACCATTTTGCCGCCTGCCGACGAAGGTGACGAAACCCTGCTTTGAATCAGATCTGCCATCAACACCTGGCAGGTCTGTCGGTGTGGTCGAACCTCACCGTCTGATGAAGAAGCCAAAAGCATGAACCCCGAGTTGCTCAGACTGATTTTTGCCCAGGTTTGCCTGCATGCCGCCATGACGGGCATGCGTCTGGCCGGGCCGTTGCTCGCGCTGCAACAGGGCTACAGCGCAGCCGCTGTGGGTGCCTTGCTGTCCCTGTTCGCGCTGACGCAGGTTTTTCTGGCGCTGCCTGCAGGGCGCTTTGCGGATCGTCACGGCCTGCGCCTGCCGCTTCTGATCTCTGTTCTGGCTGCGGCGGGCGGCGCCGGGCTGGCTGCGGCATTTCCGTTTTTTTGGGTGCTGTGCGCTGCTGCATTGCTGACGGGTGGCGCCACCGGGCTGGCCGTGATTTCGCTGCAGCGTCACGTGGGGCGAGCAGCTTCCGGAACCACCCAACTCAAGCAGGTGTTCAGCTGGCTGGCCATTTCGCCGGCGGCTGCAAATTTTGTCGGGCCCTTTGCGGCCGGCATGATGATTGACCACGCAGGCCATGTTGCGGGTGACATCACGGGTTACCGTTATGCATTTTTGCTGCTGGCTCTTTTGCCGCTCGTGTGCTGGCTGATGGTGCGCCGTACCCATGAGTTGCCGATGGCGCCAGTGAGCGTGGATGCGCCAAAACAGCGGGCGTGGAACCTGCTCAAGGACGCCATGTTCAGGCGGCTGCTCTTCGTCAACTGGCTGCAATCCTCGTCCTGGGATGTACACACGTTTGTATTGCCGCTGCTGGGGCATGAACGCGGGCTCAGTGCTTCTGTGATTGGCTCCATTTTGGGTGCGTTCGCCGTAGCGGCTGCGGCCATTCGCCTGTTGCTCCCCTTGCTGGCAGCCCGTGTGAGTGAAAAGAATGTGATCTCCACGTCGAATATTCTCACTGCGCTTATTTTTGCGATTTATCCCCTGATGAGCTCGGCCATCGGCATGGCGGTTTGTTCGGTCATCCTCGGGCTTGCGCTGGGCGCCGTGCAGCCCATGGTCATGAGCATGTTGCACCAGATTACCCCGCATGAACGTCATGGCGAGGCGCTGGGCTTGCGCCTGATGACCATCAACGCGTCCAGCGTGCTGATGCCGACCATTTTTGGTGCAGCCGGTGCACTGACGGGGGTTGCCGGCCTTTTCTGGATCATGGGCACTGTGATGGCCGCGGGCACGGGCGCCGTGCGCGGCCTCAAGGCCTAGGCCACGTTCACCTGCGCCTCAGAGTTCGTAGAAATCCTTGATCAGGTCCCAGGCGACCTGGGGATCATCGACATAGTTGAACAGCTTGATGTCATTCGGGGATATCACGCCTTCCTCCACCAGCATGTCGAGGTTGAGCAGGCGCTTCCAGTAGTCGCTGCCAAAGAGAACGATGGGGACGGCCTTGGATTTGCGCGTCTGCACCAGTGTGATGACTTCAAACAGCTCGTCCAGCGTGCCGAAGCCCCCGGGGAAAACGACCAGTGCCTTTGCCCGCATCATGAAGTGCATCTTGCGCAGCGCAAAGTAATGAAACTTGAAGAGGAGCGCGGGTGGCACATAGGGGTTGGCCTCTTCCTCCATGGGAAGCGCAATCGCCAGACCCACGCTGATGCCGCCAGCTTCAAAAGCACCGCGATTGGCGGCCTGCATGATGCCGGGCCCGCCACCGGTGCAGATAAAAAGTTTGTCTTCTGGCTGCTTCGGTTCGCTGTACCTGGCGACCAGTCCACCAAAGGCGCGCGCCTTTTCGTAATAGTGGGCATTGCGCGCCAGCTTGCGCAGGCGTTCGGTCAATTCGGGGTTGCTGCCAGTTTCAGCTTCGGCGATCATGGCGGCCGACTCTTCTGCGCTGCGAAAACGTGCGCTGCCAAACACGACGACGGTGTTTTCAATGCCATGCGCCTGCTGCTCCAGGTCTGGCTTGAGCATCTCCAGCTGAAAGCGTATGCCGCGGGTTTCGCGGCGCAGCAAAAACTCCGGGTCTGCAAAGGCCAGGCGGGACGCATCGGGCTGAAGCTGGTTGCCGGCGTTCGAGTGCGCTTGCAGTACTGCCCACGCGTCTGCAAGGCGAGGCGAATGTAGGTCGTGGGTCTTGTTTTGCATCGTTATATTGTGAAGCAGTTCTGGGGCGTGAGCCGTAGGCGGCAGGCGCAAAAAAGGCTCCACCAGGGAGCCTTTTCCGGGAGCAGCGTCTGTTTAGACGCGCTTGCGGTATTCGCCGGTACGGGTGTCGATTTCAACCACGTCGCCTTGAGCGACAAAAATGGGTACGCCGATTTCAAAGCCCGTGGCAATTTTGGCTGGTTTCAGGACCTTGCCTGAGGTGTCACCCTTGACGGCTGGCTCCGTCCAGGTGATTTCGCGTTCAACGTTGGTGGGCAGTTCGACCGAAATGGCCTTGCCGTCGTAGAACACCACTTCCAGCTCCATGCCGTCCTGCAGGTAATTCAGCGAGTCGCCCATGTTTTCGGCTTCGACTTCATACTGGTTGTATTCAGCGTCCATGCAGATGTACATCGGGTCAGCAAAATAGGAATAGGTGCAATCCTTTTTATCGAGGATGACCTGGTCGATTTTGTCGTCAGCCTTGAAGACGTTTTCAGTGCCGAAGCTGCCGATCAGGCTTTTGAGCTTCATGCGCACGGTGGCGGAGTTTCGGCCACCACGGCTGTATTCGGTTTTCAGGACGACCATCGGTTCCTTGCCATGCATGATGACGTTGCCGGCGCGTATTTCTTGAGCGATTTTCATAACGGGTTCAGCGCAAATAGTGCGGTAGTGAAGTAGGCCGCTCAAAGCTTCAGAGTCTGGTCCTGATGCATGTTCTGCGGCGGAGTGTGGGGCTGCCTGGTTGGGTGAAGACACCCGGCAATTCCAGCTAAGCCTCTGATTTTAGCGGTTTTTATGTACGAATTCCAGCAGGTTCGTGGTCAGGTCTGGCATGGCCATCAGGCGATTTTTTATGCGACTTGCACATGTTTGCCACGCCTGCATCCCAATAACCAGGCTGCCGCTGGCAGATTCTCCGGCTCCAGCGTTCCAGGCGTGGTGAAAATTCCGCAAACCTGTGGGTGCATCAATCGTGTCCAGGAAGGCGTCCAGCTTGATGCTGTGCACGCCGTCGTCCTGCGGATAAATTTGCCAGACAAAGGGCTTGCCAGCCCAGAGGGCCCGCACGATGGAGTCTTCACCGCGCACCAGGTTAAGGTCGCAGGCCCAAAGCAGGTGATCGAAATCGGTTTGTGCCAGCAACGGCAGGTATGTAATCGCCAGTTGACCTGAGGTAGGTGGCTGCTGGAGGGCCTGAACGGCGCTCCTGGCACGCCCCTCGGCCACCAGCAGGTGCACGGGCTTGCCATCCAGCCCTTGCGCTGCAAATTGCTGCAACAAGGCGTCCAGAGCTGGCGGTTCATAACAAAACAGGGAAACCAGAGCCTTGCCCTGCCAGTCCATGCCCAGCTTGTTCAGCCAATCATCACGAACAAAGGCCTTTTGCCTTGTGGCGAGATTTTTTTCGCGCAGGAGTCCACCGGTGCGGGGAGTAAAGCCGGGATAAAAAAACCATTTTTCCCATCCTGCAGCGGGGCCCACCGTGACATGGGAGGGCAGGCCATGATTACGCTCGGCATACGGCTCGGCGGACAGGTATTCAAGGTTGATCCAGACCGGGTTTTTGCCGTTGATGGCGGCTTGTTCGGCACAGGCCGTCATAAACCAGCAGGGAACGTCACAGCCAAAGGTCTCTACCAGCACATCCGTTGGAAAACCCCCAACCAAAGCCAGCTCTGCGCCGGCAGGCTCATCATCCCACGCCAGCACGCTGACGCCTGTCTGGCCATCAGGGGCCATCCATGTCAATGCACTCGCATCGTCAATCCACAGGCGGACCCGCTGTCCGCGTGATGCCAGGTCTGCGGCCAGGCGCCAGCAGATGCCAATGTCACCGAAGTTGTCAATGACCTTGCAAAATATGTCCCATTGCAGGGCTTGGTCGCTGTGATCCATGACGGGATTGTCCACAATACGGGGTTACAGACCGCCGCGCTTTTTGACTGCATGACCAAAATCCACGAATTCGACCCGCAACTGCTCAGTGAGGTCGCCGCATTGCCGGCGATGCCGGGCGTCTACCGCTATTTCGATGCGGAGGGCGGCGTGCTCTATGTGGGCAAGGCGCGCAACCTCAAAAAGCGTGTCTCAAACTATTTTCAGAAGAACCATGGCGGCACGCGCATAGGCCACATGGTGACCAAAATCGTCCGCATGGAGACCACAGTCGTGCGTTCCGAGGCCGAGGCGCTGCTGCTTGAAAACAACCTCATCAAGACGCTGAACCCGAAGTTCAACATCCTGTTTCGCGACGACAAGAGCTACCCTTATCTCAAGCTCGCCTCGCACACCTTTGCCCGCGTGGCCTATTACCGCGGTGCGGTCGAAAAAAAACACCGCTACTTCGGCCCTTACCCCAGTGCGTGGGCAGTGAAGGAAAGCATTTTGCTTCTGCAAAAAGTCTTCAAGCTGCGTACCTGTGAAGACACGGTCTTCAGCAACCGCACCCGGCCGTGCCTGCTGTACCAGATCAAGCGCTGCTCGGCTCCCTGCGTCGGCAACATCACGCCCGAGCAGTACGCGCAGGACGTGGCCAATGCCGAGAAGTTCTTGCAGGGTGAGACGCAGGAGATCCTGAGCGGGCTTGAGCGGCAGATGCTGCAGCATGCCGACAAGCTCGAGTTTGAGCAGGCCGCAGAGCTGCGCAACCAGATGTCAGCGCTGTCCAAGGTGCTGCATCAGCAGTCCATGGAAATGGGCGGCATGGGCGTGGACAAGGACGTGGACATCCTGGCCGTGAAAGTGCAGGGCGGCAAGGCCTGCGTGAACCTTGCCATGGTGCGCGGTGGCCGGCACCTGGGCGACCGGCCCTACTTCCCCACGCACATCGAAAACGCTGTGGATGTGGCAGAGCTTGATGCCGATATTGCCGAGGCTGGTGATGTCCTCAACGAGGACGGCGCACCAATCGCAAAAAACACGAAATCCCTCGAAGCGCTTGTACTCGAGGCGTTCATTGCCCAGCATTACATCGATGTGCCCGTGCCGCCCACGCTCGTATGCAGCGAACCGGTGGACAGGGAGCTGATCGCGGCGCTGATGGCCCAGACGGGTAATCGTATTTCTGCCATTCACCAGCCACGTGAGCAGCGCCGCATCTGGCTGGAGATGGCTGAAAAAAATGCCAGTCTGCAACTGGCGCGTTTGCTGTCCGAGCAGGGCTCGCAACAGGCCAGGACGCGTGCGCTCGCCGAGGCGCTGGACCTCAAGATGGAGGACCTGGCCGCGCTGCGCATCGAGTGCTTTGACATTTCTCATACGGCTGGCGAGGCGACACAGGCTTCCTGCGTCGTCTTTCATGATCACAAGATGCAAAGTGCGGAATATCGCCGCTACAACATCGAAGGCATCACGCCGGGCGATGACTATGCGGCCATGCGGCAGGTGCTGACGCGCCGCTACAGCAAGCTGGCAGAAGCTGCGCGTAACAATGAAGCGAAGCTGCCCGACCTGGTGCTGGTCGACGGCGGCAAGGGGCAGGTGTCCATGGCGCGTGAGGTGTTTGAAGAACTGGGCCTGGACCTCGGCCTGATCGCCGGTGTCGAGAAAGGCGAGGGCCGCAAGGTCGGCCTGGAAGAACTGGTCTTTGCCGACGGACGCGAAAAGATCTACCTGGGACGTGACTCGGCCGCGCTGATGCTGATTGCCCAGATACGCGATGAGGCGCACCGTTTTGCCATCACAGGCATGCGCGCCAAACGCGCCAAGGTGCGCGTGGGTGCGAGCAAGCTGGAAGACATCGAAGGCATCGGTCCCAAAAAACGCGCCAGCCTTCTGCAGCGGTTTGGCGGCATACGCGCCATTGCCTCGGCGAGTGTTGAGGATATCGCGACGGTCGACGGTATTTCACGCGAACTGGCCGAGGAGATTTACCGCGTATTGCACTGACTTTTCGCGGCCTGTACCGCCAGATGCCCGCTCATGCCAAAATGCGTGAAGATGTTCTGGACTATTCCCACACTCATGACCTGGACGCGCATCGTTGCGATTCCCCTGATCGTGGGCGTTTTCTACATGAAGCTGGCGCCTGTCGACCAGAACATGATCGCCACGGTGATGTTCGTGGTGTTTGCGGCAACCGACTGGCTTGATGGTTTTCTGGCACGCAAACTCAACCAAACCTCATCTTTCGGTGCCTTCCTTGATCCGGTGGCCGACAAGTTTCTGGTTTGTGCCGCGCTTCTGGTCCTTGTTCATCTTGGGCGGGCCGACGTGTTTGTGGCGCTTATCATCATTGGCCGCGAGATCGCCATCTCTGCCTTGCGCGAATGGATGGCCCTGATAGGCGCAACCAAGAGTGTGGCCGTACACATGCTGGGCAAGATCAAGACAACTGTCCAGATGATTGCCATTCCCTTCCTGCTGTTTGATGGCACCTTGTTTGGCACCATCAACACGCACCTTTGGGGCACCTGGCTGATCTGGATTTCTGCCATCCTGACGGTGTGGTCCATGATTTACTATCTGCAAAAAGCCATTCCTGAAATTCGGGCGCGGGCCAAATAAGCCAGACAGCCAACGGCCACCTGTAGATTTTTCTGTGAGCTCCAAGCCTTCCGAAAGCGTCCTGATACGGGCCATGCCTGCGGTGTTCGTTTTGATCTGGAGCACAGGTTTTATCGTCGCCAAATACGGCCTGCCTTATGCGCCGCCGCTGACGTTTCTTTCCATCCGTTATTTCTTCTCGATTCTCTGTTTCCTGGTCTGGATAACAGCTGTGCGTGCCTTGTGGCCAACAGGGCGGCAGCAATGGATGCATCTTGGTGTGACGGGCGTGCTGATGCATGCCGGCTATCTTGGTGGTGTGTGGGTCGCAGTCAAGGGGGGCATGGGCTCGGGTCTTGCCGCGCTGATTGTGGGTTTGCAACCCGTGCTCACCGCCTTGTGGGTGTCGTGGATTGGATCTGGCGATCCTGAGCAGGGCGAGCCCCGGGTAACGCCTCTGCAATGGACGGGTCTGGCCCTGGGGCTGGGTGGTTTACTGCTGGTGGTGTCACGAAAATTCGGCACCGGCCATGAGGTGACTGCGCTTACCCTGACGGCGACGGTGATAGCGCTCTTCAGCATTACTGCCGGCACGCTCTACCAGAAGCGCCATGTCAAACCGACCGATGTGCGCACGGCCAACGTCATACAGCTTGGTGCTGCATTGCTGGTCACATTGCCGTTTACCTTGCTGGAGGCGGAGCCTGTCAGCTGGAATCCCCGCTTCATCGGAGCTCTGGCCTGGGCGGTGCTTGCGCTCACACTGGGGGGCAGTTCCCTGCTTTACCTGCTGATTCAACGCGGTGCCGCAACAGCGGTGACCAGTCTTTTGTATCTCGTACCACCCGTGACTGCGTTGATGGCCTGGGTACTCTTCGATGAACTCATTACCGTTTCAACCGTTATCGGGACGGTGCTCACGGCTATCGGCGTCGCGCTGGTTGTGCGCACGGCAAAACCAAAAGCGCCGGCAGCCTGAAAAGCCTTCACCTGCAGTGCCCGGTTCAGCGCCCGGCTTGTTGCCTGTGCTTCCAGGGTTCTCCCGCGAATTGCGTCACCAGAAAATCGATCAGCAGGCGTATGCGTTTGGGCGCATCGGCGCGGTACGGCGCCAGCCAGTGGATGTCTGCGTCGGGCATGGACCATGCCGGCAACACGCGCACCAGTTCACCGGATGCCAGCACCGGCGCAATGTCCCAGAGACTGCGCAGCATGATGCCGCGACCCTGCAGGCACCAGTCGCGCACCAGCTCACCGGAGTTGCTTGAGAGTGCGCCGTGCACACGCACGCGAACCGGGGTTTTGGTCCTTTCCCTGTGAAGTTGCCAAACGTCAAAACGCTGCGTGGCTGCACTGCCGTTTTCCCTCGCAATCAGGCATGCATGGTTTCCGAGATCCTCCAGGCTGGCAGGCATACCGTGTTGTTTGATATAGCTGGGCGAAGCGACCATCACCCGCTGGTTTCTGGCCAGCCTGCGCGATACCCACTCGGCCGCCTGCCTGCTGTTGACAGACCATAGCCATATGGCGCCGTCGAAGCCGTCACGCGCCAGGTCGGGCAACTGCTCGGTCAGCTGAAGCTGTATCTCAATCTTTGGATAGCGTTGCTGGAAATCTGCAAGCGCAGGCCCAAGCCAAAGCCTGCCAAAACCAAAAGTGGCGACAAGGCGGATCAGTCCGGTCGGCTGCGCTTTGCGTTCCTGAAGCTCGGCTTCAAGTTTTGAGAAATCCTGCAGCAGTGCGCGCGCACGTTCGCACAATGTTTCGCCTTCTGCCGTGGGACTGACGCGCCGCGTCGTCCGCTGGAACAGCTTTTGCCCCAGTTTCGTTTCCAGTGCAGCGAGGCGCTTGGTGACGGCGGGTGCTGCAATGTCCAGGCTCAGTGCGGCCGCGGCAAGGCTTCCGTGGTCACGTATGGCCAATACAAGTTCAAGATCACTTCGTTCCATAATTTCTTTTTTGGAAATAATCAAGGCAATGATTATTCATTGAATCTTGCGCTTCAAGACGGCATGATGTGCCCATGTCAAAGTTCAATGAGCCCACTCATCAGTTCCTTGCAGGGAGCAGCAAGCATGTCTGACGGGTTTTCGTCGCAGACGGTCGCGGGTCCTGCGGGTAGCCTGCACACCTTGCGTGGTGGCGATGGGCCGCCCCTGCTGCTGCTGCACGGCCATCCGCAAAGCCATGCCATGTGGCATCGTGTGGCACCGGAACTCGCTGCCCATTTCACGGTCGTGTTGATGGATTTGCGCGGATACGGTGACTCCGGACGTGTTCCCAGTGATGCAGAACATCTGGCCTATTCAAAACGCCAGATGGCGCTTGATGCCATGGCTGCGATGCGTCACCATGGTTTCGGGCGTTTCCAGGTACTCGCGCATGACCGCGGCGCGCGCGTGGCGCATCGTCTTGCAGCCGACCACCCTGATGCGGTTGAACGGCTGATGCTTCTTGATATTGCGCCCACGCTGGCCATGTATGAGGGCACCAGCGAAGCTTTTGCGACGGCCTACTGGCACTGGTTCTTTTTGATCCAGCCGCCGCCATTGCCCGAGGCATTGATTGAGTCAGACCCTGTGCGCTACCTGCACAGCGTGATGGGCAAGCGTCACGCCGGCATGGCCGCGTTTGCGCCCGAGGCCCTGGCGGAATACGAGCGCTGTGTGCAGATTGCCGGTACCGCGCATGCCATTTGCGAAGACTACCGTGCATCAGCCACTGTTGATCTTGTGCATGACAGGGCAGATGTCGAGGCCGGCTACAAACTGTTGCAGCCCTTGCATGTTTTGTGGGGTGAGCATGGTGCCGTCGGGCGCTGCTTTGATGTACTCAAGCTCTGGCGTGAGCGCGCGCAGGCAGTTTCAGGAAGCAGCCTGCCTTGCGGGCATTACATCGCCGAAGAAGCGCCCGATCTGCTACTGGCAGAGGCGTTGAAATTTTTCAAAACCACAACATAAGGAAACCATCATGGCCACAGGAAAAAAAAGAATCGCAGTCATCGCCGGTGACGGCATTGGCAAGGAAGTCATGCCCGAAGGCATACGCGTCATGGACGCCGCCGCCCGCAAGTTCGGCATTGACCTGCAGTTCGACCATTTTGATTTTTCAAGCTGGGACTATTTCGAGAAGCACGGACAAATGCTGCCCGATAACTGGAAGGACCAGATAGGTGGTCATGATGCGATTTATTTCGGTGCTGTCGGCTGGCCTGACAAGATTGCGGATCACGTGTCGCTCTGGGGTTCATTGCTGCTGTTTCGCCGTGAGTTTGACCAGTACATCAACCTGCGCCCTGCGCGTTTGATGCCCGGCATCATTGCGCCTGTGGTTCGCAGGGATGGCAGCGCGCGTTTGCCTGGCGAGATCGACTTTTACATCGTGCGCGAAAACACAGAAGGCGAATACTCCAGCATAGGCGGCAAGGCTTTTCCCGGCACGGAGCGGGAGTTCGTGTTGCAGGAATCCGTCTTCACGCGCATCGGCGTTGACCGCGTGCTGAAGTTCGCATTCGAACTGGCGCAGTCGCGGCCCAAAAAGCACCTGACCAGCGCCACCAAATCGAACGGTATTTCAATCTCGATGCCGTACTGGGATGAACGTGTCGTCGAGATGGCCAAAAACTATCCCGGCATCAACCTGGATAAATTCCATATTGATATTCTCACGGCGCATTTTGTACAGCGTCCGGACTTCTTTGATGTGGTGGTTGCCAGTAATTTGTTTGGTGACATCCTCAGTGACCTGGGGCCTGCGTGCACAGGCACCATCGGCATCGCACCGAGCGCAAACCTCAACCCCGAGCGAAAATTTCCCTCCTTGTTCGAGCCCGTGCATGGCTCTGCACCCGACATCGCAGGCAAACAGATCGCCAATCCCATTGGTCAGATATGGTGCGGTGCCATGATGCTGGAATTCCTCGGCCACAAGGATGCACACGATGCCGTTCTGGCCGCGATTGAAAAGGTGCTGGCGCCGCAGAGTGGTGCGCCCCGGACACCTGATCTTGGTGGAACGGCCACGACGGCTGACGTCGGAAAAGCCATCGCTGCCGTTTTGGGTTGAATGGTTTTGTCAAGGTAAAAAGTGACAATCTGGCCAGGCAAGCAGATGAACAAGCCGTTCGGATCGGGGCTAAAAAGGGACTAGAATCCGCCTCCGCACGTTGTAAAAACCTGCTGCAGTATTGACACATTGAAAGCCCGTGGCTTTAATGACCTGCAGCAGCCAACCTGCACATGCCGCCTCCCGCTGATGTCTTTTCTTGATGTCCCGGGAGATATTTTTTAGAGACATCCAGATTAACCTTTTATCACCGAGGGGCCCCTTGTGAACAAGACAGAACTGATCGAGCACATCGCCAAAAACGCAGACATTTCCAAAGCTGCGGCAACCCGCGCACTGGAAGCCACCATTGGCGCCGTGAAGACCACCCTGAAAAAAGGAGGCACCGTGTCTCTGGTTGGTTTTGGCACTTTTGCCGTGGGTAAACGTGCTGCGCGCACCGGCCGTAATCCACGGACCGGCGATGCGATTAAAATCAAGGCTGCCAAGGTTCCAAAGTTCCGTCCGGGCAAAGCTCTGAAAGATGCTTTGAACTGATCAACATGGTTTAGAAGTTTGTGGGGTGCTTAGCTCAGTTGGTAGAGCAGCGCCCTTACACGGCGTAGGTCGGCGGTTCGAGCCCGTCAGCACCCACCACAGACTGCGATAATCCGGAAAAGGCGAACAGATGGTTCGCCTTTTTTATTGGAGCCTTGAACATTTTCCGGCTGGCCTGAAGCGGCGGCCTTTCGCTTTCTGCCTTGCTTTTTGCCTCGCTGGCTACACAGGAATTCCGAGATGTTTGATTTCATTCGCAAGCACACCAAAGTCACCATGGGCTTGCTGTTTTTGCTCATCGTTCCGTCATTCATCCTGTTTGGCCTTGATGGTTACAACAAGTCCAAGGACAATGCCGCCGTGGTCGCCAAGGTTGACGGTCAGGACATCACCCAGACCGAATGGGATCGCGCGCACCTGCGTGAAGTCGAGCGGCTGCGCGCGTCCATGCCGTCGCTGGACCCGAAGCTGCTGGATTCACCTGAAGCCCGTTACGCCACGCTTGAGCGCTTGGTTCGCGACCGCGTGCTGGTTGCAGCAGCTGCCAAATCCAGACTGATCACCAGCGATCAGCGTCTTTCGCGTGACCTCCAGGAAAACCCCGAAATCCAGTCGCTGCGCCGCGCCGATGGCACGCTCGACATGGAGCGTTACCGTACCATGCTCGGTGCCCAGGGCCTGAGCCCCGAGATGTTTGAAAACAATGTGCGCTCCGAACTCTCCAGCCGCCAGGTGCTGATGGGGGTGGTGGGCAGTGGCTTTGCATCGAAAGTTGCGGCAGACACTGCGCTGAACGCCTATTTTGAAAAGCGCGAGATCCAGATCGCCAGCTTCCCGACGGCGGACTACGCAGCCAAAATCAATCCGACCGATGCCGAGCTTGAGCAGTTCTACAAGGCCAATGAAGCCCTGTTCCAGGCGCCGGAGCAGGCCAATATTGAATACGTTCTGCTCGATGTCGACACCATCAAGAAGGGCATCACGGTTGCCGATGCTGAACTCAAGGCCTACTACGACCAGAATGCTGCACGCCTGAGCGGTATTGAAGAGCGCCGTGCCAGCCACATCCTGATCGCCGTGCAAAAAACAGCGCCTGAAGCTGATCGCCAGAAGGCCAGGGCCAAAGCCACCGAGTTGCTGGCACAGGTCAAAAAGGCGCCAGACACTTTTGCCGACCTTGCGAAGAAAAACTCGCAGGACCCGGGCTCAGCCCCCAATGGTGGTGACCTTGACTTCTTCGCGCGCGAGGCCATGGTCAAGCCATTTTCGGATGCCGCATTTGCCATGAAGAAGGGCGACATCAGCGATGTGGTCGAGTCCGACTTTGGCTATCACATCATCAAGCTGACGGACATCAAGGCGCCCAAGCAGCGTACTTATGAAGAAATGAAGCCCGAGCTCGAAGCCGACGTGAAGAAGCAGCAGGCACAGAAGAAATTCTCTGAAACCGCAGAAGCCTTCACCAACGGCGTCTATGAGCAGGCCGACAGCCTCAAGCCGATTGCCGACCGTCTCAAGCTTGAAATCAAAACTGCCAGTGGCATCACGCGCCAGCCGCAGCCGGGCGCTACCGGACCGCTGTCCAATGCCAAGTTCCTGAACGCGATTTTTTCGCCCGATGCAATCGAGAAGAAGCGCAACACCGAAGCGGTTGAGGCGGCATCCAACGTGCTGATCTCGGGCCGCATCACCCAGTACACGCCTGCACGCACCAAGCCGCTGGCTGAAGTGAAGGACCAGGTTCGCCAGCGCCTTGTCGCTTCACGCGGTGCTGAAGAAGCCCGCAAGGATGGCGCCGCCAAACTGGCCGCCTGGAAAGCCGCACCCGATACAGCCACACTGCTGCCCGCCATGGTGGTTGCACGTGACCAGACCCAGAAGCTGCCTGCAAAAGTTGTCGAAGCCGCACTGAAGACAGACGCAGCAACACTGCCTGTGCTGACGGGTGTGGATCTGGGTGCCCAGGGCTATGCCATCGTCAAGCTCCTCAAGGTGTTGCCGCGCGATCCGGCCCTTGGCCCCAGCGCCAAACAGGAGCAGGAGCAATACGCGAAATGGTGGACCACGGCCGAAAGCCTGGCTTACTACAACAGCCTGAAGGAACGCTTCAAGACCGAGATCCGTGTTCCCAAGCCGGTGAGTACCAGCACTTCACAGGAACCCGTCACACAGTAATTTTTGTTTGGCTCTCCAAGAGCGAAACTAGCCGCTATAATCTGGCCTCGCGGTGGCTGTAGCTCAGTTGGTAGAGTCCAGGATTGTGATTCCTGTTGTCGTGGGTTCGAGCCCCATCAGCCACCCCAAAATCCAAGAATTCCAGTGCTGCCTGAAAGGTGTCACTGGTTTTTTTTCGCCTGCAGTTGTCGCCATCCTGGGCCTGACGTGCTGATCGGCAAAGTAGTCGCCGTGCGAGCAACCGCACGGTCAGACCGTCTTCACAAACAAGGAGGGTGGGCATATGCAATGCAGAGGGCTGGCGGCAACAACCTGGATCATGTGTGTGATGAACCTCGCGGGCCTCGTCATGGTCGAGTGGGACTCGCCAGGCGCGATGGGACAGGCGATTTTTTATGGCGTCCTGATTGCCGCAACTTACATCGTTTTGTGGTTTTACTGGAAGCGGAAAAACTGGGCCCGGATTCTGGTGATGCTCGGGGCCGTTATTTCTGTGGTGAACCTGATCTTCATCCATGAGGTCAACCTCCCGACGCAAATCGTGATCGTTCTCGAGTTTGTTTTTGGCGTTTACATGCTTTGGTGGCTGAACACCTATGCGGTCAAGGCGTACTTTCAGGCGCCTGAAGCATAGCCGCGGGCCCGCGATCCTTGCGATGGAGCGGCATTGGTTTAAAAACGTGCCAGACCTTGTGAAGGAAACCTGCATGGTCCTCCTGGGCATGAGAACGCTCCTGCTGCCGGCTGAATGCCTCCGCGGCCACGTTTTGTTTGCTATTAATTAAATAGCTGCTTACGCCCGTATTTATTGGTCTGGAGGCCGATTTGATGCCTGAAAACGACCTTTTCCGGTCATTTTTAGCCCTGTCGGAGCCGCTTTGAAGGCTGTAAAACCTGTTCGAGGTTAATTTTTAACGTATACGGCAAAAATTTAACGTATACATTAAAAAGCTTCCAGCCGAGCCCAAACTGCTGCCTCAGTTCACCATCACCAGCTTGCCCTTGACGCCGCGTGAGCCCATGTGGGCGTAGGCGGCCTTGAGGTCTGCCATGGGCATGGTGCTGTCGATGACTGGCTTGATCCTGCCCTGGCCATACCAGGTGGCCAGCTCCTGCATCATGGCGGCGTTGGCTTTGGGTTCCTGTTTGGCGAAGCCGCCCCAGAACACGCCGACGATGGATGCGCCCTTGAGCAGCGGCAGGTTGAGGGGAATCGACGGCGTGGGGCCAGACGCAAAGCCGATAACGAGGTGGCGGCCGCGCCAGGCGATGGATCTGAACGCCGGCTCGCTGAAGTCGCCGCCCACCGGGTCATAAATGACGTCGGGGCCCTTGCCGTCTGTGAGGGTCTTGATCGCTTCCCTGAACTTGTTCGGCAAATTCTCCTTGCTGTAGTTGATGGTGGCGTCTGCACCTATGGATTTGCACAGTTCGCATTTCTCGTCGGTCGACGCCGCGGCGATCACTTTGGCGCCCACGGCCTTGGCGATCTGGATGGCCGAGGTGCCCACGCCGCCAGCTGCGCCCAGCACCAGCACGGTCTCGCCAGCCTTGAGCTGTGCACGGTCCACCAGCGCATGGTGGGAGGTCGCATAAATCATGATGAAAGCCGCCGCATCGACAAACGGAAAGCCTGCCGGCAACGGCATGCACAGTGCGGCCGGTGCGATGGTGTGGGTGGCAAAGCCGCCGGTGCCCGACAGGCAGGCCACGTGCTGGCCGACCTTCAGGTGGGTGACGCCTTCGCCGACAGCCTGGACAATGCCGGCGTATTCGGAGCCCGGCACAAAGGGCAGGGGCGGCTTCATCTGGTACTTGTTCTGCACGATCAGCAGGTCGGGGAAGTTCAGGCTGGCGGCCTTGATCTCTATCAGCACCTCGCCGGCTTTGGGCTCGGGGGTGGGCAGTTCCTTCCAGGTCAGGGCATCGACCCCCACAGGGTTTTCACAAAGCCAGGCGTGCATGTTGTCTCCGTTCGTCGTCTGTTGATGGCAATGCAGCATCATAGGCAAAA
Source organism: Pseudomonadota bacterium (assembly GCA_040390295.1). Lineage (GTDB taxonomy): Bacteria > Pseudomonadota > Gammaproteobacteria > Burkholderiales > Burkholderiaceae_C > Polaromonas. Next base: position 89,056 of record JAZJYR010000022.1, read on the forward strand.
CAAACCTTGAAACAGACGGGTTACGGGCGGCAAAGGCCTTGGGCTGTCGCCCCAGTGACCTAAAATCAGTGGATGAAAATTCTGATCAGCAACGATGACGGTTACCAGGCACCCGGCATTGTTGCCCTGTACGAGGCGCTCAAGGATGTGGCTGATGTTGAAGTCGTCGCCCCCGAGCAGAACAACAGTGCCAAGTCCAACGCGCTGACCCTGCATTCCCCCATGTACGTGCAGACCGCGTCCAACGGCTTTCGTTTTATCAACGGCACGCCCGCCGACTGCGTGCACATCGCCATGACAGGGCTGCTGGGCTACCGGCCCGACCTGGTGGTCTCGGGCATCAACAATGGCGCCAACATGGGCGACGACACCATTTACTCGGGCACTGTCGGCGCGGCCATGGAGGGTTATCTTTTTGGCATCCCTGCGATTGCTTTCTCGCAAACGGAAAAAGGCTGGGCGCACATCGATGCGGCGGCGCAGCGGGCGCGTGACCTGGTTCTGCAGCTCATGCCCACGCTGGAAGTGATCGCCGAAGGCAAGGCGCCCAGCGTTGAGCCCTGGCTGCTGAATGTGAACATTCCCAACCTGCCGTATCAACAGATCCAGGGCGTGAAGGTTGCGCGCCTGGGCCGCCGTCACGCAGCAGAGCGCGTCATCACCCAGACCAGCCCGCGCGGTGAAACCATGTACTGGATCGGCAGCGCGGGCCCGGTCAAGGATGAAGGCGAGGGCACTGACTTTCATGCGACGAAAAAAGGTTTTGTGGCCATCACGCCCTTGCATGTGGACCTCACCGACCATGAGCGCCTGCCTTACTGGGCGCAGTCCTTTGCCCAGTCTGCCGCGCAGGCCGCGGTGACTCTGACCCAAACCGCATGAAGCCAGCCGGCAAGCCACCCATGCCGTCGCTACCAAAGGGCGCTGCGAATGCTGCGCGCCCTTCCTTTCCGGTACAGCTCAAGCCGGCGGCAGGCATGCCGACCGCGAATAAAAACATGACTGCGCCTGCGCGAGTGACCAATGCCGCGGGCCCTGCCAGTGCTTTAAAAGTTGCGCAAAAGCCGGTGCCCAGCGGCATCGGCCTGGATTCGCATGCGGTACGTGCCCGCATGGTTCAAAAGCTGGCAGCGCAGGGCGTGACAGACCCGCAGGTGCTGGCTGCGATGGGCCAGGTCGAGCGCCACCGCTTTGTAGACAGCGCCCTGGTTAACCAGGCCTATGAAGACACCAGCCTGCCGATTGGCCTGGGACAGACGATTTCAAAACCCAATGTAGTGGCGCGCATGCTGGAACTCCTCATGCGCAGCAATGAGGGCCGCCAGGGCAAGCTGGGCCGCGTGCTTGAGATCGGCACCGGCTGCGGTTACCAGGCGGCAGTTCTTGCGCAGCTGGCGCAAGAGGTCTACAGCATCGAGCGGCTGCGCGGCCTGCATGACAAGGCGCGTGACAACCTCAGGCCGCTTCGCCTGCCGAATGTGCACCTGATGTTTGGCGACGGCATGATCGGTTATGCCAAGGGTGCGCCGTATGCGGCCATCATTTCGGCAGCGGGGGGCGAGAATATTCCGGGTACCTGGATTGACCAGCTGGCCATGGGCGGCAGGCTGGTGGCGCCGTTGCAGTCGGCCAACGGGACGCAGGTACTGGTGGTGGTTGACAAGACGCCGCAAGGGGTCAAGCAGACCCTGCTGGAGGCCGTGCACTTTGTACCTTTAAAATCAGGTACAAGCTGACAGGGGATCGCAGCTGCTGTTCGCAGCCGGCGCCATCCATCACAAAAGCAATCAAACAAATCACAGGGTGCAACATGGCAACTTTCCAAACTTCGCTACCTGAAAAAAAACGAAATTCATCTCGCGTCGCCGGCATCGCCTGCCTGATCGCAGTCGTCCTGCTGGCTGCCGGCTGCAGTTCACGCTCGCTCATGCCCGCACCCGTCGAAGACCGCGGCACCGGCCTGTCACGTGCGCCCGTGGTGGCAACAGATCCAGGCACTGTCAAACAGCTACCCGGCTTCGAAAATGCCGGCAAACCGGGTTATTACACCGTCAAGCCAGGCGATACGCTGATTCGCATTGGCCTGGACACGGGCCAGAACTGGCGCGACGTGGTGCGCTGGAACAACCTTGAGAACCCCAACCTGATTGAAGTCGGCCAGGTGCTGCGTGTGGTTCCGCCGACCAGTGAGAACCCGCTGGTGGTGGCGCGGCCGGTGACGTCCGGCGTGGCGAATGCCAGTACCGGCACCACGCCACCGGCTCAGGTGGCCAGCGCCGCGCGGCCTGCTTCTTCGCCCGCCGCCAGTCAGCCGGCATCTGCAGGTGAAGATGACCTTGCATTCATCTGGCCGGCGCAGGGCGCACTGGTTGCCGGTTTTGATGAGGTCAAGAACAAGGGGTTTGATATTTCAGGCAAGGCCGGTGACCCCATCCTCGCGTCTGCCGATGGCCGCGTGGTCTATGCCGGCGCCGGCCTTCGCGGCTATGGCAACCTGATCATCCTCAAGCACAACAACACTTTCCTCACTGCCTATGCGCACAACCAGACTTTGCTGGTGAAGGAGGACCAGACCGTGAAGAAGGGCCAGAAGATTGCCGAGATGGGCAACAGCGACGCTGATCGCGTGAAGCTGCACTTTGAGGTTCGCCGCCAGGGCAAGCCGGTGGATCCTGCACGATATTTGCCCGCCAAGTAAGGGCCTTGGTCCCACGAAAGAGGCCGCAGTACGGCCTCTTTTTTTGTGCCTGAAACACTGAAGTCCACAGATGGTTGGGCGTTGGCAGATGGCTGAACCGCACCTGAGACAATCCATTCATGTCAGAAGAAACCCAGAACATGCTGCCTGCTGATGCGGCAAAAGAATATCCCCCGGATATCCTCACCATCGAGTCGCTGGATATCGAAGCCCAGGGCATTGCGCACAGGGAAGATGGCAAGGTCGTCTTCATCGAAGGTGCATTGCCTTTTGAGCGCGTCACCGCGAGCGTTTTCCGCAAAAAAGCCAGTTTTGAAAAAGCCACGCTGATGGCGATTCACCGCGAATCGTCCCAGCGCGTTCGCCCGGGTTGCCCGCACTTTGGCATGCATACCGGCGCCTGCGGCGGTTGCAAGATGCAGCACCTGCATGTAAGTGCGCAGGTTGCCGTCAAGCAGCGTGTGCTGGAAGACAACCTTTGGCACATCGGCAAGCTGAAGGCCGAAAACCTGCTGCGGCCCATTGAAGGCCCGGCCTGGGGCTATCGCTATCGCGCCCGCCTGTCGGTGCGTTATGTGCGCAAGAAGGGCGCCGTATTGGTTGGCTTTCATGAGCGCAAGAGCAGCTACGTCGCCGACATGAATGTCTGCCCGGTGCTGCCACCGCACGTGAGTGCCATGCTGCTGCCCTTGCGTGAGCTGATTGCAGGCATGGATGCCAAAGAAACAATCCCGCAGATTGAACTGGCCTGTGGTGACGACGTCACAGCCATGGTGCTAAGGCATATGGAGCCGCTCAGCGGCGGTGATCTTGTCAAGCTGCGTGAATTTGCAAAACGGCACCCAGGCCTGCAATGGTGGTTGCAGTCAGGCGGGCTGGATACCGTCAAGTTGCTCGATGATGCCGTGCAGGAATTGAACTACGGCCTGCCCGAGTTTGGCGTGGTCATGCCCTTCAAACCCACCGACTTCACGCAGGTCAATCCGCACATCAACCAGGTGCTGGTATCGCGGGCGCTGCGTTTGCTGGACGTGCAGCAGCATGAGCGCGTGATTGACTGGTTCTGCGGTCTGGGCAACTTCACGCTGCCGTTGGCAACGCGTGCACGTGAGGTGCTGGGCATTGAAGGCAGTGAAGTTCTGGTTGCCCGGTCGCGCGAAAACTTTGAGCGAAACAAAAATGAAAGCAGTGTCCGGGGGGCCTTGTCACCCACAAGCTTTGTCGCACGCAACCTGTTTGAAATGACGCCCGCAATGCTGGCGAGGGACGGCGCTGCTGAAAAGTGGCTGGTTGACCCGCCGCGTGAAGGCGCATTCGAACTCTTCAAGTCACTGGCTGCATTGCATCAGCAGCTGCAGACAGGTGTACCGTGTGACGACGGCAAAGACCAGCAAAGCCTTGTGCTGGGTGACTGGGTGTTGCCAGAGCGTATTGTTTATGTGAGTTGCAACCCGGCGACGCTGGCACGCGATGCAGGTGTGCTGCTGGAGAGTGGGGCCTATCGCTGTACTGCGGCAGGCGTCGTCAACATGTTTCCGCACACGGCGCACGTCGAAAGCATTGCAGTCTTCGAGAAAGCATAAAAAAAGGGCCGCGAGGCCCTTTTGGTTTTGCACTGCGATGTTTAGTCGCGCTCGCCGCCGAAGATGCCCAGCAGCATCAGCAGGTTCTGGAAAATATTGAACAGGTCCAGATAGATGGCGAGGGTGGCACTGATGTAGTTTGTCTCACCGCCATCAATGACCTGCTTGAGGTCATACAGCAGGTAGGCGCTGAAAATGGCAATTGCCAGCGTGCTGATCACGGCCATGCCCATGGTGGATGCGACAAAGATGTTGACCACGGAGGCAACGATCAAAACCAGCACACCCGCAAACAGCCATTTGCCCATGCCGCTGATGTCGCGCTTGATGACTGTTGCCACGCTGGCCATCACAAACATCACGCCCGCCGTACCTGCAAATGCGGTCATGACGAGGGACGCACCGTTGCTGTAGCCCAGCACCATGGCGATCATGCGCGAGAGCATGAGGCCCATGAAGAAAGTAAAGCCCAGCAACACGGGAACGCCCGCTGCGGAGTTTTTGGTTTTCTCGATGGCAAAGATAAAACCGAAGGCACCCGCCAGGAACACAATCATTCCGAGTCCGCCGGTCAGGGCCATGGTGATGCCGGTTGTCACGCCAATCCAGGCGCCCAGGACAGTCGGCAACAGGCTCAGGGCCAGCAGCCAGTAGGTGTTGCGCAAAACCTTGTTGCGCTGTTCGCTGGAGGCCGCCAGGCCGTAGTCAATGGTTTGGACGTTTTCAGTCATGAGCGTTATCTCCTTGGAGCCAGCAAATGCAGGCAGCTCTATTTTAGGGCGCACACCTGCCTTTTCAACGATGGGTGTACTTCCTATTTTCGGTAGGGGTTCTGGGAACCCGCGTAAAACTGATTTGACTCGCTATAAGGAAAAAAGTGCCCAAATTTGCGTATGCTCAGGGGTTTAGCCGCAACTCCCGAGGGAAAACCATGAAATCAAAAGCAGTGCTTGAATTTGCCGACATCAAGGCCATCGCCGCCGCCGCAGAAGCCGAGGCCGTCAAGAACAATTGGGCCGTGACGATTGCCATCGTTGATGACGGCGGCCATTTGCTGCACTTGCAGCGTCTGGATAACGCACCTCCAGCATCTGCACATATTGCGCCCGCAAAGGCCAATACGGCGGCCCTGGGCCGTCGCGAAAGCAAGACCTATGAAGACATGATCAATGGTGGCCGCATGTCATTTTTGAGCGCACCTACCATTCAGGGCATGCTCGAAGGTGGCGTTCCCATGATGAAGGACGGCCAGTGCATAGGCGCCGTAGGCGTGAGCGGCGTGAAGTCCAATGAGGATGCGCAGATTGCACGTGCCGGCATGGCAGCCATCGGCCTTTGAGCCTGGCGCCTCCTGGCGAGTATGAAAAAGCCGGCTTGATGCCGGCTTTTTTGTTTGCGTTGCGGAGAACGGTGAGTGGAAAAAAAGCCTGGCTAAAGGACTTAAAAAAGTCTGTGGCTAGCAAAAACGATCTTGGAGGCTTGTTACAGCCCCGGATCGCCCCACGATGAAAGCGGTGCAGTGTGACTCATGGGAGCCGCATGCATGTCTGGTTTATTTGGTGAGAATCAGCTTGCCCAGGCGCGTAGCCTGGAGGCGATAGGTTGAGCCATTGTGCGTAATCTCTACGGTCTTTTGGCCACGCAGGATGTCATCGCTGTTCATGCAGGCCTGGTTGGCACCGGACGCCATGCCGCCTGACACATCTGGCTGCGCACCTGGCACACACGTCGAAGATCGCGGAAGGCTGAGGGTATTGGACATGGGCATCGCTGTAGACATAAAGATTAAGCTTGTTGGCACCGCTCTGATTTGATGAGTTAATGATAACTATTCTCATTTAAAAGTCAAGGAGGTTTGGCTGTTTTACAAAATTTTTTACAAAATGCTGTTCATGCACCGGACCACCCGGGCGCTCAGCTTTTGGGTTCTGTAATAAAACCTATCTTGCGCAGCCCGGCTTGCTGTGCAGCAGCCATGGCCTGTGCGACACGCTCATAACGGACAGCCTTGTCACCGCGAATATGAAGGTCGGGTTGCGGATTCTGGGCCGCGGCAGCCTTGAAAAGCGGTACCAGTTGCTCATCGGTGACTGGCGCTTCATTGATGTAATACGTGCCTTGCGCGTCAACTGTCAGGCGGATCGTTTCGGGCTTGATATTTTGTGCCTCGTTGGTCGCCCGCGGAAGATCGATGTTCACCGAATGTTTCATCACCGGGATGGTGATGATGAAGATGATGAGCAGAACCAGCATAATGTCCACCATGGGTGTCATGTTGATTTCGTTCATCACCTCGTCGCTGTCGTCCTGTGTTCCAAAAGCCATGATGGGGTCTCCTTCAACTCAGGATTTTCTGGCCATTGACAGCACTTTGGCCGAGCCGCCAGCGCTGACGCGGGCGCCGGTCACGAAGTAGGCGTGCATGTCATGGGCAAAGCGGTTGAGCTTTTGCAGCACCCCCTTGTTGCCACGCACCAGTGCGTTGTAGCCCAGCACTGCCGGAATCGCCACGGCAAGACCAAGGGCCGTCATGATCAGCGACTCGCCAATCGGACCTGCCACCTTGTCGATCGTGGCCTGGCCGGCCGCGCCTATCGACAGCAATGCGTGGTAGATGCCCCAGACTGTCCCAAACAAGCCCACAAACGGCGCAGTGGAGCCAACCGATGCAAGAATGGCCAGGCCGGATTGCAGCCTGGATGTGAATTCATCGATGACATTACGCAGGGTCCGCGTCACCCAGTCGCTGACATCCAGCGTGTCATGCAGCTGGGCCTTGGTGTTGCGGTGATGCAGGGTTGCTTCACGGCCTTCAAGGGCCAACTGGCGGAAGGGGTTGGCAGGGTCAGCGCCCAGCTTGTTCAGGCCGGCGGCAAAGTCTTCGCTGTGCCAGAAGTCTTCAGCGGACTTGGCGATCCTTTTGTATTTGATCAGGTCAAGCGTCTTGATCACGATGACCATCCATGATGCGAGTGACATGACCAGCAGCAGCAGGGCCACGGATTTGGTGACGATATCGCCCTGGCTCCAGACGTTTGCAAGGCCGAATTGTGAATTCATGAATCAATACTCCTAAATACAAATTAGTCAGGTTTATTCAAGGACCCAGTTAATGGGTACGTTGAACCACATCTCTTCGGGCACGCCATTGCGTTTGCCAGGCACATAGCGCCAGCGCATCACGGTCGTCAGTGCAGCCTGGTCAAGCCGGTCATATCCACTGGACTTTGCAATCTCGGCCTTTTGCGGTGAGCCATCTATGCCAATCAGCACACGAATGACGGACTTTCCCTGCTCATTCAACCGGCGGCTGATGGGCGGATAAGGCGGCTTCGGGTTTGCCAGGTAGCTTGCATCACTGGATGGCAATTGCATGGCAGGTGCAGCGGGAGGCGCTGCAGGAGCGGGCGCTGGCGGCGCCGGCGCGGGTGGCGGAGGCGTCACCACGCCGACCGGCGCGTTTGGCGATGGTGTCGGGTCTGGAACAGCCAGTGGCATCGGCGGCTGCACCGGGGTTTTGATGACCGGTTTTTTTACGGGCTCGGGTGGTTTGGGTGGCACCGGCTCGACTTTCGGCGCTGGCGGCTCGATGAACTGTGTCAGCACTTCTGCCGGGATGATGATTTCTGCCGCGTGCATCAAGAGGCCGCTTTGCAGCGCCCAGATAAAAGCAACATGCAATCCAACCACTCCCAGCGCGATGCCGGCATTGCGGCTCAGCAGCGGTGCTTTTCCTGCCTTGGGTGCCTCGATAACCAGTCCATCAGGCAAGCCAAGCGACGGCATGCCGGAAGAAGGGGAGTTTGCTGTGGCGTTCATGGCGAATTAAATGAAAGCATGACACGCCGGGGCGCGCGCACTGTAAGAAAAATGACCGTCAGGCAGTCAGCGTCGAAAAACCCACCAGGCGGAGCCCAATACAAGAATCAGGCTGACGGGGAGGGCTGTAAACAGGATTGAGAAGTTTGCCATGTGCTGCCTTCCATGAGGTTGGTGGCGAGCTTGATGTTGGCGCTGGGGCAGCTTGAGCTGCATTGCGCCACGACGTCCCGGGCGCAGCCTTCACACCGTCCGCACTGGGTGGCAACACCGAGTTCAAACTGAATCTCTTCAAAACCAAGGCCGGCACGTGCGTGGCGGGCTATTTCACGGTCAGAGATTCGATGGCAGACGCAGACGATCATGGATTGGCTTGCTGGTTGAATGATTTAATTCAGTCAGCCAATTATAAATGCGAATCTATCGCATTTGCAATCACTTTAAAGACCTTTCATCCAGCAGTGGCGTCAACCCGGTTTTTGGCGGCAGGCTCTCAACAGGTCCCTGCGAGAGCAGCAACAAAAAAAGGGCCTTTTACGGCCCTTCGGGTTGTTTTTGTGCCGACTTCAGCCGTTTACTCCAAGTCGCCCATCTGGCTTTGCAGGTAGTTCTGGATACCGACCTTGTCGATCAGGTCAATCTGCGTTTCCAGGAAGTCGATGTGTTCTTCGGTGTCGTCCAGGATGCCTTGCAGGAGGTCGCGCGAAACGTAATCACGAACAGCCTCGCAATGCGCCATCCCGGCCTTGATGGTTTCCTGGGCGCCCATTTCGGCTTTCAGGTCACAGCCCAGTGCCTCAGGTACGCTCTCGCCGATCATCAGCTTGCCGAGGTCCTGCAGGTTGGGCAGGCCGTCCAGCATGAAAATGCGGTCCATGAGCTTGTCGGCGTGTTTCATCTCACCGATGGATTCTGCGTATTCCTTCTTGGCCAGCTTGTCCAGGCCCCAGTGCTTGTACATGCGGTAATGCAGGAAGTACTGGTTGATGGCGGTCAGCTCGTTCTTGAGCTGGGCCTGAAGGTGGGAGATGACTTGAGCGTCGCCTTTCATGCGAAATCCTTGTTTGTTATTTGCAACGGCCCATTGTCTGTTGTGCGGCATGCGAACTCAAGTATTCCCGCACTTTGAACTTTTGTTGCGTGTGAGTGTGATAACTGTTCGTATTGCCTGAGCTGATTTCACGGCCGCCACACCGGCAATGAATCACGGGCCATCCGGTGCAATGACCCGTGTGCAAGGAGGGCCCCCCAGCATGGAGTGATCAGGCCGGTGCGGAGGTTCTGATGAGGTAGTCAAAAGCGCTCAGCGCTGCCTTGGCGCCTTCGCCAGCCGCAATGATGATCTGCTTGAACGGCGTCGTCGTCGCATCACCTGCCGCGAACACGCCGGGCACCGAGGTCTGGCCGCGAGCATCGACCACGATCTCACCGTGCTTTGACAGCTCGACCACACCCTTGAGCCAGTCGGTGTTGGGCACCAGGCCGATCTGGATGAACACACCTTCAAGCTCCACCGTTTTCAACTCGCCGCTGGTGCGGTCCTTGTAGATGAGGCCATTGACCTTCTGGTCGCCTGTGATCTCGGTGGTCTGCGCGTTGGTGATCACGGTCACATTGGCCAGGCTGTTCAGCTTGCGCTGCAGCACCGCATCGGCGCGCAGGGCGGTGTCGAACTCGATCAGCGTCACGTGGCCCACGATGCCCGCCAGGTCAATCGCAGCCTCCACGCCCGAGTTGCCGCCGCCGATGACGGCCACGCGCTTGCCCTTGAACAGCGGGCCGTCGCAATGCGGGCAATAGGCCACGCCCTTGTTCTTGAACTCGTGTTCGCCGGGCACGTTGATGTTTTTCCAGCGTGCGCCAGTCGAAATCACCACCGATTTGCTCTTCAGCGTTGCGCCGCTTTCAAGCTGGATCTCGATCAGGTCATGGCCCGGGCCGGTGTTGGGCACCAGTGACTTGGCGCGCTGCAGGTTCATGATGTCCACGTCGTAGGCGCGAACATGTTCTTCGAGTGCGACGGCAAATTTGGGGCCTTCGGTTTCCTTCACCGAGATGAAGTTTTCAATGCCCATGGTGTCCAGCGTCTGGCCGCCAAAGCGTTCGGATGCGACACCGGTGCGTATGCCCTTGCGTGCGGCGTATACGGCTGCGGCTGCGCCTGCGGGGCCGCCGCCGACGATCAGCACATCGAAGGCTTCCTTGGCATCGATTTTTTTGGCTTCGCGTTCAACGCCGCTGGTGTCGATTTTGGCCAGAATCTCTTCCAGGCTCATGCGGCCGTTGCCGAACATGGTGCCGTTCAGAAAAACTGTCGGCACGCCCATGATCTCGCGCTCCTTGATTTCGTCCTGGAAGGTACCGCCTTCGATCATGGTGGTCTTGATGCGCGGGTTCTGCACCGCCATCACGTTCAGCGCCTGCACCACGTCCGGGCAGTTGTGGCAGGTCAGCGAGACGTACACCTCGAACTCGAAATCACCGTCAAGCGCGCGAATTTGCTGCAGGATTTCTTCTTCCACCTTGGGTGGGTAACCGCCAATCTGCAGTAGCGCGAGAATCAGCGACGTGAATTCATGCCCCATGGGCAGGCCGGCAAAACGCGGGCCGTGGTTTTCACCTGGGCGGTTGATCGAGAAAGAAGGCTTGCGGTGGTTGTCGTCGCGGCTTTCGGTCAATGTGACCAGCGGCGACGATTCAGCCACGTCTTTCAGCAGCGACAGCACTTCGCCCGATGCCTCATTGTCGTCCAGTGAAGCGACGATTTCGATCGGCGCAGTTGCGCGTTCGAGGTAGCTTTTCAGTTGGGCTTTGGTGGCGGCGTCGAGCATGGCGAACTCACTTTCAATTTCAGTTGGAAACAACAAAGCCCGGGGCAGCACATCGTGTGTGCAATCCCCGGGCCTTTATTCAAGGCGCAGGGCGCTTAGATCTTGCCGACGAGGTCGATGGACGGGGCGATGGTCTTGGCGCCTTCGTTCCATTTGGCTGGGCAGACCTGGCCGGGGTGGGCAGCGGTGTACTGGGCAGCCTTGAGCTTGCGCAGGGTTTCTTTCACGTCGCGTGCGATTTCGTTGGAATGCACTTCGGCCGTCTTGATCACGCCTTCTGGATTGATCACGAAAGTACCGCGCAGTGCCAGGCCTTCTTCAGGGATGTACACGTCGAATGCCTTGGTCAGCACGTGGGTTGGGTCGCCGACCAGCGGGAACTTGGCCTTGCCAACAGCTGGGGAGGTCTCATGCCACACCTTGTGCGAGAAGTGGGTGTCGGTCGTCACGATGTAGACCTCTGCACCAGCCTTCTGGAATTCTGCGTAGTTGTCAGCAGCGTCTTCAACTTCGGTTGGGCAGTTGAAAGTGAAAGCGGCCGGCATGAAGATCAGGACCGACCATTTGCCCTTGAGCGTTTCGTCAGACACAGTCACGAATTTGCCGTTGTGGAAGGCCTCGGTTTTGAATGGCTGGACCTGGGTATTGATCAGTGATGACATGTTGCTTTCCTTCAGAAGGGTGGTTGAAACGTTTCGCGAATTGATAGTATATATCTTTTAATTTGTTTAAATTGATAGTTATTAACTATATGTTGCATTGCCCACCGCTATGCGGAAGGTCTTCGGCTGGACGCGTCGCCTGTTCAGGACGGCAGTGCAATCACCACTGCCGCTTCATCAACCCATGCGCTGACCCGCGCCTTGTTTTTCATCGCGCTGCCGGGGGTGGCAAAACCTACCAGTTGCAAACCGCTCTGCAATTGCAGGGACACCTCATCGCCCGTCTTGCTCCTGCTGATGCGCAATACGTGTCCATCGAGTGACTGAATTGTTTTTTTGCCCGCAGCTGGCTCAAACGGCGTGACTTTCACAGCAGTTGCCTTGCAAAGCGCCAGCACGGCTTGTCCGGGTTGAAGGCCCAACAGCTCGGTGCTGGCTTTGGTGATGCGTGCGACAAGTTTTGCCGGTGTGGGGCCAGCTGTCGCAAGATGAACCCTGACGACCTGGCCCCTCACCTCCAGTTTCTCGACATCGCAGGGCCACTGGTTGCGCATGCTGGTGCGCACGCCGATACCGGCCAGTCCGGGCGGGGTACGTGAACTGGCTGTATCCGAACTGACGGATTCAAACACAGCATTGCGTGTTTCGCTGAGCCGCGCTGCAAGCAGCAGCAGTTGCTGTCCAGCCTCTGTGAGGCTCGCGCCGCCTCCACCCGAGCCGCCCACCGCACGCTCGACCAGCACCACGCCGGCCAGGTTGGTCAGCGTGTCTATGGCTTGCCATGCGGCCTTGTAGCTCACACCGGCGTCACGCGCCGCCTGAGAGATGGAGCCGCTCTCGCCGACCAGGCGCAGGATTTCTATGCGCTTGTCGGCGGGCTCGTGGCTGAGTGCGCTGTCAAACGACATGGCTGGACGCTGGTGCGGATGTAGGCATGGTTTTGTTTGAATGCCGGTCGACGGGGCTCGGTCGGGTGTGAGTCGCTATTCTAAAATAGAATAGCGCTTGAGGCTGCTTCAGGCCGGCTTGCCCAAAACGTATGTATACCTTCCAGAGTTCGTCATGCACCGCACCCGTCCCTTGCGTTTGATTGCTGCATTGTTTGTCGTTTCGTTTGTCTCGGCGTCGGCGTTCGCCGAGGAGGTCCAGGTGGCTGTCGCCGCCAACTTCACCGCGCCGATGAAACGCATTGCCGCTGATTTCGAGAAAGACACCGGGCACAAGGTCACGCTGTCTTTCGGCGCAACCGGCAGGTTTTATGCCCAGATCACCAGCGGCGCACCGTTTGAGGTTTTCCTGGCGGCTGACGATGAAAAGCCTGCAAAGCTTGAAAAGGAAGGCGGTGCCGTCAATGGCAGCCGCTTCACCTACGCCACCGGCAAGCTGGTGCTCTGGTCCGCACAGCCCGGCGTGGTCGATGCACAGGGCGAGGTGCTGAAGAAAAACACTTTCCTGAAAATCGCAATTGCTGCCCCCAGGCTGGCGCCTTATGGCGCGGCGGCCGTTGAAACCATGACAAAGCTCGGTTTGATGGCCACGCTGGAGCCCAAACTGGTCACCGGCGAAAGCATTGGCCAGGCCTTCAGCTTCATCTCGACCGGCAACGCAGAGCTGGGTTTTGTGGCGTTGTCGCAGGTCTATGAAGACGGCAAGATCAAAAGCGGCTCGGGCTGGATAGTCCCTGAAAACCGGCACAGCCCGATTCGCCAGGATGCGGTCTTGCTGGCCAAAGGCAAGGACAACAAGGCGGCGGTTGCGCTGATCGCTTATCTCAAGACCGACAAGGCCAGAACAGTCATACGTTCGTTCGGCTACCAGAGTGGCAATTGATTCTTCCCCGAACATGACTTTTACGGGCTTTTTCTCTGTCATCCCGGACTTGATCCGGGATCCATCCCCGCTTCGTTTTCGATGGATTGCGGATCAAGTCCGCAATGACAGGCAGGGGAATTCACCGCTTCCATTCCGTGCTCTCCGCATGCGGTACTGACACATGGACCAGTCAAGCCTGCAGGCCATCTGGCTGACCTTCAAACTGGCAGCGACCACGACCCTCGTGTTGCTGCTGGTCGGGACGCCGCTGGCGTGGTGGCTGGCACGCACCCGCTCATGGGTCAAAGGCCCGGTCGGCGCAATGGTGGCCTTGCCGCTGATATTGCCGCCCGTGGTGCTGGGCTTTTACCTGTTGGTGCTGATGGGCCCGGGCGGGCCGGTGGGCAAACTCACCCAGGCGCTCGGCTGGGGTTTGCTGCCGTTCAGTTTTACCGGGCTGGTGATCGGCTCGGTGCTGTATTCCATGCCCTTTGTGGTGCAGCCACTGCAAAACGCTTTTGAGGCGATTGGCGAGCGGCCGCTCGAAGTGGCGGCCACTTTGCGGGCTTCGCCTCTCGACACCTTTCTGACGGTCGTCTTTCCGCTGGCACGCCCGGCTTACCTGACGGCTGCCGTCATGGGCTTTGCCCACACGGTGGGGGAGTTCGGCATTGTGCTCATGCTGGGCGGCAACATTCCCGGCAAGACGCGTGTCATGTCGGTACAGATCTACGACCACGTCGAGACGCTTGAATACAGTCAGGCGCACTGGCTGGCCGGCGGGCTGATGCTGTTTTCGTTTCTGGTGCTTCTGGCGCTGTACATGCTGCAGCCCACGGGCCGGCGCCGCTTGCGTGTGCGAGGCGAGGCATGACCGACTTCACTGCATCAATCCAGGCGTCATTTCGCCAGCGCAACGGCGAGTTTTCCCTCAATGTGTCCCTGATGCTTCCAGGCCGCGGCGTCACCGCCATCTACGGGTCTTCAGGCTCGGGCAAAACCACCTTGCTGCGCTGTGTTGCCGGGCTTGAGCGCGCGCAAGACGCGTTTCTGTCGGTCAATGGCCAGGTCTGGCATGACGACAAACACGGTGTCTTTGTGCCGGTGCACCAGCGTTCGCTGGGTTATGTGTTTCAGGAGGCCAGCCTCTTCGCGCACCTGAATGTGCAGGGCAACCTCGACTATGGCCTGCAGCGTGTGCCGGCTGCCAGAAGGCGTGTGTCGCTGGACCAGGCCATTGAGCTGCTTGGCATTGGCAAGTTGCTCAAGCGCCGCAGCGACACGCTGTCGGGCGGCGAGCGCCAGCGCGTGGCGATTGCCCGCGCGCTCGCCACCAGCCCCAGCCTGCTGCTGATGGACGAGCCGCTGGCCTCGCTCGACGTGCTGCGCAAGGCAGAAATCCTGCCTTACCTGGAGCGCCTGCATGACGAACTCGAGATCCCGGTGCTCTACGTCAGCCATTCGCCCGACGAAGTCGCCCGGCTGGCAGACCATCTGGTGCTGCTGGATGCCGGCAAGGTTCTGGCTGCCGGGCCGGCGCGTGAGCTGATGACCCGGATGGACCTGCCGCTGGCCCACGGCGACAGCGCCGCCGCCGTGATTGATGCCACCGTCAGCGGATCAGAGCCGCAATACCACCTCATCCATGCCGACTTTGCCGGCGGACGCATCAGCCTGCTGAACCCTCAACTGCAGCCTGGGCAGCGCGTACGTGTGCGCATACAGGCACGTGACGTGAGCCTGACCCTGACCCGGCAGGAGGGCAGCAGTGTGCTCAATATCCTTGCTGCTACCGTCACGGGCCTGTCGCCTGACAGCCCGGGGCAGGTGATGGTCGCGCTGGATGCAGGCGGCAGCATCTTGCTGGCGCGCGTGACCCAAAAATCTGCCGATACGCTGGCCCTGGCGCCGGGCAAGGCCGTTTTTGCGCAGGTCAAGGGTGTTGCTGTGCTCGGCTGATGCCCGGACTGGCAAGCTGAATGCTATTAAATCAGTAGCTGGTCGCGCCCATATCTATTGGTCTGGAGGCCGATTCGATACCTCAAAAAGCGTGTTTTGGGATGTTTTTTAGGTATTTTGGCGACCTGAGCCTGCTTGAAAGCGTCAAAAGTTAATATGGAAGTTAACTTTTTGATGTTTTTTAACGTATACGTTAAAAATGGCCACATTTTCTGCAAGCGCAGCAGAGCGGCATGGATACCGGCCAAACGCCGCATGACGCCTGGAGGACGATATCCGAGACATCTATATAGCCGGGCGACGTCAGTAAACCAGCCGCTCGGGCCTGATCTCCTGCAGGATGGTTGTCGAGATTTCTTCAATCGACTTGGTCGTGGTCGACAGCCAGCGAATGCCTTCGCGACGCATCATGGCCTCCGCTTCGTGGATTTCCTCGCGGCAGTTGGCCAGGCTGGCGTATTTGGAGTTGGGCCGGCGTTCGTTGCGAATCTGCGCCAGTCGCTCGGGCGCAATCGTCAGGCCGAAAATCTTCTTGCGGTGCGGCACCAGCGCGGGCGGCAACTGGCGGCGCTCAAAGTCTTCCGGAATCAGCGGATAGTTGGACGCCTTCAGGCCGTACTGCATGGCCAGGTAAAGCGAGGTCGGCGTCTTGCCGCTGCGGCTCACGCCCACCAATATGACGTCCGAGCCTTCGAGATCGCGGTTGCTCTGGCCGTCGTCGTGCGCCAGCGAGAAGTTGATCGCCTCAATGCGGTCGTCGTATTCCTTGCTTTTGGAGGCATCCGAAAAACGCCCCACGCGATGGTTTGATTTGAGGCCCAGTTCGCTCTCCAGCGGGGCGACAAACATGCCGAACATGTCCAGCAGCATGCCGTTGCAGTGGGTCTTGATGACGGCCAGGATGTCCATGTTGACCAGCGTGGTGAAGACGATGGGCCGTTTGCCCTCGACTTCACCCGTGTGGTTGATCTGGCGGATGGCCTGATGCGCCTTGTCCACGCTGTCGATAAAGGGCAGCCGCACATGGCGGGGTGTCATCTCGAACTGGGCCAGGATGGCGTTGCCAAAGGTTTCGGCGGTGATGCCGGTGCCGTCGGAGATGAAAAACACGGTGCGGTTGGACATGGCGGGTTGTTGTGGGTGGATAAAAGACGGCAGGAAAACTTCAGGAAAGGCTGTAAAAAACTGACCGCACGGCAAGTGCGCCAGCCCCCTACAATTGGGGCAATTATCCAGATTCTGACCTCATGCCCCGCCACAACCCCCTCCAAGAACAACAAGGTTGCCTGTTGCCGCGCATGACGGACGCTCCAGTTTTTAAACCTCCCGGAGTATTTTCATGTCCAACCTGTTTGAGGCGACCGCCCTGGTCGTACCGTTTGAAAACCTGAGAATGTCAGATGTCGAGGCCGTAGGCGGTAAAAACGCCAGCCTCGGCGAGATGATCTCGCAGCTGCCCACCGGACCCAAGGGCGTGCGGGTTCCCACCGGATTTGCGACGACGGCCCATGCGTTCAGGGCCTTTCTGGCCCACGACGGCCTGGACAAAAAAATCAACGCAGTGCTTGATGCACTGAATACAGATGACGTGCGGGCGCTGGCCGAAGCCGGCGGCAAGATTCGTGCGCTGGTCGAGTCGCAGCCCTTCCCGGCTGACCTTGAAAAGGCCGTCCGCGAAAGCTTCATCACCTTGTGCGGCAACAATCCGCAAGCCAGTTTTGCCGTGCGCTCATCCGCCACGGCCGAAGACCTGCCCGACGCATCGTTCGCAGGCCAGCAGGAAACCTTCCTGAATGTGGTGGGCATTGAAGACGTGCTGCACAAGATGAAGGAGGTCTTTGCCTCGCTCTACAACGACCGCGCCATCAGCTACCGCGTACACCAGGGTTTTGCGCATTCCGACGTCGCCCTGTCGGCTGGTATCCAGCGCATGGTGCGCAGCGACAAGGGCGCTGCCGGCGTGATGTTCACCATCGACACCGAAAGCGGTTTTGAAGACGTCGTCTTCATCACCTCCAGCTACGGCCTCGGCGAAACCGTGGTGCAGGGCGCCGTCAATCCTGACGAGTTTTATGTGCACAAGCCCATCCTGAAAGCCGGCAAGCGCGCGGTCATACGCCGCAACCTGGGCAGCAAGCTGCTGCAGATGGAGTTCAGCACGCCCGAAGAGAAAAAAGCGAGTGGCAAGCTGGTCAAGACGACCGATGTGCCGACCGAACTGCGCAATCGTTATTCGCTGACTGACGATGACGTCGAGCAGCTGGCACGTTACGCGCTCATCATTGAAGAGCATTACGGCCGCCCTATGGACATCGAATGGGGCAAGGACGGCATCGACGGCGAACTCTACATCCTGCAGGCGCGCCCTGAAACAGTGAAGAGCCAGTCCAAAGGCAAGGCCGAGTTGCGCTACAAACTCAAGGCCAACCAGGGCAAAGGCACCGTGCTGGCTGAAGGCCGCGCCATCGGCCAGAAGATCGGCACTGGCCCGGTCCGCATCGTGCACGACATCAAGGACATGGACCAGGTGCAGGCCGGCGACATCCTGGTGACCGACATGACCGACCCGAACTGGGAACCGGTCATGAAGCGCGCCAGCGCCATCGTCACCAACCGTGGCGGCCGTACCTGCCACGCGGCCATTATTGCGCGTGAGCTGGGCATTCCGGCCGTGGTCGGTTGCGGTGATGCGACCGAAACGCTGAAAGACGGCATGCTGGTCACGGTCAGCTGCGCCGAGGGCGATACCGGCAACATCTATGACGGCCTGCTTGAGACCGAAGTCACCGAAGTGCAGCGCGGCGAGATGCCGCCGGTCGACGTGAAGATCATGATGAACGTCGGCAACCCGCAGCTGGCGTTTGACTTCTGCCAGATCCCCAATGAAGGCGTGGGCCTGGCGCGTCTTGAGTTCATCATCAACAACAACATCGGCGTGCACCCCAAAGCCATTCTTGACTACCCGAATGTCGATGCCGACCTGAAAAAGGCGGTTGAAAGCGTGGCGCGCGGCCATGCCTCACCACGTGCTTTTTATGTCGACAAGGTGGCTGAAGGCATCGCCACCATTGGCGCTGCTTTCTGGCCCAAGTCGGTGATCGTGCGCCTGTCGGACTTCAAGTCGAATGAATACCGCAAGCTCATCGGCGGTTCACGCTACGAGCCTGAAGAAGAAAACCCGATGCTGGGTTTCCGCGGCGCCGCACGTTACCTGAGTGCAGACTTTGCCGAAGCGTTTGCGATGGAGTGCGAAGCGCTCAAGCGCGTGCGCAACGACATGGGCCTGACGAATGTGGAGGTGATGGTGCCCTTCGTGCGTACCTTGGGCCAGGCCAAAGCGGTGACCGAGCTGCTCGCGCAGCACGGCCTCAAACGTGGCCAGGACGGCCTGCGCATCATCATGATGTGCGAGATTCCGAGCAACGCCGTGTTAGCCGAGCGCTTCCTCGAATACTTCGACGGTTTCTCCATCGGCTCCAACGACCTGACGCAGCTCACGCTGGGCCTGGATCGTGATTCCGGCCTCGAGATTCTGGCCAAGGACTTTGATGAGCGTGACCCTGCCGTGCAGGCGCTCTTGAGCATGGCGATCACCGCCTGCAAAAAGCAGGGCAAGTACGTCGGTATCTGCGGCCAGGGCCCCAGCGACCACCCGGACTTTGCGATCTGGCTGAAAGAGCAGGGCATCGGCTCCATCTCACTGAACCCCGATACGGTGATTGATACCTGGAAGCGGCTGGCAAGCTGAACGCCTGCGTCGCCCTACCCGAGGGAAAACCCCGGGGGCTTTGGGCCTTGTGTCACGGGTAATCTGCAAGCCCTCCGATGACAATCGGGGGGCTTTCTTTTTCACCCATGCTCACCGTCGTTGTCCTCATCAAACTGATTGCAGAAATAGCCTTGCTCGCCCTTGTGGCGCAAGCGGTTGTCGGTTTGATGGCGGGCGCGGGCAGGGCTCACAACCCGGTGTATCGCCTGCTGCAACTCATTGCCCAACCCTGGGTTCGCGCCGCACGCTGGGTGTCACCACGTGTGGTTCTTGACCGCCATGTGCCCCTGGTCGCCTTCTTTGGATTGCTGGTCTTGTGGTGCGCTGCCGTTGTCGCCAAGGTCAGCATCTGCCTGCAGACAGGCGTTTCCCTGTGCAAGTGAGCAGGGCCGTGCGTTACGCATTTCTCAAACTCAAGGCGCGAACACTGCTGGTGTTTTTGCAGCCGAAAGCCGCATTGCATGCTTTTGAAAGCATGCTGCGCATCCGGCCGCATGATGCGTATGCGCTTGCCAGTTGCGGGCATTTGTACGCTCTGCAAAACAGCTTGCCCGCGGCCATAGGCTGCCTGCAACGACTTGTCGAAACCTCGCCACAGGCTGCCTCAGGCTGGTTCAATCTTGGTTATTTGCTGCAAAAGTCTGGCGAGCACGCCGAAGCAGAAACTGCCTTCAGGAAAGCCGTGGCGCTGGATGAGCGCATGGACCGCGCCTGGTACGGCCTGGGCCTCGCACTGATGTACGCGCAGCAGTTTGACGAAGCGGTGGTTGCGCTCAAAAAGACAACGGTGTTACAGCCCATGAGCCCTCATGCGTGGTATCGCCTCGCAGAAGCGTGGTCGGCACTGGGCCAGAGCGATGAGGTGCGCGATGTTCTTTTGCACCTCAGGCAGTTTGAGCCGAAAGTCGCTGCGCAGCTGGAACAACAGACGCTTGCCCGGATTCACACAACCGTGGTGCCCCATGCCACATCCTGAAACCACCGCCAGCCACCGCAGTTACTGGCGCAAGAACCGCATCGTCATTGCCGTGCTGCTGGCGATCTGGTTTTTTGTGACCTTTGTGGTGAGCTACTTTGCACGCGCGCTGAGCTTTACTTTTTTCGGCTGGCCTTTCAGTTTCTGGATGGGCGCGCAGGGTGCCCTGCTGGTGTACTGCCTGCTGATCGGGTTTTATGCCTGGTACATGAACCGGCTTGACATCGAACACGGCGTTGAAGAGGAGGAAGACTGATGGCCGGCTTCTTTGGCACGCGGGATGGCGTCAAGATGTCGGCCCCCCGGTTCCGGGCGCAGCTCAAGCGTGTGTACAGCTGGTACACGGCCGGTTTTATCCTGTTTGTATTGGCACTTGCCATTGCCGAGCGCATGGGCCTGCCGCGCCTCTGGATAGGCTTTACCTTCCTGATGGCCACGATTGCCTTGTACGCCGGTATTGGCGTGATGAGCCGCACGACAGAAGCATCCGAGTATTACGTCGCAGGCCGCCGCGTGCCAGCGATCTACAACGGCATGGCTACGGGTGCCGACTGGATGTCGGCTGCCTCCTTTATCGGCCTGGCGGGCACGCTTTACCTCACGGGTTACAGCGGCCTGGCTTTCATCATGGGCTGGACGGGCGGTTACTGCCTGGTGGCGCTGGTGCTGGCGCCTTACCTGCGCAAGTTCGGCCAGTACACGATCCCGGATTTTCTGGGCGAGCGTTATGACGGGCACCTGCCGCGCTTCATCGGGCTGGGCGCAGCCATCCTGTGTTCATTCACCTACCTTGTCGCCCAGATTTACGGCGTAGGCCTCATCACGTCTTACCTGACAGGCATTGCTTTTGAGCTGGGCATCTTTCTTGGCCTGGGCGGCATTCTGGTGTGCTCCTTCCTCGGCGGCATGCGCGCGGTGACCTGGACGCAGGTGGCGCAGTACATCATCCTCGTCGTCGCGTACCTGATCCCCGTGGTGTGGCTGTCGATCAAGCAGACCCATGTACCGGTGCCGCAACTGATCTACGGCTTTCAGCTCGAAAAAGTTACCGCCAAGGAAAAAGAACTCACGCTCGACCCCAAAGAACAGCAGGTGAGGGCGCTGTTCCAGCAACGCTCTGAAGCCCTTGCTGAAAAATTGAAGCACCCGACACAGTCCCTGGCAGAAGACAGGAATGCCGCCATCCGCAAGATGGATGAGCTCAAGGGGGGCAACGCTTCCGTCGCGGCCATTTCGACTGCCGGCAAGCTGATGGCTAACATGCCCAAGGACGAGGCCGCCGCCGTCAAGTCCTGGACAGAAGCCAAAGCCATCGCTGACGTCAAGACACTGCCGCTCAACGGCATGCCGCCGCACGCAAAACAATTCTCGGGTGACCCTGACGGCACGCCCAAAGAGCAGGCGCTGTACGACACCTCGCGCCGCAACTTCCTCGCACTGGTGTTCTGCCTCATGGTCGGCACCGCAGCCTTGCCCCATATATTGATGCGCTACTACACCGTACCCAGTGTGCGGCAGGCGCGGCAGTCGGTCACATG
Organism: Pseudomonadota bacterium; assembly: GCA_040390295.1. Lineage (GTDB taxonomy): Bacteria > Pseudomonadota > Gammaproteobacteria > Burkholderiales > Burkholderiaceae_C > Polaromonas. The sequence continues at coordinate 110,703 of JAZJYR010000022.1, forward strand.
GTCGCTGTTTTTCATCGTGCTGCTGTACTTCACTGCGCCAGCGCTGGCCGTGCTGGTCAAGTACGAGGTGTTCACCAACCTGGTAGGCATGCCGTTTGACCAGTTGCCGGCATGGGTCAATTCATGGAGCCGCGTAGATCCTTCCCTGTTGTCGGTGATCGACATCAACAAGGACAACATCCTGCAGCTCAACGAGCTCACCATCAGCGGCGACATCGTCGTGCTGCTCACGCCCGAGCTGTCGGGCCTGCCTTATGTGGTGTCGGGCCTGGTCGCTGCTGGCGGGCTGGCTGCGGCGCTGTCTACGGCTGACGGTCTGCTGCTGACAATTTCAAACGCGCTGGGCCACGATCTCTATTACAAGATGATCGACCCCAACGCATCCACGGTCAGCCGTGTCACGGTGTCCAAGATCCTGTTGCTCATCGTCGCCTTGCTCGCGGCCTATGTCGCTGCGCAAAAGCCGGCAGACATCCTGTTCCTGGTGTCGGCGGCGTTTTCGTTCGCAGCAGCCTCTTTTTTTCCCGCACTCAGCCTCGGCATTTTCTGGAAGCGCGCCACCGGCATCGCCGCCGCGCTGGGTATGCTGTCTGGTCTTTGTATTACTTTCTTCTATATGCTCGTCAACCAGCCCTGGCTGCGCGCGACCTTCGGAATTACCCGCCCCGTCCAGCTCTGGTGGGGCATAGACCCGATTTCAGCCGGTGTGTTCGGCGTGCCCGTAGGCTTTGCCGTGATCATCCTGGTCAGCCTGATCACCCCCAAACCCGGCCAGAAGTCGCAGGATCTGGTCGAGTACATCCGGTATCCAGACCTGAAGTCGCTTTAGTCCCTGAACGGAGCGGTGTCTTCGCCAGCAGAGCCGCGGAACTGGCTTTGCCAGGCCGCAGGCGGGTGGCCCCCTCGGGGGGCAGGGAGTTACGCAAAGCGAACGACCGTGGGGGCTCGGCCTCTGCCGCGGGACTGGCTCCGCCAGACCGCAGGCGGGCGGCCCCCTCGGGGGGGCAGGGAGTTACGCGAAGCGAACGACCGTGGGGGTGCTATACTCATGGGCTTCGCCTTGCTGCACCCTACCCGACGCTGGGGCAGCTCAATCAACCCAAAAGGAGTTTTATGCGTCACTACGAGATCGTCTTGCTGATCCACCCGGATCAAAGCGAGCAAGTCCCAGCCATGCTGGAACGTTACAAGGGCATGATTACCGCCGGCGGTGGAAAAGTGCATCGTGTTGAAGATTGGGGCCGCCGCCAGCTGGTGTACCTGATCCAGAAACTCGCCAAAGCCCACTACCTGTGCATCAACATTGAAGCCACCAAGGAAGTCATGGAAGAAATTGAGCACGCGTTCAAGTTCAACGATGCCGTCCTGCGTCACCTCACTGTTGTCAAGAAGAAAGCCGAAACCGGCCCTTCATTGATGATGCGCAACGTCGAGCGCGAAGAAGCGCGCAAGACCCAGCAGGCAGAGTACGCAGGCAACAACTGATCAGTCATTGAACCAGGTCAATCTGACCGCGTGCATCGCCGAGGCAAGCCCTCTTCGCTACACGCCAGCCGGCATACCGGCCCTCAATCTGGTACTCGAACACGAGTCCGAGGTTGTTGAGGCAGGTGTCACAAGGCAGGTCAAGTTGACAGTCAGGGCAGTCGCATTCGGTGCACTGGCTGAAACTTCAGCCAAAGCCGAATTAGGCAAACCCCAGCTGTTTACCGGGTTCCTGATCAACGCACGTACAAGCAAAAGCATTGTTTTTCACATTCAAGCGATAAACCAAATTTAAGGAGTCCATCATGCCCGGACCAAAACGTTTCAACAAAGACAAGCGCCCAAAGCGCAACACACAATCACTGCTGTTTAAGCGCAAGCGCTTTTGCCGCTTCACCGCTGCCGGCGTCGAGGAAATCGACTACAAGGACATCGACACCCTGCGTGACTTCGTCTCTGAAAACGGCAAGATCATCCCCGCACGCCTGACCGGCACGCGCGCTATCTTCCAGCGCCAGATCAACACCGCTGTCAAACGCGCACGCTTCCTCGCGATGCTGCCGTACAGCGACCAGCACCGTACCCTGTAAGGAGTTAACGACCATGCAAATCATCCTGCTCGACAAAGTCGTTAACCTCGGCAACCTTGGCGAAATCGTCAAGGTCAAGGACGGCTACGCACGTAACTTCCTGATCCCTTCTGGCCGTGCACGCCGCGCCACCGAAGCCAACAAGGCCGAGTTCGAAGCCAAGCGCGCCGAACTCGAAAAAGCAGCCGCTGCCAAGCTGGCCGAGTCACAAGCCCAGGGCGAAAAGCTCGGTGGCACCAGCATCAAGCTCACGCAGAAGGCTGGCGTTGACGGCCGTTTGTTTGGCTCCGTCACCAACCATGACATCGCTGCAGAGCTGACCAAGCAGGGCTTTGCCGTTGCCAAGTCGCAGATCCGCATGCCTGTCGGCCCGCTGAAGACTACCGGCGACCACGCTGTCAGCGTTGCGCTGCACACTGATGTGCTGGTGGATATCACCGTCACCGTGCTGGGCGAAACCGCTTAATACGCGTTTTCTCTCCCGCAAAAGCCGCTCGCTGAGCGGCTTTTTTATCCCTGTTTCATTTCACAGTTTTTACAGGGTTGTGCGCCACTTAATCACCAGTTATCAACAGTGTTATCCCGTGACTTCACAAGAGCTGGGCGATAGCATCTGAGGCTGCTAAGGAAACCCATGTCCGCCGTACTTTCCACCTTTGACGACCCCGGCTACAGCCCCGACAGGCAGATTGCCCAGCTGCGCATTCCGCCGCACTCCATCGAGGGCGAGTCCAGCGTGCTGGGTGGCTTGCTGCTCGACAACGGTGCCTGGGACCGCGTCGGCGACCTGCTGGTCGATACCGACTTCTATCGTGCCGAACACAAGCTGATTTATGCTGCCGTCGGCGCGCTCATCAACGCCAGCAAGCCGGCGGACGTCATCACCGTTTACGAGCACCTGCAAAACCAGGGCAAGGCCGAAGAAATGGGCGGGCTCGGTTACCTCAACTCGCTCGCACAGTACGTGCCCAGCGCCAGCAACATCCGCCGTTACGCAGAGATCGTGCGCGAGCGCTCCATCCTGCGCAAGCTGGTGTCCGCCAGCGACGAGATTGCCACCAACGCCTTCAGCCCGCAGGGCAAGGACGTTGCCACCATCCTCGATGAGGCTGAACAGAAGATCTTCAAGATAGGCGAGCAGGGCTCGCGCATGAAGGAAGGCTTCCAGAGCATGGATACGCTGGTCGTCAGCCTGCTCGATCGCGTGACCGAGATGGCCGAGAACCCGCAAGACGTGACAGGCGTGCCTACCGGTTTCTATGACCTCGACCGCATGACCTCTGGCTTCCAGGCCGGCGACCTGATTATCCTGGCCGCGCGACCCTCGATGGGCAAGACCGCACTCGCCATCAACATCGCTGAAAACGTCGCTATCGAGGCAGGCCTGCCTGTGGCCGTGTTCTCCATGGAGATGGGCGCTTCGCAACTCGCCGTGCGTATCGTCGGCTCCATTGGCCGCATCGACCAGACCCACCTGCGTACGGGCGCGCTCACAGACGAAGAATGGCCGCGCCTGACCGAAGCGATTGAAAAGCTGCGTTCTGTCTCTTTGCACATTGACGAGACCCCAGGCCTCACTGTTAGCGAACTTCGCGCCAATGCACGCCGCCTGGCACGCCAGTGTGGCAAGCTCGGCCTGATCGTGGTTGATTACCTGCAGCTCATGAGCGTGTCGGGGGGCATGGCTGATGAAAACCGCGCGACTGCCGTGGGTGAAATTTCGCGCGGCCTGAAAATGCTCGCAAAGGAGCTGCAATGCCCTGTGATTGCACTCTCGCAGCTCAGCCGTGGCGTTGAGTCACGCACCGACAAGCGCCCCATGATGAGTGACCTGCGTGAATCAGGCGCCATCGAGCAGGATGCCGACATCATCATGTTCATCTACCGTGACGAGTACTACACCAAGGAAGCCTGCAAGGAGCCCGGTGTTGCCGAGGTCATCATCAGCAAGCAGCGTAACGGCCCGACCGGCACCGTCAAGCTCGCCTTCCTGAACCGCATCACCAAGTTCGAAAGCCTGGCCAACGGGGGCAGTGGCGATTTTTAACGTCTCCGGCAACACCTGAGCTTTGATATACAGCGGCCTGACGCTTCAGCCTCACAATTGCTTTTTCAATCTCAATTTATAGGGATGAAATGCTGCACAACGGACCCATGCAGAAAGCGTGATGAGCCGGAGTCGAACGCAGTGAAACGGCGGAGTATCCCAATAGCTAGTCCCCAGCGTCAGGATGGTGGGTGTAGCCAGTTCCCTTTGGGTTGCTGAGTGGCCAGATAAATACGATTCATCATATATGCGGTGCTTCTCCAATCTGGCGTGCCCCCGCGAAGCCACTAACAGCTTGACGATCGGCTCGTTTCACAAAATCACCGACAGAGCTTTGTGAACAATGTGCCACGACAGGACGACAACCACCACAGCGAGTATTAGCGACGCGAATCCAGCGACGCAACCGAGGATCGTGAAAAGCCCGTCCTTGTAGAGGCAGCCCAGTGAAACCAGAACAAGCGCCACGCCACAGGGCACATTCACCAGAGGCAGGGGCAGAATGAGTATGACTGAGACCAACACGCCAATGCCACCCGCGACACGCATGGCAAATGGTCCCGCATATGTGTGAAGGCGGGGCTTGCAAATTCTTTCCGCCCTGCGAGAAATTGCATCCAGTTGCAGCATAAGGTCTGCCAGGTGCTTCCTTGAAAAGGATTGTCTCGCCAGCCATTGCGGTAGCGAGGCAGAGTGGCCCAGCGCCATCTGGGTAGTCAGAAATAGCAGAGGCACGCCGAGGATTGCAGACGTGCCGGGCGGGGCAGGAATGCTGTTGGGCAATGCAAACAGGAGTATCAGAGTGGCCAGGCTGCAGTCTCCCATGACATGAACCATTTCTGAAATGGTTATGCGTTCCCGAGAAGAATCGAGCGCCAGTTCAAGCAGGGAGTCGAGTTCCGTCACATATGTCCAGCAAAGCGGATTTGATGAGCGGTTAGCAGTAAATCAGGGCCGGAGCAGTATTCAATTGCGCCTCCAGATACTGCATACGCGAACCTTTCCCATGCGCCGAGTTCGTTGCGAACCATTGAATCAATCCGATTAACGCCTGGGCACTTTAAGGAGTCGGTTGATTGCTTGCGCAGAAGCACGGTGAAATGTGATGCCAGCATGGTGACTCCTTAACTGACGGAAGCGACGGGGTTACCTTAGAGTGACACGTACCTTGCAGGGTTGCGCCATGTCAACCCGTTGTGCAGGCTGCCCGGCCATTGCCACACCAGAAAATTTGATTCAGCGCAAATGAACCGGCCTGGCAAGGGATAACGTCGCATATCAATCGATTCAGGAACAAAAGGAAGAGCCATGCGCCACCCTATAGCTCTAAACGGCGTCGCCGTCATCGTCCTTCAGGGCCCTCCTGGTCCATGCGCAACCTGGTTACGTCATGTGGAGGCAAGGGCAACGATGCCAGTCAGAACACATGGCAATATGGCGCTTGCAGCCAACGGGGCCGAGGACCAGAGTTCTACCGCAGACATGACTGCAGATCATGCGTGATTTTTCGTGCAAATTCGGATGAAAAGCGACAGCTAACCGTGCGGACATCACCCTATCCGCAACGCGTCTGGTGGCTCATGCCTGCGCCAGCTGTGGCAGAAGGCCTCTCGCAGTCCCAGGCAGAGGGGGCGCTGGCACGTGTTGGACCTAACAGTCTCGAAGTCCGAAAAAAGCAGTGGGTGGCGATTCAGTTTCTCACGCGTTTTCGTAACCCCCTGGTCCTCGTTTTGCTTGCAGCCAGCGCGATCTCGGCTCTTACTGGGGATGTCGCCAACTTTCTCATCATCATGGCGATGGTGTTGCTGAGCGTCACGCTGGATTTTGTGCAGGAGCACCGTGCAGTGCGCGCCGCTGAAAGCCTTCGGGAATCGGTGGCTCTGCGCAGCAGTGTCCTGCGTGACGGGCATGTGCAGCAGCTTTCTGTGGCGAGTCTGGTTCCGGGCGATCTGGTGATGCTTTCTGCGGGAGAGCGCGTACCTGCGGATGGCCGGGTAATAGAGGGGCGGGACTTCTTCGTCAACCAGGGACTTCTTACGGGCGAATCCTATCCGGTTGAAAAGCGTGCTGGGGATCTGGACGCCGGCGCGACGGATCTGCAGCAGGCCACCAATGCAGTTTTCATGGGCAGCACGGTCGTCAGCGGCAGCGCCCGGGTGCTGGTCATGGCGACCGGTTCAGCGTCTGTACTCGGTGAGGTGGCAAGCAGTATTCAGACATCAGCGCCGCCCACCGCCTTTGAAATGGGCATGCGGCGGTTTGGCATGCTGCTGATGCAAATTACCTTGTTGCTGGTGTTTTTCGTAATGTTGGTTAACCTGATTTTGCACAGGCCGTTAATCGAGTCTTTTCTTTTTGCCGTGGCTCTTGCGGTTGGTCTGACGCCAGAGCTTCTTCCCATGGTCGTATCGGTCACGCTGTCACGCGGGGCAATGCGCATGGCTGAACGGCGTGTGATTGTCAAACGTCTTGCCTCGATACAAAACCTTGGTGCCATGGACGTACTTTGTACCGACAAGACGGGCACGCTGACGGAGGCGAAGATCAGCCTGGCCCGTTGTGTCGATATCGACGGGCGGGATACGCCGCGCGTGTTGATGCTGGCCGGTCTCAATAGTGCCTTTGAGAGCGGACTTCGCAGCCCACTCGATGACGCCATTCTCGAGAAACATGTCGACGTTACCGCGTGGAGAAAAATTGACGAGGTACCCTTCGACTTCGAGCGGCGGCGTGTTTCTGTGCTGCTTGATCGCGCGGGTGTCCGCTGGCTGGTCGTCAAGGGTGCGCCTGGCGATGTGCTGGGATTGTGTGACCGGGTCGAGCGGCGCGAAGGAGGGTTGCTTGTATCGCTGGACGAGTCCACACGGAAAAGTCTGCGCGATCGCTGCGACGCTCTGGAGAGCGAGGGTTTGCGGGTGCTTGGAGTAGCTTGGCGCGAGGTGTCTGAAGACCATTCTCACGCCGATATCCGCGACGAGAACCAGCTGGTCTTTGCAGGTTTTGCGGCATTCATTGATCCGCCCAAGGCGGGTGCAGGTATGGCACTTGCGGCTTTGGCCAAAAGTGGCGTGACTGTGAAGATCGTCAGTGGTGACAGCGAGCTTGTGGCGCAGCATCTATGTGGCTTGCTCAAGTTGCCGGTTAAAGGCACGCTGACTGGCGAGGAACTGTCGCACATGGACGAGGCGGCATTGCGGGCGAGAGTCGGCCGCACCACACTGTTTTGTCGCGTCAATCCTACCCAGAAGAATCGCATCATCCTTGCACTGAAGGCTCGTGGTCACGTGGTTGGCTACCTTGGAGACGGTGTTAACGACGCCCCGCCCCTGCACTCAGCCGATGTGGGCATCACGGTCGACTCCGCTGTGGATGTGGCACGGGAAGTCGCTGATATCGTGATGCTCGATCACGACCTCGCGGTTCTCCATGAAGGCGTTCTCGAGGGGCGCCGCACCTTTGGCAATGTGATGAAGTACATCATGATGGGCACGAGTTCCAACTTTGGAAACATGCTGAGCATGGCAGCGGCCTCGCTTTTTCTTCCCTTTCTTCCGATGTTGCCCACTCAGATACTGCTTAATAATGTGCTTTACGACCTGTCAGAGGCAGCCATCCCGCTGGATCAGGTTGACGCAGGCGATTTGCGTCGCCCGCGGTCGCTCGACATGGGGTTCATCCAGCGCTACATGTGGTTATTTGGCCTGATCAGCTCCGCATTTGACGGATTGACTTTCTGGCTCTTGCTAAAAGTACTGAATGCTGACGAAAAGCTCTTTCACACCGGCTGGTTTATGGAGTCGCTGGTCACGCAAATACTGGTTATTTTTGTGATTCGTACGCGCGGTAAACCGTGGGCCAGCCGTCCAAGCTTTGTACTCACCGCGGCCTCACTCGCAGTGGTTTCTGTCGCGTTGCTGTTGCCTTTTACGTCCATTGGCAAACTCTTTCAGTTCACGCCCCCTCCGGCGATTTTTTTCGCCTGGCTGGTGGGGATGGTGCTGGCCTATCTGGCCCTGGTTGAAGGAGCCAAGCGCTTTTTTTATGCAAGGTTGGCCGCACAAGGAAACCAGCTGCAAAAGCACGGATAAGTCACCCAATTGACCATTGGACTTCTTGGTAGCAGCTTGCGGCAGATCAAGTGTGAATTCGTAGCCGCGCGCTAGAGTCACTATTGAGACGACGCAGTTTTAGCTTTTAAAAATCCACATGAGGCGGCCGGAAGTTGCGCTGTTGCAGGAGATATTTCTTTTGAAAATGCCGCCATTTGGCGCGATCATCACCATGCAAACCTCATCAGGTTCGATGTGGACCGGTCACAAGTTCAGGAATTTCAACAACATGCCCATGCCACGCGCCAGCATGGTAGCGAAGTGCGTACTGAACATGAATATTTCAGCAAAATATGTGATGCGTTGGTAACTATTGACTCCATCGTGGTGACCGGCTCGTATGTGGTTCAAGCTGACTTTCGTCATTATCTTCAGAGGCGCCGGTCTGGACTTTTCAGGCAAATCACCGCCTGGCAGGCTGTAGACCGCCTTATCGAAGCCCCGTTGCTGGCGCTGGTCCGCAAACTGCAGTACGACGGTGGCTAGCTGCCTGGCCGGTGCAGGCTAAATTGGCACCGGCTCTGCATTTTTTACCGGCTTGGATATTTGTAATGATTTTCGCAAAGGCGTACAAATGAAGACAATGCGCGCGATGGTTCTGCACCAGCACCGCCAGCCCTTGCAACTGGAGGATCGTCCGCTTCCTGAGCCCGCCTCTGCTGAAGTGTGCCTGCGTGTTGAAGCCTGCGCGGTATGCCGCACCGACCTTCATATTCTCGATGGTGAATTGCACGTGCCGCATTTGCCCCTGATTCCCGGGCATGAGATCGTTGGAATCGTTGAGCGCACAGGTGCAGAAGTGCATGCCTTGAAGGTTGGCGATCGAGTCGGTGTGCCCTGGCTGGGGCATACCTGCGGACATTGTGATTTCTGTATTCAGGGACGCGAAAATCTTTGCGACCGACCAATATTTACAGGTCATGGCCGTGATGGCGGCTTCGCAACACATGTGATCGCAGAGGCTGATTTTTGCCTGCCACTGTCGCTAAAGATGGATGCTGTTCATGTCGCACCCCTGATGTGCGCCGGTTTAATCGGCTGGCGATCACTGCGAATGGCCGGTAACGATACGACCGCGATCGGTCTCTACGGGTTTGGAGCAGCCGCACACTTGATCGCCCAGGTTGGCCGCCACCAAGGTAAAAAAATCTATGCATTTACCCGCCCCGGCGATACGCAAGCCCAGGCGTTTGCACGCTCATTGGGTGTTATGTGGACCGGCGATTCTGATCAGGCGCCGCCCGAACTGCTGGATGCGGCAATCATTTTTGCACCGCTCGGCGAGTTGGTGCCGCGTGCGTTGCGTGCCGTGCGAAAGGGTGGCAGGGTGGTTTGCGGCGGCATTCACATGAGTGACATTCCGTCTTTTGCCTACCAGTTGTTATGGGAGGAGAGGGCTGTGCTTTCGGTCGCCAACCTCACGCGAAACGATGCGGTGGAGTTTCTGAATATCGTGAAAGAGGTGCCGTTGCGCGTCGAGACCACTTGCTACCCACTGGAACGAGCCAACGAAGCGCTGGAAGACTTGCGTTCTGGTCGGATCACCGGCGCAGCTGTCCTGGTGCCCTGATGGCATGAATCATGGGTACACGCCATACGCCAACTCCCGGAGTCTCAGGCGAGGTATTTCCCGCCATTGATCGACAGTGTCGTTCCCGTGATGAAACCAGCCTCATCGGCAGCCAGAAAAACGACAGCCCGGGCGATCTCGGCCGGTTTGGCGAGGCGTCCAGCAGGGATCGTCTTGAGAATTTCGTCCATGACCTCCGCAGGTATTGCCGCAACCATCGCGGTGTCTGTGTATCCGGGTGCAATCACATTGGCAGTGATGTTGCGTGAAGCGCCTTCGAGCGCCAGTGCCTTGGTAAATCCGATGATGCCCGCCTTGCTGGCCGAATAGTTGGTCTGCCCTGCCTGGCCGGCGAGCCCGTTGACTGAGCTCATGTTGATGACGCGACCGAAGCGGCGATCACGCATTCCGTTGATGACGGCTCGGCACATATTGAAGCAGCCACCGAGGTTGACATCAATGATCCTCTTCCAGTGATTCGCATCCATTTTGTGCAGCATGCAGTCATGCGTGATACCCGCGTTATTGACCAACACGTCGATCCGGCCCATGGACCTTTCCACTTCTTCGATGCCGGTACGGCAGGCGGCAGCATCCGCTACATCCCATGAAAAAACGGCGATACCTGTTCTCTCGGAGAAGTTTTTGGCGCCGACATGGTCCTGGGCGTAACTCGCTGCAACCCGATAGCCTGCTGCAAGCAAGGCTTCAGCGCTTGCCGCACCAATGCCCGATGTTCCGCCTGTCACCAAAGCGGTCCGCGGTGTCATTGGCACGCTGCCGACAGATGCACGCGACGGGCACCGCTGGTGGTTAAGCAAAGCGGGTAAAAGATGTCAGGGTGGACGCAACAAGCAAACTGGTACATCACATACTCCGGTAGTCTCAAAAACGAAAACCCAGTATCAAAGAGCGGCGCTACATTCAGGTTGACATACCTCAAAGGGGCTCGAAACACTGCGCCGACCCTTCCATCCGCCGACATCGCGTGGTTGCGCCGCTCCAATTGATTGCTGCGAGAGACTGTCCTGTAAGGATTCCTGAACTTCCATTACGCCAGCGGCCAGATTACTGGGCAAAGCCAGCATTCCACGCGACCACATCGGGATTCGTACATATTTTTTGTGACTCATCAGGCCGATACCACTCGATAGTTGTGGCGCCTTGTTATCGACAACCAGCCTGCATTTCTTTCAAGAGCGGGGGGCACCGGCTTGACCTGCATCAAGGCTGCAAGCACACACATCAGTTAACTTTGCCTTGTCGCCGTCGCGTGCCGAATTTCCAGAAGAAGTGGTTGCAAGCAAGTGGCAGATAGGATCCAGGAATCTTCACCATGTCTGATCAGCCACTTGTTTCGCCCAACCCGGCAACCGGCGTTCCGGTCATGTCGCATTCTGCTCCCCAAGCTACCCGGTTCGGTCTGAAGTCTACGGAATCGTCGCTCAGGGCTTTCACTGCGCGGATGGCCAATGGCATTTCACCCTCATCGATACAGCTTGCCCAGACAGACTGGTTTAGCCACCTTGTGGCATCGCATTCAAAGCAGATTGAGCTAGCTGGAAGTGCTGGTGTGAAGATGGCGCAATGGATGCTGTATGTGCATCATTTTTCCTGTGGTGGCTGCAACCGTTGCATTGATCCTCATGCACGTGACAAACGGTTTATTTCGCCGGAATGGAATTGGCCTCCTTACAACCTCATGGCACAGGCTTTTCTGTTACAGGAGCGCTGGTGGTCGGAAGCTACCACTGGGGTGCGAGGCGTATCGCCGCACCACGAAGACGTTGTCGCTTTTATGGCGCGGCAGTGGCTGGACATGTTTTCGCCGTCAAACGGGATAACAACCAACCCTCAGGTATTTGCCAAAACCTTGTTGACAGGCGGAGCCAATCTTGTGAATGGATTTACCCACTGGTGGCAGGACGTTCTCACACTGCTCGAGGACGGGAGACCGCGTGGTGTGGAGCGCTTCTGTGTGGGCCGCGATGTCGCAGTGACGCCTGGCAGGGTTGTCATGCGAAACCATTTGATTGAAGTTATCGAGTATCAGAGTACCACTATCCATATTGATGCGGAGCCCGTATTGATTGTTCCGTCCTGGATCATGAAGTACTACATACTGGATCTCGAACCTGCAAATTCGATGGTGAAATATCTGGTTGATCAGGGGCACAGGGTTTTCATGGTTTCCTGGAGGAATCCTGATTCCTCCGACCAAGACCTGGGCATGGATGACTACCTGCGCCTTGGTGTTCTGGCAGCGCTTGAAACTGTGCGCAAACGGGCCTCACACCGCCCCGTACATTGCGTCGGCTATTGCCTTGGCGGTACGCTGCTCAGCATTGCCGCAGCGGCCTCGGGTGTGACCGCCCCTCGACTGATGGCTTCGCTGACCTTGTTGGCCGCACAGACTGATTTTGCGGAACCTGGTGAGTTGGGTCTTTTCATCGACGAAAGCCAGATCGCATTTCTCGAAGACCTGATGGCAGATCAGGGTTTTCTGGATGGAAGGCAGATGGCCGGTGCCTTCGCATTGATCAACTCCCGTGACCTGGTCTGGTCGAAGCTGGTTCATGAATACCTTATGGGCGCAGAGACGCCGATGACGGCCCTGCGTGCCTGGAACGCAGATGCGACACGCCTGCCTGCGCGGATGCATAGCCAGTACCTCCGTGGCATATACCTCCAGAACGATCTGGCGAAAGGTCGCTTCAGGGTTGGGACTGATCCCGTGAGCCTGACCGATATCAAAATTCCCATGTTTGTGCTTGCTACGGAGCACGACCATGTGTCGCCGTGGCAATCGGTTTACAAGATTCACGATTTGACCAAAGCACCGACAACTTTTGTTCTTGCTTCTGGTGGGCACAATGTGGGTATTGTGAGTCCGCCTTCGGGTCCCATGGCCAGTCCTCTTGCCCATTACCGTATTGCAACGACCCCCGTTGGGCATGCGTCTCTCGAGCCGAAGAAATGGAAAGATGCGGCGACGGTTGTGCGGGGTTCTTGGTGGCCGGGCTGGCACCAATGGTTGCGCAAGCATTCCTCGGCAAAAATCCTGTCGCGGCCTGTTGCCCGGGCTGAGTCCGGGCTAGGGGTTGTTGAGGCACCCGGCACTTATGTGCATCAGGTTTAGCCTGGTCCGGCATGTGGCAAATCAATGTACGCAAGCCAGGTGACCCGCGTACACCTTTGAATCAAAATCAGTCCCGCGGCTGTATTGTGTTGAGCCCTATATGACACGAGTTGCTAGGTGGCATGAGCTGGATTCATTACTCCGGAGTCGCGTGAAATCTGTTTGTCCGTCTCAGGCACGGACCTCAACACGGCGCGCGCGGTCGCGATATCATCTTCCGAGCCATGAACAATGACGAGATAACGGTCTGCCTTGACATCTGCTTCGTACTTGATGGCTTGTGTCCTGGACAGCCCCAATCCGAACAGCGCGGCGCCTAGTGCCGACAGGCCACCCACCACAGCCGCACCCTCCAGTGCTCCCATCAATCCAACGACCAACGGTCCTGCTACTCCCACCAATCCAACTGGCGGTAAGACGAATACCGCAGGGGTTAGCAGCAATCCCCAGATCGCGCCCCAGAAACCGCCAATACCACCCCAGGTCTTGATGCGATCGCCAACCGTGTAAAAGCCTAGCGCATGCTCTTCGGTGTGGTATCCCTTGCCAATGATGGAAAGTTTTTTCATGTCAAAGCCTGCGCGGCTCAAAGCCCTGATCGTTGCTTCCGCAGCGGTATGTGTGTCGTGCACAGCAATCACGGGATCTGCAGGGATTGGAGTTTCGCTATTGCTCATGGTCGGAGTCCTTCAATGTGAGATGGCGAATTAGCCACTTACACCGTAAGCGAGTTCAGGACCTGAAGCTTGATCTTCCTCAATCCCTTGATCCGTGAGTCTCGGGAAACTGGTCTCAGTAACTTTGCAAGGAACCAAAATGGGGAAGAAACTCAACCGGCAACGCCGCCTTACATCAAATGACTTGACCGAGCGGGCTCTGGACACTGCTGCGCTGGGTCATGTCCAGACCGTGATCTCGCATGATGACTACGAATCGCAATTGCATATGCTGCAGGTGGAGCTTGTCAAGTTACAGCGGCATGTCATATCAAAGGGTGAACGCGTTCTTATACTCCTTGAAGGCAGGGATGCCGCTGGAAAGGACGGTAGCATCAAGCGTATTTGCGAGTATTTGAGCCCGCGTGAAAGCCGCGTGGTAGCGTTAGGCAAGCCTTCTGATCGTGATCGCAGTGCCTGGTACTTTCAGCGTTATGTGGCCCACTTGCCAGTGGCTGAAGAAACGGTTCTTTTCAATCGCAGCTGGTACAACCGAGCCGGAGTTGAGCGTGTGATGGGCTTTTGTAGCAATGCCCAATATGATGAGTTCATGCGTTCGGTTTACCCGTTCGAGGAGATGCTCGTTCACTCAGGCATCAGGCTGCATAAATATTATCTGGACATCAGCAAGGGCGAACAGGTCAGACGTCTTGCAGACAGGAAGCGCGACCCGCTCAAGCAATGGAAGGTCAGCCCGATAGATGCGGTTGCAGTTAAAAACTGGAAAGGCTATTCTGAGGCGCGCGACGAGATGCTGCGGCGTACCCATGGCGATCACGCACCTTGGTACGTGGTATCCGCAGATAACAAGCGGCTGGCTCGTCTGAACCTCATTCGCGACATTCTTTCGCGCCACGATTACGCGGGCAAGAAGCACAAGCTCGTGCAACCTGATCCAAATATCATTTATCCGTTTACACCAGACTGTCTTGAAAGCGGTCGCTTGCAACGATGAGCTTTTCAGGACCTGCGTTCCATGGCGACAGTTTTGCGCATCTAAAGTGCCTCCAGCACTTCTGTAACTTATGTTTATCATCCCGATCACCATAAGCAAGTTTTTTTCTGGCCTTCCTGGAGAGGCTAGCCATGGCAGATCCAGGCTTGCAAGCCTTGACCATTCTGTCCAGCAGTTTATCGGCGACAGAGCAGTCGTTAAGCCGTCCAAGAACATCTTGCAATGCAACGAGACATTTCAGGTATGGCTGCAACCGCCTCGTGCTGCACATTGATTCAAAAAACTCCAGGGCATAACGAAGTTCCTTGGCCGCTATCCGCATGCGGTGGCGCTCGGTCATTGAACTTTTTTTTTGCCTCACTCCCAACTTGAGCAGCTGGGTCTGGAGTTTTTCCAGTCGGCTGGCCGCCCATTTTTTAAGGGTTTCCCCATGCGTTGCTTGCACTGATCTGCTTGGCGGCAAGCGCTCATGTCTGGCATACAGCCATGCTGCGATCGACAGTATCAGCCTTGAATAACGTACCGACGCCACGACTGCAGCGGCGTCTTGCCGTGTCACCCGTGCCCGTAATGTCGCGGCGCGTAACAGAGGCGTCCATGACTGGACTGACGCGCTAGAGCTTGCCGATGCGAGACTGGGCAGCGTGCTGTTAGCCAGAACATCGGCATCGCGAGCATTCCCGAGTGCCTCGCCCAGCCATTCGAGTTCTTCGTGCATTTCGGGAGGAAGCTGTATCGTTGGGGAAAATAACCTGACGGCCGAGCGGAGTCGGCGCAGCCCTACACGCATCTGGTGCACGCTCTCGGGGTCAATGCTTTCGATAACTCCATGTTGGTTATCCTGAATCTGTGCCAGGCAGTTCCATGCGATACGCATGAAGCAGGATTCGACAGACAGATTCGCAGCCAGTTTTACAGGCTGAGCCTTGGCAAAGGAAATGGGGGTGGGTACAAGCAGCTCATAACCGCGTTCGGCCTCGCCACCCTTGCCGATCCTTAGGGGCAGATGGTCCATGAGTTGCAGTGCTAAATCGAACAGATTTGTGACCTCCCCGTTTTTGAGCTTTAGCCTGATCTCGCAAAAAGGCTCTCGTTTTCGTTTGGCCTGTAATTTCCCTCGATCCAGTACGACGTTCACAGAACCTCCACCTGTAAGGTGCAGGGTCCAGACGGTACGCTGGACTACGCTGGTGAATACAGGAACCAGGCGCTTGAAGAACTCAGGGTTACAGCGTGTCGCGATTTCTGCGGATTCCCATGCGACTTGCGCCAACAGGGATGTCAATTCCGGATGATTGCCTGAAACTGCCGTCTTCCATTGGCGATGCCAATAGAGACCAGCACACGCCTGGTCTGTCGTTTTCAGTATCTGGGTCCATGCATTTTCGACCTGCTGTACCTGCAACTCCAGGCCATGCGTTCGCAATTGCATGTCGGGCGAATCGAAGTAGGTGTTTTTTATTGCCACGGTGCGTGGCCTCCGACTTGCTTGTCGCTTCAGGATATCGAGACTGCGAAAGGCCGCAACACCTTCCACCGGTAATTGGAGTTTGAGTTCGACCTCTTTCATGGCGGACTCCGTACCTGGCGGCGCGGCTAGGGTTTGGCTCACTCAATGCGTTTTTTTGGGTGTCGCGTCGTGCGGATGGTTGCAGTGGCGGCGAGCTCCGATGACGAAGCTGGCCAGTAGAACACCTGTTCGACCGCACGCTTGCCGATATGCACCGTTTTGACCTGAGTCAGCCCATCGTAGCTTGCGCTGATCCTGTAGGTACCCGCATCAAGTTGCAGATAGAGCAACGGGCCGCTATCCTGATAGAGGTGGGAAATAGCGGGCCGGTTGATACTGTCTATCTGGACAGGAATACCCGCGAGATATTCACCGCTGCCGATGGTGGCAAATGTCAGCCGCAGGTTGTATCCTGCGCGTGCCGCCTGCATGGCCTGCTGCTCTTCAGCGCCGACCCCACCATTGAGCGATGCGCCGCGCGGGTCCCCCGTAGAAACCGCAGGCGCGGCAGTAGCTTGTGCAACCACCAGCAGGACAATGATGCGAATAACGTATTTCAGAAAATGCATGAAATTGCTCCCAAAGTGAATTTTCACTTTAAGATCCACCCATCAAACGTGGCTTGCGTCAAATCAAGACAGGCTCGTGTTGCCGAGCTGCAACTTGTCGCATCACGCTTTTAAGTCGGCCATCAAGGCTTGCCAGCGATGTCTGCCACGGCATCGCCACTACCTCCTCCGGTCACCACAAAAAACTGTGCCGAATCAGCAAAGCGCTGCGTTTGCGCACGGACATAGCCAAGACGCGCCTGCTGGTAGAGCCGCTGGGCCTCGATGATCTGCAGGAGTCCGGCCTGCCCAGCCTGGTAACTCTGCTGAGTCAGTTCAAGTGTGGCTTTGGCCGCGTTGAGGGCCCTGCGCTGCGCCGCGAGCTGGTCGGCGTCGTGGCTCAGCGCGTGCAACACGTCCGCCACCTGGCCGAAAGCAGTCAGCACCGCTTGTCTGTAGTTGCCAAGTTCGGCCGCATAGGCGTCTGTAGCCGCCGCGCGTTGGGCCGACAGCTTGCCGCCACTAAACACCGGCGCCAGTATTGATGCAGCGAGGCTCCAGATACCCGTGGAGTTCGCAAAAAGTGCGCCGCTGCCGACGGTTGTCTCGGCGAATGACGCATCCAGTGTCAGATTGGGATAGAGCGCAACTGTGGCAATCCCGATAGCTGCGCTCGAGGCATGCAGCTGCGCTTCGGCCGCCTGGAGGTCGGGCCTTTCGCGGACCAGCCCGGAAGGCAATGCCAGCGGCAGGTCACGCGGCAAGGTCAGTATGCTGAAATCAAACTGCAGGTCAGGACTCTCCGCAGGCATTCGGCCTGTCAGTACAGCCAGTGCATGGCGGGCTACGCTGGCGAGCTGTTGCAGGGGCGGCAGGAGGGCGCGGTCGCTGGACAATTGGCTTTCTGCGGTGAGGACGTCCAGATATGCGGACCTGCCAGCATTTGCGGACAATTGCACCAGTTCAAGGTTGTGCTGATCAAAAGCGATGATGTCCTGCACCGCACGAATTTGCTCTGTGGCAGAAGCAAGAGCCAGCGCCTGTGCAACAGTGCTGCCTGTCAGCGTCAGCCTCGTCGCGCGCAACTTTGCCTGCTGCAGGTCTGCCAGTGCCTGGGCCTGTTCTACGCGGCGCGAAGTTGCACCGAAGGCGTTCACCTGATACGCGAGAGATGGCCCAACGGAGGATTTGTTTAACGTGGTGTCTAGGCCTGGTGCACCCGAATTACTGCGACCCGCCGACCCGCCTATCGTAATCTGCGGAAAAAGATCCCCGCGTGCCGCCGTGATGCCTTCCCGGGCCTGGGCAAGCGTCGCTTGTGCGGCTTCAATCGCTGGGCTACCGGCCAATGCCTGTTTGACCAGAGCGTTCAGCACTGGCGATGCAAAGGCCTTCCACCAGTAGGGTGTCACCACCCCGACGGAAATGCGTTGATCTCCTTCTGCACTGCCATCGCTGGCCTTTGAAGGGTCGGCCCTGCTGTAATTCGCTATGGATGGACCCGGTTGCGGCATGTAGTCAGGACCCACGGCTACGCATGCACCCAGCGCGAGTGGGACAGTCACGGCCACCACGAGTCTGTTGGCTCTATTCATAGCGCAGTGCTTCGATAGGATCAAGACGAGCCGCCTTGCGCGCCGGGTAGTAGCCGAAAAATATACCGACTGCTGCTGAAAACAGAAAACCGCCGATGATGGCAGATGGTGCGACCACAGTTGGCCAATGAGCTACCAATGAGATCAGTTCTGTGACGATTGCGCCAAAGACAATGCCTGCTACACCTCCGACAACGCTCAGGAAGATAGCCTCCACCAGGAACTGCAGCAACACGTGTACCCGCTGTGCGCCTATGGCCATGCGCAGTCCGATCTCGCGGGTGCGCTCCGTTACAGAGACCAGCAGGATATTCATGATGCCGATGCCGCCCACAAGCAGCGAAATCGAGGCCACGACGGCCAGCAGGGCGGCCATCACCTTGCTGCTACCCTCGGCGGCATCGGCGATCTGGCTGAGATTGCGAATATTGAAGTCGGCGGTGTCACCCGGATTGATGCGATGGCGTCTATTGAGCACAGAAGTGACCTCTGCGATGGCTTTGCCGATTTGCGAAGGCGACCAGGCCTGGACATAAATCTGGTTCACATAGCCAGTCAGACGCGGCTGTACGCCAAAGGGATTGGGTTGCGCCGGGTATTGTGAAGTCCCGGCCGCTTGCTGGTTGGGCGCCGCAACGCCGATAACCTTGCGCTCGGCGGTGCCGAAGGGAACCATCACCAGATCGTCCTGGTCCTGACCCCAGGCGGTCTGGCCCTTGGCCTCGTAGATACCCACGACATGCAACGGAACGCCCTTGACCATGATGACGCCGCCCAGCGGGTTCTCGTAGTCACTGAAGAGTTGCCTGCGCACAGTCTCGCCGATCACTGCCACAAGCGCGGTGCCGCGGTCGTCTTCGTCAGTGAGTTCCCGGCCATCCCGGACCCGCCAGTTCGTGATGGGCGGATAGCCGGCAGTGACACCAAGCACACCGGTGGTCCAGTTTCGCTCGGCATGTTGTACCTGACCTGACTGCCGAATGAGGTAACTTACCTGAGCGGCTGACGGTGCTTCCCGACGCAGCGCTTCAGCGTCACTGACCGTCAGTGTCGATGCACTGCCAAACCCTGACCTCACGCCGCCGGAGGTGGTTGCGCCAGGCACAATGACGAAAAGGTTGCTGCCCAGACTCTCGATCTGTTTGTGAACAGCCTCGTTTGCGCCCTGGCCTACGGCGACCATGGCGATCAGGGCCGCGACGCCAATGAAAACGCCAAGCATTGTCAGTGCTGAGCGCATTTTGTTGCGCAGCAGTGCTTGCAAGGCGGCGGAGGTGATCATCTGACCCAGCGCCAACCTCGTAACGGCCCGCTGCACGTCAGGTGACGTTGCCGCCGTTACGGATGCCTGGGGCTGGAAGATGGACATCTGTCCTTCTGTTTGTTCGGAGCCAATGAGCGCTGTATACGGGTGGGCCGGGTTTTGCTCGTCGGAAACAATGCGCCCATCCCGCATGGTCACCACACGTTGTGTGTAGTTGGCGATGTCACGCTCATGCGTGACGACGACAATAGTCACACCTTGCGCCTGATTAAGGTGCAACAGTGTGTGCATGATCTCGTGAGAAGTGCGTGTGTCCAGGTTTCCGGTAGGCTCGTCAGCGAGCACCAGGCTGGGCGCATTGATCAGCGCTCGGGCAATAGCGACGCGCTGTTGCTGTCCACCCGATAACTGCGCAGGTGTGTTTGTCTCCCTTTCCGAGAGGCCAAGAAGTTTCAGTGCAGCACGTGCACGCTGTTGCCGCTCGGCCGCATGCATGGAGCCTCCTGCCGCATAGAAGAGGGGCAGTGCAACATTCTCGATTGCGGTGGTACGGGGCAGGAGGTTGAAGCTCTGGAACACAAATCCGATCCGTTCGCTGCGGATCTGTGCGAGGGCTGACTCGGAAAGCTTGGCGACGTCGGTCCCTTCAAAAAAATAGGCGCCCCCGGTCGGTCTGTCCAGGCACCCCAGAACGGCCATCAGTGTGGACTTGCCCGATCCTGACGAACCCATGATCGCCACGAATTCGCCGTGCCGGATCGTCAGGCTGATGCCGTCAAGCGCGTGTACATCGGAGTCGCCCACATGATAAGTCCGCGTCAGGTCGCGGACCTCGAGGACGATATCGGACATGATGATCTCAGGCCTTAAAGCCGGGGAGGGCGTACGCCAGATGCAGCGGTGGCAGTTTTCGCGCCCGCGCTGCGCTCCGAAACGATCACCATGTCACCGGCGCGAATGTTTCCTTGCAGTACTTCGATGAAATTCTCATCCTCCAGCCCGGTCTTCAAAGGAAGGCGTTGCGGTTCTCCATCGCGCAACACCCAGACCTGTGCTTCGCGGCCCTGAGAACGCCGGGCGATACCTCCTGCAGAGGTGCTCTTCCCGCCGCTTTCTTGCGCCGAGCTGCTCGCCGGCGTGTACCGCAAGGCCTGATCGGGCACGCGAAGCACGTTGTCCCGGCGCTCGGTGACGATTCGTGTCGAAGCTGTCATGCCGGGTTTCAACAGGAGATCAACATTGGAGACGTTGATCACCACGTCATAGGTGATCACGTTCTGAACCGTCTGGGGTGCCTGTCGGACTTGTGTGACGACTCCGCTGAAGCTGTGTTCGGGAAAGGATTCGACGGTGAACGTTGCTGCATTGCCTTCCCGGATACGTCCAATATCTGACTCACTCACGTTGGCGTCCACCTGCATTCTGGTCAGATCGGTAGCGATGAGAAAGAGCATGGGTGTCTGAAAGCTCGCCGCTACAGTTTGGCCCTGGGTCACATTACGGGTCACCACCGTGCCGTTAACCGGCGAAACAATGTTGGTGAATCCGAGATTGATGCGTGCAGCGTTGAGTGCTGCCCGGTGTTGCTGGATGGTTGCCTGATCAAGCGCGATTTGACTTCGGGCCTGCTGGTAGGCATTTGTCGCGGTATCCAGTGCTTCCTGCGAAATGATGTGTCGTCGAATAAGGTCCGTATTGCGGTCATAGATGATTTTTGAGAACACCAGATTGGCACGGTCCTTTTCAAGCTGGGCGTTGGCTGTCGCTACATTGGCAGCCGCCTGATCGACCGCGGACTGGTATGAGCGAGCATCGATTCGCGCGCAGGACTGTCCAGCTTTTACCTTCGTATTGAAGTCACAGGAAAGAGTCTTGATCACACCTGATACATAACTACCTACCTGCACGGTTGTAACCGGATTGACGGTGCCACTGGCAACCACGGATGGCGTGACACTACCGGTGTCTGCAGCAAGCGTGACGTACTCCCTTGATGTATTACTTTTGTGATACCAGATCCATAGGCCGTCTACTCCCAAACCTATCAACAAGACGGTAACAGCCGTGATCGGCCAGCAACGTGTGTGGATGGGCACCCTGACCGATGCATTGGTGGCCGAGGGCGTTGCCACAACAGACTCGGGCGGAGCCGAAGTTTGCGTCGCCATGAGAGACCGCCTTCAGGCGGGTGAGGTTTGAAGTGACTGCATGTTTTTAATTCTGGCGGCCATGCCAGTAACTGGATTGAGGAAGATCAAACACACCCGAGACGTGGAATTCCTCACTGCCCGGTTTTGCTTTAAAGCTTACTTGAGCTCCGATTTAACGGTTCAATTGATCTGCATCAAGGTCACAGAACGTTATCACTGAGAGGATTGGACCTTGGCAGGGGCGGTGGGTTTCGCGGCACCGGAAAAATAACCAGGCGCGTATTTTTAATCGCGATCACGGCGGTCAACCAGGGGTGCCCATTGACAATGCAAAAAAATCCTCCGAACCGTGGTGGCAAAAGTGCCGTTAACGAGAGCAGGCCATGACGGTTCAAACATCGGCAATCCAGACGGTGGGGCTGACGCGCAGTTTTGGCAACCATGTTGTCGTGGATCATCTTGGCCTGGTCGTGCACGAGGGTGAGGTTTTCGGGTTGCTTGGCCGCAATGGCGCTGGCAAAAGCACTTTGATCAAGATGCTCACTACCCTTTTGCCGCCAACTTCCGGTAGTGCGTTGGTCGAAGGTCTGGATGTGGTGAGTCAGGCGAGAGGCGTGCGGTCGGTTATTGGATATGTTCCTCAGGCGCTGTCGGCAGACGGCGAACTCACGGGTTTCGAAAACCTGTTTGTCTTCGCGTGTTTATACGATATCCCGAGTGCGGAGCGCCGGACGCGCGTCGTTGAGGTGCTGACTTTCATGGATCTTCAGGACGCTGCCAACCGCCTGGTTTCCACGTATTCAGGCGGCATGATACGTCGTCTCGAGATTGCCCAGTCAATACTGCACCGTCCCCGCTTGTTATTCCTTGATGAGCCTACCGTCGGGCTGGATCCGGTAGCGCGCGATACGGTCTGGAAGCACATACGGGACGTACGACTGAAGTACAACACCACCATTTTTTTGACCACCCATTACATGGAGGAAGCGCAGGCCCTTTGTTCACGCTTTGGCATATTGCGCAATGGCCAGCTCGTTGCCTGCGGTACCCTGGACGAGCTGCGAACTGCATGCAGGCGTCCTGACGCAACGCTGGACGAACTTTTCGCCCTCTACACCGGTGAGTCTGCGGAGGCGGCAGCAGCCTACGAAGACACTTCCAGCGCCCGGCTGTCTGGCCATCGCCTGGGCTGACCAGAAGGCCAAATGCAGCGGCTTTTCACCTTGCGCAGCCTGCGCTACTTGTCAAAGCTCATGGCCATCACCGGCATGACCCAACCGAGCTGCTTATGCGGGCCATCCAGCCGACCCTCTGGCTACTGGTGTTCGGCCAGGTTTTACACGCACTCACGCCATACCAATCGGTGGTTTTGGTTACATGGCTTTCCTGGTTCGGGGCATCCCGGCTCAAAGCGTGCTGTCTGTGGCAGTCTTTAACGGAGTTTCGGTAATTTTGGAACGTGATCTGGGCATTGTTCACAAGTTCCTTGCCAGCAGCCTTCGTTCAGCCGGCCAATCAAGGGTCGCCAGCATCAGTGCCTTTCAGAAAATTGACTCAAAAAAGCAAGCATGTTCAGTCTTCGAGGACTTGATCCCGAAATACGAGGACCGGTACTGAAGCAGATCTCAAAATCTGTTCTGCTCCGCTTCCCAGAAACACGCGACCCAAGCCACGCCTGCCATGGGACCCTACCACAATGAGGTCCGCATTCCAGCTTTGTGCTGCTTCTGAAATGACCTCACCCAAGCGTTTACCTGGCTCATCGCTGAGGACCTGCGTCGCAGTCACGCCTGCAGATTCAGCAATCGCCATCCCATCTGTTAAAACCCTTGAGCCGCCTTCGCGCATCATTCCAACCACGTCTCCCGAATAGGTTCCGTAGGGGTCAATTCCGCCCAGATAGGCCATCTCGTTGATCACGTGTACCAACCTGACGGTTGCATTCACATCACGTGCGAGTTGCAGCCCGGCGATAAGTGCCTTTGTCGATGTCTTGCTGCCATCGATCGCAATTAATATACGTTTGAACATATGTGTGCCTTGTCTGCTTTACAGGAATTCAATCCTCGCGAATTCTTTCGAATTGATATTGCGAAATATCAAGAACCAGTTAGCCAGCAAATCCCTGGGAGTTTTTTTCCGGGACGGAGAGATTGGCTTTGCAGACGAACCTGGCTTCAGCCGTTGACAGCGGCTCCGCTACAGCAGCCAGATTTTCAAGTGTTGCAACATCTGCCTCGGAGGCATCGTTACGACGCGCCAGAATTCTTTTTCGAAGTATTTGCGGGGATGCTTTGCATTCAAAAATAACGAAAGGCACCCTTAGGTGGGTTGAAAGTTCCATAGCCATTTTTCTTTGGCTGCGCTTGAGAAAGGCGGCGTCGACGATAACGGCAAACCCGGCAAGAATTACATCTAGCGCCAGATTCATGAGATGGATATAGGTTCGTTCTGTGGCGTCGCTTGTGTAGATGTTTTTTCCGGCAGCACTGGAATCAGCCAGTGCTGAAAGTTCGAACAGACGTTTTCTTTCAACATCTGAACGCAATCTGATAACACCATCCCGCTCCAGGATTTCCTGGGACAACACAGTCTTGCCAGACCCTGGCAGTCCTGTTGTGATGAATAGCCACGCGTTACTGCCTTGCGCCCAGGAAAGTGCTGTTTCGATATAGCGCACTACGGCGCCGCTTCTGCTTCTAACTGGTCCGCGTAGCTTCTCAACCTGAGCTCTGACCAGTGCCCGGTAGACTACCGAAAAACGCAGCGCAGGGAGGGCACCATGATCGCCGGTGTGATCAAGCCAGGCGTTGAGGAGCCGGAAGGCAAAATCGCGTCGGCCATAAGAGTCAAAATCCATAACGGCGAAAGCGATGTCATCCAGGACGTCGATCCAGCGCAACTGGGGTGCAAACTCCAGGCAGTCAAAGGCGACGACTTTTCCATCAAGTGTCGCTATGTTGGCAAGGTGCAGATCACCATGGCATTCCCTGACGCGTCCCTCAAACCTGCGCCCGGTCCACAAGTTAAGCAGCGACTCAGCCTGTGCATCGAGCCAGCTTCTGAGATATCCGAACTGCGTGGGCGATAGCAGCGACCTGACACCTTCGAGTGCTGCCAGGGCCTCCGCCCGACGCAGCGCAGGCTTGCCAAACCTCCCACTGGTGGCCTGCGGCGCGTGATTGTGAAAATTTGCCACATGTTTGGCCAGTGCATCAACATCAGATCCGCTCAGGTGGCCCTTGATGAGTTGCTCGCTGTAAAGCGTTCCAGGGAGCAGGCGCTGCATCCTCACTGCGTAATCCTGTGCAATCTGAGGAACCCCGGAGACGCGTTTTGGGGTGCCATCATCTATACACTGCAGATCAAGATACATGTTTGGAGCAAAGCGCTTGTTCAGGCGCAATTCTTCTCTGCAGAAAAAGTGGCGCGCGGCAAGACTGCTGTAGTCTACAAACGGCAATCTGATACTTTTTTTGATCTTTAATGCTTCTTTTTGCGTCAGCAATATATAAGAAAGCGGCGTTTCGACCAGTTGTGCTCCAAGCTTTGCCACCAGCCGGACAACCATTTCCTTCTGGTCCATGTCTTTGCGGAGGTCTGTCTCCGCTGGCAAGTGTGCGGCAAGGCGGGGACGATGGTGGTTGAGACGCATTGCTACCCTTCATGCGCTGCCGTGTGTCGATTTGCGCACAGTTTGCGGAATTGGGCTTTCCGCGAGCCCAAGTTGTACCGGTCAGTGATCTCCTGATGAGTGTGAGTCCCATTTATTCGATGGCTGGCACAGAGCTGACCAGGAAGCGCATCGTGTTCCAACCGCCCACTGGTCGGGACCTCTGCAGAATTTGATTCATATGGGCTGGTGCAGTTGTTCATGAAGCAGCTTCTGGTTTGGGTGCGACTTTGTTATCAAGCTGCCCATCTTCGTGTTTGGCCTTTGGCCAACTATTGATATTGCGCAATCACAATCAAATAGATGCGGGGACCTGAGCTTGCCAGGATTGAAGAAGAAAGTGGTCCAGAAGTATTGCGTTACCTCAATGCTCCAGGTGGTGCGGTAGGTAATCATGACCATTTACCTGTCGCAAGAAAGACCGCTGTATGAACATTACAAAGAACATGCTCGCAAGTGTTATTGCCACCAGTTTTATCCTCTGCTCCACTACTGCGTGGACCCAGCCAGCAACAGAACCAGCGGATAGCCTTGATCCGCCAGGCGAGTCAGGACGGCAGATGGATAAGCGTCCGGCAATAATCATGTCGACGACTTCGCGGGAAGCTGCAGATTCTGCGCGTGTGGCTTTCGACCTGATCAAGTTGGCACGTCTGCTTGCTGAAACGTCAGCCCGGGATGT
Source organism: Pseudomonadota bacterium (assembly GCA_040390295.1). Lineage (GTDB taxonomy): Bacteria > Pseudomonadota > Gammaproteobacteria > Burkholderiales > Burkholderiaceae_C > Polaromonas. The sequence goes on from JAZJYR010000022.1 coordinate 136,736, forward strand.
CTCTCACAGGTCGGCGCAGAATATCAGGGATCAGACCGTCCAGGCTGAAGCCGCCGCAAGGCAGGCCCAGGAAAAAGCCGAGCAGGCCGCCGCCAACGCCACTGAAACCATGAGGGTATTGGCGGCAAAGGCTGCTGAGGCCGCCAGGCGTGCGATGACCAAGATTAGAGCGGCCACTAGCCGTGCGGAAGATGCGCTTGGCAAGGCAGATCAAGCTGACAAAACTGCAGTTGATAAAGCCATGCAGGCAACACGCCGTGCCTTGAGGAATGCAGAAGAAGCGGCGCGGGATTCTGCAAACTCCAGCAGGAATGCAATTGACAGAAATACTGGAACCGACTCAAAAAACTAGTTCAGGCCATCTGACTGCGCGTGCGGTTCAACATCGATGAGATTTGTCACTCCCCTTACCCCGGCAAGCTTCGAGACTGCCTCTTGGGCATGAAATCTTTTGTAGTGCAGGTCCACATGGCCAGTCAGGGTTACCCATCCATTGTCTATTGACGACTGAACCTGCCTCTCGGGTATACCAACTATCCATTCAAGCACATGCTCAATTGCGGCCGAAACATCCTCCTTGATCTCGCTCAGGGGACATTTCTGGTCCTGCGCAATGAAATCAGCTCTTGATGCTGCAGGCGTGGCGTTCAGCGAACCTGTCGCCTTCCGGCTGGATGAGTCGGAATCAACGCGGCTCATCTGTTTTTTTGACTCTGTGGGCCGGCTCATTCACGACTCCTTTTGGTGAAGTTTCTGGCAGTGCAAAAATGTATTGTTAATGGATCAATTGGCTATTCTCCGCAGCGTGTCGTCTGGATGTCTTGCCTTATCTCAAGGCAAATCCCTTATTAGAGGTACAAGCTTTTGTTGTAAACCACACTTTTTCCTTAGAGCGCCAGGTTGTTGCGATAAATCAATGGATTTTTCTGCGACCACGTGATGCTTGTGATTTTCAACAGTGGTGGAGTGATCATGACTTTAAGCTTCAAACTTGTACGTATCTTGCTTTTGGCCACCTTGGGTGTACATGGAATGGGCTATACGGCGGACCCATCGAGTCCCGCGTCCGCACCGGCTGCTAAAGATGGCGCTGACAAAGGTGGTGTGGGAAAAGACAATGCCGCAGCGAGCCGGACTGCGCGTGAAGCCGCCTCCGCAACGCGCGCGGCTTCCGACAAGGTGGCTACTGCGCTGAAAAAGGCAGAATCATCCATCAGTCAGGCCAATGAACGGTCCGCAAACGCTGTTCACAAAGCCGTGCTCAGCGCTAATGAAGCCGCCGAGACTGCGCTTCGTAAAGCCCAGGAAGCCACCCTTCGTGCAAGGGACGAGGGACGGGAGCTGGCGCAGAAAGCCGAAGATGCTGCCAGGCATTCTGTGGTTGCCATGAAGGACGTTGCAACAAAAGCGAGTAATGCCGCAAAGAACGCCGCCCACTCCGCCGGGGAAGAAGCGGTAAAAGCGGCGGAAGCCGTACGCGACGCCTTGCGAAAAGCGGATGAAGCTGCAAGGGAAGCAGCCAAAATAGCAAGACAGGCCGCTGACAAGGCTCTTGAGGCTTCCAGAAAAAGTATCGTAGTACCGCCTGTTCAGAAGTAGCGTTTATTTCGATAAAGCTTATGACTACTTATTCGCTCAGGCAGAGTGATTGGGTTTCCGTCGGCGAACAAGGCGCGGACGTCGGTCGTGCACTTCGCATTCTTACCAGGCTATTCAGGGGATTTGAAACGCCGCCGATACTCCGATTTTGGGATAACACGGTTGTTGCCCCAGCCAGAAGCGACGCCATTTTTACTTTGATCTTCAATGATCCCTCTGTACTGAGACGGCTGGTTACTGAACGCAGCCCCTTGCTGTTGGCCGACGCCTATTTCAGCGGTGCGCTGGATGTACAAGGCGATCTCTATGGTGCATTGAGATTGAAAGATCATTTTTCTTCGCTTGTTCTGTCCTGGCGGGAAAAGCTGGCATTGCTTCGGGATGCGTGGTCCCTGCCGGAATCTCGACCGGATTTGGTCGTCAACAAGGCGTCTGTGTTGTCCAGATGGGCGCAACGATTTACACATCGTCATTCACGCGAAAGTGACAAAGCGGCTATTTCTTTTCATTACGACGTCTCCAACGATTTCTACAAGCTGTGGCTTGATAAGGAGCGTATCTACTCGTGTGCCGTGTTCCAGAGCGCTGCTGAAACGCTGGAGCAAGCCCAGATCAACAAGCTTGATTTGATCTGTCGGAAATTACGTTTGCAAGCCGGAGAGCGGCTCCTGGACATAGGTTGTGGTTGGGGTGCACTTGTCTGTTGGGCTGCACGCAATTACGGTGTGTACGCGCATGGCATTACGCTCAGCCAGAATCAATTCGAATTTGTGCAGCAACGCATTGTTGATGAAGGCCTTGAGGAGTATGTCACAGTGGAACTTCGTGATTATCGCGACCTGCCCCTCTCATCTGTTTACGACAAGGTGTCGAGCATTGGCATGTTTGAACATGTCGGTTTACGCAATCTGTCTTCTTACGTACAAGCTGTGTACCGTATATTGAAACCTGGTGGACTTTTCCTCAATCATGGCATTACCCATGATGAAGTGGGCTGGAACAAGACGGTAGAGACAGAGTTCATCAACAGGTATGTGTTTCCGGATGGTGAGCTTGACTGCATCAGTAACATCCAGCTCGGCATGGAGTCTGCCGGCTTCGAGATCCACGATGTGGAAGGTCTCAGGCTTCATTACGCGCTGACCTTGCGACAGTGGGTAAAAAGGCTGGAAGAAAAATCTTATGAAGCCCAGCAGATGGTCGGTGAACAGACTTATCGCGTTTGGCGCCTGTATATGGCGGCATGCGCACTGGAATTTGAGTCTGGTGGAACTGGCGTCTACCAGATTCTTGCTTCGCGCCGGGACAAAGGCCACTATCCTGTTCCAATGTCTCGTGCCGATCTTTATGAGTAAAGGCTCAAGGCACTGGACCAATTCCAGGCATTTGTGTGCCTCAAGCGGGGAAGCAGGCTGCATACGGGAAGACGAATATATGACAGAAGCAATCAAAAGAAGCCATACGTGGCGTCATTTTCTGCTGCTCGTTATGGCGGGTGGAACCTTGATGGCCGGCGCCCAAACCGTACCTGTGCAAAGTCGAGGTGAGCTTTTATATACGACCCATTGCATCGCCTGTCATACGTCCGAGTTGCACTGGCGTGACAATCGCAGGGCATTTGACTGGAATAGCTTGAATGCGCAAGTCCGTCTTTGGCAGGGCAACACTGGATTGCAATGGAGTGAGGCCGATATTGCCGACGTTGTGGGCTACCTCAATGACAGGATTTATCACTATCCGCAAGGGGCAGGTGACCTGCAGTTGTCCATTTTTCAGCACTCACAAAAAATTCACGGCCGCAATAAGCCTGTTGCTGGAATTGACTTCTCGAACTGACGACCAGTAGCAACTTTGACGAATCACTGGATGACGCGGAGTATCCAGGATGTCAATAAATTTCATAAGAACGCCAAAATTATTTATAGTGAAAAGTAAGCATTCAAAACCTCTAACCTCTATCAAAGAGCTTGGATATTTTTGAAATCGCAACAAGCTGACTCTCCTCATGGCTTGATGCAAATTGACTGCCCCTGGTAACCCAATCATGTTGGGGGAATTTGTTGCAGCATGTAAAAAAAGTTTGTCTCGTGAGTCGATTGACATGCGTCAATATCAATGGTCAATCACCTCACAGAATTGGTGCAACAAAACACCAAGGAGATCGCCATGTTGCAACAATCAGGCAGATTTTTACCCACACCAAAATTGGTGCATCTACCACCGCAGGAATACTTCGGAAAAGTCCCGGGTTGTACCGCTTATCCTTCTTGCACCTTTAGCGAATTGTGTTCTGGTACAACGCCCAATCTTGTGCGTAGGCATATTCAGCGTGGCGAGACTCTTTACAGCAGTGGCGAATATTTCAAATCCCTTTATTCAATAAGGAGCGGCTTCTTCAAGACGCTGATCCTTAGCGAGGATGGACGCGAGCAGGTGACAGGTTTTCAAATGGGTGGTGACGTGTTAGGTCTGGATGGCGTGGGAACCTGCACTCATATCAACACTGCGGTGGCACTTGAAAATTCACAAATTTGCGTTTTCCCTTTTGAGTGGATTGAGGCAATGGCATTTCAGTCACCACAGTTGAACCTGTCATTTCAAAATTTGCTCGGCGTGGAAATACAGCGTAATCATCGTCTTATGTTGATGCTTGGCTGCATGCGCGCCGAGGAGCGGGTTGCGGCCTTTCTCGTGGATCTGTTGGCACGCCTGCGCAGGCGTGGCTGGTCTGGGTCGGATACGTTGCTGCGAATGACACGACAGGAAATTGGCAGCTACCTAGGACTTACTCTTGAGACGGTAAGCAGAGCCTTTTCCGACCTGGCTGCTCAGGGGATCATCGAGATCAATCTGCGGCACGTCGTCGTGCTTGATCCGATCCGTCTTGCCAGGCTTTCAAACAGTGAGCCGGACTGGATAGGCCAGGATGATGTGGGACCAAGGTTGGGTCCAGTTGCCTTTCATCAAAACCGGTCAGCAACTCGTTTGTATAACTGACAAGCAGGGCAAGGGTGTCTTTTTTGAGTCTTCGCAGCTTTCTGGCTCTGGCCGCTTTTTAAGGAAATATCCAGTACATCGTCGCCAGGGCACAAGCCATACTTCCCAGTAGCCCTGCGCATGCACGCAGACCGTAGCTTGTCCCGCCGGTCACGATAGCCAAAGCGCACCTGGCAAGCGTATTGACACCGATCGCAATCAACGCGCACTGTACGAACTGAGCCGTCGAAATGGTGTGTGCGGCGTGTAGGGATGCCAGGGAGGCAACAGGTGAATGAGCGTCCACAACTCCCGCCAATGCGACTGTCGCTTGAAGTCCCACGTCTCCGTAGCGTCGCAGTGAAGCCGCAACCAGAAGTGCGACAAGCGCCATCACCACAGCAACTACCAATGCTTCCGTCGGTCGCAGGGCGCTGCCTGCCGCCGTTTTTACGTGGTGTGAGGCGTCGTGCTCGTTGCTGCGAAATGTCAGGAGTGCCGCACCCACAGCGAAGAGCGCTCCCGCTGCGGAAGCCGGGAGCAACGCGATTGCCGCCGCAGGTGACAGCGCTGCGCTTAAAAGCAGTGCAAGTACCCACGTTGCTACCGCGGACAGCGTGGCACCGCCAGCCAATAGTGTTGACTGGGCTGGCTGCCTTCGCGCCTGGGCTCCCAGGGAAATTACAGTCGCCGTGCTGGAAACGAATCCCGACAAAAATCCTGTGGCTAATAGTCCGCCACGTGTTCCCAGCCAGCGCACGCCCACGTGGCCAGCTGCCTGCACGGAAAGTATCAGGAACACCATCGAAGTGAGTGATCGGGGCTCCATCCCGCCAAGCCAATAAACAGGATGGGCTGGCATCAGTGGAAGCAAGACAAGGGCGATTGCAGCCAGCAACATACCGTCGTCAAGCTCCTGATCACTCAACCATTGAGTGGCGAAATGATGCAGCCTTTGCCGCGCGACCAGAAGCAGTGCCAGGCACGCGCCGCATGCTGCTGCGAGTTCCGGAGATAACATCGCCAGTACGCCGAGCAGGTAAGTGATGAAGAGTGCTACCTCGGTGGTCATCCCAGGGTCTGGCGAACGGCTTTTCAAATGTGAAATCGCCGCAAGCAGTGCCACAAGAACCGCGCCAATCGGCACAAGCGACGGCTCGGGAATAAGCTGGGCCACAGCACCACTGAAAGAGGTTGCCGCAAACGTGCGAAGTCCGGCAGCAGATCGTTGCTCGAGATCACCTTTACGACGTTCCCGATCAACGCCAATCAAAAGCCCAACGCCTAGTGCTACCGCCAGACCGATCAGGGTCTGAGGTGTTATTAACGTCATCAATCCTGGGTTATCCAAAGCAGAACCATATAGAAAATCAGCATGAGCAGCAGGATGACCAAGAGCGTCAGACTGAACACGATCAGGCACGTTTTGAAATTTTCACCGTACAAATTCATGAATATTCCACGTGGGCATATTTAGTGGCTGCGTTTGAGTGCGGGTTCCTTTTCATAATGCACATAGAGATGACAACTGATCACCAGTGCTTGGGTGATTCTTCCGTTGCAACCCTGTATTGGCATGTTCGGGCTTCTGCCTACAGGCGAAATGCCCGCACCTGTTTTCGAAGAAAAATTGACTCCCGCGAATTTGGATATTCATGGGAAGGGAGGGATGCGCCTTAAAAGTGTTTCGATCAAACCTTGGGTCAAGCACAAACTGTCAGCGATCAACGTCGGTACTTTTGCAAAAAGTAGTGCCTACTGAATTGCCAGTATGTGACACGGTACGGTTGCCTTCTTCGGAAGGGTCAGTCTCAATACGCCGTCGATATAGTACGCAGTGGCCTTTTCCTCGTCGACATCGTGGCCCAGACTGAAGGTTCGCGACACGCAGCCATGATGGCGCTCGCTACGCAACATCCTTTCTTCCTTGTCTTTTGCTTCGGCTTCCTGTTTGACTTCGGCTTCGATCTGGATAATGTTGCCGTCAATCCGCACGGTTATGTCTTCTTTTTTTGCACCAGGTAGATCCGCTTTGACGACATAGGCCCCCTTGTTTTCAGAGACGTCGAGGCGCATCTGCAACGGCAAGTTTGTTGTGTCAACTTGCATGGGGAGCAAAAATCTGCGAAGACTCGTCTCAAGCGAGTCCCCAAAGCCCGGGTCGAGTACACGAAGGTTCTTTGGCATGTTGGTTACCTTGTACTTGGGTATCTGGTTATAAAGAAAACTTTTTTCAGAAAAATTACTTTAGGCTTTGGCATGCGACTTCAGTTGATCTTCATCAAACCCTGTGCTGTTTAGGATATGACACTGCCGACCACCAGCCCATGCATCCTTGTTTTTATCAAGACGTCAAGTTCTACAGGCTTGGCTTCAGTCAGGCGGTTCTTTTTTTAGATCTGACAGGTAGCGAAGACTGTACTAATCCTGAGGTGCACCAAATTACGCAGGTAAATCAGCCGATACCTCTCGCGCGCAGGTTCGACTGGTCCCCGCAGTGAGTTCATGTTGAATCATGGAACGGCTTTGAAGTGTGTGGAAGTCAGGTATGCCATGGGCATTTGTGGCGCGAACAACGTTTCGGCGAGGTTAAGCGCATCCTGGGACGCGCTTGCTGACTTCACCATTTCTTTCAGGGCATGGAAAGTTGATGAGCGCATTCATTTATCACCGCTTGAAGCTTTTTTGCCATGGGCAAGCGATCTGCCCAAGACGCAAACAAGAGACTCGATTTTTCCAGATGTCTGAATGTTCAATGTGCAGAGGCGCGCGCGTTGGACCCGTTGGCCAGATTGTTCAAGGTGGTATTCCACGCTTCCAGCGCGGGTTTCATGCCATCGCTAGAGCGGGCATCTACCGCATGGGTGGCGCAGGCCATGAGTTCAACCTGCGTTTTTATCAAAGCCGAGGCAATCGACTGCCAGTACTTGGCGCCACTCTGAAGATCAAAATTGAGCAGTTCGCTCTGTAAAGCCATCATTTGCGCTGGTGTGGAGTCCTGCGCGATATTTTCGGCCATGGCCTCGTGACGCTCGGTCGCCTCGCGGGCAGCCTCCTGTTGTATCTGCCGGATCATTTCAGTTCCGTGGAACAGGATGGCCGCAGTGTGTGCCGCGAGGCTCATCTGCTGTCTGCCGATATCGTGCAGTGGATTGTTTTTTATACCATTCAGGGCAGTGGCCTCGGGTGATACGGTGGACCTGGAGTTTTTCGCGCTCATGATATTTCCTTTCGCATATTGAACAGACGGGCCACTTATTTTGTGTATGCATGAAGCGGACTATTTTGATATTGCGCAAATTTTCCGCGGTTAGATTGCGATAGTCTGCCCCTCTCGCGCGACGCAAGTCATGCATTCTGAAGGTCGTTCATGAGCGTTCGTCATCTTGAATCCCTGTTTCAGCCCAAGTCTATTGCCGTCGTGGGCGCCTCCAGCCGACCCGGCTCGGTGGGGTCCGTCGTTTTACGTAACCTGAAAGCGGGAGGATTCAAAGGTCCCATTTGGCCGGTAAATCTCCATCACAAGCGCATAGATGGCGATCAGGCATGGCCTGACGTCGCATCACTGCCCGGGGTACCCGAGCTTGCAGTCATATGCGTAAAGGCCAGAGCTGTACCGGAGATCATCAGGACGCTGGGTAGCCTTGGTGCGCGTGCGGCCATTGTCATGTCTGCGGGCTTGCGACAGCCTGTGGAAGAGGGCGCGCCAACACTGGAGGTAGAGATGCTCCGCTCTGCGCAACCCTACCTGCTTCGTATTGCCGGACCCAATTGCCTCGGCATCTTGGTCCCCGGCATTGGGCTTAATGCGAGTTTTGCACCAGGCAATGCCCTCTCTGGTGACATGGCGTTCGTGACGCAATCAGGGGCGCTGGCGACAGCGATGCTGGATTGGGCCAATGGGCGAGGGATAGGATTTTCGCATTTCATTTCTTTGGGAGACGTTGCAGATGTTGATTTTGGCGATGTACTTGACTATCTTGGCAGCGACCCGGGTACACGGGCCATCCTGATGTACATGGAATCTGTGACATCTGCCCGCAAGTTCATGTCGGCGGCCCGTGGCGCAGCGAGGAACAAACCCGTGATCCTTGTCAAGGCTGGGAGGGCTCCCGACGGAGCCCGAGCGGCCACCTCTCACACCGGTGCGCTTGCTGGCTCGGATCTGGTGTTCGACGCTGCGGTGCGACGTGCAGGCATGTTGCGCGTGGATACTCTGGAGGATTTGTTCGGGGCGGCTGAAACATTGTCGCGCAGGCACAAGTGGGTTGGCGAGCGACTGGCCATTCTTACCAATGGTGGAGGCGCCGGCGTACTGGCGGCCGACAGACTGGCTCTGGATGGCGGCCGGTTTGCTGAGCTTGCCCCGCGAACGCTGGAATTTCTCAATGCGTGTCTGCCCCCGGTCTGGTCCAGAGGAAACCCGATTGACATTGTGGGTGATGCTCCGGTTTCCAGGTATCAGGATGCGCTGCGTATTCTGTTGGTGGCCCCGGAGGTTGATGGGGTGTTGTTCATGCACGCGCCTACCGCCATCGTGCCCGCCTTGGACATAGCGACAGCGTGTGTGCCGCTGATCGCCGGCGTAAAGCCTGTATTGGCATGCTGGCTTGGGGGGCCATCGGTGAGATCCGCACGTGCTATTTTTTCGGATGCCGGGGTGCCTTGTTTTGACACGCCTGAAGAAGGCGTCAGGGCCTGGCTACAGCTTGCCGGCTACGCGCGTAATCAGTCTGCTCTCTGTGAAATCCCTGGCCCGGCTGTCGATACCGGCTCACCCGATGTTGTACTGGCTGGCCGTATTTTCAGGGAAGCCAGCGCTGAGGGTCGGCAGTGGCTTGACGCAGTTGAGGTTCAGCGCGTCTTGCAGGCATACGGTATTCCCGTTCTGCCCCTTAGGCAGGCCAATGACCCGGCCGACGCGGCAAGGCAAGCGCAAAATATCGGGTTCCCGGTTGCACTGAAAATCAGTTCTCCCGATGTCGTGCACAAGTCCGATGTGGGAGGGGTTGTGCTCGGATTGAAATCCGGCGAGGAGGTTCTTGCAGCGGCGACCTCCATGATTGCAGCATTGGCAAAGCGTATGCCGAACGCACGGTTGGCGGGGTTTACGGTTCAGGCCATGGCAGATCAGTATCGTGCTATTGAAGCGATTGCCGGTATCGCTACCGACGCTTTGTTCGGCCCTGTAGTCCTTTTTGGTCAAGGTGGTACAGAAGTCGAGCTTCATAAAAGTCACGCCGTCGCGCTGCCCCCCCTGAACAGGATACTGGCCAGAGACCTGGTATCCCGCTCGGGTATGAACCCGCTTATTGCAGGCTACCGTGGCATTCAACCCGCCAACGCAGAAGCCCTCTACGACGTCCTGATCAAAGTTGCGCAAATGGCATGCGATCAATCATTGTTATGGGAGCTGGATATCAATCCGCTCCTGGCTGATGAACGAGGGGTGTTGGCGGTGGACAGCAGAATACGTGTTAGACCGGCGTTGAGCAAAGCTATGCCGCCAGCAATTAGCCCTTATCCGTCGAACCTCGAAACATTTGTTGAATTAGCAGGCACGAGGTTGACCGTTCGGCCAATACGACCTGAAGATGGTAGCCGACTCAGGGCTTTTTATGCAGAGGCGAGTCCTGCAGATATGCGACTGCGATTTTTCATGGCCCGTCGGGAGGTGCCGCATTCGGAACTTGCCCGTTATAGCCAGATCGATTACGACCGTGAAATGACGTTTGTCGCTCTCTTGCCCCGAACGAATGGTGAGCTGGACATGGTGGGCGAAGTACGAGCCGTATGCGACCCTGATAATGATCGCGCTGAATTTGCCATCCAGGTGGCTGCATCGTGGCAGAGGCGAGGCCTTGGCCGGCTTTTGCTGGAGCGGCTTTTGTCTTATCTGCGTGAACACGGAACAAAGCAAGCCATTGGTCAATGCCTGAGGGAAAACGTGCAAATGTTGAACCTTGCAGTTGCGCTCGGTTTCAAGGTCATACCTGATAGCGCGTCAGGTACCTTCACCATGGAGATGACATTAAATTCATCACCCGCAATAGCTTCAGCGCATGTAGTTCCAGGCGATATCCCTGCGTCCGTTGCGTAAACGGGCGCGCCGCGTATCTTGCGATACGCAAAAGTTTCGGTGTTGGTCGTGCAGGATAAAGTTGATTTGATTGGCGTTCGTGTTATTCACGCTTGACTTGACCTTGCAACCTGGGCCTCATGCGACGTAAAGTTCTCGGAATCTGCACCGACTCCGGATCTGACTGAACTTTAACCTCGATGGAGGCGGGCCAAGGTTGCAGGGTGGGCTTATTGTGAGCCTGGTTATCTATTGAACCGTAATACGGTTGGGTTGCGTGCCGGCTTTCTTGGGTAGCTTCACTGTCAACACGCCATCGCGATAGCTTGCCTCAGTTTTTCCCTCATCAATGTCCTGAGCAACGCTGAATGTTCTTGAGATGTCACCCCAATAACGTTCGCTGTGAACAGTCTTTCCGCCGTGGCCTGTTGTCGATTTCTCGCCTTTCATTTCGGCGTCGATGCGAACGACATTCCCATCAACCCGGATATTGATGTCTTCCTTTTTGACGCCGGGAAGATCAGCCTTGACGGTGTAAGCATCGCTGTCCTCATCCACGTCAATGCGCATGTGCAGGGGCGGGGTTTCGGTGTCGAAGAGCGAGGGTGAAAAGAAGCGGCGCATGGCCGACTCGACGGAATCACCAAATGAACTCTCCAGTTTTCTCAATTGTTTCATGATATTTCCTTGTCTGTTGTGTAAGGCTGTTTTGGGTGGCTCGCTGCACTTCAGGTGGTAACTTCGATTTTGTTGACTATCCTGGATACGCCTTTGGCACAAAAGGCCGCACCTGCTGCGGCATCGCGCTCAGCCATGGAGTGAACCTTGCCTCGAAGTGTGACGACCCCACCTTCGACGTCGATGGAGATTTTTTTTGCTTCCCGTTCTGCCTGGCGCTCAAGAGCCGCTGCAATCTCCGCAGATACTTCCCTGGTGCTGATCGCAGGTTTGACGGTGATATTGTTCGACAGCCCCCTCACGCCAATCAGGCCGCGTACGCATTGCTCTGCATTGCGCGATTGATAGCCCCAGTCAACTTCCCCGGTAAGGGTCACCCAGCCTTTTTCAACTTCGACCTTGACCCGTTCAGAGGGCATAAAGACGCTCCAGCGCAGCGCTGATGCCGCAGCTGCCGCAATTTCCGAATCGCTGCGCTGATGGCCTGCCGCCAGCTTCACGTCCAGTTCCATGGCCAGCCCGCGAACCCCGGAGATGCGGCGAACAGCGCGTTCGGCAGCAAACTTTTCGGCGAAAGTGTCCAGGTGTCCAGTCAGTGTGACAACGCCATCCTTGACGATAACGCCTATGCCTGTTGCGTTCACCGCCGGCTCCCAGGCCAGTTCGCTGGTGACGTCAGCTTTGAGTTGTGCATCGGTCTTCATGATTTTTCCTTTGATCAGTGTGGATACCACCAAATGGCGGCAATAGGACTCTAGGCATACGCGGTGCCCACAGCCTTGACATTACTCAAACGGGAGCAACACTACCGTCGTTGCTTGACCTGCGTCAAAAACCATCACAACCATCTTTTATTCAGTGGTTTCTCGCTGACGCTAAAGACTACTTTGATCGGTCGGAGGGCTTTGCCTTTGCTGGGAGTTGCAGCGGGAGATAGGCTGCCTGACTATCCCTGATCACAAGCAACGCCAGCCCGGAGCCGGGCCCCAGACGCGATATCAAACGGGTGAATTCTTCCGTGCTGACCAGCTTGAATTCGTTAGCAGCGCCGATCACGTCGCCTGCTTGTATGCCCTCGCTTCGTGCAAAGCCTGCGGCCTCTAGCACCAGCAGGCCGCCGTCCTTGCAAGCACGAGATTTCTGATTCAGTGTGCATTCGGAAAGTGTGAGTCCGAGATTGGGCAGATCGTCGAATTGTGATGCCTTGGGTACCTCGTAGGTAGTCACCGATGGTCTTTCAAGCGTCACCGCAATCATGCTTTTCTTGCGACTGCGCCACACTTCAATGACATTCCTGGAACCGTTACCGACATCACTCATCTGCAGAGACAGGCTGCTGAAATCCGCGATCTTTACCCCGTTGAAGGCGGTGAGAATGTCCCCACTCTTCAACCCGGCTTTTTCCGCCGGACCTCCTGTGAGGACCTGAACGATCAGTAAACCGGCAGTATCAGTGACCCCAAAGGACTGCGCAAGGGCGGCATTCATGCCCTGGAGTTTGGCGCCCAGCTGAGTACGCTGTATGCGACCCTGAGCGCGTAGTCGTCTGGCAATATCAACCACGAGATTGATGGGAACTGAGAACGAAAGGCCCATGTAACCTCCACTGCCGCTGTAAATGAGGGCGTTGAGAGCCACGATCTCGCCTCTGGCGTTGAAGAGCGGGCTCCCCGAACTGCCCGGGTTAATGGCCACATCTGTCTGGATAAATCCGGTTTCGCCGCTACGTGAAAGAAACCGGTCTTTGGCGCTCACGATGCCGGAGGTCATTGACCCCGCAAGCCCGAATGGAGAGCTGATCGCTGCGACCCAGTCACCCACTGCCAATTTTGAGGAATCGCCAATCGGGGCAGGCGACAGGCCCGTCGCCTCAATCTTCAGCAGGGCAACATCAGTCGTCCGGTCCAGGCCAACCATCACAGCTGGAAAGTGCTGACCGTTCTGCAAGCGGACGTGGATCTCATCGGCGTCCCAGAGTACATGGGCGCTACTGATGATGTATCCATCGCTTGAGAGAACAAAGCCGGAGGCAATGTCTCTCACATCGCCGGGCGTCAAACCGACGAGTAACGAACGGGCGAGTCTTTCTCCAAAGCTGTCCGGTGGCGCAAATTCGGGTTCAGTATCCTCGTCTGTGCCACGTGACCAGGTTGAAATTGTGCTGATCTCTACAACACCTGTTGCTCGGCTTGCTACGCTGGCTCCGAAAGAAGCCGTGAGCAAGCACGAGTCAGGGCCTGCCGCCGAATTTGCGCAGGCAGATATTGTGATGGCGCAGGTCAGCATGCCTGTCAGGAAAAGGCGGAGTGATTTCATTTTTCAATTGAACACCTCGACAGACGCCGCTTGTTTGCGCCGTATCAACGCGCCCGAAAAAATGGGTTCCGGGATGAAAAAAATTGGCGTAAGGTGTCTGCATTTATCAATGCAGCGCGATTGACTCGAGATAGAAGGGCAGGTGACAGTTCCAGTGCAATTCCCGCTCGATGCGTTGCCGCATGGCGTCTGCCGCAGCGGGCTCGCCGTGCGTGATAAATGTCTGTTTGGGTATCGATTTGAATTTTTGAAGCCAGCCGATGATTTCAGACGCGTCGGCGTGGGCTGACAGGTCGTCCAGCATGACGACTTCGGCGCGTATTGGAACGTCTTCCCCGTGTATTCGGACTGCATGTGCTCCGCCCGCGATGATTGCGCCGCGTGTGCCTCCTGACTGAAAGCCTGCAAAGACGATAGAGTTGCGCTTGTCCGGGGCAAATGCCTTGAGATGGTGAACAACGCGTCCCCCGGTTGCCATGCCACTGGCGGCGATAATGACCATCGGTCCTGAGCGGGCGTTTAGCAGGCGTGATTCTTCCGGAGACTGCACTACATGGGCCGTGTGGGACATGGCTTCGCATTGCGCGGTCGTCAGCCGGAGTTCCGTCCGATGCTTGAGGTAAACCTGAGTCGCGTTTGCAGCCATGGGGCTGTTCAGGTAGATCGGCAGTCCACGGGGAATGATGCCTTGGGCTTTGAGTATTTGTATGCAATGCATCAGGGTTTGCGCGCGACCGACCGCAAAGGCGGGAATCACCACCACCCCGCCTCGTGCACTGGTGCGGTTAATCACCTCACCCAGAGCCAGTATGGGATCGGACTCCCTGTGAATGCGGTTTCCATAAGTGGACTCCACGACAAGGTAATCGGCCCCCTCCATGTTTGCCGGCGGTTTCAGAATGAGATCATTGGGACGGCCAATGTCCCCCGAAAAAAGAACTGAACGGGAACCATTGTCCAGGTAGACGAAGGAGGAGCCCACCATATGGCCTGACGGCGTCAGGCTAGCTGTCAGGCCCGGCACTGGATGCCAGCGTTTGCCGGTTTCCACAGGGTGCAGCAGTTTCAGGCATCTCTCTGCATCCTCGCGTGTGTACAGCGGTTTTGCCGGTGTGTGTTTTGAAAAACCATGCCGATTGGCATACTCTGCTTCCTCTTCCTGCAGATGTCCTGCATCCGGAAGCAGAATACGGCAAAGGTCCGCAGTTCCTTCAGTACAGAAGACCTTGCCGCGAAACCCGTGACTCGCCAGCAGCGGCAGGTAGCCGCTGTGGTCAATGTGGGCGTGGGTGAGGATTACTGCGTTGATGCTTGACGGTACGACAGGCAAAGGTGACCAGTTGCGCAAGCGCAATGGCTTGTAACCCTGAAACAGTCCGCAGTCCACCAATACAGAATAATCGCCGTACCGGATGAGATATTTGGAACCAGTGACGGTATCAGTGGCGCCCAGAAATTGGATTTTCATGGCTCAGCATACGGCGATGTAAATAGCTGCATTTGATCTGGCGCATGTTCTGGTGATACTTTCCCCCGGATGTCAGGGCTGTGCCGGCTAAATGTATTCCAAGGAGTGCATGCACAAATTAACAGGGTTGCCTCTATCTACTGCACACGGCGTGGGGATTCATATTGCAGCAGCTACATTGAGGTTGGGGGCCAGGTGGTTTCGATTGTGTGGATGGAGGTTCTGACTGTGTGCATGGCTGTCTGGAGTTCGCCAAACAGGCGCGAAGCTTCATCGATCTTCCCGTTCTTCAGGGCAGTTGATGTCAATGCCGCCAGCCTGGCAAGCCCAACGAGATAAAGCACGCTCGCAACCCCACTTAAACCATGCAGAATTCCTTCGGTGCTTTGCAGGTCCTGCGAGTGGAATAAACGAAGAGCCCTATCCACGTCAGAGTCATGCTGGTTCAAGAAATTGTGTAAGAGCTTCTGATAAATAGCGCGGTCGTTACCAAAGACTCTCATTGCGGACACAACATCAATTCCTGCCGCGTTGGTAGCCGGGACAGGAAATTCCGTGGCGAGGACTGCCTTGCCTGTCGAGGTTCGGCGTGAGCGGTACGGTTCTCTGCCTATGATGTCGAGCAGGTCTTCGACATCGAGCGGCTTGGCAAGATGTCCTGCCATGCCTGCCAATCTGGATTTCTCCCTGTCCTCCGGCCGCGCAGAGGCGGTGACCGCGATGAAAGGAAGGTCAGTCCGTCCCAGTTCATCTCGCACAATTTTTAAGGCTGCATAGCCGTCCATCGTCGGCATTTGAATATCCATCAGAACCACGTCGAAGTTTGAGCCAGGCTGCCGCAATACCTCTATCAGGTCAAGACCATTGGCTGCTATCACCACCATTGCTCCAGCACGGCTCAGTATCTCGGTGATCACTTCCTGATTGAGCGGGTCGTCTTCAGCCACAAGAATATGCATGCCGGCGAGCCGTCTGTCGAGTCTCTCTTGAAACCGTGATGTTGGCTGGTTCTCTCCTGAATATGCCCTCAGGATGGATTCCATGAGCTTCAGGTGTGTTATCGGCTTTGCAGTGATTCCGTCGATATGGACGCCGTTGCTGGCTGCCACGGCCTGTTCCTGTTCAAAAATGGATGCCATCAGGACGACCAGCGGCATTTCAATTCCGGGCTCGGCATACGCCTGACGCAGCATCTGGATGCCGTCCATGCCCGGCATGTGCCAGTCAAGCAACATCAGGTCGTAGTGATCGCCTGACTTGGCGCTGCAGAGCAGTTCATGAATGCCCGCGGCGCCGTTTTCGACGGCGGTCACCTGCCAACCACTTCCGGCGCAGTCCCTCACGAGCAACTCCCTCGTCAATTGATGATCTTCCACGACGAGGATCTTTAGTTCACGCAAGCGCTCGTCCAGAGGGGGCGGAGCGACTTCAGGACCCAACATGAGCGGCAGACGAAGGCGAAACTCGCTTCCTTTGCCCAAAGAGCTGTCGACCTGAAGTTGACCGCCCATCAGGCTGGCGAGGCGGGCTGCGATGGTCAAGCCGAGCCCGCTTCCACCATAAAGCCTGCTGATCGAACTGTCGCCCTGAACAAAGCCTTCGAAAATGGAATCCAGTTTTCCAGTTGCGATTCCGATGCCAGTGTCACGAACACTGAATTCAAGCGTGATGTGCGTTTCTGTGCGGCCAAGGCAACGTATGGACACGACAATGGACCCCTCCTCTGTAAACTTGACGGCATTGCTGCTCAGGTTCAGAAGGATCTGTTGCAGACGCATGGCGTCGCCGATCAGCGCGTCGGGAATATCGCAGGGAACGTCAAGAACAGCCTCGACATGTTTGTCACGCAGCCCGACACCGATGCTCAGCGCAATGGTTCGCAAGATGGTGTTGAGAGAAAAGGATGCCTGCTCAAGCTGTATTGCGCCGGCTTCAATCTTCGAGAAATCGAGAACATCATCAATGATGGTTCGCAGGTTCATCGCGGACAACTTGATTTTTTCCACATAGT
Organism: Pseudomonadota bacterium; assembly: GCA_040390295.1. Lineage (GTDB taxonomy): Bacteria > Pseudomonadota > Gammaproteobacteria > Burkholderiales > Burkholderiaceae_C > Polaromonas. The sequence continues at coordinate 153,863 of JAZJYR010000022.1, forward strand.
CACGTTGGCGGCTGCTTAGCGGTGAATCAGCCAGCAAACCAGTCACGCCAAGAACTGCGTTCAGAGGTGTCCGTATTTCATGGCTCATGGTCGCCAGGAAGTCGCTCTTTGCCCTGTTGGCCGCTTCGGCTGCGTCCCGGGCAATTGCGAGTTCCTCTGTTCTGGTTAAGACCAGTTGCTCAAGGTTCTGGTGGTGTCGCTCAAGCTCCGCGAGATCTGCCTTGCGCGAGGTGATGTCCCGAATGATCCCTATGAAGTGTGTTAACTGCTTCTCCTCGCCAAAAACGGGTGAAATGCTCAATTCGTTCCAGAACGTCGAACCATCCTTGCGGTAATTGATGATTTCCCCGGAGAATGCCGATGCGTTTTTGATGGCTATCCGAATCAAATACAAAAGCCCCCTATCTGTCAGTGGGCCCTGGACAAAGTTGCAGGTCCGCCCCAGAATTTCTGCCTCCTGAAAGCCCGTAATCGAAACAAAGGCGCTGTTCGCCGAAGTAATTCTCCCGTCTGCATCCGTGATCAGGACTCCCTGGGAAATGGCAGACAAGGCGAGGTCACTTATGCGCTGGCTTTCACCAATCAGTTTGCGATCGGTGATGTCCTGCACGGTACCGCGAAGTCCAACGACTTCGCCATCTGCGCCATGCACTGCCTCACCGCGGCTATTGACCCATATCGCACTGCCGTTTCCGTGAAGCGCCCGCAATTCAAGGTCATATCCGGTGCCTGTTTGAAGCGACTTCTGAAAGGCGGCCTCCAGCTGTTTCCACGTCTCGTGGGGATAAACGGTTCCATCTTGCTGTGTAAACGTCATCGACTGGTGTCCAAGTATCCGGCTCATTTGCGCAGATGCCGTGATGATGTCAGTGGCTGAATCCCAATGCCAGCTGGCAATTTGCGCAATATGTTGAGCATTTGCCAGATCTGCTTCGCGCTCGCGGAGTTCTGCAACACGCTCATGAAGCTCAAGCGTACGCAGTTCCAACAGGCGTGCGGTGTGAGCCATTGCGTGGACGACCTCATCTGCCTCGCGAAAATGAACCCGAGGTACAACCATTGCTTTCCCTGCCTCTAAAGCAATGGCCGGTGCTATCAGTGCCTTGACAGAACGGGCAACTTTCTCGCCCACGTACCAGGCGAGTCCCAGACTCATGCAAAACAAAGTCAAAATTAACAACCCAAGTTCAGCAATGCTGCGCATTAACTCGACTTCCAGCCTGTGGCGGGGAACGGCGATAGCGATGCTCCAGTTCGTGCGAGGTGATCGGCTGTAGGCGACCATTGCTGGAACTCCTTCGATTGTTGTGGTCTCGAAGTTACCTTCCTGTGCTGCGGAACTACGTTCACGGAAGTCAGGTCTGGCCTTCTGGCCTACAAAACGATCGGCAAAGTGTGTGCGGGCGACGATTACTCCCTGGCCATCTACAAGACTGATAATCCAGTCGCCGGGGAGTTTTTGCTGGAGAAGAATCTGGCTAAACCGCTCCGCATGGATGCCGATGTCGAGAGCGTAAATAACTTGCCCCCCTCTCTGGACAGGCACCTCCAGTGCCACAAAAGGGTGCCGTGCCGCACCGCCCATGTACATATCGGACACCGCCATACGGCCCGTCTGGAAGGTCTGACGTATCAGGGCGGGGTGCCCGGTTTTCGGAAGTTCCGCGCCAAAAGGACGCAGCGTATTGATGATCTGTTGCCCGGTCGGGTCAATGAGCACAATCGCTGCAGCCAGAGTTTCAGTTGCCAGAGCCTCCTGGGCTTGCCGATAAAACTCGCTGAGATCATTTGACCTCAGGGCCGGCGACAGGCCAAGAATCTGCAGTTTGCCCTGCAGGCCAGCCACGTCTTGATCAATGGCCTGCAATACTGCACGGGCCGCTTGGCGTGTTTCGTTTTCGATCAGGGAACGACCGAGTTGATACCGTTGAGTGAACAGGAATACAACGCCAACTACACCGGGCAGAAAACAGGCCATGACCAACCCGATCAGCAGCGTGCGCACGGACCATAGCCGCCGCGATTCCGCTGAACTGGCGTTTTGGAGTCCGGCGATCACATGAGTCGAAGATTCATCAGCGAGCTTTACAAAGTACTGTTCGCGCTGCAAACATAAAAGTTCAACACGTGTCTCTTGGTCAGGCGTGCGGCGCCTTGCTGCGTCGCGGCGTCCAATTTTCGTGCGCTCCCCGCATGAATGTCGACACTCACATGAAGGTCGTTTCGACTCCGAGCCGTGTTGAAAGAATTAAATTTGAATATAGCCACGTCGAGCGACGCGTCAATTCAAAATGACTTGCATTTTGAGTGTCATTTTGAATTTTATTTATGTGTATCAAACTAAATAATGAAATTGATGGCGTTATTCGACTTCAGAGTGCATCATGACTTTTGGCAAACATATTTATACAACTTACCAAGCTGAGAAATTTTGAGAAAAGACACCTGCCTTACCTCAGAAGCATAGAAGATTTCGATATTGTTCGGAGTGTGGGCGCGGGACAGGAACTCGGGCAACCGTTCCTTCTCAAGCATCTTTATGTTGAAGGTATCGGTTCTGTGGCAACTGTCACCCGCCGCCTCAACAGGTTGCGTGCTCAAGGCACCCTGATTGCCTCCTCTCACAACGGCGACAAGCGAAATATCGCTTTGAGCCTGGCGCCAACCGTGCTTAAGACATATATGCGCTACGGGATCCTGCTGACCTCAATAGGTGAGCTTGTAAAGGGGAGTTCTGCAAAGGACGCTTTTCATGACGGCACAGAGTCGGTTTTACCCGAAGCGGATTTTTAGCCGTGCCAGCAAGGTCACGTCTTCCATTTTTCTGACTGGCGATTGCATTGACTGCATGCTTTTCTGATTCCCGGCAAAAGCCAGAGCCCCGAATCAGCATTCAATAACATGGCATCGGGGAGTGTGAAGTGATCAGAATTATTGTTGCCGACGATCACTCCATTGTTCGTGAAGGGCTGAAGTTTTTTCTGTCTTCCGTTGATGGCATGATGGTGGTGGGGGAAGCGGCTAACGGAGACGAAGTGATTCGGCGAGTGCGGGAGCTTGATGTCGACGTACTTATTCTGGACCTTTCGATGCCGGGTCGCGACGGCATTGAGTTGATTAAACTCGTTTGCGGCGAGAAAAACGGACTGGGCATACTGGTGTTGAGCATGCACAAGGAACTGCAGTATGCAATGCGTGCGCTAAGAAATGGTGCCAGCGGTTACCTGACCAAAGACGACGCAATGCCACACCTTGAGCAGGCCATACGCAAAGTTGCTGCTGGTGGCGCATTTATCGGCGCGGAGGTGGCCGAACAGCTTGCGCTTGATAGGCTGCACCGCAGTCCATTCGCCCCCCATGAAACCCTTTCTGATCGTGAATTCGCAGTATTGCGCTTGCTGCTTGACGGTTCTTCCAATGTGGATATCGGAAAAACACTTCACCTGTCCGCCAAGACAGTGAGCACTCATAAGGCCAATCTCATGAGGAAAATGAGCTTGCAAAACGATGTGGAGTTGATACGTTACGCCCTCAACCACGGCTTGAGTGAACCCCTGAAGACCTAGTTCTCAGAAACAACAGGTCTGCCGATACGGATGAGGCCTTTACTTCTTATGGTTTAACAATGCGGCAATTCCCGGGTTTACCCCGAAACGTGCCGTCTTAAATCGGATTCCCCTGAGGCGAATCTTCTTCACTTCCTATAGCCTGAGACTGCGATCTTGTGGACTATAGGCCGTATGCAAGAACAAAATTTACTCATCGCCAATCCGGTCGTGCCATCGCTAAAGGTCGACTGCTCCCATTGTCATCTGCGTGAATTGTGCATTCCGCACGGTGTCAAGACATCTCAAACGCGGGATCTGTTTGATGACTTTCAGTTCAGCCGTCTCAGGATCAAGGCTGGGCAACCAGCCTTTCATGAAGGGCAAGCCCTCAGAAGTCTTTATGCGGTGCGCTCTGGCACGTTCAAGACCAGCTCGACACTTACAGATGGCCGCGAACAGGTTAGCGGATTTCAGATTGCTGGTGAACTCATGGGACTTGATGGCATTGCGAGCGGCGCTTATATCGGCGATGCAATGGCCCTGGAGGATGGTGAAGTGTGTGTCATTCCTTATCCGCAAGTCACCAGTTTGTCTGGCAATTACGTGCAACAAGGCGTCGGACGGCTGATGAGTGAGGAGATTGTCCGGCAACACAAGTTGCTTCTGCTTTTAGGCAGCCTTAATTCGGAAGAGCGTTTGCTCGCGTTCCTCGTCGACCTGTCGACGCGGCTCAAGCTGCGCGGCTATTCGCCTCTTGAGTTCCACCTTCGCATGTCACGTGCCGAGATAGGGAGTTATCTGGGCCTGACGCTTGAAACGGTTAGCCGTGCGTTTTCCAGATTCCAGAAACAGGGCCTGATGAACGTTGACAATCGGCATATACGGATTCTTGATACGAAGATCTTCCAGCAAGTTCTGCACTAGGGCTGCTATGGGTATTGGCTCTGTTCAGCAAGCAGCACAAAAGCTGACTGGAGGGCCTGGTCGCGCCAGGCTGGCACCGCATCGTTGAAATCCAGGCCGCCTCCGGGGTATCAGGCTAATCGTGTCAGAGCAAAGGCCATGGTCGCGCCGACTTCTCCTCTTTCGTTACCCGATCCTGCCTCGCGATAAAACCTGGACGTCTGGTGATCAGTGCCAGGGCGAGCACTGGGCGACCGCTGATGTTATTCAGTCGGCCCTGTTTTTATTGACCCATCCCACACAAGCATTGCCGCCTGGAAAAGTGCTGTGTCGAATTGTGAGTATCGGCTCATGGTTGCTACGGGCACGTCAAGAGCAGGGTAGTACCTGCATCCAATTGCCATGGTTCGCCGTTCACCAGATGCGTGCCATAAACGCGCGCCTGTTCCGGTGCCAAACGGCGATGTGCGTTTTACGCCTTGTGTCTCACTTGTTTCAAATTGACACGTTTGACAGACAGACTTTTCACGGGGCGACTGCAGTTTTATTCTTGAAAAATCTGATTGATTTTCATCAAATGAACGTTTTTATCAAAGACATGCGTTTCGGGAAATTTTTACGATCTTGATAAAGCGCAATTGAAAACTTTGAATGTCGGCATGTGAAGTGCTGGCCAAAAGAACATAAAACGGCCCCTCGCACCCCTTGGCCATCAATCGACTGGTCCCCAATTCCGGTGATATGCACCGAACCTCGCCGCAACGAACATTGACTCACCTTATCAGGTTCGATGAACCGGTAAGCAAGAGATGAATTCGGTGTGGGTTTGTCAGGTGCAGGAGGATCAAGCGCCGTCATGAGCTGCATCGAACCAGGGAATATTGGGAAATAAAACCCAATAGCCGTGCTCGGCGGATCCGAGATTGTTCGACTGAAATCAAGGAAATATATGAAGAAAAATCTTATCGCATTGGCCGTCATGCTGGCCACCGGTGTTGCGACTGCAACTGTGTCCAACGCAGCTGTAGCCACCAACACTGGCGCTTCTACGGCTACCTCGTCGGGAGCTGCAAGTTCCGGCACGGGTACTGCCATGAGCAGCCAGAGTGCACTGTCGAATGCCAGCGCATCGGGCGTCGCAACCGGCTCTGGCGCGACCATTGGTCCAGTCAGTTTCGGTGCTGCGGCTGTAGGCGGTACCGCTGCCACCAGCGGTTCTGTTTCCAGCCTCTCGGCCACGACCGGTAACGGTGCGGCCGCAGGCATGGCCGCAGCTGCTGCGTCAGCTGGTTCGCTGGCCAACGCCGCTTACACGGCTGGTCCTGCAGGCGGAGCTGCAGCTGGTGGTGCTACCTCACTGACCAACAATGTGGTTTCGACTGCTGCGGGCCCTGGCGGCGGTATCGCTTTCATCAGCGATACGGCAGGCACGGTCGCAGGCTTCAGCGCCACTGCAGGGTCAATTCACAGCCCCTTGGGCGTCACGGCAGGCTCAACAGCATCCAGCGGCTCTGCTGGCGGCGTGACCGGCATGGTCAACGGTGCAGTCGGCAATGCCGGCTGGAGCAGCAACGGCGGCGGCACTTCCGGCCTTGCCGGTTCGCTGTCAGGCGCACATTGAAGCAAGTCTTCAAAAGGTTGCCGCTTTGAAAGCTGGGTGGGGACGCTACTGCATCCCCACCCATTTTGAAAGAATCCAAAATGAAAAAAATCAAAATATGCCTGCTGATCTCCGCATCCCTGTGCATGATTGCGAGCGGCCATGCCCAAGTCCTGAATTCCGGTGCAACCTCGGCGCCTGTTGCAAGTTCTACTGCGGGCAATCAGGATTTCTATCAAGGGATTACTTTTGTCAGCCCTGGTGAGTCGTACCAATATATTGAGTACGGCGGTACCCAGACCATCAGAAACGTACCGTCGGTCTCCGGCCCTGCCTTGACGACCTCCAACGACACCTGCATGGGGTCCTCATCAGGCTCTGTGAATGGACCCGGCTTCGGACTGTCCCTTGGAGGAACATGGTCGGACACCAATTGCAAACTGCTGAAAAACAGTCGCGAGCTCTGGAATATGGGCATGAAAGCGGCCGCTATGGCGCTCATGTGTACAGACGCTGCGAACCGTGATGCTCTGGAGATCACCGGATTTGAATGCCCGCAAACGACGCGCGCCAAGCAGACCAATGCCAAAGTGGCCGGGTCCTCTGGCCCCGTTGCTGATTCTTCCGCAACTGATCCTTTCATCCGAAGGCGTTTGGGGCTTTCCCCCGCAGCGGGCGAACAAACGTCGAGCAAGTGAGGATGAAATGAAAGTCTCGCTTGCCATCCTCCTGTTTTTTTCCATCGCTGAAAGTGCGTTTGCGCAGGTCAGTGTCGAGCGCCTGCCTTTGGGGTCGGGCACCCCTGGCACAAGCGGCAACGAGATGGCGGTTCAATGGGATGCGGATTCTTACCACGTACCCCAATACATGCCTGGATATCCCACAGCCGCGACGATCTTTCCAAGAACCCTCAACGTGTATTGCCTGCAGACAAGCAATGGCGTGAATTGCAGGGGCTATAACTGGCTACCGGAAATGGGACGCGCGGAATATTTGCTCATCAAGCCAATCCTGGTCAAGGAGTTTCCAAATGGAAACTAGATTGGGTTGCGTTGCCAGGAATAAAAAGTGCGTCATCTCGCCTCCTGAGTCAGCTTCGGAAGCATGCAGACCTGTTGCAAAAACATACCTTCATTTTGAAAACGCTTTTTTACTGCATTGATAAAAAGCAATTTAAAAAAAAGACGAGTCAACAAAATCAAAACATCTTGAGGAATGACCTAACACCAGTTTCCCCAGAACCCGGATGTGGTTGGGCGCAGCTTCATTTACGAGAAGAATAATGAATTTACAAACACAGAACATCTCAAACGTGTTGTCCGCTTCCCAGGGCGGGCGCACGCAGGAAGCTTATCTGTGGCCTGACTTTATGGTCGGACAGCCCAGCCGTCCGGTACGGGTAGCCATCGTGGACGATGACGCATTGATCCGAAAAGTCATTTCAGGTGAACTCTACAAAGATGCGCGTACTGATGTGGCAATGCAGTCTTCAAGCCTGCGGGAAGCCCGCAGACTGATTGCCTCGAGCACTTTTGATGTGCTTCTGGTCGACATCATCCTGGTTGATGGCAACGGGCTAGAACTTATTGCATGTACAAAATCGGTACATCCGAAAGCGGAGATCATCGTGATTTCCGTATTGGACGACGAGCAGCAGGCATTGCTTGCATTTGAACTGGGCGCAGTGGGATACCTGGTGAAGAATTCATGGTTTGGCAATTTTGCGGAAGCCGTGCTTCAGGTGGCCAACGGCGGCGCCTCCATTACTCCCCACATTGCCAAGCGACTTTTACGAAAGCTGGAGCCTTCGCAGCAAACATTGTCTCCGTATCCGCGAAGCGACCAGCAAGGTCTGTCCACAAGGGAAAAAGCGGTACTTTCGAAAATCACTGCGGGATACACAAGCGCCGAAATCGGGGTTTACCTGAAAATCAGTCCCGAGACCGTCAATACCCACATCAAACATATCTACAGCAAGCTTCAGGTCCATTGCAGGGCCCAGGCCGTTAACGTGGCGACACAACGTGGACTCATATAAAGCCCAACCACTCTGCCTGCATGCACACTGCAAGGTGCCGTCGTGCTCTTGCGTTGGTGAAGAACACTGCGATGTGCATCAATCCCTGGTGGCGGCCGTAGTGAATGAACGTCGACGCATTTCACAGGATCTGCACGATGGCGTTGGTTCGCAGTTGGTCAGTGTGCTCGCAGTATTGAGGGGGCTCGATCAGAGAGACGACCAGATCATCTGGATGGTCGAGCGTTCTCTCATTGAATTGAAGACCACTGTCGATGCGCTGGATGGTGACGACGACAACCTCATTGAGGCGCTCGGAAGCCTGCGTCACCGATTTCACCATCTTTTCGAAGCCATGGAAATTTCGTTTGCCTGGAACGTCCGCGAATGTCAAAAGCTTGCCGGTGTGAAAGGCGAGAACGTCCTGCACATTCTCAAGGTTGCCCAAGAGAGTCTTACCAACATCCTCAGCCACTCCAACGCCACATCCATCGGTTTGACCTGTGCTGTCGATGATCAGCGGAATTCCCTGGTGCTTGAGGTTCGTGATGACGGGACTGGTTTTCGCCTCGCCGAACGTGAAAACGACTTCGGGAAGGGGATGCGCGGGATGCAGCGCAGGGCGCAAGCACTGAGGGCGGCATTGACAGTAAGAACCAAAGTCGGGATGGGGACAACAGTCCGCCTGGAGATGCCCTTGTAAGAGACCGGAGTCTGCGCCTTGTCAGCGGGCGTTTTCTCAACTGAATGTGGATCGTTCACAAGAATTGGAGAATGCAAATGTCACTGGCCCTTTGTCCGCAACAATATGCAAAATTCGATCATGTCCTCGCCAGTTACGAGGAAAAGCTGACAGGCAGGCTTTGTCTGTCCGGCTTGCACGTAGACGAACCCATGGTCTTCAGCGCTTTCCAGGATAGTGGAGATTCGGAGCCCCCGATTGGTGAGGGACTCAAATTTGCGTTGCGGGATCGCGATGCTCTTGTCCAGGTCAAGGCGAGTCGATTACGCATCAAGTCCGGCACGTTCGGCAGGTGTGTGAACTGTGGCTTGGTCCTCAGCCAGTCTCGTCTGGAGGTGCTGCCCTATGCGGCGAGGTGCCTTGCGTGCCAGAAGCTGGAGGAAGATGCCGAGGCACGATACATTGCAGGGTTTCCCGATCCTTTTGGAATCGACGCCTGGCTCGAGTCGCAAGCAGCCCGACCTGTTCGCAACGACGGGCGCTGCGAGAGTTCGCACAAAAGCCCGGGCAAAAATGCGGTGTCGCTGACCCGTCACATGCATTCACTCCGGCCGAACTGAAGACCCTGGCGACACCACCCCTCCAAGCGGGCGCCAGCGGCTTCGCGCCACGGAGTTGCCAGCTTGGCCTGTGCAACAAACTGCAGCCTCTGAAAACAGTCCCGGCAACGGCACCCAAAGACGTATCAGGCCGCGGCGGTTGATGAGGTCTCCACCATCGATTGCTTTTGAAGATTGGCAAGTTGATGCCCCGCTTTGCCGTAATTCAGGTTTGAGATCTCCCCTGCAATTGTTTGATCTTGCGCAAGCTGGTCCACTGAACAGGCCGTTAGTCTGCTTCAAACGCGCAATCTGCCTGGCTCCAAGGACCCGTTGTGAGAGTTTTGTGTTTCGAGACGATTTCTTTTAGCTCGGGTACTGGCCTGTCGCTTCTCCGTTGCTCGCTTGTACCTGCGATTTTTGGTGGACCTGGCAGGCCGGCAGAATGGCGTAACGAGGGTCATGTCGGGACTTGGGCGGTGTTGCTGCTGACTGGTTTGTTGGCGGGTTGCGGCGGGCCGTCAGTTCACCTGGGGACGCCAGTGATGCCGGTGCCTGTTCAGTACGTCACAGCCGGCATCTACACACAGTCCGCGTCGTCTCCCGTCGGCTGGCAAGAGTATTTCGGTGATGATGTGTTGCGCGCCCTGATCGAACAGGCGCTACGCGGCAATCGGGATCTGCGAATGGCGAGCTTGCGCATCGTCGAGGCTCGCCATGCCCTGCAAATACAGCGCGCCGATTTATGGCCCTCGCTTGTGCTGCAAGGTGGAGGCGACCGGGCACGCATACCTGCGGATCTCAGCCTGACAGGCCGATCCATGGTCACCAGCCAGTACCAGGCGGCAATCGCCGTCGCCAACTGGGAGCCTGATGTCTGGAACCGGCTGGGTAGTCGTGATGAATCTGCCAGGCAAATCTATCTTGCAAGTGATGAAGCGCGTAACGCATTGACGGTACTGCTTGTCACGGAGGTGGCAGAGGCCTATTTCGGCCTGCGCGAGCTGGACGAGCGCATAGGCATCGCGAACCAGACCCTGGCAAGCCGTTCTGAAACGCTTCGTATTTTCAGGCGCAGGGTAGAGGCTGGTTCAACTTCGCGCCTGAACTTGACACAGGTGCAGGTCCTGAGTGACCAGGCGCAGTCGCTGGGCAACCAGTTATCCCAGGCGCGCGAACAGCAGCTGAACGCGCTGGCTGTGCTGGTGGGTCAACCATTGCCCTCACTCGCAGACGCGGGCGTATTACCGGACGTGACCTCCCTGGGGGATCTGGATCCGGGGTTGCCTTCTGCGCTTTTGCTGTGGCGACCAGACATCGTGCAGGCCGAACACCAGCTGCTGGCAGCCAATGCCAACATTGAGGCTGCCCGTGCGGCCTTCTTTCCGCGAATTGATTTGACGGGCGGGTTCGGTACAGCCAGCGCCGGTCTTGGGGGACTCTTTCATGCCGGAAGCCGTGCATGGACGTTTTTGCCGACCATTTCGCTGCCGATTTTTGACCACGGCCGATTGCGTGCCAGTCTCTACGCTACCGAGGCACGCCAGGGTATCGCCTTAGCCAATTACGAAAAGACCATTCAACAGGCTTTCAGGGAAGTGGCCGATGCACTGGCAGCGCGGCAATGGCTGACAAGCCAGCAGGAGGTGGCTGCACGTACGTTGACTGCACAGGCTGAGCGCGCTCGCCTGTCACAGATGCGCTTTGACAACGGCGCTGCCGCTTTTCTGGAGGTGCTGGACGCACAACGGGACCTGCTGGCCGCGCGCCAGCAGCTTGTGCAGGTCAGGCGCGCATTGCTTTCAAACCGGGTCAGCTTGTATGCCGCCCTGGGTGGTGGAATTCGGGTTGGTGTCAACGCCACGATTCCCCAGGGCGCCCGCAGCCTTCCCGATCCAGGAGCACCATCACAGTGACAACCCTGCAGACGTTCAGAAAATACCGGTGGGTCTTTATTTCCATCATCGGGCTGTGTGTCGTAGCGATTGGTGTGTACGGCTGGAAGGTGCTGCGCCCGCAAGGACCCGGCGAAGGTTTTGCCAGCGGCAATGGCCGGATAGAAGCGACCGAAATCGACATTGCGACAAAGCTGGGGGGGCGCGTTGAGGATATCGTTGTCGGGGAGGGCGATTTTGTATCTGCGGGGCAGGTCCTGGCGCATATGCATGTGCAGACGCTCAACGCGCAGCGCAACGAGGCCATTGCCATGCGGCAGCAGTCCATTAGCGCTGTTGCCAGTGCTGAAGCGCAGGTTGCAGTACGGGAAAGTGACCGGGAGGCAGCGCTTGCAGGTGTGGTGCAGCGCGACAGTGAGCTGGACAGCGCACAGCGCCGATTGGCCCGTTCGGAAGTGCTCACGCGTGAAGGCGCTTCTTCTGAACAGGAACTCGATGATGACCGCGCCCGCGTGCGCGGTGCGCAAGCCGTCCTTGCTGCGACGCGTGCCCAGGTTCGTGCTGCGCAGGCTGCCGTGCTGGCGGCCCGCACGCAGGTTACGGGGGCTCGTGCGGCAGTGGCGGCTGCGGATGCCACCGTGGGACGGGTAAATGCGGATATCGAGGACAGCGTTCTCGTGGCGCCGCGCGCCGGCAGGGTGCAATACCGCATTGCACAGCCTGGCGAGGTGTTGGGCGCAGGCGGCAAGGTCTTGAATCTTGTTGACTTGTCCGAGGTCTACTTGACCTTCTTTCTGCCAGAAGCCAGTGCAGGGCGCCTGGCACTTGGAAGTGAGGTGCATATCGTGCTGGATGCAGTGCCGCAGTATGTCATCCCGGCGCGCGTTTCATTTGTGGCCAGCACCGCCCAGTTCACCCCCAAGACAGTCGAAACCGCAAGTGAACGCGAGAAGCTGATGTTCCGCGTGAAGGCGCAGATCGACAGGGAGCTGCTGCTCAGGTACCTGCAGCAGGTTAAAACCGGTGTGCCTGGCGTTGCATGGGTGCGGCTGGATCCAAAGACCCCATGGCCGCCAGAGTTGATGGTGAAAGTCCCGCAGTGAACGCATCGCCGGGTCTGTCCGTGGTCGCAAGACTTTCGGGTGTCACCCTGCGCTACGGCAGTGCTGTCGCGCTGGACGGCATAAGCCTGGATGTTCGTGCCGGCTGCATGGTCGGACTGATCGGGCCTGACGGTGTGGGCAAGTCGACATTGCTGTCCCTTGTCGCAGGCGCGCGCGAGATGCAGCATGGCAGCCTGGAGGTTCTGGATGGTGACATGCGCGATGCTGCGCACCGTCAAAGCGTCTGTCCCCGCATCGCTTATATGCCACAGGGCCTTGGACGTAACCTCTACGCCACGCTGTCGGTTGAGGAGAATCTCCAGTTTTTCGGACGCCTGTTCGGACACGATTCAGCAAGCCGGCGGCAACGAATCGATATTTTGACGGCAAGCACCGGGCTCGCGCCGTTTCTGTCACGTCCGGCCGGCAAGTTGTCGGGTGGCATGAAACAGAAGCTGGGCCTTTGCTGTGCGCTGATTCACGACCCGGACCTGCTGATTCTTGACGAGCCCACCACCGGTGTCGATCCGCTCTCACGCGCGCAGTTTTGGGCACTGATAGAACGTATCCGTGCCAGCCGTCCCGGCATGAGCGTGATTGTCGCAACTGCGTACATGGAGGAAGCGGATCGTTTCGACTGGCTGGTCACCATGGATGCAGGACGAATTCTTGCAACAGGTACCCCCACCGAACTGAAGGAACGTACGCACTGCCGCTCCCTGGAGTCTGCCTTCATTGCCCTGCTTCCTGCCGCAAGGCGGAGTGGTCATGTGGAGGTGGTGATTCCCCCAATGGTCGACCATGGCGAAGGGTTTGCCATCGAGGCGACAGGGTTGACGATGCGATTCGGTGAGTTTGTGGCAGTGGACAAGGTTAACTTCAGGATCAGGCGTGGTGAGATTTTTGGATTTGTGGGGTCCAACGGCTGTGGCAAATCGACGACCATGAAAATGCTGACCGGCCTGCTGGCGCCGGCCCAGGGGCAGGCGTTGCTGTTTGGCCGTGCCATCGATGCGAAGGACATGACCACTCGGCGACGGGTCGGTTACATGTCCCAGGCCTTTTCGCTCTACGTTGAACTGACCGTGCGCCAGAACCTGGTACTCCATGCGCGTCTTTTCAGCCTGCCCGAGGCGGGCATCGCAAAACGGGTCGACGAGATGCTCAGCCGCTTTGACCTTGCCGGGGTACAAAACAGCCTGCCGGACGGGTTGCCACTGGGCCTGAGACAGCGCCTTTCACTGGCGGTGGCGATGGTGCACAGCCCGGATCTGCTCATTCTGGATGAGCCCACTTCGGGCGTTGATCCGATCGCACGCGACCTGTTCTGGCGGCTCATGGTGGATCTGGCGCGCAAGGACCAGGTCACCATTTTTATATCGACTCATTTTATGAATGAGGCCGCCCGCTGCGACAGGATATCGCTCATGAATGCAGGCCGGGTTCTCGTGACCGACGTGCCTGCATCTTTGGCAAGCGCGCGCGGTGTGGCCACGCTGGAGGAGGCCTTCATCAGCTATCTGGAGGAAGCCGATACGGAAAAATCCGTCTCGCCAGGCACCAGGCCAGGGACATTACAGATGGATGTACGCGGCCCCGAAGACCCGCGCTGGTTCAACGGCTTCAGTCCTGCGCGTGCATGGAGTTATACCCTGCGGGAAGCGCTTGAGTTAAGGCGGGATCCGGTGCGTGCCACGCTCGCCATGCTGGGTACCGCCATACTCATGTTCATCATCGGTTACGGCATGAGCCTGGATGTCGAGAACCTCCGCTATGCCGTGCTCGACCACGACCAGACAACACTCAGTCAAGCGTATGCACTCAACCTGTCAGGCTCGCCGTATTTCACCGAGAAAGCGCCGCCGGCAAGCGAGCTCGAGCTCGACCAGCGCATGCGGGCTGGTGAGATATCCCTGGCCGTAGAGATCCCCGCGAACTTTGCGCGTGACATGCAGCGCGGGGCGCCAGCGCAGATCGGTGCCTGGGTTGACGGCTCCATGCCGGCCCGCGGTGAAACGATTCGCGGTTACATGCTTGCCATGCACGAGCAATGGCTTGCCGAGCAGCAACTGCAGCGCGCCGGCGCTCTGCCTGTCGCTGCCGGCAAAGTGGAAATTCGTTTTCTCTACAACGCCGATGTCAAAAGCCTGCCGGCCATGGTGCCAGCGGTCATACCCATGCTGCTCATGATGATTCCGGCAATGTTGACGGCACTTTCGGTGGTACGTGAGAAGGAACTTGGTTCCATCGTCAATCTATACGTCACGCCGGTCACACGTTCGGAGTTTCTGCTGGGCAAACAGTTGCCTTATATCGGGCTGGGGCTGCTCAACTTCCTCGTCATGACCGTGCTCGCTGTCACCGTGTTCGGCGTGCCCGTCAAGGGTAGCTTTGCCGCACTCATGCTGGCGGCACTCTTTTATATCGTCTGCTCCACCAGTCTGGGCCTGTGTGTGTCAACCTTCACGAAGAGCCAGATGTCGGCGTTGTTCGTCACCATCATCGGCACCATCATCCCCTGCGTGCAGTTTGCCGGGCTGATCAACCCGGTCTCTTCGCTTTCCGGGCTGGGTGCATGGATCGGGCAGATTTATCCTGCAACGCACTTTCTGATCATCAGTCGCGGGGTGTTCAACAAGGGCCTCGGCTTTACAGAACTGGCCGGCTCTTTCTGGCCCCTGGTTGCTGCCGCACCCATCGTCCTGGGGCTCGCGATCATGCTGCTGAAAAAACAGATGCGTTGACATGGCTGCTTCGTTGTCCAATGTTTTCCGTCTCGGCGTCAAGGAGTTGTGGAACCTGGCCCGTGATCCCATGATGCTGGCGCTGATCATCTATACCTTCACGGTTTCCATCTATGTGGCGGCAACGGCCATGCCCGAGAGCCTGCACCGCGCAGCCATCGCCATCGTTGACGAGGATGCCTCTCCGCTGTCCGGGCGCATTGCCGAGAGTTTTTATCCGCCGCATTTCAACCCGCCTCACCGTGTCACCCTGGCGCAGGGCGACGTGGCGCTGGATCATGGTGACTACACATTCCTGCTTGTCATTCCTGCTGGCTTCCAGCGCGACGTCCTTGCGCGTCGTTCGCCAGCCATTCAGCTCAATGTTGATGCCACCCGCATGAGTCAGGCCTTCACTGGCAGCGGTTATATCCAGGAGATCATCGGCGGCGAAGTCAATGCGTTTGTGAACCACCATCGGGCGGAGACCGTACCGCCGGTAGAGCTGCGCATGCGCCTGCGTTTCAACCCCAACCTGGAACAGGCCTGGTTTGGCTCGCTCATGGAGATCATCAACAACGTGACCATGCTGTCGGTCATTCTGACCGGTGCGGCCCTGATTCGTGAACGCGAGCGGGGCACCATCGAACACCTGCTGGCCATGCCCGTGACCCCACTCGACATCATGCTGTCCAAAATCTGGTCTATGGGCCTGGTGGTATTACTTGCTGCATGGCTATCGTTAACCCTTGTCGTGCAGGGCGTGCTGCAGGTGCCTGTCCAGGGTGACATCAGCCTTTTCATGGTGGCTGCAGCCCTGCACCTTTTTGCCACGACCTGCATGGGAATTTTCCTGGCCACCCTGGCACGGAGCATGCCGCAGTTTGGCATGTTGCTCGTTCTGGTGCTGCTGCCCCTTGAACTGCTTTCGGGCGGTGCCACGCCTCGCGAAAGCATGCCGCAACTGGTCCAGAACATCATGCTTGCAGCGCCTACAACACACTTCGTATCGGCTGGCCAGGCCATCCTGTTCAGGGGTGCCAGCCTGGAAATGGTCTGGCCGCAGCTGCTATCCATTCTCATCATCGCGCTTGCGTTGTTCGCCGCTTCACTAAGCCGCTTCCGCAAGACCGTTGCGCTGATCTCGTAGAAATGGTGGTTCAGGGGGCCGATTCAGTCGGCCTGAACCGCTGCCCCTGAGCGCGAGCCGGTGGGGCATGGGTTCTTGCCGTCAACGCGGGGTTTTCTTTTCTGCGCTGATCTGGCGACAGGCGCGGGCAAGCGCAGACGTCATGCGAAGGGTGTTGGTCGGGTGGGAGACGGTGTCGCATGTCAGCACGCGCGATACGCCACCTTCAAGCAGTCGGCGCTGTACCTGCGCGTCAAAAAGCGCATGCACGCCGATACACAGCGGAGCGCCCAGCCCCGCCTTCTTGAGCAGTTGTGTGGCTGCGAGCATGGTTTCCCCCGTGGAAATGATGTCGTCGAGCAATACGGGTACATGGGCCGGCCAGCGCTCTGTGCTGGTGAGTTTGACGCCTACGTCACGGTCGCCGCGACGCCTTTTGTGCAGCACGGACCAGGGCGCGCAGGCCAGTCGGGCCACTTCGGCTACCCACTGCGCGCTTTCCTGGTCGGGCCCGATCAGCCATGGCGACGCAACATGGCTGCGCAGCCAGCGGGCAATCGATGGGGCGGCGGGCACAACCTCCGTGCGGATGGGGTATATCTCACCCAGCCTGTGCAAGCGGTGCAGGTGCGGGTCGACCGTCACCAGAAAATCCAGCGATGCAGACAACATCCGGGCGTAGCTGCGCGATGTGATGGCTTCGCCGGGCTGGAAGCGCTTGTCTTGCCGCATATAAGCCAGATAGGGCGCGACGAGCCCGACTTTCAGGGCGCCCAGCTCGCGCGCTGCATCTGCCGCAAAAATCAGCGGCAGGGTTTTGGTATCCGGCTGGTTGAGGCTGCCAGCCAGCAGTACGCAGTAGCCATCGACGGTCGCATCAATGCGCACGGCTGTTTCGCCGTCCGGATAGTGATGCACGACCAGGTTGCTCCAGTCGCAACGCAGGCTGCGTGCGAGCCCGGCGGCCAACTTTTCGCCACCTGGCAGGGCAAGGACCAGCATCGGCAGAGGCTTCACCTCGCATCCTCCATCACATGGACGGCCTCGGCCTGTGCGGTGGCGTATTCAAGCGCATACGCCAGTTCGCCCGGTGATGCTGCATGCAGCGTGAAAAGGGCCTGGCCACGCTCGACGACAGCGCCGAGCTGCACATTCATGTCGATTCCAGCGCATGCGGACGTGGGTGCCCCGGCAAGTTTGGCGATTCTGGCCAGGCGCCGGTTATCGATGGCAATCACGGTACCGGGGCGCAGCGCAGTCACGTGCTGCTGGCAGGGTGCTACCGGTGGTTCACTCATCCCGCCCTGGGCTTCGCAAATCTCCTGGAATTTCTTCCATGCGCGACCGTCTTCCAGGACGGCGGTGGCCAGTGCGATGCCAGTCCCAAGCGGCGCTGCACCGCCGAATTCAAGAATCTGGCCGGCAAGCTGCAATGAGCGCTGCGCCAGATCCATGGGCATTTTGGTCTCGCGACGCAACACCGCCAGTACATCGCGCGCCTCCAGTGCCGGCCCTATGCCACGGCCCACGGGCGCCACGCCGTCTGTTTGCACCACGCGCATCTGCAGGCCCAGTGCCTTGCCGACCTGCTCAAGCTGGCGTGCAAGCTGGCCCGCGGCATGCGCGCTGCGAACCTTGGCGGTCAGCCCGACGGGCATGTCGATCAGGACATGGGTCGCCCCAGCTGCGGCCTTTTTGGACAGGATGGACGCGACCAGCTGGCCCTGGCTGTCGAGATCCAGCGGACGCTCCACCCGGATGAGAATATCGTCGGCGGGGCTCAGACGCACGGCACCGCCCCAGACAATGCAGCCACCCGTGCGCTCGACCACACGGCTGATCTGCGCGACATCCAGGTCCACAGGCGCCAGTGTTTCCATGGTGTCGGCCGTGCCGGCTGGAGAGGTGATGGCGCGCGACGAGGTTTTGGGCATTCGAAGTCCACAGGCGGCAATGATGGGGACGATGACCATGGTGGTCCGGTTGCCTGGCAGGCCCCCCACGCAGTGCTTGTCCATCACCAGCCCGTCACCCCAGTGCATGCGCTCGCCGGCGTTGACCATGGCACGGGTGAGGGCGATGGTTTCATCCATGTCCAGATGGTCGCCTGCGCAGGCCGTGATGAAGGCCGCAAGCTGCATGTCTGAATAGCGGCCTGCAGCCACATCTCCGATCACTGCGTCAATGGCCGCCTGGCCCAGGCGCTTTCCATACACCTTGGCGCGTACATGGCCCAGCGATTCGAGTGGGGCGGGGTGGCGTAGTGAAACCTCGGCGCCTGGCCGCGCGTCGAGCAGGCGCCAGGCCACTTCGGAAAGGCCGGCTTCATCCTGCGACAGGATGTTGCCACTGACGACGTTAAGCGTCGCGACAATGGTGCGATCGTCCAGCCCAAGCTCCACCCGCGACTGCGCCTCGAAACCCTCCGAGCGGCAAACGGGGCAATCGCGATGCATGTAGAGCACCGGTTCCTGGTAGGTGTCTATGCCCAGCCTGCGCAGGCGCAATCGGCTGGTGATCGGGGCTTGGACAGACTCTTGCATGGACGATCCTTCATGACACTGTAGGCTCAGCACGAGCCTGGGACCTTGACATAACGCAAGTTCGGGCCGTGAGTCGTGGCCCCCGCCATGAGCGGCGATTTTCAGGCTTTATCTGCCTCGCGTGTGCTTATCGTGAGCCAGATTCCCCAAGACGGTTCTGCCAGCTCATTGCACTTGCCCTGACTGCTGACAGCAGGGCCCGTGCTGCGGGTGTGAGTATGGCTGTCTTTGCCGTGATCACTTCTATCCGTACGGGCGCGATGTCTTCACTTACCGGGATGATCACCACTTCATCTTTTGCCGACTCAATCATCAGCCGGGGAATCAAGCCGACAAGATTGCTGTGCTTGATGACTTCCAGCGCTGCCCATACGGTGTCCAGTGAAACCGGGGTGGCGGGTGGTGCAATGCCGTGCTGGGCAAACAGCTTTTTCACGATGTCACCGGGGCCTTCCACTGGCCCGGTAATCATCCAGCGCAGGTCTTTCAGGTCGGCGAGCGATTTTGCGCCCGCATAGGGGTGGCCTTTTCTGACCACGACCGCGATGTCTGCCTTTAACAGCAGTGCCGCCTTGTAATCGCGGCCAAGACCTTTTCCGGGCACCGGGCCCAACGCAAAATCCAGCACGCCCTGGCGAAACCCCTCCATCACCTCGGGGTAAACGGCTTCGATGATCCGGACCTCCACATCGGGAAAGTTCTGCTGCAGCTGGCCTATGGCCTCCGGGACAAAAAGCTTCACGGGAATGTGGGAGCACGCAATGGTCACGCTCCCGCTGAGACGGCCCTGCATCTGCCCGATTTCGTCAACGGCCCGTTTGAGCTCCTCGTTGACCACCCGGGCCCTGGCCACCAGGGCCTCCCCGTAATCATTCAGCACCGCACCGCGTGAGCTGCGCCGCAGTAGCGTCACGCCCACCTGGCGCTCAAGCTGTTGCAGGCAGCGGGTCAACACGGGTTGTGTCACACGCAGCATCACCGCAGCTGCTGTCATGCTGCCCTCCTGCTTGACTGCCAGCAGGGCCCGCAATTGGGCCAATGTGATCTCTTCGCTTCGCATGGGGGTTGTTATGTCTTAATGACATGCCTTATGCCTGAATCATACCTTCCGTGATGGTTTGTTTATCCCTACATTCAGTCACAAGGAGACAAAAACAGATGACATCACATTCGCCGGGCAGTCAGCCCATTCTGGTTTCAGGTGGTGGTATTGGCGGCCTGACCACTGCACTTGCCCTTGCGCAGCGTGGGCATGCTTCAGAGCTTTTCGAACAGGCCGACAAGTTTGCGGAGGTGGGTGCCGGGCTGCAGGTGGGGCCCAATGCCTTTCGCATATTTGAAAAGCTGGGCCTTTCCTCGCAGATTGAAAAGCTCGCCACTTTCCCCGAGGCCCTGCTTGTCAAGGACGCCGCGACGGCGACGGAAATTGTTCGCCTGCCAGTAGGTGCAAATTTTCGCCGCCGGTTTGGGTTTCCCTACGGGCTGATGCACCGGGCTGATCTGCACAAGGTACTGCTTCAGGCCTGCGAGAAGTCTCCGCTGATCCAGCTGAATACGGCGAGCAAGATCACTTCTTTCGAAGATGAAGGCAGTGCCGTGTCGGTGCGACTGTCCGATGGCTCCGAACGTCGGGGCGCTGCACTGGTCGGCGCGGACGGCCTGTGGTCGCTGGTTCGCAGCGTGATCGTCGGGGACGGCCAGCCGCGAACGGCCGGGCATATCTGCTACAGGGCCATCGTGCCTTTCGATGATGTTCCTGAAGGCCTGCGCGAGAACTCGATGGCGGTATGGCTTGGCCCCAAAATGCACATGGTCCTCTGGCCGATGAGGGGAGACCGCTACTACAACGTCAGCGTGGTATTTCACAGTGACAAGTTTGACGAAGGCTGGGACTCTTTCGGCGACCCCGGGGAGCTGCGTGAACGGATCAGCAATGCGCATCCGCAGGTCCGCGCATTCGTCGAGTCGATCCAGGACTGGCGCATGTATGTGTTGCGTGACCGCGAGCCAACCCGCACCTGGTCGAAGGGCCGCGCCACACTTGTTGGCGATGCCGCACATCCGATGCTTCAATATCTTGCGCAGGGTGCGTGCATGGCGATGGAGGATGCTGTTTGCCTCGCCGACGAAGTCTCGTGCTGCGATGGGGATTACGCAAAAGCCTTCGGCCGCTACCAGGACCGGCGCTACCTCCGGACCACGCGTGTGCAGTTGACCGCGCGGCTATACGGCCATGTCTATCATGCATCCGACGCAAGCGCAGACCTGCGCAATCAATTCCTACGCTCAAAATCGCCCGAGGAAACACTCGAAGGCATGGCGTGGATTTTTGATTCCGAATAGCGGCAAGCCATCGCACGGCATTGGCTGCCTGAGCAAGTTGAGCGTTACCCATAAAACACCAGGAGACATCATGAAAATTTTTCACCGCCTGTCAGGACTTCTTGTCACATCCGCACTCGCATTGCTCTGCCCCTCTGCAGGTGCACAAAGCTTTCCTGCCAAGCCCATCCGCCTGATCGTCCCGACTTCTGCCGGCAATCCGGTCGATGTGTTGGCCCGGGTCGTCGCAACGCGCATGTCCGCCGAATTCGGCCAGCCTGTGGTGGTCGAAAACAGGGTGGGCGCGGGCGGCATCGTCGCCGCAGCGGAAGTCGCCAGGCAGCCCGCTGATGGATACACGCTGTTTATGGTGTACATGGGTATGACCCTGACCCAGACCATCTTCAAGCAACCCAGCTTTGACCTCAAGCGCGATTTCTCGCCGGTGGGCCAGACCTTGTTTTCCTACAACGTGCTGGTGACCAACCCGAACTTCCCCGCGAAATCGGTCAAGGAACTGGAAGTACAGTTGCGGGCACGGCCCGGGCAGATCAACTTCGCGTCCGGCGGCATCGGGTCACCCGCGCAGATGGCCGGAGAGTTGCTCAAGCAGCAGACCAATACCCAGGCCACGCATGTCCCCTATCTGGCCTTTCCGCAAGCCATCGGCGATCTGCTCGGCGGGCAGGTGCAGTTCATGTTTGCCGGCACCGGCCCGGTGGTTGGGCATATCCAGTCCGGCCGCCTGAAGGCGCTCGCGGTGACGGGTCCCCACCGGGTTCAGGCCTTGAAGGACGTGCCGACCATGGCAGAGGCTGGCTACCCTGATTTCATGATCCGCGACTGGCAGGGCATTGTCGTCAAGGCAGGGACGCCGCGCGACATCATTGACCGCCTCAATGTCGCGATGCGCAAGGCACTGGCATCGGAAGAACTGAAAACTGTCTACGCCAGCCTGGGTGCCGAGCCCTTTCCCGGCTCACCGGAGGAATTCGCCAGCCTGATTGCATCCGACATGACAAGAATGGTGCGCATTGCACAAACCGCCAATGTGCGTGCCGACTGAAACTGAAAGCTGCCCCGATGGCCAACAGACCCAACCTGATCTTCATTCTTGCCGATGACCTGGGGTATGCCGATCTCGGGTGTACAGGCGCGCGCGATGTGTACAACTGCTCTGCTGATGTCTCACCCAACCTCGATGCGATGGCCGCTGAAGGCATGCGCTTCACGCGCGGCTATGCCAATTCGGCACTTTGTTCGCCGACGCGGTTTGCGCTGATCACCGGTCGATGGCAATACAGGCTGCGTGGTGCGGCGGAGGAGCCGCTGGGTCATCCTGACAGCAAGGGCCTCGGCCTGCCTGCCGATCACCCGACGCTGCCTTCGCTGCTGAAAGCCTCCGGCTACCAAACGGCGCTGTTCGGTAAATGGCACCTGGGCAAGCCGCCGCTGTATGGCCCGCGTCTGTCCGGGTATGACGAATTTTTCGGCTGCCACAGCGGTGGCCTTGACTATTTCGCGCATACCGACATCCGGGGCAATGCGGATTTGTGGCACAACGAGGATATGGTCGACGAGGATGGTTATTTCACCGACCTGATCAGTAACCGGGCGGTCGACTTCATCGGTAAAAGCTCTCCCGCGCAGCCATTTTTCATGAGCGTTCACTACACCGCGCCGCATTGGCCGTGGCTGACGAGAGACGACCGCGAGGAATCCCTGCATACGGCCAGCCATGGCGAACACATAGACGGTGGGTCCGTGCCTGTTTACCAGCGCATGATTCATCACATGGATGAAGGGGTCGGGCTGATCATGAAAGCGCTGAAGGACAAGGGTGTAGACAACAACACCCTGGTTGTTTTTACAAGCGACAACGGTGGTGAACGTTTTTCAAACAACTGGCCGCTGATGGGGCAGAAGATGGATTTGCTCGAAGGCGGGATTCGTGTGCCCCTCATCGCGCGGTGGCCGCAAAAAATCAGGGCGGGCCAGGTTCACGAGACACCCAGCCTGACGATGGACTGGGCCCGCACTTTCCTCTCGGTAGCGGGCGTGCCGGCCGGAAATGGCTATCCGCTGGATGGCGTAGACCTGAGCCCGGCATTTGATGACGTGGGGTGGAGCCGTTCCGGCGATCTGTGCTGGCGCATGAAGCATCGCCAGCAAAAGGCCATCATCCGGGGCGACTGGAAGTTCCTGTCCATGGATGGCACGGATTATTTGTTCAACATCGCCGCAGACGTCCGCGAGCGCGCCAACCTGCGCTGGCGCCAGCCAGACAAGCTGGAAGAACTCAAGGCCGCATGGCACGCATGGAACGCCAGCCTGCCGCCCATCCCCGAAGACGCCCGCCTGCTGCCTGTCTATTCAAGCGAAGAGATGGCCTTGTCCACCTACGGGTAGGCCAGGGCAGTCCGCTGCCGGCCCCTGCGCGGCGGCGCACATCGCTTTCCTGTTCCGGTCTCCGCCCAGGCATGACGACTTACCCGGACGGCACGCCGTCAAGATGTAAAGTCGACTTGTCATTCTGAGCCTCCAGTGTCGTCTGGCGGGCTCTGAGGGGCATTTCGGGCTCAAAAAATGCCAAAAATAGCCCATTTCCGGCACATAAAATGGCTGCAGGCCAATAGATACGTGCGTGAGCAGCTATAAATTAAATAGCAAGTAGCGTTGTCATCTGGCGGACCGCCCGACCGGTGCGCATTCGCGCACGGCCATAATCAATCTGCAGAACGAGACAAGCTTCAAGGCGCGACGCCCAGCCAGAAACAAAAGCCCCCCATGGAACTAAACACTGAAATCGTCACCGACCCACCCCGGCCAGCCGCTACCGTCATCATGCTGCGCGACGGCACGGGCAATTCAAAAGGTCTCGAAGTCTTCCTCATCAAACGCCACCTCAAGTCCAACGTGCTGGGTGGTGCGTTTGTTTTCCCCGGTGGCAAGGTCGACAAGCTCGACGCCCAGCTCGACACAGCCACACACCTTGATCAGCCGCTGCCAGACCTGCACAGCGCGCTCAATGAAGCAGACATCGACAACCTCACCGCCGCGGGCCTCTACATCGCCGCCGTGCGCGAGGTGTTTGAGGAGTCTGGCATTTTGTTTGCCGAAGGCGCCAGCCACGCCCATGCAGAGCGCGCCACCGCCTTGTTGCGCGACGGCCAGGCGTTTGACGCCGTGCTCGCGCAGATGAAGCTGCGCCTGCAAACCAGAAGTCTTGCCCCCTGGTCACGCTGGATCACGCCCGTCAGCCCTACGGTGATGAACAAGCGTTTTGACACCCGCTTTTTTGTAGCCGCCGCACCGGCAGGGCAGGTTGCCACACACGACAACTTCGAAGCGACTGACAGCACCTGGCTCACTCCCCGGGCCGCGCTTGAGCTTCAGCGTGATGGTCTCATTGAAATGGCGCCGCCGCAAATCATGACGCTGGCCCACATCTCACGCTTTGCCACAGTGCAGGCTGCCATGGCTGACGCACGCAGCCGCAAGCCTTCCATCATCCTGCCGCATTCATTCCAGCTCGATGGTGAACGTGTCATCTGTTACCCGGGGGACGAACACCACCCGGTGAAGGAGAGGGCGATGCCCGGGCCTACCCGGCTTCGGTATCGCAACAAGCTGTTTGAACCGCTGGATGGGTTTGAGGCGTTGTTTGGGTGAGTATTTAAAGCCAATGATCGCCTGCGGCGGGAATCTC
Organism: Pseudomonadota bacterium; assembly: GCA_040390295.1. Lineage (GTDB taxonomy): Bacteria > Pseudomonadota > Gammaproteobacteria > Burkholderiales > Burkholderiaceae_C > Polaromonas. The sequence goes on from JAZJYR010000022.1 coordinate 178,636, forward strand.
CGCTGTCATATTCAGCCGTTAACATCCGCGCCAATAAATCACGGCCGTCATGCAAGCATTCAATACCGTCAATCTTCAGTCCCTCCTGGACTCCCTCGTCAGCCTGAGTGCTGCGTTCATCTTTGGCGGAATGATTGGTTTTGAAAGGCAGTTTCGCCAGCGAACCGCTGGCTTGCGCACCAATGTGCTGGTGGCGCTTGGCGCTGCGATCTTTGTGGACATGGCCAGCCGCCTTCATGGACAGGAAGGCGCTGTGCATGTCGTGGCCTATGTGATTTCGGGCATCGGCTTTCTGGGTGCCGGGGTCATCATGCGTGAAGAGGGGAATGTGCGTGGCCTGAATACTGCGGCCACCCTGTGGTGCTCTGGCGCTGTCGGTGCATGTGCCGGTGCCGACCTGTTGCTTGAGGCGTTTGTGGCCACACTTTTCATCCTGGCTGCCAATACCCTGCTGCGGCCCATCGTTGACCAGATCAACCGCAGGCCGCTGGATGTGCAATCAGCCGAAGTGACCAACAGGGTTTATGTGGTGACTGGCAGCGACAGCCAGAAAATGGTGCTGGCGTTGCTTGAGAAATCGCTGGAGGAGCTGCGTTACCCCACCCGGGATCTTGACGTGCAGTCGTTTGGTGATGATGAGGTCAAGATACAGGCGGTGCTGGCTGCAACCTCGGTAGAGGGTGCGTTGATGGACGCCATGGTCAAGCGCCTGTCGGACCTGCCAGTGGTTACGCAGGCCTACTGGAGCGCCAGCACCTCCGACTGATAAATAAGTTCAGCTCAACTGATGTACCTGCACAGCCATGTCAATCAGCTTGCCCTTGCTCATGTAATAACGGTCCAGACGCCACTCCTTGAGTACGTCCAGTCCCAGATTGAAGTCATCGAAGCCGAGCTTGTACAGATCGCTGAGGGCAAACACCTCGTCTGATTCCAGTGCCCTGACAAGGGCGGCCAGCGTGACGGCTGACTCTGAAGTCGGGTCGGCCTTGATCAGGCGGCGGGCTTTTTTGATGGCGTTCATGACATAAATCCTTTGGTTGAGGGCAGTGTGCGCCTCTGAATCCAAAATTATGTAGAGGTCATGACAAAGCTGTCTATCGTGCGGCGCACATTTGTAAAAAAATAATTCAACCCGGCGCGGTAGTCGGGCATTGAATGCGTCACGGTGCCGACATGAAGCGGCACTAGATTTGAGGGCTACACAGGCACCTCATCATGCAACTTCACCGCACCGACAAAGCCAAAGCCGAACTTGCTGCCAAAGAGCGCCTGCTGAGCGTTCGCGAGCGCGGCGCGCTATTTCTGGCCGACGGTACAAAAACGCGGCAGGAAATGATGGTTCTGTTGCAGGATACGACTGGCGTTCTGGACAAGCTGGTGAGCGAAGGCTACCTCACAGCCGGCGCCTCGATGCGGTCCGAGGCTGTGGTTGCAGCGCCGGTGGCGGCGGCAGACACAGCGGTTACCACCCAGGCAAAAGCAGTGATGGAACGAAGCTCTTCCGACAGCTTTGATGGCAAACGCTCCCTGGCGACCACGCGGATGTTTCTCTTTGACATCTGCGAGCGCATGTTTGTACGCAAGCTGCCAGAACTGGCCGCCCAGTACCGTGAGCAGCTCAGGGAGGCGCGTGACCGCGAGTCGATGCTGAAGATTGCGGACCAGATGCTGTTCACCGTCGCGCAGATTGCAGGCACCGGGCGGGCTGATGGTTTGAGCGAGCGCATTGCCATGCTCTTGCCCCTGGAGTCACTTGAGGCGGAAGTTGCCTGACCCCGTGATTGCCTGATGACCCTCCCATTTCACCCCTTGATGATTTTTCATGACCCCGAATTTTTTGACTGCAGAGCAGACTTCCATTCTTGCCATCAAGGCACTTGACGATCTGGTGATTGAACTCGTGGAGGCCAACCGCATGAGCATGGCCCCGACTTTCTTTGACTGGGTGGCTGATTCGGCAACACCGGCTGTTGAAATCATGGTGTCAAAGTCGCTGATGCAACCGCGCTTCAAGGCCAGTCTTGAGCTTGGCGATCCGTGCAAAACCATGGCGACCTGGGTTCGCCACTGGACGCTGCCGCTGGTGCGTGAGAATTTTTCCGGCCTTGTCACATCACTTTAATGTTGGCGTTTTTAGATCCACCGCAGTTAATGAGGCATGTCAATGCCTTTGTCTCCGGCGGTTTATCCCGTTTTTAAAGCCTGGCTTCTGCCGGGCTTTTTTTTGGGACGTCTTTCACGCCAGCTTCAGGACTTCCCGGAGCAGCGCGACCCTTGGGTTTGCCACGGCAGCGCGGTAGATCAGCGCAACCGGCCCAGGCGGTATGGGCGGCGATGCCCGCACCCGTTTCACCAGGCTCATGTTCTGCGCGTGGCGCAGGGCGGTCATGTCGGGGGCGATGCTCAGGCCAATGCCCGCGGCAACCAGCTGCACATTGGTCACCGGGCTGGTGGACTCAATCACGGGCACCGGCGGTATGACACCCGCACGCATGAAGCTGTCTTCAATCACGCGGCGCGCCATTGATGTCCGTGCGGGCATGACCCAGGGCTCTTGTGCCAGCCGCTCCCAGCTGACTTGCCGTGCCCTCGCCAGCGGATGGTCTTGCGGCGCGATGATGCTGAACTCGACCTCAAACAATTTCTCGTAACGCAACGCCGCATCACCGGGCTCGGGCATGTGCATGGGGTAGCTGCTGATAAGCGCATCAACTTCCCCGTTCAGCAAGGCCTGCATCAACACTGGCACGCGCTCTTCGAGCAGGTGTATGCGCACGGGCGGCTCGCGCGTGGCCAGCTTTTTGAGCACATCGGGCAAGTGGCCCTGTGCCACAAAGGGCGGCGCGCCGATTCGAAGTGTGGTGATGGCGCTTTCGCCGCTGGCCGCTTCACGGCGCAGGTGGGCCAGCTCTTCAAGCAGCATGACGGCACCGCGTAAAGCGACCGACCCCTGCGCCGTCGGCGTCAGGCCGCGTGCATTGCGGGTGAACAGCGCAAAGCCAAATGCGCCTTCAATTTCTGCAAGTGCCTTGCTCAGGGCAGGCTGGGTCAGGTTAAGCGCCTGCGCTGCCGCACGAAGGCTGCCACCGCGCTGCAGTTCGGTGATGAGCGTGAGGTGGCGAAAACGCAGGCGGGACACAAGCCGCTCGGTGTCGCGTGAATCTGTGGATGTTGGCGGCATGGGCGATAACCAAAAGTATGCAATAACTGAAAACATATCACTTTTCGATATTCATCGCCAGCACTATGCTTCTGATCAACAACCAAAAGGAGACATCCATGAACCGCCGCTCGTTCTGCCTCAGCAGCTTTTCTGCCAGCCTGCTCGCCGCCACTGGTGCACATGCTGCCGACGCCTTTCCCAACAAGCCGGTGCGCGTCATCGTTCCCTACGCTGCAGGCGGCGGGCCCGATGTGCTGATGCGCCAGTTCGGTCCCAGGCTGGGTGAGGCGCTGGGGCAGGCTGTCGTGATTGAAAACAAGGTGGGTGCAGGTGGGGTGCTGGCCGCGCAGTTTGTGGCGCAGGCGCCTGCCGACGGCTACACGCTGCTGATGGGTTCGAACTCGCACCTGATACAGAAAGCGCTGCAGCCTTCGCTGAAGTTCGAACCGGTGGGTGACTTCATACCTGTCACCGTCATTGGCACATCGCCCACGGTGCTGGTGGTTCCTGCCAGTTCGCCCTACCGCAAGGTCGAGGAATTGATTGCAGCGGTCAAAGCCAACCCCGGCAAGATGAACTATGGCTCTGGCGGGATCGGCTCCGGCGCGCATTTCGGTGGTGCCACCCTGATGTCGCTGAGCGGTGGCAAGGCCACGCATATTCCGCTCAAGGGTTCCGTTGAAATCCCGCTGTCGCTGCTGCGTGGCGATACCGATTTTGCGTTTGCCATTGCAGGCACCGTGATTCCCCAGGTCAAGGCCGGCAAACTGCGCGCGCTGGCCGTGACCAGCGCCGCGCCGCTGAAAGAGCTGCCGGGTGTGCCCACGCTCAATGAAGTGATGAAGAACGAACTGACGGTGCAGGAGTTCTGGTTTGGCCTGTGGCTGCCCGCGAAAAGCCCGGCAGAGGCGGTCAACAAGATCTACGCTTCGGCCATCAAGGCGCTTGCCGACCCTGCGGTGAGGCCCATGTTTGAAGCCGGCGGCAACACCGTGACCCAAAGCAGCAGCCCTCAGGCCGATGCAGCCTTCGTGAAGGATGAATACCGGAAATGGGCCGAGATCATCAAGCTCACCGGCGTGACCGCGGGTTAGGAAAAAACACCATGTCCAAACCACTTGAAGGCGTACGCGTCATCGACATGTCGCATGTCATCGCCGGGCCGCTCACTTCGTTCTACCTGGCCCAGATGGGGGCAGAAGTCATCAAGATCGAGCCGCCCAATGGCGGTGAGGTGATGCGGGCCAGCAAGTCGGGCACCGAGGGCGACACACCCACGGGTTTTGTCGCCTGCAACGCCGGCAAGCGTTCTCTGGCGATGGACATACGCACACCTGATGGCGCAGAGCTCGTGCGCTCGCTGGCCCTGACAGCTGATGTGTTCATCGAGAACTTTCGCCCCGGTGTGGTGGCCAAGTACGGGCTCGACTACGAATCCATCAAGGCCATCAAACCCGACATCGTTTATTGTTCGATCTCCGGCTACGGGCAGGAGGGCGAGTGGTCTGCGCGCGGCGCCTATGACCATGTGGTGCAGGCGCTGACCGGCATGATGATGATGTCGGGTGACAGCCCCGATGCGCCGCCGTTGAAGGTGGGCTTTCCGGTCATCGACGTGGCCGTCGGCATGCTGGGGGCGCTGTCCATCGTCTCATCGCTGCATCGCCGGGCGCGCGAAGGCGTCGGGCAATACATTGATTCGTCGATGGTGCAGGCCTCGCTCATGCTCATGTACCCTAACGCCAGTGCTTTCCTGACCAACGGCATTGAGCCGCAGCGCATTGGCAATCGCGGCTACACCGGCAGCCCGGCGGCCGACACCTACCCGTGTGCCGATGGCTGGCTGGCCGTGGCCGCCAACACGCCAGCGCAGTTTCGCAAGCTGACCGGGGTGCTGCAGATCGAAGAGCTGTGCGAAGACGCCCGTGCGCTTGACCTTGAGGCGTTCAACTCGCCCGGAGGCTTTGTGGTGCCGCGCGATACGGACTATGTGATTGGCCGCCTGCGTGCGGCATTCGCCAGCCACAGCGCGACAGACCTTGAAACCCGCCTCAATGCGGCCGGTGTGCCGTCTGCGCGTGTGCGCAAGCTGGGTGAATTTTTGCGTGAGGTAGACGGGACGGGCCACGTCAATCTGCCGGACTTCACCTTCTCGCAGGCGACGCAGCGGGTGCGCACCAAGGGCCTGGGTTTCAGTTTTGCAGATGACGGCGGCGCCAGCGCCACTGGCGCTGAGACCCTGGGGCAAAGCACGCACGCAGTCCTGAGTGAGATGGGCCTTGAAGCTGGTGCCATCAGTGCACTCTCGCAAGCAGGTGTTGTGCGCGTTGCGAACCCGTTCACGCCGAAGGTGGCCCGGGCACAGCTGTCCTGAGGATGACAGTGCGGCCCGGCATGGGCTGCCTCATCACCGACAATCACAAACGGAAGGTTCGCGGGTGACTGAAACCCCGCTGTCGCCGGGTTGTGACCGGGCCTCCATTCAAAAAACAGGGCCATTTGCTGCGGCGGATCGCCTGCCATCTTTAAAGTTAGAGGAACTCTGGAATGACAAAACTTTTGCAAGACCGCGTGGCCATCGTGACGGGTTCGGGTCGCGGGCTCGGCAGGTCGCACGCGCTTGAGCTTGCGCGCCACGGCGCGAAGGTGCTGGTCAATGACATCGGTGCCCGCCAGCCCGGGTCAGCCGCGGAAGGGGTGGTGAAGGAAATCCAGGCCCTGGGCGGCGAGGCTTTTGCCCATGATGCCGATGTGACCAACGCTTCGCAGGTTGAGGCCATGGTCCAGCAGGCTGTTGACAAGTGGGGCCGGGTCGACATCCTGGTGAACAACGCAGGCATCCTGCGTGACAAGAGTTTTGCCAAGATGAGCCTGGACGACTTTCGCCTTGTCATGGATGTGCATGTGATGGGCGCAGCAAACTGCACCCATGCGGTGTGGAACCTGATGCGTGCGCAGAATTACGGCCGCATCGTCATGACCACCTCGTCAACCGGCCTCTACGGCAACTTTGGCCAGGCCAATTACGGCGCGGCCAAGATGGCGCTGGTCGGGCTGATGCAGACGCTGGCGCTGGAAGGCGAGCGCAACAATGTGCGTGTCAATTGCCTGGCACCGACGGCCGCGACTGCGATGACCGAGGAGTTGCTGACACCTGAAGACCTGGCACTGCTCGAGCCCACGTGCGTGAGCCCGGGCCTGGTGGCGCTGGTCATCGAAGATGCGCCGACACGCACCATCCTGCTGGCCGGCGCCGGCGGGTTTGAGCAGGCCCACATCACGATGACCAAAGGCATCTTTCTCACGCATGAGGACCTGAATGCTGAAACGGTGATTGAGCGTCTTGCAGAAATTTCGGACCGCGATGGCGAGACGGTACCTGCGACCGGGTTCGACCAGTTGCGGCACGAGGTGGCCAAGGCCAGGTCTCAGCGCGAGAGCAGCCTTGAGAACGTGCAATAGTCGGCCGGGGTGGTGAACAGCCACCCGGCCCCACCGCCCGCATAAGGCTGCCTGCATCCGCCACTGCGGCAAAGGTTTGCATTTCCAGAAATCTGGCCATTTGTCTCGAATTCTGGAACTATTCATTGCATTGAGCCGTATTTATCTTTCATCAAGATACCCATAAAGTGGGGCCCATGCGTCTGGCGCAAGCAGGGCGCAAACAGCAATACAAACAAGATGCAAACAGAAGTGCAAACACCAAGCCAATCATCGATTGCGGCAGAGGTCACCGTGCTGGAGATGCGCGGCGACACGAGCCTGGTGCTGTGCATGGCTGGTGCGCAAACGCTGCGCCACAGTGAATTCCCGCTGGGCGTGGACTCGCTCGTTCGGCAAAGCCTCAGGCATGAGCCGCCACGGCCCATCGAACTTGAACATGCCATTGAGTTGACCGAAGAGGCGGTCATGCCGCTGGCGGCCCGGTTTGCGGGCAGCGCCGCACTTGTGCTGCGGGGCCCGGGGGCATCGCTGATCGCCGGCGGTCTGCAGGCCGGTGGTGCCGCGCGGACAGGACTCGGCCTGGATGAGGTCGAGGCCCTGTTCAACCGTCTGGTCTCCGTCAGCGAAGGCCGGCCGGCAAGCCAGGAGACGCTGCCAACGCATGCGCGCTTCGTCGCTGCCATGCTGATGCTGCGGGAGTTCATGCACCACCTGCACTTTGCGCAAGTCACGCTGGAACCGGAAAAGAAATAGTCATCCTGAAACCTGGCATCACATCAGAAGAAAGCAAAACATGGCCATCACACCTCCCGGTACGACCGAACGAATGCCTGCGTGGTTCATCCCCCACGGCGGCGGTCCGTGCTTTTTCATGGAATGGAGCCCGCCGGATGCATGGAACCGCATGGCGGATTTTCTGAAAAACCTGGCCTCGACCTTGCCGCGCACGCCCAAGGCCATCGTCATGGTGTCGGCACACTGGCTGGCGCCGCATCTGGCCGTCACGAGCGGCGCGCAGCCCGACCTGATTTATGACTACTATGGCTTCCCGCCCCACACCTACGAGCTGAAGTACCCGGCCCCTGGTGCGCCGGCACTGGCAGGGCAGATCGTGAAGATGCTGACCGCGGCAGGCATTGCCAGCATCCCCGACCCGCAGCGCGGTTTTGACCACGGCATGTTCATTCCGCTCAAGCTGATTTTTCCGGAGGCGAACATTCCGGTGGTGCAACTCTCGCAGCACAGCTCGCTGGACCCGGTACGGCATCTGGAGGCCGGCCGGGCCCTGCAGGCGCTGCGCGATCAGGATGTGCTGATCATCGGCAGCGGCATGAGCTTTCACAACATGCGTGCCTATGGCAACCCGCAATACGGCCCGGTGTCGGATGCCTTTGACGACTGGCTGACCCGGGCCGTCGAGTCCGGCCCTGTCGAGCGTGATCACCTGCTTGCGAACTGGGAGCAGGCACCCGGTGCCCGGCAATGCCACCCGCCGCGGGCTGAAGAGCACCTGATACCGCTGATGACCGTTGCGGGCGCTGCCGGCAAGGACGCGGGTCGCAAGGTGTTTTCTGACCGCGTGATGGAAACGACGCTGTCGGCCTTTACCTTCGGTTAATCCATCATCCGAAGCGGCGGTCCGCCAGATCACAAGGTGTACTCAGGACCGCCGGTGAGTGGTGCCGCCTGATTTGTCCGGCATCAGCAACGCCATGGCTTGCGCGTCCGCTTTTGTCGCAGGCGTGAAAACAACCATGCTCAGCCCCCTTGCACTGTCGACAGACAAAGCCTGATATTCAAGCGTGATGATGCCTGCGCCGGCACGCTCCATGCGTTTGAGCCCGACGTAGTGGCTGCTGGTGTCGTGGTGTGCCCACATGCGGCGAAAGTCCGCGCTGTCGGTCTGCAGTTCGGCTGCCAGTGCTGCGGCTTCAGGGCAGTCGCCTGCACGGGCGGCATCAATCCGGAACGACGCCAGGGCAAAACGTGCATCGGCCTCCCAGTCGGGCAGTGACTTGCGCACGCTGCCGGTGCTGAACAGGCGCCTGAGCAAATTGCGCTCTGTGGGCGTTTGCGATGTGTAGTCACTGAGCACCGCGGCGGCAGCTGCATTCCACGCGATGATGTCCCACCACGGCGTCTTGATGATGGCTGGCGTGGCCGTCAGGCCGTCGAGCACGCGCTGCAGTGCGGGGCTGACGCTTGAAACCGGTGCACTTTCAAGCGGTGGCGGCCGCTGCTGTGCCAGCAGAAACATGAACTCGCGTCCTGCAGCATCCAGTTCAAGTGCACGTGCCAGCCGCTCCAGTACTTCGTCCGATGGCGGACCGCCGCGCCCCTGCTCAAGCCAGGTGTACCAGGTCACGCTGACGTTGGCGCGCGTGGCGACTTCCTCGCGCCGCAGGCCCGGTGTACGGCGGCGGCTGTCTGTGCCCGGTGCCGGCGGCAGGCGCGCACGGCGGTCACGCAGAAAGCCGCCCAGTGTGAGAGGCGCTTCAACGGGTTGGGGCAGGGTGTTAGTGCTCATACCTGTATGGGCTCACGGCTTTTCGGGTTCCGGGTTTGTGGTGATGATGTGGACACACTGGCTATCCTAAGCCAGCAATGAATGAAGGCAAAAAATCATGATCGTCATCACCGCACCCACGGGCGGCATCGGCCAGCAGGTTGTTGAAAAAATTCTTGAAAGCGGTCAGCCCGTTCGCGTGATCGCACGCGACCCCGGGCGCCTTGCTGCGCATTGGCGTGATCGCGTTGAAATTGTGCAGGGCTCGCACGGCGATAGCGATGTGCTCAACAAGGCATTCGCCGGGGCCGATGCCGTGTTCTGGCTGCTGCCACCCAACCCGCGCGCCGAAAGCCTTGAGACCGCTTATGTCGATTTCACACGTCCTGCATGCGGGGCTTTGGTGCGCCACGGCATCAAGCGTGTGGTGGGTGTGTCTGCACTGGGTCGCGGGCTGCCCTTGAATGCGGGCTATGTGACCGCGTCCCTGGCGATGGACGACCTCATCGCCGCCACCGGCGTGAGCTACCGCGCGCTGGTCATGCCGTCCTTTATGGAGAACCTGCTGCGGCAGGTGGCGTCCATCAAAAACGACGGTGTGTTCGTCTCACCGATACCGGGCGACCTCAGGAACCCGGCCTGCGCCACGCGCGACATCGCCGCCGCTGCCGCGAGGCTGCTGCTGGATGACTCATGGGCGGGCCACGGCAGCGTGGCGGTTCTGGGGCCTGAAGACCTGTCGTTCAACGACATGGCGCAGGTCATGTCCGGGGTGCTGGGCAAGCCGGTGCGCTTTCAGCAGATCACGGGCGAGGCCTTCAAGGCCAGACTGATGGGCTTGGGCACATCGGATGCGATGGCGCAGGGCGCGCTCGACATGATGATGGCCAAGAGCGCAGGCCTGGACAAGGCCGAGCCGCGTACACCGGAATCGTCCAGCCCCACCAGCTTCAGGACATGGTGCGAGGAAGTCCTGAAGCCCGCCGTGATGCGCTAGCGCCATGGCCGTACCGGCTTTACGATGAAGGCTGAGCTGCGCAATGCAGCAAAACCCCGGAGCTTTCGATGCGAAAAATCCTGTTGACCGGCCTGATGCTGGTGGCTGCCGGCGTTCATGCCCAGGAGGTCTTGCTGACGCCATCGTTCACCGTGACGATCGTGGGGTGCGCCGAAGGGAACGTCGCCTGCGATGACGTGAAGTACACAGGCGTCAGCCGCAAGACCGGCGCCACCCTCAGGCTGACAGGAAAGACGCTTCACACCATGGGTGCGGACGGCGTGACGCCGGGCCGGTTTCTGGGCTACCGGTTTCGCAACGGTGCGACGCTTTACACCGTGACCGAAGGCGGTGTGCTGGAAGTGCGGCAGGGTGCAAAAACGCTGTTCAGCGAACAAGGCGAGTGGCGCGGTCGCTAGCAAGGTCCGCCGTGGCATTGACGGTTGAATGCTATTGATTCAATAGCTGCTCACGCCCGTATTTATTGGTCTGGAGTCAAATTTGGCACTCAAAACAGGGCCTTTTTGCCCCGTTTTCGGCACAACGGGCCTGACCGCGCCGCTCCGTATGCCAAAATGTAAAGTCGACTTTACATTTTGGCGAATCCGGACCTATCGATCGTCAGGGACGGCCGTAGCGCAGCACGATGCTGCTGGCCACCTTGGCCTTGCCTTGCAGGCGTGTCAGCAGTTCCTGCATCGTCAGGCCTGCAGGTAGTTCCGACGGCTCGGCGTCTGTCGCAATGGCCGTGTAGACATAGTGGTGCTGGCCGGTGCCTGCGGGCGGGCAGGGGCCCACATAGTTGCCCAGGTTCAGGGTGCTCTTGCCGCCAACATATTTGGATGAAAGCTGGCCGATTTCGTTTTCGGCAAAGCCGGTGACGGCTGGCGAAATGCCGTAAGCAACCCAGTGCGCCACGCCCAGACCGCCGCGTCCTTCCTGGTCATGCACCAGCAAGGCAATGCTTTTGGTGCCTGCGGGCACATTGGTCCAGGCCAGGGGCGGCGTGACGTTCTGGCCCACACAGTTCGGGTTGCCTGCCAGGTTGCCGGCATGCGCAGTGGTCAGGGTGGCGCCATCCGGAAAGGCAGGTGACCACAGCGTGAACACGGGGCTCGCCACCGGCGGCGGCACCGGGGCAACAGGGGCAGCGCATCCTGCAAGAACGGCTGCACAGGTCAATGCGCAGATACGGGCCAGAATTGTCTTGTTGTTCACGGTTGTTTCCTCTTGATTGTTTACGATGGGTTGTGCGGCATCCCGGAAAGGGTGCCAGTGGCGATGCTACGGCGGCTTGCTGCATCTGCATAGCCGCTTTGTCGATAAACCGAATTTCTCTTACACGCGGCAAGTCTGCCGGTATGAAGGGGTCTGGCTATCATGAAGCATGAAGCGCATTCAAAAGGACTGGCTTTGACATCACTGACCCAGCCGGGCGTGCTGGCCACGCTTGTGGCGGCCATCCTGTTCGGTGCAGGTACGCCGCTGTCAAAAATGCTGCTGGCCCAGACCAGCCCGTGGCTGCTGGCGGCCTTGCTGTACCTCGGCTCGGGGCTGGGACTTTTTATCCTGCGAACGTTTCGCAAGGCGGAGTCGGTACGACTGCCTGCAGGCGAGTGGAAGTGGCTCGCAGGCGCTGTCTGTGCCGGCGGCGTTGTGGGGCCTGTGCTGTTGATGTATGGCCTGTCGGGGATGCCGGCATCCGGCGCATCGCTGCTGCTCAATGCCGAAGGCGTGCTGACCGCATTGATCGCCTGGTTTGTGTTCAAAGAGAACTTTGACCGGCGCATTGCGCTGGGCATGCTGGCGATTGTGGCTGGCGGCGTGGTGTTGTCGTGGCCCGGGGATGCGCGGTTTGGATCGCTCTGGCCGGCCATGGCGGTGACCGGCGCCTGCCTGGCCTGGGGCCTGGACAACAACCTGACGCGCAAGGTTTCCCTTTCCGATGCTTCTTTCATTGCCATGGTCAAAGGGCTGGCGGCAGGCGCCACCAACCTCGCGCTGGCTTGGCTGCTGGGCGCCAACTGGCCCGGCCCCGCGCTGGTGGTGTTTGCGGCGCTGCTGGGATTTGCCAGCTATGGCGTCAGCCTGGTGCTGTTTGTGATCGGCCTGCGCCATCTGGGCACGGCGCGTACCGGCGCCTATTTTTCGATCGCGCCTTTTGCCGGCGCACTGCTGGCCATTGCCATCCTCGGTGAGCCGCTGACCTTGCCGTTGACGATTGCGGGCCTGCTGATGGCCGTCGGGCTGTGGCTGCATCTGTCAGAGCGTCACGCGCATGCGCATGTGCACGAGGCGCTTGAGCACAGCCACGAACATGAACACGGCGGCGGTGATCAGCACCACGATCATCCGCACGACGGTGAAGTCGCGGCAGGTACAAGGCATGTTCACGTGCACAGGCATCAGCCCATCTCGCACACCCACGCGCATTTCCCGGATGCACACCACCGGCATACACATTGAGGGCGTGCGGGGCGGCACCTGAAAGATTTCAGGATAACGGCACCCCGTCTGGCAAGGTCTTGTCTGAAGACGCTTGACCTTGAAGTCTGTTGAAGGTTTCCAATCGTTTCATGACAACACAAGACACGCAAAAACCCACTGTCTCCGATACCCATGGCTGCCACTCGCCCGCCTGCGGCGCAGCTGTTGCGATGTCTTCTCCTCCTGTTGGGTCAAAAACCGCCGCTTCCGGCCGGCTGTTTCGTATCGCCACCATGGACTGCAGCGCAGAAGAGTCGGAGATCCGCCGGGCGCTGGAGCCGATTGCAGACATCCGTTCGCTGGGCTTTCAGCTCGGTGCGCGTACCCTGAAGATTGATGCAGCGGAAGACGCCTACCCGCTGGCCCTGGAGGCGATCCGCAAGGCGGGCTTTGATCCCCAGCCCCTGGCCCCGGGCGCCAGGCCCCAGGCCGGGAGCGGGCATGAACATGATCACGGGCTGCATGACCACGATGATGCCGGCGGCGGCATACCCCGCATGGCGGCTGCGCTGGCGATGGCGATGGCTGCCGAGGCATTGTCGTACTTCGCACCTGATACGACCGCCTGGAAAATTGGCGGTATGGCCGTGGCCGGCGTGGCGATCTGGCTGGCAGGCATGGACACCTACAGGAAGGGAATGGCCGCCCTGTTCAGGGGCCGGCTGAACATCAACGCATTGATGGCGGTTGCCGTGACGGGCGCCTTTCTGATCGGCCAGTGGCCGGAAGCCGCGATGGTGATGGCGCTGTATGCCATCGCAGAACTGATTGAAGCCAGGGCAGTGGACCGGGCCCGCAATTCGATCAAGGGCCTTCTGGCCCTGACGCCCGAACAGGCGCTGGTATTGATCGACGGCGCATGGGTGTCGAAACCCGTCACCGATGTGCCGCTGGCGTCCACCGTCCGCATCAGGCCGGGCGAGCGCGTGCCGCTGGACGGCGTGGTGGCAAAAGGCAACAGCGCTGTCAACCAGGCGCCTATCACGGGCGAGAGTATTCCGGTCGACAAGGCAACGGGCGACCAGGTTTTTGCGGGCACGGTCAACGAGACCGGTGAACTCGAAATACGCGTCACCGCAGCGGCCAACGACACGACGCTGGCAAGAATCATCCACGCGGTGGAAGAAGCCCAGGGCACACGCGCACCGACGCAGCGCTTCGTGGACAGGTTCGCTGCCGTCTATACGCCGGCGGTGTTTGCCATCGCAGTGGCTGTTGCCGTGATCACACCGTTTCTGCTCAACCTCACCTGGCTGGAAGCGCTTTACAAGGCGCTCGTGCTGCTGGTCATTGCCTGCCCGTGTGCGCTGGTGATCTCGACACCTGTGACGGTGGTGAGCGGCCTGTCTGCCGCTGCGCGCAGGGGCATTTTGATCAAGGGCGGCACCTACCTGGAAGACGCCCGGCTTTTGAAAGCCATTGCGCTGGACAAAACCGGAACCATCACGGAAGGCAAGCCGAAGCTTGTGGATTGGCGCGTTTGGGGCCACGCAGATGAGGGCTTTGTGAAGCTTGCGGCGGCCAGCCTCGCCGCGCGCTCGGACCATCCCGTTTCAAAGGCCATCGCCAGTAGCCTGAAGCTGGACGCATCGGATGTGCAGGACTTCAAGGCATTGCCGGGCAAAGGTGTGCAGGGCCTGTTTGAGGCGCAAATCCTGCTGCTGGGCAATCACCGCCTGGTGCATGAAAGTGGTCAATGCACACCTGAGCTGGAGGCCGAACTGGCCAGGCACGAGCAGCAAGGCCGCACAGTCACGCTGCTTGCGGACGCAACCCGTGTTCTGGCCCTGTTTGCCGTGGCCGACACCATCAAGGAGACATCGCGCCAGGCCATCGCCGACCTGAAGGCGCTGGGCGTCACGACCGTGATGCTGACCGGCGACAACAGCGCGACAGCCCGGGCCATTGCCGGTGAGGCAGGCATCGACGATGCGCGCGGCGACCTGTTGCCTGGAGCCAAACTGGATGCGATCAGGGACCTGCAAAAACGTTACGGCGCCACAGGCATGACGGGCGACGGCATCAACGATGCGCCGGCGCTGGCGCAGTCAGATGTGGGCTTTGCCATGGGCGGCGCCGGTACCGATACGGCCATGGAGGCCGCTGACGTGGTCATCATGAACGACAACCTGGAACGGGTTGCCGAGACCGTGCACCTGTCAAAACGCACGCATGCAATTTTGTGGCAGAACATCACGCTGGCCCTGGGCATCAAGGCGGTCTTTCTGGTCATGGCCGTGTTCGGAACGGCGACCATGTGGATGGCGGTGTTTGCCGATATGGGGGCCAGCCTGCTGGTGGTTGGCAATGGCTTGCGCCTTCTGCGGGGAGCCCGTGTGAAAAAGGGCACTGGCTCGTGATACCCACGCAATTCCGGACACTCGCTGCGGTATTCGGTTGCTATTGAATGAATAGCTGCTCACGCCCGTTTTTATTGGTCTGGAGGCGTATTTGATGCCTAAAAAAGGCCGTTTTCGGGCTGAAAACGGCCTGTGGTGGCTTGCGGGCATGCCTGCGAACCCGGCAACCGCTTAAAAATAGCTATATTAGCTATTTTTAACAACGCTCATTTTGATGCTTTGACCAATACCAGAAAGCCTGTGAAGCTATCCTGTCAATAGCAAAAATGGCTTCCGTTACCTGTCCAGACCCTTGCGGCGCAGCCACTTTGACAACTCGGCGGCAACCGCTTCGTTGTTCAGGTCGGCAAACGCGATATGGGTGTTGCCCTTCAAGCCGGCATCCGTCAGCACCAGCACCTCGCAGTCGCCGCCGTGGCCTTTCACGATGCCGCAAAAGGTGCGCGCCGTTTTGAGGGCGTCTGCCCAGAACGGCCTGCCCACGCCGGTGTTGTCGCCAAAAACCAGCTGGATGGGAAACTTCGTCAGCTTCATGAACTCGGCCAGTGGAACCGCATGCGGGCCGAACGGGCCTTTGGGGTCGGGCGCTGGGCCTTCGCCCTCGGGAAAGACAAAGCCCGGGGTTTCGTAGGCGACGATGCCCTTCATGTTGCTGCTTCTGGCCTTGAGCGCCGACAGCATCGCACGCCAGCCGCCGGCGGAATTGGTAATGGCCACGACCGGCCCTATTTTGTCGATGGCCTGGCCACCGGCATCGGCCTGCAGCAGGGCGTTGTCCAGCGTGTCGAACTCGTCGTAGCGGGCGCGTGTGGCCTGGTTCCAGGCTTCCGGGTCATTGACGGGGAACTGCAGCCCCGGCGTCCAGTTGGGGTAGTCGATGCCGAAGCGCCAGGCGACAAAGTTGCGCTGGTCGAAATATTCGGGTTTGTAGTTGACGGGCTCGCAGTTCCAGTTGGCGCGGCCGACGCGCGGGCCGTCCCACAGGTAAACGGGGTAGCGCTTGCGCAGGAACATGCTCTTGTAGCCTTCGCCGCCATCCCAGCGGTTCTCGAAGACCTTGGTGCTGGAGCTGTGCCACATGATGAGGCCTGTCTTGCGCGGTTTCGCTGGTATGAAGTATTCAACATAGCCGTGGTCGCATGACAGCGTCTGCTTCGGGTCGGCCGGGTTTGAAATGATCTTGCCGCCCACTTCCCAGGCACCGGTCGACTGCAGCACGATGGGCGGCTTGCGCGCATGGTCCGGCGTGCGCTCACCGGCAGCCAATGCCGCATGGCCTGCACCGGCCAGCAGGCAGGCGAGGGCAAGCGGTTTTACCCTGCGCCGGGCATCACGATATTTTTGGGCGCCATTCATCATCTGTCTCCTGAGTGTTGGGGGGCAAGGCGCGCAGATATCCATCTCGCGCCGAAATAAAAACCGCCGCGCTACCCAGGGGCAAGCGCGGCAGTAGCTGGGCATGTTGGCGGGCCCGTTTCAGTTGTCGAGCAGTGCGCCTGCTTCGCGGACTTTCTTCTCGGCGAGCTTGCGGTCCGTGACGAGGAAGGCCGCAAACTGCTCTGGCGTGTCAGCCTGGGGTTCAAAGGCATACGGATCGAGGATCTTTTCGACAAACACGTGATCGGCGAGGACCTTGCGGTTGGCGCTCACGATGGCGTCGACCACCGGTCTTGGCGTGCCCTTGGGCACGGTCAGGCCGATGAAGAAGTAGGACTGGGTGTTGGGAAAACCCGCTTCTGCAAAGGTCGGCACATTCGGGATCATCTTGGCGCGCTTGCTGCCGTTGATGGCCAATATCTTCATCTTGCCGTTGGCCAGATAAGGTGTTGCTGCCGTGATGCCTGCCATCATGGCGTGCACCTGCCCGCCCAGCATGTCCTGCACCACAGGCGCAATGCCCTTGTAGGCAATGTGGGGCATGTTCAGGCCTTCCTGGCGCAGGAAGGCATCAAAGTGCACGTGCACCGCACTGCCGGCGCCGGCAGAGCCGTAGTTGTACTTGCCCGGGTTGGCCTTGATGAGTGCGACAAACTCCTTCATGTTGTTGACCGGCAGGCGGCCGTCAACGATGAGCGCCATGTTGACAAAGGTCACGCGCGTGACCGGAATGAGGTCGGTCAGCGGGTTGTAGGGCAGCTTTCTGAACAGGAACTGGTTGGTCGAAAACGTCGGGTCGGCGCCCCACAGGATGGTGTAGCCGTCTGGGGGTGATTTGGCGACGAGGTCAGCCGCAATCACCTCATTCGCACCTGCGCGGTTGTCGACCAGCACGGGCTGGCCCCATTCTTTTGACAGGCGGTCTGCGTAGCCGCGGGCCACCCCATCGACCGGGCCACCGGCAGCGTAGGGCACGATCAGCTTGATGGGCTTGTTCGGGTAGCCCTGCGCCGTTGCGTGTGCGGACAGCAGGCAGGCTGCGCCCATCAGCAGCGCGTGGATCAATGTCTTCTTGGTCATGGTTGTCTCCAGTTAAAGGTTGGTTTTTATTCAGGCTTCAAAGCCACGGGTTTCAGGGAAATGGTTGGCCTGGAAAGGCAGGAACGCAGGGGCTTGGGGCTTTCCAGGCGGCAGCCATCCCGGATGCATGGCCCGCACCCACATCCGGGATGACAGTGCTGTCAGTTCTCCAGGCGCGCGCCTGCTTCGCGAATCCGTTTTTCAGCCAGCTTGCGGTCGCTGGCCAGGAACTTCGCGAACTCCTCCGGGGTTTCGCTCATCGGCTCATACGCATAGGGGTCAAGCGTCTTCTCGATAAATTCAGCGTCGTTGGCTACCTTGCGATTGGCCGTGGTGATGGCGTCGATGACGTTTCTGGGCGTGCCCTTTGGCACTGCAAAGCCCACGTAGAAGAAGGCCTGGGTGTTGGGGAAACCCGCCTCCGCGTAGGTCGGCACATCAGGCAGCGACTTGCTGCGCCTGTTGCCGTTGATGGCCAGCAGTTTCATCTTCCCGGAAGCAAGATGGGGCTTGGCCACCGTGATGCCGCCCATCGTGGCCTGTATCTGGCCGCTCAGGATGTCCTGCAATGCGGACGCTGTGCCTTTGTAGGCAATGTGCGTCATGTCCAGACCCTGCTGGCGCAGGAAGGCATCAAACTGGACGTGCGCTGCCGTCCCCGCACCGGCGGAATAGTTGAACTTGCCGGGGTTGGCCCTGACCAGTGAAACAAACTCCTTGAGGTTGTTGGGCGGAAATGTGCCGCTTGTGATGATGGCCATGTTCACAATGGCAATGCGGCTCACCGGCACCAGATCCTTGACCGGGTCGTACGGCAGTTTCTTGAACAAGAACTGATTGGTTGCAAACGTCGGGTCGGCCCCGAACAGGATGGTGTAGCCGTCGTGGGAACCTTTGGCGACATAGTCAGCCGCGATCACCTCGTTGGCGCCGACCTTGTTTTCCACCACGACGGGCTGGTTCCAGATCTTCGACAGGCGGTCCGCAACGCCGCGGGCCACGCCGTCCACCGGGCCGCCAGGAGGGTAGGGCACCACCAGCTTCACGGGCCGTGTCGGGAAGGCTTGCGCCATCGCCTGCGCGCTGAAAATGCACACGCCGGTCAGGACGCATGCGCGAAGGAATGTTGTCAGTTGTAGGCTCATTTTTTGTCTCCTGCAAGTTGATTTTTCTGGCCGCCTGGCTGCTGGCTTGCGGCTCTTTTCACATGGTGTGGTGGTCTGTCAGAGACCGACCAGTTCTGCCGCATTGGTCGACACCATCTTGCGGATGTCGGCCTCGCTGTAGCCGAGGTCAAGGCAGGTTTCGATGACGTCGAGAAAGCCGTCGACCAGGCGCGGGTTGCCGACCTGGCCCAGGTCGGAACCGAGAATGGTCTTGTCCACACCGGCGGCCTGGATGAGGCTGTCGAGCGCGGCCGGTTCATAAATGCGCCATTTCGCCAGCTCAGAGAACATGCACATCGAATGCTCGATGTACACGCCCATGCCAGCCATCCGGGTGATGTCTTCAAGCGTCGCGTCGATGACGTAGGTCGGGTGGTTGCAGATCATTCGTTTGACGCCGCGACGTATCGCCTCTTCAAACAGCGGCCAGATCTCCGTGATGTGGAGGTGGCCCGACGACAGCACCACGTCGTGTTCGGCAATCGCATCGAGGATCTCGAACACCTCCGGCACCAGCTTGCCCGCATCGTCAAGAATGGTCAGCGGCGTCGCGGCCTTCATGGGCTTCTTTGCGTACGGGAAACCCGGTGTTGCGCCGTTCTTGTGGTGGGCGATGTGGTTTTTTGCCGAGAAGGTCGGCATCCACACCAGCTTCGCACCCAGCGCAATGCCGTGTTCGACGGCATAGATGTTCAGCCCGCCGGCCTGGTTGTTGAGCGGCACCCCCGACAGCAGGGTCACCTTCATGTGGCTGAAGTGCTTGTTCAGCAGCTCGGTGACCGGCGTAGCCGAGTAGTAGTGGTCCTTGATGAGCAGGGCGCGCACGCCTGCATCCGATGCCTCCTGCATGGCTTCGTAATGGTCGAAGTAGCGCGGCATCACCGAGGGCCCGCTGTGGCAGTGCAGATCAACCGCGCCCACCATCAGCGACTTGCTCAGGCCTGGATTCGTTGTGCGCCAGGCGCCTTTGGCCGGCGCGCCCGTCCTTGCGTTTTCAATCGCCTGTGTCATCAGCGCTGCCCCCCCATCACGTTGAGGCAGGCGCCCGTGACCAGCGATGCCTTGTCAGAGAGAAACCAGACAATCGATTCGGCGACTTCTTCCGGACGGCCTGCGCGGCCCAACGGGGTTGCCGCGCCGGCTTCTGCCACGCGGTCGGCCTGGCCGGTCTTGCCGTGCATGGGGGTATCGACCATACCGGGACGAATTGAATTGACGCGGATGCCTTCGCGTGCCAGTTCGACGCCCATGCCCATGGTCATGGTGTCGACGGCGGCTTTTGAGCCTGCATAGTGAATGAACCGCCCCGGCGAGCCGGTGAGCGCGCCTATGGACGAGACATTGACGATGGCGCCGCCCTTGCCGCCGGTCTTGGTCGACATGCGCTTGACGGCCTCGCGGCAGGAGATCAGCACACCAGCGGTGTTGACGCCCAGCACGCGCATGACTTCTTCAAAGGTGTAGTCGACAACCTTCAGATGGTTGGGCGAATTGACCGCCGCGTTGTTAACGACGCCGGTGACCGGGCCGAACGCCTTGTCGGTCTCTGCATACAGACGCACGATGTCGGCCTCGACGCCCATGTCGGCCTGCACGGCAATGGCTTTACCGCCCAGCGCCTCCACTTCGGCAACAACGCCTTCGGCCAGCGCTTTGGAGCTGACGTAGTTGATGACAATGCTTGCGCCCTGCGCCGCAAGAATACGGGCCGTAGCGGCGCCGATGCCGCTGCTGGCGCCGGTGATGATGATGACTTCAGACATTCGTTTACCTCGGGGAAATGGCCCATCGCTGATGGACGTTGAAAAAACTGCGGAAGATGGCGACGGCTACTTGTCGTCCAGGTTGGGGTTGGTAATGGGTGCACCGCCTTCAAACCAGTGCTCGAAGCGGCGGTAGGTGCACAGCCAGCGGCCGTCCGCCGAACGCTTGTAGCGATCAGTGGCGAGCGAGATCGTGATGGGTGCGTGGGTCGGCAAAATGCGCACGCCGTTGGCCGCGTAAAGGCACAGGTAGTTGGTGGCCTCGGCAGTGTCTGGCCCGGTGAACCAGGCCCGGAAGTTGGTGAAGCTGTGCACCGACAGCCGCGGCCCCTGGCTCACACGCCAGTCGTAAAACTGCTGGATCTTGGCGCGGCCCATATAGGACGCAGCCTGACCATGGAACTCCGCATCTTCGGTGTAGTACTCAAATGCGTTCTTGCCGCCGTTGACGTCGATTTCGTTCCAGTATTCGGACAGCTGCAGCGAAAGCACTGCGTTGAGTTTGAGGGTGTCGTCGGTAACCATGCAAGGCCTTGTCAGTCAAAATAAAAATGGGGGTAAGGATCTGTTGTGGCGGGCTATTCAGCCTGGTACTTCGACCTGGCGGCAACGGCCTTCCAGCGGGCGGCATCACTGCGGCTCAAGGCGGCCAGTTCGTCGGCGCCTGACCCTGCAGGCTCCACACCGATGTCCAAAAACTGTTTGCGCACCTCGGGGTCGGCCATCACACGGGCCATGGCGCTCCTGATTTTTGCGAGCCGCTCGGGCGGCGTTCCCGACCTGATGAACATGGCCTGCCAGGTGTCGATGTCAAAGCCCTTGTAGCCCAGCTCTGCCACGGTGGGCACATCCGGCGTATCCCTGTCCCTTTTGGCACCGGTGACCGCCACCGCGCGGCCATGCGTGGCAATCTGGGACTTGTAAACGCTGGGCCTGTCGATCATGACCTGCACCTGTCCGCTCAGGAAATCGTTCATGCTCGCCGGCTGGCTCTTGTAGGTCACAACCGGCATGTCGATGCCGACGGTCTGCATGAAGTACTGGATCAGCAGGGTGACCGAGCCGCCGGTCGATGCGAAGTTGAGCCTGTTCGGGCTGCTTTTTGCGTAGTCCACAAAAGACCTCAGGTCGGTGACCGGCACCGAGTTGTGAACGATGACCACGGCATTGGTGCGACCGCCCAGCGTGATGGGGTCAAAATCTTTCAGGGCATCAAAGGGCACTGACTTGTTGACGACGGACGCGGCAAAAATGCCGCTGGTGGTCCACAACAGCGTGTAGCCGTCGGCAGGGGCGCTTTTGACGGCGCCTATGCCGATGACCTGGTTGCCGCCGGTGCGGTTTTCAACCACGACGGGTTGTTTGAGCTCTTCGGAAAGCCTGCGCGCCACAATCCTCGCGCCGAGGTCTGACGACCCGCCCGCGCCGAGCGGCAAGATGATTTTGATCGGCTTGTTCGGAAAAGCTTCCTGTGCCGCCGCCGGCACGATGGCCATGCCCACGGCGATGCACGCAGCGTATAAAAATTTTGCTTTCATACCTTGGTCTTGAGAATTATTTTTTCCCCAACGCCGCCTGGTACTCATGCAAGCTCGCGGTCGCAGCAGAACGCATGAACCCCTGATCGGAGCCAGTGACGAATCCGCTGACGCCAAGCGCCGCATACTCGGCAGCCTCTTTGGCATTGGCCGTCAACAGGAACACCGGCTTGTTGTGGCGTCTGGCCGCTTCAATCACTTTCAGCGTGGCCGCCTTCACTTTTGGCGAGCCTGCCTCCCTGTCACGGTAAGCCGCCGTCAGGTCACCCCGGCCTATAAAGACCGCATCCAGGCCTTCAACCGCGAGGATTTCATCGGCCTTCTCGATCGCCTCCGGGTCTTCGATCATTCCGAGCAGCAGCACCTCCCTGTCGGACGCATCAATGTGCTCCCAGGTCGTGCGCACGCCGTAGTCGCCGGCACGTGGCGAGTTCGAGAACCCCCGTTTGCCTGAATAGCGGCAAAGGTCCACGATCTCCCTGGTTGCCTTGGCCGAGGTCATGTGCGGCACCATGACGCCGTAAGCGCCATCGTCCAGGGCCCCCAGGATGTCGTTGGGCGAAGCCACCCGCACCAGCGGTGCTGCACCCACTGCCCGTGCGGCCAGGATGCAGGTGTCTGTCGCCACGCGGTCAAATGGTGCATGTTCGGCGTCGATCAGGACGAAGTCGTAGCCCGCCCCGCCGATGATCTCGATGCTGTGGCTGGTCGATGTCTTGATGAAGGTGCCGTAGACGGTTTCACGTTTCAGGACACGTTCACGGAATGCTGCGGCGCGTGCGCCCTGGGATGGATTCATGGTCTTCTTTGTTCGGTCTGTCTGTTCAGGCGACGGTGGCCGGGCTGGCCTGTTGCGCGGGCATCGGGTATTCGTTGGCGTTGAGCACCCAGCCCGGCTTCTGTGAGAAGTCGATGCGGGGCGGGCAGAACACGTCGACCATCAGGCGCAGTTCAGTGCCGGTGCCGTTGGAGGTGTGGATGGCCGGCGGCGGAATGATGGCGATCGAGGGGCTGCTGCAGTCCATGTGCTCGTCGGGCAGCCAGTTGCGCATGTTGGTGGTCCAGGGCCAGCGGATGTGGTGGCTCATGGTGCCGCTCATGAGCAGCGAACCCTGCTCGAAGTCGTCGTGGTAGTGCGGCGAAACCTTCTCGATATCGCGGGGTGCGGTCTCGACAAACAGGTTGACCATGAAGGTGGTGCAGCGCCAGATGCGGCCAAAGCGGCCGGGTTCGTTGGCGACTTCCATGCTGTAGTGGCGGATCCTGGGGCCACCGACCGGGTCCGGCCAGGGCACCAGCGGTGCGACGTGGTGGCGGGGCGCGTCATAAGCCGCCGCATTGACAGCCCTGGCCGCCAGATCCTTGCTTTGGGTGGTGTACAGGATGAAGAAGTGGCCGTCGCTCTTGACCTCGATGGTGCTGCTGCCTGCGGGGACGATGACGACCGAATAACCGGGGATGTCTGCGCTGCCGTGGTCGGACTGGATGTGCAGCCCGGTGGCGTGCAGTGGTGAAAGAATGACAAATTCATCGGGCTGTGCCTTGCGGCTGATCCTGGCGCCGGCTTTGGCCTCGACGTAGCAGACGGTGAAGTTGTGGCCGCGGCCGTACCACTTGCGGCAGAGGGGCTCGCTGTCATCGGCGGGCCCTTGCTTGAAGTGGATGCAGGAGGCGGTGCCGTAGGGCTTGGCGGCGTCTGGTGCTGCAGCTGCAGGGGCGGCAGTTGAAAGCGTGGGTCTTGGATCGTTCTTGTCGTACATGAGGGGTGTTCCGAGGGATGGGGTGAATTGAAGGCACGGAGGCGTTTTAAAACGCGACGTTGTCCTTGCCCTTGAGCTTGAGTGCGGCACGCGCATCGGCCGGCGTGGCGACTTCGAGCGAGAGCGCTTCGATGATGGACACCAGGCGTTTGACCTGAACGGCATTGCTTGTCGCAAGCTTGCCGGGACCGTCCCAGAGGCTGTCTTCCAGGCCGACACGCGCATTGCCGCCGACCACAATGCTGGCAGCCGCCAGCGGGATCTGCGAGCGCCCTGTGCCCAGCACCGACCACACGTAGTCGGTTCCGAAGAGACGGTCTGCGGTGCGCTTCATGTGCATCAGGTCTTCCACATCGGCGCCGATGCCACCGCGTATGCCGAAGACCGACTGGATCATCATGGGCGCCTTGATGAGTCCGCGGTCCAGGAAATGCGCCGCCGTGTAGAGGTGGCCGATGTCATAGCATTCGATCTCGAAGCGGGTGCCGTTGTCGCTGCAGGACTCCAGGATGTAGGCAATGTCTTTGAATGTGTTTTTGAACACACGGTCATCACTGTCGGCGAGGTAAGGGCGCTCCCAGTCATGCTTGAGGTCGGGGTAGCGGCCCAGCATTTCATACAGGCCGAAGTTCATGCTGCCCATGTTGAGCGAGGCGACCTCGGGTTTCATCTCCAGCGCGGGCCTCAGGCGTTCGTGGATGCTCATGGTCGATGCGCCACCGGTGGTCAGGTTGATGACCACGTCACAGGCGTTTTTGATCTCTGGCAAAAACTGTTTGAACAGCTCGACATCCTGCGTGGGACGGCCGTCTTTCGGGTCGCGTGCATGCAGGTGCACGATGGACGCGCCGGCGGCATGTGCCTCGATGGCTGCATCGGCGATCTCTTTCGGCGTGATCGGGATGTACTTCGACATCGACGGCGTGTGGATGGAGCCGGTGATGGCACAGGTGACGATGACTTTACGCATGGGTTCGCTTCTATCTTTCGGTGTTGCAGGAGAGTTGGATGGTTTTGTTCGGGCTTATTCGGGTTGAATACCGGCGGCCGCGATGATGGCCTTCCACTTCACGGCTTCGGCCTGCTGGAACTTCATCAGCTCTTCGCCGGAGATCGGGAAAGGTTCGACGCTGACCGTGTTCATGAACTTCAGCGCAGCGGGGCTGTTGATGGCGTCCGTCAGCAGGGCGGCAGCGCGCTTGACCACCGCATCTGGCGTGCCTTTGGGCGCGTAGATGCCTTGCCAGAAGGTCATGGAGTAGCCGGGCAGCCCGGACTCCTGCATGGTCGGCACGCTCGGGTAGCCCGACATGCGTTTCTCGCCGGTGACAGCAATGGCGCGCATGCGGCCACTGCTGATCTGCGGGCCGGCCGTCAGTGCGTCCAGCACCATGAAATCGAGTCGGCCACCTATCAGGTCCACCACGGCCTGGGCGTTGGTTTTGTAAGGCACAGAGACAAAATCAAGCGACGCCATCTGGCGATACTGCTCAACAGCCACCCGCACGGCAGACGCACCCCAGCCGAATGAGAGCTTGCCGGGCTGCTTTTTGGCCAGTGCCGTCAGCTCGCCAACGGTCTTGACGGGCGATGCACTGCTGACCACCAGCATCAAGCCACCGCGCAGCACGCCGGTGACGGGGATGAAGTCCTTCACGTAGTCATAAGGCAGGGTCTTGAACAGCGACTGGTTGGCCGCGTGTGTGGTGTTGGTGGTGTGGAACAGCACATAGCCGTCGGCCGGCTGCTTGAGCACGTATTCTGCTGCGATGATGCCGCTCGCACCGGCCTTGGTGTCCACCACAACGGACGTGCCCGTTTTGGCATTGATCGCATCACCGAGCACGCGGCCCATCTGGTCCGTCATGCCTGAAAACGACGCCACCAGCGTGATGGGTTTGGCAGGGTAGGGCGCAGCCTGCGCAAAAGCCGTGCGTGCGTCCAAGCCTGCCATCAGGCTTCCCAGCGCCATGGCAATTTGTCTCCGGTTCATTTTTGTTTCCTTATTCGATGTGGGTCGCGTGGTCGGGGGCGGGCGGCCTGCTATTCCGTGCGTCGTGCGGCAATCTCCCTGCGCAGCGGGCCTGCATCGGCGTAGGCCTCCAGCACGGGCGATATCCGCTTGAACGACAGCTGGATGTGCCGCTTCATGGCGGTACGGGCGCGATCGGCGTGGCCGGTGACCAGCGCGTCGAGCAGTTCTTCATGCTCCTTGATGGCTTCCTGGGTCACGCTGGAATGAAAAAGCACACGGAAAAGATGCATGTGGGTCTGCAGGCGGTCCAGCGTCTCGGCCATGAGCTGGCCGCCACCGGACAGCGCGATCAGGCGATGAAAGTGCGCATCCCAGTGCGCGAACTTGCCGTAGGCCAGTTTTTCATCGTCCCTTGAGGGCTCGAACATGTTGTTGACCAGGCCGCGCAGGTCTTCACGCTCGTCGGCAGTGAGCCTGGTGGCGGCCTGTGCTGCGGCATGCGGCTCCAGCAGCAGGCGCAGCTGGAAGATCTCGCCGAAGCGCTGCGCAGACGGGATGGCCGTGGCGCTGTAGCCGACCAGGTGGGTCTTGACGATCAGGCCCTCGGCTTCCAGGCGGATCAGCGCGGCGCGTATCGGCGTTTGCGATGCGCCCAGTTCACGGGCGAGTTTGTCGATGGAGATGCGCGCGCCGGGCGGGATCTTCAGCGAGATCAGGCGGGCCAGCAGCACCTCATAGATGTCGTCACCCACCGAGCGCCTGGACCGCAGGTGCAGCTCTGCATCGTCATCGCCAAAAGAAGGGTTGGGGTCTGGTTGTGGCATGGGGCTTTCCGAAGTCATGCCATGTATTTTGAATGTTAAAAATCAAATATCGTATCGGATTTACCCTAATAGATTGAAAAATAAAATACGATACGATTTTTAACAGGATCAATTTCAAGGAAGTTTCATGTCTGTCTCCACGTCGGTCGGTGCCGGTTTTTTACGTTCGCCACGCGCCATTCTTTTCGGTGATGGCCAGCGCCACGCCCTGGGCACTGTTGCCCGCAGCCTTGGCCAGCGCGCCCTCATCTGCACCGACGAACGCCTGGCCGGCGAGGCGATGTTCGGCGCGATGATCAGGGACCTCCAGGCCTGCGGCCTCCAAACCATGGTTTATGACAAGACCCAGGCGGAGCTGCCGATTGCCGGTGTTTTTGAATGCACAGAACAGTCACGCGCCTTTGCGCCAGACGTGGTGATTGGCATTGGCGGCGGCAGTTGCATGGACATGGCCAAGCTGGTGGGCCTGCTGCTCACGCATGGCGGCGACCTGTCGGACTACTACGGTGAGCTGAAGGTGCCGGGGCCACTGATGCCGCTGATCGCCATCCCGACCACATCGGGTACCGGTTCAGAAGTGACGGCCGTGGCCGTGGTGGCTGATGACAGGCGCGATATGAAGGTCGGGGTTTCCAGCCCGCACCTGATTCCGCACACCGCCATCTGCGACCCCGAATTGACCCACAGCTGCCCGCCCGGCCTGACTGCGTGCTCAGGCGCAGATGCGCTGACCCATGCCATCGAAGCCTTCACCGCAGTGCAGCGGGAGGCTACGACGGACCTGGCCACCGGCCGCGTGTTTGTGGGCAAGAACGCCCTGACCGACGTGCACGCGCTGACGGCCATCAGCCTGATTGCCAAACACTTGCCAAAAGCCGTTGAAGACGGAAGCGACAAACAGGCACGCGCCGGTGTCATGATGGCCGCGCTGCATGCCGGTCTTGCCTTTGGCACGGCCGGCACTGCGGCAGCCCACGCGATCCAGTACCCGGTGGGTGCGTTGACGCACACCGCCCATGGCATTGGCGTGGCTGTCTTGATGCCCTACGTCATGGCCTTTAACCGGCCCGCCTGCACCGCAGAGTTTGCAAAAATCGCCAGCGCCATGGGTGTGGAAGGCATTGATGAGGAAAAGCTGGCCGACGCTGCCATCGATGCCGTGCGCAGCCTCTTCAGCCGCATCGGCATACCTGCCACCCTGAAAGATATCGGCCTGTCGGGCGATGACCTGGCGCATGTGGCGGGGCAGTCCATGCTGGCGGCGCGGCTGGTCAACAACAACCCTCGCCTGCTCGATGAAGCCGCCATGGCGGCGATCACGCGCGCGGCGCATCAGGGCAGCGTACCTGCGCCCGCCTGACCCTATCACTTTCCCGATATTTTTTAACAGCCTCCTACTCTCCATGACACCACGCATTCCCCCCGTACAGCTCTTTATCGATGGCCAATGGCGCAATGCCAGCGGTGACCGGCGCCTTGCGGTCGTTGACCCATCCACCGAAGCCCTGATAACCGAGGTCGCTGACGCCAGCGTGCAGGATGGCATCGATGCCGTCGCCGCCGCAAGCCGTGCCGCGCCTGCCTTCGCACGCCTGCCCGGGCGCGAGCGCGCCGAAATGCTGCGCCGCTGCTTTGAACTGATGATGCGCGACAAGGAATACCTGGCCGAACTGATCTCGTTTGAAAACGGCAAGTCCCTCGCGGACGCGCGCGGTGAGGTCGCCTATGCGGCCGAATTCTTCCGCTGGTTTTCTGAAGAGGCCGTGCGCCTGAACGGCCAGCTCGGCACCGCGCCCGGTGGCGCCAATCGCATCATGGTGCAGTACCAGCCCATCGGCGTGTCGGTGCTGATCACGCCCTGGAACTTCCCCGCCGCGATGGCCACGCGCAAGATGGCGCCGGCGCTCGCCGCAGGTTGCACCTGCGTGCTGAAACCTGCATCTGAAACACCGCTGACCGCGTTTGCCATGGCTGCCTTGATGGCTGAAGCGGGTGTGCCGAACGGCGTGGTGAATGTGGTGACCACGTCGGAGCCGGGCCCGGTGATTGATGCCATGCTGGCCGACCCGCGCGTGCGCAAGCTGTCGTTCACCGGCTCGACGCAGGTCGGCCGCACCTTGCTGCGCAGCGCGGCAGGGCAGGTGATCTCATGCTCGATGGAGCTGGGCGGCAACGCACCCTTCGTCGTGTTTGATGATGCCGACATTGATGCTGCGATTGAAGGCGCGATGGTCGCGAAGATGCGCAATGGCGGTGAGGCCTGCACGGCAGCCAACCGCTTTTATGTGCAGCGCGGCGTTTACGCAAGCTTTGCGGCGAAGCTGGCTGAGCGCATGGGCGCCATCAAGGTCGGCAACGGCCTGGACCCCGCCACCGGTTGCGGCCCGCTGATCACCACCAAAGCGCTGAACAAGGTCAGCGACCTGGTCGATGATGCGGTTGCGCGCGGTGCGCGCGTGCTGGCAGGCGGAGCAAGACCAGAGCGCAGCGGCTACTTCTACATGCCGACGGTGCTGGCCGATGTGCCCCGCGATGCAAGGCTGCTGGGTGAGGAGATCTTTGGCCCGGTCGCGCCGCTGGTGGTGTTTGACACCGAGGCAGAAGCCATCGCGCTGGCCAATGACACGGAATACGGGCTGGTCGCCTATGTCTACACCAAAGACATGGCCAGGGGCCTGCGCGTCAGCGAGCAGATTGAAAGTGGCATGGTGGCGCTGAACCGGGGGCTGGTGTCAGACCCTGCGGCGCCTTTCGGCGGCGTCAAGCAAAGCGGGCTGGGCCGTGAAGGCGCGCACGAGGGAATTCTGGAGTTTTCAGAAGCCAAATACATCGCCACAAACTGGTAAGGCGCAAAGACAGGTCAGTTCGCTGGCCTTGTCGTCATCTTGTATGCTATTGAATAAATAGCTGCCTACGTACGTATTCATTGGTCTGGAGGCCTGTCGGATACCTGAAAACAGGCTGTTGAGCGCTAAAAAACGACCTTGGTGAGCTTGCTGTCATGCCATGAAGCTGGCTGGACGGCTGAAAATAGCTATATTAGCTGTTTTTAAAATGACAAACCATGGCGTTTTAACAACAGGGTATTGACTTTAATGCTATGTAATTCATAGCAAAAACTCATCGATTCAAGTCCAGAGCGCACATGGCGCGAGGTGCCTGCACGTCAGTCATCGATATCGCCGGCGGCTTTTGCCGGCTTACGGCCACTGAACATCGCGCTTGCGAGGTTTTCGCGATGCCGCAGGCTCGTGACGATGACGCCGCCGAGATGGCCTGCAATGAGAACCATAAGAACCCAGGCCAGGACGGCATGCAACTGGTCAAGCCAGGCCGTGCCCCAGAAATAATCCGTGGTGTAGAGCCATCCGGTCAGGCCCAGGCTGGCCACCACGGCCAGCAGCAGCAAAACCATCCACCCGCCCAGCGGGTTATGGCCGATATAGCGGGGCTCGGTACCTGTCCTGAGTTGAACGGCGTAGTCGCGCACGGCGCGGGGCCGGCGAACAAATTGTGCGAAGCGGGCATGGCGGCTGCCGATGAAACCCCAGGCTACCCGCGCGGTCACCACGGCCAGTGCCACGTAACCTGCCGGCTCGTGTGCTTTCAGCAGCCCGAAACCCAGGCTGCTGATCCACGCCAGCGCAACCGACAAAACCAGCAGCCAGTGCAATGAACGAACCAGTCCATCCCAGACCTTGACAGCAGGTGGCGGGACGGACACGTATGGCTCAGGCGCAGCGGGAATCAGGAATCCTGAATCAGGACGGCTGCTTGACCTCACCCACCTTCTCGAAGGTTTTGGGGTTGAAGTAGATTTCAATGCGCTTGCCCGTGCTGTCGAAACCATAGACTTCATAGCAGCCGTTGTCGACCTTGACCTGGCGCACCTTCCAGCCTTCAGCGGTCAGCTTGCGCTGCAACTCCATCTGGGGTTTCCATTCTGCTTTCGGCACGTCGCATTTGAATTCGCCGTGCGCCTGTGCGCCGCCGGCAGCGATCAGGCCCAGCAAGGCGGCGGAAATAATGGATGTGAATTTCATGGTGTGTTCTCCTGGTTTCAAATAAAGCGCTGCATTCCGGCGCGTCAACTTTTCGGTTAAACGTCAATCCAGGCACGCAGCAGGTTGTGGTAAGTGCCGGTCAGACCGACCACGGCACTGTTGGTTTCACCGATGGTGCTTCTCAGGTGAATCAGGTGCGCATCCATGTCGAACAGCAACTGCCGCTGCTCGCTGCTGCGCACCATGCTCTGGATCCAGAAAAAACTGGCCAGCCTGTAGCCACGTGTCACGGGTTCTACGCGATGCACCGTGGTACCGGGGTAAATGACCATGTGGCCCGCGGGCAGTTTGATGCGCTGCTCCGGTCCGCTGCGGTTTTCCATCACCAGCTCGCCGCCTTCGTATTCATCCGGCTCGGCCAGGAACAGCGTGCACGAGATGTCGGTGCGAACGCGCCCTGCGCCATTGCGCAGGTAGCGAACGGCGCTGTCGACGTGGTTGTCGAACTGGTTGGCCTTGCCGCCATAGCGGTTGAAGAGGGGCGGGGAGATCTGTTTGGGCAGCGTCGCCGAGAAAAAAAGCTGGCTGCGTTCGAGGCCGGCCAGAACCAGGCCCTGAAGTTCTTTGGTCTCAGGGCTGGCTTCAGGCAACTGCTGGTTGTTTTTGGCTTTGGCCGACTGCTCGCCTGCGGTGATGCGTCCATCGCTCCATGCTGCGCGGGCCAGTACCTCGCGCGCCTGCCGGATTTCGGCAGGGTTGAGGATGTCGGGGACTTGCAGCAGCATGGCGAAATGATACGGTCAGAAGCGGGTACCGACGGTCAGCTTGACCGTGCGCGGCGCACCCAGGATCACGAAGCCGGGATACAACTGGTCGCCGTAAACCTTGTTGGCAATGTTGCTCACGTTGACCTGCATGTAGGTGTCGGGCGTGAACTTGTATTCCGCCATGGCGTCAGCCACGAGGAAACCGGCGGCGCGGGCCGTGATCATGGCTGCGCCGCTGGTGCCTGTCAGGGCAAAGTTTTCGCTGGCGCCGTTGACGCCCGCTGCCACACGCAGTTTGGGCGTCGCCTGGTAGCCGACCCAGACGCTGCCGCTGTTCTTGGGCGTCAGGCCAACGCGCTGGCCGACGGTGGCCAGTGCGGTTGTGCCCGCAGCGTCGATACGTGCGGTAGGCGTATAGGCGTATGAAAGATAGACCTCCCACTGGGGTGTGATGCGGCCCACGACGTCGAGTTCCAGGCCTGCCGTGTGGCGCTTGCCTGACAGCAGGAAGGCGGTGCCCGCGAAGTCGGCATCCGTCGTGCGCTCGTTGTACTTTTCGGTCTTGAAAAGCGCAGCACGCGTTGAAAGGTTGCCATCGAGCCAGTCGAGCTTGGCGCCGATTTCAAGGTTGCGGCTTTTTTCCGGTGGCGTGTTGGCCGTGGCCTGCGTCACATACTGGTAGGTGTCCGCATTGGTATTGAAGGAGGTGCCGTAAGAGACGTGATATGAACTTGTCGGGGTTGGCTGGTACAGGACGCCCGCGCGGTAGCTGAACAGGCCGTTGGAGATCTGCGCATTGCTGACGCTGGTCAGGCTGGTTCCGGTGGTCGCCGCATAGTTGAGCTGGTTGAAGCTGCCCTTGAAGTTGTCGTAGCGCAGGCCGGCAAGGATTTTCCATTCAGGCGCCACCTGCATCAGGTCCTGGAAATACAGGCCCATGGCCGTGGCGGAGTAATTGCTGGAGTCGCGGTAAACCGGCGTGGTGTTCAGCGTCACACCGTCATTCGGCGTACCGACAAGCGTGTTTGTCTTGTTGAAGTTGGCCCCGACGCCGTTGTTGGCCAGGTAGCGGTTGGCTTTTTCAAGGGCCAGGTCAAAACCTGTCAGCACCTGGTGCTTGATGCCGCCCCAGTTGAACTCGTCCTGGTAGTCGCTCTGGAAATAGGTGCCGTTGAACTGGTCCTTGCGCGGTGTCAGTCCCTGGCGCTGCAGAACCGTGTTGGGACCAAAGTTGTCTGCGGTGATGGTGACCGGGTTGATGGGCGTTGCTGCAAACTGGGCGTTGGTGCCCCACTGGGCGCGGTCAAACGTACCGGTCCGCAACTGGGTGCGAAGCTCGCCAACCCCATCGAACTTGTGCGTCTGCTTGAGGGTGAGGTAGCTGGCCTTGCCCAGGAGGTAATCGCTCTGGGTGCCGTAGAAGGCGCCAGGGTTGACCTTGGGCACATTGCCATTGAGGTAACGGATGCTGTTTTGCGGCACGTTGTTGACATTGAGGTGAAACAGGCCGACGCTGAATTCGTCGCGCGTGCCAATGCCCCAGCGGTAAGTCGGGGCGATGCCGTATTTGTCGACTTTTGCCCCGCCATTGTTGGCGCCGTTGTACATCACATTCAGGCGCAGAGCGGCTTCTTCGCCTGTCCGCAGGTTGAAGTCAGCCGTGGTGCGAAGGTAGCCGCGTGAGCCGATGGTGGTTTCAAAGTCGTTCTGGTCGGCCAGCATGGGCTGCTTGGTGACCTGGTTGATGACGCCGCCCGTGGAGCCGCGGCCAAACACCATGGATGCTGCGCCGCGCATGATCTCGATGCGGTCATAGTTGAATGTGTCGCGGTCGTACTGCGAGGGATCGCGCATGCCGTCGATCAGCAGGTCGCCCACCGATGCGACGGGGAAGCCGCGCAGGCGGATGTCCTGGTCAGTGCCGTTTTCAGTGGCCGAAAAGGTGATGCCGGCCGTGTGGTGCAGCGCTTCCTTGAGGGTGTCGAGCTTGCGGTCGTCGATCAGCTTTTCCGTCATCACGCTGATGGATTGTGGAATGTCGCGAATATCCTGTTTGCCCTTGCCGATGGTCGTCTGCCTGGTCTGCAGCGCGTCCTTGCCTTCCGGGGCTCCGGCTTTTTCCCTGACGGTCACTGTGGACAGCGTTTGTCCTGAAGTGGTCTCCTGCGCGGCGCTGCTTTGTGCCCAGGCGCTGACGGAGGCTGCCAGCATCAGCGCGCCCAGGGGCAACGCGCTCATGTCTGACACCGTTGCCCTGTTCGCCGGACTGCGGTGAAAGGATGGCCGGAGAGGGGCGGATGAATGTTTGGGGGCTGCGCGTGTTGCGCTGCCTTTATTGACTTTTTTGCGTGCCAAGGGAAGCTCCAAGCGGTGTATGCGTTTTGCCTGACAGGCAAAATCGGATTGAGCAAAGGCTTGGCTACTTTTGCCCGAATGGCTCGGGCTACTTGGCTGGCGTTATTGCAGCTTTATTATATATGCGAAAAAGAATGATTCTCAATACCGATTTGCAATTCGGTCTATTTTTGTAGTGCCGGGTAGCCTTCTGGGCGAAGTCCGGCTCAAAAGCGAAAAGCGCCTGAAGCGGCCTTTTGTGGCGTTGGGGCGCAGGCTTTGCGCTTGCAACCAGATCATGAGTTGCACTGTCTCTGACACCCCGGCGAAATTTACTCCAGCGGCTCGAACTTGACGATAACCAGCGACAGGTTGTCGCCACCGCCGCGTGCTCGCGACCGGGCTTTCTGGATCAGGAACTCGGTCGCTTCACGTGGGGACAGCATGGAAAGCGCCGAGCCCATTTCGCTGGCGCTGAAGTAGTGCCAGACGCCATCGCTGCAGGCTATCAACACGTCCTCGGGCTGCAACTGCTGAATAAAGTGATGGCTGATTGGCGGGGCGTCTTCTGTTCCCAGGCAACCCATCAGTATGTTGGACTGCGGGTGCACGTTGGCTTCTTCTTCGGTGATTTCACCTTTGTCCACGAGGGTTTGAACGTAGGAGTGGTCAACGGTGCGGTAGACGAGCTTGCTACCGTGGAAATGGTAAATGCGCGAGTCGCCGGTGTGCACCCAGTGGCAATCGCCAGCCGGGTTGATGAGGAAGGCGGCAAGCGTGCTGTGCGGCTCCTGCTCGGCGGAGATGGCCGTCAGCTTGATGACGATGTGGGCTTCTTCAATGATCTGCTTGAGCATGGAGGGCGCATCGTCGCTATCAGGCGAATAGCGTTCAAACAACTGCTTCGCGGTCATCATGACCTGGTCAGAGGCCTTGCGCCCACCGCTGCGTCCGCCCATGCCATCGGCAACGATGCCCAGTATGCAGCCAGAAATCCGCTGGTGGCTGATGAGGTTCACCTGGTCTTGCTGGTACTCCCGGTCTCCCTTGTGGATACCTGTTGAAGCCGTGATTCGATAGCCTTTTGACATCTTGCAATTGGTCGAGCCATTGGGACTCGATTTATCTCCGTAATCAACGTATTATCAGAGCAAGCAGCGCGCGTTGATAAATACCTTGGACCTAAATTTACACTCGCCGGAACGTCGGCTGATAGAACTCAGGATTGAACACGCCGACCTGAATGCCCTGGTGGATCTTGCGGCACATGCCACCCCTATCGATGAACTGATGTTGCGCCGGCTCAAAAAGCGCCGCCTGCACCTCAGGGACCAGATATCCCAGCTCGAATTGTCGCTTCATCCGCCCGAGCCCGCATGATGCACCTCGAACTTGAAGTTCGGGAGGCGTTTGCCCCGGACGGCGTACTGTCGCGGACCACCGAGCAGTTCGTCGCGCGAAGCGGGCAAACCGAAATGGCCATCGCGGTAGCGCGAGCCATTGAGCGCTCCGAAGTGCTGGTGGTCGAAGCCAGTACCGGTGTCGGTAAAACCTTTTCATATCTTGTGCCGGCCCTTCTCAGTGGCGAACGTGTACTTGTGTCCACGGCTACCAAGGCATTGCAGGACCAGCTCTTCGGGCGTGACCTGCCTCGACTGGTGGACGCCTTGAATGTGCCCGTACGGACTGCACTGTTGAAAGGGCGTGCGAGCTACCTTTGCCTGCACCGCATGGGGCTGGCTCGCCAGGACCCTGCGCTGTCTGACAGCACCGCCGCACGCTCACTTGCAAAAATCGAGCAGTGGTCGCAGGCCACGCGAGCCGGTGACCTTGCTGAATTGCCCGGGCTGGATGAACGATCGCCGTTGATACCGCTGGTGACTTCCACCCGTGAAAACTGCCTTGGCGCGCAATGCCCGCAGTTTCGGAATTGTCACGTCAATCTTGCGCGCAGGGAAGCGCTTGCTGCCGATGTCGTGGTTATCAACCATCATCTCTTTTTCGCAGATCTGGCTGTTCGTGAGTCGGGGGTGGCAGAACTGTTGCCCTCGGTGCGAATCGCGATTTTTGACGAGGCTCACCAGCTCAACGAAACCGGTGTCCAGTTTCTCGGTAAAAACCTGACGACTGGCCAACTGCTGGACTTTTGCCGCGATCTGCTCGGCTCCGGCCTTCAGTTGGCGCGGGGCCTTGTCGACTGGCAAGCCGTGGTCGGCGCGTGTGAGCATTCCGCACGGGAGTTGAGACTTTGCGTCGGCAGGCAGTATCCGGGGACAAAGTTGCGCTGGACGGGCTCCGCCCCTGAGAGCATCGAAGCCAAAGCCTGGGTGCTGGCGCTTGATGCCGTACATGCTGCGTTGTCTGCGGCTTGTGCGGCTTTGGATACTGTTAGTGAGATTGCACCCGACTTCCCGCGGCTTCATGAGCGCGCCGCGGCGCTCGCGGAGCGCGCCAGTGCCTTTGCAGCTGATTGTCAGCCCGGACTGGTGCGATGGGTGGACGTGGGGACTCAGTTGCGGCTTGTGGAGTCACCCCTCAATATTGCGGAGGCCGTCAGGATAAAATTGCTGGGCGCCTCTGCAGAGTCTGCAAAATCCTGGATATTTACGTCCGCGACGCTGGGCGATGACGACAAACTGAGCTGGTTTACACAACCCTGCGGCCTTGAGGATGCGCGTTTGCTCAGGGTCAGCAGCCCGTTCGATTACGCGCTGCAATCGGCTATTTACATTCCGGTCGATTTCCCCAAACCCGCAGATCCGTCGCACTCCCTCGTTGTGGCGCAGTCTGTCGCACGGTGGGGCGCGCGACTGGGCGGTCGCACCATGGTGCTGACGACGACACTGAAGGCCCTGCGCGTGATTGGTGACTCCCTGAGGGATTCATTTGAGGATGGCGGCGAAATTGAGGTTCTGGTACAGGGGGCAATGCCGAAGCGGGTACTGATTGAGCGTTTTCGCCAGGGGAGCGCAGACGGTTTGCGCGGCTGCATTCTTGTCGCGTCTGCATCGTTCTGGGAAGGCATTGATGTGCCAGGGGATGCGCTTCAACTGGTGGTCATCGACAAGCTGCCTTTCCCGCCTCCGAACGACCCAATGGCCGAGGCTCGCGCCAAAAGCCTGGAGGCCAGTGGCAAAAGTGCTTTCAATGAGTATTTTCTGCCCGAAGCTGCGGTGGCATTGAAGCAGGGGGCCGGGCGCCTCATACGGCGTGAAACTGACCAGGGTGTGCTGGTGATTTGCGACACACGGACCAGCCTGATGGGCTATGGAAAACGTCTTTTGAGGGCGCTTCCGCCCATGAGGCGTTTGACGTCAGACGATGAGTTGCTGGAACTGCTTGAATCGCTTACCAGAACTTGTACCACGGGTTGTCAATTGCCCTGAAGCCCTTGGTCATGAATTCGCTCTGTGGATAGGTCTTTTCAAGAACACGCTTCGCGTCGTCCCGAAGCTGAGTCATTCCAAGCGCGTCATAGGACTTGTAGACGATGTAGGTTGCTTCTTCAAGTGCCGGTACATCCCGGTAGTCGGTAATCGCAGCTTGCGCACGATTGATGGCAGCCACGTAGGCTCCGCGTGAATAGTAATAACGCGCCACATGCACTTCGGATTGTGCAAGCGAGTTGACGGTGTAGGTCATTCGCAGGCGTGCGTCAGGTGTGTATTTGGAATCCGGAAAGCGGGTCACCAGTTCCCTGAAGGATTCGAATGATTCCTTCGCTGCCTTCTGGTCCCGCTCGGATAGGTCCTGGCGCGAAATGGCACCGAACAATCCGAGGTTGTCGTTGAAGTTGACCAGTCCCTTGAGGTAAAGCGCGTAATCCAGCGCGGGGCTGGCGGGATGCAGCTTCAGGAACCGGTCGAGCGTCGCGACGGCCTGCGCCTGCTCGTTGCTTTTGTATTGGGCGTAGGCCTTGTCCAGCTGTGCCTGCTGTGCCAGCGGCGTACCTGCAGCACGGCCTTCGAGCTTTTCAAACAGCGGAATGGCCTTTTCGTAGCCGCCACCCTTCATCTCTTCCGAGGCTTCAGCGTAAATCCTGTTGGGGCTCCAAGTCGCGGTCTGATCTATGGGCTTGCTCGCACAGCCAGCCAGTACTGCACACAGCAACGCAAGACCTGCCTTAAATGACGATGCGCTGGGAACAACCGATAATTTGGTGGAAAACATTGCGATCGACCTCTACTAATGACTAATTCTGAACAAAGCAAATCGATTATATCGACCGTTGTCATGACTGAGGGAGCAGATCATGTGGGCGATGAGTCCGATGTGGATGCGGATGTCGAGTTGCGGCAGCTTCAGGTACCCGTTGAATGTCATGGAAAACGTATTGACAGTACGCTGGCGCTGGCCGTGCCAGAGTTTTCCCGGAGCTACCTGCAGCAGTTGATTGCAGCCGGACTGGTGCAGGTCAACGGCTTCACGGTTGCAAAATCCTCGCAGGGCATCAAGGCCGGGGATGCACTGCGCATCGAGCTGAGGCCGACGCCGCAAAGCCAGGCATTCAAGCCCGAGGCCATGGCGCTGGATGTTGTGTTTGAAGACGATTTTTTGCTTGTCATCAACAAGCCGGCCGGGCTGGTAGTGCATCCGGCACCGGGAAACTGGAGCAAGACGCTCCTCAATGGTTTATTGGCGCGGGACCGGGAGGCGGCATTGCTGCCGCGCGCGGGCATCGTGCACCGGCTGGACAAGGACACCAGCGGGCTGATGGTCGTTGCGCGCAAGCGGCAGGTTATGGACGAACTCGTCAAAATGATTGCTGCACGCACTGTCAGCCGGCAATACATTGCTCTGGGGCACGGGTCCTGGACAGGCCTGGCAACGCGCCGCGTAGACCTTCCGGTTGGTCGTGATCCCCGGAACCGCCTGAGAATGGCCGTGGTGGACCTGGACAAGCATGCCGGCAAAACAGCAGCCACGGATATTTCAATGCTGCAAAGCAATGAGGGTTATTGCCTGGTTCGCTGCAAATTGCACACTGGCCGGACACATCAAATCAGGGTTCACATGGCGGCGCTGGGTCATCCTCTGGTTGCGGATGAACTGTATGGCGGATCGGCTGGAGGAGGGCTGGAGCGACAGGCGTTGCATGCCTGCCGCCTGGCTTTTGTGCATCCGGTCACGGGCGAGGCACTGGAATTCAACTCGCCCCCTCCTGATGACATTCTTGCCGCCCTTAAAGCTTTGGGGCTGCGATACAATCGGGACTTGTAAGTAAAAGGCTCCCGCGGTACCCCAGTCATTGACGAATGGCATCTCACTGGTACTGCGCTCCATGTGAGTCGCGCCTCCCGGCGCTCTACCCGACCATTTTCGGAAACAAGAAATCATGAATACGACGGATGCCAAGCGCGTCCTCGAGACGGCACTCATTTGCGCTCAGCAGCCCTTGCCGCTTCGAGAGATGGGAGTTTTGTTCAGTGGTGCGCTTACAGCCGACAGCATCAGGCTTGCGCTTGAGGAACTGCAAAACGACTGGGCTGGCAGGGGGGCCGAACTGGTACATGTCGCGACGGGCTGGCGCTTTCAGAGCAGGCCGCAGATGCGCGAGTACCTTGATCGGCTGCATCCTGAAAAACCACCGCGTTACACGCGTGCCACACTTGAAACGCTTGCCATCATTGCCTATCGCCAGCCGGTTACCCGGGGTGACATGGAAGATATTCGAGGTGTGACCATCAACAGCCTGATTCTCAAGCAGCTTGAAGATCGAGGGTGGGTGGAGGTTATAGGGCATCGCGAAACGGTTGGACGTCCTGCGCTTTATGCAACCACCAAGCAGTTTCTTGATGATCTGGGTGTGGATTCGCTGGACCAGTTGCCGTCCATGGACAGTTCGGCGGGACAGGCTGCCATGCTCGAACAAATCGAGTTTGGAATGGTTGAGCCTTTGCAGGAACCCGCCGAGCCACTGGCCGATGCGATGCAACCAGGAGGTTCAGAAATATTGCGAGACGAGTCCGGAAACCCGGAATCTGAAAATGCGCCAAATAAAGCTGATCCGATTCAGCCCGATACGGAGGGCGACGATCCGCTGCCCGACGATCCAACATGAATGTAAGAGCATGAATTCACCAGACAATCACGACCCTTTGACCCCTGCCGTGCCAGTTGACGAGTCTGTACCCGCAAATGGAAAAAGTGAAACGGTCCAGCCAGAGGTTGATTTGTCTGGCGCGTCGCTCAAGCAGATTCGGGATGCTGATCCGGAGATGCGGGTACAAGCACGTACGCCTGCTCCAAGAGCTTCAATGGCCGCAGCACGCTTCGATGATGTTGTCACTGGTCAGTTTGATGAGGATGAAGCCGACCCGGCAATTGAGCTGTCCAAACGAGTGTTGTCTCCCCAACCCGAAACACCCAAGCTGCACAAGGTGCTCGCGCAGGCTGGTCTGGGATCACGCCTTGAAATGGAGCAGTTGATCCTCGAAGGGCGAATCTCCGTAAACGGGGAGCCTGCTCATATAGGTCAGCGCATCCAGTTTGGCGATACCGTCAAGATTAACGGAAAGCCTGTCAGGGTCCGTATTGATGCGCCACCACCTCGCGTGATTGCATATCACAAGCCCACTGGCGAAGTTGTGACGCACGATGACCCACAGAACCGGCCTACCGTATTCAGGCGCCTGCCCAAGCTTTTTCAGGGCAAATGGCAGTCCGTAGGGCGCCTCGATCTCAATACCGAGGGGCTGTTGCTTCTGACCAGCTCGGGCGAGCTTGCCAACAAGCTGATGCATCCGCGTTTTGGTCTGGAGCGTGAGTACGCAGTCCGGGTGCTTGGCGCACTCAGTGCCGAAGAAAAAAAACGATTGCTTGACGGTGTCCAACTGGATGATGGAACCGCATATTTCGGCTCCATCGAAGCCGGTGGTGGAGAGGGTGCCAACTGTTGGTACAAGGTCACCATTTCAGAAGGCCGAAACCGTGAGGTGAGGCGCATGTTTGAGGCTGTAGGCCATGCTGTGAGCCGGCTTATCCGCATACGTTATGGCGCGATGGTGTTGCCGCGTGGACTCAAGCGCGGCGCTTTTGTTGAGCTTGATGATCGTGACATCATGGCGTTGACCAATGCAGTGCATCGCAGCGAAGCAAGGGTTGATGACCGTGCGGCCGCCTCATCAAACGGGGCGGTCGGT
Source organism: Pseudomonadota bacterium (assembly GCA_040390295.1). Classification (GTDB taxonomy): domain Bacteria; phylum Pseudomonadota; class Gammaproteobacteria; order Burkholderiales; family Burkholderiaceae_C; genus Polaromonas. The sequence continues at coordinate 219,326 of JAZJYR010000022.1, forward strand.
GATGAAGGCGGGCGCGGAGAGTCGCGCAGGGCCCGGGGCCCCAGGCGGGGCGGCCGCGCGAGTCCCGTGGAGCGATCCGCGGCACGTGACCAACCGTTGTTGGTGCCCGCTGACGAGGGCAGAAACACTTCCAGCGTGGATCATCATGATGTTGAACTGGATTCTGACGATGTCCAGCCGCCCAATCTGCGCCACGACGTAGGCGGACTCGGAACGGGCAATGGGGGTAGCAAAAGACGGCGTGGACGTGGTCAGGCCGGCAGTTTTGGGCCAGGCTCCCAGTCTGTACCTCCGCAAACAGGTTTTGGCCGAAATCCCGGCGGTAATGGTGGCGCGCAGGGCCAGAGGCGGCGCGATGATCGCGGGCCTCGAAATGACAAGGCCGGAGGGGGCTCGCAACCTGATCCGATGAAGACATCGTTTGGCTACATAGGAGCCGACACCTTTACACGCCAGAGGCAAGGACAGGGACAAGGTCAGGGGCCGCGCCGCGCGGGTGGCGCAGGGTCGGGTGGTACCGGTGGCGGTCAGCGCCGAGGTGGAAACGGCCCAACAGGAGGTGGCAAGGGTCGCGGCGGTAACCGAGGCGGAGGCGGCAATCGCTAGAGCTTCCGCAATACCGCAATCCTTTGGGGTAAATATGCGTTCATATTGAGAGCGTGAGCTCCTTGCAGGTTAAAATCGCAGGTTGTACGCAATTTTCGAATCTCCGAAAATTCAAGAGCATCCAAGAAAATTCAAGGTTAAGGAAAACAAAATGGCTATCGAACGCACCCTCTCTATCATCAAGCCTGACGCAGTGGCGAAAAATGTGATTGGCCAAATTTATGCACGCTTCGAAGCAGCAGGCCTGAAGATTGTGGCAGCCAAGCTGGCCCACCTTTCCCGTGGTGAGGCCGAGGCGTTTTATGGTGTTCACAAGGAGCGTCCCTTCTTCAAGGATTTGGTCGAATTCATGATTTCCGGTCCTGTCATGATCCAGGCGCTGGAAGGTGAAAACGCCATTCTCAAGAACCGCGAACTGATGGGCGCTACCGACCCGAAAAAGGCTGCTGCCGGCACCATTCGTGCCGACTTCGCCGAGAGCATTGATGCCAATGCTGTGCACGGATCCGATGCTGCTGAAACGGCTCAGGTCGAAATCAGTTTCTTTTTCCCCGGCATGAATATTTACTCGCGCTAAACATGCCCGCCTCAAGCCTTGCCATCCCTTTACGGGTTTGCCGCGTGCTTGGGGCTGCGTCTAGTTGAGCTTGTGGCCATGACAGCCAACCTGCTTAACTACGATCTTGAGGGCTTGGCTGCTTTTTGCGAGGGGCTTGGAGAAAAGCGTTTCCGTGCGACGCAGCTTTTTCGCTGGATTCACCAAAAGGGCGCATCCACGTTTGACCAGATGACCGATCTGGCAAAGTCATTGCGGGAAAAGCTTCCGGCCTCAGCCTGTATTGAGGGTCTGCAGGTTGTTTCACGTCACGACTCTGCTGACGGTACAGTCAAGTGGCTTTTCGACGTAGGTGGTGGCGACGTTGTTGAAACGGTTTTCATACCTGAGACAGATCGTGGAACCTTGTGCATCTCGTCACAGGCCGGCTGCGCTGTGGGTTGCCGATTCTGCTCGACCGGCCATCAGGGCTTTAGCCGAAATCTCACGACTGCCGAAATTCTTGCGCAGCTTTGGTTTGCCGAACACACCTTGCGCGGGCAGTTCGGCAAAGACGAACGGGTGATATCCAATGTTGTCATGATGGGTATGGGCGAGCCTTTGCAAAATTACGCCCAATTGCTGCCGGCCTTGCGCGTGATGCTTGATGATCACGGTTATGGCATGTCAAGGCGCCGCGTGACTGTTTCTACCTCCGGGGTTGTCCCCATGATGGATCGGCTCGCGCTTGACTGCCCCGTTGCATTGGCGGTGTCGTTGCATGCTCCTTCTGACGAGTTGCGCAGTCACCTGGTGCCGCTCAACAAGAAGTACCCGATCAAAGAGCTGCTTGAAGCTTGCAGCCGTTATCAGGCCCACGCGCCCCGAGACTTCATTACTTTTGAGTATTGCATGCTGGATGGCGTCAATGACCAGCGTGAGCATGCGGAGCAATTGGTTGCCTTGGTGCAAAAGCATTCGGACGATGGATTGTCGTGTAAATTCAATCTCATCCCCTTTAACCCGTTTCCTGCCTCTGGCCTGAAACGTTCTGCAATGCCACAAGTCATGCTGTTCGCAAAAATTCTTATGGATGCCGGGATCGTGACGACAGTAAGAAAAACCCGGGGAGACGACATTGATGCCGCCTGCGGGCAACTGGCGGGTGATGTTCAGGACCGAACCGGCGCGAAGGAGCGTATGGCATCACAACGGCAAGGTATGCTGGGTGGCATCCAAGTGGTGCTGGACAAAGGGATGATGTCATGAAATTTTTTCGCATTGCCCTGCTGGCGGCTTGCTGGAGCGCTGTCTTCCTGGCTGGCTGCGCCAACAATACGGGCATTCGCAGCGCAGCTGATGGCAATGCAGATATGGTGACTGAGTCGGATGAGCCGATCACACGGAGGCGCGCCCGTTTGCGGCTGGAGCTGGCAAGCGGCTATTTTGAGCAAGGCCAGACAAATGTTGCACTGGATGAGCTCAAGCAGGCTCTGGTGATTGACCCCAATTTTGCCGATGCCTACAACCTTCGTGGCCTGGTGTACATGCGCCTTAATGACAATCCGCTAGCTGAAGACAGCTTTCGCCGCGCGCTGGCATTGAATCCCCGTGATGCTGATGTGGCGCATAACTATGCATGGTTTTTGTGCCAGCAATCACGCTATCGTGAGTCTTCGCAACTCTTTGCGCAGGCTGTAGCGAACCCGACTTATGGCGGACAGGCCAGAAGCCTGATGGCGCAGGGCGTTTGCCAGATGAAAGCTGGTCAGCGCGTGGAGGCCGAGGAAAGTTTCACGCGGTCTTATCAGATTGATGCGGGTAACCCCTTGACCGCTTATAACCTGGCGAGCCTTCTTTATGAGCGAGGCGAGCTTTCCCGCTCGCAGTTTTACATTCGCAGGTTGAACAACAGCGAGCTGGCCAATGCGGAAACCTTGTGGCTAGGTATAAAGATAGAACAGCGCTTGAACAACCGCGAAGTGGTATCCCAGCTGGGGGACCAGTTAAAAAGGCGTTATGCGCAGTCTCGGGAGGCTGCGGCTTACGAGAGGGGGGCTTTTAATGAGTGATGTGTCAGGGCTTGACTATCAGGCGACGGGCGAGAACGCCGATCTTGAAAAGGTCAGTGATGCAGGTGATGCCACACCCCAGGAGACCGCGGGCGGCCTGCTTCGCCGGGCCAGAGAGGCTGCCGGTTTGCATATTGCCGCTCTGGCTGTTTTGCTGAAAGTGCCCGTCAAGAAACTTGAGGCCCTGGAGACAGACCGGTTCGATTTGCTGCCTGACGCTGTTTTCGTGCGGGCTTTGGCTTCCAGCGTGTGTCGAACCCTGAAAATCGATGCAACGCCAGTGCTGCAGCTTCTTCCCCAGACCAACAGCCCCAAACTCACTTACCAGGGTGGGGGGCTCAATACGCCATTCCATGCTCCAAGCGATGGGCCAGGCCCATCGATGTGGTCTCAGGTTTCGAAGACAGCCGTGCTCGCAGGCGTCCTTTTGTTACTTGCGGCGCTGGTCATCATTTTGCTGCCTGTATTAAAAGTCGGTTTGGGCTCTGGCAATGCCGGTTCAGATTCAAAAATGACAAGTAGTTCTGTAACAGGTGGAGCTGTCGCACTGGCTGAGCCGCGGAGCACTGACTTGCCTAGATTTATTGAGACCGCACGAGAAGAGGTTGTTTCCGAGGAAAAAAATCCAGCTGTTTCTCAGGTACTTCCGGCATCAACTGCAAGCCCGGCGCCTTTGGTGAATGTCCCCGTTGCTGTCGTGCCTGTCTCGTCTCCTTCCATACCTCCCATACGCCCCTTGATCCCGAGTTCTTCTCCTGCGTCGGTCGCGGTGGCAAGTCCTGCAAGCACTGCCATTGCCATGCCTGCGCCTTCAACGGGCATCGTTGTATTTACCGCCAACAGCGAATCATGGGTAGAAGTCACTGACTCCAAGGGACAAGTTGTTCTGCGTCGCATTCTTGGTGCGGGCGAAGTCGTTGGTGCATCAGGCGCGTTACCGCTTTCTGCCGTGGTCGGTCGGGTCAATGCTACACAGGTGCAGATACGTGGGAAGGCTTTTGATTTAAGTGCTTTAGCCAAAGACAATGTTGCGCGATTTGAGGTGAAGTAGTGTCATTGCCATTGCCGATAGATATTGCCTGTACCAAGGCCCGCCACTCCCGTCAGGCTCGCATAACCTGGGGCTCGCGGATCGTCACTGTGGGTGGCGATGCGCCAGTCCGCGTTCAGTCCATGACGAATACGGACACGGTCGATGCGATAGGTACGGCGATCCAGATAAAGGAGCTCGCGCTGGCCGGCTCTGAAATGGTTCGCCTTACAGTCAATACACCTGAGGCTGCGCAAGCTGTGCCTTACGTGCGTGAGCAGCTTGATCGCATGGGCATTGATGTGCCGTTGATTGGTGATTTTCACTACAACGGGCATCGTTTGCTGACGGACTATCCAGCTTGTGCGCAGGCCTTGTCCAAGTACCGAATCAATCCCGGCAATGTCGGCAAGGGCGACAAGCACGACAGGCAGTTCGGGCAAATGATTGAAGCCGCCATCAAGTGGGACAAAGCCGTGCGAATCGGGGTGAACTGGGGGAGTCTGGACCAGGATCTGCTTGCCAGCCTGATGGATGAGAATAGCGCTCGCGCTATGCCATGGGATGCGAAACAGGTGATGTACGAAGCGTTGATCACCTCGGCGCTGGATTCCGCGCAGCTGGCCGAAGAAATCGGTCTTAACCGGGATCAGATCATTCTTTCCTGCAAGGTGAGTGGTGTACAGGATCTTATTTCGGTGTACCGTGAGCTCGCAAGGCGCAGTGACTATGCGTTGCATCTTGGCTTGACCGAGGCTGGTATGGGGACCAAGGGCACTGTGGCCTCCGCTGCAGCACTCTCGGTGCTGTTGCAGGAAGGTATAGGCGACACCATACGGGTATCGCTGACGCCTCAGCCGGGAGAGGCCCGTACGCAGGAGGTTGTTATTGCCTCTGAAATCCTGCAGGCGCTTGGCATGCGCAGTTTTGTACCGAGTGTGACGGCATGCCCGGGTTGCGGACGTACCACCAGTACAACCTTTCAGGAACTGACGCAGGAGATTGATAATTTCCTTCGTGCACAAATGCCGGTCTGGCGCGAAAAGTATCCGGGCGTGGAAAAGCTCAAGGTTGCCGTGATGGGCTGCATCGTGAATGGCCCCGGGGAAAGCAAGCATGCCGATATCGGCATCAGCCTTCCTGGATCGGGCGAAGCGCCAGCGGCGCCCGTTTATATTGATGGCGAAAAAAGTGTCACCTTGCGCGGTGACAGCATTGCGCGTGACTTCCACGCCATCGTCGAAAACTACATAGAAAAGCGCTTTGGTACGCACCCTGCGACTGAAGCTGCCTGAGCATCCATGGTCGAAAAGTTAGCTGCCGTCAAAGGCATGAATGATATTTTGCCGCCGGATTCGGCGCGATGGGAGTGGCTTGAGGGCAAGGTGCGCTCGCTGATGGCGCTCTACGCTTATCGAAACATTCGAACGCCCATTGTTGAACCCACGCCACTGTTTATACGTGGCTTGGGCGAAGTCACGGATATTGTCGAGAAGGAGATGTACTCCTTTGAGGACAGGCTCAACGGTGAGGCCCTGACCTTGCGCCCCGAAAATACGGCCGGTGTTGTTCGTGCGATTGTTGAGCATTCCATGCTGTACGAAGGAGGCAAGCGCCTGTATTACATGGGCCCCATGTTTCGGCATGAGCGGCCACAGCGCGGTCGTTATCGTCAGTTTCACCAGATGGGCGCCGAAGCCCTCGGGTTTGCTGGCGCAGAGGTGGATGCTGAACTGATTTTACTTGCCGATGCGCTCTGGAAAGAGCTTGGCCTCAAGGACGTACGTCTGGAACTCAACAGCCTTGGACAGCCGGATGAGCGCAAGCAACACAGGTCGGCGCTCATCGCCTATCTTGAGGCCAATGCTGACGTTCTGGACGAAGAGGCCAGGCGAAGGCTCCATAGCAATCCCCTGCGGATCCTCGACAGCAAAAATCCGGCGATGCAGTCCATGCTGGAACAGGCGCCGAAGCTCATAGATTTCCTGGGTGCAGAATCGCTGGCGCATTTCAATCGCGTCAAAACCATCCTCGATGCGAATGGAATTTCCTACCGTATCAATCCAAGGCTGGTACGCGGCATGGACTATTACAACCTGACAGTGTTCGAGTTCATTACAGATAGTCTCGGATCACAGGGCACGATTTGCGGTGGCGGACGTTATGACTACCTGATTGAACAGATCGGCGGCAAGGCCGCACCTGCTGTCGGCTGGGCACTTGGGGTGGAACGTGTGCTGGAGCTTGTCAGGGAGCAGGGGGAAGCTGTGCCGCCACTGACTCCAGATGTTTATGCCGTTATTCCTGACGCCATTGCCCTGCCTGCAGCAATGTCCGCCCTGACCGAGTTGCGATCTGCTGGCGTAAGCGTGCAAATGCATGCGGGTGCCAGCGCCGAGGGAATGGGGAGCATGAAGTCGCAATTCAAAAAGGCCAACAGCAGTGGTGCCAGGTTCGCCCTTATCTTCGGTTCCGCAGAGTTGGCCGATGGATGTGTGGCTGTGAAATCCCTGCGCGGTGAAAAAACCGACCCTGCGCAGGGTCAGGTTCTACAGCGCCTGAATGATGTTGCGTCCTGGGCTCGTACGCTGAAAAGCTGAGTCACGTATTTCGTGGGCTGGTCGCCCTCTACAATCTCCACAATTCATTCGGCGCACTTGGCGCAGGGCAAACAAGACTTTTATGGCTAAACATCTCGATCTCGAAGAACAGGAACAGCTTGACGAACTCAAGCACTTCTGGAAGCAGTACGGCGACATCATCACCTGGGCGCTGATTGTCGTTTTCGGTGCTGTGGCTGCATGGAATGGCTATCAGTATTGGCAAACCCGGCAGGCATCTCAGGCTACCGTCATGTATGACGAGGTCGAACGTGCAGCGCAATCTGGCGATATGGCAAGGCTGGACCGCTCGCTTGCAGACATGAAAGATCGTTTTAGCGGCACTGTTTATGCGGGGCAGGCCGGCTTGCTCGCAGCTAAAACTTACTACGACAGGGGCAATGTCGACGCCTCAAAGGCGGCATTGACATGGGTGGCTGACAAATCGTCAGATGAAGGTTACAGGTCCATCGCAAATTTGCGGCTCGCAGGCATACTGCTTGAAACGAAAGATTATGACGAAGCCTTGAAGCTTGTGTCGGGTTCTTTTTCAAAGGATTTTGCTGCTCTTGCAGCCGACCGACGAGGTGACATCCTTGCATCGCAAGGAAAGAAGTCCGAAGCCAAAGCCGAATACCAGATCGCGTACAAGGGGTTCGATGAGCGATCGGAGTATCGGCGTCTTGTGGAAGTCAAGCTCAATGCACTGGGCGTTGACCCTGTTGCAGTCAGTCTCGCAACTGCGGCGCCCAACACCGAGGTGAAAAAATGAAGTTCCAATCGATTCGTATCGCCAGCCGCACCGTCAGGCTGGAACTCGCCCTCGTATGCGTAGCCATGTTGTCTGGTTGCTCCATGTTTTCCATGTTCGGTAGTGGTCCGGCAAAACCTCAGCCTGCCACGCTTCAGGCGGTTAGTGGCGTAGTGTCTGCCAGGCAGGCTTGGGCAAGTCGTATCGGCCCCGTTACATTTCCGCTGGAAGTCAATGTAAGCGGCACAACGGTTTTTGTTGCGGCGAATGATGGATCTGTTGCAGCGATTGACGCCCGTACAGGCGCTGATGTTTGGCGTGTGAACGTGGGCGCACCGATTGCTGCAGGTGTGGGCAGTGACGGAGCAATTGCAGCCGTCGTGACGCAGGGCAATGAAGTTGTGGCTGTGCAAGCCGGGCGCGAGATCTGGCGTCAAAAACTGACCGCCCAGGCTTATACCTCGCCATTTGTGGCGGGCGGGCGGGTGTTTGTGCTGGCCGCCGACAGGTCGGTCAATGCATTTGACGGACAGACAGGCCGCAAGTTGTGGACACAGCAGCGACCCAATGAACCCTTGGTGCTCAGGCAATCTGGCGTGATCCTCGCAGTCGGTGACACCCTGGTCCTAGGCCTTGCAGGTCGCCTGGCTGGCTTGAACCCCTCCAACGGAAACATCCGCTGGGAGGCGCCTATCGCTTCTCCGCGTGGCATTAATGACGTTGAACGCCTGGTAGACCTGGTTGGTCGTGTGGGGCGTGACGGTGACGTGGTCTGCGCGCGGGCGTTCCAGGCGAGCGTCGGCTGTGTCAACACCGCGCGAGGTGCCTTGGTGTGGACCAAACCTGCCAACGGTTCCCAGGGGGTGCACAGTGATGACCGTTTCGTTTTTGGCACCGAATCCGACGGTACCGTCCTGGCATGGCGCAAGGTTGATGGCGAGCGCGCCTGGACAACGGATAATCTGCGTTATCGGCATCTCACGGCTCCGCTGGTTGTCGGGCGTTCGGTCGCCATCGGTGATTCGGCCGGCATCGTTCACCTGCTCTCGCGTGAAAACGGTACTCCCCTGAACCGCCTGACGACGGACGGATCTCCCATAGCAGCCGCCCCCGCTCTCTCCGGTAGCACCCTGATTGCCGTGACCCGCAATGGCGCAGTCTACGGTTTTGTTCCTGAATAATGACCGCTTTGGTCGCATGAATTGCTTCGATGAAACCCGTAATCGCCCTGGTGGGCCGCCCCAATGTAGGCAAATCGACGCTTTTTAACCGGTTGACCAAAACCCGTGACGCCATCGTTGCCGATTTTGCGGGTCTGACCCGCGACCGCCACTACGGCAACGGCAAGCTGGGCTCGCACGAATACATCGTTATTGATACTGGCGGCTTTGAGCCTGATGCTCAGAGCGGTATCTACAAGGAGATGGCCAGGCAAACCCGGCAGGCTGTTGCTGAGGCAGACGTTGTTATTTTTGTGGTGGATGCCCGTGCTGGCGTGAATGCGCAGGACCATGACATTGCCAAATACCTTCGCAAGCTGGGTAAGCCCTCATTGCTGACCGCCAACAAGGCCGAAGGCATGACCGAAGGCGTACAGCTCTCAGAGTTCTTTGAACTGGGTCTGGGCGAGGTACTGGCAGTATCTGCTGCACACGGACAGGGCATGAAGTCACTGGTTGAAAGCGCATTGGCTTTGCTCGACCTTCCCGAGGATGATGAAGACGCTGAGCCACAGGATCCATCGGTGATTCGCCTGGCGGTAGCCGGCCGGCCCAACGTTGGCAAATCGACCCTTATCAACACCTGGCTGGGAGAAGAGCGCCTGGTCGCGTTTGACCTGCCGGGGACGACCCGCGATGCCATTTCAGTTCCGTTTGAACGTGATGGACAGAAATTCGAACTGATTGATACTGCCGGTCTGCGGCGTAAGGGCAAGGTCTTTGAGGCCATAGAAAAGTTTTCCGTGGTCAAGACCCTACAGGCTATTGAGAATGCCAATGTGGTGCTCCTTCTGCTGGATGCGACACAGGGTGTGACTGACCAGGATGCCCACATCGCCGGCTACATCCTTGAAAGTGGGCGTGCCGTGGTGCTGGCCGTCAACAAATGGGATGCGGTGGATTCATATCAGCGCGAAATACTCGCCCGCTCCATTGAAACACGACTGGCATTCCTGAAGTTTGCGTCCATCCATCACATCTCGGCCATCAAGCGGCAGGGTCTGGGTCCAGTCTGGAAGTCCATTACCCAGGCCCATGCTTCCGCCAATCGCAAGATGTCCACCCCAGTGCTTACTCGTCTACTACTGGAGGCTGTGCAATTCCAGCAGCCTCAGCGATCTGGTGTGTTCCGGCCCAAATTGCGTTATGCGCATCAGGGGGGTATGAACCCGCCGATCATCATCGTGCACGGCAATTCCCTGGAGCATGTCAGCGAGTCATATAAGCGCTACCTAGAGGGCCGCTTCCGCAAGGAGTTTGACCTCACGGGTACGCCAATGCGGATCCAGATGAAAACGTCCCACAACCCCTTCAAGGACAAGGAATCAGACTAGGACTACAGGCGTTAACTAATCGCTGTGGTATTGTCAAGATCCATTAACTCTTGAACACGGAATATATCGTGAGCAATAACAAAGGTCAGTTACTCCAGGACCCGTTTCTCAATACCCTGCGTAGAGAGCACGTTCCTGTTTCGATTTATCTCGTCAACGGGATTAAATTGCAGGGCCAGATCGAGTCTTTCGATCAATATGTCGTCTTGCTGCGCAACACGGTGACACAGATGGTGTACAAACACGCCATTTCGACCATCGTTCCGGGCCGCGCCGTGAATTTTGCGGCAGCCGACTCCGAAGAAAGCCCCGCCAGCTGAGTTCCGGAGAACATTCCGGCGCTGGCAAACCGCAGGTGAAGCCGCTGGCCATCCTGGTCGGTGTGGATCTCGGCTACCCAAATTTCGACAAGAACCTTGAGGAGCTTGGCCTGCTGGCCGAAACGGCAGGTCTCCAGCCTGTAGATCGCATCACCTGCAAGCGCAGGGCGCCGGATGCGGCGCTGTTTATCGGTAGCGGAAAAGCCGACGAAATAAAGATGCTTGCGCAGCAGTTGGGGGCTAGCGAAATCCTGTTTGACCAGGCCTTGAGCCCGGCCCAGCAGCGTAACCTTGAGCGCCATCTGGAACTGCCTGTCAACGACAGGACTTTGCTGATTCTTGAAATTTTTGCCCAGCGTGCGCGCAGCCACGAGGGCAAACTTCAGGTCGAGTTGGCGCGTCTGCAATACCTGTCTACCCGCCTTGTGCGCCGCTGGTCCCATCTTGAGCGCCAAACGGGCGGAGCAGGTGTGCGCGGGGGCCCAGGTGAAAAGCAGATCGAGCTTGATAAACGCATGATCGGTGAGTCCATCAAGCGTACAAAAGAGCGGCTGACTAAAGTCAAAAAACAGAGGCAGACCCAGCGTCGGCAACGTGAGCGCCGAAACTCCTTCACCATCTCGCTGGTCGGCTACACCAACGCAGGTAAATCCACGCTCTTCAATGCGCTGGTGAAGGCGCGCGCCTATGCGGCAGACCAGCTTTTTGCGACCCTTGACACCACAACCCGCCAGCTCTACCTTGGTGACGCCAACCGTTCGGTCTCATTGTCAGATACGGTGGGCTTCATTCGCGACCTGCCTCATGGTCTGGTTGATGCGTTTGCTGCAACCCTTCAGGAGGCGGCCGATGCCGATCTTCTCTTGCATGTGGTGGATGGCGCCAACCCCAACCATCTGGAACAAATCGAGCAGGTTCAGCGCGTGCTCGAGGAGATAGGCGCATCGGAGGTTCCACAAATTCTCGTATTTAACAAACTCGACGCTATTGAAAAGTCGCGCTGGCCTCTGCAACTAAGTGACATGTTTGAAGTAAAAGACGCCTTTTCCGACTCGGTCCGCCGGGTTGAAAGGGTTTTTGTCAGCGCCCAGACCGGTGACGGCTTGCCTTTGCTGCGCCAACTGCTGGTCAAGCATGCCTCTGAGGCAGCGCCCGACGATACCCCATTGTCGTCTGAGGTCGTTGTCTGAGTGGCGTCCGAATTGGGCACAATGGCGAAGTAATGAAAAAAACGAGTTCGAACCAATGAATCTGAACCCTGCGCTACAGACCCTGGCAAGTTTTTCCAGCCGTGTGAAACAACGCGTGCTGGGCATGTTCAACCTGAACGATCCACGCTGGGGGCGCAATGACGACAAACCGGCTGGCGACGAACCGGGTCCCAAGGTGAATCCCGAGAGTTCCAATCCGACCCCGCCGCCCGAGAGGCGGCCGCAAGGGCAGGGGCCCAATCAGGGCCCGCCCGACCTCGATGAACTCTGGCGCGACTTCAACCGCAAGCTCGGTGGCCTGTTTGGAGGCAAGAAAAATGCAGGCCGACCACAGCCAGGCGGTAGTGGTGGCAATGGCGGCGGAGGTGGCGGAAGCTTCCAGCCGGATATGAAAAGCGCCGGCATCGGTGCCGGGCTGATTGCCGGTGTCGCAGTCCTGATCTGGCTGGGCACGGGCTTTTTTATCGTGCAGGAGGGCCAGCAGGCCGTCATTACCCAATTCGGCAAATACAACTCGACCGTAGGTGCCGGATTTAACTGGCGCCTGCCTTACCCGATCCAGCGTCACGAGATGGTGGTCGTCACGCAAATTCGTTCGGTGGATGTCGGCCGTGATACCGTCATCAAGGCAACTGGCCTGCGCGAGTCGGCGATGCTGACCGAAGACGAAAATATCGTTGAAATCAAGTTCGCAGTGCAATACCGGCTGAATGATGCCCGCGCCTATCTTTTTGAAAGCAAAGACCCGGCAAATGCCGTCGTGCAGGCGGCTGAAACCGCTGTGCGGGAAGTGGTCGGCAAGATGAAGATGGACTCTGCACTGGCCGAAGAGCGGGACCAGATTGCACCGCGTGTGCGGGCCCTGATGCAGACCATCCTGGATCGCTACAAGGTCGGTGTCGAAGTGGTCGGCATCAACCTGCAGCAAAGCGGTGTGCGTCCTCCAGAGCAGGTTCAGGCCGCTTTCGATGATGTGCTCAAGGCGGGTCAGGAACGTGAACGCGCCAAGAACGAAGCACAAGCCTATGCCAATGACGTGATTCCGCGTGCCGTGGGCTCCGCCTCACGCCTGAAGGAAGAGTCCGATGCGTACAAGGCACGTATCGTTGCGCAGGCGCAGGGTGATTCGCAGCGTTTCCGATCCGTGCTGGCCGAATACCAGAAGGCCCCGCAGGTGACGCGTGACCGTATGTACATCGATACCATGCAGCAGGTCTACACCAATGTCACCAAGGTGCTGGTTGAATCCCGTCAGGGTTCCAACCTGCTGTACCTGCCGCTTGACAAGATCATGCAGATGACCGGGCAGGGTACTGCCTCGCCGGTAGAGGCGACGCTGGGCGCCAACAGTGCAACACTCCCAACGGCGCCGTCCGTGACCGCGCCGGCTCCGACCACTGACGCCCGATCCCGTGATGCTTCACGTACACGTGACCGTGACGCCCGCTAAGGAATAATAAAAATGAACAGAGTTGGATTTATCGCTTCGTCCCTGCTGGTTATCCTGGCACTTGCCAGTTCCATGCTGTTTGTTGTGGACCAGCGTCAGTTTGGCGTGGTTTATGCGCTGGGCCAGATCAAGGATGTGGTCACGGAGCCGGGCTTGCACTTCAAGATGCCGCCGCCTTTTCAGAACGTGTCGTACATCGACAAGCGCCTGCTGACGCTCGACAGCGTCGATGCTGAAGCCATGCTCACGCTCGAAAAGCAGCGTGTCGTGATCGACTGGTACGTGCGCTGGCGTGTCACCCAGCCCACCGAATACATCCGCAATGTGGGCCTCGATGAAAAAGCAGGTGCCAGCCAGCTGAACCGCGTGGTGCGCAATGCCTTTCAGGAAGAGATCAACAAGCGCACCGTCAAGGACTTGCTGTCATCCAAGCGGGAGGCTCTGATGGCGGATGTCAAACGTGAGGTCCTGCAGGCTGTGCAGGGCGCAAAGCCCTGGGGTGTGGACATCGTGGATGTGCGCATCACGCGCGTGGACTATGTTGAGGCCATTACCGACTCTGTCTACAAACGCATGGTCGCCGAGCGCCAGCGCGTCGCCAATGAGCTTCGCTCTACCGGCGCGGCCGAGGGTGAAAAAATTCGTGCAGATGCAGACCGCCAGCGCGAGGTGACGATCGCCAATGCCTATCGTGAAGCGCAGAAGATCAAGGGCGAGGGCGATGCGGAAGCCGCCAAAACCTATGCCGAGTCTTTTGGCAAGGACGCACAGTTTGCGCAGTTTTATCGTAGCCTCGATGCCTACAAGGCCAGCTTCAACAAGAAGAGCGACGTGATGGTGCTTGATCCGTCATCGGACTTCTTCAAGGCCATGCGGGGCTCGGGTTCGGGCACTGCGCCTGCAGCCGGCAAGAAATAATCTTTCATCGTGGACGGTAACGTCGTCTGGATGGCGCCGGCCTTCATGCTGGTGCTTGAGGGCGCTTTGCCTTTTATCTCGCCTCGCGGCTGGCGCAGGACGTTTGAACAGATCCTGAAAATGAGCGATGGGCAGATCCGGTTTTTCGGGCTCTGCAGCATGCTGATTGGACTGGCCGCCGTCGCCCTCGTGTTTATTTTTCACTGACCCGATACGGGCCTCGCGGGACTCTCCTGGCCCATTTTCAGGCAGTGATTTCCTCGGCCTTTTGCATTCAGGTCAAAACCGGCCGAAAACCGGGGCCAAGCCCGGTAAAATCCCTGTTTTAACAGCGCCCCCTAAATACATGCCCGCCTGGTCGTCATCATGGCAATTGCCGGATCAAATTGCCGATGTCCTGCCCTCCGAGGCGCGTCACATTGAAGAGCTTCGCCGTCTGTTGCTTGATACAGCCCGCAGCTATGGCTACGAGCTGGTCATGCCGCCGTTGCTGGAGCATCTTGAATCCCTGCTTACCGGCACCGGTGAAGCCCTCGAACTCCAAACCTTCAAGCTGGTAGACCAGCTGTCTGGCCGTACCCTCGGGTTGCGCGCCGACACCACGCCCCAGGTTGCCCGCATTGATGCCCACCTGCTGAATCGCAACGGCGTGGCGCGGCTCTGCTATTGCGGCCCGGTGCTGCATACCCGTGCCGACCGGCCGCACGCCACACGTGAGCCGTTGCAGTTCGGCGCAGAAATCTACGGCCATGCCGGCCTTGAAGCTGACCTTGAAGCGCAATTGCTGGCACTCGAAGGCCTCAAGGCTGCCGGAGTGACCGATCTCGGCGTCGATATGGCCGATGTGCGTGTGGTCAACAGCCTGCTGGCGGGCGCCACTATTGCACCCAAGTCACTCGCGCTCATCCATGCTGCGCTGGCGGCCAAGGACGGTAGCGAGCTCGACAGCCTGACCACCAGCCTCAAGGGTGATATCTCTGCGCCTGCGCGTGAAGGCTTGAAAGCGCTGCTGCAGCTTTACGGCGACGAGAAGGTTCTGGCAGAAGCTGCCAAAGCCCTCAAACCTCTGCCCGGTGTGGCCCAGGCGCTCAAGGATTTGCAATGGCTGGCGTCGCACGTGGGCAGCGAGGCCAAAGTCAGCTTTGACCTGGCGGACCTGCGTGGCTATGCCTACTACAGCGGTACCCGTTTTGCCATTTACGGACAAGGTGCCGAGCTTGCGCGCGGTGGCCGTTATGACGAGGTCGGCGCCGTATTTGGCCGCAACCGTCCAGCTGCCGGCTTTAGCCTTGATTTGAAAGAACTGGTTGGCGTGCTGCCACCCAGGCCGCTGAAAGCTGCCGTTCGGGCACCGTGGGCCGAGGATGCAGGTTTGCGTGCGGCGATTGCCAGTCTGCGCGCAGCCGGTGACACAGTAGCCTGTGTGCTGCCCGGCCATGAGCATGAAGTCAATGAATTCGATTGCGACCGCGAGCTGGTGCATGCCGCCGGCAAGTGGGTTGTCCAGCCTCTGGGCAAGTCAGTCTGAGCGGGCCTATAGCTACCGGCCAATCCCCAAGAATCCCTTAACGAGAATTGAAGATGACAAACAAACTAGCCGCGACAGCGGGACGCAACGTCGTGGTCGTGGGTACCCAGTGGGGCGATGAAGGCAAAGGCAAGCTGGTCGACTGGCTGACCGAACTCTCGCAGGGCGTCGTGCGCTTTCAGGGCGGCCACAACGCCGGTCACACGCTGGTGATCAACGGCGTCAAGACCGCGCTGCATCTGATTCCCAGCGGCATCATGCGTCCCGGCGTCAAGTGCTACATCGGCAACGGCGTTGTGCTGTCGGCCGGCAAGCTGTTCGAGGAAATCGAAGGCCTTGAAAAAGCCGGCGTTGAAGTGCGTTCGCGCCTGCGTATCAGCGAGGCCTGCCCGCTGATCCTGCCTTTTCATGCGGCACTTGATGTGGCGCGTGAAGCCTTCCGCGAAAAGGGCGGTACGACCAAAATCGGTACCACTGGCCGCGGCATCGGTCCCGCCTATGAAGACAAGATTGCCCGCCGCGCCCTGCGCGTGCAGGACCTGAAGTATCCAGAGCGGTTTGCGACCAAGCTGCGCGAGCTGCTGGACCTCCACAACTTTGTGCTGACCGGCTACCTCAATGCACCGGCTATTGATTTCGACACCGTCTACAACGAGGCCATGCGCCACGCCGAGTTGCTCAAACCCATGATGGCCGACGTCTCGCGTGAACTCAACGATGCACACAAGGCCGGTGCGAACCTGCTGTTTGAGGGCGCGCAGGGCACTTTGCTCGACGTGGACCATGGCACCTACCCCTATGTCACCTCCAGCAACTGCGTGGCCGGCAATGCGGCTGCAGGCGCGGGTGTGGGTCCTGGCATGCTGCACTACATCCTGGGCATCACCAAGGCTTATTGCACCCGCGTGGGCGGCGGCCCGTTTCCGACCGAACTCGACTGGGAAACGCCCGGCACGCCTGGCTATCACATGAGCACCGTCGGCGCTGAAAAAGGCGTGACGACAGGGCGTAGCCGCCGCTGCGGCTGGTTTGATGCCGCGCTGCTCAAGCGTTCGGCCCAGGTCAATGGCCTGACCGGCCTGTGCATCACCAAGCTCGACGTGCTGGATGGCATCGACAAGCTCCTGCTGTGCACCGGCTACGAGCTGGATGGCCAGATCACCGACATCCTGCCCATGGGCGCAGACGACATCGAGCGCTGCAAGCCGGTTTATGAAACCCTCGAAGGCTGGAGCGACAGCACTGTCGGCGTGACCGACTATGACAAGCTGCCTGTCAATGCGCGCCTGTATCTCCAGCGCATCGAGCAGGTGACCGGCGTGCCGATCGCCATGGTCTCGACCAGCCCTGACCGCGACCACACCATCATGCTGCAGCACCCGTATCTCGCCTAATCAGGAGCACATTCATGTTGACAGAAGACGGCAAACATCTCTACGTCAGCTATGACGAATACCACAGCCTGATCGAGAAGCTGGCGATCAAGATTCACCAGTCAGAGTGGAAGTTCGACACCATCCTGTGCCTGGCGCGCGGCGGCATGCGGCCTGGCGACATCCTCTCGCGTATCTTCGACAAGCCGCTGGCCATCATGTCCACCAGCTCCTACCGCGCCGACGCCGGTACGGTGCAGGGCAACCTCGACATTGCGCGTTTCATCACCACACCCAAAGGTGAGATCGCCGGCAAGGTTCTGCTGGTTGATGACCTGGCCGATTCAGGCCATACGCTGAACGCTGTGCTCAATCAACTGCGCACCAACTACAAACCCATCACCGAGCTGCGCAGCGCCGTGATCTGGACCAAGGGGGTGTCGACCTTCCAGCCTGATTACTCGGTAGAACTGCTGCCCACCAATCCCTGGATTCACCAGCCGTTTGAAGGCTACGACTCGCTGTCACCGGCGCAGTTGATGGCCAAGTGGAAGATTTGACCCCGACGGTAGATATGGCCCCCATGGTCGCTCACTGCGTGTAGCTCCCGAGGCCTTGCAGGCCGCGGCTCGCGAGACGCTTCGCCTTTGTCGCCTGTCCAAACCTGCCTGCGGCCTGGCAGAGCCAGTTCCGCGGCTCCTGCTGGCGAAGCGACACTTTGTTAGCTCGGCCCTAAAACAGCTAATATAGCTATAACAGCTGTTTTGAAGCTTGCGTAAGGAGCTTGAAGCCGCTCCTGAAGCCCAAAAACAGCCAAAAATAGTTATTTTTAAGCATGAAAAGTGCCTGAAACCTAATGGATACGGGCGTGAGAAGCTACTAAAAGAATAGCGGGTAGCCATTCGCTTCGGCCTGCATTTGCGTTCTTCGCAGTCTGACTGCACGATACCTGTTGCCTGAGTCATGCGCTGGCGTTTCGTGGGGCCGTTAACATAGTCCGCATGAGCGACGCACCTTCACAACTGTCCACCGGACTGATCCACCACCCCTACAAACCACCTGCCGGCTTTGAGGCTGTTCCGCCCGGCGTCCACAAGGCATCAACGGTTGTTTTCCCCAGCGTTGCAGCCTTGCGTGCCCGTGAATGGAAGCACAAGACCGGCTACACCTACGGCCTGCACGGCACGCCCACCACCTTCACGCTGGAAGAGCGCATCGCCACGCTGGAAGGTGGCAAATATTGCACCCTGGTGCCCAGCGGTCTGGCCGCTGTCGTGCTGGTTGGCATGGCGCTGCTCAAGGCGGGCGACGAGGTTCTGATTCCCGACAACGCCTATGGTCCCAACAAGGCATTTGCACAGGGCGAACTGGCCGACTGGGGCATCACCCACCGGTTTTATGACGCCATGAACCCGGCCGACCTGGCTGCCAGGCTGGGGCCAAAAACCCGGCTGGTCTGGCTGGAGGCCCCGGGCTCCATCACGCTTGAGTTCCCCGACCTGCCGCAGTTGGTGGCAGTCGTCAAAGCACACACCCAGAGGCATCCACAAGGCATCGTCACAGCGCTCGACAACACATGGGGCGCCGGCATTGCCTTTGATGCCTTCAAGCTCGGCATGGACATCTCTGCCCACGCGCTGACCAAATACCCGAGTGGAGGCGCCGATGTGTTAATGGGCTCCATCGTGACGAACGACGAGGCGCTGCATCACCTGGTCCACTTCTGCAACATGCGGGTCGGTTACGGTGTTTCCGGCAATGATGCCGAGCTGGTGCTGCGCGGGCTTAATACGGTGGCGCTGCGCTATGCCGCGCAGGATGCGGCCACGCGCACACTGGCCACCTGGCTGCAGGGCCAGCCCCAGGTTGAAGCCGTGCTGCACCCGGCGCTGCCCGGCTCGCCTGGCCATGAAGCCTGGACGCGCGATTGCACGGCGGCCGCCTGCCTGATGAGTGTGGTCTTCAAGCCCGGCTACAGCCAGGCGCAGGTCGATGGCTTTTGCGACCGCCTCAAGCTCTTCAAGCTGGGTTACAGCTGGGCCGGGCCCATGAGCCTGTGCGCGCCTTATGACGTCCCGTCCATTCGCACCACAGGCTGGCCTTACAAGGGCGGTCTGGTGCGTTTCTCCGTCGGGCTGGAAGCTGTTACAGATCTGCAGGCCGACCTCGCACAGGCACTTGCAGCGATGCAGTACGATAAGGCTTAGAACACGTTCTCGGGACCCGGCTCCTGCAGACCCCAACATTCACGAAAGCATCCAGTGGCAACTCCCAACTACTCGTACGAAAAACGCCAGAAAGAGCTCGCCAAAAAGCGCAAAAAAGAAGACAAGCTCAAGCGCAAGGCCGAGGGCAAGCCCGACGAGCCTGAGGACGGCAGCGAAGAAGGTGCGGAGCCCACGGACGGCCAGCCTGCACCGCCCGCAGATCCGGTGGTCTGAAAGCCCCAAACAAAAAAGCCCCTGACGATTTCCAGGTCGTCAGGGGCTTTTTTATGGCGATCAGAAGAAATTTATTTGATCAGTTTCTTGAGCTCGAGCCAGACATTGGCCAGCATCCTCGCCTGCTGCTGCTCATTGGGGTGGATGCGGTCTGCCTGGAAACGGCTGGCCGAATCATCGACGTCGGCAATCCCCTTGAGGAAAAAGGGCACCAGCGCCACCTTTTCTGCTTTGGCCACCTTGGTGAACAGGCCCGAGAACGTCGCCGCGTAGGCGCCGCCGTAATTGGGTGGCACCTGCATCCCGACGATCAGCACCTTGGCGCCGGCCTTTTTCGATGCCTGCACCATGGCTGCGATGTTGTTCTCGGTCATGTCCAGGGGCAGGCCGCGCAGCGCATCGTTGCCACCCAGTTCAACCACCACCACGCCGGGTTTGTGCTGTGTCAGCAGGGCCGGCAAGCGCGAACGGCCACCCGATGTGGTGTCGCCGCTGATACTGGCGTTGACCACCTTCACGGCCTTTTTGTCCTGCGCCAGCTGCTTTTCCAGCAGGGGCACCCAGCCGGTCCCGCGCTTGAGGCCATATTCGGCACTCAGGGAATCGCCAACGATCAGCACAGTGTCGCCGGGGGCCTGCGCCATGGCGGGAACGGCCAACGAGAGGATTGCTGCGGCCAGCACCGATGCAAAGGGTCTTGCTTCCCATGCGCGCCATGCCCGTGCAAGCTTGGTAAAGTTGCCGTGACTGAGTTTCCAGTTGATTGATAAGGCGGACATGTCTGAACCTGTGGTTTCTTCAAATAGTGTGGATGTGGGCAACGCCAGCTCTTCAATTATTTCCGTTCAGCACGTTTTCAAGTCCGTGACCGACTCCAGCGGCACATTGACCATTCTGCGCGATATTGATTTTTCGCTCGCGCCGCGCGAGACCGCCGCCATCGTCGGAGCCTCCGGTTCGGGTAAAAGCACGCTTTTGTCCATCATTGCAGGGTTGGATACACCGACCCAGGGAACAGTTCACCTCGCAGGCCAGGATCTTTTTGCCATCAACGAGGACGACCGTGCGGCGCTGAGGGCACAAAAGGTGGGTTTTGTGTTTCAGAGCTTCCAGTTGATGGGTAATCTTTCCGCCCTCGAAAACGTCATGCTGCCGCTGGAGCTCTCTGGTGCCGCCAATGCCCGTGCGCAGGCCACCGAGATGCTCAGGCGCGTCGGCCTCGGTGAGCGCCTTGGCCATTACCCCAAGGTCCTCTCGGGCGGCGAGCAGCAGCGCGTGGCGCTGGCCCGGGCTTTCGTGGTGCAGCC
Organism: Pseudomonadota bacterium; assembly: GCA_040390295.1. Lineage (GTDB taxonomy): Bacteria > Pseudomonadota > Gammaproteobacteria > Burkholderiales > Burkholderiaceae_C > Polaromonas. Next base: position 240,022 of record JAZJYR010000022.1, read on the forward strand.
AGCGGTATTGCTGGCTGACGAACCCACGGGTAGCCTGGATTTTGCGACTGGCGAAAAAATCATGGCCCTGATGTTTGATCTGAACCAGGAATTGGGCACCACCCTGGTTCTGGTCACGCACGACAGGGCGATTGCCTCACGCTGTGAACGGCGTATCACCATCGAAGCCGGGCAGGTCGTCGCCAACCAGGATTGATTCGAGCTCCCATCGAAACGACAGCTGCGTTGCCAATTGGACCTGTCAACGCTAAGCGAGCATTTTTTGCATGAAGGCCAGGTATTTGCTGCGGTCTTCGGGTTTGTCGATATGCAGCGACAGGGCCGGCAGCAGGGCCTGAAGCGTCAGGTGGCGTGAAGCTTCTTTTTTGATGATCATTCTGGCCATGGGGCCGATGTACTGGCTCAGCACTTTTTCAAGCATGGCGACCTGCTCAACGCTCAGGTTTTGCAGCGTCATGGACGCTGGCTGTGAATCCCCAAAACGCGAGACCGGCCGGCTGGCTTCAGGCGGCCGGCTCAATGAATTGACACTGGCCTGGCTCTGACTGTGTGCGCTGGCGCCGGTTCTGCTTCTCACCTTGATGAAAGCCTCACGCGCCGCCGCATCGGGGATGGATACGGACAGCATATCGCGCAAATTCTGTGCATTGCTTGCGCGCGGCAGGGCTTTTTTAACCAGTACCCTGGCCAGCGGGCCGATCAGCCGGGCGAGTTCACTCTCGACGTCAGCGGCCAGTTCCGGCGTCAGCGAGTTCAGGCTGGCAACCGAAATCGTGTTGTGAAAGGCCCGCGTGGCATCTGTGTGCACCAGCGGTGGCGCTGACTGCGGGTCCAGCACGGCATAGATCTCGTGGGAGCGCATGTGTTTATCCAGGTGCGGACCCATGGCGTGGAAAAGACTGGCTGCAGAGTCGGTGATGCGCGACACCACGTCGTAATAGGCGCGTGACACCACGACCTGGTTGGGCTGCGCAAAATCCATGATGCGCTGGGCCACATTGATGCCGTCGCCCACCACGTTGACCCGCTTATTGATGTCGAACACCATGCGCATCGGGCCAAGATGCAGGCCTGTGCGCACCGACAGGGCCTTGCCGTATTTCTGCATCAGCAGGCCGCGCAGCAGCAGTGCAGATTGCAGCGCTTCTTCGGGGTCGCCCAGAAAGCACACCGCGGCGCCGTCGCCGGTATCAATCACGATGCGTGAGGGCTCGGCCACGCCCCTGAGCGCCTTGCCTATCAGCTCGTTGAACCGTGCCTTGGACTCGACCTGCTGGTCTGTCGAATATCTGGAGTAGGCCACCAGGTCCATGAACATGATGGTGCCGAGGACGTTTTTGCGCAGGCTGTCGGCCTGGCTGTGCGGTATCGACTGCGATCCGGCGGCAAAGGCCGGCACGTCGCTGTTGTTGGTGCTGCTGCGCGTCTGGTTCTGGTCCCTGAAACGCTGCGTATGCATATGGAGGCTGGGATTGGGCTGTGTGAGCGTCCTGGTTTTGCTGCCTTCAGAGCCAACCAGTGCAGCACGAAACTCGGTCAAGCTTTGCGGACGCAGGCCTTCATCAGGTGTCATGGCCCAGTCGATGGCCTTGAGCAGGCTGGCACTGAAGGAGGCGTGCCCGGCGTCAACGGCGCGGGGCATTTTGTCCTGCTTCACGCGCGATGCGGATTCGATGGGCTTGTGGCCGGTCACCATCCAGTACATCACGGCGCCCAGGGCGTAGATGTCTGTCCACGGGCCCTGGTTGCCCTGGCTGTGGTACTGCTCAAAGGGGGCAAAGCCGGGACTGATGATGTTGGTCATGTCGCGATCTGCCGTCACGCGCCGTGCTGCGCCAAAGTCCAGCAACACAGGTGAGCCATCGGCACGGATGTAGATGTTGTCTGGCTTGATGTCGCGATGAAGAAACTTCATCTTGTGCACCGCTTCCAGCCCATCCATCAGCGGGTAGACGATGTCCAGCAGGCCGGGCTGGTCCAGGCTGGATTGCCGCATCAGCCAGCGCTTGAGCGGGTCGCCCGTCTCGTACTCCATCACGATGTAGGCGGTGCCGTTTTCCCTGAAGTAGCGCAGCACCCGCACGATGTTCGGATGACGGAAGGAGGCGAGGGCGCGGGCCTCGTCAAGAAAGCGCTCCAGCCCCCATGTGAACTGCGACGCACCCTCTGCAGCGCGTACATGGACGGATGAATCGGCAGAGCGGGTGGCGAGATCGCCTGGGTAATACTCTTTCAGCGCAACCGGCAGTTCAAGGTTGGCGTCGTGAGCGAGGTAGGTCAGGCCAAAGCCGCCGCCGCCCAGCATCCGGTCGATGCGGTACTCAAACACGCGGTGGCCAGCCGGCAGCGCCGCGGCATCGGCGCGCGGTCTGGCCGCTGGCGGCGCCGAAGGGCTGCCCATATTGGGATCGTCAAGGTCAATCACCGGCTTGATTTCCCCGCAGATTACTCACCGATCATCTGCATGGCTTTTTGCAGGCTGCGGCGCATGCGGTTGAAGGAACTGCCCAGCACCGACATCTCGTCCTTGCCGCCATCTGCAAATTCCGGCACATCAAAGTCGCCGGTGCTGATCTTGTCGGCGGACTGGCTCATTTTGCGGATGGGACGCACGATCAGCCAGCTCAGCATGATGTTGAGCACGACAAAAACCACAGCGAACACGGCGGCCAGCGACATCATGAAGGTCTTGAAGGCGCGGTCTGCGTTGAGGATGGGAATTTCCATCGGCACGGTGACGACCTGTGCACCGATGATCTCGTTGTGTTTCCAGCCAAAGCCGTTGGCTTCGCCGTAAATCTTGATCATGCTGGCAGGGGCATTGGACGGCACGCTGTGACAGACCAGGCAGGCCGCGTTGCTGATCTGGATCGGCTTGGCGATGTAGAGGATGCGGCCGGTGGCGCCATTGCGTTCGGAGACCAGCTCTTTGGACTCGGCGTTCTGGCGGAACTGCTGGACCAGGTCGGCCTCCCAGTCGGTGGCGCGGTCACGCGGGTTCGTCGGGTTGAGCGTGGCTTCCTTGTAGCCATAGTCACGGTATTTTTTCTGGATGTTGTTCAGCGTTTCGGTGGCGGCGTAGGCCGGCACGGTTTGCGGAAGGAAAACGTCCTCCAGCTGCTTGTCCAGGTGGGGCTTGATCTGCTCGACGGTGTAGGCACGAACTGAAAGTGCCGTGTCCATCATCAGCCGCGCATTTCGCAGGACCTCTTCACGCGCATTTTCCTGCAGGAGTTCGCGGGTGATGAACCCGGCGGCTGCGAAGCCGGCCAGAAAAACGACGACCAGAACCAGATTGAATTTAAGCCTCAAGCCCATGTGAATCCCTCGTCGATCAGCTGTTATTTTCGGTAGTCGAGCTACTTTTGCCTGCTATTTTAGGGTTCAGTGCCCGGCCGCTGCCGTTTTTGTCCGGATCGGCCGGCGGGTGGGGCGCTGCAGTGATAATCCTCACATGTCTTCTTCCCCCAAAGTGCTTTTTGGCTTTCATGCCGTTGGCGTGCGCCTTAAAACCGCTCCGCAGTCCGTTTTTGAGGTGTTTTATGACGTCTCCCGCCGGGATGCCCGTATGCGGCAGTTCACGGACAGGGCCAGGGAAGCCGGCGTGCGCCTTATCGAGTCCGACGGCCTGCGTCTGGCCAAAATGTGTGGCAGCCACGGTCACCAGGGCGTGGTGGCGCGGGTTGACCCCATGGCGCAGGTGAAATCGCTGGACGAATTGCTTGAGCAGCTTGAAGAGGCCGGGACGGACCAACCCCTGCTGCTGGTGCTGGATGGGGTGACCGATCCGCACAACCTGGGTGCCTGCCTGCGGGTGGCTGACGGCGCTGGTGCACATGCCGTGATTGCGCCCAAGGACCATGCCGCCGGTATCAACGCCACGGTCGCCAAGGTGGCCAGCGGCGCTGCAGAGACCGTGCCCTACTTCATGGTGACCAATCTGGCGCGCACGCTGGGCGAGCTGAAGGAACGCAACATCTGGTGCATAGGTACCAGTGACGATGCGGAAAAAACGATTTACGACGTTGATCTCAAAGGCCCGGTCGCGCTGGTGCTGGGTGCGGAAGGCGAGGGCATGCGCCAGCTCACGCGCAAGACCTGCGATGAACTGGTGCGCATCCCGATGCGCGGTGCTGTTGAAAGCCTGAATGTGTCTGTCGCCAGCGGCGTGTGCCTTTATGAGGCACTGCGCCAGCGCAGCCTGCCGGCCTGAACAGGCGCCGGCTTTTAAAAGAGATACCCGCCGACTTTTTGCAGTAGCGCTTCAGCTTCTGCATAGCGCCCCACGCTCTGCAACACCCTGGCCATCGCCAGGTCGCTCCTGACGATCAGCTCGGTACTCACCAGCGTGCTTTCTGCGGCAGTCAGTCCTGCCGTTGCCTGCGCCATCTGGCGGTATTGCGAGGCCTTGGACGGCAGGCCGGCGGCTGCGTACAGCAGGGACAGCTGGGTCAGTGCCTGGGCTTTCTCCATGCCGGATTTGGGTTCGAGCTGTGCCTGAAGGCTGCTGGTAGCGGCCTGGAAAGACTCATCCGCTGCCACATCGCCCAGCCTTGCCAGTGTGCGCAGGCGCATGGCCTGCTCAAGCATGGAGTTGCCCTTGCCGACCTGGGACAGCGAAGCTGTCAGGCTTTCGCCGGCCTTGTCGTTCTTGCCGAGTTGCAATTGCACCTGGTGGTCCACGGCCTGCAGGCGCGATTGCGCCCATGCATCGGGCGCCTGCTTGATGAGGTCTGTCACCTGGGCTGCACTGGCTTGCGCCTTGTTCCACGCGCCGGATTTGGCGCGCGCCGCTGTTTCATTCGAGAAGACCTGCGCCATGGACACCGCCAGGTCGCCCAGTGAGATGCTGGTTTGCGGCGCTGCGATCGATTTGAGGGACTCTGCGCCCAGCGACAGGAATGCACGCGGCACGTCCGGGGGCAACTGCGGGCTGCGGCTCAGGATCACGGCCACTGCACCCAGCAGCTGCGTGCGCTCCACCGGGTTGGCGACGGCCAGTGTTTTGGATTTCAGGTCATCCGCAACAGCCCTGGCCTGGCTGCCATCCAGCTTCTGGATGCTCCAGGCCTGCGAACGCAGGGTAGCGCTGCGAAGGGCTCTGGCTTCTTCGGTATCGGCCGCCGCATCCACGGTGGGTGCCAGCGCCTTGAGGACTTCCCGTGATCGGGCGATCTGGCCCATCTCTGCCAGCAGTACAGCAAAGTCCGCCGTCAATATTTGTTTAGTCTGTTTCGGCACGCTGGCTGATGCATCACCGCCAGCCCCAACTGCCGCGCCGCCTGCGCCCGAGACGCTGGCCGCCCCTGGGGTTGCAGCTGCAGTCCCTGCCGCACCGGCTCCGCCAGATCCGCCCGCGCCAGGACTGCCGGTGCCGCCGCCTCCAGCCAGCGCGCGTTCGCCAGTGGTGTTGCCCACGGACTTGCCCAGTGTGCTGGCCGCAGCGACTGCCTGTTCAATCGTCAAGCCCTTGGCACCTATCCTTTTGCCGCCAGCACCCTGGATCAGCGGATCGTCAATGTCTGCATCGCCGGTCAGGGCCGCCTCTGCGCCTGCCGCACCCGCCGCACCTGCCGCTCCCGCGGCCGCAGCTGCCATTTCCGTTTTTTTCTGCAGGCTGTCGGCATTCAGGCCGCCGGCCGGAGCCGCCGACTTGTTCCATGGAAGCCTGAATCCTTCAGGCGTGAAGCCCTGTCCGCCGACGAAGGCAATACCTGCCAGTGCGAGGACACCGACGCCCTTGAGGATGGTCTTGACCTTGCTGCCGCTGCCGCCACTGATGCCATACTCTTTCTGAACCTCTGCGCGTATCTTGGCGCGCATCGCAGCCTCAAGGGAGTCCCTGGTGCTTTTGTCCGCATTTTTTTCGGCACGTGCCTTCTGGAACTCAACGGCACCGCGCTCCTGCTGCAGCATCTTCTTGCGCATCAGGTAGTCGTCCGTCAGCTTGTCCACAAAGACGCCGCAGGCCGGGCACTGGCGGTTGGTCGGCATGGTCACGCGCTTGCCGCAGGCCGGGCAGGCTTCAAGCCCGTCCCAGCTCGCAGAGCTGGCCGTCTTGATGGAGAGCAGCGGGGTGATTTCAACAATCAGGCCGGTCTGGCTGAACAGTGCCTTTTCAGCTTCTGCCCGTTCAATTGGCACGGCGGCGCCGACCTTGGCATTCGGTGAACTGCGCAAAACCTTGATCAGGCGTTCCACCCGGTCAGGTGGCAGGCTGGTGCTGGCTGCCTGTCTCTGGATGTCCTCAAGCCGTCCACCGGACGGCATCCTCACAACAACATCAAACAGCGCAACGTCTGAATCAACAGGGACTGCGGGGGTGGTGGATTCCAGCTGAAGTTCGGCCACTGACTACTCCTGATACGGGATGAGCGGTAATTCTTTACAAGAATTGTATCGAGATGCATCCGCTTTGCGTACCTGAAGGCAGCTGTTTAACCTGTAAAAAGAGTTATCTGGACCCGCAATAAACGCCTCAAATCAGACCGAACCACCCCAGCAGTGCGCCCGCACCCAAAACCCATAGCAAATGCACCTTGCTACGCCACACAATAATGGCTGTTACGGCGGTCAGCAGCCAGGCGGGCCAGTTCTGCACCCAGCCGCCGTCGCCATGGCTGTTGGCGGTGGCCAGCACCCAACTGGTGGCGATCAACAGGGCAACCACGATGGGGCCCATGCCCTGCTTGAAGGCCCTTACGGCGCGCAACTGGCGGTTGCGGTGGCCCCACTGCGCCGTCACGTAGGTCAGTGTGGAACTTGGAATCATGATGCCCAGCATGGTCACCAGCACACCCAGAGTGCCCGTCAGCATGCCGCCTGCATTCAGGCCGACATTCCAGCCCAGCAGGGCGATAAAGAGCACGTTGGGGCCGGGCGCAGCCTGTGCGATGGCAATCGATGCGTTGAACTGTGCATCCGTCAGCCAGTGGTGCTGCTCGACCAGAAAACGGTGCATGTCAGGTGCCGTGCTGATGGCCCCGCCGATGGACAGCAGCGACAGTGAGGCATAGTGAAAAAACAGTGCCAGCCAGTCCTGTGCCGCGAATACGAGGTGTATGGGTTCTGTCATCTCAATTGGCTTGAGGTTTCAGGGCGCGCCAGGCCATGACGCAGGCCACGCTGCCGAGGCCGAGCAGAACATACATCAGCGGCCAGCGCAGCAGCGCAATGGCCACAAAACAGGCGATGCCGAAGGCAAGGCAAAGCCGCATGCCCAGTACGTTTGTTTTCAGCGCCGCAAAAAGCTTCAAGCCGGTGGCGGCGATCAGGCCGGCAGCCACCGCCCCCATCCCGCGCAGGGCGCCGGCGGCACCCGGGTGACCAGCAACATGCGCGTAAAAGATGCCGAGCAAAAGCACCAGGACAAGCGGCACTGCCAACATGCCGGCCAACGCTGCCAGCGCGCCCGGCAGGCCGAAGTAGCGGCTGCCGATCATGATGGACAGATTGATCACATTGGGCCCCGGCATGATCTGCGCCACAGCCCAGTCCTCGACGAACTCCTCGCGCGTCATCCAGCGCTTTTTCTCCACAAGTTCGCGCTGGACCACGGCCAGCACGCCACCGAAACCCTGCAATGCCAGGACGGTGAAGGAAACAAAAAGGTCGGTGAGGGATTGGGGTTGGGGATGGTCTTCCGTGGGCAGCGAGCTCATGGCCTGATTATCGCGCCTGCCCCAATGCTCAGAGCAGCTTGTCAGTGCGACCCGAAGTTTTCAGGTTCAACTCCCAGGTCTCGCTGACAAGGTCCTGCCCGAAGCCTTGGTACGGCTCACTCTTCGTGAGCACGAAGCCGCGCCGGCTGTAAATCGCCCGTGCGGCATCCAGGCAACTGTTCGTCCAGAGCTGCATTTTTTTGTAGCCTTTGGCGCGTGCGAAGGCGATGCATTCGTCGGTCAGGCGAGCGCCCAGGCCAAGTCCCCGCGCTTCGGGCGCAAGGATCAGCATGCGCAACTTGCAGACAGTTGCCGACTTGCGCACGACAAACACGGCGCCAACCCGGGCGCCGTCGAGCTCGGCGATCCAGCACTTTTCTGCTTCAGGCTTGAAGTTCCTGATGAACCGGGCTGCGATGTCCGCCACCAGCGCTTCGAAGGTCATGTCCCAGCCATATTCCCGCGAATAGATCTCCCCGTGCTGCTGAACCACCCAACCCATGTCGCCGGGCTTGGGGTCACGCAGTACAACGGTACGTGTCGGCGGCGGCTGCACGGCGGGCGCCATCAAACGCTGCACGGTGGCCATGGAGGTCACCAGTTTGTGCTGGTCTGGCGGTGCCAGCCTGGAGAGCAAGCCTGCAGCAGACGCATTGGATTGATTTTCCAGGGGGGTAAACGCAGCTTGGCCGTTGGCGCTCAATCGGATCAGGCTGACGCGCGCATCCGCGGGCGAGGGCGTGCGCTCCAGCCAGTTGCGGCTTTCAAAACGCCTGAGGATACGGCTGAGGTAACCGGGGTCCAGCGCGAGGTCGCGACCCAGTTCAGCAGCGGTGGGCTGGTCGCGGTACGCCAGTTCATACAGCACGCGGGCTTCTGTCAAAGACAGGTCAGCGCCAAACGATGCACTCAGGACACCAATGCGCTGCGTGTAAAAGCGGTTGAACCCACGAATGGCCTGTACGTGGCCAGCATCGGGCGCATGTGATGTCGGGGTTTGGGAGTGGGAGGCGCTTGGCGATGGCATGTTAGCCATCGTCAAGCAATTTGTTGACTATGTCAAGTAATTCGGGTTGTCGTGACCCTGGGGTCTCAGGACGGATCTTTGCTGCGTGTGCGGCCAACGGCGCTGAAGATGCCAATGCCCAGAATGATTAGCGCACCGATGCCGATGTACAGGTGCGGCACACCTGCCACCATGGCACCCCAGATCACGCCGCCGAGGAAGATCACAAAACCAATCATGTAAAGCGCAAAAGACATTTTTTCTCCTTGAAGTTATGGGTTCCACTATGCGCACCGCAGGGCGGTAAACCTATCAGGGAGAAACACCGGCGCTTGTCAGCATTTGCCTACCGGCGCCGGCCGCGCAATCTTTTGATGCAAGACCCGGTCAGGCAATCAGCTTGATACCAGTGGTGTCGGCAGTCAGGTAGCCCACGGCCGAACCAAAACGGTCCTTGTAGTTGGCCCGCACCAGTGGCTCGACAGCAGCCTGCACCTTGCCATGCAACGCAGGGATCCAGTCGCCTGCGTGCTGGAAGTTGCTGGTGATGTAGGTCCATCCGTTCACGTCGTCGGCCACATGCAGACCGGTGGCCTCAGCGCCGACCGGCATGGACATGATGCGCGACAGCTCTTTGGTGTCCACGTTGTAGGCCCAGAGAAAATTGTTCACGTGGGTGCTGCTGTCCTCGCCGATAAAGAGCGTGCGCAGCTTTTCAGAGAACTTCAGGTTGTCGGGGTTGGAGATTCTGTTCGGATTGGCCAGATTGCCCAGCGCGTCCGAAGCAATGTCTTCACCGACCAGCAATGCCTTCATTTGCACAGGCATCCACTCGCTGTTGATGGCATTGCCCGCCGTGTCCCTTTGCCCGCCAGCCAGCGTGTGCGCCATGATGCCGCCTGCGATCAGGGCCTTGTCCAGGCCGATGCCGCTGTTCGCATTCCAGCCCTTGCCGGTCTTGACCATCGAGTCCTGCATGTTCTGCAGTGCCGAATAGGCAATCCTGTCTTTGGCATTGACGGTGGTGCCTTCCATCTTGGTAAAGCCCATGCTGCCGCCCATCAGGTAGGCGTAGCGGTGCGTTTCAAGAAAAGCTGCGGCTTTCTCCATGCCCGGCTTGACCTTGATCCAGTTCGGGTTGCCGTTGTAGAAAATCTTCGTGAAGCTGGCGTCGCTGGGGTCGGTCTTGCGCACATCCATGATGTCCGACGGTTTGAGCTTGTCGGCCATCTTTTCGATCTCGTCGCTCTTTGCGTGGCCCAGTTTGATCCAGGTGATGCCTGCGCCTGCAGCAGCCGGGTCTATCGAGAAACCCGAGCCCAGCTTGCCCACGTAAAGCGTGCCGCTGGAGAGGTCTTTTTCCTTGTCGGCCACAAACACAAATAGGCCGCTGTTGGTGGCGTCGTCGCCCATCAGAACGGTGCGGTTGTCCGGCATGACCTGCACCAGCTCATGCGAGATGCGGCCCATGTTGAAGTGCTTCCTGATGCTGCCGGTGCCGTCCGGGTTGACGGTGACTTCCGGCAGGTGGCCATAGTGGTAGGGGTTGGCGATACCCACCGAGCCAAACAGGTTCTTGCTGTAGGCCTGAAAGCGTTTGTCATCTAGAGCAAACGGGGCATCGGGTTCGTATTCTTCGCTCGATAGATGGGTGTTCCACGGCGACAGGCTGGAGCCGCAGGTGATCCACAAACCATTGACTGCCGAGGTGTCGACGTTGTGGTACTGCACCAGGCTGAGCTTGCCGGTCGTTTGGTCCTGATCCAGCGTCAGTACCGCGATGGGGGACGGCAGGATGCCGTAGGCGTCTGCACCGGCCTGGTCGCGGGTCGTGTATTCAAACTGCACCACGGCATACACGGCCTTGCCCTTGATGCCCTTGACGGTGGAGTTGTGTGCTGCAAACAGCGAGGTGCCGTCCGGGCTGTCCGAGAAGAAATGCCGCGCCTTCGACGGCACCGAGTTGTCCATGATGGGCTGGTTCAGGATGTTGTAGTAACCGCCTGCCAGCACGGTGCCGCCCTTGCCGTTGGGCACCATGTCGCCCGTGATGAAGAAAGGGTGGTAGGCCAGCTTGTAGTCCTGCGTGGCGCCGCCGTTGAAGGCGACTTTGAGGCTGGAGGCCACAGTCGTCGTGGCCATCGCTGCGGGGTTGGCCAGTGTGGGGGCGGCCATCGAGGTGAAGCTGCTGGAAGCGTAAGAGCCCGTGGGCCCGGCGGTCGTTGCGCAGCCAGACAGCACGGCGCTGGATGCAAAAGCGCCCAGTGGCAGCATGGGCGCGGCGGTGATGAAGCGCAGGGCATCGCGGCGTGAGAAGGTCGTGGGCAGGGACTTGTTGGTCATTTTTATTCCAGGGGTTCGGGATTCGTGGACAGCTTGGTTGCTGGCTCGCAGAGCTTATGAAGCTTGTGTGACAGTTTCTTGAAACCGGCTTGCCAAACACCCGATTTACCCAAAAGACCTTGCAAAGCAGGGTTTGCGGCATCAGGTGAAAATTCTGCAAAACCCCGCTGCATCAGGAGAACCTCATGACCAAACAACTCAAAATCGATTTCGTATCCGACGTGTCCTGCCCCTGGTGTGCCGTCGGTCTGGCCTCGCTGGACCAGGCGCTGGCAAAGGTTGAAGGCGACATTGCCGTCAACATGCACTTCCAGCCCTTTGAGCTGAACCCGAAGATGGTCCCCGAAGGCCAGGACATCACCGAACACATCACCGAGAAATACGGCATCAGCGCCGAGCAGGCCCATGCCAACCGCGAGAACATCCGCCAGCGCGGCGCACAGGTCGGCTTCAAGTTCAGCGGCCCTGATGAGCCGGGCGGTGGCCGCAGCCGCATCTACAACACCTTTGACGCGCACCGACTGCTGCACTGGGCCGAGACTGTCAGCGCCGACAAACAAAAAGCGCTCAAGCAGGCGCTGTTCAAGGCCTACTTCACCGATGGCCAGAGCCCCGGCTCACACGAGGTACTGGCGCGGGTGGCCGGCGAGGTGGGGCTGGATGTTGCCCGGGCCAGGGAAATCCTGGCCTCTGACGAATACGCACTTGATGTGCGCAAGCGCGAACAGTTTTACCAGCAGCTGGGCATCAACTCGGTACCGGCCGTCATCATCAACGACAGGCACCTTATCTCCGGCGGCCAGCCCGCCGAGGTGTTTGAACAGGCGCTGCGGCAGATCGCTGCAGAAGCCTGACACCGTTCGCCCTGAGCTTGTCGAAAGGTCTTCTCGCGATTGCGCAGGCTTCGACCGGCTCAGCGCAAACGTATATGGATCTCAAAATTCAGCAAACTCCCACTGCGATATAACGAAATCAGATAACACGTTGTGGGTTACTCCGCTTGCGGGCCGGGCTTCTTCTGCCGATAGTTCAGTCTGCTTTTTTTATCCTTGCGTCCCCGGGCGCCCACCAGGATCACATCCATGAAACCTACTCTCCGCCGTACCGTTCTGCGTACCATTTTTGGCGCTGTTGCTGCCCTTGGCATCGCCGCAGCCGTCCAGGCCCAGCCGCTGTCTTCCAAAGCCATTCGCATCGTTGTGCCTTTCGGCGCCGGTGGCGTGGCCGACCTGACGGCACGTGTCGTCGCCAAAAAAATGGCCGAAAACATGGGCCAGGCCGTCATCATTGAAAACAAGCCGGGCGCCGGCGGCGTCGTGGCGGGCGACACCGTTGCCAAGGCCGAGCCTGATGGTCATACGCTGCTGTTGATGTCCAACGGCACTGCCGTGAGCGCAGGCCTGTTCAAGAGCCTGCCTTTCGACACCCTGAAGGACTTTGCACCCATCTCCACCCTGGGTTACTTCGACATCGCCATCGTTGTGCCGCAAAACTCGCCTTACAAAACGCTGGCTGACCTGCTGGCTGCGGCCAAGGCCAACCCGGGCAAGCTGAACATCGGTTCCATCAACGTGGGCAGCACGCAAAACCTGGCCGCCGAGCTGTTCAAGACCAGCGCCGGCATCCAGGCGCAAGTGGTGCCTTTCAACGGCACGCCGGCTGTCATCACCGCGCTGCGCGGCGGCCAGCTTGATGCCGCCGTTGAAATTTTGAGTCCCATGCTGCCGCAAATCAATGCAGGCGCCGTGCATGCGCTGGCTGTCTTTGGCGCCAAGCGTTCCATCGTGCTGAAAGACGTGCCCACCGCTGCGCAAAGCGGCCTGGCCAACTTCAATGTCGCCTCATGGAACGCGCTGGCTGCACCGTCCAAAACGCCCAAAGCCGTGCTGGACCGCCTGAACAAGGAAGTCAATGCCGCCGTCAATTCGGCTGAAGTCAAAAAGAGCCTGCTTGAGCTCAATATCGAAGCCAGCCCCAGCACCCCGGCGCAACTGGCTGACCTTCTTGCCAATGAAACCAAACGCTGGGCCGGTGTGATCGCCAGCGCCAAGATCCCGACGCAGTAATCAACATCGTCACAGGAGCTTCGCCGTGAACTTGAAGACCATTGGGCTGATTGGCTACGGCGAAGTCGGCAAGATATTCTGTGCAGGCCTGCAGGGCAAGGACGGCGTCACTGCCACGGCTGCCTGGGACCGCAAGTTTGTGGGCGACACGGCGGCGGCTGAACTGGCTTATGCCAAAGCCGCCGGCGTCACCGCGTACCTGTCGTCCAAAGCGCTATGCGAAGCAAGCGACCTGGTGATCGCTGCCGTCACCGCCTCGCAAAGTCTGGCGGTTGCCGAAGAGGCTGCGAAATTCATTCGCCCCGGCAGCGTCTACCTCGACCTCAACTCCGCATCGCCCGGCACCAAGCAGCGCAGCGCGGCGCTGATCGAGGCAGCAGGCGCACGGTATGTCGAGGCCGGCGTCATGACCTCGGTGCCGCCCTATGGCATCAAGGTGCCCTTGCTGCTGGGCGGCGAGCATGCCGGCGAGCTGGCCATCCTGCTGTCGGCCTGGGGCATGGACGCCAAAGCCGTCAGCGAAAAGCTCGGCGTGGCCAGCGCCATCAAGATGTGCCGCAGCGTGATGATCAAGGGCATGGAAGCGCTGGTGATCGAAAGTTACGCCACCGCGCGTGCCTACGGGGTCGAGGATTACGTCATCCCCACGCTGGAGGAAACCTTCCCCAACATGGACTGGCAAAAAACCGGCGCCTACTTTTTCTCAAGGGTCGTGCAGCACGGCCAGCGCCGGGCAGAAGAGATGCGTGAATCTGCCAACACCGTGCGCGAAGCCGGTTTTGAGCCCTACATGACGGCATCGATTGCCGACAAGCAGCAGTGGGTGACCGACCAGGCCAGGGCCGGTGTCTTCAAGGACGTGGGCAAGGATGCGGCCTGGCAGGAATATGCGGACAAGCTGCTCGCCGCGCGCAAAGCCTGAGCTCAGCTGAGTTAATGCATTTCTCGAGATGCTTTATCGGCTTAATGCTCTATTAAAGACGCATTGATGCTTTCCGGGTCAATTCTGGCAGTCTGAATGCACTCAAAACTTCAAAAACGGCCTTTCGAGGCCTTTTTTGTGCCATTTTTGAGCATGTTTTAGGCCTTTAGCCCTTTAAATACGGGCGTGAGCAGCTATTAAATAAATAGCGTGCCTTTGTCCTTCAGCCTGACGCTTCTGCTTCTTGTGTCATTTCCGTCGACACGCCTGAAGCCTGTTCAGCGCAAACCTCCCTGACGCAGCCGCGCAGCCACTGGTGCGCCAGGTCGGCGTGCAGGCGCGGGTGCCAGAGCAATGACACTGTGAATTCCGGCAACGACAGGGGCAGGGCAAAACTGAACATGCCGTCGCGCAGCTTGCCGGTATGCCGCTCCGGCACGGTGGCGACCAGGTCGGAGGCCCGGGCCAGCGACAGCGCAGTTGAAAAGCCGGCAACGACCGTGGCGACCTTGCGCACAAGTCCAAGCTGCGCCAGGGCTTCATCCATCGGTCCCTTGCCCACGCCGCGCCGCGACATGCTGATGTGCCTGCCGCCCGCATAACGGGCCGGTGTGAGCTCGCCCTGACCCAGCGCGTGGCCCATGCGCACGACGCCGATAAAACGGTCGCGGAACAGCGCCTGCACCCGCACCTCAGGGCCGGTGGCCTTGCCGATCACGCCGGTTTCCATGTCAACGGCACCGTCGCGAAGCGGTGTGCTGTCCTTGTCCGGCTTCTGTACAAACCGGAGCGTCACGCCTGGTGCCTGTTTGCCGACGCGGGCAATCAGCGCCGGCCCGAAGTTCTCGACAAAACCTTCACTGGTGCGCAGGGTGAAGGTGCGGACCAGCTTTTTGAGCTGGAGCTTTTCGGCAGGGCGCAAGACCGCTTCGCCGTCCTGCACCAGCTGGCTGACCTGCTCACGCAAGGCCAGCGCCCGTGGGGTGGGCACCAGCCCCCGCCCGGCCCTGACCAGCAGCGGGTCGCCGGTGCTCTCACGCAGGCGCGCCAGTGCCCGGCTCATCGCCGAGGGGCTGAGCCGCAGGCGGCGGGCCGCGCCGGCAACGCTGCCTTCCTGAAGCAGCACATCCAGGGTCACGAGCAGGTTGAGATCGGTCTTGGACATGTGCCGACCTTAACGCGATTTGGCGGTGATATGGGTAGTGACATGGCGCTAAATGCACTGATTCACTGCAAATGCTGCGCCTTCCGCTTTGTCACGCAAAAACCTAAGCTTGCTGAAAACGCCATCCAGGGGTTGCCACACAAGGAAAATCATGTTGAAGTCAATCATCAGAGGGTCAGATCACGCAGTTGCCAGGACTGAAAAAAGCAGACCGGACGGCGCGGTGCGATGGGCACTCGCCAGCCTTTCAATCTCCATGCTGCTGTCGTCTCTGGGCACCAGCATCGCCAATGTCGGCCTGCCGACGCTGGCGCAGGCGTTCAATGCCTCCTTCCAGCAGGTGCAGTGGGTTGTGCTGGCCTATCTGCTGGCCATCACCACGCTCATCGTCAGCGTGGGCAAGCTGGGCGATCTGCTGGGCCGCAAGCGGCTGCTTCTGGCCGGCATCGTGCTGTTTACGCTTGCATCGGCCTTGTGCGGCCTGGCGCCCACGCTCTGGCTGCTGGTTGCCGCAAGAGGCTTGCAGGGCCTGGGCGCGGCCGTCATGATGGCGCTGACCATGGCCTTTGTCGGCGAGACCGTGCCCAGGGAAAAAACCGGCAGCGCCATGGGCTTGCTGGGCACCATGTCTGCCATAGGCACGGCGCTCGGCCCCTCGCTGGGCGGCTTGCTGATTGCCTGGCTCGGCTGGCGCGCGATCTTTATGGTCAACCTGCCGCTGGGCATCGCAGCCTTTGTGCTGGCCTGTCGCTGCCTGCCGCCTGATGGTGCAGGGCGCATGACTGCCACCGGTGGCTTTGACAAACCCGGGACCGTGCTGCTGGCCGTGACGCTCACGGCTTATGCGCTGGCCATGACCGTCCATCCCGGCGGCGGGCGAAGCGGCTTCGGCCTGCTCAACATGGCTTTGCTGCTGGTGGCCGCGGCGGCGGCGGGCGTGTTTGTCCTTGTCGAGTCGAAGGCGGCATCGCCCCTGATCCGCCTGGCGATGTTTCGCAACCCAGCGCTCAGCGCCAGCCTGGCCACCAGTGCGCTGGTCGCGACCGTGATGATGGCGACGCTGGTGGTCGGGCCGTTTTATCTTTCGCGCGCCCTTGGTCTCGAAGCGGCTGTGGTGGGGCTGGTGCTCGCGGCCGGCCCGTTTGTCGTGGCGCTGACGGGCGTGCCCGCAGGCCGCATCGCCGACCGCTTTGGCGCACAGCGCATGGCTGTGGCGGGGCTGGCCGCGATGGCGGCCGGGTGCTTCTTTCTCTTCATGCTGCCAACGGCGCTGGGTATCCCCGGTTACCTCGCACCCCTCGTCGTTCTCACCGTCGGCTATGCGCTGTTCCAGACGGCCAACAACACGGCGGTCATGAAAGATATCCGTCCCGAACAGCGCGGCGTTGTGTCCGGCATGCTCAATCTGTCGCGCAATCTGGGGCTTGTCACCGGCGCATCGGTCATGGGAGCGGTGTTTGCATTCGCAGCCGCATCGGCGGATATCGCGACTGCGCAACCCGGTTCGGTGGCCAGCGGCATGCAGGCCACGTTTGCGGTGGGGGGCGGCTTGCTGCTTGTGGCGCTGGCGATTGCGGCGACAGCCGGTGCGGTAAGGCGCAGCAGCTAGGGTTTATGGCGCACCCTCGGGCTTCCAGAACGACGTCACGGCCGTCGCCGTGTTGTTCAGATGGCTGTGCACCAGTTCCACCGCCCGTGGTGTGTCGCGGTCCAGCATGGCCTTCATCAGCAATTCGTGTTCGTCATTGACGGTGCGAACCAGTTCGGTGGCGGGCACCGAGTGGAAGAGGCGAATGCGGCGATAGCGTCTGGAGTGGTCGACCATCTGGGCGTGCATGCGCAGCAGCCAGGGTGAGTTGCAGCCTGCCACCAGCGCGTCGTGAAAGGCGCGGTGGCAGCCTTCCCAGTACGCCGTCGTTTTTTCATCATGGTGGTCACCGGGCAGGGTGGCGCGTGAGAGGCGGTGAAAGGCGGCCACCACGCCGGCTTCCCATTCGGCATCGCCCAGGGCAATCGCTTCCGTCACCAGCAGGCTTTCGATGCGGATGCGGGCGCGGGTCAAATCCTGCAGTTCTTCAAGCGAGACTGACGCCACCGCAAAACCGCGCTGGCCTTCTGCCACCACCAGGCCTTCGCTGATAAGCCGCAGCAGCGCTTCACGCAGGGGGCTGATGCCGAGGTCATAGCGTTTTTGCAGTTCAACGATGCGCAGGCGCTCATCGGGCGCGAGCCTGACGGCGAGGATGTCGTCGCGCAAAAGCCGCAAGGCGCGGTCTGCAAGGGTCTTGTCTTTCACTGGTGAAACGGAATCGGGCATCTTGGGCGAATTCTACGGAATTTTCAAAATTTATATTGACGTTGAAAATTTATATTCATAACATCCGCCCATATGTTGACTTACGAACAGGCCAACCCGGATGGCCAGATCCCCATGCCTTTCAAGGCCGCCGAAGACTACGCCTGCGAGGTGATGGGCTGGGCCCGTGAACCGGGGGGCGGCATGGATGTACACAGGGACATCGCTTACGGCCCGCATCGCCTGCATCGCTACGACGTCTACAGCCCGAAGGACGCAGAAAACGCGCCAGTGGTCGTCTTCTGGCACGGTGGCGGCTGGACCAACGGCTATCGCGACTACAACACCTTCATGGCAAAACACATCACCGCCCTGGGCTGTGTGCTGGTATCGCCGTCTTACCGGCTGGTGGGCGAGGCCAAACTGCCTGCGGCCTTTGATGACAGCCTGGACATGCTGGGCCATGTGTATCAATACATCCATCGCCAGGGCGGCGACCCCATGCAGCTTTATCTGGGCGGGCACTCCGCAGGCGCGCACCTGGCGTCGCTGGTGGCCTTGCGGCCGGTAGACCGCGCACGCTTTGGTGTGCCGTCAACAGCCGTGAAGGGCTGCCTGCCCATCAGCGCCATCATGGATCTCTACCATCCCGCACCTGCGCCCGGCAGCCTGGAAGACCGCGTTTACAGCATGGTGCTGAAAGACCCGTCGCTTGACGCCGTGATGAGCCCGATCTGCTGGACGGCCGGCAACAGCGTGCCGTTTTACCTGAGCCATGGCGAGCACGACAGCGAGCGTGTGCAGAAGTCCAACCTGCGCATTCGGGAGCTTTTGAAGCTGCAACAGGCCCCTGTCGAGCTGCGCATCATGGCGGGGCAGGACCACTTCAGTGCGCACACATCGCTGCGTGATGCGCACCATCCCTGGTACGCCAAACTTGCCCAATTCACGGGCGAAACACACACCACAGCCAAGCTGGAAACCGCCTGATGAAACAAGTCATCGACATCGACCTGCCGCCGCTCAAACAACCGTTTTCATGGGCGGTCAAATCTGCCGGCATGCTGTTCACCGCGCATGGCCCGGTGCGCAAGGACGGCACGATTGATACCGGTTCGATTGAAGACCAGACGCGCCTGACGCTCACCAACCTGAAGATGGCCCTCGAAGCAGCAGGCGGCACGCTGGCCGATGTGGCGCAGGTGCTGATCTACATGACGGACGTGGCCGACATGCCGGTCATCGACAGCATTTACCGCGAGTTTTTCACGGCGCCATTTCCCAACCGCTCCAGTGCGGGTGTGGCGCTGGTCGTGCCTGGCATGAAAATTGAGATCGTTGCGTACGCGATGGTTGACGCTGCCAATACATAACTCGATAACTTTTTATAAATCTTTCGTTGTTGTCGCTTTCGTCTTTTTACTTTTTCAATCTGTCAGTTGTTTCCACTTTCCAAGGAGTCTTCATGCAAAACGCCCGCCGCCGTGTTCTCACCCTCCTGGGTGCGATGGCCGCCATCACCGCCACCTTTGCTTCGGCTCCTGCCATGGCGCAAGGTCTGTACCCCAGCAAGCCCATCACCATCATCGTGTCCTACCCGCCGGGCGGCGACACCGATGCGCTGGCCCGCATGTACGCTGAAAAGCTCTCCACCAAACTGGGTGTTCCGGTTCTGGTCGACAACAAGCCAGGCGCCAGCGGCACCATCGGCAATGCCTACGTCGCCAAGGCGCCTGCAGACGGCTACACGCTGCTGTTCACGCCCAACACCATCTCGATCGCCACGCTGGTGCTGAAGTCCGGTTCGGGCGCAGCCTATGACGTGCTCAGCGACTTCACGCCCATCATCCAGGCGGGCAGCCAGTCGCTCTTCCTGGTGGTCAACAAGGACACCGGCATCACCAGCGTCAAGCAGCTGGTGGATGCCGCCAAGGCCGGCAAGGTCAAGGGCTACGCCAGCCCCGGCAGCGGCTCACCCATGCACATCCTGGGCGAGACCTTCAACAAGGCGGCTGCCGTGAAGATTCCGCAAGTGCCTTATCGCGGCAGCGGCCCCGCCGTGGTCGACCTGGTCGGTGGCCATGTGCCGATGTTCTGGACCACGCTGGGCCCGGTCCTGCCGCACATCACCTCCGGCAAGCTGCTCAACATCGCCGTGGCTGACCCGAAGCGCTCGCCGCTGCAGCCCAATGTGCCCACGCTGGCTGAAGCCGGTGTTGCTGACGTCAACGTCGGTGCATGGCAAGGCCTGATGGGCCCCAAGGGCATGCCTTCCGATGTGGTGCGTACGCTCAATGCCAACATGAACGACATCCTCAAGATGTCTGACGTGCAGGCCAAGATGGTCACCTTGGCACTGGTGCCGGTGGGCGGCGAGCCGGCCACGCTGGGCAAGCTCAATGCGTTTGACCACAACCGCTACGCCAAGGTCATCAAGGAGTTCGGCATCCAGGCCGAATAAACCTTTACCGCCGGTTTGATTGACGGCTGACGAGGCTGGGATGCCCACCGCTTGATGCGGTGGGCATTTTTTATGGGCGCGCAGGGTTTGTGATGCCGGCATGTATAAACGGAGCCCATGAGCAGCAACCCACCACATTTCGAAGACGCCAAACGCGCTTTTCTGGCCGGCATTGGGCATTACGAAGCCGGGCGCTTTCCGGAGGCCCGCAGCAGTTTTGAAGAAGCGCTGGCACTCGTCCCCGGCCGCGTATCGACCCTGGGCAACCTGGGCGCAACGCTGATCAAGCTGGGTGAGCCGCAAGCCGCGCTGCCGCTGCTTGAGCAGGCCTTGCACACAGACCCCGCCTACCTGGACGCGTGGCTGCACAGCGCGCTGGCGCTGGGCGCGCTGGGCCGCCCTGACGATGCGCTGGCCTGCCTGGACGCCGCGCTGGAGCTGCGGCCTGACAGCGTGCCCGCGCTCTACCAGCGCTGCCTGATGCTCAACACCCTTGGCCGGTATGTCGAGTCACTGGCCGCCAGCGCGCGCCTGGTAGCCCGTGAGCCTGAAAGCAGTGACGGCTGGTGGATTCGCGCTGAAACCTTTCACCGGCTTGAGCGGCATGAAGAAGCGCTCATTGCGTTTGACACCCTGCTTGACATCAACCCGGCGCTGCACCGCGCGTGGAGCCAGCGCGCCGCCATCCTGAAAGACATGGGCCGGCCCGAGGAAGCCGCAGTGGCCTTCCGGCGGGCCATCGCACTGGGCGGCGACTCGACGCTCAACGGTTATTTTCTGGCGTCGCTGACCGGTGAAGAGCCGCCTGCCAGCGCACCGCGCCAGTATGTTGAAGCGCTTTTCGATGACTACGCCGGCCAGTTCGATGAACACCTTGTCGATGTGCTGGGTTACAAGGCGCACAGCGTGCTCGTCGGGCATGCGCAGGGTGTTGGCAAGAAACACTATCGGGCAGCGCTGGACTTGGGCTGCGGCACTGGGCTGTGCGGCCCGCTGGTCAAGGCCTTTGCAGATCGCGTTGACGGCGTTGACCTGTCAGCGAAGATGATTGAAAAAGCCGGTGCGCTGGGTGTGTACGGTACCCTGGTGCAAGCAGACCTTGCGGGGTTTTTGCAGGGCACAGACCAGCGCTACGACATGGTGCTGTCGGCCGATGTGTTTATTTACGTGGGCGCGCTGGAAGCGGTATTTGCCGGTGCGCAGCGTGTGCTGGAGCCGGGCGGGCTGTTCTGCTTTTCAGTCGAGCGGGCAGACAGCGATGTCGAATACCGCCTCACGCGCAGCCAGCGTTACGCGCATTCGCTTCGCTACCTGAAGGCGCTGGCGGCAAGCCACGGTTTTGAAGTCGCCAAAGTGGTGGAGCACCCTATTCGGGCCGAGCAGGGCAGGCCGATTGACGGGCTGTATGTTTACCTGACCCGGGACTGATCCGGTTCGGCTTGTCTCTTAAAGCTTGGGCGCGTCGCCGTCCGTTGCGCCGGTAATGTCCAGTCCCATGCCCAGCGCAGCCAGAACGGCGAGCAGTTTGCGGGTGCCGAATTCTTCAACATGGCCGCGCTCAAAGCGTGAAAGCGTCTGGCTGGCAATGCCGGCCTTGGCAGCCACGTCGCCCTGGCGCAAACCCAAGGACCTGCGATGGACTGCAACCGCGGTGCCGATTTCCTGGAGTGTCTGCATTTTTGCCTTTTTGCTGTGTACGTTAAAAATTTGCCGTAGAAGTTAAATTATTAACGTAGACGTTAAATTTTTCAAGTACAGGGTTCAAAAGGGCTCAGAAAACCATCGAAAACGCCAAAAAAGCCTGATTTTGAGCATCAAATCGGCCTTCAGGCCAATGGATACGTGCGTGAGCAGCTACTGATTTGATAGTAAAGACCGGCTTTAGCTGAAGCCAAAAAGCCGTCGTGGCGTGTCCCAGAGGATTTTCTGGCGATCTGCCGCATCGGGCACCTGGCGCGCAAAGAGCTGCAGCAGCGGGCCGTAATCCAGCCGACAGGGCGCTTTCAGGAAAGGCCAGTCCGATGCCCAGATGCAGTGCTCAGGGCCGTAAGCCGCCAGCAGCGCCTGCACCCAGGGCAGGGTGTCGTCAAACGGAAAGGGCTGCGCACTGAACTTGGCAAAACCCGAGAGCTTGACGTTGGCCCGGCCGCTTGCCGCCAGTTGCAGCACGGCGGCAAAACCTTCGCCCTCCAGCCCGGCTGAAACATCAGGCCGGCCGCAATGGTCAAGCAGCAACGGCGCGCCGGATGCCAGCAGCAGCGGTTTGAGTGCCTTCATCTGCGCCAGCTCAAACTGCACCTGCACAAACATGCCCAGCGCGGCAAGGCGCGCCATCAGCGGCGCTGCATCGGCGTAATGGTCCAGGCCGTGCAATGCGTAGTTGAAGGCGATGCCGACGATGCCTTGTGCCTTCAACTCCTGCAGGTAGCTGGCTGGCGCATCGTTGGCGACCACGGCAATGCCCTTGAAACGTTTCGGGCTGGACTTGATTGCGGCCAGCAGGCAGCTGTTGTCGGTGCCATAGCCCGAGTTGGGCCCGACCAGCAGCGCATGCTGCACGCCGTAGGCATCCAGCACCTGCTCAAAATAGGCGGCGCTGCCCGTCTCCTGCCCGGCGGGTCGGTAGGCGACGGTGTCGCCATAGGCAAAGCCGGCCGGGTCCAGCACATGGCAGTGCGTGTCTACCTTGGGCTGGGTGTAGATGGACGCATCCATGACGGCGCGCATCAGAAGGTGGCGATCAGGGCCTGCTTGAGTTCTTCGGTGATCTCCGGCATCACGCCAAACCAGGCGCTGAAGGCCGGGCGTGCCTGGTTGAGCAGCATGCCCAGGCCGTTGACGGTCGGGTTGCCGCGTTGGCGGGCAGCCGCCAGCAGCGGGGTTTCAAGCGGCACATAAATCACGTCAGAGACCAGTGCGTGTTTTGGCAGCGCATCCAGCTTCAGGTCAAGATCAGGCTGGCCATGCATGCCCTGGCTGGTGGTATTGACCAGCAGCGCCACATCGGCGAGCGCAGCGTGGCGCTCTTCCCATGGCAGGGCCTTGACCGGCGCCCCGAACTCTTTGGCCAGCGCCTCGGCCTTGTCGAAAGTGCGGTTGAGCAGGCGTATCTCCCTGGCGCCGCGGTCAGCCAGGCTGAGCACCACGGCACGCGCCGCGCCGCCTGCGCCCAGCACGGTGATGGGGCCGGCATCAGCGCGCCAGTCGGGCTGGGCATCAAGCAGGCTCTGGATGTAGCCAAAGCCGTCGTTGTTGAAACCCTTCAATGAGCCGTCGGGCTGGACGACGATGGTGTTCATTGCGCCCATGCGTTTTGCCATCACGTCCACTTCATCGACCAGCGCAAGCGCATCGACCTTGTGCGGCAGCGTGATGTTGCAGCCCCTGAAACCTAGCGCAGCCAGGCCGGGCACAGCCACCGCCAGCTTGCCGGGCGCCACGGGCAACTGGACGTAGGCACCGTTCAGGCCGTACTTTTTGATCCAGTAGTTGTGGATGATGGGTGAACGCGAATGCGCCACGGGCCAGCCCATGATGCCGGCCAGGCCGAAGGGTGAAGAACTCATTGAAACAGGCTTCCTTTTGCTTTGCTCTTGATGTGATGCGTTTATTTTTTACCAATGGCCGGCAGGATGGCGCTCACCACCTGCTTGCCATTTTCGACCCTGGTCATGTAGCTCTCGCGGTCAAGATCGCCGTTGGCGTCAAAACTCACGTCGAGCAGGATGCCGGGATGGTCCTTGACCTGCAGCGAGATGCCTTTCATGGCCGCGGCAAAGGCTTTGGAGTCAAACCTGCCCAGCTTCTCGGTCACGGCCTTGACGATGTACATGCCGCTGTAGCCCTTCAGGCCGTTGTGGTCGGACTTGACCTTGTATTCGGCTACGAATGCATCGCTGAATTTTTTGATCAGCGGCTGCGGTGCGTCCGCCGTCAGGCCGACGTGGGCGACTGCGCCGTTGGCCGCTTCGCCTGCCAGCTCGATGACCTTCTGGCTGGTCAGCACCGTCTCGCCGATCAGCGGTTTGGTGTAACCCTGCTTGCGGAACTCGCGCAGCGCACGGGCGGATTCCTCTTCATTGCTGTAGACAAATACGGCATCGCTGCCGGACTGCTTGGCCTTGAGCACCGCAGCGCTGAAGTCGACCTGGCCAGGCTCTGTCGAGATGCTGTTGGGCACCTTGATGCCGCGCGATTCAAGTTCTTTCTTGACGAGATCCAGGCCGCCCTTGCCGAAGTCGTTGTTGACGTAAATCACATCCACGGTTTTGGCCTTGACGGTGTCGCGGATGTAGTTGGCAATCTTGGGCATGGCCGTTGATTGCGTGAACGAGGTGCGAAAGACGTAGGGGTTGCCTTGCTGCGTGATGGCGGCTGCCTCGCCGCCGGTGAAGTTGGGAATCTCGGCGCGTTTGGTCTCGGCCATGCTGACCATGATGGAGCCCGAGAACACCGGGCCCATGATGACGTAGGCGCCCTGGTCAATCGCCTTTTGTGCCAGCGCCTTGGCCACGCCGGGGTTGGACTGCGTGTCCATCGACACATAGTTGATGCGGCGGCCCAGGATGCCGCCGGTCGCGTTGATTTCTTTCACCGCGAGTTTCACGCCGTTGTCGAAGTTGCTGCCCGAGGTGGCGCCGGTGCCGCTCAGCTCGACCAGGCCGAAGATGGGCACGGTTTGCTGAGCCGATGCAAAACCTGCCGCTGCAATGGCCAGCCCGCCAATCAGCGATTTGATGTTGAAGGAAGTGTTCATGTCTTGTCTCCGTTGTTTTGAAAATCGAAAAGTGCACGCGACTGTAGCCCTGTTTGTATGCGCCGCCTCTGGTGATTTGCCCTAGTCCGCCTTGACGCGCCCTGACTGAATCACTGGTTTCCAGCGCGCGATCTCCCGAACGATGAGCTGGCCAAAGACTTCAGGCGTGGTCGGGGTGGCAATCGCGCCTTCACTGGCCATTCGGGTTTTCAGCTCGGCAGAACCCAGCGACTGGTTGATCTGCGCGTTGAGCTTCAAGACGATGTCACGCGGCGTGCCTGCCGGCGCCACAACGCCGTACCACTGGTCGGCTTCAAAGTCCCTGTAACCCTGCTCAGCCACGGTCGGCAAGTCGGGCAGGGCATCCAGGCGTTTGGGCGATGACACCGCCAGCGCGCGCAACTGGTTGTTCTTGATCTGGCCCAGCACGGCGGGTGCGCCGGTAAACAGCACCTGGATCTGCCCGCCCATCAGGTCGGTGACGGCGGGAGCCGTGCCGCGATAGGGGATGTGCACGATGGACGCGCCGGTCTGCAGCTTGAAGTATTCGGTGGCCAGGTTGGCCGCGCTGCCGTTGCCGCCCGAGCCGTAGTTGAGCTTGCCCGGGTTGGCCTTTGCATAGGCCACGAGTTCTTTCACCGACCTGGCTGGCACCGACGGGTGCACGACCAGCACATTGGGCACACGCGCCACCCAGGCCACAGGTGCAAAACTCCTGACCGGGTCATACGGCAGGTTGGGGTAAAGCGACGGGTTCACGCCCAGCGTGCCGATATGGCCCATGAGCAGCGTGTAACCGTCGGCGGGGGCCTTGGCCACCCTGTCGGCGCCCACGCTGCCGCCCGCACCGGGAATATTGTCAACAATGACGGGCTGGCCCCACGCTTTGGTCAGCTCCTGGCCGATGGAACGCGCCAGGATGTCGGTGCTGCCGCCGGGGGTGAAGGGCACGACGATGTGCAGGGGCCGCGACGGGTAGGCCCCCGTTTGCGCCGGCACCTGGCTTGCAGCCAGCAGGCCGCAAGCCAGCACCAGATGGGCTGTTGCTGATTTCAATGACATCAATGACATGGGTGCGTTACTCCGAAAGGCTGGTTTTGTCGCCCGGCTTCATGGACAGGACCTTGACACTGGAGGTCCCCAGCGCCTGGACGAATTGTTCTGCCGTTCCGCGGCCCAGCGGATTGGTGCCGTAGTGCATGGGGATGGCATAACGCGGCTTGACCAGCTCGCGCGCTGCGTAGGCTGCATCGACCGGGTCCATGGTGAAGTTGCCGCCTATGGGGAGCAGCAGGACGTCGGGCTTGTAGTAGTCGGCAATGAATTTCATGTCGCTGAAAAGCCCGGTATCGCCCATGTGCCAGATCTTCATGCCGTCTTCCAGCTCGATGATGAAGCCCACCGGTTCGCCGCCGACATGGGTTTCGTCTTTGGCGGTGGCCGGGTTGCGCCAGACGTAGACGGATGAATGCTCCGCCTTGACGGCGGTGATCCTGATGCGTGGCGCGTCTGCAAACGGTGTGATGGTGCCGCCCTTGTTCATGCGCGGCGCCAGCTCCGGCGGCAGTACGTTGAGCACGGTCAGCGTCTGGTTCAAATCACCCGGCGCGTAGACACGCGCCTTGTGCATCAGTGCCAGGGCAGGTGCATCGGCAATGTGGTCGAAATGGCCGTGCGTCACAAGAATCAGGTCAACCTTGCCAAGGTTCTCCAGGGTCTTGTAGTAGGCCGGGGTGCTCGGGTTGGGGCGCAGCCAGGGGTCGATGACGATCACCTTGCCGCTGGCGGTGGTCAGGCGAAAAGCCGACTGGCCAAGCCATAGCAGTTCGGGTTTCTGCGCGGGTGCCTGCGCGAAGCTGGCGGTGGCCAGAACAAGCAGCCCGCTGAACAGGGCTGAAACGGCGCGTCGGGAGAGTCTCATGTTGTTGTTCCTTCTGGTGAGTCGCAAAGTGTGCCCGGCGCGGTGGGTAAAAGGCCAGAACAGTTTTGCTATATCAGCTATGGGTAACTGCAGGGGTGGTCTGGCGGCTGGCCCTTTAGGGCGGCTCAGCTGTGTCAGGCGTAGGGCTTCATCGCTTCGGCCAGCACAGTCTGCACAACTTCAACGGCCTTTTTCTGGGTCTCGGTACTGGGCCGGCGTGCCGAACGCACCAGCATCAGCTGGCTCATGATGCGTGGGGAATGAATGCTGCGCACGGTGAACAGGTCCGTGTCGTCATAGTTGCTCAGCGTGTAGCTGGGCAGTACGGCATGGCCCATGCCCTCCTTGACGAGGCTGAGGATGGCGTTGAGGCCATCGACTTCAAGCGAGATTTGCGGCTTGCGGCCGATGAGAACCATTTCGCCTTCGATCAGGATGCGAAAGGCATTGGGGCGGCTGGGCAAAATCAGGGGCAGGGCGGCGACCTGCGCCAGGCTGATGGGTTCGCGTGTTCGCGGCGCATTTCTGGCGGGCTTTTTCGCGGGGCTGCTTGTGGCCGGATCGTCTTTTTTCGAGATCAGCACCAGCTCTTCGGAATGCAGCGTGGTCATCTCCACTTCGGGTGAATGCTCCGGGTTGTAGAGCACCGACATGTCGAGATTTCCAACGCGCAGACCTTCGTACATCACCACCGAGAAGCCTTCAGTGAGTGTCAGGTGCGCTTGCGGCAGTTGCTGGCGAAAGGCGCGGGTCAGCGGCACCGTGATCAGCCGCGACAGGCTGGGTGGCAGGCCGATGGAGACACGGCCGGCCAGCGCGCCACGCACGGCACCCAGCTCTTCCCGTGCGACCTCCACCTGATGCAGGATGCCGCGCCCGTGCTTGAGCAACAGGTTGCCGGCCTCGGTCGGCAGCGCACCGCGCCCATTGCGGGTCAGCAGGCTCTGGTGCAGTTCCACTTCAAGGAGCCGGATCTGGCGGCTCAGGGCGGGCTGGGCGACGTCCAGTGCAATCGATGCACGTGTAAAGCTGCCCAGTTCGGCGACGCGTACAAAGTACTCCAGTTGTTTAAGGTCCATGCAGCTAGTTTATTGCTATAACATTTTGAGCGATATACGTGTTTGTTCTAACTGGTAGCTGTTACATCGGCTTTTCATTAGTTGCCTATGCATTCAAAATGGTCGGGTGCCAAACAACCCTACCGTGCGTGCCGAACGCACATTGCTTCTGCTTCCCGGCCTGATGTGTGACCACGCCTTCTGGCAGCCCTTGATGGATGCGCCTTCGACAGGTGTGCATTGCCAGGCCATCGATTACGGCGATGCCGACACCATCACTGCCATGGCCGAGGCAGTTCTGGCAGTCGCTCCACCTGTTTTCTCGCTGGCCGGTCACTCCATGGGGGGCCGCGTGGCCCTTGAGGTTGTGCGCCTGGCTCCCGGGCGGGTAGAGCGCCTGATATTGATGGACACTGGTCACCTGGCGCGGATGCCAGACGAGAAGGGCGAGGCCGAAAAAGCCGGCCGCATGGCGCTTCTGGCCATTGCCGAAAAAGACGGTGTGCGCGCCATGGCTGGTGAATGGGTCAAGGGCATGGTGCATCCGGACCGCCTGAACGACGCCAGGCTGATTGAAGACATCGTCAGCATGTTCGAGCGCAAGACGGCGGCACGCTTTGCACGCCAGCAAAACGCCTTGCTCTCTCGCCCCGATGCGAGCCCGGTGCTGGCTGCGCTGAAAATTCCCTGCATGGTTCTTTGCGGCAGGCAGGACGCCTGGGCCAATGTGGCGCAACATCAGGCCATACAGGCGCTGGCGCCGCGTGCCAGCCTTGCCGTGATCGAAGACGCCGGCCACATGGTGCTGATGGAAAAGCCTGAGCCGACCATCCAGGCCATCCAACAATTCATGAACAACTGATGCACGTGCCGGAGACCCTGATGCTGAAACTGATTTCGTCCATGGCCACACGCCAGGTGCTTGCTGAACTTGCGGCAGCCTGGCAAAAGTCGTCTGGCGTGGAAGTGACGATTGAATCCGTCGGCGGCGTCGATGCCGCGAAACGCGTACAGGCTGGTGAAGCCTTTGACGGCGTTGTGCTGGCATCAGATGCCATCGATAAATTGATCGCCAGCGGCCAGGCCGTGGCTGGCAGCCGCGTTGACCTGGTTCGCTCCAGCGTCGCGATCGCCGTCAAGGCCGGGGCCGCCAAACCCGACATCAGTACTGAAGCCGCACTGCGCAGCGCCATTGAGGCTGCGCCAACCATTGGCTATTCAACCGGCCCCAGCGGTACAGCGCTGGTCAAACTGTTTGAAAAATGGGGCATTCTCGATGCCATCAAGCCGCGCATCGTGCAGGCGCCGCCGGGTGTGCCCGTAGGCACGCTGGTGGCGCGCGGCGAAGTGGCGCTGGGCTTTCAGCAACTCAGCGAGCTCATGCACCTGGAAGGCATTGACCTGCTCGGCACCATGCCCGAGGCGGTAGCCATCACCACGATTTTCTCCGCAGCCACCTGTACCGCGTCCGCACATGGCGACGCGGCTGGCCGCCTGTTCGCTTTCATGGCGTCGTCCGATGCTGCATCCATCAAGACAAAACACGGCATGACTGCAGCCTGAGCTGTTCATACATCATTCAATTAGAGGAGCACCCATGTCATTGATCATCGATTGCCACGGCCACTACACCACCGCGCCCAAGGCGCTGGAAACCTGGCGCAACCAGCAGATAGCAGGCATCAAGGACCCGGCCGTCATGCCCAAGGCCAGCGACCTGAAAATCAGCGACGACGAGTTGCGCGAGTCGATCGAGACCAACCAGCTGCGCCTGATGAAAGAGCGCGGCAGCGACATCACGCTGTTCAGCCCGCGTGCGAGTTTTATGGCGCACCACATCGGCGACTTCCATGTGTCATCGACGTGGGCGGCCATCTGCAATGAGCTCTGCTACCGCGTCAGCCAGCTGTTCCCCGACAACTTTGTGCCTGTTGCCATGCTGCCGCAATCGCCGGGCGTGGACCCCAAGACCTGCATCCCCGAGCTGGTCAAATGTGTTGAGCAATACGGCAACGTCGGCATCAACCTGAACCCCGATCCGTCGGGCGGCCACTGGACGTCACCACCGCTGTCGGACCGTCACTGGTACCCGATTTACGAAAAGATGGTCGAGTACGACATCCCGGCCATGGTCCACGTCTCGACCAGTTGCAACCACGCCTTTCACACGACCGGCGCGCATTACCTCAATGCCGATACCACCGCCTTCATGCAGTGCCTGACCAGCGACCTGTTCAAGGACTTCCCCACATTGCGGTTTTTGATTCCCCATGGCGGCGGTGCCGTGCCTTACCACTGGGGCCGTTTCCGTGGCCTCGCGCAGGAACTGAAAAAGCCGTTGCTGCAGGATCACCTGCTCAACAACATCTTTTTTGATACCTGCGTTTACCACCAGCCCGGCATTGATTTGCTGAACACGGTCATCCCGGTGAAGAACGTGCTGTTTGCTTCTGAAATGATTGGTGCTGTGCGCGGCATAGACCCGGAAACCGGCAACTATTACGACGACACCAAGCGCTACATCGAGGCGTCAAAAATCCTCAGCGCCGATGACCGCCACCAGATTTACGAAGGCAATGTGCGCCGCGTCTTCCCGAGGCTGGATGCGCAGTTGAAGGCCAAGGGCCACTGAGCCTTTCCACATCCAACAATTCCCTGAAAGATAAAAATGACAGAACTGGGCATCGTCAAACGCAACATCACCCGCGCCGACAGGGCTGCGGTCGACAAACTGGGCCGCTTCGGCTCCGCTACCGTGCATGAGGCCATGGGCCGCGTCGGCCTGATGAAGCCCTACATGCGGCCCATCTATGCGGGTGCGCTGGTGTCGGGTACGGCGGTCACCGTGCTGCTGCACCCCGGCGACAACTGGATGATGCATGTGGCTGCAGAAATGATCCAGCCGGGCGACATCGTGGTGGCCGCCATCACGGCAGACAACTGCGACGGTTTTTTTGGCGACCTGCTGGCCACGTCATTCATGGCACGCGGTGCGAAGGCGCTGGTGATTGACGCCGGTGTGCGCGACGTGAAAGAACTGACGTCCATGGGTTTCCCGGTCTGGAGCAAGGGCATCAGCGCCAAGGGCACCATCAAGGCGACGCTGGGCTCGGTGAACATTCCTGTGGTGTGCGCGGGCGTCAATGTCAACGCCGGCGACGCCATCGTGGCGGATGACGATGGTGTTGTCGTGGTGCCTGCAGAATGGGCTCAAAAAGTGGCTGATGCCGCAGAAGCCCGCGAAGCCAACGAAGGCGAAAAGCGCAAAAAACTCGCTGCCGGTGTGCTGGGCCTGGACATGTACAACATGCGTGAGCCGCTGGCCAAGGCCGGCCTCAAATACATCGACTGAAGCACATGTTTCGCCGGACCCTGCTTTTACTTGCACCCGCACGTGCGCTGTTGCTCTCTGCGGCGGCGGCAGGGGTGCTGGCTGTGGCCGGCTGTGCCAGTCCTTTACAGCCTGTCGATCCCGCGGTCAGGCACGTGCTTGCACCTTCCGGCAGTTTGCGTGTGGGTGTCTACACAGGAAGTCCGTCTTCGCTGGTGACAGACCCGAAAACAGGCGAGCAGGCCGGGGTGGCCCTTGAGCTGGGCCGGGCATTGGGCCAGCGCCTTGGCGTTCCGGTGCAGGTGGTGAAGTTTGACCGCGTGGCGCAGGTCGTTGATGCCGTTAAAACTGGCGCGGTGGACTTCACCTTCACCAATGCCAGCGAAGCCCGTGCACGCGATGTCGACTTTACGGCGACCCTGCTGAACGTCGAACTGGGCTACCTCGTCCCGGCCAACTCGCAGATTGCAAGTCTGGCCGGGATGGACCGGGACGGCCGCAGGCTGGGCGTCAGCCAGGGCAGCAGCTCGCAGGCGGCGCTTGCGGGACGCTACAAAAACAAGGTCACGCTTGTCCCGGCTGATTCCCTGAAACAGGCGCAGGACATGCTGCGAAGGGGCGAGATCGAGGCCTTTGCCACCAACAAGGGCATTCTGTTCGAAATGCTGGATGGCTTGCCGGGGTTCAAGATTCTCCCCGGTGGCTGGGGTATGGAGCACATGGCCGTGGCCATCCCGAAAGGACGTGAGGCAGGCATGCCCTTCGTGCGGATGTTTGCTGAAGACATGAAGTCCAGTGGGCAACTGCAGTCATTTATTGCAAGAGCCGGCATGCGCGGTACGGTCAAGCCCGATTAATCTACAAAAAGGGGACATTCATGAACCATTCTTTCAGGTACCTGGCGCGTCGTCTGGCCGCGCTGTGTTTACTCCCTGCAGCTGCTGCGAGCGTGCCCCTGCAGGCCATGGCGCAGGCATTCCCGGCAAAACCTGTCAAGGTCGTGGTGGGCTATTCAGCAGGCGGCGCCGTTGACATCGTTGCCCGCACCATTGCGCAAAGCATGGCCACCAGCATGGGGCAACCTGTCATCGTCGACAACAAGCCCGGTGCCGGTACCAATATTGCCGTCAAGTCGGTCATCGACGCGCCGGCAGATGGCTACACCCTGTTGATGGCTGCGAATGCGCTGGCCGCAAACATGGCCCTGTACAAGCCTGCGCCTTTCGATGCCGAACGTGAGCTTGTTCCGGTGTCCCTGGTCGGCCGGGTGCCGGTGGTGATTGCCGTCAACGCTGCAGCCCCTTATGCCAGCATTGCCAAACTCATTGAAGCCGCCAGGGCCAGGCCAGGCTACATCTCGTTTGCAAGCCCGGGTAACGGATCAACGCCGCATATGGCGGTAGAGCTGTTTGCACGGGCTGCAGGCATGTCGCTGCAACACGTTCCCTACCGTGGTGGCGCCCAGGCCATTACCGACACGATTGGTGGTCAGGTTCCGCTCATCGCCATCAATGCGCTTGAAGTGCTGCCCCACGTCAAAAGTGGCAAGCTCAGGGTGCTTGCCGTGCTGACGCCGAATCGCAGCAGCATATTCCCTGATGCGCCGACGATTGCCGAGTCCGGTTTTCCGGGTTTTGAGGCATCCGTCTGGTACGGGCTGGCTGCACCTGCAGCCACGCCAAAGCCCGTGATCACGCGCCTGCATGCAGAAGTACAGAAGGCCCTGCAGACCGCCGAAGTGCGTGAGCGCATGGCCTCGGTGGGCGGTGAAGTGGTTGCGGGCCCGCCCGAACTGTTTGGCGCCCTGATCCACTCTGAACGCATACGCTATGAAAAGCTGGTGCGTGAAGCCAACATCAAACCCGATTGATACACGATTGATCCATCTCGCAGGAAGCACAAGGAAATGACTAAACCCACAAGCGGCGGCTACACCAAGACGCCGGGCTGGCTGGACTGGTACACCGGCCCCAGCAAACCCAAATTCAAACTGCCTGCAGGCGCAGTAGATGCACATTGCCATGTTTTCGGTCCAGGCGAGGAATTCCCCTACGCACCTGAGCGCAAATACACGCCCTGCGATGCATCCAAACAGCAATTGTTTGCGCTGCGTGACCACCTCGGGTTTGATAAAAACGTGATTGTTCAGGCCACCTGCAACGGTGCCGACAACCGGGCGATGGTGGATGCACTGAAAGCTGCGAACGGCAAGGCACGCGGTATCGCCACTGTCAAACGCTCTGTGAGCGACCAGGAGCTGCAGGAGCTGCATGCTGCCGGTGTGCGCGGTGTACGTTTCAATTTCGTCAAGCGCCTGGTGGACTTCACGCCAAAAGATGAATTGCTGGAGATCGCCAACCGTATCAAGCCCATGGGCTGGCATGTGGTGATTTATTTTGAAGCGGTCGACCTGCCTGAGCTGTGGGACTTTTTCACTGCACTGCCGACGACCGTGGTGGTGGACCACATGGGCCGGCCCGATGTGACCAAGCCGGTGGATGGACCCGAGTTCGAGCTGTTCGTGAAGTTCATGCGCCAGCACCCCAATGTCTGGAGCAAGGTGACCTGCCCGGAACGCCTCACGGTCAGCGGCCCGCCTGCGCTCAACGGCGAGCAGAATGCCTACCGCGATGTGCTTCCCTTTGCGAAAAAGCTGGTTGAGGAATTTCCCGATCGCGTGCTCTGGGGCACAGACTGGCCACACCCGAACCTGAAAGACCATATGCCCGATGACGGCTTGCTGGTCGATTTCATCCCGCACATTGCGACCACGCCAGAATTGCAACAAAAGCTGCTGGTCGACAACCCGACCCGCCTGTACTGGAGCTGACTATGTCTTTGGAAAAACCTTATCTTGATGTGCCCGGTACGACCATGTTCGACATGGACCAGTCGCGCGCCGGCTACTGGCTGAACCAGTTTTGCATGTCGCTGATGAAGCCTGAAAACCGTGAACGCTTCAAGGCCAATGAACGTGCTTATGTCGATGAATGGCCGATGACCGAAGACCAGAAACAGGCCGTGTTGACGCAGGACCTGAACAAGGCCATCTCACTGGGCGGCAACATCTACTTTCTGGCCAAGCTGGGCTCCACGCATGGCAAGAGTTTTCAGCAGATGGCAGGCAGCATGACGGGCATGACGGAAGAGGAATACCGCGACATGATGATTGCCGGCGGCCGCTCCATCGAAGGCAACCGCTTTGTCGGCGAAGACGGCAGCGCGCAGGCGAAGAACCAGCCGCAGGGCAAAGCCGGAACTCAAGCAAAAACTGAAGGGAAAGCCTGACCATGGCCAAAATTACTGCAAGCGTTTTTACCTCGCATGTGCCCGCCATTGGCGCTGCCGTCGACCTGGGCAAGACCAACGAGCCTTACTGGCAGCCTGTCTTCAAGGGCTATGAATATTCCAAACAATGGCTCAAGGACAACAAGCCCGATGTCATCATCCTGGTCTTCAATGACCATGCAACGGCTTTCAGCCTCGAGATGATCCCGACTTTTGCCATCGGCTGTGCCGCTGAATACGCGGTGGCCGACGAAGGCTGGGGCCCGCGCCCTGTGCCCAAGGTCATCGGCCACCCTGAACTGGCATCGCATATCGTGCAGTCGGTCATCCAGGATGATTTTGACCTGACCATCGTCAACAAGATGGACGTGGACCATGGCCTGACCGTGCCGTTGACGCTGATGTGCGGCCAGCCCGACGAGTGGCCATGCCCGGTGATACCTGTCGCCATCAATGTGGTGCAGTACCCGGTACCGTCAGGAAAACGTTGCCTGAACCTGGGCAAGGCCATCCGCAAGGCCGTGGAGTCTTTTGACCAGGACCTGAAGGTTCAGATCTGGGGCACGGGCGGCATGAGCCACCAGTTGCAGGGCGCGCGTGCAGGACTCATCAACAAACAGTTCGACAGCGATTTCATGGACCTGATGATCAAGGACCCGGAAGCCCAGGCCGCCATGCCGCACATCCAGTACGTGCGTGAAGCCGGCAGCGAGGGCATCGAGCTGGTGATGTGGCTCACCGCGCGCGGTGCGATGTCTGATTTGAATGGCGGTCCGCCACCCACGGTCAAGCACCGCTTCTACCATGTGCCGGCGTCGAACACGGCGGTCGGAAACCTGATTCTTGAAAACAATTAAGGCTGGTGGGTATCGTGGGGACGGACCAGGTGGACACGCAGTGCCATTTGCCTGGTCCCCATCAAATCAGATTCGCAATTTGAACGGAGTGAACAAACAATGAGCAAGACCATCAAAGTCGCACTTGCAGGCGCGGGCGCCTTCGGCATCAAGCACCTGGACGGCATCAGGAACATCGACGGCGTTGAAGTCGTCTCGCTGGTCAGCCGTGATCTTGAAAAGACAAAAGAAGTCGCTGCCAAATACAACATCGGCCACGTCACGACAGACCTGAACGAGAGCCTCGCCCTCAAGGAGGTTGATGCCGTTATTTTGTGCACACCCACGCAGATGCACGCGGACCAGACCATCGCCTGCCTGAAGGCCGGCAAGCATGTCCAGGTTGAAATTCCGCTGGCCGACACGCTCAAGGGCGCACAGGCCGTGGTGGACCTCGCAAAAACCAGTGGCCTGGTGGCGATGTGCGGGCATACGCGGCGCTTCAACCCCAGCCACCAGTATGTGCACAAGGAAATCACGTCTGGCAAATTCAACATCCAGCAGCTGGATGTGCAGACTTATTTCTTCCGCCGCACCAATATGAACGCCATGGGCCAGGCCCGCTCATGGACGGATCACCTGCTGTGGCATCACGCTGCGCACACGGTTGACCTGTTTGCCTACCAGTGCGGCAGCCCCATCGTCAAAGCCAACGCCATCCAGGGCCCGATTCACCCGATGCTGGGCATCGCGATGGACATGAGCATCCAGCTCAAGGCCGCCAACGGTGCGATCTGCACCCTGTCGCTCAGCTTCAACAATGATGGCCCGCTGGGCACCTTCTTCCGCTATATCGGCGACACCGCAACCTATCTTGCGCGTTACGACGACCTGTTCAACGGCAAGGATGAAAAAATCGACGTGAGCAAGGTTGATGTGAGCATGAACGGCATCGAGCTGCAGGACCGCGAGTTTTTTGCAGCCATCAGGGAAGGGCGCGAGCCCAACAGCAGCGTGGCGAAGGTGCTGCCGTGCTACCAGGTGCTGCATGACCTCGAGCAACAGCTGAATGCCTGAAGCGCGGTGTCAATGGAAAGTCACTGACAGAAACCTTCTGTAAATCCAAGCAGAATAGGGCGGTACCCGGCGCGCAAAGCGATGGGCCGCCCTGTTTTTATGCGGCAGACAAAACACAATTTTCAAGGACTTGAAATGAAAACCAGACAACTCGGCCAGTTCACAGTGAGCGAAATCGGTCTTGGCTGCATGAACCTGAGCCATGCCTACGGTGTGCCTCCCTCGGCAGAGCAGGGCAAGCGTGTGCTGCTGGCTGCGCTCGATGCCGGTGTGACGCTGTTTGACACCGCCACACTGTACGGCTTTGGCAACAACGAGACGCTGGTGGGCAATGTGCTGAAAGAGCACCGCAGCAGGTTCACCCTGGCGAGCAAGTGCGGCATGTCGGGTGTGGATGTGGCTGGTGACGGCAAGCTGGTGCGCCTGATTGACGGAAGGCCGGAGACCCTGCGCAAGGCTTGTGAAGAAAGCCTGCGCCGTTTGCAGACCGACGTGATCGATCTGTATTACCTGCATCGCTGGGATAAAAAGGTTCCGATTGAAGACAGCGTGGGCGCGCTGGCAGACCTGGTGAAGAAGGGCCACATCCGCAGCATTGGCCTGTCTGAAGTGTCTGCCACCACGCTGCGCAAGGCGCATGCGGTTCATCCGATAGCTGCACTGCAAACTGAATATTCGCTGTGGACGCGCAACCCCGAGATTGCCGTGCTGGATGCCTGCCGCGAACTCGGCACCACTTTTGTGGCCTTCAGCCCGGTCGCACGGGGTTTCCTGTGCGGCGCGCCTATTGACATTTCTTCGCTGGATGCCAAAGACATCCGCCGGCCCATGCCGCGTTTTATGCCTGGCAACTATGAGGCTAACCTCCAGCTTTTGCCTGCTTATCACGCCCTGGCAAAAGAAGCGGGATGCAGCCCGTCGCAGCTCGCACTTGCGTGGCTGCTGCACAAGGCGCCGCACATCATCCCCATTCCCGGTACGACCAGCGTTGAGCATCTGAAAGACGATCTGGGTGCCGCCGATGTTGTGCTGTCGCCCGAGGTATTTGCAAAGGTTGACGCTCTCATCAACCAGAAAACGGTGACTGGCCACCGGTACACGGCGCAGGCGATTACCGAGGTTGATACAGAAAACTTTGTCTGAGTCGAGAAAGCAGGGGCTGCCATGAAATACGAACTTCACTATTGGCCCACCATCCAGGGGCGCGGTGAATTTGTGCGGCTGGCGCTTGAGGCTGCAGGGGCTGATTATGTGGATGTCGCGCGTGCTCGTACCAGCGAAAGCGAAGATCTGGCTGATCGCGGCGGAATGGCTTCCATGATGGCGTTGATGACGGGTCCTGGCGTCGAACGACCGCCCTTTGCGCCGCCTTTCCTTGTCCATGGCAAGGTGATCGTCGGTCAGACCTCAGCGATTTTGCTGTATCTCGGACCGCGGCTCGGCCTGGTGGGCAAGAGCGAAACGCAGCGTCTATGGACACACCAGTTGCAGCTGACGGTTGCGGATGTCGTGGCTGAAGCGCATGACACACATCATCCTGTCGGGGTTGACCTGTATTACGAGGACCAGAAAAAGGAAGCCGCCAGACGTGCGGCTGAATTTCGGACCAAACGCATACCGAAATTTCTGGGCTGGTTTGAGACCGTGCTTGAGCGCAACCCCAAAGGCCGCACATGCCTGGTTGGCGGGCGTTTGAGCTACGCAGATCTTTCCCTGTTTCAGTTGGTGGATGGTCTGCTTTACGCTTTCCCCAAAGCCACGCGGCGTGCATTGAAAAAGACACCGCGGGTTTTCGCGTTACATCAAAAGACAAGCCAGCACAGGCGTCTTGCTGCCTACCTTGGTAGCGACAGGCGCATTGCATTCAATGAAGAAGGCATTTTCAGGCACTATCCAGAACTGGATGCCTGATAGTTTTTCGCACATCTTTTTTATCTTCTTGTTGGCGACAACCCCGCGGTATTCCTGCATCGTGCGGTTTTTTTTAATTCTTCCGTTTGCGGGGCTGTCTCCTACGGCTGCCCCTGCGTTTGCCTGACCTTCGTGCTTTTTTCATCACGCCATGATGGATTTGTGAACAGTCAATGTTGAACTCTCAAAAGAGCTGATCATGGCAACAGAACAAAAGGAACATGACTTCAACCTGGATCTGCTCGGCAACGCGTCTGGCGCGCATCCGGTGGGTAGGGGGCTCGGGGCCGCTGCAGGTTGTGCACCCAGGTGGCTCACACGGCGTACAACACCGTCACGACCAGGTGAAGGCTTTGCGCGAGGCCCTGCGCACCTGAAAACCCGCATGGCTGAATCTATTTTTTACTGCCGGCACTCGAGGCTCGGCATACCAGGGGCGGTAAAAAGTACCGCCCCTCTTTTTGGTGTTACCGCCGCCTGTTTAACGCCACCTAGTTTTTAAGACGGCTGCCGCAATCAACCTGCGCATCAAGCTGCATGCCCTGGCGCGAGTAGTCACTGTCAGTCACTTTGCAACCCGATGCTTTTTCGATAGCGGACAGCAGTAATAGCTTGTCGGCGGGTGTGCCGTTAATGGCTTTGGGAGAGCCTGCTGCCATAGCTGTCCACGTTCCCGCAGTGAGCTGGCTGATGATGTAGGCATTGCCTGAAAGCTGC
The DNA here is from genome assembly GCA_040390295.1 of Pseudomonadota bacterium. Lineage (GTDB taxonomy): Bacteria > Pseudomonadota > Gammaproteobacteria > Burkholderiales > Burkholderiaceae_C > Polaromonas. Next base: position 278,837 of record JAZJYR010000022.1, read on the forward strand.
ACGGTAGTCGATGAATTTTTCTCGATAGACGGGCCTGAGCAGGCCGTGATACCCATGACCGCTGCTGTGCAAATCAAGCCAAGTGCACGTGTAGTTCTCATGTTCCTGCGATTCCCGTTTGAAATGAATCTGCCTTTGCGGTTTGATCAGGCGTGCCATGTGGGCTGGCCAAGGCCGCTTTCGGTTCCGGGATTTTGGGCGGCGTTTTGGGCATTTTTGTATCGGGACAGCCGCAGAGAAGTACTGCGGTGAACGCCAGGGATAGGGGCAACAGGGGTCTCACGGTGTCTCCTGAGGTGTGCGTTTGGAGAAGTATTTTCATCATAGAGCGCACACGGCCCTGTAGCCACAGCCAGAAATCAATTCGGGGTCGCCGCCTACAGGCACCGCGGCAAGCGCAAGATATTCTCGGTTCCCCGGCGGCAAGCTTGCCGGGTTTGCCCTAGCACCCTAAATTGCCGGCAGCCCAACAATGGCTTTTTTAACTGGAGTTTCCATATGTACACACGTCGCCTTGCAACCTGTCTCTCCCTTTCGGCCCTGGCTGCCCTGTCGGTTGCCGCCTTGACGGGCTGCGGCTCCATGAGCGCTGCATCGAACAAAGTGGCCCTGAGCACCCAGATGCTCGGCGCAAATGAAGTTCCACCCAAGCCGTCCAATGCCAGTGGCAGTGTTGATGCGGTGTTCGACAAGGACACCAACCTGCTGCGCTGGAAGGTGAGCTATACCGGCCTGTCTGGCGCAGCGACTGCCGGCCACTTCCATGGCCCTGCTGCTGTTGGCGCCAATGCAGGTGTTGCACTTGGCTGGCCCGGCGCGATCAGCAGCCCGATGGAAGGTAGCGCCACCCTGACACCCGCACAGGCTGCCGATTTGCTGGCTGGCAAGTGGTACGCGAATATCCATACCGCGGCAAACCCGGCCGGCGAGATTCGCGGCCAGATGACCGTTCGTAACTGATACCGGTCTATGTGTTTCCCCGGGGCCGGTCGGGTGGCCGGGGCAATCTCAATACAGGGGCTGACTTCGCATGAAGGCAGCCCTTTTTCATGGGCGCTTTGACTGGCGCGGCGGTATCCACCACCAGGTCAGCACCACCAATGCGCCAAACAGTGAGTAGGCTACGACAAACACCCACGGGGGCGCGTTGAAAAAGATCAGCTGTGAGAGCCAGTGCCCGATAAATGACTCGGCATAGGCGGATTGACCGGCCTGCCGCCTCAGGGTCTGCTCCCATATCGTCAGGGGGCAGGTCATACCCATCCAGCTTTGCACCAGAACGCACGCCATTAATCCGAGATGCGCCAGGCGGATCCACATCCTGCGAACCCAGGCCCAGTCTTTGAAGCCGCCCATGACAAATAACACCTGTCCCAGCACCACAAATGCAACGATGCTTGCGTGGACGAGCAGCACAAGATCTGCGAGCTGGGCGCTGACAGGCGGTGAGAAAGCAGTCATATTGTTTGGATGCACGCGCGGGCTGTCGGTTCAGCAGGCGGCGTCTGGATGTCCATATCAGGCACTTTTGCCACGTCTTTTTGACCTTTGCGGGTGGTTTGTAGGGCTTAAGCCTTGATTTACAAGGAAAAAATCAGGGCAAACCTTACAATAGAAGGTTACCCCCACAAGCCATGAACGCCCCCATAGACGTCTCCTTTTTTGCGCGTGCCGCCAAGCCGCTCACCAGTTACCGCAAGTACTGGGCAGCGCGTTTTGGTACGGCCAAATTTTTGCCGACCAGCCGGGCGGAGATGGATGCGCTTGGCTGGGACAGCTGTGACGTCATCATCGTTACCGGCGACGCCTATGTCGACCACCCCAGCTTTGGCATGGCCGTGATTGGCCGAATGCTGGAAGCGCAGGGCTTTCGCGTCGGCATCATTGCCCAGCCGGACTGGCAAAGTGCAGATCCCTTCAAGGTGCTGGGCAAGCCCAACCTGTTCTGGGGTGTGACCGCCGGCAACATGGATTCCATGATCAACCGCTACACGGCTGACCACAAGATTCGCAGCGACGATGCCTACACGCCCGGCGATATTGGCGGCAAGCGACCCGACCGCGCAGCCATCGTTTATTCGCAGCGCTGCCGTGAAGCCTTCAAGGATGTGCCCATCGTTCTGGGCGGCATCGAGGGCTCGCTGCGCCGCATCGCGCATTACGATTACTGGTCTGACAAGGTGCGCCGCTCCATCGTGGTCGATGCCAAATGTGACCTGCTGCTTTACGGTAACGCAGAGCGTGCGATTGTCGAAATCGCACACCGTCTGGCAGCACGTGAGCCGGTGGCCACCATGACCGACATTCGCGGCACGGCCTTCATTCGCCGCACTGGCGATGAGACTTCGCAGGGCTGGTTCGAGATTGACTCCACCAGCGTGGATGCACCGGGCCGTGTCGAGGCGCACGTCAACCCGTACATGATGATCTCGGATGTTGCAAAAGAGCAGGGCGCCACCTGCGCGCGCGAAGACGAGGCCGCCGGTGTGGCGGTTCAGGCCGAAGCAGCAGGCTCGCCGGCTCTTGCCGCGCCCAAGCCAGCCAACCCGGCCATCAAGCCATTGACCTTCGTACCGAACCCTTCGCTGCCGTCCATGCAAGGCAAGATCCGTGTACCGCCGCGCGACAAGTCGGTCATTCGCCTGCCGTCTTATGAGCAGGTGAAAAGCGATGCGGTGCTTTACGCCCATGCCAACCGTGTGCTGCACCTTGAGACCAATCCCGGCAATGCACGTGCACTCGTACAGGCGCATGGTGAAGGCGCAACGGCCCGCGATGTGTGGATCACGCCGCCGCCCATTCCGCTGACCACGGCCGAAATGGACTACGTCTTTGATTTGCCGTATGCACGCGCGCCGCACCCCAGCTATGCGGATGAAAACGGCAGCCATGACCACGCGACCAAGATTCCCGCGTGGGAAATGATCCGCTTCAGCGTCAACATCATGCGCGGCTGTTTTGGCGGCTGCACTTTCTGCTCCATCACCGAGCATGAAGGCCGCATCATCCAGAGCCGTTCGGAAGACTCTGTCATTCGCGAGATCGAAGCGATACGCGATACGGTCAAGGGTTTCACAGGCGCGATTTCCGACCTGGGCGGCCCGACGGCGAACATGTACCGCATCGGCTGCAAGTCGCCAGAAATTGAAGCCGCCTGCCGCAAGCCTTCATGCGTGTACCCCGGCATCTGCTCCAACCTGAATACCGATCACAACCCGCTGATCAAGATGTACCGCCGCGCGCGGGCGCTCAAGGGTGTGAAGAAAATCCTGATCAGCTCCGGCCTGCGTTATGACCTGGCGGTGCAAAGCCCGGAGTATGTCAAGGAGTTGGTCACCCACCACGTTGGTGGCTACCTGAAGATTGCACCCGAGCACACCGAGCAGGGGCCACTGACGAAGATGATGAAACCGGGCATCGGCAGCTATGACAAGTTCAAGCAGATGTTCGAGAAGTACACGCTTGAAGCCGGCAAGAAGCAGTTCCTGATTCCGTACTTCATCGCGGCCCACCCGGGCACCAGCGATGACGACATGATGAACCTGGCGATCTGGCTCAAGAAGAACGGTTTTCGGGCCGACCAGGTGCAGACCTTCTACCCCAGCCCGATGGCCACGGCCACGGCGATGTACCACACCAACAAAAATCCGCTGCGCAAGATCACGCGTGACAGCGAGACAGTAGACATCGTGCGCGGCGAGCGCCGCCGTCGCCTGCACAAGGCTTTCCTGCGTTATCACGATCCCAACAACTGGCCGCTGCTGCGTGAGGCCCTGAAGAACATGGGTCGCGCTGACCTCATCGGCAACGGCAAGCACCATCTGATCCCGACCTACCAGCCCATGACCGACGGCACTTACCAGAGTGCACGCCGCAAAAACTCCACTTCTGTGGCGAAGAATTCGCCCGTGGCATCACCCGTCAAGGGGCGCATCCTCACGCAACATACGGGTTTGCCGCCGCGGGACAATGGAGCCCGCAAGGTGGCCATCAAACCGGGCGTGCGCAAGCCACGCTAAGCCGGTCAGGCGAATCTTTACTTCGATAAAAAAACGGCCTGAGCGGCCGTTTTTTTATTGGCGACGGAAGACGCTGTTATTTGGCGCCGGGCGTAATGCCCAAGCGCTTGGCAACGGTCTGGTCCAGTGCGTTGATCTTCGGCTCGACGGTGCCCTTGGTATCTGCAAGCAGTTTTTCGAGAAGCGCCTTTTGCATGTCGCCGCCCAGCTGCTGGTACTTGTTGTAAACCGGTGACTCCAGAAAGTCAGCCAGTTGTTTCAGTTCTGCCTCGCTGAATTTTTCTTCAAGCAAGGCGCCCACGGTGGTGGGGGCCAGCTTGACGGCACGGTCACGCACAAAAGGCACGGTTTCGTCGAGGTATTTTTTGACATCGGCCTGTATGGCCTTACCGGTGGCTTCGCGCTTGTCTGCGGCGACGCTGGTGGCCAGCACCTGGTCGGCGCGGTCAATCACCGCCAGGGCAGGCCGTTCCGCCATGGCGCTGGCCATGGCATCGATGCCGGGCTGCTGTAGTTTCAGGATACGGGCGACGAGCGGCTTTTTAGCAGCAGAAGGCTGTGCGTGCACCGCCAAAAAGGGAAGGCAAAGTGCCAGGACAAGGAGGGATTTTTTAAGCATCGCGCATCTTAACGCCGTTCGACAGGGGCTTTGTTACACCTTGTAGGAGGCAAGGACTTGCGGCGGGAAGAGTTCATCCACAACCAGTTGACGCTGGCAAACGCCCTGTTCAAACCCGAATTTGAGAAAAGCCGAGAGTGTGGCTCGGTTGATGTCCCCACCCCGGCCGGCGCTGATGCCATAGGGAAAGAAGTCGTCGCCGAACAGGCCGCACATGCGCTGCGCGTATTCAGCCAGCCATGCCAGTGGCGCGTGCGATGCCGTGACATCCGACATGCGCTCCAGCGAACGGTCTTTGGCTTCGGTAAAAGCCTTGTAAAAACTCATGGCAGCCCACGGGTGTGCATCCAGCACCGGGCCTTTGAGCACCAGGCCATGCATGATGGGATAAATGCTGGTGTCCTTGAAGTACTGCTCTTCAGCGGCCTGGTAATCGGGCATGAGTCTCGCAATGCCCTTGCCCAGGCCGACAGGTGGCCGCGCCGACATGACCGCATCAAGCTCGCCCTTCAGCAGCATGTCGTTGAGGCTGCTTTCCGGCACATTGCGGTAGCTGATGCCTTCAGGCAGCTTGAGTTTGACCTTTTCCTTGCGTCCGGCTTCGTTCACGCCAGCCTGCACCCACTGCATCTCCTTGAGGTTCAGGCCCACGTAGTCGCTGAGATAGCCACGGCCATAGACGCCAGCAGTTTGCGCCCATTCGGGCACGCCGATTCGTTTGCCCTTGAGGTCTTCTGGCCGCTTGATGTTGCTGCCCTCGCGCACGTAAAACATCGAGTGGCGAAACGCGCGGGAGATAAAGACCGGCAGGGCGACCACGCTGTGGTCGTCCTGCGAGCGCAGTGCAATGTATTTGGCCATGGACATCTCGGAGACGTCCCATTCGCGGAACAGCGTGAAGCGGTAGAAGATCTCTTCAATCGGCAGGTCCAGCGTGCTGAGCCTGATGCCCTGAACCGGGATGGTGCCGTCCGTGACGTCGCGGGTATGGTCGTAGGGCCCGAGGGCCATGGTCAGTGCAATGGGATTCATGGCGTGTCTCTTTGTTGTAAATGATATGTGTGCTTATGGTAGGCAGGGCACACACTGCCATCGTAAGCAATAACCCGTATCGAAGGTAAAGACCTGCGACTGAGTCTTGGGCTAGGCGGGAAGGGAGTGCAGCGGAATGTCTTTTTCGCCAGCCAGCTGTTCAAGCTGCTTGCGGGTCTTTCCAAGCATCCAGGCTGCAATCGACTCACGCGTTGCCCTCGATGCCATGCTTTTGGCGCCTGCATCGGCAACACCTGCGACGGCGCAGAGCCGTGCGGCAAAGTGCGGCTCCAGCGCAGCCACGGCGACCCGGCCATCGCGGCATTTGTAGACCTGGTAGCCGGCATGGCCGCCACCAATGGGCGCACCCGGTCTGGTCAGGCCCCACGCCCTCGGCAAAGCCAGAAAACCTGCGGCCTCTGACAGCGCCACTTCCAGGTAAATGCCTTTGGCCTTGAGGCGTTGGTGAATCACCGCCTGCAACACCGCTTCGCTGGCCATTAGCGCGCCGCCCATGTCGGCATACAGCGTGGGCGGAAGAGCCAGTCCTGTGACCAGATCCCGTTCGGCCTGGTAGGTCAGGTCATGCCCGGCTTCTTCAGCGCGTTCGGCAGGCGCCCCGACGATGGCGATCATGCCCAGCGCCGGATACTGTTTGTGCAAGGCCTTCCACGTCAGCCCCAGCTTGACCAGCGCCGATGGCCTGAAGGATGTGATGAGCACGTCTGCTTTTGCCAGCTCCCTGTGCAGCGCGTGTTGCCCTTTGTCGCTTTTAAGGTTGGCCGACATGATGCGGACGCCCTCATGCAGCGCTGCATAGGCTGCCCGGTTGTATTGGCTCATGGGGTCTCCCGAGACGCCCTCGGGCGCGCCGGGCAGGGCAGGCGGCTCCAGCTTGACGCAGGTCGCGCCCATCTCGCGGCAGCGCATCAACGCGGCAGGGCCGGGCAGGTTGAGCGCCAGGCTGAGGACGCGTACGCCCCTGAGTGGACGCGGGAGGGCTGGTTTACTCACGAGCTTGGTCATACTTGTCTGCTATGTTTTTAGTAGCTGATCACGCCCGTTTTTATTGGGCCAAAGTCACTTTTTAGGGTAAAAATCGGTCTTTTAGGCGTGAAAATGGCTAAAAACAGGACCTGTAAGACCATTTTGCCGGTTTTGACTGTCCGAGGGGTTCAAATGTTAATCTGTGACTTAACGTTTGCTTCTGCTCTGTTCAATACGCGGCAACCGTGAATCAGCCTGTAGCTTAATAGGCCCGGAAGGCGTCGGGTATTCATCCTCATTCGAAACGCCGGCGAACTGTGTTGAAGTATTTTCATGAAAACAGCTATGGCCACTGTTATTTTTTACGGAGGGTCAATCAATAATCGGGTCAGTTCAGGGTTTCCCCAAAGCTTGAAAGCATTCAACAAATACCCATTTAAATACCCATTTAAATACCCATTTGTACCTACCTGAAGTACACAGAATGCAGTGAAGATGGGCGTGGCAAGCTACTGAATACACAGTACGCGCGACACGCTTCAAAGGTCTTGGAAGAGCGTGGATCTTTTCTCCGGAATTCAGGAACTCACCTTTTGTCCTGATTTAAATCACTTCCCGACTAAATAAAGCATTACGGTTGCCCGCATACAATCGCGCGTTATGCCCGGGGTTGTCAACGCACCCTGTCCTCGCCTGTAGTCAGACTATTTTTTTGTGGAGTTTGCCGTGTTTATTTCTTCTGCTTTTGCCCAGACCGCCCCAGCCGCAGCTGGTGGCAGCGACATGATGTCTTCGCTCACGGGCATGCTGCCGCTGGTGCTTATGTTTGTGGTGCTGTACTTCGTCATGATTCGTCCGCAAATGAAGAAACAAAAAGAGCACCGCGCCATGATCGACGCGTTGGCCAAGGGCGATGAAGTCGCTACCGCTGGCGGCCTGCTGGGCAAGGTGACCAAGCTGGGTGACGTGTACTTGTCGCTTGAGCTCTCGCCTGGCGTTGAAGTGCAGTTGCAGCGCAGCGCGATCGTGCAGGTTCTGCCAAAAGGTGCCATCGCCACGGCGAAGTGAGCTTTCCTTGCCCGTGATGCGGCAATGCCGTGTTCGGCCCATCCTGAAAAATCATTTGGCCGTCAGCTTTTTAAACTCGGGCTGACGGCGCTTTTCCGGATTTTTGCCTCTCAGCTCTCCGTTCTCAGCTTTCCGATTAGTTCACCAGGAACATCATTCACATGAATCGTTATCCGGTCTGGAAGTACATCATCATCGCCGTTGCGCTGCTGGTTGCCATCCTTTACACACTGCCCAACTTTTTCGGTGAGGCGCCCGCTGTGCAGGTGTCCAGCGGCAAGTCCATCGTCAAGCTGGACAGCGGCACCTCGGCGCGGGTTGAGCAGATACTCAAGGATGCAGGCATTACCGCTGACGCCATCACGTTTGACGGCAATTCGGTCAAGGCGCGTTTTGGCGATACCGATACGCAACTCAAGGCGCGTGATGCGGTGCAGAAGGCGCTGATTCCTGACCCTGCCGATCCGTCCTACATCGTGGCGCTGAACCTGCTGTCACGTTCGCCCGCGTGGCTGACCTCGATTCATGCCGGGCCGATGTACCTTGGTCTTGACCTCCGTGGTGGCGTGCATTTCATGCTGCAGGTGGACATGCAGGCTGCGCTGACCAAAAAAGCAGAGTCGCTGGCGGGTGACTTGCGCCTGTCGCTGCGCGAGAAGAACATTCGCCATTCGGGCATCAACCGCAATGCGCAGACGATTGAAATCCGCTTCCGCGATACGCAGACGCTGACAGCAACGAAGAACCTGATTCAGGACCAGTTTCCCGACCTGCAGACCACCGACGCGCCGGATGGTGCCGAGTTCAAGATGGTGGCGGTGATCAAGCCTGAAGCGGCACGCCGTATCCAGGACCAGGCGCTCAAGCAGAACATGGTGACGCTGCACAACCGGATCAACGAACTTGGCGTGGCCGAGCCGGTGATCCAGCAGCAAGGTCTGGACCGCATCGTTGTGCAACTGCCCGGTGTGCAGGACACCGCCAAGGCCAAGGACATCCTGGGGCGCACCGCCACGCTTGAAATGCGCCTGGTGGACGAATCCAGTGAAGGTCGTGCAGCTGAGGCCAACACCGGTCCGGTGCCGTTTGGCTCCGAGCGCTACCTTGAGCGCGACGGCCGTCCGGTTATTGTGAAAAAGCAGGTTGTCATCACAGGTGAAAACCTGACCGATGCGCAGCCGGGCTTTGACTCGCAAAACCAGGCCCCCAAGGTTGACCTGACGGTAGATGCCAAGGGTGGCCGCATCATGCGCGATACCAGCCGCGAGAACCTGAAGAAGCGGATGGCCATTGTGTTGTTTGAAAAGGGCCGTGGCGAGGTGCTGACGGCGCCTGTGATTCAGGGCGAGCTGGGCAACCGTTTCCAGATTTCAGGTTCAATGAGTGTGAACGAAGCCAATGACCTGGCGCTGCTGCTACGTGCCGGCTCGCTGGCTGCGCCCATGGAGATCATCGAAGAGCGCACCATTGGCCCGACCCTGGGTGCTGAAAATATCTCCAAGGGCTTTCACAGTGTGGCCTGGGGCTTTGCGGTCATCGTGGTATTCATGGCCGCGTATTACATGCTGTTTGGCCTGTTTTCGGGCATAGCGCTGGCCGTGAACCTGCTGCTGCTGGTGGCGGTTTTGTCGATGCTGCAGGCGACGCTGACCTTGCCGGGTATGGCGGCCATGGCGCTGGCGCTGGGTATGGCGATTGACTCCAACGTTCTGATCAACGAGCGCGTGCGCGAGGAGTTGCGTAACGGCGCGTCGCCGCAGGCTGCCATCAATGCCGGCTATGAGCGTGCCTGGGCGACAATTCTTGACTCGAACATCTCCACGCTGATTGCAGGCCTGGCCCTGCTGGCCTTTGGCTCCGGCCCGGTGCGAGGCTTTGCGGTGGTGCATTGCATCGGCATTTTGACCAGCATGTTCTCTGCCGTGTTCTTCTCCCGTGGCCTGGTCAACTTCTGGTATGGGCGGCAGAAGAAGCTCAAATCCGTGTCGATCGGCACGGTTTGGCGTGGCGCCGCGGCTGTGGCCGTGCCTGCCGCACCGGAATCCAAAACCCGCGTTTCCACGAAATAACACCAGCAGGACGTATAGCCATGGAATTTTTCAAGATTCGCAAAGACATTCCGTTCATGCGGAATGCGCTGATTTTTAACGTGATCTCGTTTGTCACGTTTGCGCTGGCCGTGTTTTTCCTGTTCTCGCGCGGGCTGCACCTGTCGGTGGAGTTCACTGGCGGAACGGTCATGGAAGTAGCCTATCAGCAAGCGCCTGATGTCGAGAAGCTGCGCAACACCGTCTCAGGCCTGGGCTTTACCGATGTCCAGGTCCAGAACTTTGGAACCTCACGCGACGTGATGATCCGGCTGCCAGCTCAAAAAGGCGTCAGTACGGCCCAGCAGAGTGAGAAAGTCATCACGGCACTCAAGGCGGGTGACCCTCAGGTGGTGCTCAAACGGACCGAGTTTGTCGGGCCCCAGGTTGGCGAGGAGTTGGCTCATGACGGCCTGAAAGCACTGGGCATGGTGGTGCTGGGCATCATGGTCTATCTGGCATTTCGCTTCGAGTGGAAGTATGCCGTGGCAGCCATCATTGCCAATCTGCACGACGTGATCATCATCCTCGGCTTTTTTGCGTTCTTCCAGTGGGAGTTTTCGCTGTCGGTGCTGGCTGCCGTTCTGGCCGTCCTGGGCTACTCGGTGAACGAATCTGTGGTTATTTTCGACCGGATTCGTGAAAACTTCCGCCGTTATCGCAAGATGGATACGGTCCAGATCATTGACAACGCCATTACCTCGACCATCAGCCGTACCATCATCACCCACGGATCGACGCAGATCATGGTGCTGTCCATGCTGCTGTTCGGTGGGCCAACGCTGTTTTATTTTGCACTGGCCCTGACCATAGGTATTTTGTTTGGCATTTATTCTTCCGTCTTTGTGGCTGCGGCGATTGCCATGTGGCTAGGTATCAAACGGGAAGACCTGATAAAGACCGCCACGGTTAAAAAAGATGAGGATCCGAACGACCCGAATGCGGGCGCTACGGTGTAAGCTTCACACCAACCCTATAAATTTCTCCAACGTTTGTGGCTGCCAATAACGACAAAAATAAATCTCTGGCTGCGCAGGTACGTGAGCGTTTCACAGAACAGGCCAGCCTTGTTCTTCCTGCTCTTGCCGAGGAGATTGGCACCCGGTTTTCAGAGCTGGTAGACCAGCCCGGTAGCGCACCCGAAATGCAGGAGCGCCGTGACGCCTGGCTTGCGTTCAGGTCGGGTAGTGCTTCCTGGATAGCCGGAACCGCCCGGGCCTGGAAAAAGGCTCAGGGAGTACCTCCTGTTTCGGCTGAAGCCAAATCGCTTTTCGATACCGGTAAATTCGAACTGATGGGCAACGAAGTCATGGAGGACAAGATTTTGTCCTCCCGGCTTGCCTTGCGCCTGCTGGACTTTGCCAGTTGGGAGCTCAATGATTTGCGTTTGCGGATACAAAGCCTTGAAGGAATTTCGGAACTTCCAAAAAACGACGTTCTGAGGCCGGAAGTGCTGGCTGAGAAGCTGGTGGCTGAGTGGTCTGCAGCCGACCTGTCGCGTGACGGCTGGATGATGGTGCAGAGTGTCATCCAGACCCGGCTGGCGGAGCACCTGCTTGAGGCGTATCACGATACCAACGAGTTTCTTATCGGCAATGGCGTGATGGCCGAAATTGACCTGCGCCCTCTGGTCAAACGCACCAGGTCTTCTACAACGCCTTCCGGCAATACCAAATCGGCAGGCCTGTTAGCGGCTAACGCGGCAGGGAAACCTATCGGATCGGTACAGGGAAATACGACGTCCAGCGGAGGTTCCGGCCAGTCAACCGGGTCTGGCGGCGGCGGTGGCTCTGGTGGCGGTGGCTCTGGCTCCGGCTCCGGCTCCGGCTCCGGTGGCTCTGGTGGCGGTGGCTCCGGCTCCGGTGGCGTTGGCGTTGGCGTTGGCGTTGGCGTTGGTTTTGGCGGTGGCAATCGAACCTTTGACGAAACCCGCATGCAGACCGCCAGCACGCCGCTGGCCAGGACAAAAATGCGCGCTCAAGGTGTGATGGGGCAGCTCAAGCGCATGCTTTCAAGCCAGGTTGAGGGCTTTGACGATACCAAGGCGGCCCAGGCTTCCCCTCAACTCGCGCGGGCTTTTGCAGGGGTGGAAGCTTCAGAGGCAGTAGAGCGCACCCTGCTTGCCGAGGCTCCCGGTCAGGTCTACGGAGCCGCCCACGTAGATCAGGCAGTCAGCGCTGTGCGCCAGCGTACCAATACCCTCAAGCAGGCGGCATCAAGCTCTGCTGAAAAGGCCACGATTGAAATCGTGGCGTTGATGTTCCAGAGCATTCTGGCGGAAGATCGCATTCCGCCGGCCATTCGCGTCTGGTTTGCGCGCCTGCAGATGCCGGTATTACGCGTCGCGATTTCCGAGCCTGAGTTTTTCGGCACCCTTCAGCACCCGGCACGTCAATTGATTGACCGTATGGGCTCCTGTGTTCTTGGCTTCGATGCTGGCGTAACAGGCAGTGCCATGGAGGTCGAGATCAAACGTATTGTCCAGGTGATCGAGCAATATCCCGAGACCGGACGCCGCGTTTTCCAGCTGGTGTATGACGAGTTCCAGAAGTTCCTGTCCAAGTTTTTGTCAGAGCAGGGCAGTGCGGCCAGGGTTGTCAGCGTGGCTCAGCAGGTCGAGCAAAAAGAGACCATGGCCATCCAGTACACCATCGAGTTGCGCAACATGCTCAACGACATGCCGGTACGCGACGAAATTCGTGAGTTCCTGTTCAAGGTGTGGGCCGAGGTGCTTGCACTTGCCGCGATGCGTAACGGTCCGCAGCATGAAGAAACCATCACGCTCAAGCGTGCAGCGGCAGATCTCGTCTGGGCTGCGAGCGCCAAACCCAACCGTGTTGACCGGGCCAAGGTGATCTCTGATTTGCCCAAGCTTCTGCAACTGCTCAGAATTGGCATGTCCATGCTGGGACTGGATACCAAGGCGCAGGATGGCCATATCAAGACCATCAGCGATACGCTGGCCGATGCCTTCATGTCCAAGACCGATGCCATTTCATCGGAGCGCATTGACACCATGGCCAAGCGACTGGCCAACCTGGAGGACTACCTGTCTGATGAGGATGTGGGTGACCTGCCACTGGACACCGAGAGCCTGGTCATGATGATCGGTATAGATGCCTCTGACATTCAGGTCATCACCGATGGCGGTAGCCAGCCGACTGACGCGATGCGGGCATGGGCGCAGGAGCTTCAACTGGGTGCCTGGTTCACGCTGGACCATAACGGCAAGACCAGCCAGGTCCAGTTTGCCTGGCGCAGTGACCGCAAGCAGCTCCACCTGTTTGCCTCGCAAGACGGCCGTAACTTCCTGATCCAGGCGCGTCGGCTTGCCGCTTACCTTCAGGCGGGCTTGCTGGTGCCTACAGAAGATGAGGCCCTCACGGTGCGTGCGACCCGTGACGCGCTGGCGAAAATTGATGCAAATCCGGAGCGGCTGCTGGGCTAGGGTTGCTGTGTCGCCGTGGCGCCGCCTGCGCCATCGAAAGCCAGCGCCACCCGGCGCGCCAAGGGGCGCCGTTTAGTGTGCCAGACGCTGTGCAGTGTCGTCGCACAGTTCGTCGAGTACCAGGGCATCGGGTTCCTCACCAAAACTCCAGTACACCATCAGGACGATGATCTTCAGGTCGTCCAGGCTCAGCGGGTCGCCCGGAGCTGCCATGGCGCGGTCAAGGACGATTTCACGCATATGGGGCGGCAGCACATCTGCTGATTCAAGAAAGCTTACAAAACCCAGGGTTTCAGCACCCAGGTGCTCCTGCTCGGTCACAGAGTAAACGCGCAGGCTGTCACTGGACTGGGCCTGTATGCGTTGGTTGATATCTTTCGCTTCATGGGTATTTGAGGACTCTTTGGGCGGCAGGCATATTTGCGTGCTGTGTGCCGCAGTGTTCAGGCCGTCGAGCCATATCAGGGCCGCCTGGATTTCCTCGGCTTCAAAACCGGCCGCCGTGAGCTTGCGGCCCAGCTGGTGAAGTTCAGGGCAAGCGTCACCTTGCCAGTAATTTTCGTAGACGTACACCAGTACTTCAAACATGCCTTCAATATAACGTAGATAGGGCTGCTGATGTCAACATCAACCGGCTGTTTGTGGCGGAACCCTGCGTCCGCCTTGTTAAAATCCGGAGCGAACCAAACTTCGGAGTGCAATGGTCTTTTTCTGGTACCTACTTGCAGGTGGCATCGCAACTGCGGTGCATTACGCCGTGCTGCTCATACTGGTGGAGGTATTCGGCCTGGCTCCATCGCCTTCCGCGGTAACAGGTGCCCTTTGCGGCGCCGCAGTGTCCTACCTTGTGAATCGGCATCTTGCGTTTTCGGGTGCCACCGTCCGCCACCAGCTGGCCGTCCCCAAATTCCTCGCCGTTGCGGTGGTCGGTGCCCTGATGAACGGCGCCCTGGTCTGGGCTGGTGTTCACTGGCTGGCATGGCACTATCTCATGGCGCAGGCTGTGGCAACGCTGCTGGTACTGGGCCTTACTTATCGACTCAACCGGTCCTGGACCTTCGCCTGATGAATCCAACTCCTGAAGCGCCCGGTACTGTGGCGTCCAAAGCACCTTGCGTGCTCAGCATCGTGGTGCCGGCGTACAACGAAGAAGACGTGCTGCCCATTTTTCACGGCAGGCTCGCCGCTGCGCTTGAGGGCCTGGACGGCGAATGGGAAGTGATCTACATCAACGATGGCAGCAAGGACGGTACCTTGCGCATCCTCAAGGAACTGCAGGCCTCTGACGCCCGTGCAGGTTTCGCATCGTTGAGCCGTAATTTTGGCAAGGAGTCCGCGATGAGTGCGGGCCTCAAGCTGGCACGCGGCGATGCGGTCGTCCTCATCGACGCTGACCTGCAGGACCCCCCCGAACTGATTCCCGGCATGGTCCAGGCCTGGCGGCAGGGCGCTGACATGGTGAACATGCGACGCAAGACGCGTGAGGGCGAGACCTGGTTCAAGAAGTTTTCTGCCCACTGGTTTTACCGTTTCATCAACTGGCTGTCAGAAGTGCCCATCCCGGAGGATGTCGGCGACTTCCGCCTGCTCAGCCGGCGGGCTGTCCAGGCACTGAATGATTTGCCTGAAAGCAATCGCTTCATGAAGGGGCTGTTTGCATGGGTAGGCTACAGGCAGGTCATCGTTGAATACGATCGCCACTCGCGTGCTGCAGGTAAAACCAAGTTCCCGTATTTCAAACTGCTCAATTTTGCGATTGAGGGCATTACCGGTTTTTCGGTCGTACCGCTCAGGCTGGCGAGCTATGCGGGGTTTTTGACGGCATTTGCTGCATTCATTTATGCGCTGGTGCTGTTTATCAGAATCATCACCGTCGGTGAGTCGGTCAAGGGCTTTCCCACCCTGATCCTGACCATCCTCATTCTGGGCGGCCTGCAGCTGATGGCCATGGGCATCATCGGTGAATACCTTGGCCGCCTGTTCATGGAAAGCAAGCGCAGACCGCTTTATCTGCTGGATGAATACCTGCCGGCAGTCCTGCACACCAAAGATGTTCCGTTCCCTGCGGTCGCATCCACATCGCCCGTCAATTCATGATGCTGAAGATTGAAAAAGAAACCGGCAGGCTTGTGGGCTGGACGCTGGCCATTGTTGCCTTGCTCCGCCTGCTCACGCTGGGCCTCTACCCACTGACCGACACGACTGAAGCGCGTTATGCAGAAGTCGCCCGCAAAATGGTTGAGCTCAATGACTGGATCACGCCGTGGTACGACTATGGTGTTCCCTTTTGGGCGAAACCACCGCTGTCGACCTGGCTCACCGCTGTCAGCCTCAAGCTTTTCGGTGTCAATGAGTTTGCGGCTCGCCTGCCGTATTTTCTTCTGGCCGTGCTGATTGCCTGGCTGGTCTGGGACTGGGCACGCCGCTGGTCAAAGCGTGAAGCTTTGCTGGCGATTGCGGTGATGAGCGGGACCATGCTGTATTTCATTGGGTCGGCTGCTGTCATGACCGATATGGCGCTGGTGCTGGGCACCACGCTGGCCATGCGCGGCTTCTGGGCACCGTTTGAACGCACCGATGCGCCAAGGCCGAAAGAAGGCTGGCTGCTGTTTGTCGGGCTTGGGCTCGGCCTGCTGGCCAAAGGGCCGATCGCCCTGGTGCTGGCTGGCATCCCCATCTTTTTGTGGACTGTTTTTACAGGCAACATCGTCAACGTCTGGAAGCGCCTGCCTTGGGTGCGGGGCGTCATCCTGATGCTGTTGATCGCAGTGCCCTGGTATTGGCTGGCCGAGCAGCGTACGCCGGGTTTCTGGGAATATTTTTTCATCGGTGAGCACTGGAAGCGCTTCACCGTCACGGGTTGGGCCGGTGACAAATACGGAACGGCGCACGCCACCGCACGCGGCGCCATCTGGCTGCTGGCGCTCGCTGCCTGCCTTCCGTGGACTGCTTTGTTCCCAGTACTGGCGATCGGCCGCAAGAAAGCTTCAGGACTCTCTGTGGCGTCGCAAACAGCCGCACAGCCTTCACAAAAGAACTGGCGGCTTTACCTGCTGGCCTGGGCGATGGCTCCCTGCCTCTTTTTCACCATGTCGGGCAACATCCTCTGGACTTATGTGCTGCCGGCATTGCCAGCGCTGGCCCTGCTCGCTGCCGGCTGGCTGACCGGTGATGTGCGCACGCGCCGGGTTGATGTGTTTGTGTCTGGGGGTGTAGTGGTCATGGCCTCATTGATTGCGGCCTTCTTTATCAACCAGCAGCGTGTCGATAGCTGGAAGACCGCCAAAACTGCGGTTGCCGCTTATGAGCTTCGCAAGACTGGCGCTCAACCGCTGCTCTTTTTGGGTGATCTGCCTTATTCGGCATCGTTCTACACGCAGGGTAAAGCCAGGGCCGTTGCAGGGAATGCTGAGCTGGCAGCCCGTGTCAAGCAGGGCAGCGTGTTCGTGGCGCTGAATCCCGATCAGGTGAAAGAACTCTCGCCTGATCTGAACGGTGTGCTGCGCCTGCAGGCGACTTCCGGCGCTTACAACCTGTACCTCACCCCCTGATTTGTTAACTTATAAGTTAACAAGTGATGGCGATCGGGTTTCTGGCAGGTCAAAAAACCGTCAGAAGCTGCCAAAAAGCCTGTTTGCAGGCATCAAATATGGCTTTAGCCCTTTAAATACGGGCATAAGCAGCTACTGAATTTATAGCAAATACGGAAACCCATGATTGTTCGCTTCAACATAGACCCTGCCGGTCAGGACCAGTTCGACTACCGCGTGACCCACGAGGGCGAAGAACTGTACGGCGATGCCGGGCTGGACAGCCTGGAACAGTGCATCACTGCGGCGCTGGAGGGCCTGGGCAGTGACGCTGTCGCGGCAGAAGTGGCCTACCAGGGCATCATCAGCGGCACCTACGCCCTGGCCTCACTTGCACTCATGTCCGCGCAGATCGCAGATCACGCAGTACAGACCACGGCGGCGATTGAAGAGGTATTGCGCTAGTTTGGCGTTGTGCCTGCTGCAGCCTGAAGGCACTTGTCGTGGCTTCGGAAGTTCAATTCCAAAGGGCTTGCAGCAGACTGAATAAGGTGACGAGCCTTGACCCCGGCACTGGCTCCACAGTTAGGGCTGCTTGGTTCCCCACCTGACCCGGTTGGCCGCTTTACCATGCGGGAAGGCCCGTCACCACAGATTGTAAATGACACGGTGAAGCCCCTGACAACGCAGGTGTTACATCGCTGTTTTCTCTCGCCATTGCGGCAAATGGGCCGCGGGATGCAGTTGCGGCAATTTAGAATGTGCGGATGTCCTATCTCGTGCTTGCCCGCAAATACCGGCCCAAAAATTTCTCTGAAATGGTCGGTCAGTCACATGTGGTGCAGGCATTGGGCAATGCCCTGACGACACAGCGTTTGCACCATGCTTACCTTTTCACCGGGACGCGAGGCGTCGGCAAGACCACCATCTCTCGCATCCTTGCCAAGTCGCTCAACTGCGTGGGTACGGACGGGCAGGGCGGCATCACCGCCACGCCTTGCGGGGTTTGCCAGGCGTGCACGGACATCGATACCGGGCGCTTTGTCGATTACACCGAGCTGGATGCGGCGTCCAATCGCGGTGTCGATGAAATCGCGCAGCTGCTGGAGCAGGCGGTTTACAAACCTGTCGTGGGCCGCTTCAAGGTCTTCATGATCGACGAGGTTCACATGCTGACGAACACGGCGTTCAACGCCATGCTCAAGACGCTGGAAGAGCCGCCTGAGTACCTCAAGTTTGTCCTCGCCACGACCGATCCACAAAAGGTGCCGGCCACTGTGCTCTCCCGTTGCCTTCAGTTCAACCTGCGGCCGATGGCGCCGGAGACCGTGCTGGAACACCTCGGCCAGGTGCTGGCCATTGAAAAAGTTCCTGCCGAACAACAGGCCTTGCGCCTGCTCGCGCGTGCGGCACGCGGTTCCATGCGCGATGCCTTGTCGCTCACCGACCAGGCGATTGCGTTTGGCTCTGGCGAGTTGCTGGAGTCCGGTGTCCGCCTGATGCTGGGCAGCGTGGATCGCTCCTATGTTTTTCGCCTGCTGGATGCACTTGCGCGCGGCGACGGCAGGACAGTGGTGGAAACTTCAGAAGCGTTGCGCCTGCATGGCCTGAGCGCTGCCTCCACACTTGAAGAAATGACAACGGTGTTGCAGCGTATGGCGGTGCTGCAGGCAGTGCCTGAAATGATGGCAAGGGAAGCCGAAGGCGCTGGCGACGATGATGCCGACCCGGAGGCCACAGAAACCGCACGCCTGGCGCAGACCATGCCGGCCGATGAAACCCAGTTGCTGTACAGCCTGTGTCTGCACGGGCGCGGTGAGCTGGGCCTTGCACCTGATGAGTATGCGGCGCTCACCATGGTGCTTCTCCGCTTGCTGGCATTCAAGCCACAGGGTGCGCAAACCGCGTCAATGGGGAGTGCCGCCGAGCCCCTAAAAAAGCCTCAGCCTGAGCCAGCCCGGCATGCTGCGGCTGTAGTGAGTCCGCCGCCTCTCGTTTCGGCCCCGCCAGTAGCGCCCGCCGCGGCGCCAGTTGAAGTGACCCGGTCCGTCCCTTCGCCGCGAGTGGCGGAAATCACTCCCCCACAACAGGAAAGAGCACCTGAGGCAGCGAATGCACAGGAGGCTCTGTCAGCCCCCTCAACCGTTAGCGAAGCTGCCCCGGCGCCTGCACCTGCGGTGCCGGAACGTTTGCCCCTACAGCCTGCGGCAAAGGCTGCCGACAGCGCGGCACCCATCACCGTGGTGCAAACAGTCCTCGGCAATGCGTGGAGCGACATCGTGGGCCAACTGGTCACGACAGAGGCCATCAATGCCCTCGCGCGCGAACTGGCCTTGCAGTCTGAACTCTGCGCACGTGAAGGCCGCGTGTGGACTCTGCGCGTTGAACGCCAGTCCCTGAACCAGCCTGCAGCTTGTGAAAAGCTGCAGTTGGCCTTGCAGAACCTGCTCAATGCCGAGCCACCGATACAGATGCTCATAGAGGTCGGGCCGGTTGCGGACACACCTGCCCGCCGTAACCTGGCCGCGCAACAGGAGCGCCAGCGTCAGGCTGAAGAACTCATTCACAGCGATCCGTTTGTGCAGGACATGGTGCGCAATTGGGGCGGCAAGGTGGTGCCCGGCAGCATCAAGCCCTTGCCCCGGCCAACTGCTGCTGCAACTGCCAAGCCGATATGATCCAACGCAATATCAGCACCGATTTTTAAAGGAAACACACGATGTTCAACAAAGGACAACTCGCCGGTCTCATGAAGCAGGCCCAGGCCATGCAGGACAACCTGAAAAAGGCCCAGGACGAACTCGCATTCATCGAAGTGACTGCAGAGTCCGGCAACGGCCTGGTCAAGGTCACCATGACCTGCAAACACGATGTCAAGCGCGTCGAGATCGACCCCAGCCTGCTGGCTGACGACAAGGACATGCTGGAAGACCTTGTAGCCGCAGCCTTTAACGCAGCTGTGCGCAAGGCCGAAGACCTGAGCCAGGAGAAGATGGGCAAGCTGACGCAGGGGATGCCGGGCCTTCCGGGCGGGATGAAGTTCCCATTCTGAAACCTTGTGGGGCGAACCAGCCGACGCGCCAAGTGCCTGACGGCTCGGTCCCCAACTGATCAGATCTTCCGCCCAGGCCAGCTCCCTTCTTTTTTTCGTCCGATCTGAATGGCAATATCCAACGCCCTTGAAGGCCTGACCCAGGCACTGCGCAAGCTGCCCGGTGTTGGGGCGAAGTCGGCCGCGCGCATGGCGTTTCATTTGCTTCAGCATGACAAGTCCGGTGCACTCCAGATAGCGGCAGCACTCGAGCATGCGGTCAGCAGCATCAGGCATTGCTCGCTGTGCAATACCCTGACCGAGCTGGAAGTATGCAGCACTTGCGCGAGTCTGCAGCGTGATCGAAGCAAGCTGTGCGTGGTGGAGACACCTGCCGACCAGGCCGCGCTTGAACGTACGCTGGCGTACAGGGGGCTGTACTTTGTACTCATGGGAAAGTTGAGCCCCCTGGATGGCATAGGTCCGAACGATATCGGTCTGCAGAAGCTCTTTGATCGCGTGGTGCCCAGGGATGACAGAGGGCTGCCTCTGCCTCCGGAATCACGCGAAGTGCAGGAAGTCATTCTTGCCACGAACTTCACCGCAGAAGGCGAAGCGACGGCGCATGTCATCGCGCAGGCGCTGAAAAGCCGGGGCGTACAGGTGACGCGGCTGGCACGCGGCGTCCCGGTTGGCAGCGAGCTTGAGTACGTCGACCTTGGCACTATTGCACACGCGCTGGTGGACAGGCGCTGATTTCAACGCGTGCTACTCTAGAATTTTGAAAGCTGTTGGTGTACGCAGGGCATGGCCTGCTGACTCAAAGACAAATTCAAAGGATTCACAGGAATGACGTTCGTTCGCTTCACATTCGCCTATTGGTGCGTTCTGGTGGCTGCCATATTGCCGATCGTCTGCGCTGGCATTGCCAAATACGGTACTTTCGACAGGCCCCGGCGCGAAGGTGGGTTTGACAACCACAATCCACGCGCCTGGCTTGCCCGGCAAACTGACTGGCGAGCCCGTGCCAATGCAGCGCAGGCGAATACTTTCGAGGCGCTGCCTTTCTTTTTTGCGGCCGTCATCATCGCGCATCAATTGCAGGCGCGGCAGACGCTGCTCGATATCCTCGCGTTCATGTTTGTCGTGTTTCGCATCGCCTACATCCTCATGTATGTTGCCGACATGGCAAAAACGCGCAGCAGCGTGTGGGCTGTCGCACTGGTGGTCAACATCGCCATCCTCTTTTCCGGCTACCGTTAAAGCAGAAGCACCCCATGCCTGAACAGCGACTGACTGCAATGGGCATGCCTGCCCGGTGTTCGGTAACCATTCGTTAACCGGTCCGGATTTTTCGGTACAAACCCGCAGGGGATGACCCCGATGCGGGTTTTTTTGCGCGTTGCTAAGCTTGTCTTCAACTTAAAAAAACAAAGGGAACACCAAACATGACGACATCCATCAAGCTCTCGCGACGCACATTTGCAGCTGGCGCCACGCTCGCCGCTGCAACGCTGGCTTTCCCTTCACTTTGGGCACAGGGCAAACTTGAAAAAACAAAAATCTCCTTGTCCGTCGGCGGGAAGGCGGCGTTTTATTACCTTCCATTGACCATCTCCGAGCAACTGGGTTATTTCAAGGCAGAAGGGCTTGACGTCGAGATCAGCGACTTTGCCGGTGGTGCACGTGCCTTGCAGGCGGTGGTGGGCGGCTCCGCCGATGTCTGCTCCGGTGCCTTTGAGCACACCATCAACCTGCAGGCCAAGAACCAGATGTTCCGGGCCTTCGTATTGCAGGGCAGGGCGCCGCAGATTGCCTTTGGCGTCTCGACCAAGGCGATGCCCAATTACAAGACGATTGCGGATCTCAAGGGTAAAAAAATTGGTGTCTCGGCGCCGGGCTCTTCCACCAACATGATGGCCAACCTTGTTCTGTCGCGCGGTGGCCTGCAAGCCAGCGACGTGAGTTTTATCGGTGTGGGGACCGCAGCCGGGGCACTGTCTGCCCTGCGCTCCGGCCAGATCGATGCGATGAGCAACACCGACCCCGTGATGACCATGCTGGAGCAAAAGGGGGAGGTGAAAATCATCAGCGACACGCGCACGCTCAAAGGAACACAGGAAGTGTTCGGGGGCACCATGCCAGCTGCCTGCCTGTATGCACCTGTCGACTTCATCCAGAAGAACCCCAACACATGCCAGGCGCTGGCCAATGCCATCGTGCATGGCCTCAAATGGCTGCAGACCGCAGGGCCCGGCGACATCATCAAGACCGTGCCCGAGAGTTATTTGCTGGGTGACCGTGCGCTTTACCTCGCGTCTTTCAACAAGGTGCGTGAGTCGATCTCGCTGGACGGCATCATTCCCGAAGACGGTGTGCGTACGGCGCTGAAGGCATTGGCCAGCTTTGACCCCAGCATCAAGGCCGACAAGATCGACATCAGCAAGCTCTACACCAACGAATTCGCACGCCGCGCCAAGGAGCGCTTCAAGGCGTGAACCGCTTGAACGATCCGCGGGCTGCTTTGCACCGATAGCCCGGCGCTATAGTTTCGCCATGACAAGTTCCGTCGCACTCGCGCTGGAAGGTATCAGCTGCACCTTCAGGTCAAAAGACAGCGCCCAGGGCTACACAGCCGTGGGCGACACCACCTTGCGTGTCAATGCAGGTGAGTTTGTCTCGGTCGTAGGCCCTACCGGTTGCGGCAAGTCCACCCTGCTGAATATCGGCGCCGGTCTTTTGCCGCCAACGCTGGGCAGCGTGAAAGTATTTGGTGAAACACTGCAGGGCATCAACACCCGCGCGGGCTATATGTTCCAGACCGAAGCCCTGATGCCATGGCGCAGCGCGATTGACAACGTCATGGTCGGGCTGGAATACCGGGGCATACCAGACGTGGAGGCGCGCGCGCAGGCGCAGGCATGGCTTGAGCGTGTCGGGCTTGGTGGTTTCGGAGACCGTTACCCGCATGAGCTGTCCGGCGGCATGCGCAAACGCACGGCTCTGGCTCAGGTGCTGGCGCTTGATCCGGACATCATCCTGATGGACGAGCCCTTCAGCGCACTGGACATCCAGACCCGGCAGCTCATGGAAAACGAGGTGCTTGAGCTGTGGGCTGCAAAGAAAAAAGCCGTGCTGTTCATCACGCATGATCTGGATGAAGCCATCGCCATGAGCGACAGGGTAGTGGTTCTGTCGGCCGGGCCTGCCACGCATCCGATGGGTGAATTTGTGATTGACCTGCCAAGGCCGCGCGATGTGGCCGAGGTACGTACCCAACCGCGCTTTGTCGAGTTGCATAAACAGATATGGGATGTGTTGCGTGACGAAGTGCTCAAGGGCTATGCGCAGCAACTTAAAAAAGTTGCCCGATGATGTGGCGCCATATCAAACCCTCTGAAAGCAAGCTGCGGATCTGGCAAATTGGTTTGCTGATCGCCATCCTGCTGGGATGGCACGTGGCTTCTCGCGACCAGCAGTTCGCCTTTTTCCTGGGGGAGCCGATTCTGGTGGCCGGGCGTGTCTGGAGCTGGTTCATGCCTTTTGGTTTTGGGCCCAGCCTGCTTTTCCCCGAAGGGCTCAAGGGCAATGCAGACATTTACCTGCACCTGGGCACCACGCTGCTTGAGACGGTTTTGGCTTTTGGCCTGGGCACTGTGATGGGGCTTGCCTGTGGTCTGTGGCTCGCGCTTGCACCTATAACGGGCGCGGTGCTGGACCCCTACATCAAGGCGGCCAACTCCATGCCCCGGGTGATCCTGGCGCCCATCTTTGCGCTCTGGTTTGGCCTGGGCATCTGGAGCAAGGTCGCTCTTGCCATCACACTGGTGTTTTTTGTGGTGTTCTTTAACGTTTACCAGGGTGTGAAGGAGGTCAGCCCGGTCGTGCTGGCCAACGCCCGCATGCTGGGCGCCAACCAGCGGCAACTGCTGCGCACTGTTTATCTGCCGAGCGCCACCAGCTGGGTCTTTTCAAGCCTCCACACGTCGGTGGGTCTCGCTTTTGTGGGGGCCGTGGTGGGCGAATACCTGGGCTCTGCCCGGGGTGTGGGCTACCTCATTCTGCAGGCAGAGGGCACTTTTGATGTGAACACTGTTTTTGCCGGGATTGTTGTGCTGACGGCTTTTGCGTTGTTGCTGGACGGCATTGTCGGGAAAATCGAAAAACGGCTCATGAAATGGCGCCCGCGCACAGGCGAAACTGAAAAAATCTAAGGTCTCTAAGGGTTTTCCGAGGCCTGCTTTACCTCGCCTTAACAGTATGCGAACGTATGATTCTGGGCATCCCCGCTCCGGAGTCCGAGTCCATGTCAATGGTCCAGTTGGCGCTCAAGCGCCCCTACACCTTCATCGTGATGGCGATGTTGATCGTGCTGGCCACGCCGTTCGCACTCAAGAACATGGCGACGGACATCTTCCCGGAAATCAATATTCCGGTGATCAGCGTGATCTGGAACTACAACGGATTGCCGGCCCAGGAAATGGGCCAGCGCATTGCCGGCCAGACCGAGCGTGGCCTCACAACCGTGGTGAGCGACATTGAGCACATCGAGTCGACGTCACTGGCCGGTGTCAGCATCGTCAAGGTGTTTTTCCAGCCTGGCGTCAATATCCAGACAGCCATCGCGCAGGTGGTGGCCTCTGTGCAAACCCAGGTCAGGCAATTGCCGCCGGGCATCACGCCTCCGCTGGTCATCAAGTATTCCGCCTCCAGCATTCCCGTGATGCAGCTTGCGCTGTCCAGCCCGACGTTGCCCGAGAACACGCTCTTCGACGTCGCCGTTCAGGGCTTGCGCCCACAGCTCATCACGGTACCGGGTGTTGCTTCGCCGTTTCCTTACGGCGGCAAGGTGCGTGTTATTTCGGTAGACCTGGACACCCAGGCTTTGCAGGCGCGGGGCCTGTCGCCTGCAGATGTCGTGAATGCGGTGAACACACAGAACCTGATCTTGCCTTCAGGGACGGTCAAGTTTGGTGAAACCGAATACACGGTACGCATGAATGGCTCGCCCGACGCCATTTCCGGACTCAATGAATTGCCCGTGCGCACGGCCAACAATGTCACCACCTACCTGAAAGACGTGGCCTATGTGCGTGACGGTTTCCAGCCGCAGACCAATGTCGTGCGGCAGGACGGCTCACGCGGTGTGCTGGTGTCCATACTGAAAAACGGCGGGGCTTCCACACTGGACATCGTGTCCAACGTCCGGGCGCTATTGCCGCGGGCGGTGCAGACCCTGCCCGCGGACGTGAAGGTCACGCCCCTGTTCGACCAGTCGATTTTTGTCAAAGCTGCTGTCCAGGGCGTGATCACCGAAGCCCTGATCGCCGCAGCGCTAACTGCCTTGATGGTGCTGCTGTTCCTGGGTAACTGGCGCAGTACGCTGATTATTGCGCTGACCATTCCACTGTCCATTCTGGCCTCCGTGCTGGCGCTGTTCGCACTGGGCGAAACGCTCAACATCATGACACTGGGCGGCCTTGCGCTGTCGGTTGGCATTCTGGTCGATCAGGCCATCGTGACGATTGAGAACATCGAGCGCCATTTGCACATGGGTACCGAACTCAATCAGGCGATTGATACGGGTGCCACCGAAATCGGTGCTGCTGCGTTTGTGTCGACGCTGTGCATCTGTATTGTCTTCGTGCCGATGTTTTTCCTGTCGGGCGTGGCGCGTTTCCTGTTTGTGCCGCTGGCTGAAGCCGTGGTGTTTGCGATGATCGCATCCTATTTCCTGTCACGTACCCTGGTGCCGACGCTGGTGATGCTGCTCATGGGCGGCGTACATGAAGCTGCAAAATCGGACACCAACCCGGGCCCGCTGCAGCGCATGTACCGCAGCTTTGATTCGCAATTCGAGCGGGTGCGGCGAGCCTACACGCTGGCACTTTCTTCGGCGCTGTCACATCGCAAGCGTTTTGCGCAGATTTTTTTTGGTTTCTGTGTGTTGTCGTGCCTGCTCTACCCATTTTTGGGTCGTGACTTCTTTCCAAGTGTTGATGCCGGGCAGATCAGGCTGCACATGCGTGCACCTACCGGCACACGCGTGGAAGAAACAGTACGCATAGCCGACGCGGTGGAGAAGGCCATTCGTGAAATGGTGCCTGCCGACCAGTTGGAGACCATTCTTGACAATATCGGTCTTCCCAACAGCGGTATCAACCTGTCGTACAGCAATGCCGGCACCATAGGCTCCATGGACGGGGAAATTCTGATGTCCCTGAAAGAGGGGCATCGGCCGACCGATGAGTTCATCACATTGCTCAGGGCCGAGTTGCCCAAGCGGTTTCCAGGTGTGGAATTCTTCTTTCAGCCGGCTGATATTTCCACACAGATCCTCAACTTCGGCCTGCCTGCGGCCATTGACGTGCAATTTACCGGTAACGACGTGACCGGCAACGCGGCGCTTGCGGCAGAACTCACCAAGGCTATACGCAAAATACCTGGTGCTGTGGATGCCCATGTGCACCAGCGGCTTGATGGCCCTGTGGTGGACCTGCGCATGGACCGCACCCGGCTGCAGCAGTTCGGGCTGGGCGCTGCCAACGTCGGGCAAAACGTGCTGATCGCCCTGTCCGGCAGTTCGCAAACTGCGCCTGCGTTCTGGCTCAATCCGCAAAACGGAATTGTTTACAACGTGGTCGTGCAGTCACCCCAGTACAACGTGGATTCCGTGGATGCGCTGCTTGGCATTCCGATTGGCACCACGCCCAATGCCAACAGTGGTGTGAATGGCGCGGCCGCGCCAGTGAACCCCAACCAGTTGCTTGGCAACCTGGTAGAGGCGAGGACGGGGCGACAACTCCCCATCGTCACGCGTTACAACATCCAGCCCGCCATTGATGTTTATGTCAGTGTGCAGGGGACCGACCTGGCCAGCATCGCCAGCCAGATCCGCAAGCTGGTCGATGAGATGTCGCCAAGGCTTTCACGCGGCAACCAGATCGCCATACGCGGCCAGGTTGAAACCATGCAGGCCTCTTTTATCGGCCTGGGCATCGGCCTCGCCATGGCGATTGTTCTGGTCTACCTGCTGATCGTGGTGACCTTTCAGTCCTGGATAGATGCGGCCATCATCATCACGGCCTTGCCTGCGGCGCTTGCGGGCATTGCGTGGATGCTGTTCATCACAGGCACCACGCTCAGTGTGCCGGCGTTGACAGGGGCCATCATGACCATGGGCGTGGCGACGGCCAACAGTATTCTGGTGGTGTCTTTCGCGCGCCAGCGCAGGGAAGACGGCATCACGCCGCTTGCGGCAGCGCTTGAAGCCGGGGCTACCCGCATCCGGCCGGTCATGATGACAGCGCTCGCCATGATCATTGGCATGATCCCCATGGCGCTTGGCCTGGGTGAGGGTGCGGAACAGAATGCGCCGTTGGGGCGGGCCGTGATTGGCGGCCTGCTTTTTGCAACCGTCTCAACCCTGTTTTTTGTACCTGTGATTTATGCAGGTGTCCATCAACGGCTGATTCGCCGCCAGGAGCGCCGGCGCGTACTGGCTGCGCCACATGAACCCGCAGGCGCAGTGCCCCAGGAGAACTGAAATGTCTGAAGAACGACACGCCCCTTTGGCCCTGCATCCGGTGGATCCAGGCGAGTCTGGTGAACTGCTCAAGCGGGGTCAGGTCATACGCCGCAGCAAGATCGTTGCCGTTGTTGTCCTTGTCATTCTTGCGCTGGGTGCCGGGCGCACCGTGATCAGCCGGATCTACAACCACAAGCAACTCGAAACCGGTGCTACCGAGCGCAACAAGAACTATGTCAAGACAACGCTGGTTAAAGCCAGTGACGCAGGCCAGACACTGGCGCTGCCCGGCACCTTGCAGGGTTTTGTGCAGTCACCGATTTACGCCCGTGCTGGCGGTTACGTCAAACGCTGGACCAAGGACATTGGCGCACGCGTCACCAAAGGTGAACTTCTTGCCGAGATTGAAACGCCTGAAATCGACCAGCAGCTGTCGCAGGCTGTTGCGGCGCGCCAGCAGGCAGCTGCCAGTCTCGAACTTGCGCAGAGTACGGCGGTTCGATGGGAAGCGCTTCGCAAGAAGGACGCAGTGTCCCAGCAGGAAGTGGACGAGCGCCGCAGTGCCAGCACACAAGCCGGTGCCAACCTTGCTGCGGCTGAGGCCAATGTGCAGCGCCTGCGCCAGCTTGAAAATTTCAAACGCATCATCGCGCCGACCGACGGCATCATCACCCGCCGCAATGTGGATACCGGTGACCTGATTGACGCCGGTGCCGGTGGGGGACTGACGCGGGCGCTGTTTGTGGTGACCCAGACAGATCCACTGCGGCTCTACGTCAATGTTCCACAAACCTATGCACAACTGGTGAAGACGGGGCAGGGCGTTGTGGTGACGCAGGCAGAACTGCGCGGCCAGCGCTTTCAGGGGCAAGTCGCACGCACAGCCGCTTCGATAGATGCAAGCTCGCGCTCCATGCAGGTTGAAATTTCCCTGCCCAACACGACGGGCACGCTGTTGCCTGGCGCCTTTGTGCAGGTGGCGTTGCCGCTGGCAGCCAGCAAAGGCTTTGCGATACCCAACAACGCCCTGGTGATACGCGGTGACGGCGTCAAGGTGGCGACTGTTGAAAATGAGAGTCATGTGCGGCTGAAGACCATTCGCCTTGGCCGCAACTATGGTGAGAACGTTGAGGTTGTGGAGGGGCTTTCGGGCGGGGAACGCCTGGTGCTTAACCCGTCCGATTCGCTTGCCGAAGGCGACTTGCTGACATTTAACGCCGCTGAAGACGACAAACCGAAACAGCCTGCCGGTGCCAAGCCCGAGGCGAAATCCGGGGCCAAGAAGGACGCACCGTGATGTTTTTGAAGACCGGTGTACTTGCTGCGCTGGCGATGCTGGCGGGTTGCGCGGTTGGCCCGGAGTATAAAAAGCCGGCCGTCGATATTCCGGTGGCCTGGCAGGTTGAGGCACCGTGGAAGACCGGAACCCCCAACGATCTCGCAGGAAAAGGCCCCTGGTGGGAGCGTTTTGGCGACCCCAAGCTGAACGAGCTTGAGCAGAAGGCCATGCTGGGCAACCAGACGCTTGCCGCAGCCAGTGCACGGCTGGCGCAAGCCCGTGCCACGGTCTCAGCCAGTTCTGCCAGCCTCTTTCCGCAAATCAGCCTGGGTGCACGCGCAGCACGCCAGAAAATTTCGGCCAACCGACCACTCACAAGCTATAACTCGAATAATTTCTCGACTGTCCAGAACGATTACCAGGCGACCCTTGCCGTCAGTTATGAAGTTGATCTTGCGGGCAGGGTACAGGATCTGGTGGACGGGGCTACCGCATCGGCCGAGCAGTCTGCTGCTGATCTTGAGAACGTCAAACTGGTGCTTGGCTCCGATCTTGCAGTCAACTACTTCAGCCTGCGCGCGCTGGATACCGAGCTGGATGTCCTCTCGCGCTCCATTGCGCTTCAGCGGAGGTCTCTTGGTCTTGCAACAGACCGGCACGACCTGGGCGCGACCTCTGGCCTGGACATGGCGCAGCAGCAGGCCCTGCTCGACACCACGCTGACGCAGGTGGACGTACTCAAGCGTCAGCGGTCCCAGTTTGAACATGCCATTGCCACGTTGACGGGTACGCCAGCGCCGCAGTTTTCACTGGAGCCGCAGACCACGGCCATGGTGCCACCCGCCATTCCACTGGGTATTCCGTCGGATGTGCTCGAGCGTCGGCCGGATGTCGCCTCTGCCGAGCGGGCCATGGCCGCAGCAAACGCGCAGATCGGGGTCGCTACCGCCGCGTTTTATCCGAGCGTGTTTCTCACGCCGGCATTGGGCGCGGACAGCCGGGTATTCAACCGGCTCCTGGATGCGCCCAGCGCGCTCTGGTCGCTCGGCGTGTCGGCAACGCAGATGCTGTTCGACGGTGGCCGTATCAGGGCCAATACCGACTTCGCAAAAGCCGGCTATGACGTGACGGTTGCCAACTACCGCCGCGTGGTGCTCACGGCCATGCAGGAGGTGGAAGACGGCATCAGCGGTGTCGCTGCGCTTGACCGCGCTTATGCCCAGGCGCAACTCGCCATCAACAGTGCCAACCGGGTGCTGACCATCGCCAATGACCGGTATGAAGGCGGTGTTGCCAGCTATCTCGACGTCATCACTGCGCAGCAGGCGCAGCTCAACAGTGAACGACAGGCCGCGCAGTTGCTGGGGCAGCGCCTGTTGACTTCGGTCTTTCTCGTGAAAGCGCTTGGCGGTGACTGGCAGGGCGCCAGCAGCATCGCTTCCAGATAGAAGCGTTCAGAGAAGCTTTCAGGCAAAGGCGATGGCCTGTCAGTGTCTTTGCCCAACATCATCTTTTCCTGCCGTCCTACAGCTGGCTTTGGGTCATGCGGCCTACAGTTCAGGCATCGCATAACCAACAACAGGAAAAAACCTCTCATGAACCTCTCACTCAGCATAGGCCCACTGGTCGCCCTCATCGCCGGCATTCTCATCCTGCTGGTGCCGCGCCTGTTGAACTACATTGTCGCGATCTACCTGATCGTGATCGGTGTCATTGGCCTGGTTGGAATGAAGTAGCCTTCAGTGAACGCAGGTGAGTGCTTTAGGGTCTTACTTGCGCTTCGTTTTGACGATGGTTTGGCCGGTACTGCGTTTTGCCGCCTTGACCGAATTGCGCGGACCACCGGTACGCACGGCAGCACGGCTCTTGATTGGCAGGTAGAGCACGACCTGATGGCCCAGCTTGAAGCCTGACGATGCACTGACCCCATTCCAGTCTGCAACGCTGGCGGCACTCAGGCCATAACGTTTGGCAATGCTGGCAACGGTTTCGTTCTTGCGCGCCTTCACGCTCGTTTTGCGTGTCACAATTTCCGGCGCCAGCGACATTTGCGCGTTGTCGGCCACCTGAAGCTTCACGTCTTCTTCCATCTTTGCCGAGCGCGGAACGAGCAGCGTTGACCCCGCCTTGATCAGCATGCGTGGTGGGATGTTGTTGATGGCGCGCAGGTCAATCTCGCTCATGCCGGTCCGTCGGGCTGCTTCCGCTGTACTGATGGTCCCGGGTGCTGTCCAGGCTGTCCAGCTCGCGTATTGACCCTGACTGTAAGCCTCAAAGTTGCGCTGGAAAACAGTGGCGTTGTCCCACGGCAGCAAAATTTGTGGTGTGCCTGCGGCGATGATCACCGGCCGGTGCGCCGATGGATTGAGCGCCTTGAAGTCTTCTATCTTCACGTCGGCCAGCTTGGCGGCAAGTGCCACGTCGATGTCTCGCGTAATCTGCACCTGCTGGAAATAGGGGTGGTTTTCAATCAGCGGCAGTTCCGTACGGAAGGCCTGCGGGTTGGCCACAATGTTTTTCACCGCTTGCAGCTTGGGCACATACAGCCGCGTTTCGGCTGGCATGTTCAGGTCAAGGTAACCCGTACCCAGGCCTGCCTTCTGGTTGCGTGCAATCGCGCGGCCTACACTGCCTTCGCCCCAGTTATAGGCCGCCAGTGCAAGGTGCCAGTCACCAAACATGCCGTAGAGTTTTTGCAGGTAATCAAGGGCCGCACGTGTTGATGCGAGTACGTCACGGCGATCGTCCCTGAACGCGTTTTGCTTGAGGTCAAAGTATTTGCCGGTCGCCGGCATGAACTGCCACATGCCCGCAGCTTTTGCGCTGGATACCGCTTGCGGGTTGAAGGCGCTTTCAATAAATGGCAGCAGGGCCAGCTCGGTTGGCATCTGCCTGCGCTCAAGTTCTTCAACAATGTGAAAGAGGTATTTGCTGGATCGCTCTGTCATGCGCTGGATGTATTCCGGCCGGGTGGCGTACCACTGCTCGCGATCAGTCACCAGGTCGCCCTGCAGGTCGGGCATCGCAAAACCGCGGCGAATGCGGTCCCACAATTCCCGGGGCGGTTCTGTCGGGGCTATCTTCAGGCCACCGACCTGTCCCGGCGTGATGCCTTTTAAAGGCCCGCCGGGCACCAGTGAGGGAACGGTTTTGCCGGCAGCCGATTCGGCGGTGAGTACCGGGTCCCCGGGCATGCCCGGCTTGCTGGCGCAGCCCGCCAGAACGGCAAGACATAAAAAGAGGCTGGAAAGAAAAATGCGTGAGGTGATGGTTCGGTTTTGAAACGTCATTTGAACTGGTTTTTCCACTGCCTGATGGCGGCAAATACTGAAATGTCATCATGAGCCGAAGCATCGAAATGCCTGGCAGCGGTTTGTACCGGGGCTTGCCGGGTACGCAGGAAAGGATTGATCAAAAGCTCTTGCGCAATCGATGTCGGCAGCGTGGGTTGGCCTGCTTCGCGCAATTTTACGCATGCGCTGTTGTAAGCCGCCAGTTCTGCGTTGCCTGGCTCAACCGCCAGCGCAAAACGCAGGTTGCCCAGTGTGTATTCATGCGTACAACAGACGCAGGTGTTGGCGGGCAGGGCGGCGAGTTTGTCGAGCGACGCCAGCATCTGCGCAGGCGTGCCCTCAAAAAGCCGTCCGCAACCACCCGAAAAAAGCGTATCCCCGCAAAAGAGCAGCGGCCTGCCATTTATGGCGGTGCGGTCGGGCGACGGGCCGCCGCTAGCCGGACCAGCCCCCTCGGGGGGCAGCGTAGTACGCGAAGCGACAAGCGTGGGGGCCTTGCAATAGTAGGCGATATGGCCCGACGTATGCCCCGGGACATCGATGATTTTGAAGTCAAGTCCCATCGCCGTGATGCTGTCGCCTTCACGAAGGTGCTCATAAGGCGCCGGTATTTTTTCAGTCGCAGGGCCGTAAACCTTTGCACCAGTGGCCTCGCGCAGCTCATCGACTCCGCCGGTGTGGTCCGCGTGATGATGCGTGACTAGAATCGACTCCAGTTGCAGTGCCTGCTCTTTCAGCAGGCGCAATACAGGTGCCGCGTCCCCCGGGTCAACGACCAGCGCGCGTTGGCCGTCGTGCAACATCCAGAGATAGTTGTCGGCGAAGGCGGGGACGGGAATCAATTTCAACATGCAGTGGTCCTGATGAACTCCCAAATTATAGGTTTGACTGACTGGCTCAAGACCCCGCCCGGCGAGTACCTGCTGGCCTGGGAGCGTGTGCAATTTGATGAGGCCGTCAGCGACGTCTTCGGTTACCACGCCTTGCAACTCGGCTTTCCTGAACTCGATGCACTGCACGCAAATCGCATGCCGCATCAATGGCTGGCACTGGATGCCGCGCCATCTGAAAACTCTTCAGCGCCTTTACCCACTGGCCCGGATACGACCACCGCAACCCTTGCAAGTTCCCGGCCGCGTGCTGCGCTGGTCACGGATTCGGGTGCTTTACCTTTTCCCGAAGCCAGCCTTGATCTCGTTGTGCTGCCTCACACGCTGGAGCTGAGCCTGGACCCGCACGCCACGCTTCGGGAAGTGGAGCGTGTGCTGGTGCCCGAAGGCCGGGTGGTCATCAGCGGCTTTAACCCGACCAGCCTGTGGAGCATGCGCCAGACGCGCGCGCACTTCTATCGCCGCCTGGGCCGTGGCGACCTGTTTCTGCCCGAGGCCGGTGAGTTCATAGGCTACTGGCGTTTGCGTGACTGGCTGCGATTGCTGAGCTTTGAAGTCGAGTCCGGGCGTTTTGGCTGTTATCGTCCTGCGCTGACCAGCCAGAAGTGGCTGTCCCGCTTCGAGTGGATGGACAAGGCCGGCGCGCGCTGGTGGCCCATCTTCGGCGCGGTGTATTTTGTCGTAGCGGTCAAGCGTGTACAGGGCGTCAGATTGCTGGAGCCGGCATGGAAGTCGCGCAAGGCTATCGCCGCGGCACCCGCAGCCGTGGCCCACAGAAAGCCCGCGACGCGGAAAAGCCCCAGGAGCCGCGAGGCAGATTCAATCCTTTCAGAGTAAATATTTCAAAGAGATCAATGGCAGATTCACAAGACAACGCAGCTTCCCGGCAAGTCATCATTTATACCGACGGTGCCTGCAAGGGCAATCCCGGCCCCGGCGGCTGGGGCGTACTGCTCAGCCAGGGCGGGACTGAAAAGGAACTGTTTGGCGGCGAGATGGACACCACCAATAACCGAATGGAGATGACAGCCGTCATTGAAGCGCTTGCCGCCCTCAAGCGGCCTTGCAGCGTGACGCTCTACCTCGACAGCGACTATGTGCGCAAGGGCATCACCGAATGGATACACGGCTGGAAGGCACGGGGATGGCGCACGGCGGCCAAGGCGCCCGTCAAGAATGTGGATCTCTGGCAAAAGCTGGACGCCCTCGTGAGCACGTCCGGTCACCGCATTGACTGGCGCTGGGTCAAGGGCCATGCCGGCGACCCCGGTAACGAGCGTGCTGACGGTCTCGCCAACAAGGGGGTTGAACGCGCCCTGGGACGTCTTTAGCCATGCTTTCATAGCTTTGGTGACCTGCGAAAGCCATCAAGGGGTAGACCCCGGAATTTCGGGTTGTAGCGGAAGCTGGCTGAACTCCGGCCGCAAAAGCGTATCGGACACGTTGTAAAGGCACAGCGCAAAGCCTTTTCCCAGTGTCAAAGAGCCGTGCGAAGCCTGCCAGCCTGATACATTGGAAGTTTGTATCATTTTTTAACAAGTTTCCTTTCCGACCCCCCCAGATGGCATCAAAAGCAATTTATTCGGTAGTCGCGGTCGTAGGCATTGCAGTCGCGTCAGGCGCTGCATGGTGGCTCCAGAAGCCAAAGTCCAGCAGTGATACATCCGGTACGGCGCCCGCAACCGCCGGCCCGGCGCAGGGCGCCGCCAGCGGGCCCGCCGATGGCAGGCCCCTGTCAGTAGAGTTCGCCAAAGTCGAGGTGGCGAGGATCACCGACGACACCCAGGCTGTCGGCAGCCTGCGTTCGCGGCGCGGCGTGGTGCTGAGGCCAGAGGTCAGCGGGCGCATCACCCACCTTAACTTCACCGACGGCCAGCGGGTGCGCAAGGGCCAGGTGTTGGTGCAGTTTGACGACCAGTTGCCTTTGGCTCAGGTCCAGCAAAGCCAGGCTGAACTGTCGATTGCACTCGCCAACCAGAAGCGCAACCAGGAACTGGTCGCGCAAAACTTCATCAGCCAGCGTTCGCTGGATGAAAGCGCGGCCAACCTGCAGGTGGCACAGGCCAAGCTGTCGCTCGCACAGGCCACGGCCGCCCGTCTCAAAATCATTGCACCGTTTGACGGCATTGCCGGCATCCGCCTCGTCAACGTCGGTGACTACCTCAAGGACGGTGCCGACGTCGTCAACATTGAAGACATCGATGCGCTGTTTGTCGACTTCAGGTTGCCCGAGCGCTTTCAGAGCAAGATCAAACGCGGGCAGACCGCCATGCTGGATATCGATGCGCTGCCTGGTCGCAAGTACACCGCCCAGGTCCAGGCCATTGACCCGCTGATTGATGCCAACGGCCGCTCGGTCGGCGTACGCGGCTGCATCGACAACCGCCAGTTGCAGATGCGCCCCGGCATGTTTGCGCGTGTCAATGTCGTTTTTGGCGAGCGTGAAAACGCCAGGCTGATTCCCGAAGAGGCGATCGTTCCCCAGGGCGGGCGGCAGTTTGTCATCAAATTGCTGCCGGGTTCTTCCGCACAGACCCGCGCCACGAAGAGGGTTGAGGTCAAGGTCGGCCTGCGCCGTCCCGGCAAGGTTGAGATTCTTGAAGGCCTGGAGGCTGGCGACATGGTGGTCACCACCGGCCAGCAGCGCATCCAGCGTGACGGCACGATGGTGACGCTGGCTGACCTGTCTGGCGGCGGCCGTCCCGCAGGTGCTGGTGCGGGTGGCGGGGCGGCCGCACGGGCATCGGCGCCAGCGGCTCCGGCACAGGCGGCTTCTGCCCTTGCTGCAGGACCGGCCCCCGCATCTGCGCCGGCCATGGCTGCGGCCTCCGCGCCTTCTGCCCGCCTGCCAGCCGTTGTGGCTGAAGGTGCAGCGCGCGTTTCCGGACCTAACCCCTGCGCTGAAGCGCTGCCTGCCGGGCGGCCTGCAGGCAAGGCCGGCCGGGCTTAAACCCTTGTTTTCACGCGGTTCACACCAGTACAGGCCCAACCATGCAACTCGCTGAAACCTCCATACGCCGGCCAGTTTTCGCCACTGTCCTGTCGCTGCTGATATTGCTGGTGGGCGCCGTCAGCTTCAATCGGCTCAATGTGCGTGAATACCCGAAGATCGACGAACCTGTCGTGACCGTCAGCGTGCGTTACGCCGGCGCATCAGCCGAGGTGATCGAATCGCAGGTGACCAAGCCGCTGGAAGATTCCATCGCCGGCATTGATGCGGTGGACGTCATCACCTCCATCAGCCGCGCCGACCAGGCACAGATCAGCGTGCGCTTCCGACTTGAAAAAGATGCCGACTCCGCTGCTGCCGAGGTGCGCGACCGCACCTCGCGCGTGCGCAACCGCCTGCCGCAGGCGATCGAAGAGCCCGTCATCGCCAAGGTCGAGGCCGATGCCTTCCCGGTGATCCAGATCGCGTTTTCCAGCGAGTCGATGACGCCGCTGCAGATCACCGACATCATCAACCGTATCGTCAAGCCGCGCCTGCAGACCGTGACCGGCGTGGCCGACGTGCGCATCTTCGGTGAGCGCAAGTACGCCATGCGCGTCTGGCTCGATACCGACAAGCTGGCGGCCTACAAGCTCACCACCCAGGACGTTGAGGACGCCATTCGCCGCAGCAATCTTGAGTTGCCCGCCGGCCGTATCGAATCGCAGCAGCGTGAATTCAGCGTCACTTCGCAGACCGATCTTGTCAGGCCCGCGCAGTTCGGCGATATCGTGGTCAAAAGCGTCAACGGCTTCTCGGTCAAGGTGCGTGATGTGGCGCGTGTGCAGGAAGGCGCTGCCGATGAGCGCACCGCCGTTCGCCTCAATGGCCGCCCTGCAGTGGCCATCGGCATCATCCGCCAGGCGACCGCCAACCCGCTGGATTTGTCCAAGGGTGTGCGTGAGGCCCTGCCCAAACTCAAGACCGATCTACCGGCCGACATGCTGATTGACGTCGCCAACGACAACTCGGTCTTTATTGATCGCTCGGTCAAGAACGTTTACCGCACGATTGCAGAGGCCATCGGCCTCGTAGCACTGGTGATCTTTGTGTTTTTGCGCACCATGCGTGCGTCCATCATTCCCATCGTCACCATCCCGGTCAGCCTGGTCGGCACGTTTGCGCTGATGGCGCTGGCCGGTTTCACCATCAACACGCTGACCCTGCTGGCGCTGGTGCTGGCCATCGGCCTGGTGGTCGATGACGCCATCGTGATGCTGGAAAACATCTTCCGCCATATCGAGGAGGGCATGGACCCGTTCTCGGCCGGCATCAAGGGCGCGCGCGAGATCGGTTTTGCCGTGATCACCATGACGGCCACACTGGTTGCGGTGTATGCGCCGCTGGCCTTCACGCCGGGCCGCACGGGGCGGCTGTTTGTTGAGTTCGCGCTGGCGCTGGCCGGCGCCGTCGTGGTCTCGGGTTTTGTGGCGCTGACGCTCACGCCCATGATGTGCACGCAGCTGCTCAAGCACAACCCCAATCCGAACCGTTTTGACCGCTTCATGGAAAAAGCGCTGACATCGATGTCAGACCGCTACTGGGTCCTGTTGCGCTGGATCGTCACCACCCGGTACCAGCCACCGGCATCGTCGGCCGGCGGCATCGGCGAGCGCATCAAGGGTTTTGTATTGCAGGCGCGCTGGATTGTTGTGGGCGTCATGTTGCTCAGCGCGCTGGCGATTGCACTCGTCTTTCCCACCATGAAGCAGGAGCTTTCGCCGATTGAAGACCGTGGCGTGATCCTGGCCAACGTCAATGCACCCGACGGCGCCACGCTGGACTACACCAACCGCTATGCGCGCGCCCTTGAAAAAATGGGTGAGTCCTTCCCCGAGTTCGACCGCATTTTTGCCAACGTCGGCAATCCCACGGTGGCCCAGGCATCGGTGGCCTACCGCACGGTTGACTGGGAAGACCGCAAGCGCTCCACCATAGAGCTGGCCAGGCAGTTGCAGCCCAAATTCAACGCCTTGCCCGGCGTGACGGCGTTTCCCATCACGCCGCCTTCGCTCGGCCAGGGTTTCCGCGAGCGGCCGCTCAATTTTGTGATCCAGACCTCTGACAGTTACCAGAACCTCAACGTTGTGGTGCGCCAGATGCTTGAGGAGATCGCCAAAAACCCGGGCATCGTTTCGCCTGACATCGACTTGCGGCTGAACAAGCCCGAGCTGCGCATTGAGGTCGAGCGCGACAAGGCGGCCGACCTGGGCGTCAGCGTTGAAGTGGTTGCCAAGGCGATTGAAACCCTGCTGGGTGGCCGCAACGTGACGCGCTACAAACGCGACGCCGAGCAGTACGACGTGATTGTCCAGACCGATGCCAGCGGCCGCACCACGCCCGAAGACATCGACCGCATTTACGTGCGTGGCCGCAATGACGCCATCATCCCGCTGTCGGCCCTGGTCAAGGTGCGTGAAAGCGTATCGCCGCGCGAGCTGAACCACTTTGGCCAGCGCCGCTCTGCCACCATCACCGCCAATCTGGCACCCGACTACTCCCTGGGTCAGGCCTTGAGGTTCATGGACCAGACCTCCGCGAAGATCCTGAAGACCGGCTACAGCACAGACCTGAACGGTACCTCGCGCGAGTTCAAGAATTCACAGGGTGCCCTGGCCATTGTTTTTGTATTGGCGCTGGTGTTCATTTTTCTGGTGCTGGCCGCGCAGTTCGAGAGTTTTGTCGATCCGCTGGTCATCATGCTGTCGGTGCCGCTGTCCATGATTGGCGCGTTGCTGGCCCTCAAATGGTCTGGCGGCTCGCTCAACGTGTATTCACAGATCGGCCTGATCACGCTGGTAGGCCTGATCACCAAGCACGGCATTCTGATCGTCGAGTTCACCAACCAGCTGCGTGAGCAGGGCATGGAGATGATCGACGCCCTCGTCAAGGCCTCGGCCCAGCGCCTGCGCCCCATCATGATGACCACAGGCGCCATGGTGCTGGGCGCCGTGCCGCTGGCCTTTGCCCACGGCGCCGGCGCAGAAAGCCGCACCCAGATCGGCTGGGTCATCGTCGGCGGCATGTCCCTCGGCACCTTGCTGACGGTGTTTGTCGTGCCCACGATGTACACGCTGTTCGCGCGTACCGCTGTGCCGGGTGCCAATACCGCTGAGGTGAAAGAAGCTGCCGGACACCACCCGCCACCGGAGTACATCGCGAAGTAGGGTGTTGGCCTCGTTGAAGCTGCTGGAAAGTCGGGGCTGACTTAATGCGTTATAAATTGATCATTAAGTACTTAATGATTGATTTGTGACGCATTTGTGCTTTTGGGGCTTCACGTCTGATTTTGCGGATATCGGGAACACTAAAAATGGCTGTTTTCAGGCCAGTTTTAGATATGTTTCAGACCTCCAAGTCAATGGATAAGGGCGTCAGTAGCTACAAAAGTTATAGCGAATTCTGTCTGTCCAGGTCGGCTGGATTGCGCGCTCACTGCGTTGTCCTGAGCCGTTCAGGTATCGATCTCCTAGTCATCGCAGTGAATTTGCTCTTCATCGCCACGATGCCTACAGACCGAGGCCAAGATTGCAGGCCATGCTTGCGAGTTGAGAGTTCTATCTAACCAAACCTGCTGCTATTGGCATCAAAATCAAGCCTTGCAATCAGAGAGGTAAGCCCACGTAGTTCTCAGCCAGCGATGTTGATGCAGCCTGCGAGTTGACGAGGTAGTCCAGCTCGGCCTCCTGGATTTTTTGACCGAAGCCGCCGGTGTCGGGGAAGCGGTGCAACAGTGAAGTCAGCCACCACGAAAAGCGCTCGGCGCGCCAGATGCGGCGCAGGCAGCGTTCTGAGTAGCTGTCGATGCCGGTTTCGGTCTTGTTGACGTAGTAGTCGATGAGGGCACCCGACAGGTATTTGACGTCTGATGCGGCGAGGTTCAAACCCTTGGCGCCGGTGGGGGGCACGATGTGGGCTGCATCGCCTGCAAGAAACAGGCTGCCGAAGCGCATAGGTTCGGCGACAAAGCTGCGCAGGGGCGCAATGCTTTTTTCAATCGACGGGCCGGTGATGATGCGTGAGGCCAGGTCGGGGTCGACACGGCGGCGGATCTCGTCCCAGAAGACGTCGTCTGTCCACTTCTCGATCTTGTCGTCGACGGGGCACTGCACGTAGTAGCGGCTGCGCGTCAGGCTGCGCATGGAGCACAGCGCAAAGCCGCGCTCGCTGTTGGCGTAGACGATGGCGTGCGGTGACACCGGC
Organism: Pseudomonadota bacterium; assembly: GCA_040390295.1. Taxonomy (GTDB): domain Bacteria; phylum Pseudomonadota; class Gammaproteobacteria; order Burkholderiales; family Burkholderiaceae_C; genus Polaromonas. The sequence goes on from JAZJYR010000022.1 coordinate 318,840, forward strand.
GGCACGTCGGCCAGAATGCCGAGCCAGCCGAACGGGTAGACCCGTTCGAATTCGGTGATGGAATCCTTCGGGACGCTGGCCCGGCACACGCCGTGAAAGCCGTCGCAACCGGCGATGAAGTCACAGGCCAGCTCATGCGTCTGGCCATCCTTGACGTAGCGAACCTTGGGTTGCTTGCTGTCGAAGTCGTGGATGCTGACGTCGCCGGCTTCATAAATGGTGGTCAGGCCGGCGGCTTCGCGTGCGTCCATCAGGTCGCGCGTGAGTTCGGTCTGACCGTAGGCCGTGACGACCTTGCCGCCGGTCAGGCCGTGCACGTCAATGCTGTGGCGCTGGTTTTTAAAGCCGATGTCGATGCTGTGGTGCACCGTGCCCTCCAGTTTGAGCCTGGCGTCTGCACCGGCTTCTTTCAGCAGGTCAACGGTGATCTGCTCCAGGATGCCGGCGCGTATGCGGCCCAGCACGTAGTCGCCGCTCTGGCGCTCGATGATGACGTTGTCTATGCCTGCCTTGTGGAGCAGGGCTCCGAGCAGAAGGCCGGAAGGGCCGGCTCCGATGATGGCGACCTTGGTGCGCATGTTTGTCTCCGGGATGTGGCTATGTGCAAGCGTAACTTTGGCGTTCGTAAATAGCCATGACACAAGGCAATGCCTGTGCGATAAAAAGACCATGGGTGCGATAATCGCGCAACTTGCAGGAGCACGATGTGGACATCGCAAAAGCAGATTTCATCGAGGGCATGGCCAAGGGCATGGCGGTGCTGGAGAGTTTTGACACCGAACGCCAGCGGCTCAACGCCACCCTGGCAGCGCAGCGCGCCGGCATTACCCGGGCTGCCGCGCGCAGGCACCTGCTGACGCTGGCGCATCTGGGTTATCTGGAAAGTGAAGACGGCTATTACTGGCTGTCGCCCAAGGTGCTGCGATTTTCGGGCAGCTACCTGGCTTCTGCCCGATTGCCGCGGGTGCTGCAACCCACGCTCAATCGCCTGGCGGCACAAACACAGCAGTCTTTTTCAGGCGTCGTGCTGGACGACGATCAGGTGGTGATCGTGGCGCGCAGTGTGGGTTCCGGCACCAGCTACCCGGACAAACTGCAGTCTGCGGCACCTCGCGTACTGGCTTATGGCCTGCACCTGGGTGCACGGCTGCCGGCGCATGCGACGTCCACCGGCCGCATGCTGCTGGCCTGCATGCCGCGCAACCAGCTCTCCGACTGGATCAAAAATCACGAACTGCCGCGCCTGACGCCCCACACCATCACCGACAGCAAGACATTGCGTACGCTTGTCACCGAGGCGCGCGGGCAGGACTGGTGCGTCGCGCGGCAGGAGCATGAACTGGGTGTGTTTGCACTGGCGTTACCGCTGCGCAATATGCGCGGGGTGACGGTGGCAGCGCTGAATGTGGTGACCACGCCCGAACGGCTGGAGCTGTCTGCCATGCAACGTGATCTGCTGCCGCTCTTGCTGGATGCGGCGCGTGAGTTACGGCCGTTGCTCTAGCCCTTGAAACTCACTGTTCGATCTTCAGGTGGGTGTCGCTGACCAGCTTGGTCCACTTGAAAACCTCTGCCTTGAGGAAGGTGTCGAACTGCGCCGGCGTTACCGGCATCGGCTCGGCCGCCATCTCGTGCAGGCGGGCCTTGATGTCAGGCAAGGCCAGCGCATCATTTAGCGCCTTGTTCAATCGTGCCACCACAGGCGCAGGCGTTTTGGCTGGCGCGCAAAGCCCCCACCACTGAATTGCGCTGAAACCTGCAAAACCCTGCTCGGCCACCGTGGGCACATCGGGCAACACCGGGTCGCGTTTGACGGATGCCACGGCAAGCGCGCGAAGTTTGCCCGCCTTGATGTAGGGCAGTGCGGTGGTGAGGCTGGGAAACATGGCGTCCACCTGCCCGCCAAGCAGGTCCTGCATGGCAGGAGCGGCGCCCCGGTACGGCACATGCACGAGGTCTACACGCGCCTGGTTTTCAAGGTATTCCATGATGAGGTGGGTGGCAGAGCCTGCGCCGGCCGAGGAAAAACTCATGCCGCCTGACTTTGCACGCGCCAGCGTCAAAAACTCCTGGAGGGTGGTGGCTTTCGACTTCTCGCTGACCACCAGGACATTGGAGGTTTGCGCCATCATGCCGACCGGTGCAAAGTCGGCAATCGGGTCGTAACCGAGTTTCAGCACGGCGGGGTTGGTGCTGTGTGTCGCCACAAAACATTGCATCAGCGTGTAGCCGTCAGGCGTCGCCCGCGCGACCTCCATCGAGGCAATCGAGCCCGACCCGCCAGCCTTGTTCTCAATGACGATAGGAGTGCCAAGTGACTGTGACATCTTGTCGCTGATCATGCGTGCCACAGCATCCGCACCACCACCTGGCGTGACAGGCACGATCAGTTTGATGACTTTATTGGGGAAGGCTGGCTGGGCGTGACCGCAAACGGGAATCAGCAGCAGGGTGGTGATGACAGCTGCAAGGTCTCTGCGGACACGTCTGGCTGTGAAGGAAGTTTTCATCGGATGTCTCCAGGTGGATCGGCAGGCAATACTGCGCACCGTGTGGCGCAAGCGCCTCCCCCACGATAACAGCAAGCTCCCCTGTTCGACAGCCTCCACCCCGGGACGCCAGAATCCGTAAAGTCGGGTTGCTGATGCCGGCAGCTGTCAGACGCCGAGATATTGCTGCAGCAACTCCGGTTGCGCGTGCAGCTCTGCAGAAGTGCCTTCAAACACGACTTCGCCCTTGACCAGAATGACGTTGCGGTCGGTGATCTGCGTGACGTGTTTCCAGTTCTTGTCAACGATGACGCTGCTGATGCCGGTCTCGCGGATCAGCGCGCAGATGCGCCAGATGTCCCGTGCAATCAGCGGCGCCAGGCCTTCTGTCGCTTCATCAAGAATCAGCACGTCCGGGTTGGTCATGAGCGCGCGGCCAATCGTCAGCATCTGCTGCTCGCCCCCGCTGAGTTGCTGGCCACCATGGCCCAGCCGCTCTTTCAGGCGGGGAAAGGTGTCGAGCACGCGGTCGTAAGTCCATTCACGCTGGCCGCGCGTGCCTGGGCGTGCCGCCATCTTGAGGTTTTCAACCACACTGAGGTTGCCGAAGATGCCCCGGCCCTCGGGAACGTAGGCGATGCCCAGGCGGGCGATCTCATAGGGCGCAGCGCCCATCATCGGTTTGCCGGTGATGGTGATGGAGCCCGACCGCGGTTTGACCAGACCCATGATGCTTTTGAGCAGCGTGCTTTTGCCCATGCCGTTGCGGCCCATCAGGCCAATCGTTTCACCGCGTGCGACTGAAAAATCAATGCCGCGCAGGATGTGGCTGGCGCCGTAATAGGTATTGACGCCTTTCGCGTCAATCATCATTTCTCTGGTCATCAGTGTTCTTCCCCGAGATAAGCCGCTTGAACACCCGCATCTGCGCGAATTTCGGCCGGCGTGCCACTCGCAATAACCTGACCATTGACCATCACCGTCAGTTTGTCGGCCAGGGTGAAGACCGCATCCATGTCGTGCTCGACCAGCAAGATGCCGTGGTCTTTTTTGATGTTGAGCAGCAGGGCGACCATGCGCTCTGCCTCGGCCACACCCATGCCCGCGAGGGGCTCGTCGAGCAGCAGCACCTGGGGTTCAGTCGCCAGCGTCATGGCGATTTCCAGCTGGCGCTGCTCGCCATGGCTGATGGTGCCGGCCATGCTGTTCTTGCGCGATGTGAGTCCGGCGAGTTCAAGCGCCTTTTCCGCACGTTCATTGATTGCTGCAAATTTACCGGCGCGTTTAAGCCAGTGCGCTGCAGACGGCTGGCGTGATTGCGCTGCGAGGCGCACGTTTTCCCAGACGCTGAAGGGCAGGAAGATGTTGGTCTTTTGATAACTGCGGCCCAGGCCCTGGCCTGAAATTTTCTCGGGTGTCCAGCCGGTGATGTTGGTGCCGCCCAGCATGACGGAGCCGGATGTTGAGGGCAGGTCGCCCGAGAGCAGGTTGGTCAGCGTTGATTTGCCCGCACCATTGGGGCCGATGACGGCATGGATGTGGTTGCGCAGCAGATCCACCGATACATCATTGACCGCTGCGAGCCCGCCAAAACGCTTGACCAGATTCTTCGCGCTGAGGAGGACTTCACTCATGACCGGCCTCCGTCCTGTCCTTGCGCTTCATGAGCTTTTCGGCAATACCCAGAATGCCGCGCGGCGCAAAAGTGATCAGCAAAACAATAAAAAGGCCCATCCACAGCTGCCAGTGTTTGCCCAGATTGACATTGCCCACCTGCGGCAGGTCCTTGAAGACGTGCAGCAGGTATTCAAAACCGAAGGCACCTACGATCGCACCCGCAAAGTTGCCCATGCCACCCAGAATGACCATCATGATGACGTGTGCACTCATGTGAAAGCCCATCAGCTCGGGGTTGATGTAGCCTGTCTGGACCCCCCACAGATACCCCGCCAGCCCGGCCAGCGCCCCTGCCAGTGTGAAGGCGGTGAGCTTGTAGCCGAAGCTGCCATAGCCCATGGCGCGCATGCGGTGTTCGTTGACGCGTATGCCGGCCAGCGTGCGGCCGAAGGGGCTCCAGAGCAGGCGGCGCAAAAAGGCGTAGACCAGCAGCAGCGCGACCAGCGTGAAGTAGTACAGCGTGAGCTTGTTGTCCAGGTCAAAGGGCACCCAGCCGAAGATGGCGGCGCTGGGCTTGAAGTTGATGTACAGCCCGTCCGAACCGCCCAGTACCTTGTTGTCGAAGAACAGGTAGAAAACCATTTGCGCAAAGGCCATGGTGACCATGATGAAATAGATGCTGGTGGTGCGCACCACCAAAAAGCCAATGATGAATGCGGCCAGCCCTGCTGCCAGCACGGCGACAGGCAGGGTCCACCACAGGCTGACGGCCTGGTCTTGCGGGGTGAGAAAGGCGAGCGCATAGCCCGCCAGGCCGAAGTAGGCGGCATGGCCGAGTGACACCAGACCGGTCACGCCCTGCAGCAGGTCAAGGCTCATGGCAAAGATGGCCATGATCATCATGCGCGTGACCATCTGGGTGTAAAAATCAGTGCCGACGAAGGGGAAGGCGACCAGGGCGATCAGCGCCAGGCCCAGCGCAATCTGCACGCCGCGCGGCAATATCTCAAGGTTTGCTTTTGCGGTGCTCATTGCTTGAAGAGTCCTTCTGGCTTCCAGAGCAACACAGCGGCCATGAGCATGTAGACCAGCATGCCCGCGACCGAAGGCAGCAGCACCTTGCCAAAGGTGTCCACCAGCCCGACCAGCAGCGCAGCGATCAGTGCGCCACGCACAGAGCCGATGCCGCCAATCACCACGACCACAAAACACATGATGAGCACCTGCGAGCCCATGTTGGGGTAGACGCTGGCAATCGGCGAGGCAATCATGCCGGCAATCGCCGCCAGGCCGACGCCCAGCGCAAACACGACGGCGTGAATCAGTTTGATGTTGATGCCCAGCGACTCGGCCATGTCGCGGTTGAAGGCGCCGGCGCGTATCTTCATGCCGAGCCGGGTTTTGGAGATCAGCAAATACAGGCCTATGGCCAAAGCGATGCACACTGCGGACATGAAGAGGCGGTAAACCGGGTAGGAGAGGTTGTCTGTCAGCGGGATGGACGCCCCCAGCAGGTTGGGGATGGTCACGCCGTGAACGTCATCACCCCAGAGGATGGAGCGCAGTTCTTCAAAGATGTAGATCAGGCCAAACGTCAGAAGCACCTGGTCAAGATGGTCGCGCTCATAAAAGTGCCTGAACAACAGCCATTCCAGCGCCAGGCCGAAGATCACCGACAGCGCTGCCCCGCCGATGATGGCCAGGCTCAGGCTGCCGAAATAACTGCTCAGCGACCAGGCGAGGTAGGCGCCCAGCATGTAAAAACTGCCGTGCGCGAGGTTGACCACGCCCATGATGCCGAAGATCAGCGTCAGGCCGGCTGCCAGCATGAACAGCAGCAGGCCATACTGCACGCTGTTGAGCAACTGGATGAGAAAGTTGGCTAAATCCATCGTGGTGCGGGATTGTGGTTGTGATGAGGTTCCAAAGCACGGCCCGTACCAGCCATGCTGTTTCAAAAAAAAGGGAGGTTCGAGAACCTCCCTTGTGGGTCAGCAGATCGGGATCAGCCCATCTTGCAGCCGGCGCCGGAATCGGCCAGAGCTTTGGCCGCGACGCCGATGACCTTGTTCTCGCCCTTTTCAACCACGCGCAGGTAGATGTCCTGCACCGGGTTGTGTGACTTGCTCATGGTCCATTTGCCGCGTGGGCTGTCGATGACAGCGCCTTCCATGGCCTTGTAGAGCGCGGGCTTGTTGTTGAGGTCGCCCTTGACGGCATTGGCACCCTGGATGAGCAGCAGGCCGGTGTCATAGCCTTGTACGGCATACACGTCAGGCTGCAGCTTGAAGGCCTTGGCATAGGCCAGGCGGAACTGGCCGTTGCGCACGGTTGGAAGTGAATCGCTGTAGTGCATGGTGGTGACGATACCGTCGGCAGCAGGGCCGGCGGCATCCAGCACACCTTCGGTCAGGAAGCCTGAGCCGTACAGCGGGATCTTGCCCTTGAGGCCGGCGGCGGCGTAGTCACGGATGAACTTGGCCGCGCCACCACCGGCAAAGAAGCAGGCCACTGCATCGGGTTTGAGGGCTGCGATTTCGGTCAGCAGCGCCTGGAACTCGACGTTGGGGAAGGGCAGGCCGAGCTCCTTGATGATCTTGCCGCCGGCGGCGAGGTAACCTTCCTTGAAACCTTCATAAGCTTCATCGCCTGCTGCGTACTTCCAGGTGATCCAGACGGCGGTCTTGGCACCGCGGTCATACATGGCCTTGCCGAGTGCGCGCGTTGGCTGCGAATTGGTGAAAGAGGTGCGGAACACATTGGGGGCGCAGAGTGCGCGGGTGGCGGCATGCACGCCGGCATTGGGGATCAGGCTCAGCACGCCGCTGTCGCGTGCAACTTTCTGGATGCCCATCTGCACGCCGGAGTGAACGGTACCGACCAGCACATCGACCTTGTCGCGCTGTACCAGCTTGGTGGCGTTTTCGATGCCCTTGGATGGCTCGGATTCGTCGTCAACCTTGAAGTATTCGATCTCGCGGCCGCCGAGCTTGCCGCCCTGTTCATTGATGGCCATGCGAAAGCCGTTTTCAATCGCGACACCGAGCTGGGCAAAAGTGCCGGTGTAGGGCAGCATGAAGCCGACCCTGACCTTGCCGGTCTGCGCGCGCACGATTTGTGGCAGCAAAAGGCCTGTGGAGGCGGCACCGATAACGGCGGCGCTGCGGGACAGAACGAGGCGGCGAGAGGTCATGAAAACTCCTTGTTGAGACGGAAAACGAAGCAGCGTGAATGGTAAAGCCCCAGTGGGCCGCCAAACCTAGTGAAAAACCCGAGCTTGAGGTTTAAATTGTTGAGGTTTAAAGTACTTGCGGTATGTGCGGAAAATGTGAAGTGCCTGCCTGAAATACTTTTTATGGGCATGGCCACGCCTGATTTTTTCAGGCGGACTGACGGAGTTTAAAGCGCTGGATCTTGCCGGTTGCCGTTTTAGGCAACTCGTTCACAAACGCAATCCAGCGCGGGTACTTGTACGGGGCCAGGTGCTGCTTGACGTGGGTTTTCAGGTCATCAGACGTTGCTGACTGGCCGGGCTTGAGGACAACATAGGCCTTGGGCTTGACCAGTTCGTCTGCATCCATGGCTCCTATCACGGCGACCTCCAGCACGGCTGCGTGCGTCATCAGGCAGGCCTCGACTTCAAACGGGGAGACATAGATACCGCCCACCTTGAGCATGTCGTCGCTGCGGCCGCCATAGGTGTAGTAGCCATCTGCGTCGCGGGTGTACTTGTCGCCGCTGCGCGTCCATTCACCGGCAAAGGTGTGTTTGGTCTTGATGCGGTTGTTCCAATACATGAGCGCGGCGCTGGGGCCGCTGATCTGCAACTCGCCGATTTCGCCAATGCCGCATTCGCGGCCGTCATCGGCCACGATGCGCAGGTCATAGCCCGGCACCGCCGTGCCCGTGGTGCCATAACGCACCTCGCCGGGGCGGTTGCTTAAAAAGATGTGCAACATCTCGGTCGAACCAATGCCGTCCAGGATCTCGCAGCCGTAATGTGCTGTCCACTTTTTGCCAATCTCTGCCGGCAAGGCCTCGCCGGCACTGGTGCACACGCGCAGGCTGAGTTCGGACTTCGCAGGTTTTGAAGGGTCGGCAAGCAATGCCGCATACAAGGTCGGTACGCCGTAAAAAATGGTGGGCTTGTATTTTTTGAGAATGCCGAACACATCTGCAGGCGTCGGGCGCGCAGGCAGCAGCACAGTCGTGGCGCCCACGCTCATGGGAAAGGTGAGGGCGTTCCCGAGGCCGTAGGCAAAAAACAGCTTGGCGGCTGAATAGACGACGTCTGACTCCTGGATGCCCAGCACGCCGCGCCCATACAGCTCCGCAGTCTGTATCAGGTGGCTGTGCAGGTGCACCGTTCCCTTGGGTGTGCCGGTCGAGCCGCTTGAATAGAGCCAGAAGCAGGCGTCGTCGGCGCAGGTGTCGGAAGCGACGGGGGTCGCTGCCTGTGCCGCCATCAATTTGTCAAACGAGAGCCTTGATGCGGACGTCGTGCCTTCATCCGCGCCGGAGACGATCACTGTTTTGAGCGTGGGTATTTTGCCGAGCAGCGGCTCAAACACAGGCAGCAGGGCGCTTGAAACCAGCAGGCCCTGTGCGCGTGAATCGCGCAGCATGAACTCGAAGTCGGGCGTTGTCAGCAGGGTGTTGGCCGCAATCGGGATCACGCCGGCCAGGATGCACCCCAAAAATACCACCGGCCAGTCCGGTGTGTCGAGCATGGCCATGAGGACGCGGCTCTCGGGCGCAAAGCCCTGGGCGCGCAGCGCATTGGCAAACTGGTGTGATTGCCTTGCCAGCTCGCCGTAGGTCAGCTGCCTGCCGCTGACAGCGTCGATAAATGCAGGTTTTTCGTGACGACCGGCGTTGCGCGCCAGCAGGTCTTGCGCGGCGTTGTAGGCGCGCGGAATGGTCACGATTGGCGGGCTCGCCGTGTGGTCGGCTGTGCTCAGTGGCATTGTCTTTGTCTCCGGATTCTCTTTTTGTACTTATTGCTACTATTTTTGTAGCTACTCACGCACGTACTTATTGGGCTTGACCCCGATTTGATGCCTGAAAAATGGTGTTTCAGGGCTGTTTTTCGGTTTTTGGAGCTCCTGTTGACTGCTGGATGGTTTCTAAAAACAGCTGTAATAGCTAATATAGCTGTTTTCAGGCGCTGGCAGCGGGTGCCGTTTGCAGTGCCTCTGTCAGCCACTGCCGGCACCATTCGGTGCCTTCGGTCTCCGGCATGGTGCCGCTGCTGGCGTCATGGCACCAGACGTCACCGATGCGTTGCGCGCCCAGGTCCTGAAGGCGCTCGTCAAACTTTTTGCCACCGAAGCAGAAGGTCTGCATATAAGTACGGTCGCCCAGCGCAATCACGCCATAGCGCACATGGCCGAGAAACTGGGGTTGCGCGCTCATGGACTCATACAGCGCACGCGCGTTGTCAGGCACATCGCCTGAGCCGTAGGTAGATGTGCAGATGAGATATATCGCATTTTTGGCCTCGTCTGCCCCAAAGACGTTGACGTCTAGGTTGTCCATCATCTCTATCTCGATGTCACTTACAAGGTCAGCGCAGTCCATCTGTATGGCTTGGGCGACATAGTCAGCGGTGCTGGTCATGGTACCTACCAGTATTTTGAGCTTCATCAAAAAGTCTCCAGAAAAAAGATGCAATAAACTGCTTGACATCAAATAAAGCGGAAGTATACTGCAATTCTTGCGAAAAGCAAAGAATAAAAACGAGCAGTCCAACTTCTAAATTCAGAGGGGCTTTTTTGGAAACCATGTCAGGTCAGGAGTCGAAAGCCACGCTCAGCGAACTGGGTGCCCGTGTGCGCGCCTGGCGTGCCCGGCGCGGCATGACCCGCAAGGCTCTAGCATCTGATTCCGGCTTGAGCGAACGCTTTCTGGCGGATGTCGAGTCTGGCAAGGGCAACGTCTCCATCAATTCGCTCGAAGCCGCAGCCCGCGCATTGAACATCTCCATTCTTGAGCTGCTGCAGGATGCACCGCGCCCCGCACTGGCGCGCGCGCAAGGTTTGCTGTCGCGCCTGGACGATACACAGCTTGACCAGGCCTACGGTTTGCTCGGCAGCACCTTTGGGCTGGATGATTCACTGGGCCGCGATCGCCGTATTGCGCTGATCGGCCTGCGCGGCGCCGGCAAGTCCACGCTGGGCTCGCAGCTGGCGACTGAGCGCGGTGTGCCCTTCATTGAGCTGGACCGCGAGATCGAGCGTGAAGCCGGCACCAGCATGAACGAGATTTTGCTGCTGCACGGGCAGGCTGGCTATCGCCGCTATGAGCGTCGTGCGCTGTTCCGCATTGCTGAAGACCACCCCGATGGCGTCGTCATGACCACGGGCGGCAGCATCGTCAGCGAGCGCGAGACCTTTGATTTGCTGCAAAGCCGCTTTTATTGCGTCTGGCTCAAGGCCAGCCCCGAAGAACACATGGCCCGCGTTGTTGCCCAAGGCGACATGCGGCCCTTCTCGACCACCAAGGGCGCGACCACTGAAGCCATGGACGACCTGCGTCGCATTCTTTCCAGCCGCGAATCACTTTATGCGCGTGCCGATGCCGTCGTCGATACGGCCGCCCGCACCCTCAAACAAAGCCTGTCCGACCTGAAAAGGGCAGTGCCGCAACCATCACATACCAAGGAGACAACATGAACGCCATGACTGAACCACTTTTGTTCAAACAGGTCATCGAGGGCCAGGAGCGCGAGATGGTGAGTTTTGCCACGCACCCCACCAAATACCAGCACTGGACTTTGAGCGTGGATGGCGATGTTGCCAAACTCAAGCTCGACATCAATGAAGACGGCGGCATCAAGCCTGGCTACAAACTCAAGCTCAACAGCTACGACCTGGGTGTCGACATCGAACTGCACGACGCCATCAACCGCATCCGTTTTGAACACCCCTCGGTCAAGGTGGTGGTGTTTGAGTCGGGCAAGGAAAAGATCTGGTGTTCGGGCGCCAACATCTACATGCTGGGCCTGTCCACCCACGGCTGGAAGGTCAACTTCTGCAAGTTCACCAACGAAACCCGCAACGGGCTTGAAGACTCCTCGCGCCACGACGGCCTGAAGGCGATTGCGTCCGTTACCGGTGCCTGCGCCGGCGGCGGCTACGAGCTGGCCCTGGCCTGTGACCGCATCATCATGGTTGACGACCGCTCATCTACTGTCAGCCTGCCTGAAGTCCCGCTACTCGGCGTGCTGCCAGGCACCGGCGGCCTGACCCGCGTGACCGACAAGCGCAAGGTGCGCCGCGACCTGGCCGATATTTTCTGCACCACCAGCGAAGGTGTGCGTGCCGACCGCGCCAAAGACTGGAAGCTGATCGACGCGCATGCCAAGCCGCAGCAGTTTGGCGCCTTGCTGGCTACTGAAATTGATGCGCTGCGCGCGCAGTCCACACGCGGCGCCGCCAAGGGCATTGAGCTCACCGCGCTCAAGCCGCTGATTGACGCGGCTGGCTACCACTACAGCACGGTCGATGCGCAAGTTGACCGTGCCAGCCGCATCGCCACCATCACCGTCAAGGCACCTGCAGCGGCGATTGAGTCAACACCCGAAGCGATTGAAGCTGCTGGTGCGAACTGGTACCCGCTCAAGCTGCAGCGCGAACTGGACGACGCCATCCTCAACCTGCGCACCAACGAGCTTGAAACCGGCACCTGGGTCATCAAGACGCAGGGCGATGCGGGCCAGGTCGTGCGCATGGACGGCGTGCTTGAGAAGCTCAAGGACCACTGGCTGGTGAAGGAAACCACAGGCGCACTTCGCCGTACCCTTGCACGTCTTGACGTCACCAGCCGCTCGCTGATCGCGCTGGTTGATTCAGGCTCGTGCTTTTCGGGCACCTTCTACGAGTTGGCGCTGGCCTGCGACCGCATCTACATGCTGGATTTGCCGGATTCACCCGACGCCGCACCGGCCCTGCAACTGACCGCCGCCAACTTCGGCTGGTACCCGGCCGTCAACAGCCTGACGCGCCTGCAGACCCGTTTCTGCGAAGACGAGGCCACCATCACGCAACTGCAAAACCTGGGTGACAGCCCGTTGCGCGCCGACCAGGCGCTGGCCCTCGGCCTGGTGACACTGACCCCCGACGACATCGACTGGGACGACGAAATCCGCATCATGCTCGAAGAGCGTGCCTCGCTGTCGCCTGATGCGATGACGGGCATGGAAGCCTCGCTGCGCTTTCCCGGCAAGGAGACCATGGAGACACGCGTTTTTGGCCGCCTGTCTGCCTGGCAGAACTGGATTTTTATTCGCCCGAATGCGGTGGGTGAGGACGGTGCCTTGAAACTTTTCGGTACCGGGAAAAAAGCGAAATTCGACTGGAAAAGGATTTAAATCATGAGCACCATTGACCTGCAAGCCCTCATCCCCAACAACATCCAGCTGGGCGACAACCGCCAGCTGCAGCGCGCACTCGAACACTGGCAACCGGCCTTCCTGAATTGGTGGGACGAAATGGGACCCAGCGACTTCAAGGCCAAAGAGGTTTACCTGCGCACCGCCGTCGGGGTCGACGCCTCCGGCTGGGCCAGCTACGGCTACACGCCCATGCCCGACTACCGCTGGGGCATCTTCCTGGCTGACCAGGAGCAGGGCCGCAAGATCGGTTTTGGCGACCACATGGGCCAGGACGTCTGGCAGGAAGTGCCCGGCGAATACCGCTCCACCTTCCGCCGCCTTATCGTCACCCAGGGCGACACCGAGCCCGCATCGGTCGAGCAGCAACGTCTCCTGGGCCACACCGCGCCGTCGCTTTATGACCTGCGCAACCTGTTCCAGGTCAATGTTGAAGAAGGCCGCCACCTCTGGGCCATGGTCTACCTGCTGCACGCCCACTTCGGCCGCGATGGCCGCGAGGAAGCCGAAGAACTGCTGATGCGCCACAGCGGCGACGCCGACAAGCCGCGCATCCTGGGCACCTTCAATGAGCCTATGGACAACTGGCTGAGCTTTTTCATGTTCACCTACTTCACCGACCGCGACGGCAAGTTCCAGCTCAAATCCTTTGCCGAAAGCGCATTTGATCCGCTGGCGCGTACCACGCGCTTCATGCTGACCGAAGAAGCGCATCACATGTTTGTGGGGGAGACCGGCATTGGCCGCGTCATCAAGCGCACGCTCGAAGTCATGAAAGAGCTGGACACGCAAGACCCAGCCACGCTGCGCAAGGCCGGCGTAATCGACCTGCCGACGATCCAGAAATTCATGAACTTCTGGTTCACCTCGTCGCTGGACCTGTTCGGCTCCGAGGCATCCAGCAATGCCGCCAACTACTTTGCCAACGGCATCAAGGGCAGGCCGGATGAAGCCAAGTTTGCGGACCACGTCGAGCTGGAAAGCGAAATGAGTATTCAGGTGCCTGACGGCAAGGGCGGTTTGAAGACCGAGACGATCTCCACCCGCAACGGCATGAACGAAATCACCCGTACCGAATACGTCAAGGACTGCAATGTCGGCCTGACCCGCTGGAACATGGGCATCAAGCGCGCGGGCGTTGATTTTGAATTCGCATTGCCGTCGACCCGCTTTCGCCGCCAGGTGGGCGCATGGTCGGGCGCACACACCGACCCAAAGGGCAACCCCATTAGCGCCGCCGATTTTGAAGCGAAGAAAGACCAGTGGCTGCCAACGCCAGAGGACATCAGCTTTGTGAAGAGCCTGATGCAGCGCGTGACCGAGCCAGGCAAGATGGCCGCATGGATTGCACCGCCGGACCGCGGCATCAATGCCAATCCGGTTGAATACGAATACGTCAAACTGTAAAAGGCAGCCTCCAACTTTGCGATATCGCGAAAAGTTGGGGCTCCGCATGAAAAAGCCTTCCGTTCGGGCTATAATATTTGACTTGTCGGAGTGTGGCGCAGTCTGGTAGCGCACCTGGTTTGGGACCAGGGGGTCCAAGGTTCGAATCCTTGTACTCCGACCAAAAACAAAGCAAAAAAGCTCACTTTTGTGAGCTTTTTTCGCATCTGCCTTATATTTGTTTCTGATTTGTCTTCAGATTTGGTATTCGGTATTACCTGTCCGTAGCTCAGTTGGATAGAGCATCAGCCTTCTAAGCTGAGGGTCGGGGGT
>JAZJYR010000023.1:0-2448 GCA_040390295.1 Pseudomonadota bacterium
CGCTCAAAGAAAGTGCCGCGCGCGCTGTTGTGTGGGTGGCGTGCTGCCTCTTCCAGTGTCAGCACCGGTGCAAAGCACACGTCGGTCCCCTCCAGCAACGCACACCAGTGCGCGCTCGGCTGGGCGCGGAAAATGTCGCTGATCTGGCGTTTGAGTGCCGGCCAGGCGGCCGGATCGCGTTGCCGTTGAAACTCGGGATCGCTGATGCCGAGCTTCTCCAGCAGCAGCACATAGAACTGGGGCTCCAGTGATGCGATCGAGATCCATTTCCCATCAGCGCACTCGTAGGTGTCGTAGAAATGCGATCCACCGTCCAACAGGTTGGCCTGCCGCTCGTTCTTCCACATTCCCAGCGCCTTGAGGTCGCAGACGATGGAGGTGAGCAGGGCTGCACCGTCGGTGATGGCGGCATCGACGACCTGGCCACGGCCGGAGGTGCGCGCTTCAAGCAAGGCGCAGACGATGCCGAACGCGAGCATCATGCCGCCGCCACCCAGGTCGCCGACCATCGCCGGTGGTGCCACCGGTCCGCCTTCCGTGCGGCCGATCATGCTGAGCGCGCCCGACAGCGCAATGTAGTTGATGTCATGCCCAGCGGCCTGCGCGAGCGGGCCATCCTGGCCCCAGCCGGTCATGCGCCCGTAGACGAGTCGTGGGTGGCGTGCCAGCAGCACGTCCGGGCCCAAACCCAGCCGCTCCATCACGCCCGGGCGGAAACCCTCGATGATCGCGTCGGCGCCGTCGACCAGTGCCAGGACTCGCTGCACGTCCTCGGGCGACTTCAGGTCGACCGCCATCGAACGCCGACCGCGGTGCAGCACGCTGCGCCGGCCACTGGCCAGGAAGGCACCATCCCCGCGGTCTTTGCCCTTGTCGGCCTTGCGATCCAGGCGGATCATCTCGGCGCCCATGTCGGACAGCATCATCGCGCAGAACGGTCCGGGGCCGATGCCGCCGAACTCGATTACTTTCAACCCTTGCAAGGGACCACTCATTTGTCGTTACTCCTGAAACCGAATTAAAACCACAAGCCAGCCGTCTGTTACCCCAGCCAGCGCTTGCGCCGCTTGTAGTGTTTGACCTCGCGAAAGCTCTTGCGCACCCCCTCGCGATCGAGGCCGAGATAGAACTCGCGCACATCCTCGTTGTCGCGCAGTTCCTGGGCCTGCCCCTCCAGCACGATGCGGCCGCTCTCCATGACATAGCCATAGTCGGCGATCTCCAGGGCCACGCGTGTATTCTGCTCGACGATGAGCAGCGACAGTCCCTGATCACGCAAGTGGTGCAGCACGGCGAAGACTTCCTCGATCATGCGCGGCGCCAGTCCGAGTGACGGCTCGTCGATCAGCATGAGTTTCGGCTCGGCCATGATCGCGCGTCCGATCACCAACATCTGCTGCTCGCCGCCCGACAGATAGCCGGCAGTGCGTTTTCGCAGTTCGGCCAGGCGCGGAATCGCTTCGTACACGCTGTTCATCGCCCGGCGCATCGCCTGCGCCGATGGAAACATGTGGCCGCCGATGATGAGGTTTTGCTCGACCGTCATGTGCTGCAGCACGCGCCGGCCTTCCATCACATGGACCAGACCGCTGCGCACCACGGTCGCCGGATCGTGCCCTTGAATCGACCGGCCATCGAAGGTGATGGCCCCTCCCGAGACGCGGCCGTCTTCCGAGTCAATGACGCCGGAGATGGCCTTGAGGGTGGTGCTCTTGCCTGCGCCGTTGGCGCCCAGCAGCGCCACGCATCCGCCTTCGGGGACCTGCATCGACACGCCCTTGAGCGCCAGGATCACCTCGGCATACAACACCTCGACGTTGGACAGCGTCAGCACCGCCGGATTGGCGGCCGCATGAGGCGCGGTACGTTGATCCGGTGCTGCAGCAAGGGCTGAATTCACCATTTAGGCACCGTTGGCACGGTCACATCGCCCGCCGCCCGAACCACCTTGCCGCCCTTCATGGTCGCGATGTTGACCTTGGCGGTGCCGGTGGGGAAGGGAGTGTCGTTGCTGAAGTCCAGGCCTGGCAGTATGCCCATCAGGTCGTTGCTGGTGAACTGGCTGTTCATAAAGGTCTCGCGCACGGCTTCGCCGGTGACTTTGCCGGGGCCCTTGGCCTTGATGGTGGCCTCAATCGCGCGCACGGCCACGATGCTTTGGCCCAGGCCCATGATGGTCATTGCATTCCAGCCCGATTTCAGGCCATGCTTTTCCTGCAACAGGCTGTAGAACTTGCGTGCGGTCGTGTCGTCTTCGCTGGCATCGGCGATGGCACCCACCTCGAAATCACCGGCAAAGCCGTTCGGGTCGCCAAGTGCCTTGGATGATCCCACCACCCCGTTGTGCAGCGAGAGCATGATTGGGACGTTTTTGCCCAGCGCCTGCAAGGCCCGTTTAGTGGCCACAGCCTGGGCGGTGTTGGTCTGGATCACGATCACGTCGGTGCC
>JAZJYR010000023.1:2548-89174 GCA_040390295.1 Pseudomonadota bacterium
GTTTAGTGGCCACAGCCTGGGCGGTGTTGGTCTGGATCACGATCACGTCGGTGCCCGCGTTGACCAGGCGGCGCACCGCCAGGGTCAGGTCGGTTGGCTGCACTTCGGTCCAGATCGCTTCGACGAAGGTGGCCTTGTCGGGGTTGGCCTTGGTGTAGCTTTGCAGGCCCTTGGCCATGTCGGCGTAGGCGGGGGTGGCTTCGGAGGTGATGATTGCCACCTTGACCGGGCGCTTGCCCTCGAGCTTGGTGGTGCGGAACCACTCCAGGAAACCGGCCGCCTCATGGGGGTAGGTGGGACGCAGGTTCAGGACCCATTGGTTGGGCTTCCAGCCGAAGCCGTAGGCGGCGGTGCCCAGCAGCATGGGTACCTTGTCTTCCGGCAGGCGCTGTTGCAGCGCGGCGGCATCCGGGCCGCCGAGGCCGAGCAGGAGCGCGGGTTTGACTTCGGCCTTGATGCCGGGCCACAGGCTGGCGGTTTGCGCCACGTCGTAGCGCATGTCGAAGGTTTTGACGACGATCTGCACGTTGAGCTTGCTGCCGACTTCCTTGTTCCACCACTCGATCACGGCGAGTCGCCCGCCCTGCATCTGGGGCATGACGTTGGCGTAGGGACCGGCGAAGTCGGCAAAGGCGGCAACGTTGATCGTCGTTGTCTGCGCGTGGGCGGGCGCGTTCAGCAGCAGGCCTGTTGCCAGAGCGGCTGTGAGTTTGAGAAAGGTATTGCGTTGCATGGATGTCTCCAGGTTGTGGTAGGTTGAAGGAAGTGGGTGCTGAGGCGCGCTGTGGTGGGCGTGTTCAGTGGTGAAACGGCCAGAGCCGATAGTTGGTTTTCAGGATGTTCCAACGATGCATCAGGCCTTTCGGTTCAAGCAGCAGGAACAGCGTGATGATCAGGCCGAGAAACACATTCATGCTGGCGAAGATCAGGTCGCTACTCAGGCTGGGGATGCGCTCGACCAGGTCGGGGCCCATACTGGTGATGGCCTCCTGCACGCCCCGGATGAGCACGGTGCCTATCAATGCCCCGACGATGGAGCCGAGCCCGCCGACGATCATCATGGCGATGAACCAGATCGAGTTGAACAGCGTGAACTGATCAACCGAAACATAGCGCACTTGGTAGGCCCACAAGGCACCGCCGATGCCGGCGTAAAAAGCGCCAAGCACAAAGGCGCGCGATTTAGCCCCAGCCACGTCGATGCCCATCATGCCGGCGGCCACATCGTCGTCGCGCACGGCGACGAAGGCGCGCCCGTGGCGGCTGCGCAGAATGCCGAAAGCGCCGAATACCATCACCATGGTGACGACAAGAAACAGGTAGTACAGCGAACGATCAGTGTTGAACAAAAATGTGCCCAGCCGGGCCGGCTCCAGGCTGAAGCCATTGACACCGCCGAGCCAGGTTGAGGGCAGATTCAGCACAATGAAGTGAAAGATGAACTGGGCCGCGATGGTGGTCAGCGCAAGGTAAAAGCCCTTGATGCGTGCCGCCGTCAGGCCGAACAGCCAGCCGGCCAGCGCCGCTACCAGGCCCGCCACCGGCACCGCCACCCAGAACGGCAGCCCGGCCTTCACCTCGACCACACTGGCGGCGTAGGCGCCGACCCCCATGAAGGCGGCCTGGCCCAGGTTGATCTGCCCGGCGTAGCCGGTGGTGATCTGCAGGCCGACGACCACGATGGACGTGACCAGCATCAGGTTAGCTACCGCTACCAGGCGCGCCGAGGCGAACCAGGGGTAGATCAGCAGAATGCCGATGAACAGGGCCAGGGTGACCCACTGGGCGTGCGTGCGGATCAGCGCGCGGTCGCGCGCATAGCTGGTGGAAAAAATGCCGGAGGGATCCATGGGTCAGACTCTTTCAATGCGTTTCCAGCCGAACATGCCGGTCGGACGGACCACGAGCACTACCAGCATGAAGATATAGGGGACGACAGCGGCGGCGTTGCCGCCGATCAGCGGGTCGATGTAGGCGGCCGTCAGCCCCTGCACGACCCCGACGATGATGCCCGCCAGCAGCAGGCCGCCGATCGATTCGAGGCCGGCCAGCAGCGCCACCGGCAGGGCGGCGAAGCCGATCTCGGAGGACAGGAAAGTCAGCGACTTGCCGCTCAGGTAGACCATCGAGGTGATGACCGACAGCACGCCGCCCAGCGCCCAGGCGAAGGCGATGGAGCGACGCACGCTGATGCCCATGGCCAGCGCGATTTGGTGGTCTTCGGCCACCGCCGACATCGCCAGACCGGTGCGGCTGCGGTTGAAGAACCAGTGCAGCGCCACCGCTGCCAGCACCGCGATGACACCGCCGAAGGCGAGCGAGCGCGGGATGATCATCTCGCCCAGGATGATGGGCGTGAGGGGAAAGATGGCGGGGAACTGACGCTCCTGCGGGCCCCAGATCACCAGCACCAGCCCGCGCATCAGGATCAGCAGCCCGATGGTGACCATGATCATCGAGAACACTGATTCGCCAATCAGCCGCCTGAACAGCAGCCTTTCAATCGCCAGCCCGATCAGCACGGAAATGCCCAACGCGACGGCGATGCCCAGCGCCGGATGCATGCCGCGCGACTGGATTGCCCACCACAGCAGGAAGGCGCCCAGCACGATCATCTCGCCGATCGCCATGTTGAAGACCTTGCTGGCGCGGTAGATGACGACAAAGCCCATGGCGACCAGCGAGTACAGCAGGCCGAGCAACGCACCGTTGACGGTGTAGTTGATGAATTCAATGATCATGGTGTGTAGGTTCCTTCGATGTCGGTGGCCACGACGGTTGCTCGCAACACGCCCTGTCTGCCGTCCTGGTAGGTCACTGCGATTTCGCAGGCGATGTCGGTGGCACCCGCGTAGAGGCCGTCGATGAGTACCCGGTAGCGCACTTCAAGAAACTCGCGGCGCAGCTTGCGCGTGCGCGTGAGTTCGCCTTCGTCGGGGTCGAGCTCCTTCGGAAAATTGGCGAAGCGCACCACCCGCGAGCCTTCGGGCAGCAGTTTGTTGATGCGGCGGATTTCGCCCTGCACCAGTTGCCGCACCTCGGGCCGCTGCGAAAGGTCGGTGAAGGTGGAGAACGCGATGCGCCGTTCCTCGGCCCACCGGCTGGTCACTGCCATGTCGATGTTGATCAGCGCGCCAACCCAGGGCCGGGTGGCGTCGCCCAGCACCATCACGTCCTTGATGAAGGGTGAAAAGCGCAGCCGCGTCTCGATGAACTGCGGTGGATACAGGTGGCCGCTGGCGAGTTTGACCAAGTGTTCGAGTCGGTCGAGGTACACCAGTTCTCCGCGCTCGGTCTTGCGCACTGCGTCGCCGCTGACGTACCAGCCGTCGCGTTCGATGGCGGCGGTCTTGTCGGGCTTGCCCCAGTAGCCGAGAAAGCCGGTGCCGCCGCGCAGCAGCAGCTCGCCGTTGTCCTCGATGCGCGATTCCAGCGGCGCGCCGAAGGCAGGGTCCACATCCAGCAGCGGGCCCACGGTTTCGAGGTCGTAGCGCTCGCCGCGGTGGCCGGCAATCAGGCCAAACTCCGAGCAGCCATAAATATTGCGCAAGTGGACGCCCATGGCGTGGAATAAACGAAACACGTCGGGTGCCATGGCGGTGCCGCCTGAAACCGCGACATCGCTGCGAATAAAGCCAAACTGATCGCGCACCGGGTGCAGGGCCAGCGCTTCGGCTACCGGCAGCAGCAGGCGCGACAGCCACGGTGCCGTCCGCCCTTCGAGCCGCGCCACATGCACGTCGTGGCCGATGCGTATGCCCCAGCGGTAGATGCCGCGCGCCATCCAGCTCGCGGCGAGCATGCGCGCCTCGATGGTGGCGGCGATGTTCTCCCACTGGCGCGGGCCGAACAGCACGATGTGTGGCGCGAGTTCGCGCAGGTTGGGCAAGACCTGGTCAGGACCTTCGGGGAAGTTGATGACCAGCGGCAAGGTCAGTCCGAGTGTCACGCCCAGCAGTTGCTCGGTGATCCAGGCCAGCGGGGTGTAGGACATGTATTCCATGCCGGCTTGCAACGGGAGCGAGCTCCTCATGCGCAACGCGTTGTCCATCAGCCAGCGGTGGCTGATCATCACGCCCTTGGGCTTGCTAGTGGTGCCGGAGGTGTAGGTCAGCAGCGCCAGATCGTCCGCCTGGCCGGCGGTGACTTCGCGTTCGAAGCGCTGCGGGTGCCGCTCGTGCTGGCGCCGCCCTTCAGCGGTCAAGGCATCGAAAGATTGCAGCAGCGGATGCCGGTACGACCACATGCCCGAGTTGTCCCAGTACGCTAGGCCCCTGATGTCGGGCAAGCGCTCCAGCAGCGCGAGCGCTTTGTCGACCTGCTCCTGGTCCTGCGCGAAGATGAAGCGGGCCTGCGAGTCCTCGCAGAGGTAATGCAGTTCGTCGACGGTGGCGTCGGGGTAGACCGACACGGTCTTGGCGCCCAGTGACTGGGCCGCGAACAGCGCCCAGTAATGCTCGGGCTCGTTCTCGCCGATCACGATCGCGGTTTCGCCGCGCTGCAGGCCCTGCGCCGCCGCGCCAAGCGCAATGCTGCGCGTGTGGTCAAACACGTCGGCCCACGTATAGCAGCGCCACACGCCTTTGCGCTTGACGCGCTGCGCCAGCCGCTGCGGATGTTCCTGGGCATGGGCGAGCAACTTCTGTGGCAGGGTCGGTACGGATACCGGGGTGGGTTGGGTCGCGTTCATGCCGCAGCTCCCAGGTAGGCCTGGATCACGGCCGGATCGGCCTGTACCTGCGCCGGCGTGCCGTCGGCGATCTTGCGGCCGAAGTCGAGCACCGCCACGCGGTCGGCCAGATCCATTACCACCCCCATGTCGTGCTCCACCAGCACCACCGGGATGCGCTTCGCCTCGCGCACGTCGATGATGAAGCGAGCCAGGTCTTCCTTTTCTTCGGTGTTCATGCCGGCCATTGGCTCATCCATCAGCAGCACCTTGGGTTCCATCGCCAAGGCCCGGCCCAGGTCCACGCGCTTGCGCAGACCATAGCCGAGTGCACCCACCGGCTGGTGGCGGATGTTTTCGATTTCGAGGAAGTCGATGATTTCCTCGACCGCCTCCCGGTGCAGGGTTTCTTCGCGTTGGGTCCAGGGAAAGTAGAGAAATGCCTGCGCCATACTTGATCGCATCTGACTGTAGCGGCCGACCAGGATGTTGTCGATCACGCTCATGTTGGAGAACAAATGGGTGCCCTGAAAAGTGCGCACCACGCCGTCGCGCGCGATTTCATGCACCGCGCGGCCTTTGATGTCTTGACCACGGTAGTGCACGCTGCCTTTTTGCGGTTGGTAAAAGCCGCTCAGCACGTTCATTAGCGAGCTCTTGCCCGCGCCGTTGGGGCCGATGATGGCCAGCAGTTCATTGTCACGCACGTCGATGCCGACATCGGCCAGCGCGGTGACACCGCCAAAGCGCAAGGTGATGTCACGCGCCTGCAGAACCGAAGCCTCGCTGGACGGGCTAATGGAGGAGTTGGAGGTCATGGGTCAGGAGAAGGCGTTGATACCGGTCAGGGCGCGGCCAATGATGAGTTTCTGGATTTCGGTGGTGCCGTCGGGAATCGGCATCATGCGGGCGTTTCTGAACAGCAGTTCAACCCCGAAGTCCTTGGTTATACCGTTGCCACCGTGAATCTGCAATGCCTTCGACGTGACGTTGACCGCCATCTCGGTCGCGTACCACTTGGCCATGGCGCTTTGCACCTCGCTGCGCACGCCGTGGTCGATCAGGTTGAAGGCGCGGTAGACCAGCAATCGCGCGGCGTCGAGTTCGGTGGCCGCCTCGGCCAGCATGCCCTGGATCAATTGATGACCACCGATCGGCTTGCCATGCTGGCGGCGTTCCTTTGAGTAGGCCACAGCCTTGTCGAGTGCAGCCTGGGCGATGCCGATTGAAGTCATGCCGACCATGGGACGCGCCTTCTCGAACAGCACCATGGTGTTCTTCAGGCCGGTGCCGGGTTCAATCATCATGTTCTCGGCCGGTACGCGCGCGCCGTCGAAGAACAGTTGTGCGGTTGATGTGCTGTTGAGCCCCAGCTTGTCGATGTTGCGACTTTCGTAGCCGTGTTCGGCGCGGTCCACCAGGATCATCGAGATGGCGCCCGAACCTTCTTTTGAGGTGCGCAAGATGACCATGCAAAAGTCGGAGTAGTGGCCGTTGGATATCCAGGTTTTCTCCCCGGTGACAATGTAGTGGTCGCCATCGCGCTGGGCACGGCAGGTGACTTCAGCCACGTTGGAGCCGACCCCAGGCTCACTGATCCCGCTACAGGCAATGATTTCGGCGCGTACCATGCGTGGCAAATACTTCTCGCGCATGGCTACGTTCGGGCAGACCTCCAGCGAATAGGCGCCGAGCTGCTGAATCAGCAGCGAGATTGCCACGTCGCCTGAGACGCGCGCGAGTTGCTCGTACATCAGTGCATAGGTGAGCCACGGCATGCCCAAGCCGCCATGTTCCTCGGCAATGATGCCGTTGCCGCCCATGCCGTAGGGCAGCATCTTCTGGAAGATCTCGAGCATCAACTCTTTTTCAATCAGCTTGTCGGGCTGGTAGCGTTCGACAATCGGGCGCAGTTCGGTTTCTAGGAAGCGAGTGAAGCCTTCTACGGCCATGCGCTGTTCTTCGGTGGGGAGGAAATTCATGGTGTTAGTCTCGATGTGTTGTTGATTTCGTTCAGCGCGCGCTCATGCGTGCGCCGGCATCAATGTGCAGACAGGTGGCGTTGATATAGGGGTTCTCGACGATGGAGCGCACCAGGTGGGCCAGCTCGCTGGCTTGACCCATGCGGCGCGGGAACAGAATCATCCTGTCAACGATGGCCTGCGCGACTTTCTTTGGCAGGCCCGCGACCATCGGCGTTTCGAACAAGCCCGGCGCAACCGCTACGCATCGGATGCCCAGATCGGCCAGGTCGCGTGCCACTGGCAGCGTGAGGCCGATCACGCCGGCCTTGCTGGCGGCGTAGGCCGCCTGTCCCATCTGGCCGTCCTGTGCGGCACCGGACGACAGGTTGATGATGACGCCGCGCTCATCGCCCTCAGGCTCATTGCGCGCCATCGCCACGGCGGCCAGGCGCAGCACGTTGAACGTGCCGGTCAGGTTGACGGCAATCACCTTGTCCCACAGTGCCAGGGGGAATGGTTTTCCATCGGCCACGGTCTTGGCTGCGTCTGGCACGCCGGCGCAGTTGATACAGATGTGGATAGCGCCAAAACGGGCCAAGGTTGCGTCGATGCCAGCCTGTACCTGTGCCTCGCTGGTGACATCGACCTGCTCGAATATCGCAGAACTGCCTAGCTCGGTGGCGGCCTGCGTGCCTCGTTCACCGTCGCGGTCAAACAGTACCACGCGTGCGCCGCCAGCGAGGAGGGTTTCCACTACCGCACGACCCAAACCGGATGCTCCACCGGTGACGACGGCGACCTTGTCTTGTAAGTTCATTCTTCGCTCCCTCAGCGCCCGAGGATCGTGATGGCGGCCACGGCCTCTTCAATTCCGAACAGGCCACCACCGTTTTCTGCGATGGCAAGGCGAGCCCCTTGCACCTGGCGAGCCCCCGCTTCGCCGCGCAACTGCACGACCAGTTCGTGCAACTGACCCAGCCCGGTGGCACCGATCGGGTGCCCTTTGGACTCCAACCCTCCCGAGGTGTTGATGGGGATGCGCCCGCCGATGGCGGTGTCGCCGCGTTCGGCCATTGGCCCCCCTTCGCCAAAGGCGCAGAAGCCCAGGTTCTCGCTCTGCACAATTTCACCAATGGCGGTGGCATCGTGCACTTCGGCCAGCGACATGTCTTGCGGGCCCACCCCCGCCAGTTCGTAGGCTTGTTTGGCGGCCTTGACGGTGATGTGTTGAGCCACGTCTTCAGGGCGGCGGTTGCTGCCCGTGGCAATGATCGATGCCAGCACCTTGATGGCGCGCCCGCGGTTTGCCAGACGCGCCAGTGCTGCTTCGGAACACACCACGACAGCGGCGGCTCCGTCGCTGATGGGTGCGCACATGGGCAGCGTCAATGGGTAGGTGATCGGCGGCGCGGCCAGCACCTCGTCAATGGTGTAGGCGTTGCGGTATTGGGCCAGCGGGTTGTGCACGGAGTGGCCGTGGTTCTTGGCCGACACGGCGGCAATTTGTCGCTGCGTGGTGCCGAACTCGCGCATGTGAAAGCGACCAAAGGCGGCGTAGATGTCCATGAACAGGCTGTATGGCGCCTTGGACATGGAGCCTTCTGGCGGCTCAATACCGTGCCCCATTTGCAGCAGCCTGCGTTTGTTCTCCTCGACCGTGGCCACGTCCCAAGCGCCGTCGAAGACGCTGAACATTTTGGCTTTGTCGGCGCAAAACATTTTCTCGGCACCAATGGCCAGTGCGATCTCGCCTGCCCCCGAGCGCACGTACTGCACCGCCAGGTTGAAGGCCGAGCTGGCACTGGCACAGGCATTTTCAATGTTGAAAATCGGGATGGACTCGAAGCCCATCGTGCGCAACGCGATCTGGCCGCGGATCATGGTCTGGCCTTCGAGCGCGCCCTGGGTGGCGTTGGAGAAATACGCCGACTGGATGTCACTGATGGACAGTCCGGCATCGGCCAGCGCGGCATGCACTGCGGTGGCGGTGAGCTGCTTGATGTCGCGGTCGAGGAATTTACCGGTGGGTGTCATGCCGACACCGGCAATGTAAACGGGGGATAGCGTGTGACGCATGGTAGTCATTCTTGAATGGAGTTGGTTTTAGTAGCCTTTGAAATCGGGCGTGCGTTTGCCGACGAAGGCCGCGAGGCCCTCTTGTATGTCGTGCGAATGGCGGTGCGCGTCGAGCACCAGCCGCTCCAGCCGCAGTGCCGAAGCCTGCGGCTGCTCCAGGCCGTCGGCCACGGCCTGTTTCATGCGGCGCAGCACCAGCGGGCTCTTGCTGGCGATGCGTGAAGCGAGCTTCTCAACCTCGGGCACCAATTCGGCATCAGGCACCACGCGGTTCACCAAGCCCAGCGGAACCAGTTCGCGTGCGGGCATGGTGTCGCCTGTGAACAGCAGGTATTTGGCTGCGGTGGCTCCGATGCGCCGCGGCAGGATCGCTGCGCCGCCCGCGCCCGGAAACACGCCGAAATTGGCATGCGCGTCGCCGATGCGGGCGCTTTCGGCGGCGATTATGAGGTCGCAGGCCATGGCCAGCTCCAGTCCGCCGGCCATCGTCAGGCCGTTCAGTGCGGCGATGGTGGGTTTGGGGCATGCGCGAAGCCGATCCATCATGCCGCCGACGAGATCGAGAAACTCGCCCATCGGGTCGCTCGGGCCGGGTTCTCCACCGCTGCTTTCGAACACCCCTTTCAGGTCGGCACCGGCGCAGAACGCACGACCAGCGCCGGTCAGCACGATAACGCGGATGGCTGGGTCACGTTGACAACGCTCGGTTGCTTCGAGCAGCTCAGCGCACATGGTGTCGGACAGGGCGTTCATTGCGTCGGGCCGGTTGAGCGTGATCCACGCCACGGCACCACGTTGCTCAAAGCGGATGGTCAAAGGGGGTTGCATCTTCAAAGTCTCCTTGTCTATGTAGTGGTCTGCCGCGCTTACCATGTCGGTCGGGAAATCAGCCCCGCAGCAGTTCTTCGGCAATGATCATCTTGCGTACTTCCGACGTGCCGGCACCGATCTCGAGGATCTTGATGCAACGGAACAGGCGGTTGATCTCGGACTCCCAGATGTAGCCGCTGCCGCCGTGAATCTGCACGGCCTTGTTGAGGATGCGGTTGCAGGCCTCCCCCGCGTAAAGGATGGACGCCGCGGTGAGCTTGTGCGCTTCGCCACGACCGCCGCCGCCCACTTCCAGATCATTGACTTCGGCCAGCGTGCGCCAGACCAGGGTCTTCATGGCTTCGATCTCGGTGTACATCTCGGCCAGCAGCGCCTGCACCATCTGGAAGCTGCCAATCGGCTTGCCGAACTGCACGCGTGTCTTGGCGTATTCGACGCTCAATTCGAGCGCCCGTTCGCAGATGCCCACGCACAAGCCGGCCACCAAAGCGCGTTCCAGGTCGAGCCCACTCATGACGATTTTGACGCCTTCGTTTTCCTGGCCGACCAGGTTGGCCGCCGGCACGCGGCAGTCGTCGAACACCAGCTCGCCGGTCTGGCTGCCGCGAAAGCCCATCTTCATGAGCTTTTGCGCCACCTTGAAGCCGGGGAAATCCTTCTCGACGATGAAGGCCGAGATGCCCTTGGCGCCAAGCTCCGGCGCGGTCTTGGCGTAGACCAGCAGCACGTCGGCGACCGGGCCGTTGGTGATGTAGATCTTGGTGCCGTTGAGGATGTAGTGGTCGCCCTCACGGTGCGCGCTGGTGCGCATGGCGCCCAGCGCATCCGAGCCGGCGCCGGGTTCGGTCAGGCCGAGCGCGCCGATTTTCGTGCCGTTGCACAGGCCGGGCAGGTATTGGCGGCGCTGCGCCTCGTTGGCGTTGCGGAAGATGTTGTTGACGCACAGGTTATCGTGCGCCGCCCAAGACAAGGCGATGGCGGGGTTCCAGCGCGCGAAGGCCTGGCAGATCAGACCCGAGCTGAACAGGTCCATGCCCGCGCCACCATGCTCGGCAGGCACGGTGGCCCCCATGAAGCCAGCTGTGCCGATTTTTTGGAAAATATCGGGCGGCCACCATTCCTCGTCGTCCATGCGGCGCGCGAGTGGCACGAATTCCTTGCGCGCGAACTTGTCGGCGGCTTCGAGCACGGCGCGGTCGTCGGCGGAGAGAGTAAAACTGCGAGGGGCGGCCATGTTGGGATGCCAATCAGTGTTTGGGTTGTGGGTCAATGAGCCACGGCGCGCACCAAAGCGAGCCTGCGCGGACGAGACCTCTTTGGGTTTACGCGAATTTAATGGGGTATTGTAAAACTGTCAAGCGTTAGGTAGGATGCGCCACTGGCACTCACTCGGAGTGCCAGAACTGGAGGCGGTGTACATGGGAGACGGAATCGGTGCATATTCATTGACGGTGGCCGACCTGTTACGCAAGCAGGTGGCCGTCCGTGCCGAATCGATGGCTGTCGAGGATGCACGGGTTGCGCTGAGCTACCAAGCGCTCGATCAGCGCGTGAATCGAATGGCCCATGTACTGGTTCAGCATGGCGTTGCGATGGGTGACCGTGTGGCACTGCTGTCGGAGAATCGCCGCGAATACCTCGAAACCCAGTTGGCAGCTGCCAAGCTGGGCGCCATCGTGGCCTGTCTAAACTGGCGCTTGGCCGATGCTGAAATGACGCATTGCGTGCGCCTGGTTTCGCCGCGCGTTGTGCTTGTGTCGGCGCGCCATGCGCCGATGCTCGCGCGCATCGATCATGGCGTGCCCCAAGTGATCGACATCGACGCGCGTTACGAGGGATTGCTGGCTACGGCACCTGAGAGCGACCCGCAAATCGATGTTGATCCCGCACAGGGTCTGGTTATTCTCTACACGAGCGGTACCACCGGCGTTCCCAAGGGGGCGGTGATCAGCCACCGCGCGATGGTTGCGCGCGCGATGTGTTTTTCCGCTGAATTCGGCATTGGTGCCGACCGCAACTTTCTGGCCTGGTCGCCGCTGTTCCACATGGCAGCCACCGACTTTAGCCTCGCTACCCTGATGTTGGGCGGCAAGGTGGTGATTCACGACGGGTTCGATGCTGACGGTCTGTGCGCGGTACTTGAGCGCGAACCGATCAGCTGGCTGGTGGCGATGCCAGGCATGATAGAGCCGCTCATCGATGGTCTGAAGCGCAACCGGCCGCGCATCCGCAGTGTTCGCATGGTCGGTGCGATGGCCGATCTGGTACCGCTGCAGCAGATCGCCGAACTCACGCGCCTGATTGGCGCTCCTTACCTTAACAGCTTCGGCGCGACGGAGACGGGCTTGGCGCCGGCTTCCGGCGTTCTGCTGGCGCCAGGCGTCGTGCCCGAAAGTCTGGCTAAGCGCGAGTCGGGATTTTGCCGCATTCGCCTCGTCGATGCCGATGACCGCGACGTGCCTGTCGGCGTGCCTGGTGAACTGGCGATCCGTGGACCGACGCTGTTCTCGGGCTACTGGGATGCTCCCGAGGTCAATGCGATCGACTTTCGCGGCGGCTGGTTCCACATGGGCGACCTGTTCGTTCGGCAGGCTGACGGCTCGCTAAATTTCGTCGACCGTGCGAAGTACCTGATCAAGTCGGGGGGCGAGAACATCTATCCTGCGGAGATCGAGCGCGTACTGCTCGCGCATGAGGCGGTGCTCGACGCCGCCGTGGTACGTCGAAGTGACGCGCAATGGGGAGAAGTGCCCTTGGCCTTCGTCGCGCTCAAGCCCGGAGCCGCCGTAGACGCGCAGGCCCTGATGCAGTGGTGCCGCGCTCAGCTGGCCGGCTACAAGGTTCCCGAGGAAGTTCGGTTTGTCGAGGCTGCAGCGTTCCCGCGCAGCAGCACCGGCAAGATCCAGCGCCATGAGATCGAGCGCCAATGGGTGACCGCGTGATCTGGATACTGCGGCTTTGCCGCATTTTCGCCTTGGCATCTATCAGGTCATGCCGTTCGCGGCGCGACCATTCATCAGCGTCAACTGACGCTTCAACCTGAGGAGTTAGAGTTATGAGTCATAAAGTCATCGTCGCCGGAGTAGGCATGATCCCGTTCACCAAACCGGGCGCCAGTGAGCCGTATCACGTGATGGGAGAGAAGGCCGTGCGCCAGGCCCTGGCCGACGCGCGCGTCGAATACCCAATGATCCAGCAAGCCTACGTCGGCTATGTGTATGGCGACTCCACCTGCGGCCAGCGCGCGCTCTATCCGGTGGGTATGAGCGGCATACCGATTGTCAACGTCAACAACAACTGTTCCACCGGTTCGAGCGCGCTGTTTCTGGCGCGCCAGGCAGTCGAGAGCGGGGCGGTCGATTGCGTGCTGGCGCTGGGCTTTGAGCAGATGGCCGCCGGTGCCATCAAGGCCCAGTTTCAGGACCGGCCGACGCCTTTCGAAGAATTTGATCGCGCCACCGCCGAGCTCGTCGGCCATCCGGAAATCCCGCTGGCCATCCGCTACTTCGGCGGAGCCGGCAAGGCCCACATGGACAAGTACGGCACCCCACTGTCGACCTTTGCCAGCATCCGCGCCAAGGCCAGCCGCCATGCGGCGAACAACCCGCTGGCGCTGTTCCGCAAGGAGGTCTCGGTTGATGACGTGATGAACGCACCGGTGCTGTGGGAGGGCGTGATGACCCGCCTGATGGCTTGCCCGCCGACCTGCGGCGCCGCTGCTGCGGTGATCTGCTCCGAAGCCTTCGCCAAAAAGCACGGGCTCGATACGCGCGTTTCGATTGCTGCCCAGGCGATGACGACCGATTTCCCCAGCACTTTCGAATCCAAAGACATGATGCGCGTGGTCGGCTTCGACATGGCGCGCGAGGCGGCGCAGCAGGTGTACAAGCAGGCCGGTATCGGCCCGCAGGACGTGAATGTGGTCGAGCTGCACGACTGCTTCGCACAGAACGAACTGATCACCTACGAGGCGCTGGGCCTGTGTCCGGAGGGCGGCGCCGAGAAATTCGTGCTCGATGGCGACAACACCTACGGCGGCAAGGTCGTGACCAACCCGTCGGGCGGCCTGTTGTCGAAAGGGCATCCGCTGGGCGCGACCGGCCTGGCGCAATGCTACGAGCTGACGCACCAGTTGCGCGGCACGGCGGACAAACGCCAGGTCAAGGGCGCCCGTGTGGCCTTGCAGCACAACCTCGGGCTGGGCGGCGCTTGCGTCGTCACGCTTTACCAGGCCGCCTGAGCACAGGCGCAGAAAACCAGGAGCTGGAGTCCCATGATTGACAAGAAATTCATCGGTTACGAGGTGTCGCCCACGCTGTGGGATGTGGAGAAGGGGCGCATCCGCTTTTTCGCCGAGGTGATCGGTACCACCGATGCTATCCACCTTGACGCGACCGTCGCCAAGGCCGCTGGCTACCGCAACGTCGTAGCGCCGCCGACCTTCATCTTTGGCGCCGAGAGCGATTCGGGGGTGTTGATGAAGTTGCTCGACACGCTCAAGATCGACCTGCGCAAGGTCTTACATGGCGAGCAGCGCTTCGACTACCACGCCCCGGTGTGCGCTGGCGACACGCTGCGCTTCCAGACCCGGGTCGCCGACATCTACGACAAGAAGGGCGGCGCGCTCGAGTTTGTCGTCAACGACACGAAGGTCACCAATCAGCTCGGCGAGCATGTCGCCGACCTGCACTCGGTGATCGTCGTGCGCCATGCCTGAAGGAATATTCATGAACGTTCAAGTAAAAATCATTGATGTCGGTGACGACATGCCCGTGCTGGAACTGCCGCCGATCAGTCGCACCACCTTGGCCCTGTTCGCCGGTGCGTCGGGCGACCACAACCCGATCCACATCGACATCGACTTCGCCCACGGCGCGGGGATGAAGGATGTGTTCGCGCACGGCATGTTGTCGATGGCCTACCTCGGGCGCGCGCTCACCGAATGGGTGCCGCAGCGCCAGATCCTCAGCTATGGCGTGCGCTTCGCGGCCCTGACCCATCTCGGCGACCGCGTGCGCTGCAGTGGCAAGGTGGTTGAAAAGCTCGAGCATGCAGGCCGACCCTGCGTGCGCGTTCAAATCAGCGCGACGAAGGCGACAGGCGAAATCACGCTGGCCGGCGAGGCTTTGGTTGCCTTGAACTGAGACTGCCGTTTGGCGGCCCTACTTTTTATTTCTTTCCTTTTCATCACAAGCAAGGACACACATCATGAAAAAACTCGAAGGCAAAGTGGCCATCGTCTCCGGTTCGGGCCGCGGCATTGGCCGCGCGATCGCCATGAAGCTGGCCAGCGAAGGCGCCAAAGTGGTCGTCAACGACCTCGACGCAGCCCCGGCAGAGCAGACCGTGGCCGACATCAAAGCCGCTGGCGGCATGGCGCTGGCTTGTGTCGGCAGCGTCACTGCCGACGGCTTCGCTGAAAAGTTCGTGAAAACCGCGATCGACGGCTTCAGCGGCTTGGACATCATCATCAACAACGCCGGCTACACCTGGGACAACGTGGTTCAGAAGATGACCGACGAGCAGTGGAACGCGATCATTGACGTGCATCTGACCGCGCCGTTCAAGATTTTGCGCGCCGCCGCGGAGTTCATCCGCGTCGCCTCGCGCAAAGAAGCCGAAGCCGGGCAGGAGGTGTTCCGCAAGGTGGTCAACATCTCGTCCATCGCCGGCACGGGCGGCAACGCCGGCCAGGCCAACTACTCGGCGGGCAAGGCCGGCATCATCGGCCTGACCAAGGCGCTGTCCAAGGAGTGGGGGCGCTACAAGGTCAACGTCAATGCCGTCGCTTTTGGCATGATCAAGACGCGGCTGACCGAAGCTTCGGCCGACGGCAACGCATCGATTGATGTCGAAGGCCGCAAGATCAAGGTCGGCGTCAACCCCGATCTGCTGGAAATGATGGAGCGCACCATTCCGCTGGGTCGCGGCGGCACGCCCGAGGAAGCGGCCGGGTCGGTCTACCTGCTGTGCATTCCCGAATCGAACTACGTCAGCGGCCAGACGCTGATCTGCGGCGGCGGCATCTCGATCTAAAGCGCAAGCCGCAAGCGCATAAAGGCCCACGATGGACATTGATTTCAGCCCAGAAGACATGGCGTTCCAGCAAGAGGTTCGCGCCTGGTTCAAGGCCCACACGCCACCCGATCTCAAGCGCAAGACCGTCACCGGTGAGATGCTGCAAAAGGACGACATCGTTCAATGGCAGCGCCGGCTCGACACCCAGGGCTGGCTCGTCACCGGCTGGCCCAGGGAACACGGCGGGCCGGGCTGGACGCCGACGCAGCGCTACATCTTCGACCTCGAGCGCGCGGCGGCCAGCGCGCCGGTGGGGCTGTCGATGGGCGTCATCATGCTCGGGCCGGTGCTGATCGCCTTCGGCACACCCGAGCAAAAGGCGCAGTACCTGCCGCGCATCCGCCGCTGCGAGGACTGGTGGTGCCAGGGCTATTCCGAGCCGGGCGCAGGCTCCGACCTGGCCAGCCTGAAGACCACGGCCGTGGCCGATGGCGATGACTACGTCGTCAACGGCTCCAAGATCTGGACCACCTACGCGCACTGGGCCACGCACATGTTCTGCCTGGTGCGCACCGCCAGCACCGGCAAGAAGCAGGAAGGCATCTCCTTCCTGCTGATCGAGATGGACCGCCCCGGCATCGATGTCAAGCCCATCGTCTCGATTGACGGTGAGCACCATCTGAACCAGGTGTTTCTCACCGACGTGCGGGTGCCCAGGAAAAACCTGGTCGGCCGCGAAGGCCAGGGCTGGGACATTGCCAAGTACCTGCTCACGCACGAGCGCACCAGCATCGCCGGCGTGGCCGACTGCAAAGCGCATTTGGCCAACCTGTATGCCGCGGCAGGTGAGCGCCGCTCGGGTGGCCGACCGCTGATGGAGGACGCGGCGATGCGGCTCAAGCTGGCGCGCGCCGAGATCGAACTCATGGCGCTCGAATACACCAACTTCCGCGTGCTGGCCGCCACCGCCGCAGGCAAGGCGCCGGGGCCGGAGTCCTCGCTGCTCAAGACCATGGGCACGGCGGTGCAACAGACCTTGGCCGAGCTTGGCGTCGAGATCGCCGCCGAGCAGGCCTGGCCCTGGCATGACAGCGGCGAGTTTGGCAGCGGACGCCATGCCCATGCGATGCCGCACTACTGCTTCTCGCGCGCCGCCACGATTTACGGCGGCAGCGACGAGGTGCAAAAGAATGTACTGGCCAAGATGCTGCTGGCCGGCGGCGCGGCCTGAGGAACACCATGAACTTTGATCTCTCCGAAGAACAAAAGATGCTGCGCGACGCGGCGCAAAAATTTCTGCGTGCCGAATACCGTTTCGATGCGCGCAACAAGATCGTCGCCTCCGAGCCCGGCATGAGCCGCGAACTCTGGCAGCGTTTTGGCGAATTCGGTTGGCTGAGCGTGGCCCTGCCCGAGGCCGATGCCGGTTTTGGCGGCGGCATGGTCGAGACGATCCAGGTCGCCGAGGCCCTGGGCGCCGCGCTGGTGGTCGAACCCTACCTCGCCAGCGCCGTGCTCGGTGCGCAGGCGCTGGCGCGCGCGGGCAGCGCGGCGCAGCGCGCGGCCTGGCTGCCCGGCCTGGCCGCGGGCCAGCGTATTGTCAGCCTGGCACACACCGAGGCCGATGCGCGCCACGAACTCGCCCATGTTCAAACCAGCGCCACGGCCAAGGGCGGCGGCTGGGTGCTGTCGGGCCGCAAGAGCGGCGTGCTGGGCGCGCCCTGGGCCGACGGCTTCGTTGTGGCCGCCAGAACCTCGGGCGCCGTCAGTGAGCGCCAGGGCATCAGCCTGTTTCTGGTCGAGGCCAGGACGCCGGGGGTGCAGGTGGCGGGCTACAAGGTCTACGACGGCAGCCGGGCCGGCGATCTGCGGCTTGACGCTGTCGTGCTGGGCAAGGACGCATTGCTGGGCGCCCAAGGCGAGGGCCTGGGGCTGCTGGAGCACCTGGTTGATCTTGGCATTGTTGCCGCCTGCGCCGACGCCCTGGGTGCCATGGGCGCGCTGTTGCGCAAAACTGGCGAATACGTCAGCACGCGCAAACAATTTGACGTGCCGATTGCCAGCTTCCAGGTCATCCAGCACCGGCTGGTCGACATGTTCGCCGCGGTCGAGGCCAGCCGCTCCCTGGTGCTGATGGCGGCCCTGCATGCCGAGCACCCCGACGCGGCCACCCGTTCGCGCGCCGTCTCGGCCGCCAAGGCCGCCATAGGCGAGCGCGCCCGCTACGTGGCGCAGCAAGCGGTGCAGTTGCACGGCGGCGTGGGCATGACCGAGGAACTGGACATCGGCCACTACTTTCGCCGTCTGACGCTATTTTGCAACCTGTTGGGCAGCGCCGACCACCACCTGCAGCGCTTTGCAGCGCTGCGTGCGGCGGTCTGATCGCCTGATGACCGACCCACACTGAGCCACTTGAGGGGCTGCCTAAATGAGCTTGATGACATCGACCGCCGCGCCGAACTCGCCCGAGTTCCAGCGCAACCGTGAAGCCTACGAGGCGCGCATTGTTGATCTGCATGAACGCCGCGCGCGTGCCCTGGTCGGCGGCCCCGAAAAGGCGCGCCTGCTGCACAAGAAGCGCAAGCAGTTGCTGCCGCGCGAGCGCCTGGCCGCCGTGCTCGACCCCGGATCGCCCTTCCTCGAGTTCGGGCAGCTTGCCGGCGACGGCCTGTACGAGGGCGTGCCGCCGGGCGGCAGCATCATCACCGGCGTGGGGCTGGTGTGCGGGCGCGCCTGCATGCTGATGATCCACGATGCCACGGTCAAGGGCGGCACCTACTACGGCATCACCGCTAAAAAGCATGTGCGGGCCCAGATGTTCGCCTGGCAGCACCGGCTGCCGTGCATCACCATGGTCCAGTCGGGCGGCGCCAACCTGCCGGAGCAGGCGCATATTTTCCCCGACGACGGGCAATTCGGCTCAATCTTTTACAACCAGATCCGCATGTCGGCCGAGGGCATCACCCAGATCGCGACCGTGCACGGGCCGTCTACCGCCGGCGGCGCCTACCTGCCGGCGCTATGCGACGAGGCGGTGATCGTGCGCAATCAGGGCGCGATGTTCCTCGCCGGGCCCGAACTGGTGTATGCCGCCACCAAGGAAGAGGTTGACATTGAAACCCTGGGCGGCGGCGAGATGCACAGCCGCGTCAGCGGCGTCACCGACCACCTGGCCGAGAACGACGGCCATGCCATCGCCATCGTGCGCGGCATCGTGGCCAATCTCGGCACTGCAGCCAAGCAGCGCTGGGACGTGGCCCCGCCGCTGCCGCCGCGCCATGACCCGCGCGAGATCTACGGCATCGTCAGCGCCGACAACCGGCATCCGACCGACAACCGCGAAGTGTTGCTGCGGCTGATCGACGACAGTGACCTGCAGGAGTTCAAGCCGCTGTACGGCGACACCATGATCTGCGGCTTTGCCCGCATCAAGGGCTTTCAGATTGGTATTCTGGCAAACAACGGCGTGATCTTCTCCGAGAGCGCGCTCAAAGGGGCTCATTTCATCGAACTGTGCTGTCAGCGCGACATTCCGCTGCTGTTCATCGCCGATGTGTCGGGCTTCATGGTCGGTAAAGCGGTCGAGCAGCAGGGCATTGCCAAGCACGGTGCCAAGTTCATGACGGCCATGGCCTCGGCCAACGTGCCGCGCTACACGCTGATCACCGGCGGCTCGTACGCGGCGGCCTACCTGGCGATGTGCGGGCGCCCGTTCAAGCCCAATGTGATGATGATGTGGCCCACCG
The DNA here is from genome assembly GCA_040390295.1 of Pseudomonadota bacterium. Classification (GTDB taxonomy): domain Bacteria; phylum Pseudomonadota; class Gammaproteobacteria; order Burkholderiales; family Burkholderiaceae_C; genus Polaromonas. Next base: position 21,853 of record JAZJYR010000023.1, read on the forward strand.
GCCGCGCCGCGCTGATGGGCCCCGAGCAGGCCGCCACCACGCTGGGCCTGGTGCGCGAGAACATCCACCGGCGCGAGGGCACAAGCTGGAGCGACGAAGAACGCGAGCAATTCAAGCAACCGATACGCGAGCAGTTCGAGCGCTTTTCCAGTCCCTACAACTACGCCTCCAACCTGTGGTGCGACATGGTCGTCGACCCCCTGGAAACACGCGACACCATGGCCTTGCTGCTGGAGTTGGCGGGCCGCGTACCGCAGCGCGACACGCATTTCGGCGTGTTCAGGATGTGAGCCTTCGGGCCACAGGATTCACCATGCTTGATACCATTCTTGCCGGCTGCCGCGTGCTCGACCTGACGCAAAATGTCGCCGGCCCCTTTTGCGCCCAAACGCTGGGCGACCTCGGAGCCGAGGTCATCAAGATCGAACGCCCGGGCAGCGGCGACGACGCGCGCCAGTGGAAGCCGCCTGAAATGGGCGGCCAATCAACAGGGTTTTTGGCGCTCAACCGCAACAAGAAGAGTGTGTGTATCGACCTCGATACCGCGCAGGGCCAGCAGCTCGCGCGTCGGCTCGCCGCCACGGCCGACGTGCTGGTGCATTCGCTCAAACCGGGCAGCGCGGAGTCGCGCGGCCTGGGCTACGACGACCTGCACCCCGGCAACCCGCGCCTGGTGTACTGCGCGATCAGCGCCTTTGGCGAGGTCGGGCCGATGCGCGCGCTGCCCGGCTATGACCCGCTGATGCAGGCCTTCACCGGCATCATGAGCGTCAGCGGCCATGAGGGCGACGAGCCGGCACGTGTGGGTGTGTCCTTGATTGACATGGGCACCGGCATGTGGGCGACGACCGGCATTCTGGCGGCCTTGCTGCGCCGCGCCAGCACCGGCCAGGGCATGGCTGTGCATGCCAGCCTGCTCGAAACCGGCCTGTCGTGGATGACCGTCTCGGTAGCCAACTACATGGCCACGGGCAAACTTCCGCGCAAGATGGGCTCGGCCATGGCGATGATGGCGCCCTACGAGCTGTTTGACACTGCAGACGGCAAGGTTTTCATCGCCGCCGCCAATGACCGGCTGTTTGCCAAGGTCTGCGGCGCGCTGGGCAACCCCGAACTGGCCGTGGACGCGCGTTTTGTCGGCATGTCGCAGCGCATCGCCAACCGCGAAGCGCTGCACACCGCACTGGAAGCGCGCACCCGGCTGCGCAGCACTGCGGCCAACGTGGCGGCCCTGCGCTCGGCGGGCGCACCGTGCAGTGAAATGCATGACGCGGCACAGGTGCTGGCGCACGAACAGGTGCGCGCGGTCGGCATGCTCACCGACCTGCCGATTGCCGGCGCGCCCGGGCACAAGGCGATGGGCTTGCCGATCAACGCGCACGACCGGCGTGGCCGCACTGGCCAGAGCCCGCCAGCGCTGGGGGCGCATACAGACGAGGTGTTGGTGGCACTTGGCCTGAATGCGCAAGAGCTTGCCGAGCTGCGCCGCGGCTCGGTCATCGCCTGACGGTGCCGACAACTCTTCAGAAGCCACCCATGAACTTTAGCTACACCGAAACACAAACGCAGATCCGCGCCGCCGTCAAAGCCCTGTGCGACGGCTTCGGCCCCGAATACTGGCGCCAGTGCGCGCAGGACGGTGCCTACCCTGAGGCCTTTGTCGAAGCCATGATCAAGGCCGGCTGGCTGGCCGCGCTGATTCCCGAGGAATATGGTGGCTCCGGGCTGTCGCTGATGGACGCCTGCACCATCCTGGAAGAGGTCAACCACAACGGAGGCAACAGCGCGTCGTGCCACGCCCAGATGTACACCATGGCCTCGATCATGCGGCATGGCAGCGAGGCGCAAAAGCGCAAGACGCTGCCGCGCATTGCCGACGGCAGCCTGCGCCTGCAGGCCTTCGGCGTGACCGAGCCCGATGCTGGCTCCAACACGCTGCGCATCAAGACCTTCGCGCGCAAGGTGGCCGGCGGCTATGTCATCAACGGCCAGAAAATATGGACCTCGCGCTACAGCCACTCGCACATGTACCTGCTGATCGCGCGCACTACGCCGTTCGAGGAGGTGGCCAAAAAGACGGACGGCCTGAGCCTGTTCCTGGTTGACATCGCCAAGGCCGGTGCCGCGCTCAAGGCCAAGCCGATCCGCACCATGATCAACCACCACACTTTCGAGGTCTTCATCGACAACCTCGAAGTCACCGATGACGACCGCATCGGCGAAGAAGGCAAGGGTTTTTATTACCTGCTCGACTCGCTGCATTCCGAGCGCCTGCTGGTGGCCAGCGAGGCTATCGGCGACGGCAAATGGTTCGTCGAGAAGGCCTCGCGTTATGCCAGCGAGCGTGTCGTCTTCGACCGCCCGATCGGTGCAAACCAGGGCGTGCAGTTCCCCATCGCCCGCGCGCACATGAACATCGAGGCCGCCGAACTGATGCGCAACAAGGCCGCCACGCTGTTCGACGCCGGTCTGCCCTGCGGGCGCGAGGCGACCATGGTCAAGTACCTGGCCAGCGAAGCCGCCTGGGAAGCCGCCGAAGCGGCCATGACCACCTTTGGCGGCTACGGCGTGGCCTGCGAATACGACATCGAGCGCAAGTGGAAGGAGACGCGGCTGTTCCGCACCGCTCCGATCTCAAACAACCTGGTGCTGGCCCAGGTGGCCGAACATCTGCTGGGCATGCCCCGCTCGTACTGAGTCAAGGAACAAGACGATGGAATTCACGACACTGCGCATCGAAACGGCGCCCGGCACCGAGGCCACCGATGGCATCCGCATCCTGGTGCTCAACCGCCCCGAGTTCATGAACGCGATGAACACGCAGATGTTCGTCGAGTTGCGCGAGGCCTTGCACGAACTGGCGTTCGACGACGCGCTGCGCGTGCTGATCTTCACGGGCGCCGGCGAGCGTGCCTTCTCGGCCGGCGGCGACCTCAAGCAGCGCGACGGCATGACCGACGGCCAATGGCGGCGCCAGCACCAGCTCGCCGAAGAGGTGTTGCTGGCCGTCAAGGATTTTCCGCAGCCCGTGATCGCCGCCGTCGAAGGCCACGCGCATGGCGGCGGCTGCGAGCTGGCGCTGATGTGCGACTACATCGTGGCCTCGCGCGCTGCGGTGTTTTCGCTGCCCGAGCTGCGGCGCGGCATCATGCCCGGCGGCGGCGGCATCCAGAACCTGGTGCGCGCGGTCGGTATGCGGCGGGCCAAGAAACTGCTGCTCACCGCGCGCCGCTTCTCGGCCGAAGAAGCCGCCGAATGGGGCATGGTGACCGACTTGGCCGAGCCGGGTACGGCGCTGGCCGCCGCGGTCGCCGACGCACGTGACATCGTGCTGGCCGCGCCGATGGCGGTGCATTACGCCAAGCTGGCCGCCTCGCGCGGCGGCGAGATTGACTTCCACAGTGGCTACATGCTCGACATCGCCGCCTACAACGTCCTCGTGTCGTCAGCCGACAGGCTTGAAGGCGTGAAGGCCTTCAACGAAAAGCGCCTGCCGCGCTGGAGCGGACGCTGACATGTTCAAAAAAATCCTGATCGCCAACCGCGGCGAAATCGCCTGCCGCATCGCACGCACCTGCCAGCGCCTCGGTATTGCGGTGGCCGGCGTGCATTCGAGTGCCGACCGCGATGCGCTGCACGTTGACCTGATCGGCGAGTCTATCGAAATCGGTGGGGCAGCGGCGGCCGAGAGCTACCTGCGCATTGATGCGGTGATCGATGCGGCCCGGCGCACCGGGTCGCAGGCCATTCATCCGGGTTTTGGCTTTCTGGCCGAGAACGCGGCGTTCGCGCGCGCGGTCGAGGCGGCCGGCCTGGTCTTTATCGGCCCGACGCCCGAGGTCATTGAGCGCCTGGGCGACAAGGCCTCGGCCAAGCGCGAGGCGCGCGCCGCCGGCGTGCCCGTGCTCGGCGGCAGCGAGCTGCCGAGCCGCGATGCGGCCGAGGTGGCATCCATTGTGCGTGGATTGCCACTGCCGGTGATTCTGAAGGCGGCCGCCGGTGGCGGCGGCAAGGGCATGCGGGTGGTGCAGCAGTTGGACGGGCTGATGGAGGCCATCGAGTCGGCCATGCGCGAAGCCAAAAGTTCCTTTGGCGACGCGGCCCTGATCGTCGAAGCCTTTGTCGAGCGCGGGCGTCACATCGAGGTGCAGATCGTCGGCGACGGGTGCGGCGAGGTGATTCACCTGTTCGAGCGCGAATGCACGCTGCAGCGGCGACATCAGAAAGTCATCGAAGAGGCGCCGGCGGTGAACCTCGCCCCGGCGCTGCGCGCGGCGATGCTCGGTGACGCGGTGCGTCTGGGGCAGCGGCTGCGCTACCGCGGCGTCGGCACGGTGGAATTCATCGTGCAGGGCGAGCAGCACCACTTTCTCGAAGTCAATCCGCGGCTGCAGGTCGAGCATCCGGTGACCGAAGAGGTGACGGGCATCGACATCGTGGAGGTCATGCTGCGGATTGCCGCCGGCGAGGGACTGCCCTTGCGCCAGGGCGAGGTGCGGGTGCAGGGCCACGCGGTCGAGGCGCGGGTCTGCGCCGAGGATGCCGCGAAAAATTTCCTGCCTTCCACCGGCGAGCTGATCGCGGTGCGGTTCCCGACTTCTGGCGTGCGGGTGGAATCGGGTGTGCGTGCCGGCATGGCGGTCACGCCGTACTACGACTCGATGCTGGCCAAGCTGATTGCGCATGCGCCCACGCGCGAGGCGGCGCTGGACCGCCTGAGCCTGGCGCTGGGCGAAACCCAGGTCCACGGCGTCGAGACCAACTGCGCTTTTCTGCAGCGCCTGCTGGCCCTGCCCGCCACGCGCGACGCCAGCTTCCACACCCGTCTGATTGACGCGGTGCTGGCCGAGGGGAGTCAGGGCGTGAGTAGCGCGCCGCTGGAGCGGCTGGCCGCAGCGGCGGCCTGGTGGTTGCTTGATGCGCGGCGCAGCGGCAAACAATTCGGGGCCTGGTCGGCCCTGGATGTGACGGGCTGGCAGATGCACGCCGGCGACGACCGGCTCACGCCGATTCCGGCCCTGCTACTGCACTCAGGCGGCGCAACGCACGAGGTCCGGTTTGGCGCCGTCTCGCCCGAGCCCGAAGTGACGGTGCAAATCGGCGCCGAGCGGGTTCGCCTGGCGCTGACCGCCATGGCCGGGGGCGATTGGCGTTTGCGCATGGGGGATCGCCATGAGGTGCTGACCATCGTGCGCAGCGACGATACCGTGTTTGTGCAGGGCGGCGGCACCGCCCACGCCATTGGCGTGACCTCCTACCTCAGCCAGGCCGTCACCGGCCGGCAGGCCAGCGGCCAGTTGCGCACGCCGATGATGGGGATGATCCTGAAAACCCATGTGGCAGTTGGCGAGCGGGTGCGCGCCGGCGATGTGGTGGCGACGATGGAGTCGATGAAGATGGAGCTGCGCATCAATGCCGACCACGATGGGGTGGTGCGCTCGCTGTCGGTGCAGGCCGGACAGATGGTCGAGCGCGGCTTGGTGGTGGCGGTGATCGAATCCGAAGACGCGGTGGAATGAGCGGGTCACCAGATTTCCTGCCAGGAGATAACGACGTGAGCGAGACAGCAACTGTTCCGTGCGAAGTGCGGGATGGCATTGCCACCGTGAAGATCAACCGGCCCGAGATGCCCAGCGCGCTGCTGTCACTGGATGCGGCGCTTATGGTTGCTATTAATTTGATAGCCGCTTGCGCCCGTAAATCTGGAGTTAAAGGCCATTTTGATGCAAAAAACCAGTTTTAACAGGAATCTTCCGACAGGCGTGCAAGTATTCGAGCGCGGCTGGTTGTCTTCAAACAATATTTTGTTCCTCGGATCGCAGACCAGCGCACTCGTTGACAGCGGCTACAGCACGCATGCGGAACAAACCACCGAGTTGGTCGGTGCCGCTTTGCAGCGGCGGCCGCTGGATTTGCTGCTCAATACCCATTTGCACAGTGACCACTGCGGAGGCAATGCCGCCCTTCAGCGCAGTTATCCAGAACTTCAAACTCTCATTCCGCCCGGTCAGGCATCACTTGTCTCGTCGTGGGACCCCGTTGCCCTGAACTATGCGCCATCCGGGCAACACTGCCCCCGGTTCAAGCTCGATGGTCTTCTGTCACCGGGCACGGAAATCAAGCTGGCCGATACGGCGTGGGAAATTCATGCGGCACCGGGCCATGATCCCCATTCCGTCATTCTGTTTGAGCCTCGGTCCCAAACCTTGATTTCGGCAGATGCCTTGTGGGAAAAAGGCTTCGGCGTGGTGTTTCCGGAGCTCGATGGTGAAACCGCGTTCGACGAGGTGGCCGCTACATTCGACTTGATTGAGCGGCTTGACCCGCGCTGGGTCATTCCCGGCCACGGCCCGGTATTCGGCTACCGTACCGAGGTGCTGGCTAAGGCGCGTGAGCGCCTGAATGCCTTTGTCAAGAGCCCTGAGCGGCATGCGCACCACGCAGTCAAGGTGTTGCTGAAGTTCAAACTGCTTGATCAGCAGCAAATGCCTTTTGCTGAATTTGTCGAATGGGCCGCCAATACCAGCTACTTCCAGCTCATTCACCAGAGGTTTGTTCCTTCGGTTCCCATCGACCAGTGGATGGAGCAGTTGACGCAAGAGCTTGTGCGTTCAGCAGTCGCACGAAGAGAAGGTGACATGGTCTACAACGCGTGAAATGGGTCACGCCGTGAACCACGCAACAAAGGCGCTGACGAATCAGCGGCCGTATGAGCAGAGCAAGCAATTTTTTAACAGGAGATCAGGATATGAGTGAAGCAGAAACGGTTCTGTACGAAGTGCGCGATGGCATTGCCACCGTGAAGATCAACCGTCCCGAGATGCGTAACGCGCTGTCACCGGCAGCCGCCAACCGGCTGCACGATCTGTGGGGCGAGGTCGATGCCGATAAAAACGTGCGCGTGGCCATCCTGACTTCTGCCGACTGCGGCACCTTCTGCGCCGGTCTTGACCTGCGCGAGGCCGCTCGTGTCAAGAAGGAAGAGGGCGTGGACATCTTGACCAAGATGAAGGACCCGTTCCATGGCCGCCAGCGCCGCGTGGCCAAGCCCATCATCGCCGCCATGACCGGGCACCTGATTGCCGGCGGCATGATGCTGAGTCTGAACTCGGATTTGCGCGTGGGCCTGAAGGGCACACAAGTCGGCATTACCGAGACGCGCATCGCCGGGCGCGGCAGCCCCTGGGCCATTCCGCTGCTGTGGATGCTGCCGCAGCCGATGCTGATGGAGATGGTGCTGACCGGCGACCTGTATCCGATCGAGACCTTCCATGGGCTGGGTTTCATCAACTACCTCGAAGACACGCCCGACGCCGTGCGCGCCCGCGCCACCGCGCTGGCCGAACGCATCCGCGACAACGCGCCGCTGTCGGTGATGGCGGGCAAGGAATCGATCATGACGGCAATGAGCGCTGGCTGCGAGGCCGGCATGGCGCTGGCCCACAACATCTACCGTGCCGCTTACGCCAGCGAGGACGCGCAGGAGGGTCCGCGTGCCTTCGCCGAGAAGCGCAAGCCGGTATGGAAGGGGCGCTGATGTCGCTCCGGGGAGATGCCATATCCAGCCTGGCCCCTCTGTTGGAGAGCAACCGTGCCTGGTCGGCGCGCTGCGCTGCGGAAGATCCGCAGTACTTCGAGCGGCTGGCGCACCAGCAGATGCCGCGCTACCTGTGGATCGGCTGTTCCGACAGCCGGGTGCCGGCCAACGAAATCCTGGGCCTGCGGCCTGGCGAGGTGTTCGTGCACCGCAACGTCGGCAACCTGGTGGTGCACTCCGACTTGAATTGCCTGACGGTGTTGCAGTATGCGGTCGAGGTGTTGAAAGTCGAGCATGTTCTCGTGGTGGGTCACTATGGCTGCGGAGGCGTGCAGGCGGTGATAGAACAGCGCCGCACCGGTCTGGCCGACAACTGGTTGCGCCATCTGGAGGATGTGGCGCGGAAACACGCTGATCGGCTCGACGGCATTTCCGGCGTTGACGAGCGCGCAGCGCGGCTTTGCGAGATGAATGTGATCGAGCAGGTCAGCAACGTGTGCCGCACCACCATCTTGCGCCGCGCCTGGGAGCGCGGGCAGCAAGTTGAGGTGCACGGGCTGGTCTACGGCCTGCGCGACGGCTTGCTGCGGCCGGTCGGGGGCAGCGTCAACGGCGTGGAGGACCGGCAGAAGCAATACGCTCAGTCGCTTGCTACGCTTGGCACACTCTGAGTTACACGAAGAACACAAGAAAGGTTATTTCACATGTCCGCCGACACGACAGCCGTCCCGTCCTCCCGCATCGCCGCCCAACTGGCCGCGTTCGCACACGGGCTTGAGCCCGGCATGCTGCCTGCGGCCGTGGTCGAACAGGCCAAGTTGCTGATGCTCGACGCATTGGGTATCGCCCTGGCCTCGTCTCAGCACGACTTCGCGCACTGCGCCTACCGCGGCCTGCACGCCCTGGGTGGCGCGGGTGACAGCGCCGTCATGGGCGCCTTTGCACCACTGCCGCTGCGCGACGCGGTGCTGATGAACGGCATCCTGGTCCACGGGCTGGACTTCGACGACACCCACCCCGGCGCGATCACGCACCCCAGTGCCAGCGCTTTTCCGCTGGCGCTGGGTCTGGCGGCGCAGCGGCACGCGACGGGGGCCGAGATGATCACAGCTTATGTGCTGGCGATTGAGGTTGCTGCCCGTCTGGGTGCGGCGGCGCGGGGCGGTTTTCATGACGTTGGTTTTCACCCGACCGGGCTGGTGGGCGCTTTTGGCTGCGCGCTGGCGGCCGGTAAGCTGATGGGACTGGACCAGGCCGCCCTCGAGCACGCGCAAGGCGTGGTGCTGTCGATGGCCTCCGGCAGCATGGAGTTTCTGAGCGACGGCGCCTGGACCAAGCGCATGCACCCGGGCTGGGCTGGCGTCAGCGGGCTGACCGCCACGGCGCTGGCCGGTGCCGGTTTTTGCGGTCCTTCGCAGCCTTATGAAGGGCGCTTTGGTCTGTACGCCAGCCACTTGGCCGCGCGCGGCCTGTCGGCCGATTTGTCGTTGTGCACGCGCGGGCTGGGCGAGCGCTGGGAGCTGCTCGACGTGGCCGTCAAGCTCTACCCGACCTGCCACTTCACGCACGCCAGCATCGATTGCGCGCTGGCGCTGCGGGCTGGCGGTCTGCGTGCCGACGAGATCGCGTCAGTGCAGGTGCTGCTGCCGCCAGGGGTGCACCCGGTGGTGTGCGAGCCGGTGGCGGCCAAGCGCCGACCGGCCAACGTCTACGAATCGCAGTTCAGCATCCACCATCTGGTCGCGCTGGCCTTGCTGCGCGGCGAGCTGGGGCTGGTCGAACTGGATGCCGCCAACCTGAGCGACCCGCAGGTGCAGGCGCTGGCTGATCGCATCGAGCACGCGGCCGACCCCGATGCCGATTACCCCACCTTCTTTTCCGGCGAACTGCGCGTGCGCACGCACGACGGGCGCGAGTTCCGCAGGCGCGAGTCAGCGCACCGCGGCGCACCGGACCGGCCGATCACGGCCGCTGACATCGAGGCCAAATTCATGGGCAATGCGCTACCGGCATTGCCGCGCGATCAGGCGCTGCGTCTGCGCGACGCCGTGCTGAGCGCCGACCGTGCCCCAGACGCCGCCATCCTGGCGCAGACCCTGACCCAATTCAACAACACCCCCGGAGCCCTCTGATGACGACCAGCCAGCCCATGGCCTTGGATGCTGAAAAAGAAAATCTGGTGCTCGACGCCGTCGAACGCTTTGTTGAACGCGAGATCAAGCCGGTGGCGCAGCGGCTGGAGCACGCCGACGAATGGCCGGCCGACATTGTGGCCGGCATGCGCGAGATGGGCCTGTTCGGCTGCATCATCCGCGAGGAATACGGCGGCCTGGGCCTGTCGGCCAGCACCTATGCCAAGGTGGTGGAGCGCATCGCGCGGGTCTGGATGTCGGTGTCGGGCATCATCAACTCGCACCTCATCATGGCCGCCTGCGTGCAGCGCAACGGCACCGAGGCGCAGCGCCAGCATTTTCTGCCGCGCTTTGCCAGCGGCGAGCTGCGCGGCGGTCTGGCCCTGACCGAGCCCGACTGCGGCACCGACTTGCAGGCGGTGCGCACGGTGGCCCGGCGCGACGGCGACCATTACGTCATCAACGGCACCAAGACCTGGATATCCAATGGCATCCATGGCCAGGTCTTTGCCGTGCTGGTCAAGACCGATCCCGCGGCTCAGCCGCGCCACCGCGGCATGAGCCTGTTTATCTGCGAGAAGGGCCCCGGCTTCACGTCCACCAAAAAGCTGGAGAAGCTCGGCTACAAGGGCATCGACAGCGCCGAGCTGGTGTTCGACAACTTCCGCGTGCCCGCCGCCAATCTGGTCGGCGGCGCGGAAGGGCAGGGCTTCAAGCACGTGATGGGCGGGTTGGAGCTCGGGCGCATCAATGTGGCTGCGCGCGGCGTGGGCGTGGCGCGCGCCTGCCTGGAGGAGTCGGTTGTCTATGCCCAACTGCGGCGCACTTTCGGCAAGCCGATCTGCGAACACCAGGCGATCCAACTCAAGCTGGCCGACATGGCGACCCGGGCCGAGGCGGCGCGCCTGCTGGTTGAACAGGCCGCGCGGGCTTACGACGCCGGGCAGCGCTGTGACATGGAAGCCGGCATGGCCAAGCTGTTCGCCAGCGAGGCAGCGGTTGAAAACTCGATGGAGGCCCTGCGCATCCACGGAGCTTATGGGTATTCGAAGGAAATGAACGTCGAGCGCTACTACCGCGATGCGCCGCTGCTGTGCATTGGCGAGGGCACCAACGAGTTGCAGCGCCTGATCATTGCCCGCCAACTGGTGGAGCGTAGCCCGGTCTGATGCATCGCCTGGGGCGGTGCCTCAACTCGGCGGTGAATGAACCCCACGGAGGAAAATTTCTTGAACAACCTGCTGTCCGCTTTTCGGCTCGCAACCCTTCCCGCCGAGACGAATTCATTTCGCGCCGAGGTAAAGGCCTTTCTCAAATCCAGCCTTGAGCCAATGCCCGCCGACATCCTGGCCCGTTCATGGATGGGCTTCAATGCCGCCTTCAGCAAGAAGCTGGCCGCACGGGGCTGGGTCGGCGTGACCTTGCCCGCGCGCTACGGCGGTGCCAGCCTGGACGCCTTCTCGCGCTTCGTGCTGGTGGAAGAACTGCTGGCCGCCGGCGCCCCGGTGTCCGCGCACTGGATAGCCGACCGCCAGAGCGGGCCCTTGATCCTCAAGTTCGGCACGGAGGCGCAACGCCAGTTCTATCTGCCGAAAATCTGCGCCGCCGAGGCGTTTTTCTGCATCGGCATGAGTGAGCCCAATGCCGGCTCGGACTTGGCCAGCGTCGGTACCCGCGCGACGCGCTGCGAAGGCGGCTGGCGTTTGAACGGCCGCAAGATATGGACCACCAATGCGCACCACTGCCATTACATGATCGCCCTGGTGCGCTCGTCGGGCGAGCCGCAGGATCGGCAAAAGGGCTTGTCGCAGTTCATTGTCGACCTGGCATTGCCCGGCGTGACGGTGCGCCCGATCCGTGACCTGGCCGGTGATGCGCATTTTTCCGAAGTGTTCTTCGACAACGTGCTGCTGGCCGACGACGCGCTGATCGGCAATGAAGGCAGCGGCTGGGCGCAAGTCAATGCCGAACTGGCCTTCGAGCGCAGCGGCCCGGAGCGGGTGTACTCCAGCATTGTGCTGCTGGAGCACTGGATCACCTGCCTGCGCCGCAGTCCGGATGCGTCTGCCCACGCCGCCACCATCGGCCGCTTCGCCACGCACCTGGCCACGCTGCGCAACATGTCGATTGCCGTCACGGCCAAGCTCGTCAACGGGGAAAGCCCGTTGGTCGAAGCGGCCCTGGTCAAGGACATTGGCACCGAATTCGAGCAGAGCATTCCCGCTGTGATCGAAGCCGCCATCGCTATGGATCCGGATGCCCCGGTCGACGCCGAGCTGTACCGCGCCGTGGCTTATGTGAGCCAGGTGGCGCCCACCTATTCCCTGCGCGGCGGCACGCGCGAGATCCTGCGCGGCATGATCGCGCGCGGTCTGGGTCTGCGCTGAAAACGAAAGCATTCCATGTTTACACAAGCGATTGAAAACATTCTCAAAGACCAGTGCACGCCCGCCGTGGTGCGCGCGATTGAAGCGGGCGGCTCGACCGCTGCGCTGTGGCAGGCGCTGCAAGGCGCCGGCTTCCTCGAACTGCTGGCGTCCGAGGACGCTGGCGGTGCCGGCCTCCCGCTGGCCGATCTGTTCCCAATCTTGAGCAGCTTCGGCCGCTACACGGTGCCGGTGCCGGTGGCTCAGACGATTGTGGCGCGAGCGCTGCTGGGGTCGCAGTTTGCGATGCCCAACGGCATGATCACGCTGGCCGCAGCGTTGCGGCGCGAGGCCAGTGGCGCCATCGTTTGTTCATTGACGCCTTACGGCCGGGTGGCCGATTTCGTTTTGGCTCGAGATGGCGATGCCTTGTTGCTGCTGCCCGCAGATGCGGCCCGGCGCGAGGCGACCGGCGTGCATGGGAGCCTTGCGGCCAGCCTGCGCTGGCCCGATGAGCACGTCGCAACCCGTGTGCCCGGCGCTGGCCCGCTGCTGCCAGCGTTCGCGGCGGCCTTGCACGCCGCTCTGCTCAGCGGGGCCATGACCCGCGTGTTCGAAATGACACTGCAATATTGCAATGACCGCATCCAGTTCGGCAAAACGCTCGGCAAGTTCCAGGCGGTGCAGCACCAGTTGAGCGTCATGGCCGAACATGTCGCCGCTGCTTCGATGGCAGCCGAAGCAGCTTTCCACACCGACGCTGCGGCACCGTCCCTGCTCGCCGCCGCGATGGCCAAGTCCCGCACCAGCGAGGCGGCGGTTCTGGTTGCCTCCATCGCGCATGCGCTGCACGGTGCGATCGGCGTTGCCGAAGAATACGACCTGCAATTGCTGACCCGGCGTTTGCATGAATGGCGCCTTGCCCACGGCTCGGAAGCGCACTGGAACATATTGATCGGCAATAGCGTGTTGGCTTCAGACACGTCTATCGCCGATTTTGTGCGGTCGGTTTAACGGGCGAGCGGCCCCGCCAGCCCAGCCATTACCCTGCCAGCTTGCCCTGCAACTCGGCCACCGCTTCCGGGTTGACCAGCGAGGACAGGTCGCCCGGGCTGTCGCCCTTGTAGACCGCCCGCACCACGCGGCGCATGATCTTCATGTTGCGCGTCTTGGGCAGGTCGCTGACCAGCAGCACCTGCCGTGGGCGGTAGGACGTGCCCATGCCATGAACGACCGCCTGTGACAGTTCGGCCTGTAGCGCTGCGTCCGCCGCCACGCCGGGCATCGGCACGCAGACGCAGACGATGGCCGATCCCTTGATCTCGTCGGGCACGCCGATCACGGCCGCCTCCGACACCTTGCCGGTGCCGGTGAGCAAGGTTTCGATCTCTGACGGGCCGGTGCGCTTGCCCGAGACCTTGATCGTGTCGTCGCTGCGCCCGAGGATGTAGAAAAGGCCGTCCTCGTCGCGCATCGCGAAGTCGCCATGCACCCAGACGCCGGGAATGGTGCGCCAGTAGCTGTCGAGGTAGCGTTCGTCGTCGCGCCACAGGCTTTTGGTGAAGCCGATGTTGGGGTTTCGCAGCACCAGCTCGCCGACCTGGCCCGCGCCGACCGGCTGGCCGCTGTCATCGACAATGTCGACCCCGACACCGAGCCCGCGCGCGCCGAACGAGCCTGGCCGCAAGGGATGGTGCAGGGTGCCGGTGAAATTGCAGCCGCCCACCTCGGTGCCGCCGACAATGTTGAGGAAGGGCAGACGTTCCTTGCAGACGTGCTTGAAGAACCAGCGCCAGGGCGCCTCGGTCCAGGCCTCGCCGCCGGAGCAGGTGATGCGCAGCGAGGACAGGTCGTAGCGCTGGACTTCTTCGTCGCCGTAGCGCATCAGGCTGCGGATCAAGGTGGGCGCGACACCCAGGTAGGTGACTTGATGGTCCTGCACCAGGCGCCAGAAGCGGCCCGTGTCGGGAAAGTCGGGCGTGCCCTCGGCCACCAGCAGGCTGCCACCGAAATAGCTGGGAATGCAGGCGCACATGGCGCCCACCATCCAGCCCATGTCGCTCATGAAGAAGAAACGATCACTCGGTTTGAAATCGGCGCAGATGTGCATGTCGCGCGTGACCATCGAGCCCAGGAAACTGACGTGCGTCCAGACACAGCCCTTGGGCTTGCCGGTGGTGCCCGAGGTGTAGAGCAGCACCGCTGGCGCGTCGGCTTCCATCTCGGCGGTGGGCAGGTCGTGGGGCTGGCCGGCGACCAGGCTGGCCCAGTCGTGGTCGCGTCCCGGCGTCATCGGGCAGGGGGCGGCGTCGCCCAGGTGGCGCAGCACCACCACGTGCTGCACGCTGGGTACCTCGCGCAGCGCTTCGTCCAGCACCGGCTTCATGACGCCGGGGCTGCCGCGCCGCCAGGTGCCGTCCACCGTCAGCACCGCCTTGGCTTGCCCGTCGTTCAGACGGGCGACGATGGGCTGCGGTCCGAAGCCGGAAAACAGCGGCATCAAGACGGCACCAATCTTCAGTACGGCAAAGAACGCAACAAAGGTCTCCGGCAGGTTGGGCAGGTACAGGCCGACCCGGTCGCCCCGGCCGATGCCCAGCGACTGCAAGGCCCCGGCCAGGCGACAGACTTCGGCGTCAAACTCGCCGTAGCTGAATGATTTGCGGTTTTTCGGGTCTTCACCTTCCCACACCAGGAAGGTCTGATCCCACACCGGCGTGCCGCGGTGCCGGTCCAGGCAGTTCAGCACGATGTTGGTGGTGCCGCCGACACACCAGCGACCCCATTCAATGCCGCGCGAGGTGTCGAGCATCTGCGTGTAGGGTTGGTAGAAGCGCATGTCGCAAAATTCGAACACCTCTTGCATCAGCCAGGCCGGATCGGCATCGGCACGAGGACTCAGGCTCTCGAAGCTGGATTCGCCTACTGTGTGCAGGAATGCCGTGAGGTTTGATTGCGCAATCAGTTCAGGGGTAGGCACCCAATCAAACGGTTGTTTGGTAGAATTCATGCCTGAATCCTATCCGAACGTCGTGTTGGAGTCCAGCGGTCCAGTCTCCGCGCATCGTTTCTTCTCCGTAACGCTACGCAGTCAGAAAGTACAGAAAGGCGGTCCATCCGTGCATGTCGATGAAGCGATCCGCAGCCGGAAATCGGTCAGGCGGTTTCTATCCACGTCCGTACCCACTTCGGTCGTCCAGCACATCCTGCGCGTGGCGGCGCGGGCCCCGAGTGGCAACAATGTGCAGCCGTGGAAGGTGTATGCGGTGGCGGGCGAGGCCCGGCATCGGCTTTGCGAGGCATTCATCGATGCGGCCACGCACGAGCCTGATCGCCACCAGCCCGAGTACGCTTATTACCCCACCACCTGGGTCGAACCCTATCTGGAGCGCCGGCGTCGCTGCGGCTTCGGTCTATATGCCACCCTGGGCATCGCCCGCGATGATGTGGCGGCGCGTGAGCACCAGATGTTGCGCAACTACACGTTCTTTGACGCGCCGGTCGGGTTGCTCGTCACGCTCGACCGCCGCCTGAATACCGGCAGCTTCATGGATCTGGGCATGTTCATCCAGAACATTCTGGTGGCCGCCCGCGCACAGGGCCTGCACACCTGTGCGCAGGCGGCGTTTGCCTGGTACCACAAGGTGGCGCGTGCTCAACTTCCTATCAGCGACCATGAAATCCTCGCCTGCGGCATCGCCCTGGGTCACGAAGACCCGTCCGCCCCGGAGAACGCCTTCATCACTGAACGTGGCGAGGTGGAGACGTTCACCAGCTTCCATGGCTTCGATCCCCAGAGCTGATCAAAGCCTTTCATTTATTTAGTCAAATTTTCTGGAGACACTATTCATGATCCTGCATTCGCCTTCTACGATTGAACACTACACTGCCGCCAAACTTTGGGGGGACCGCACCCTGCTTGATGTGGTTGCGGCACATGTGGTCGATGTCCCGCAACGGGTGGCCATCGTCGATACACCAGACCGTGAGGCGCTGATCGGCACGCCCGCCACCTCGGTAACTTGGAGCGAGTTCGGCAAAGCCGTCGACGCGATTGCCACCGGGCTGATTCGCCGTGGACTTAAAAAAGACGATGTTGTGGTTGCGCAGTTGCCCAATGTCTGGGAGTTGATTGCGTTGTACTTTGCTGTGTCCCGTGCCGGAGGCGTGCTGTCTCCGGTGGCCATGCAGTGGCGCGAAACCGAGTTGCGCAACGTCGCAGAGGCCAGTCAGGCGCAGCTCTACATCGGCGTAAAAAATTTCAAGGGCTTCGACCACATTTCGATGGCCGCCAAGCTAGGCTACGCCACCTTGGCGATTGAAGACGTCACCGCTTTGGCCGCACAGGCACCAGACCAGGCCCTGCTGGACGCTGTCAGCGTCAGTGCCAACGATATTTTCAGCCTGTGCTGGTCCTCGGGTACTGAATCACATGCCAAGGGCTGTCCGATGTCGCACAACAACTGGCTTTACCAGATGCGGCTGGTGCCCAACACGGCGGGTATTCAGGAGGGTGACCGTGTACTGGCACCAGCACCGATGGTCAACATGACGGGTGCCGTGGCTTGGCTGAGCTGGCTGGCAGCGCGTGGCACGCTGCTGCTGCACCATCCGCTCAATGTCGAACTGTTCCTCAAGCAAATACTCACGGAAAAGGTTCAGTTCACGATTCTGGTGCCTGCAATCCTGAACATGATCCTCAAGCTGCCCAATGTCGACAGCATCGATTTGTCATCTATCCGCTCAATCGCCACAGGCTCAGCGCCGCCCTCGCGCTGGAGCATGGAGGAGTTCAAGCGCCGCTGGAACATCGAGATCTGCAACCTGTGGGGGCAGACCGAGGGCACAGGCTTGGTTGGCGGCCCGGTTGACGTGCCGGATTTCGCTATGCGATCGGATCATTTTCCCTGGTGGGGCAAGCCGGGACTTGAATGGCCGTCGACAATGGAAGGCGTACAAGCCAAGCTGCTTGACGAGCAAGACAAAGAATGCACGCAGCCAGGCCAGGTGGGCGAGTTGGTCTATCGCGGGCCCAACGTGTTTGCCGGCTACTACCGGCGGCCAGACCTCGCACAGAATTCGTTCACGGCCGACGGTTTCTTTCGCACCGGCGATTTTTTCATCGTGCGCGATGAACGCCACATCGGTTTTTTTGACCGCAAAAAGGACATCATCATTCGTGGCGGTTTCAATATAAGCGCCGCCGAGGTCGAGAACCTGGTACTCACCCACCCCGGTGTGCAAGAGGTCGCAGCGGTGGCGGTGCCCGACGAAATCATGGGCGAGAAGACCTGTATCTACGTCGTGCCCAAGGACAAGGCCCGGCCGCCGACGCTGGAGGATATCGTCGGCCACCTGAAGCAGATCGGCGTAGCGGCCTACAAGTTGCCCGAGCACATCGAGTACCTTGACACCATCCCGCGCAACCCGGTGGGGAAAATCTTGAAAGCGCAGCTGCGACAACGTGCGCGTTCAGCGGCCGCCTGAACCAACCCCAATTCCTGAACCCTGTTATGGCAAACATCAAATCCGCCCCCTCGACACATACGCTTCGGGGTAAAACCGCGATCATCGGCGCAGGCATTTCCGCAGTTGGCCGCGTGCCGGGCAAGAGCGCGCTCGCGTTGGCCGCCGACGCGGCGGGCAAGGCGCTGGCCGACGCCGGCATCGGCAAACACCAGATTGATGGCGTGCTTTCAAGCTCAGCCTTCGCCTCGCCGTTCCACCGCTTCAGCGTGGCTTTCAGCGAGTACCTCGGCATCCAGCCCACGTTCTCCAACACGCTGCAGGTCTCGGGCGCCACGGCGGCGACGATGTTCAACATCGCCGCCGCCGCCATTGCCGGCGGCCTGGCCGAGACCGTGCTGGTGGTGGGCGGTGACAGCCTGCTGACCGGCCTGTCGCCCGACCTTGCCTTGCGCTCGATGACCGAAAGCCGGGACCAGCAGTATGAGATGCCGTTCGGCATTCCCGTGGCCAACACCTTTGCCATGACCGCGCATCGGCACATGAAAGAGTTCGGCACCACGGCCGAGCAGTTCGCCCAGGTGGCGGTGATCCACCGTAACCATGCGCGGCGCACGCCGGGCGCGCAGATGACTGGGCCACTCACGGTCGACGACGTGCTGAATTCCGGCTGGGTGACAACGCCTTACCACAAGCTCGACTGCTCGCTCATCTCCGATGGCGCGGCGGCCTTCATCGTCACCTCGGCCGAGCGCGCCAAGGCATTGGGCATTGCCAGGCCGATCTACATCCTGGGCGGCGGCGAATGCTACACGCACGAGCACATCTTCCTGATGCCCTCGCTGACCACCACCGGCGCCGTGCAATCGAGTGCCAAGGCCTACGCCATGGCTGGCTGCGGACCGAAGGACATTGACGTGGCCGGTGTCTATGACTGCTTTACCGGCACGGTAATCATGATGCTCGAGGACCTCGGATTCTGCCCCAAGGGCGAAGGGGGACCCTTTGTCGAAGACGGCCAGATCACCTACGGTGGCGTCATTCCCTGCAACACCCATGGTGGCCTGCTGTCGTTCGCGCACTCCGGCATGCCGGGGTCCCTGTTTCATTTTCACGAGGTCGTCAACCAGCTGCGCGGGAACTGCGGCGAACGCCAGATCGCTGGCGCCGAACTCGGCCTGGTGCACAGCCTGGGCGCCGGCTTTGCAACCAACGCCACCACCATCCTGGGAACGGAGGCCACGCTGTGATCAATCCGAAGGACGCCCACATCAAGCCGCAGCCGACGCCGGATGCGGATTCGGAAATCTATTGGCGCGGCATTCAGGAGGGCAAGTTGCTATTGCAGCACTGCCTTGCGTGCGGCCACGTGCAACTCTACCAGCAGGCCATCTGCCGTGAGTGCGGTAGCGAGCACCTGGAACACCGCGCCGCCAGCGGCCGCGCCCAGGTGCATTCGTTCAGCGTGGTCCACCGGGCGCCCGGCCCGGCCTTCAAACAGGACACGCCCTATGCCGTGCTTCTGGTCGAACTCGAAGAAGGTCCGCGGATGATCAGCGCCTTCGCGGGTTCAGACCCTTCGGCGGTCACCTTCGACATGGCGGTCGAGCTGAGTTGCGAGCCTGTCGGTGGCGGTGTGTCGCTGCCGCGATTCCGGGCGGCCGGACTTCAAGCATGAAACAGCGTCTTCTTGCGCCTTCTGAGTGTCTGAAGGCATGACCCAACCCAAAGCGAGATTTCGCTGGCCCCATTTCGCTTCGGCGTCCTCCCAGGCGGTAGTCGAGGGGGCCCCCCTGACCTGACGACGGCCACGGTTGCGCGGCAGGCGATTGCGCCCTTGTCCATGCGTGATCGGATCGTGGCCATCGTTGCGCCGGCCGGCTATGGCAAGACGACATTGATGGGAGGATGGTTTCGTGCTTGCAAAGACGCCGACCCCTGCTGCGCAGGCCAGGGCAATGGGGAAAGGCATACCTGCATTGGTCAGCACCGCCTGGGTGTAGGCGCCCACGCCCAGAAACGCGGCATGCCCCAGCGAGAACAGCCCGGTAAAGCCCGCCAGCAGCATGAGCCCCAGTCCGGCAATGGCATAAATCAGCACAAAGGTCAATTGCGCCAGCCAGTACTCTGCCACCAGCCAGGGGGCGACCATGAGCAGTAGCATGAGTGCGGTGTACCAGAAGACGTGTCCGCCGTGTTTGGCGAGTTTGATGTCTTGCCCGTAATCGGTCTTGAAGATGAAACGCATGTCAGACCTTTTTACGCAATTTTTCGCCGAACAAACCGTTGGGTTTGACGACCAGCATGATGAGCACCACGATGTAGGCGGCCGTATCCTTGAAGCCATCGGGCAAATAGAAGCCCGACAGCGATTCCACTATGCCGATCACCAGGCCGCCCACAATGGCGCCGGGCAGGCTGCCAAAGCCGCCCACCACCGCCGCAGGAAAGGCCTTGAGGCCGATGAAGCCCATGTTGGCGTGAACAAAAGTGATGGGTGCCAGCAGCAGGCCGGCAATGGCCGCGACGGCCGCAGCCAGTCCCCAGGCGATGCCGTTGAGCCGCTTCACCGGAATGCCCATGTAATAGGCCGCCAGCTGGTTCTGCGACGCGGCCTGCATGGCAATGCCGAGCTTGCTGTAGCGAAACAGCAGGTACAGCAGCACACATAGCACGGCGGTGGCGCCAATCACCACCATCTGCTCGACGTTGAGCACCAGCCCGGCCAGGTGCCAGACCTGGTCTTTGTAAGGCACCGGTAGCGCGTGCGTCTCGGTCCCGATGTTGGGAATCATGGTGATCAGCCCGCGTGCCACATAGCCAATACCAATGGTCAGCATGATGATGGAAAACGCGGGTTGACCCAGAATCGGGCGGATCACCACGCGCTCCAGCAGCAAGCCGAAAATCGCCATCGCCGCAATGGCGGAAAGTACCGACAACCAGTACGGAAACCCGAGCAGGGTCATGCCCGTCAGGCCGCCGAATGCGCCAAGCATCATGAGCTCGCCCTGCGCGAAGCTCACGGTCTCGGTGGCTTTGTAAATGAGCACGAAGCCCAGGGCGATAAGCCCGTAAATGCAGCCTTGCGCGATGCCGCTGATGATCAATTGCAATAACTGCACTGTTGCTCCACAATTAATTTTGTTACCAAGTGATCGACTTGTAAAAGGAATTCAACACCCAAAACTTGGGGCGTACCGAAGATCGAAGTTCTCGGTTGCTGCGGCGTTGCCAGTCACACCAATGACAACTGTGAGTAAGCCACCCATGCGAGCAGCTCAGACTGCCTTGACCAGCGACTTGGTGTAGATGCGGTAGGTGCCGATGCCGCGCGACACGATGTCGCCATCCAGCGCGTCTAGCGTCACTTTCACCGAGACGTAGGCCAGTGTCTTGCCGATGTGATCCGGCGTGGCCGAGGCAAACAGAATCCCGGTGCCGACGGCACGCATGAAGTCCACCGTGAGCGTGACCGTGACAGAGGACTGGATGAGCTGTTCGCTGCCCGGAATCGGTCGGTCGATCAGCGATCTTCCCCCGATCGCATCGAGCAGGGTCAGAGACACGCCACCGTGCAGCACGCCATGGGGGTTGAGGTGGTCGTGCCGTATGGGCAGCCTGAAATACAGGCCGTTTTCTCCATGCAGGATGTCGTAGCCCACGAGCTGCTGGAACGGCCCGTGAGAATAGGTGGCGGACGGCAGGACTGCCGGTGTGGTCACGCTGGATCGACCTTGAAGTAGTCCGGCTTGCCGGCTGGCCAGAACTCGCCCCACAGCAGCATCCCGCCCTCGACGTTGAGCACCTCGCCGGTGATGAACTTGCCGGAAGGGGCGGCGAGGTAGACCACCGCCTCGGCGATATCCTGCACGTCGCCGGCCCGCTTCATCGGGTTGCACGAGTAGAAGGTGGAGACGTTTTCTTCGCGGTAGTTGTTGAAACCGTTGCTCTCGATGGCGCCGGCGCCAATGCAGTTCAGGCGGATGCCGTGCTCTGCCCATTCGATGGCCAGCGTGCGCGACAGCGCGATGACGCCCGCGCGCGAGGCGGTCGTGTGCGCCATGCCCGTGAGACCCCGCTCGATGGCTGCGGTGATGTTGACGATGTTGCCGGGTCGGCCCTGTTCCACCCAGCGTTTGGCCGCGCCCTGCATCATGTACCAGCTGCCGTTGAGGTTGGTGTCGATCACCGCGTTCCAGCCCTTGTCGGTGAAGTC
This sequence comes from Pseudomonadota bacterium, assembly GCA_040390295.1. Taxonomy (GTDB): domain Bacteria; phylum Pseudomonadota; class Gammaproteobacteria; order Burkholderiales; family Burkholderiaceae_C; genus Polaromonas. Next base: position 43,573 of record JAZJYR010000023.1, read on the forward strand.
CATCGCATGGGCGGCGAACTGGCCACCGGCGTTGTTGACCAGCACGTCGACGCCGCCGAAACGTTCCCACACGGCACTGAGCATGGCGTCCACCTGCTCGGGCTCGCGGATGGTCATCGGGTAGGTCAATACCTCGCGGCCCGACAAGGCCCGCAGTTTTTCGGCGCAATCCTCGAGCTTGTCGGCCTTGCGACCGCAGATGGCGAGCGTGGCGCCCAGCCGCGCGAACAGGAAGGCAATTGCCTTGCCGATGCCGCTGCCGGCGCCCGACACCAGTACCACCTTGCCGGCGAACAGGTCATCGCGGTAGACCGTCGGGAGCGCGGCCAGGGCTTCGTCGCCGGGGCCGAATTTGGGGTGTTGCGTCTCAGCCGAATTCATGCGTTCACCTTGAAGTAATCGGGTTTGGCGATGGTCCAGACTTCGCCCCAGAGCACACCGCCGCCGTCCACCGTGAGCAGTTCGCCAGTGATGAACTTGCCGCTGGGTGCGCTGAGGTAGACCGCGGCCTCGGCCACGTCCTGCACGTCACCGACATGCTTCATCGGGTTGGCTCCGGCAAAGGCCTTCACCGCCTCGGGGGAGTACTGACGGAAGCCGGTGCTGGCGATCGCTCCAGGCGCGATGCAATTGACGCGGATGCCATGCTGCGCCCACTCCACTGCAACAGTTTTAGACAGATGGGTTACGGCGGCGCGCGCAGCGCAGGTGTGCGCCACGCCCGGCATGCCCCGCTGGAAGGTGGCGACGATGTTGACGATGTTGCCTTGCGTGCCGGTGTCGCGCCAGCGGCGAGCCAGCGCATGCATCATGTACCAGGTGCCGTTCAGGTTGGTGTCGATGACCGCCTTCCAGCCCTTGACGCTGTAGTCCAGCGCCTTCTGCGGGAACTGGCCACCGGCGTTGTTGACGAGAATGTCGATGCGCCCGAAGTGCACCCACGCCACGTCGATCAGCAGTTCGACCTGCTCTGGATCGCGGATATTGGCCTGCTGCACCATCACGTCGGGGCTGCCGATCTGGCGCAGCCATTGCGCGCAGGCTTCAAGTTTTTCGGTGTCGCGACCGCAGATGACCAGCTTGGCGCCCAGGCGTGCGTACAAGAAGGCGATGGCCTTGCCGATGCCGCTGCCGGCACCACTGACCATCACCACCTTGCCATCGAACAGGCCGGGTTGGTAGACGGTCGGTCGGGTCGAGAGCGTCTCGTCGTCAAAGCCGAAGCTGGTGGGTATTGTCATGGGTACCTCAGAAACGAAAAATGCCGTAACGCGGATCGGCGATGGGCGCGTGCGAGGCGGCCGACAGGGCCATGCCCAGCGCGTTGCGGGTATCAACTGGCGCCAACAGTCCATCGTCCCACAGGCGCGAGGTGCCGAAATAGGCGTTGGACTCGCGCTCGGCTTTATCGTAGACCCGCTGGCGTAGCGCCTTCATTTCGTCCCCATCGGGTTCGTGCCCTTTGCGGCGCAACTGCGCGATCTTTACGTCAGCCAAGGTGTTGGCAGCCTGCTCGGGGCCCATCACGCCCATGTGGACGTTGGGCCAGGCCCATAGCAAGCGCGGGTCCCAGGCGCGACCGCACATGCCGTAGTAGCCGGCACCGAAGGCCGCGCTGGTGATGACGGTGAACTTGGGCACCTCGCTGCCGGCCTGGGCCATCAGCATCTTGGCACCGTCCTTCGTGATGCCTTCCATTTCGTAGCTACGGCCTATCATGTAGCCGGTGGTGTTTTGCAGGAACAGCAACGGTGTGCGGTTCTGGTTGCACAGCGAGATGAAGTGCGCCGCTTTTTTGGAGCTGTCGCTGAACAGCACGCCGTTGTTGGCCAGGATGCCGACGCGGTAGCCCCAGATGTAGGCGTAGCCGCAGATCAGCGTCGTGCCATAGGCCGGCTGGTACTCGTGGAAGCGGCTGCCGTCGACGATGCGCGCGATGAGCTCGCGCTGGTCGAACTGCACCTTGTGGTCGGGCGAGACGATGCCATGGATTTCGTCCGGGTCGTAGTAGGGTGCCTCGGGCTCACGCTCGGGCAGGAAGCTGCGCGTCGGCGGATTGAACTGGGCCACGATCTCCCGGCAGATTTCAAACGCGTGCCCTTCGCTGTCGGCCGGATAGTCCACCGTGCCCGAGACCTGGGTGTGCAGGTCGCAGCCGCCGATCTCGTCAGCAGTGTGCTCCTCGCCGGTGGCAGCCTTGACCAGCGGCGGGCCGCCCAGGAACACCCCACCGGTGCCACGCACGATGATGCTGTAGTCGCACAGCGCCGGAATGTAGGCGCCACCAGCTGTGCAGTGGCCGAACACGATGGCCACCTGCGGCACATTGGCCTTGGACAGCAGGCACTGGTTGCGGAAGACCTTGCCGCCCTCGATGTAGACGCCCGAGAGTTCTTCGAGGAAGGCTCCGCCGCTGTCGCATAGGTGGATCACTGGCAGACGGTTTTCCAGCGCGATGTCGAGTAGCCGCGAAAGCTTGCGCGGCGTGAGCGTATACCAGACGCCGCCCTTGACGCTGGAATCGTCGGCGTGGATCAGTACCTCGCGACCGCTGACCATGCCCAGGCCGGTGACGACGTTGGCACCCGGCACTTCGCCGTTGTAGTCTTCGCAGGCGGCCAGTGCCGAAAATTCGAGGAAAGGGGTGCCGGGGTCAAGCAGCAGATCGAGGCGCTCACGCACCAGCAGCTTGCCCTGATCGCGCACACGCTTGATTTCGTGCGCTGGCCGCTGGTGGCGGGTGATCTCCATGCGATCGCGGTATTTCGCGACGATGGCGGTCATCGCCTTGTAGTTGCCACGGTACGCCGGGGACAAAGTGTCGATGCGGGATTCGATGCGTTTCATGGCGTTAGCTCAAAGGTTTAGGGGCTCAGGCGTCGGTCAGCGTCAACAAAATGGCCTTGAGTCTGAAAGTGGCGCCCACGCCAAAATGCACGGCCTTGACGCGCGCTTCTCGCGGCGCGAGCAGTGTGGTTTCGAGCTTCATGCTCTCGATCACCATCAGCGGCTGGCCGACGCTGACCATGTCGCCCTCGGCCACTTGGACGGCGATGACGGTGCCGGGCATGGGCGCGACCAGCGTGTCGGACGCTCCAGCGCGGGCCTGTCCGGCGCCTCCTGCGGCGTCCACCGTCTCGATCTCGATGGTGCCACTGGCGTTGCTATGCACGAAAACCGATTTTTCACTGGCGGCGATCCAGACGGTGTGCTTCTGAGCGTCGATCCCGAGGCACTGGCGGCCATCGGGTAATGCCTCGACGCGCGCGTCGAAACGGCGCCCGGCCCGCAGAATGGAAAATCCGCCATTGACGCCGCAGGTCACCACCACGTCATGGGTTTGTCCGTTGATCAGGTAGCGTCGGCGCATCGTCAATTCCTCCAGGCGCCCATGGCGGCATGCATCGCGGGCACGCTGCGCACCGCGCGCAGCAACTCGCGATCAGACAGCACGGCCGCGGCAATCGCCAGATCGGTGTCTTCCTCGTTAACAGTGCCGCGTAGTTCCTCGGCGCAGCGCGCCAGCATGCCGGTGTCGGCTCGGCCTTCCATGAATTCGGGGTGCCGCAGCACACGGGCCAGGTAGCGCGCGTTGGTGGTCAGGCCCAGCAGCACGGTGTCTTGCAACGCGCGCACCGAACGGGCAATGGCCTCGTCGCGCGTGGCGCCGTGGCAGATGATCTTGGCGATCATCGGGTCAAAGGCGGCGGTCACGGCCTGGCCTTCGCGCACGCCTGAATCGACCCGCACGCCAAGCCCCGCAGGCGCTTGCCAGCGCAGGATTTTGCCGGTGGCCGGGCGGAAGTCATGCGCCGCGTCCTCGGCGTAGAGCCGGCATTCGATGGCATGGCCTTGCTGCGCGATGTCGGACTGGGCGAAGGCCAGCGGCTCCCCGCGCGCCACCCGCACCTGCTCGCGCACCAGGTCGATGCCGGTAACCATCTCGGTGACCGGGTGCTCGACCTGCAGCCGCGTGTTCATCTCAAGAAAGTAGAACTCGCCACCCGCGCCGTAAATGAATTCAACCGTACCGGCGCCGCGGTAGCCGCAGGCGCGGGCGATGCCGGCCGCGGACTCGCAGATATCACGTCGCTGCTTGTTCGTCAGCGCAGGCGAGGGGGTTTCTTCGATGATCTTCTGGAAGCGCCGCTGCACCGAGCATTCGCGCTCCCACAGATGGACCACCTGACCGGATTCATCGCCGAGCACCTGCACCTCGATGTGGCGCGGGCGCTCGACATAGCGCTCGACGAACAGGCGGCCGTCGCCAAAGTAGCGCTCGCCCTCGCGGCGTGCGGTGGCAACCTCGGCTTCGAGCTGGGCCAGGTCGCGCACGATCCGCATGCCCTTGCCGCCACCACCTGCCGAGGGCTTGATCAGCAGCGGCGTGCCCAGTTGGCGGGCGCGTTCGACGAAGGTCGCCGGGTTGTCGTCCTCGATCGCGCCGGGCGCGATGGGAAAGCCTCGTTCAGCCACAAAGGCGCGCGCGCGCACCTTGTCGCCCATCAGTTCAATGGTGTCGGCACGCGGCCCGATGAAGACAATGCCCGCCGCATTGAGCGCCCGTGCAAACGACGCGTTTTCTGATAGAAATCCGTAACCGGGATGCACCGCCTGTGCCCCGCTGTGACGACACGCCTCGACCACTTGGTCGATATCGAGGTAAGCAGCCACCGGGGTGGCACCGTGCAACTCAATGGTCTCGTCGGCCTCCAGCACGGCCGGGCTTTCAGCGTCGATTGCGTGGTGTGCGACCACAGTGGTGAGTCCCATGCTTTTCAGGGTGCGCAGGATGCGCAGCGCGATTTCACCACGGTTGGCGATCAGAACTTTTTGAAACACGGGCGGGGCCTCCAGCTAAACGACGGTTGCCGGTCCATGCATGCACCGACTCAAGGTCTCAATCGACCACGGGAATGGGATCTGACACGCGCTCGAAACGAGAGTTTTTGGCGTCCGAACGCAACACGAGCACGCTGCTCGGCGAGTGCCGGTCATTGGGGCCAAAACTGATTGGAGAAGCCAGCCCATCGGTGCTGAAGTTCTTGGTTGTTTCCAGCTTCTCGACGACACAGGCGCGGGTCAGCGCCTTGCCACAGCGGCGGATCGCGTCTTCCATCAGCAGCGCACCGACGTAGGCTGTGATCGAATAGCGGTTGAGCATCTTCTGCTCGTCGGCTGACAGATACTTCTGCGCCAACCCGATGAACTTGGCCATGCCTGGCACCGACAGGTCGGTCAGCGGTGGGACATAATCGGCGACGAAGTAGCCGTCGCCCGCGGCGCCGGCGAGCGCCTGAACAGGGGTCAGGTGGGCCGAGTGCACCGCGAGGATGGTCATCGGCATCTGGTTCTTGGCGGCTTCCTTCATCAGCATGGAGTGTTCGGCGACTACGCCGCCTGACGCGAGGAAGGTCGCACCCGCCCGCTTCAGGCTCAGCATCTCGGCCGAAAAGTCCTTGGTGCCACGCTTGAAGGCGATCTCGGATACGCTGTTGAGTCCCAGTTCCTTGACCGCCTTCTGGTAGCCGCAACGCACATCGTTGCCAAATTCATCGTCCTGATAGACCAGTGCAAACTTTTCTTTTTGCAGCTTCTTGGCTGCCACCAAGTACTTCATGCCAGCGCTCAACTCCTGACAATAGGTCGGGCCAATCACGAACACCGTTTTATTTGGTGGCGTGAAATGTGCTGCCGCCACGGCCATGCCGTTGATGGTTGGCAAGTGCTGTTCGTTGATGTAGGGCAGCATGGCCTGCAGCATGGCTGAACCCGAGGTGCCGATCAGGCCGAAAATGCCTTCCACTTCGACTAAGCGCTTGACCCCCTGCACGGCGCGCTGGGGCACGTAGCCATCATCGTCCTGGCGAATCTCGACTTTGCGGCCGTTGATGCCGCCACGGGCATTGACATCCTGTTCCCATACCCGCAAGGCGGCCATATGGGCCTTGCCCAGCAGGCTAGGGGGGCCGCTGACGGGCGTCACCGAGCCGAGGACGATTTTGGTGTCGGTCACGCCGGGGTCGGCAGCGGCGGCGGTCGTGGCCGTCAGGCCGATGACCATGCTGAGCAGACTGGTGGCGGCATATCGAAAGTATTTGCGTGTCATGAAAAGGCACTCCTGGTTGAGAAATGGGGGTGGGGCTAGTGGCGCGTCGTCAGGGTCACTTGGCGCTCAAAAATTCAGAGGCTCGCTCGAATTTCCCGGCGCTGGCATTCGCTTTGAGCAAAATAGGGCGGGTTCCCGACTGTCGAATATTGGGCCCGAAGGTCAAGGGGGCCATGATGCCGTCGCTGGTGAAGTTTTTGGTCTGCTCAAGCTTCTCAACCACGCAGGCACGCGTGAGGTTTTTGGCACAGGCGTTGAGCGCTGATTCGAGCAACTGGACACCCACATAGGCGGTCAATGAATACCGGTTCATGCCCTTGACCTCATTGGCTGAAAAGTATTTGTAGGTCAGTGCGGTGAGTTTGCCGATGCCCTGGGTTTCAGTGTCGGTCACTGGAGGCACATACTCGGCGACGTACATGCCGTCCGCTGCCGGGCCGGCCAGGGCCAGCACCGCAGGCAGATGCGAAGGGTGAGCGGCCAGGCGCACGACTTGCATCTGGTTCTTCGCGATCTCTTTGAGCATTGCGGCGGTTTCGGTGATGATGCCGCCGGTCAGCACAAAGGTGGCGCCGGCGCGCTGCACGCTCAACACCTCGGCGGAAAAATCCTTCGCTCCGCGTTTGTAGGCAACTTCGATGCTGCTTTTCAAACCGAGCTCTTTCAGGGCCTGGTCGTAGCCACACTTGACATCGACGCCATAATCATCCTCCTGAAATATCAGGCCGAACTTGGAGCCCTGCAGCTTCTGGGATGTCACCAGATGCTTCATGCTGGCAGAGACCTCCTGGCAGTAAGTTGCACCGATATTGAACAGCGTCTTGCGCGGTGGGTTGAAGTGGGCGCTGTTGACCGCGATGTGGTTGATCGCGGGGATCTTCTGCTCGTCGATGATGGGCAGCATGGCCAGCAACTGCGATGAGCCGGAGACTCCGATCAAGCCAAAGATATGATCAACATCAATCAGCTTTTTGAGGCCCTGGACGGCGCGCTGCGGCACATAGCCGTCGTCCTCGATGCGAATGTCGACCTTGCGCCCGCCGATGCCGCCGCGCGCATTGACGTCTTGTTCCCAGACTTTCAAGGTCGTGGCTATTGCCTTGCCGATGATGCTGGGCGGGCCGCTGAGCGGCATCACGGCACCGAGCACGAGTTTGTCGTTCGTGACCCCGGGGTCTGCCGCCAGTACGCTGCCGAAGGTCAGTGTGGCGAGTGCGCTGAGGCAAAGGCGCTGGGTCAGCTTCTGTAGTGTTCGCATCTCAGGTCTCCTGTGGAATAAGCAGCTCGTGTGCTGCGGGGTCAGAAACGGAAGGGCCAGTGGGTCCAGTAATGCTTCATGTCGCGCCATCGCCCCATGAGGCCATCGGGCTCAAAACGCAGAAACAACACAATCGCGAGCCCATAAATGACGCCTTTGATCTCATAGGCGGCAGTGGAGCCCGACCCGCCGAAGCTGGCGCCGATCATGCCGAATACGAAGCCCAGGCTCTCATTGAGCAAGACGATGAAGGCCGTGCCGAGCAAGGCTCCGGCCACCGAACCCAGGCCACCCACGATGAGCATGGAGAGCGCCTCGATCGATATCAGCAGGCTGAAGCTGTCCACGTTCAGGTAGCGTGTGTAGTAAGCCAGCAAGCCCCCGGCAATGCCGGTGTAGAAGGCGCTGACCATGAACGCCAGCAACTTGTAGCGCACTAGGTTGACGCCCATGGCCTTGGCGGCGATGTCGTGCTCCCGAATCGCCAGGAACGCCCGGCCAATGCGGCTGCGCAGGATGTTCAGGGTGACGAAGGTGAACACCACCACAAAGGACAGCACCACGTAATAGTAGCCACGCTCGGCCCCCAGCGCCTGGCCGAACAGGGAGGGCTGCGGCACCGTCAGTCCCTCCGAGCCGCCGGTGAGACTGCCGCCGTTGAGGATCAGGTGGTTAATGATCACGGCGAACGCCATCGTCGTGATGGCCAGGTACAGCCCCTTGAGCCGCAGCGACGGTATGCCCACGACGATCCCGGCGACGGCAGCGCTCACGCCGCCGGCGAAGATGGCCGCCAGCATTGGCCAGCCAAGTTTTCCAGCCACGATACCGGCCGTGTAGGCGCCGACCGCCAGAAAGCCCGAGTGCCCGAGCGAGATCAGCCCGGTGGTGCCGGTCAGCAGGTTCAGGCCCAGTACCCCCACCGCCGTGATCAGCAGCAGCAGAATGACGGAGACATAGTACTTGGATAGCAGCAGTGGCGCGGCCGCCAGCAGCGCCACCAGCAGGCACGACCAGACGATGACAGGGACCGAGTCGGTCAGCGTCAGCAGTTGACGATAGTTTTGTTTGAAATTTCCGCTACGCATCAGACACGCTCGATATCAGGTTTGCCGAACAGGCCATAGGGTCTGACCATAAGAACGACGAGGATCAAAACAAAACCGGCGATCTCCTTCATGCCGCGGCCGATATAGCCTTCCGACAGGTTCTCGACCACCCCGATCAGGATGCCGCCGAGTGCGGCACCGAATACCGAGTCCAACCCGCCCAAAATGACCGCGGGAAAGCTGCGCAGACCTGTCGTCCACATGCCGGGGTTGACGTCGTAGAGCACGCCGATCAACACGCCGGCAATGGCGGCGAGACCGGCCGACAGGGCCCAGGACAAGGCGAAGATGCGCTTGACATTGATGCCCATCAGCAGGGCTGCGGTTTGGACGTTGGCGGTGGCACGCATGGCGATACCGACCCGTGAATAGCGAAAGAAGGTCCACAGGCCGAGCAGTACGGCCGCCATCAGCCCAACGGCATACAGCTGCGCCGGGTACAGGCCGGCCGGGCCGATCCTGATGACCTCCGTTGGCAGGCCGGCATTGAGCGGCATGGGGTCGGCGCCCCAGATCAGCACCACCACCGAGCGCAGGATCACGGCGAGGCCAATGGTCACCATCACCGTGGAAAACACCGGCTGACCGAGCATCGGACGGATCAGCAAGACCTCGATCAGCAGGCCGATCAGCACCGAGGCGACGGTCGTCAGCAGCAGCATCGGCCAGAAGCCAAATTGGAAGGTGCCGGCCAGGGTGAAGGCGATGTAGGACACCAGCATCATCAGCTCGCCCTGGGCGAAGTTCACCACGCCGGTGGCGCGGTAGATCATGGCAAAGCCCATGCCGATGAAGCCGTAGACCAGGCCGACGGCGATGCCGGAAATGACCAGTTGCAGAAAATAGTCCATCAGCCCGCCCCTCCCCCGTAGATGATCGCGATCTCTTTCGCGAAGGTTTTTTCGATGACGTTGCGCCGCACCTTCTGGGTGGCGGTGAGTTCGCCGTCGTCGTGGTCGAGTTCCTTCTCCAGAATCAGGAACTTGCGGATGTTTTCGACCCGGGCAAACAGCTTGTTCACGCGCTTGACGTCGTCGTCAATCAGTTCGCGCACCTCGGGCAGCAAGGCCAGGCTCTTGTAGGTGGTGTATGCCAGCTTGCGCTCCTGTGCCCACTTGCCCACCGTGTCAAAGTCGATCTGGAGCAATGCAGACAGGTAGTGACGCCCGTCGCCCAGAACGATGGCTTCGCGCACATACAGGCTGTCCTTGAGCGCGTTTTCGATCTCGGACGGTGCGATGTTCTTGCCGCCACTGGTGATGATGATGGCTTTCTTGCGGTCGACGATCATCAGCTCGCCGTTGTCAGCCAGCGCCACGATGTCGCCCGTGTGCAGCCAGCCGTCGATCACGGTTTTGGCGGTGGCGCTCTCGTCGTGGAGATAGCCCTTGAACACGGCGGGGTGCTTGACGATGAGCTCGCCGTCGTCGGCGATCTTCCAGTTCAGGCCGTCGATGGGCAGGCCTGTGGCGCCCAGTTTGACAGCTTTTTCATGCTGGAAGAAGATCACGCCGCCGGACTCGGTCATGCCGTAGACCTGGTACACCGGAATGCCTAGAATACGGAAGAACTTCAGTACCTCGGGCGAGACGCTGGCGCCGCCACAGAAGCCGCACTGCATGCGGTCCAAGCCGATGAATTTCTGCAGATTGCGAAACATCAGCAACCACAGCACGAAGAAGTGCAGGCGATCCGACAGGCTGCGCTGGCCCCCTTGCGCCTCGACCTTTTCGAACAGACGACGCCCGGCATCGAGGCAATGCTTGAAAGCCCAGCGCTGAAAGCGCGAGGCGTCCTGCATGCGGATCAAAATGCCTTGCTGCAGCTTTTCCCAGATGCGCGGCACACCCAAAAACACCGTGGGTGCGATCTCGCGCAGATTGACGGCCACCGTGTCGATCGATTCGGCGTAGTTGACCACACCGCCGGTGAGCAGGTGCAAGACCGTCGAGAAGGCACGCTCGGCCACGTGGCACAACGGCAGGTAGCAGACCACCTCGTAGTTTTGGCGGTCCAGTTTGAAATGGGTTTTGAGCTTGTCAACGGTGACGATCAGGTTGCGGTGCGAGAGCATCGCGCCCTTGGGCGGACCGGTGGTGCCCGAGGTATAGACCAGCATGCAGGTGTCGTCGGGCTGGGTGTCCTCGATGGCGCGATCAAAGGTGCCCGCGTGCTGGGCCGATGCCGCAGCGTATTGGTCGCCAAGCTCAAGCACGTCGTCGAACGACATCAGCTGGTCGTGCTTGTAGCCGCGCATCCCCTTCATGTCGGCGCAGATGATCTTCACCAGGTCGGGCAGGCCGGTGGCGTGCTTGTCCATGGCGTCGAGCACCTTGTCGACCTGCTCCTGGTCGCCGCAGACCACGAACTTGCTGTTCGAGTGGTGCACGATGTATTGCAGCTCCGGCCACGGGTTGGTGGGGTAGATGCCGACCACAATGCCACCGATGGCCTGCGTCGCCAGATCGGAGAACATCCAGTGGGGGCTGTCCTCGCTGGCAATGGCCAGGCGGTCCCCCTTTTCGAATCCGAGGGCCTTCAGGCCGTGAGCGAAGCGGCGAGCGGTCTCCAGATAGTGCTGCCAGCTCATGCGGTTCCAGATGCCGTAGTCCTTCTCGCGAAACGCGAGCGCATCCGGAAAGCTCTGAGCCCAATGCTTCAGCAGCTTGGGCAGGGTGGTGTTGCCGTCGCGCAGCGAGGCGCCCAGGTTGTCGATCACGCGGCCTCCTTGGTTTTGCTGCCCAGATAGGCGTCGATCACGGCCGGGTTGGCCGATATCTCGGCCGGCGTGCCTTCTCCGATCTTGCGGCCGAAGTTGAGCACGCAGACGCGGTCGGAGATGTCCATCACGATGCCCATGTCATGCTCGACCATGAGGACCGAAATGCCGAGTTCGTCGCGGATGTCAAGCACGAAGCGGGCGATGTCTTCGGTTTCTTCACTGTTCATGCCCGACACCATTTCGTCCAGCAGCAGCAGCTTGGGCTCGGTGGCCAGGGCGCGCCCGAGCTCGACCCGCTTTTGCAGGCCATAGGACAGGGTGCCCACCGGCATGTTGCGGATTTCCTCGATTTCGAGGAAGTCGATGATCTCTTCCACCTTGCGGCGGTGTTCGAGCTCCTCGCGCCGCGCCCGTCCGAAGAACCACGAGGCATCCAGCACGTTGGTGGCCATGTGGCAGTGGCGACCGACCAGCAGGTTGTCCACCACGCTGGCATGCTTGAACACCGCCAGGTTCTGGAAGGTTCTGCCGATGCCGATGGCGGCAAGGCGGTGCGCCGGCATGCCGGTGATGTCGCGGCCATCGAAATGCACGGTGCCGCTGCTGGGCTTGACGACGCCGCTGATCATGTTGAAGGTGGTCGTCTTGCCGGCCCCGTTGGGGCCGATCAGGGAATAGATTTCACCGCGCCGGACGTGAAAACTGACACCGGCAACGGCTTCGACGCCGCCGAAGCGCTTGGACAGGGTTTCGACCCTTAACAATGTGTCGTTCATGTTTTTTTCTCAGGACAGCCAGCGTTTGCGCCGCTTGTAGTGCTTCACGTCGCGCATGTTCTTGCGCGATCCACCTTCGCCGAAGCCGAGGTAGAACTCGCGCACGTCGTCGTTGCGCAGCATCTTGTCGGCCTCACCGTCGAGCACCACGCGGCCGTTTTCCATGATGTAGCCATAGTCGGCAATGGCCAGCGCCATCTGCGCGTTCTGCTCCACCAGGAGAATGCCCATGCCTTCCTGGCGGCACAGGCGGGTGACGATCTCGAAGATTTCTTCGGTGATCTGCGGCGCCAGGCCGAGCGTGGGCTCGTCGAGCATCAGCAGCTTCGGGGACGACATCAGGGCGCGGCCGATGGCCACCATCTGCTGCTCGCCGCCCGACAGGTAGCCTGACACCGTGCTGCGTTTGGGTACCAGCCGCGGGAACAGGCCGTACACCATCTCCATCTGGCGCCGGGCGTCAGCCAGGCTGCGCGTGTAGCCCCCCATCACGAGGTTTTCCTCGACCGTCAACTGGTCGAACAGGCGGCGCCCCTCGGGCACCATCACCACGCCGGCGCGCACGATTTCGTCCGGCGCCAGGCCGGCCAGCGGGCGGTTTTCAAACGTGATCTGGCCACCCTTGATCTCACCGTCTTCCGGATACAGAACGCCCGAAATGCCTTTGAGCGTGGTTGATTTCCCGGCCCCGTTGGAACCGAGCAGGGCGACTATGCGACCTTTGCCGACGGCCAATGAGGCCTCTCGCACCGCCTCGATGGTGTTGTCGTAAACGATCTGGACATTGGTGAGATTCAGCATGACAGGCCGTTCCTTGCGCCGTGCTGCAGGGGCTCAACCATTGAACGGGTCTGCCGGTCGAGCGTAGTGGAGGGATGCGCCAGGATGGCAGCCGCAGTCGTGCAGACCTTCGGCTCGGATGGGCCGGATACATGGGCGCGACCATGGCCTCTGGTTTCCAGGGTACCGGTCGGGGGGGCAGTGAATTTTCTCAAAGTTTGTCCCGTGTTGGCCGTGTTGGGTAGAGGCGGCGTGCCTGCCTTGTGCCTTGTCGTTCTGCGAGGCATGCATCATGCCTTGTTCATAGGTTCTAATCTAACGATAGTTAGGTTTGCGTCAACTCGGGAAATCCCCTATGCCGGTGCCGACGACTCCGGTTGCGAGTGCGAGCGGCAACTTTCTGCCCAGGCTCGCTTCCGGATGGGAACCAGTGATTCAGCGTCTCTCGGCTACATCCCCGCGTAGTTCGGCCCGCCGCCGCCTTCGGGCGTGACCCAGACGATGTTCTGCGTCGGGTCCTTGATGTCGCAGGTCTTGCAGTGCACGCAGTTCTGGGCGTTGATCTGCAGCCGGTCCGAGCCGTCGTCGTTCTTCACGAACTCGTACACGCCGGCTGGACAGTAGCGACTCTCGGGGCCAGCGTATTTCGCCAGGTTGATCTGCACCGGCACGCTGGCGTCCTTGAGCGTCAGGTGCGCGGGCTGGTTTTCTTCGTGGTTGGTGTTGCTGACGAACACGCTGGAGAGCCGGTCGAAGGTGAGCTTGCCGTCGGGCTTGGGGTAGCTGATCTGCGGCATCTCGGCGGCCGGGCGCAGGGTGGCGTGGTCGGCCTGGGTGCGGTGAATCGTCCAGGGCGGACGCTTGATGCCGAGCCTGGGCAGCAGCCACTGTTCAATGCCGGTCATCAGGGCGCCGACGAGGCTGCCCTTCTTGAACCACTGCTTGAAGTTGCGCGACTGGTCGAGTTCGGTGTGCAGCCAGCTGTTTTCGAACGCAGTGGGGTAAGCGCTGAGTTCGTCGCTGCCGCGGCCGGCGGCCAGGGCTTCAAACGCGGCTTCGGCGGCCAGCATGCCGCTCTTGATGGCGGCGTGGCTGCCCTTGATGCGTGCGGCGTTCAGGTAGCCGGCATCGCAGCCGATCAGCGCGCCGCCCGGGAACACGGTCTTGGGCAGGCTGAGCAGGCCGCCGGCGGTGATGGCGCGCGCGCCGTAGCCGATGCGCTTGCCGCCTTCGATGTGGGCGCGAATGGCCGGGTGGGCCTTCCAGCGCTGCATTTCCTCAAAGGGGCTGAGCCAAGGGTTTTTGTAGTCGAGCCCGGTGACGAAGCCAAGCGTGACCTTGTTTCCTTCCAAGTGGTAGAGAAAGCCGCCGCCGTAGGTCTGGCTGTCCATCGGCCAGCCGGCCGTGTGCACCACCCGGCCGGGTTGGGCGCGGGCCGGGTCGATCTCCCACAGTTCCTTGATGCCGATGGCATGGCTTTGCGGATCGCGGCCTTCGTCGAGCTTGTATTTGGCGATGAGCTGCTTGCCCAGGTGGCCGCGCGCGCCTTCGGCAAAGATGGTGTACTTGGCGTGCAACTCCATGCCGAGCTGGAAGCCGTCGTGCGGCTGGCCGTCCTTGCCAATGCCAAGGTTGCCGGTGGCTACACCTTTGACCGAACCGTTGTCGTTGTACAGCACCTCGGCGGCTGTGAAGCCGGGGAAGATTTCCACGCCCAAGCCTTCAGCCTGCTCGCCCAGCCATTGGGTCAGGGTGCCCAGGCTGATGACGTAGTTGCCCTCGTTGTGGAAGCAGTCGGGCACCAGGAAGTTGGGCGTGCGCCTGGCACCGGTTTCGCTCAGGAAAAGCACGTCGTCACCGGTGACGGGTTGGTTCAGCGGTGCGCCCAGCTCCTTCCAGTTGGGGAAGAGTTCGTTCAGCGCGATCGGATCCATGACGGCGCCGGAGAGGATGTGAGCACCGGGCGCGGAGCCTTTTTCCAGCAGCACCACCGAGACGTCCTCGCCCTTTTCTGCCGCGAGCTGCTTGAGGTGGATGGCCGTGGCCAAACCGCCGGGGCCGGCGCCCACCACCACCACGTCATATTCCATCGCTTCGCGGGGGCCGTATTGATCGAGCAGGGAGGTGGGCTTCATGCGGAGGGAATCAAAAAAGTTGGCGGCCCTGGGGCCGAAGTTGACGAAAGGGGGCGGTTCAGGGGCTGTTGTCGGCCGGCAGCGGCGGTGCGGTGCGCGGTGCGCCGTCACGTTTGTAGACCATGACCGTGCGCTTGAACGTGCAGACAATGACGCCGCTCTGGTTGTAGCCTTCGGTGCGTACCGTCACGACGCCGACATTGGGACGCGACCGTGACTCGCGCTTGTCCAGCACCGTGGAACGTGAATAGAGCGTGTCGCCCTCGAACACCGGATGCGGCAGACGGACTTCGTCCCACCCAAGGTTGGCCATGACGTTTTGCGAGACATCGCTCACCGTCTGGCCCGTCACGAGGGCCAGCGTGAGGCAGGAGTTGACAAGCGGGCGGCCGAACTCCGTCTGCGCGGCGTAGTGGGCGTCGAAGTGCAGCGGAGCCGTGTTTTGCGTCAACAGCGTGAACCAGATGTTGTCGTTCTGGGTCAGGGTGCGGCCGAGGGCATGCCGATACTCGTCGCCGACCTCGAAGTCTTCATAGAACCGGCCGCGCCAGCCTTCCTTGACAGTCATTTGTTGCTCCTGCGGCGGGTTGTCCAATGTGAGCGTCCCCAGACGCAGCCGGTCAGCGTGCCACTGAGCCACATAGGCGACATGAGGACTATTGCCGTCAGTCCCTCGGCCCGGCCTGTCGAAGTTGCCGGCAATGCATCGCGGTTATGCTTTGTCATGCGGGAGGATTCCATCGAACACGATCGCTGTGATTTGGCGTGAGAAGTCCTGAAAAGAGCCGCGTTGGGGGTTGTACCACTCGACGGTCCAGTTCAATGCCCCAATCACGAAAAGCCGAATCATGGCCGTGCTGGTGTCCGGGCGCAATTCGCCGCTGGCGAGCGCTGATTCGAACAGCTGATCCCAATAGTCTGCGTAAGCCCGCCGCACGACCCGGTGGCGATTTTTTGCGCTGGTCGGGATTTGGCCATAGATGCGGATGTTGGCCGACGTGAAGTCGCCATAATGCAGCATTCCCCAGAGATGGCCTTCAATGCCAGCGGCGATTCGGTCTCGCCAGAGTGCACTTTCGGGAAGAGCCCCAATACGGGTGCGCACGGCATCCGCGACGATGGTGATGCCTTTGTCCAGTACTTCGCCCAGGATCTGCTCTTTCGATTCGAAGTGATAGTAGATGCTGCCGGCTTTGACGCCGGCAGCATCCGCTACCTCGCGCAAAGTAGTTGCGGCATAGCCATGATGCCTGAATAGCCGTGCAGCTTCGAGCAGCACGCGTTCGCGTGTAGCGGGGCCATCTACGTCATTTTTGCTGGGTTTTGCGTCTGTATTTGACTTCATATTGACCGTTAGGTAGATTCAAAATACAAATCGTATCAAACCTAGCTTTTGTCGAAGGGGCGGCCTCGTGAATGGGCGCGTCGCATGAGGTTATTCAGGGCTTGCATTTGCTCACTTGCCGCCATTGGCCCACTGCCTGAAATCAGGCCTACGCTTTTCCAGGAAAGCGCTCACGCCTTCTTTTGATTCTGCAGTGTCATAGTACAGGCTCAGCGCTTGAAGTCCCAGGCTGCCGATGCCGCGAATGTGCTCGGTGGATGCGTTGAACGAGCGTTTCGCGATCGCCAGCGCGGTCGGGCTTTTCTCGACAATTTCCTTGCACCAGCGGGCGACTTCGGCATCGAGCTGGTCGTGGGGTACGACGGTGTTGCACAGGCCCATGGCCAAGGCCTCCTGCGCGTTGTAGCGGCGACACATGTACCAGATCTCGCGCGCTTTCTTTTCGCCAACCACATGGCTCAGGTATGCCGTGCCCCAGCCAGGATCGACCGAGCCGACCTTCGGACCGACCTGGCCAAACACGGCCTTTTCCGAGGCAATGGTCATGTCGCACAAGGTGGCCAAGACATTGCCGCCGCCAATGGCGTAGCCCTGCACGCGGGCGATCACCGGCTTGGGTACGTCGCGAATGGCGCTGTGAAACTCCTCCACCGGGATGCCGATGGTGCCCCTGCCGTCGTACTGGCCGGCATGGGCCGACTGATCGCCGCCGGTGCAGAAAGCTCGGTCACCCGTACCCGTGAGCACAATGGCGGCAATTCGCTTGTCCCAGCCGGCTTTCATGAAGGCCTGCAGCAGTTCCTCGACGGTCTGGCCGCGAAACGCATTCATCACCTCGGGGCGATTGATCGCGATGTAGGCAACCGAGTCGCGTTCTTCGTAGATTATGTCCTTGAATTCCATGAATTTTCCTTTTTGTTTGGTATTTCAACGTCGCATGCCTGCCCACCATGCCCAAGCGTATTACCCAATCATGCTGTAACCGCCAGACACTGAAAGAACCTGCCCGGTGACATGACCCGCAGCCTTCGCTGAAGACAGGAAGACGACTGCATTGGCAATATCCTGCGGCCGTCCCACCTTGCGCAGCGGCAGCGCCTTGGCGACTTTTTCCAGTTGCTCCGGCGTGAACATGCTGCCGGCATCGATCCACATGCTGCTTCCGCCCACTTCGTCGGTGGTGCTCGGGATCGTGACGCCGGGGCATACCACGTTGCAGCGGATGCCGTAACGCCCGTTTTCCTTGGCGATCGTTTTCATGAAGCTGTTGATGGCGGCCTTGACGCCGCCATACACCGCTTCACGTGGCTCACCTTGTCGGCTGGCGTCGGAACTGATGGAGACGATGGAGCCAGCGTTGCGAGGAACCATGACTTCAAGTGCGGTCTTGGTGCAGTTGAGAACGCCGAGGTAGTTGATGTTGATGATCTTTTGCCACAGGTCGGGGGTCGTCTGCGTGAAGAACATCAACTGGTCCCAGCCAACGTTGTTGACAAGGACATCGACACCGCCGAACTTGTCCGTGGCTGCCTTGAACATGGCTTGCACCTGGTCGAGCTTGGTGACATCGGTCTTGACAACCTGCGCCGACGCCGCGCCGCTCGTCAACGCGAGTTCTGCCGTCTTTTGCGCCTGCTTGTCGTCGATGTCCCCGATGGTGATGTTGGCGCCTTCCGCGGCGAAGCCGAGCACGATGCCGCGGCCAATGTTCGAGCCGCCACCAGTGACGATGACCGATTTACCTTTTAGATCGAGATCCATATTTATTACTCCTTGCGTTTTTAGCGCCACATTTGGGTGGTTGATATTATAACTGTCAAACGATAGTTAGGTAAAGTGGCCGGATTTTTCTGTGTTTGGTCGTGGGCTTGGCAGCTACCATGGCAATTCGCTGTGGCATAAGTTGCCACCGGTCGATTCAAGAGATGGATGAAAATCCGAAAAACAGGATGGGAAGGGCATGATCGGTGCGCAACACGCCTGACCGTGCCCCTCCCAAGGGATGGCAATTACTGTTTGTTCTTGGCGAACTCGCCGGATTCTTTCTTCACGATGTCCTGAATCACATCGTCATACGCCGAGAACCAGTCAGTCTGGGGCACCCACTTGGCGCCATCCCACATGTCGATACGGGTCTTGCCTCCGCCGCCATGGTCCTTGGCGGTCACCGTCACGGGGGCGATCAGGGCTTCGGCATCAAAGTTTTTCAGGCTTTCCATACCACGCTTCATTTTGTCAGGTGTGATCGGCCAGCCATTTTGTTTGATGGCCAGGCGAGCGCCCTCGAAAACGCTGGCATAGATGGCCAGACCGGTGTTGTAGTAAATATCATTGAGATGCTTGCGGTCACCGCTGCCCTTGCCTTTCTCATACAGGTCCTTGATGATCTGCTGCATCAGCGGGTGGCTCTGTCCACCCACCACGTTGGTGCCGCGCTTGAGGCCTTTTGCATTTTCCAGACCGATGTTGGCGAGGTCAACTTCGTTGAGCCAGTTGACGGAAAGATATTTGTCCATCGAAATGCCGTTGCGCTTCATCTCGCGCGCGGCGACAACATGCATGCTGGCCAGATTCCAGCTGATGACCCAATCGGGGTTGATACGGCGGATCTGAGTCCAGGCTGCGGACTGGTCATTGCCCGGCATCGGGTTGGGAATGAGTTGCAAATCAAAGCCTTCCTTGGCAGCGAGCGTCTTCAGCACGCCGATCGGCTCCTGCCCGAACGGGTAGTCGGGGTAGATGAATGCGATCTTCACGCCCTTGAGGTTGCCGTTGGCCTTGGTTTTGATGTAGTGAATATTGTTGGCCATTTGGCCCCAATAGGTCGGCCCGACGGGGAAAATCCACTTGAACACATCACCATCGACCGCATCGCCACGGCCTACAAAAGATTGCACCATCACATTGCCATCCGCCATGGCGCGAGGCAGAGCGGCGCGGGAAACCGGCGTGGACAGGAAATCAAAGGCAATGGCGCCTTCGCGCTTCATCTTTTCGTAGCACTCAATGCCACGCTGCGGCTCGTTGCCATGGTCTTGAACCAGGATCTCGATGGGATGGCCTTCGATGCCGCCCTTCTGGTTCAATATCTGGGCATAGTCGCGTGCCGCCTGAGAGATCTGCGGCGTGACAAAGCCGTAGGACTTGCTCAGGTCATAACAAAGCGCAAATTTGATGGGCTGGGCTTGCGCCTGTGCAGACTGCAGACCGGCAAGCGCCAATCCCAGACCTGCCACGATAGAAAGTAACTTGGATCTCATGTCTGTTCTCCTAAAAATCGTACGGGTTAAAAGAAGTCCGATGGGCACGCCGTACAGTACGCCCCAAGACTGAACGCGAAACCGGATATCGACGTAGACAGGGTTTTACCCTCGGTCAGGTCAGCCAGCGCTTGCGCCGGCGATAGTGCTTGATGTCATGGAAATTGTGGCCTTCAGCGCCTCCGAGGTAAAACTCCTGGATGTCCGGGTTTTTCTTCATGGCTTCTGCGTTGTCATGCATCACCACGCGTCCGTTCTCGATCAGGTAGCCATGCGAAACAACGTCCAGCGCGGCAATGGCGTTTTGCTCCACCAGCAGAACGGACAGACCTTCTTCCTTGTTGATGCGCCGGACAATATCAAAAATCTCGGCCACGAGAAAGGGCGCCAGTCCGAGGCTGGGCTCATCAAGCATCAACAGCTTGGGCTGCGTCATCAGGGCGCGACCGATGGCCAGCATCTGCTGCTCGCCGCCTGACAGGTAGCCGGACTGCGCGCTGCGCCGCTGGTGCAAGCGCGGGAAGTAGGTGTAAACCATGTCTATGTTGCGCAGCATGTCCTGACGGCTACCGCGAACGGCGGAGGCCGCGATCAGGTTCTCGTCAGGCGTCATGTGTTCAAACACGCGTCGACCCTCCAGCACATGAACGATACCGAGCTTGACGCGCTCCTGGGGCGCCAGCGCATCGATGTTCAGGCCCATGAAACGCACCTCGCCTCGGGTAACCAGGCCCCGCTCGGGGCGCAGCAAACCGCTGATCGACTTCAGCGTTGTGCTTTTGCCGGCACCGTTGGCCCCCAGCAGCGCGACCATGCCGCCTTGCGGCACATCAATCGACACGCCCTTGATGGCGAGCGACACGTGGTCGTAGATGACCTCGACGTTGTTCAGCGACAGCACCGGTGCAGGGCTCGCTGCGGGGTTGTGCGTCAGCGTCGGGTCGGAAGTCAAGTTGTCAGTCGCGTGCATGATGTCATCTTTACTTTCGGGCGTAGCCGAAGGGCCAGACCAGCAGATAGTTGCGCAGGTTCGTGTACATCTTGCCCAGGCCCATCGGCTCAACCAGCAGGAACACAATGATCAAGGCACCATAAACCGCATGCGGGATGTGGGCCAGTGTTTCAACGCCCAGCGAGGCGCCTGCGAGCTGCGCCAGCCATGCGATCAGGCTGTTCATCAGGCCAGGCATCAACAAAATGAAGGCGGCCCCAAAATAGCTGCCGATGATGCTGCCCAATCCGCCGACAATCACCATGGCCAGCAACTCGATGGATACATTGACGGCAAACTGCTCCGGTGTGGCCGCCCGGTAGAAGGTGAAAATCAGGATGGCGCCGCTGACGCCGCCGATGAACGACGAAGTGGCGAACGCCACCAGCTTGTAGTACAGGCTGTGCACGCCGATGACGGCCGCAGCGAAGTCCTTTTCACGCACGGCGACGAGCGCGCGGCCCAGCGCGCTGCGGCGCAGATTGAGCATGAAGACCGTTACGAGCAGGCACCAGCCAAGCGCCACGTAATAGAGGCCGGTTTCCGACGTGACGGCCTGACCGAACAGGCGCATCGCGGGTGCTTGCAGCGTGGCTTGGGAGCCCCCGCTGATGGCGGGCACGTGGGAGATCACCCAGTCCATCACGAACTGCAGGGCCAGCGTGCTGAGCGCCAGATACAGGCCCTTCACGCGCAGCGCCGCGAAAGCGAAAACGATGCCGATGACCGCGGCCATCACGCCGCCGAGCACCACCGCGATCTCCCAGGGAATGCCGTTGCGCGCGCCGTGCACCGCCGTGTAGGCGCCGATGCCCATGATTGCGGCGTAGCCGAAGTGGAACTGACCGGCCCAGCCCAGGATCAGGTTCAAGCCGAGAACGGCCGCAGTCCACACCAGCCAGGGCAGCAGGTGGGTGCTGAGGACGAGCGAGCTCATGGTGAGTGGCGCTGTGATGGCAAAGGCCAGCAGCAAGCCGATCATCCAGCGATCAGCAGGCAGCGGGAAAAGTGCCCGCGCGTCCGCGTAACTGGTGTGAAAAATTCCTGATTGACGAAATAGCATGACCTTCAGATCCTTTCAATGTCGTGGCGCCCGAACAGACCGTGGGGCCGAATCAGGATGGTCAGAATCAGCGTCGCGGCAACCACCAGGTCGCGGCTGCCACCACCCACCAGTGGGTCGAGATAGCCTGACGCAACACCTTCAAGAAGACCCAGCAGCAAGCCGGCCAGAATAGCCCCGCCGATGCTGTCAAGACCGCCCAGAACGGCGACGGTCAAGCCCTTGAGTAAAAGCAGCGCCAGCCCTTGATTGACCCCTTGAACCGATCCCCACAACACGCCGGCCGTTGTCGCCAGAACCGAGGACATGGCCCAGGAAAAAGCCACCCCGCGCTCAACCGATATGCCGATTGACCAGGATGCGATGTAGTCATCGGAGATGGCGCGCAGGACAATGCCCCTGCGCGTGCGAAAGAAGAAAAAGAAGATTGCAAACAGTGCCGCGGCAACCATGGCCCCCACCACGTAGGAGCGATTGAGCAGCAGCGGTCCCAGGAACAGCGGTTCGTCGCTGATGCCGATGGACATCGGACGGCTTGAGCCGCCCCAGATGGCCATGGTTGTCGCGCGTATGAAGATGTCCAGTCCCAGCGTCATCATCAGAATCATGATGATGGGACGGCCCGCCAGCCGGCGCAACGCTACCCGCTCGATGCCCATGCCTATAAAGAACATCGTCCCCATGGCCAGTGGAATGGCCGTCCACATGGGCAGGCCGAGGCCATTGGCGATGGCCAGCACCACATAGGCACCGAGCATGGTCATCGCACCTTGCGCCAGGTTGGGCACGGAGGACGACTTGTAGATAAGCACGATGCCCAGGGCCACCAATGAGTACATCAACCCCGACAGTGCGCCATTGATGGCCAACTCGGCAAACAGTGAAAAGTCCATGATTTAAATCTCCTGCACCGAGAGTTGGCGCTCGATGGTGCCGACCTCACCGGATTCGTACGTGATCTGCGCCTTCATCGTGACCGTCTTCTGGCCGCCGTAGATCGCATCAATGATGGGTGCATAACGCTCTTCCACCACGTTGCGGCGCAACTTGCGGGTCCGTGTGACCTCCCCATCATCGGGGTCGAACTCCTTGTGCAGCGACACGAAGTGATGCAGTTTCAGTCCGTCCGGCAGGATGCTGTTGACGCGTTTGACCGCTGCCGTGACCAGTGCGATCACCTCGGGGTTTTGCGACAGGTCGGCATAGGACATGTAGGAAATGCCCCGTACCTCGGCCCAATGGCCAACCGGTTCCTTGTCGATGCAGATGATGGCCGCCAGCGTGTCGCGACCGCTCCCGAGCACCGCCACATCCTTGATGTACGGGCTGAACTTGAGGCGGTTCTCGATGTAGTTCGGGATGTAGCGTTCGCCTTTGGCGGTGTGCACCACCTCCGACAAACGCCCGAGCACCACCATATGCCCGTCAGGCTCGACATAACCGGCATCGCCCGTGCGCAACCAGCCATCCTCCAGTGCTTCCCGGGTGGCATTTTCAAGTTTGTAGTAACCGGAAAACACACTCCCGGATCGAACCATGATCTCGCCGTTGTCGCCGATTTTGACCTCAACCCCCGGCAATGGCCTGCCGACCGTGTGCAGGCGTACTTCTTCGGTGTCCTGCAGGGCATTGAAAGCGCTGCTTTCGGTTTGACCATAGAACTGTCGCAGTTTCACGCCCAGCGCGCGGTAAAACACGAAAGTATCCTCGCCAATGGCCTCGCCGCCAGTGAAGGCATTGCGCAGGCGGGTCAGCCCCAACTGGTCCTTGATCGGCCCGAAGATCAGCCACTCGCCCAACTGCCGCATCAATCGCTCTTTCAGGTGGGGCTGTTTTCCCTCGAGTTTGCGTCGTTCAGCGGCCAGCGCGGAGTTCATGAAAACATCGTAAAACCATTTTTTGAGCGGCGTCGAATCCTCCATGCGCACCTGGATGGTGGTCAGCATGTTGTCCCAGCTTCGGGGTGCCGCCAGATAGAAAGTGGGCGCGACCTCGCGCAGGTCATGCAGCACCGTTTCCTGCCGCTCGGGAATGTTGATGGTGAAGTGCAGCGCAACACCGGCGCCGACCGTGATCGCAAAGTCACCCACCCAGGCCATGGGCAGATAGGCAAGGATGTCCTCGCCAAAGGTGAAGGCGCCACCGCGATGGGCGTTGCCAACCCCGGCGAGCAAATTCCTGTGGCTCAGCACCACGCCCTTCGGTTTGCCCGTGGTTCCCGACGAGTGCACGAACACGGCTGGTCCTTCGGGCCGTGCCCGTTCGATCAAGGTATTTCGCAGTTTCGGTTCGGCACGCAGGCGATCCGCACCAATGGCCTGCAACTTTTCCCACGACACCAGCCCCGGATTCGGATAGCTGGCCAAGCCGCGTGGTTCGTCGTAGATGATGCTGGTGATCGTCGCGCCCCGATCACCCAGATCGAGCACCTTGTCGACCTGTTCCTGATCTTCGGCCAGGACAAAGCGGACATTCGCCTCATGCATGAAGTGATGGATTTCGTCATGCGTGGCGTCGGGGTAGACCGGCATCGCGTAGCCGCCCAACATGCCCGCCGCGAGCATGCCCATGTAAAGCCGGGGCCGGTTGTCGCCCAGCACCAGCAAGGCATCCTCGGCGCCAAACCCGAGACTTTCCATGCCGGCCGCGCAGGCGAGCGTGGCATCCAGCAGTTGCGACCAGGTGGTCTCCTGCCATATTCCCAGGTTTTTTTCGCGCATGGCCACGCGATGGCCCAGCAACTCGGCGTTGCGGGCCAGGATGCGGATGAGGGTGGTGTCGGTGCCCAGGTCCCAGGTTGTGGTGCTACCGCCCTTGGCGGTGTCAATGTCAGTGCGTTGCATGCGCACCTCCCAGGTAGGCCTTGATCACGCGCTCATCCTTCATCACCTCGGCAGGAATTCCGGTTCCTATGGTTTCACCATAACTGAGCACCATCATGCGATCGCAGATGCCGGTGATCACGTCCATGTGGTGCTCGATCAGCAGCACGGTGACATGGCGCTCGTCGCGCGCATCGAGAATAAAGCGCGCCATGTATTCCTTTTCCTCCTGGTTCATGCCGGCCATGGGTTCGTCAAGAACGAGAAAGCTGGGTTCGGCCACTAGCGCACGTGCCAGTTCGACGCGTTTTTTCAGCCCGATCGGAATGCTGTCCACCAGTTCGTCACGCACGCTCTGAAGCTGCAGGAAATCGATGATTTCCTCGACCTTGAGGCGGTGCGCCATCTCGTCCTTGCGACCCAGCCACCAATACAGGGCGGTTTTTGCCACGCCGGGCTTCATATGGATGTGGCGGCCCAGCAGGATGTTGTCAAGCACGCTCATGCCGTTGAAGAGCGCCAGGTTCTGGAAGGTACGCGCCACGCCCAGGGCGGCGACCTTGTGGGGTGCCATGCCGGTGATGTCGCGGCCATTGAGCCATATGCTGCCGACCTGGGGTGGAAAGAATCCGGTGATAGCGTTGGTCATGGTCGTCTTGCCGCTGCCGTTGGGCCCGACCAGGCCAAAGATCTCGCCTCGCTCGATGCGCAGATTGACCCCGGTCAACGCGACCAGACCGCCGAACCGCCGCTCCAGCTCCCGGCATTCAAGGACGGGTGCTGGTGCCTCGTTGCTGGCTTGCATCGGAGCCGACCCCTGCTCTCTGGTACTGCTATTGGTACTGATGGTGTTGATCACTGAAGGTGCCTATGACATTGCACGGTCGACCATCTGCCTGTGCGCAGCTTGCCGACTCGATTTTTGTTCTGCATGAAAGATTTTTATTTTAGAGTCTAACATTAGTTAGGTATCTGGGGATTTCCCTACTCTCTGACAGGCAGGGTTCATTCCGCAACGTGTACCACGATGGTTTCCCGCGCGATCATTGCGTCAACGGTGGCGGCGCCGTAGCCGTGTTCAATGAGCAGCTCGCGCGTGTGCTGGCCAAAGCGCGGCGGGGCGCTGTGCGCCCGGCCCGGTGTGCGTGACAGCTTGACCGGGATGCCGATGCCCGCCACGCCCTCCACCTGCACGACCATGTCCCGGTGCAGGGTGTGGGGGTCGGTCAGTACCTGAGGAACGGTCCTGACGGCGCCGGCCGGAATGCCGGCTGCCAGCAGGTCGCGGCACAGTTGCTCGCCATCCACCTGTTGCAAATGCGCCTCCAGCAGGTCGCGCAGTGCGTCGCGGTGGCGAAAACGGTCGGCGTTGGTGGCAAAGCGCGGCTCGTCGGCCATTTCGGGACGGCCGAGGAACTCGCACAGCTTTTTCCACTGTCCGTTGTTGCCGATTCCCAGAAAGACCTCGCAGGTCTGGGTGGCAAACTTGTCGTAGGGCACGATGTTGGAGTGCGCATTGCCGCTGAGCTTGGGTGTCTGGCCCGACTGCAACCAGTTTGCACTTTGCGGGTGCAGCAGCGACACGGCGGTGTCGTACAGCGTGGCCTCGACGAACTGCCCGCGCCCGGAGCGCTGCCGCTCGATCACCGCCAGCAGCACGCCGATCACGGCCGATAGGCCGGTGGCGATGTCCACCACCGGGACCCCGACCCGCAGCGCTCCGGTGTCCGGCGTGCCGTTGACGCTCATCAGGCCGCCCAGTGCCTGTGCCACCGCGTCGTAGCCCGGTGCGCCGCCGAGCGGTCCATCGGCGCCAAAGCCGCTGACCCGGCAGTGGATCAGGCGCGGGAAGCGTTCGCGCAGCGTCTGCTCATAGCCGATGCCCCAGCGCTCCAGCGTGCCGATCTTGAAGTTCTCGATCAGCACGTCGGCGTCTTCCAGCAGCTTGAGCACGATCTCGCGACCCTCGGGCTTCGACAAGTCGATCACGATATCGCGCTTGTTGCGGTTCAGCCCGTTGTAGTAGGCCGCCGTGCCGTCGTCGGCAAAGGGTGGGCCCCAGGCGCGGGTTTCGTCGCCGGCGGGCGGCTCGACCTTGATGACCTGCGCGCCGTGGTCGGCCAGGATCTGGCCGCTGTAGGGCCCGCCGAGCACGCGCGACAGGTCGATCACCTTCAGGCCGGCCAGGGAGCCGAAGGCGGGCAGGGGAGCGTTGGTACTCATGGCGGCTGTCAGTACGAGCGCGGCAGGCCCATCACGTGCTCGGCAATGTGGTTGAGCACCATTTCACGGTTCAGCGGCGCGGTGCGCAGCAGGCGCACCAGGCCGTACAGATCGTACATGCCGTATTCCTTGGTGAAACCGTTGCCGCCGAAGCACTGGATCGCGCTGTCGACGGCGTGAATGCCGGCCTCGGCGGCGGCGTACTTGGCCATGTTGGCAAATTCGCCGGCGGGCAGGCCCTGGTCGAAAGCCCAAGCGGCCTTGAGCGCCATCAGCGAAGCCATCTCGATCTCGCTGCGCGCCATCGCCAGCGGGTGCTGCACGCCCTGGTAGGCGCCAATCGGCGTGTTGTTGAACACCTTGCGGTCATTTGCATAGGCGACCGCGCGCTTGAGCGCGAAGCGGCCGACGCCGGTGCACAGGCCCGACAGGATGATGCGCTCGGGGTTGAGGGTGTCGAACAGGATGTTGAAGCCCTTGCCGACTTCGCCCAGCACGTCGGCTTCGGTCAGCGCCACGTCGTCGAAGAACAGTTGCCACTGCGTCTCGGGCACCGGGAAGGCGACCGGAATCAGCGTCTTGCTGATGCCCTTCTTCTTCATGTCGACCATGAAGATGGTGAAGCCGTCGGTCTTCTTCTTCACGTCGGCGCGCGCCGTGGTGCGGGTGACGACCATGGCGTAGTCGGCGCAATTGGCATCGGTGATGAAGACCTTCTGACCATTGAGCCGGAAGCCGCCCTTGCCGTCGGACTTGGCGATGCTGGTGATCTCGATCGAGTTCGAGCCGGCGTTCGGTTCGGTGATGGCGAAGCAGAACTTGATGTCGCCGGTGCAGCCGCCCGGCAGAAAGCGGCGCTTCATGTCCTCGTTGGCGTGCTTGGCCAGCAGGCCCATGGTCATGGTGGGGCCGACCACCAGGTTCAGCAGCGGAATGCCGTTGTTGGACAGGCCCTCCATGAACAGCAGCATCTCGGTCATGCCCTGGCCGGCACCGCCATAGGCCTCGGGCACCATGATGCCGAGAAAGCCATCGTCGGTGATCTGTTTGTACAGTTCGGTCGGGCGCTCGTTCTTCTCGGCGTAGCCTCTCCAGTAGTTGTGGTCGAACTGCTTCGAGATACGGTCGCCGTACTCGTAGATCATCCGTTGTTCCTGGGTCAGGTTGAAATCCATGGGGACTCCTTTCTTAATTTACAGTTGGGCGGAAGGGAACTTGGGCGCGCGCTTCTCGCGTACCGAGGCCACGCCTTCCTTGGCGTCCTCACCCAGGAAGCACAGCATCTCCATCGCCAGTGAACTCTCGAAAATCGGGCGCGCCAGGTTCATCCAGCCGTTCAGGGAGCGCTTGGTGAAGCGGATCGCCTGCTGGCTGCCATTGGCCAGCTTGTTGGCCACGGCCATCGCCTTGTCCATCAGCTCGGCGCGCGGCACGCACAGGCTGACCAGGCCGATGCGCTCGGCTTCCTTGCCGTTTACGAAATCGGCTGTCAGCAGGTAGTACTTGGCCTTGGCCATGCCGCACAGCAGCGGCCACAGGATCGCGGCGTGGTCGCCGGCGGCGACACCGATCTTGACGTGACCGTCCGTCACCTTGGCCTCTTCGGCCATGATGCTGATGTCGGCCAGGAAGGCCACCGCCAGACCGGCACCCACGGCCACGCCATTGATGGCCGAGATGATGGGCTTGTCGCAGGCCATCATGTTGTAGACCACGTCCGCAGCCTCGGTCATGGTGTTGGCGATTTCCTTGGGGTTGCCGACCATGTTGCCTACCCAATCCAGGTCGCCACCAGCCGAGAAGGCCTGGTCGCCGGCACCGGTGATGACCGCCACCTTGGTTTTTGGATCGTCATTGACGACGCCCCAGACCTTGGTCAGTTCCCAATGCAGGCGGGCATTGGTGGCGTTCATCACCTCGGGGCGGTTGATGGTGATCAGCAGCACGCCATTGGGCTTGTTTTCGAACTTGAGGAATTGAAAGTCAGCGTAGTTCATCTTGAGGCTCCTTGAAAAAAATGGGAAAGTTGGAAAAAAAAGGGGAGAAGAAAGATCAGTGAATGTCAGCGCAGCTCGGCGCGGCCGTTGTTCAGCACGACGATGTCGCGTTCGACGGCGCGGGCGCGAAACGACACGACCTTGCCATCCACCCAGATCTCGGTGCGTATCGTTTCGCCGGGATAAACCGGTGACGAAAAGCGCACATCCAGCGACTGCAGGGCGCTCGGGTCGCCGCCGCAGACGCTTTGGGTGAGGGCCCAACCGGCAATGCCATAGGTGGCCAGGCCGTGCAGGATGGGCCGCTCGAAGCCGGCCGCGCGCGCCACTGCCGGCTCCGCATGCAGCGGGTTGTAGTCGCCCGAGAGCCGGTAGATCAGCGCGGCGCGTGGCTGTGTGGCGAAATCGGTGCTGTGGTCGACCGCGCGCGCGGGCAGCTCGTGCACGGCTTTGACGGGGCCGGCCGGGCCACCAAAGCCGCCGTCGGCGCGGCAGAAGGTGGTGGAGCTCAGCGTGGCCAGCAACTCGCCGCTGGCGGCGTCCGTCACCGTGCGCTCGGTGTAGATCAGCGCGCCCTTGCCGGGGCCCTTGTCGATGATCTGACTGACCCGCGTGCGCCCGATCACCTCGCCCTCGGGTGGCACCGGTCGGTGCAGTCGCAAGCCCTGTTCGCCATGCACCAGGCGCACCCAGTCAACGCCGGTGGCCGGCTCCTTGAGCCACATGCCGGGATAGCCCAGCACCACCGGCAGCGTCGGCAGCGCCAGCAAATTCTTTTCGTAGACGAAGCGCAGCTCGGTCTCGTCGCATGGGTCGACGCCCATGCCGACACCCAGCGCATACAGCATGGTGTCACGCTGCGTGTAGCGATGGCGCACGTCCTCGAACGGCCATGCCATCAGCTTGTCGTAGTTGATCGCCATGGTGTGGCTCCGCTTTAGACCGGGTCCCAGGAGAACACGATATTCGAACTCTCCAGTGGATAGAAGTTCTGCTTCATCGCGGGCAGCACACGCTCGGCGATGGTCTCGGGTGTCCAGCCTTCGCTGGTGTGCATGCCGCGGATCGGGCGTGACTGGCTCATGAGGAAGATCTCGTTGCCGCGCACGGCGAAGATCTGGGCCGTGACGTCGGCAGCCGCATCGCTGGCCAGGAAGGTGGCCATCGGCGCAATCTGCTCGGTGCCGAGTTTTTTCAGTTTTTCCACACGCGCCTGCTGCTCGGGCGTCTCGGTGGGGATGGCGCCGATCATGCGGCTCCAGGCGAACGGCGAGATGCAGTTGGAGCGCACGTTGTAGCGCTGCATGTCGCCGGCGATGTGGCGCGACATGGCCACGATGCCCAGCTTGGCGGCGGCGTAGTTGGCCTGGCCCAGGTTGCCGATCAGGCCCGACGTGGAAGTCATGTGCACGTAGGCGCCCGATTTCTGGGTTTTGAAATGCGGGGCGGCCGCGCGCGAGGTGAAGAAGCTGCCGTTCAGGTGCACGTCGATGACGGCGCTCCACTCCTCGGGTGACATGTTGAAGAACAACCGGTCGCGCAGGATGCCGGCGTTGTTGACGACGATGTCGATGCGCCCGAACGTGTCGGCCGCGCACTCGATGATGCGGTTGGCCGTGGGCCAGGTCGAGACGCTGTCGGTGCTGAGCACGGCCTGGCCACCAGCGGCCTTGATCTCGTTGACGACCTGCTGGCCGTGGCTGGCATCGCTGCCTTCGCCGCCAACCGAGGCGCCGATGTCGTTGACCACCACCTTGGCGCCTTGCGCCGCCATTAGCAGTGCGATGTCGCGGCCGATGCCCCGGCCCGCGCCGGTGACCACGGCGACTTTGTCTTGCAGCATGGTGCCTTTGTTCATGGATATGTCTCCTGGTTATGAAGTGGAAAGATCAGACGGTGGCGGCCGTGCCCAGCAGGGCCGTCACCTGGCTTGAAAGAACGCCGCCGTTGCCATGGCACAGGGCGATCTCCGCGCCCGGAACCTGGCGGTCGCCGGCTTCGGCGCGCAGTTGCTGCACCGCCTCGATCAGCAGGAACATGCCGTACATGCCGGGGTGGCAGCACGACAGGCCGCCGCCATTGGTATTGACCGGCAACACGCCACCCGGCGCGATGCGCCCGTTGCGCACAAAAGCGCCGCCTTCACCCTTCGCGCAAAAGCCCAGGTCTTCGAGGAACAGCAGCGTGTTGATGGTGAAGGCGTCGTACAGCTCCAGCACGTCCACGTCCTTCGGTGCCAGCCCGGCCATGGCGAAGGCGCGCGGCCCCGACTCGGCGGTGGCGGTCACGGTCAGGTCGGGCATGGAGCCGATCTGGCGGTGCCAGGTGGCGGCGGCCGCGCCCAGCACGTAGACCGGCGGCTTGGGAAAGTCTTTCGCCCGCTCGCTGCGTACCAGCACCAGGGCACCACCGCCGTCGGTCACCAGGCAGCAATCGAGCACCGACAGTGGATCACTCACCAGGCGCGAAGCCAGCACCTGCTCGATGCTGAGCGGCTCCCGCGCATAGGCCAGCGGATTGAGCTGCGCCCACTGGCGCGCCGCCACCGCGATGTGCGCCAGGTCTTCGCGCGTGCTGCCGTACTGGTGCATGTGGCGCGCGGCGGCCAGGGCGTAGCTGGAAATCGGGTAGCGCGGCTCGTAGGGCGCTTCGTACAAAGGGGTCTCGGCCATCGACTTGAGCTTGCCGAAGCCCGAACCCTGGTTGCTGCCATAGCAGATCAGCGCCACTTCGCACTGACCCGTGTGCAGGGCCATGGCCGCGGTGAGCAGGTGGCTCACGTAAGACGAGCCGCCGACCATGGTGGCTTCGCAGAACTTGGGGTGGATGCCCAGGTACTCCGCCACTGACAGGCCGGCGAGAAAGTGATAGGACGAACCGGTGAAAAGGCCATCGACGTCCGACAGCTTCAGGCCCGCATCGGCCAGCGCGCCGTGTACCGCTTCGCCCAGGATTTCGAGCGCGCTGCGACCGGGCGCCATGGGAACGCCGCCCAGACTGGTGCCGACGATGGCGGCGGCGCCACGCAGGGGAGAGGTGGTGCTCATGGTGTGGCGCCCTCGGGGATGAAGACCAGCAGCTTACCCTTGGCAGGATCGTCGATCACGCGGGCCTGCACGCGCATGCCGATGCGCACCTGGTCGGGCGGCACGCCGTCGATGCGCGACATCAGGCGCGGCCCCTCGGCCAGGTCCACCAGCGCCACGTTGTAGTCGCCGCCGGCCTGTGGCTTGCGGCGCACCGTGGTGCTGGAATAGACACAACCGGCCCCGCTGGGTGCCACCCATTCGAGTTGCGCCGAGCCACAATGGGTGCACAGCGCGCGCGGGTAAAACACATGCTGGTCGCAGGCGCTGCAATGCTGGATCTGAAAGCGGCCCTGCGCCAGCGCCTGCGCGAACTGCGCGTCCGGGCCGGGGCCTTCAAAAACGGAATTGCGTGCGTCGCTCATGACGGCAACTTCAGCACGCTGGCAGCCAGGATGTTGCGCTGCACTTCGTTGCTGCCGCCGTAGATAGTGGCCGGACGCGCGTTGTAGAAGGTGGTCAACGCATCGGTTTTGCCACCGGGCAGCGCGATGGGGCCGGGCAGGGCGCCACTGGCGCCGACGACATCAACCAGCAGGTCGGCCAGGCGCGAATAGGTTTCGGTGGCGAACAGCTTGAGCATCGAGACATCGGGCCCCAGGGTTTCGCCGCGCTTGACTTGATCGATGAAGCGGCCATAGAGCGCGCCCAGGTCGGCCACGTCCAGCGCCAGCTTGGTGTAGCGGTCCACAAAGCCGGTGTCCTCAAACAGGCCGAGCCGCTGCGCCGCTTCTTGCACGCGTGCCAGTGCGTACTGGCTTTGCTTGGGGCTGCCCAGGAAGATGCGCTCGAAGCCGAGCAGCGCCTTGGCGATGGTCCAGCCCTTGTTGAGCTCGCCGACGATGCTGGTGCGCGGCACGCGCACGTTTTCCAGGAAGACCTCGCAGAAGTCTTCGCTGCCCGCGATGTTGCGGATGGGCCGCACCGTGATGCCCGGCGTTTTCATGTCGGCCAGCAGGAAGCTGATGCCTTCCTGCTTCTTGGCTGATTTGTCGGTACGCACCAGCAGGAAGATGTGGGTGGCGTCCTGCGCCAGCGTGGTCCAGGTCTTTTGTCCGTTGACGATGAAGTCGTCGCCGTCGACCACCGCTTCGGTGCGCAGGCTGGCCAGGTCGGAGCCCGAATTGGGTTCCGAATAACCCTGGCACCAGATGTGCTCACCGGCAATGATCTTGGGCAGGTAGTAGGCGCGCTGCGCCTCGTTGCCGTGGTTGATCAGCAGCGGGCCGACCATGGTGATGCCCATGTCGGGCGCGCGCGCCACGCCCCAACGTTCCTGTTCTTCAATGAAAATGATGAGCTTCTCGGGCGAGAGGCCCATGCCGCCGTATTGGCTGGGCCAGTTCGGCGCGACCCAGCCTTGTTTGGACAGTGCCAGGTACCACGGTCCGATTTCGGACCAGCGCAGGCGTCGCTGCGGGTAGCGCCATTCGCCGGGGAAGCGGGTTTCAAAAAATTCGCGCAGGGTAGCGCGGAAGCTGGCGTTGTCGAGCGCATTCCAGTCGGTGGAGGTGGATGTGGAGGAGGTGTTCATGCGTGTTCCTGCGCGGTGGCGTTGCGGGTGAGGTCTGCGTAGCGGCGGCGTTGCTGGGTGCCATTGCCCAGCCAGGCGGCCAACACCAGGGCACGCTGCAGATACAGACCGAGGTCGTATTCATCGGTGACGCCAATGGCGCCGTGCAGTTGCACCGCCTCGCGCGCCACCTGCAGCCCGGCATCCGACGCGCGCGACTTGACGCGGCTGGCCATGGCCGAACGCGCTGTGGTATCGCCGTCCCCGTCATCAAGCAGGGCCACCGCCTGCGCCACCACGCTGGCGGTCAGTTCCTGCTGAATGAGCAGGTCGACGGCGCGGTGCTGCAGCGACTGGAAGGTGCCGATCGGCTTGCCGAACTGGATGCGTGTGCGCAGGTAGTCCTGCGTCATGGCCAGCATGCCGCGCACCAGGGCCAGCAGTTCGACGCTGGTCAATACCAGGGTTTCATCGTAGGCGCGGGTCAGCGCGGCCACGGCGGCCGACCCTTCGGCCAGCAGGTGGCTGGCGGGCAGGCGAACGCTGTTCAAGTCGAGCTGTGCCACATAGCTGCCGTCGGCCAGCGGCTGGCTGGTTACGGTCAGGCCGGCCGTGTCGGCCGGCACCCACACCAGGGCCAGACCTTGCGGCCCGCTGGCGCTGACGATGTAGCCGTCGGCTTCGGCGCCGGGGCGCACATGGCGCTTGTCGCCATGTACCAGCAGGGAGTCGCCCTGGCGCTCCAGCCGGGTCGCAGCCTGGCCCGGCCGGTCTTTCGCGCCGGTGACATCTTCCTGCCAGGCCACGGCGGGCAGGGTGCTGCCTTCGGCCATTTCGGTGAGCAGGCGGGTGGCGGTTTCGGTGCTGCCCGCATGGGCCAGCAGGCGGCCCGCGAAGACCAGCACCGGTACCACCGGCTCGGGCGCGACCTGCGTGGCGAGCGCGGCGACCACCTCGGCCATTTCAGCGAAGCCTTGCTCGTAGCCGCCCATGGTTTCGGGCACCAGCAGCCCGGTCCAGCCCTGCTCGGCCAGGGCGGTCCAGAAGCGGCGTTCGAAGCCCGGCGTCTGCCGGCGCTGGGCGCGGGCGCGGGTCAGTGGCGATTCCTTGGCGGCGAAACTCAGTGCGCTCGCGCGCAGCATGTTCAGTTGTTCAGCGTGTTCGCTGTCGGAAGTGGTGGTCATGATGGGGTGGGGGGGTGTCATGGGTTAAGAGAGGGTATTGACGAGGGCATTGCTGGCCTTGGCGGAAAGAAAATCGGTCGTGGGCTCGTGAATGTCAATAGGATTTGGGCAGGCCCAGCACCTTCTCGGCGATGAAGCACAGGATGAGTTGCGGGCTGATCGGCGCGACACGCGGGATCATCATTTCGCGCAGGTAGCGCTCGACGTGGTATTCCTTGGCGTAGCCATAGCCACCCAGCGTGGCCATGGCGCGCTGGCAGGCGTTGAAACCGGCCTCGGCCGCCATGTACTTGGCGGCGTTGGCGTCGGCGCCGCAGGGCAGGCTGTTGTCGTATTTCCAGGCCGCGCGCATCGCCATCATCTCGGCTGCCTCAAGCTCCATCCACGATTGCGCCAGCGGATGCTGGATCGACTGGTTCTGCCCGATGGGTCGATCAAATACCACGCGTTCACCGGCGTACTTGACGGCCACCTCCAGCGCCGCGCGGCCCAGGCCGACGGCTTCGCCCGCGATCAGCACCCGCTCCGGGTTCATACCATGCAGGATGTATTCAAAGCCGCGGCCCTCTTCGCCGATGCGGTCTTCCACTGGCACCTGCAGGCCGTCGATGAAGAGTTCGTTCGAGTCGACTGCCTTGCGCCCCATTTTTTCGATTTCGCGCACCTGCACAAAACGGCGGTCGAGGGCGGTGTAGAACAGGCTCAGGCCGAAGGTCGGCTTCTTGCAGTCCTCGATCGGCGTGGTGCGCGCCAGGATCAGCATTTTCTCGGCCACCTGGGCGGTCGATATCCAGACCTTCTGGCCGGACAGCACATAGTGATCACCCACCCGCTCGGCGCGGGTTTTCAAGCGGGTGGTGTTCAGACCGGTGTTGGGCTCGGTGACGGCGAAGCAGGCCTTCTCGCGGCCCTCGATCAGTGGCGGCAGCATGCGGCGTTTCTGCTCCTCGTTGCCGAACACGGCCACCGGCTGCAGACCGAAAATGTTCATGTGCACGGCCGATGCACCAGACAGCCCGGCACCCGACTGTGAAATGGCCTGCATCATCACGGTGGCTTCACTGATGCCCAGCCCGCCGCCGCCATATTCCTGTGGCAGGCAAACGCCGAGCCAGCCGCCGTCGGCCAGGGCGCGGTGCAGTTCATGCGGAAAGCCACCCACCCGGTCACGTTCGAGCCAGTAGCTGTCGTCGAAGCGGGCGCAGATTTTACCGATGGCCTCGCGGATGGATTCGTGCTCTGGGTTGGGTGTGAAATCCATAGGGATGCTCGAGTGGGTTCAGAGGGCCAGACCGAGGCGCGTGCCCTGGTCAATGGCGCGCAAGGCATCGAGTTCGGCGGCCAGCTCGGCGCCGCCGATCAGATCGGGCGTGAGGCCGAGCGCGCGCAGTTCGGCAAGCAATGCGTTCTCGCTGTCCTGACCGGCGCACAGGACGATGGTGTCCACCTCCAGCGTCTGTGGCACGCCGTTGACGCTCAGATGCAATCCGGCGTCGTCGATGCGTTCATAGCTGCAGCCCGACAGCGTGCGCAGGCCGCGCCGCGCCAGCTCGGCCTTGAGCGCCCAGCCGGTGGTCATGCCCAGGCTGCGCCCGGGTTTTTCCGGCTTGCGCTGCAACAAGGTGACTTCGCGTGGCGAGCCGACCGGCTGCATCGGTTTCAGGCCGCCAGCGGCTGAGGGCGAAGTGTCGACACCCCATTCAGCGTGAAACCGGTCGACCGCCTGCGGCGTGCTGGCGGCGCCATCAGCATGTTCTTCGTGCAGCAGGAACGCCGCCACGTCGAAACCGATGCCCCCGGCGCCGATCACCGCGACCCGGTGGCCCGCCTGCACCCGGCCCGACAGCAGGTCGGCATAGCTCACCACTTTCGGGTGAGTTATGCCCTGGATCTGCGGCGTGCGCGGGCGCACGCCGGTGGCCACCACGATGCGGTCGTAGTGGCCGTTGACGAGAGAGGGGGCATCCGCCCGGGTATTGAGCTTGAGCGTCACGCCATGCCGCGCCACGCCTTGCTTGAAGTAGCGCAGCAGTTCATTGAATTCCTGCTTGCCCGGCACGGCCCGGGCCAGGTTCAACTGGCCGCCGATCTCGGGCCCGGCTTCAAACAGGGTGACCGCATGACCGCGTTCGGCCGCAGTCAGCGCGCAGGCCAGTCCGGCCGCGCCGGCGCCGATCACCGCCACCTTGCGCGGCACGGCCCGTGGCGGCAATAGCGAAAACTCCAGCTCGCGGCCGGCGCGGGGATTGACCAGGCAGGTCGCGGGCCGGTGGGCGAAGATGTAGTCGAGACAGGCCTGGTTGCAGGCGATGCAGGTGTTGATCTCATCGGCGCGACCCTGCGCCGCCTTGCGCACGAAGTCGGCGTCGGCCAGGAAGGGGCGCGCCATCGACACCATGTCGGCGTCGCCACTGGCCAGGATTTCTTCGGCCAGATCGGGCGTGTTGATCCGGTTGGAGACGATGACCGGGATCGACACCGCTTTTTTGACGCGGGCCGCGGCGAAGCGCCAGGCGGCACGTGGCACGACATAGGCAATGGTCGGGATGCGTGCTTCGTGCCAGCCGATGCCGGTGTTGAGGATGTCGGCACCGGCGGCCTGCACCGCCTGGGCGAGCTGGGCGATTTCATCGGCTGGGGCGCCGCCTTCGACCAGATCAAGTGCCGAAACACGGACCATCAGCAGAAACTGCGACCCCACCCGCGCGCGCGTGCGACGAACAATCTCCACCGGCAGGCGATGGCGATTTTCCATGCTGCCGCCAAATTCGTCGCTGCGGTTGTTGGTGCGCGTGACGGTGAACTGGTTGAGCAGGTAGCCCTCCGAGCCCATGATCTCGACGCCATCGAAGCCGGCGCGCTGCGCGAGTTCGGCGCAGCGCACATAGTCGTCAATCGTTTGCCAGACTTCGGCTGTGCTCAAGGCGCGCGGCGCGCGCGGGTTGATCGGAGAAGGGATGTCGGAGGCTCCGA
The DNA here is from genome assembly GCA_040390295.1 of Pseudomonadota bacterium. Classification (GTDB taxonomy): domain Bacteria; phylum Pseudomonadota; class Gammaproteobacteria; order Burkholderiales; family Burkholderiaceae_C; genus Polaromonas. Next base: position 80,919 of record JAZJYR010000023.1, read on the forward strand.
CGGGCTTGGCGATTTTTGCGTAGCGGCCTGTATGCAGGATTTGCAAAATGATCTTGCCGCCCTCGGCATGCACCGCCTGTGGGATCGGTTTGAGCGCATCGGCTTGCTCCGTCGTGACAAGCAGGGGACCGGTTTCATCCAGCAGGCCATCCTGGCAGGGGGCATAGCCGCCCGTGACGATCAGGCCCGCACCACCGCGCGCCCGCTCGGCATAGAACAGGGACAGCCGGTCGATGGAGCGGTCCAGCGACTCCAGACGGGTGTGCATCGAGCCCATCAGCGTCCGGTTGCCAAGGGTGTGCGCGCCGACCTTCAGGGCGGACAGTAGCGTCGGAAAGAAAGCGGTGGCTTCGGTGGACATCGAGAAAGTTTCCTTGAAAATCTAACTAACACCTGTTCGATGATATATCATACGGCGTCGACCAGCCATGCAATTGACGAGCACCTCAAATTCTTCGTCCGGATTGACGGTGTGATGCAGGCGGCGATTTCGGCAACAGTCAGCCAGGAGGTATTACCCATGATGTTCGATGACGACCAGATTGCGCTGCGTGACGTGGCGCGCCGCTTTGCACGAGAGAAGCTCAGGCCCGATTACCAGAAGCGCGAATCGCAACCGGGCATCGACCGGGCGCTGTTTAAGGAAATGGGCGCGCTTGGTCTGATCGGTGTTGATCTGCCCGAGGAATATGGCGGCTTGGGCTTGAGTGGTGTCACGTCCGGCATCATTACCGAAGAAATTGCCTATGGCGACTTCAATGTCAGCTACATGCAGTTGCTCAGTTCGCTGATGGGCGCCATCATTCATGCCAATGCGTCCCCCGACTTGGCGCGCACCTGGAACAGCCGGATCGTGGCGGGCGAGGCCATCGTTGCGCTGGGTTTGACCGAACCACGGGGCGGCTCGGATGCAGCCAATCTGCAACTCAAGGCGCGTCGCGTGGGCGACGAGTACGTGCTTTCCGGCGAGAAAACCTCCATCACCTTTGCCGACCAGGCCGATGCCATTGTGTTGTTCGCGCGCACCGGCAAGCCCGAGGATGGCGCGCGCGGCATCAGCGCGTTCCTGGTGGACCTGAACCAGAAAGGCGTGCAGCGCACCCGCTTCAACGACGTCGGCAGCAAGATCATCGGCCGTGGCTCGGTGTTTTTCGACGACGTGCGGGTGCCGGTCGAAAACCGGTTGGGCGAGGAGGGCAAGGGCTTCACGCAGGTGATGCAGGGTTTCGACTTCAGCCGTATCCTGATCGCGCTGCAGTGCGTGGCCGCCGCGCAGGCCTCGATCGACGAAACCTGGGAATACGTGAAGGAGCGCCAAACTTTTGGCGCGCCGCTGGCGCAGTACCAGGGCGTGAGTTTTCCGATTGTCGAATTCGAGACCCTGATCGCCGCCTGCCGCCAGCTTTGTTACCACGGACTGGCCTTGCGCGACGCCGGCCAACCGCACACCGCGGAAGCGGCCATGGTCAAGTGGATGGGACCCAAAACCGCTTTCGACGCGATTCACCAGTGCCTGCTGACCTTTGGTCACTACGGCTGGTCAATGGATCTGCCGCACCAGCAGCGTTTGCGGGATGTGATGGGTCTGGAAATCGGCGACGGCACGGCGCAAATCATGAAGCTGATCGTTGCGCGCGAGCGCGTGGGCCGTGCGGCGGTGCAATATGCGAAGGAGAACAAATAATGAGCCAGGCATCTCCCTTGGTGGTCAGCCGTGAAGGCGCCGTTGGCATCATCGAGCTGGCGCGCCCCGAAAAATTCAACTGCCTGTCGATGTCCGTTCATGAGGGCATCGAGGCGGCGGTTGACGAATTCGAGAAGCCCGGCTCCGGTGTGCGCGCCATCTTGATCCGCTCGCAAGGCAAGCATTTCTGCACCGGCGCCGACCTCGACGAGGTGAAGTTGCTGCGAGCCGACCCTGCCAGACTCAAGCATTTCATCAGCTATGGCCACAGCGTTCTCAAGCGCCTGGAGCGCAGCGATCTACCGGTGGTGGCGGCCTGCCAGGGCCTGACCCTGGCCGGTGGCAGCGAACTGATGCTGGCCTGCGACATCATCTTTGCGGCCAAGGACGCGCGCTTTGGCGACCAGCATGCCCAGTTCGGCCTGATTCCCGGCTGGGGCGGCAGCCAGCGCATTCCGCGCATTGCCGGCCTGCGTCGGGGCCTGGACCTGTTCTTCTCGGCACGCTGGATCGATGCCGACACCGCCGAGAAATGGGGGCTGGTGAACTATGTGGTCGAGCCCGACCAGTTAGGCGAGGCGGCGCTGGCGTACTGCACCAAGCTCGTCACGCGCAGCCGCATCGGCATGGCCACCATGAAGCGCCTGGCGCGGCAAGGCATGGAGGGTTCGTCGGAGGTCGGCCTCAAGCTCGAGGAAGACCTGGCCAGTGCCGCCCTGCTCGACGACGACGTCAGTGAAGGTCTGGCGGCCTTCGAAGCGCGCCGTACACCGGTGTTCAAGTCCTGAGTACTTTCCTTTACGAATCGATGCAAGAGCGTATATGACCATCCTCTCCTCACGTGTGTCGACTTCCGACGACGAATTTCGACTCAACCGCGAAGCCTACGAGGCCGTGATTGCGAATTTGCAGAGTCGTCGCCAACTGGCGCTGGCCGGTGGCCCCCTGAAAGCGCGGGAAAAGCATCTGGCGCGCAACAAAATTTTGCCGCGGCATCGCGTCGAAGTGCTGCTCGATCCGGGTTCGCCTTTCCTGGAGGTCGGCATGCTGGCCGGCGAAGGCATGTACGACGGTGTGCCGCCGGGCGCCAGCATCATCACCGGCATCGGCCTGGTGCAGGGTCGAGCGTGCATGATCATCGCCAACGACGCCACCGTGAAGGGCGGCACCTACTACGGCATGACCTGCAAGAAGCATGTGCGGGCGCAGCAGATTGCCTGGGCACACCGCTTGCCCTGCATCACGCTGGTGGACAGTGGTGGCGCCTTCCTGCCGGAAATGGCCAACATCTTTCCCGATGTGGGGCAGTTCGGCAGCATTTTCAACAACCAGGTTCGCATGTCGGCCGAAGGCATCCAGCAGATTGCCGTGGTGATGGGCCCCTGCACGGCGGGTGGCGCCTACATCCCGGCGCTGTGCGACGAGGCGGTGATTGTCAAGGAGCAGGGCTATATGTACCTCGGCGGTCCCGAGCTGACCTTTGCCGCCACCGGCGAGACGGTGGATGCCGAGTCGCTGGGCGGCGCCAAGATGCACTGCAGTGTCAGCGGCGTCACCGACCACATCGCCGAAGATGACCGCCACGCGCTGGCCATCACGCGTGAAATCGTACGGGACCTGGGCGAGCAGCCCAAGCCACGCTGGACGCGCCAGCCGTCGCTGCCGCCGCGCTTCGATCCGCGCGAGATTTACGGCATCATCAGCCGCGACACCAAGATTCCGACCGACACGCGCGAGATTCTGGCGCGCTTTGTCGACGACAGCCGGTTTCAGGAATTCAAGCCGATGTACGGCGACACCTTGCTGACCGGCTTTGCGCGCATCCATGGCCACGAGGTCGGCATCCTGGCCAACCAGGGCGTGCTGTTCCCGGACAGCGCGATGAAGGCGGCGCACTTCATTGATTTGTGCTGCCAGCGCGACATCCCGCTGCTGTTCATGGCGGATGTGACCGGTTTCATGGTCGGGCGCGCCGCCGAGCAGGCCGGCATCGCCAAGGCCGGCGCCAAGATGATCACGGCCATGGCGTCGGCCAACGTGCCCAAGTACACCATCATCATGGGCGCCTCTTACGGCGCCGGCTACCTGGCGATGTGCGGCCGCCCGTTCAATCCGACCGCGATGTTTGCCTGGCCGACCGGCCGCGCGGCCATCATGGGTCCGGATCAGGCCGCCACTGTGATGGCGCTGGTGCGCAAACAGATCAACAAGACCGAGGGAAAAGAGTGGACGCCCGAGGAAGAAGAGGCGTTCAAGGCCCCGGTGCGCAAAATTTACGAAGATTTCCAGCCAGCCACGAATTTCTCCTCGAATTTGTGGGTGGACGGCATCATCGATCCGGTGGAAACACGCGACGCCATGGGGCTGCTGCTCGACCTCGCATCCCGTACTGCCGCCAAACCGACGCCGTTCGGTGTCTTCCGTTTCTAACCAGGACGCCAGCCATGCAACGCATCCTTACCGTCTTGATGATCCAATTCGCCGCGGGAGTCGGACATGATTAAAAAAGTCCTCATTGCCAACCGGGGCGAGATCGCCTGCCGCATTGCCCGCACCTGCCGCAAGCTCGGCCTGGAAGTGGCCACCGTGCATTCCAGTGCCGACCGTCTAGCCCGCCATGTCCGCGAAATCGGTGAATCGGTTGAGCTCGGGGGCGCCGCGCCCAGCGAGAGTTATCTGAACATCGAGGCCATCATCGCGGCGGCCCGGCGCGTGGGCGCCGACGCCGTCCATCCGGGCTATGGCTTCGTTTCGGAGAACGCGGACTTCGTACGCGCGCTCGAAGCCGCCGGACTCACTTTCATCGGCCCCCGGGCCGAGACCATCGAACGTGTCGGTGGCAAAGCCAGCGCCAAGCGCGAGGCGGCCCGCCTCGGCGTGCCGGTCATCCCCGGCAGCGAAGGCGGCATGACCGACCCGGCCGAGGTGCTGGGCCTGGTGCGCGGCATGACGCTGCCGGTGCTGCTCAAGGCCGTGGCCGGCGGCGGCGGCCGCGGCATGGCGGTGATCGACACGCTGGACGGGCTGGAAGGGCGCATCGAGAGCGCCATGCGCGAGGCGGAAAAAGCCTTCGGCAATGGCGAACTGATCGTCGAGCGCTACCTGCCGCAGGTGCGTCACCTGGAGGTGCAGGTGGCCGGTGACGGCCAGGGCCATGCCATTCACCTGTTCGAGCGCGAATGCACCTTGCAGCGCCGCCACCAAAAAGTGATCGAAGAGGCGCCGTCCAGCGGCCTGAGCCCCCAACTGCGCGCCGCCCTCCTGGCCGATGCGGTAAAACTGGCCGCCGGCGTGAACTACCGCGGCCTGGGCACGGTGGAGTTCGTGGTCACGGGCGATGCGCATTACTTCCTGGAGGTCAATCCGCGCCTGCAGGTCGAGCACCCGGTGACCGAAGAAGTGACCGGCCTCGATCTGGTCGAGCTGCAACTGCGCATTGCCGACACCGGCCGCTTGCCACTGGCGCAGGCCGACGTGAAGTGCACCGGCCACGCTTTCGAAGCCCGGTTGTGCGCCGAAGACGCCGCTGCGGGCTTTTTGCCGGCCACCGGGCGGCTGCAGGTGGTCGATTTTTCGCGCTCTGGCGTGCGCATCGAATCCGGGGTGGACAGCGGTGACGAGATTTCGCCACACTACGACTCGATGATTGCCAAGCTCATCGCGCATGCGCCCGACCGCGACTCGGCGCGCCGGGCACTGGTGGCCGGTTTGCGCGAGAGCACCGTGATCGGCCTGGTTACCAACCTGGAATTCCTGCATGAACTGCTGGAATGGCCGGAAACCCGCGATGCCACTTTCCACACCCGCCTGATCGACGAGCGCCATGCACAGCGCGGCGGCGTGCTGGCGCCCGCTGCGCCGCCGCTGGAGCATCTGGCGGCCACCGCGTTGCATTGGCTGGCGCAGCGGCGCGCCGAGTCGCCCGCGCTGGGCTGCTGGACCCTGTGGGACAACTTTACCGGCTGGCGCCTGAGCAGTGGGCCAATTCAGGCCGCGCCCCAGCCGACCCTGGTGCTAAAGGTCGGTGCGACCGAGTGGCCGGTGCACTTTTCGGCCCGTGATGTTCATGGTGCCTGCACCCTGGTCATTGGCGAGCAGGAAGTGAACACCTCGCTGCAGCCGCTGGCGGCCGGGCGCTCCCTGTTGCATTGCGACGGGCGGGCGCTGGAGCTGACGATCCGGGGCGATGCGCGGCAGGTCGAGCTCGCCAGTGCGCTGGGCAGCAGCGTGTTAACGGCGCAACCCTATCTGGGCGGCGCCGCCGGTGACGCGGCGGCCAGCGGGCAACTGGGCGCGCCGATGATGGGCAAGGTGGTCGCGGTCAAGGCGGCGGTCGGCGAGACGGTCGCCGTCGGCCAGACCGTGATCGTGCTTGAATCGATGAAGATGGAACTGCACGTCACGGCGCCGTTTGAAGGCAGCGTGAGCAGCCTGCGCTGCCGGGTCGGCGACATGGTCGAGCGCCACCAGGTGCTGGCCGAAGTCACCGCTGCCTGATTTCCGAGGAGTTTTACCATGAGTGATTTACCGGCATCCGTCGAGTTCCATGAGGAGGGCCCGCGCGAGGGCTTCCAGATGGAGCAGCAAACCTATCCGCTGGCGGATCGCGCCGCGCTGATTGACGCGTTGGCGGCCTCGGGCCTGAAGCAGATCCAGGTGGCGTCCTTCGTCAGTCCGCGTGCGGTGCCGCAGATGGCCGACACGTCCGAGTTGTTTGCCGCCATCGTCAAGCGTCCCGCCACCCGCTACACGGCGCTCTGGCTCAACGACAACGGCTTCGAGCGGGCGCGCGCCTGCGAACAGGTGGACCTGGACGGCAAGCTGATGTTCTACACCACCGAGCCGTTTTCGCAGCGCAACAACAATTGCAGCGTGGCCGAGATGCGCGAACGCCAGCTCGGCTGGCTGGACCGCTACATCGCCCTGGGCATTCCGGTGGAGAAAGCCTACGTGATCACGGCTTTTGGCTGCAATCTCGGTGGCGACGTTCCGCTGTCGGCCGTGACCGATCAGGTCCGCTGGCTGGTTGATGCCTGCGCCGATCGGGGTGTGCCGTTGCCAGCGGTGTACCTGGCCGACACCATGGGTTGGGCCAACCCCGAAGACATCAAGCGCCGCATCGGCGCGGTGCGCGAGATCGTTCCGGATACCAGCATTGGATTGCATCTGCACGACACGCGCGGTGTCGGTGGTGCCAACGTCTATGCCGCGCTGCAAATGGGGGTGCGACTGTTCGATAGCTCGGTCGCCGGCTTGGGCGGCTGTCCCTTTGCCGGGCACAAGCAGGGCGGCGCCGCCGGCAACATTTGTACTGAGGACATGGTGTTCATGTGTCATGAACTCGGGATCGAGACCGGTATCGATCTCGATGCCCTGATCGAGGCTGCCCGTCTGGCCGAGCGCATCATCGGACGAACCCTGGTCGGCCATGTGATGCACAGCGGCTCGCTGACCGGCTTGCGCAGCCCTGCAGCGCAGATCGCCTTACCCTGAATGACTGCGCGCCGTCTCAACCCGGGTGCCGCCGATCGGCGCTGGCTCTGCCGCAAGCCCTGTTTATCGCCTGTGAGAACCCAACCATGAACACGCCTTCCTTCCAGACCTTGCAGTTTGCCGTCGACGCCCGCGGCGTGGCCCGCCTCACGCTCAACCGGCCAGACACCCACAATGCCTTGAATGCGCAGTTGATTTCGGACCTGTCCCAGGCTGCTGCCTGGCTTGGCCGCGCCGCTGCTGTGCGCGCGGTGGTGCTCACCGGCGTCGGGAAGACTTTCTGCGCCGGCGGCGACCTCGGCTGGATGCAGCAGAACATGTTAAAGACGCGCGCCGAACGCGTGGCCGAGAGCGCCGATCTAGCTCTTATGCTGCGCGCACTCAACGACCTGCCGATGCCGCTGATCGGACGCGTTAACGGCCCCGCCTATGGCGGCGGTGTCGGCATGATTTCGGTCTGCGACATCGCCATCGCGGTGGACAGCGGCGTTTACTCGCTGACCGAGGTGCGGCTGGGCTTGTTGCCGGCCAACATCGCACCCTATGTGGTCGCGCGCATGGGCGAGGCGAACGCGCGGCGCACTTTCCTTACCGGGCGGCGCATGGATGCGCTTGAGGCGAAGCGTCTGGGCCTGGTGTCCGAAGTGGTAGCGGCCGACCAGCTGGATGCAGCGGTCGAGCGTGAACTGGCCGACCTGTTGCAGTGCGCGCCTGGTGCGGTGGCCGCGACCAAGAAGCTGGTCGCCTATGCAAACTCGCACGATCTGGCCACCAACATGATCTATGCCGCCGATAAGCTGGCCGATGCTTGGGAAACCGAAGAAGGGCGCGAAGGTATCGCCGCCTTCTTCGCCAAGAGGCCGCCCTCTTGGCGGCAGCCGTGAGGCAAGCGGCAATGCCTCAGTTCTGCAGACCCTGACAATGAAGCGCGCGCCGGCAATCTGATGGTGGTGATGGACTCCAAGGACCTGTAATGAACGAACCGATTTATTTTGACGAGCAGCACCGACAGTTCCGGGACAACCTGCGCCGCTTTGTCGAGCAGGAGGTGGTGCCACAGGCAGCGCCATGGGAAGAGG
>JAZJYR010000024.1:0-115189 GCA_040390295.1 Pseudomonadota bacterium
CCCTAGGGCGCAATGTCCATGAAAATCAATAACTTGGAGCTCATCTCGAGCTTCAGGTCCAGAACATTGAGTAGCCAGCCAGGCAGTTGCCAGCCTTCCAACTAAAATTGCGGTCAATCGCCTGACACCTATATCTATGGACTATCCCGGAAACCTGTTTGTTGTTGCAGCCCCCAGCGGTGCTGGCAAGTCCAGCCTTGTCAAGGCGTTGATGGAGCTGGATTCACGCATACAACCAGCGGTTTCGCACACCACCCGGCCGCCACGCGGGCAGGAAAAGCATGGACGGGAGTATTACTTTTTATCCCCCGAAGAGTTCGACGGCATGGTGTTGCGGGATTCGTTCCTTGAGTGGGCGCATGTCCACGGCCAGCGCTACGGCACCTCGCGGCAGGCTATTGAAGAGCGGGTGGCGCACGGTGCGGATGTGATCCTGGAGATCGACTTTCAGGGCGCCATCAACGTCAAACGCATTTTCGCCAACGCCGTGCTCATTTTCATATTGCCGCCAAGCTGGGACGAATTGCGCTCACGGCTGCAGCGCCGGGGCGAGGACAGCGCAGAGACCATCGAGTTGAGGCTGAAAAACGCCGCCCTGGAGATGGCACAGGCCCGGGAATTCGACTTCGTTATAATCAACGAGCTGTTTGAACGCGCTGTTTTCGACCTGAAAACGATTGTTCACGCCCAGCGGTTAAAGTTTGCCGCCCAAAGGCGTGCTCGCGCCGACACTTTTGAAGCGCTGAACATTCCCTGAGTTACCGCTCATTTACCGAATTACCGGAGATCATCCATGGCCCGCATTACCGTTGAAGACTGCCTCGAAAAAATCCCGAACCGCTTTCAGCTGGTTCTGGCTGCAACCTACCGCGCCCGCATGCTGAGCCAGGGCCATGCCGCCAAGATCGAAAGCAAGAACAAGCCTGGCGTAACCGCCCTGCGCGAAATTGCAGACGGCAAAATCGGCCTGGAAATGCTGAAAAAAGTACCCGGCTAAATCGATTTGACCTCTGTCAAAAAGCACCGCATCGCGGTGCTTTTTTGTTTTTCAGCACGCGTTTGGACTGCCTAAAGGCCGTTGGGTTTATGTTTTATAGCGGCCAAGATACATTTAAGGCATGAGCGCCCTGCTTTCGCCCAAGTTAACCAGCAAGCCGACGCCGGCTGCAGCCAATGCTGCGGCGGCCAGTTTTGCCGCGCTGACCGCAAAACTCGATTACATGAGTGCGGCCGATGTGGACAGCGTTCGCCAGGCCTACCGCTTTGCCGACGAGGCGCATCTGGGCCAGATTCGCAACAGCGGCGAGCCCTACATCACCCACCCCATCGCCGTCGCGCAGCAATGCGCCGAATGGAAGCTGGACGCGCAAGCCCTGATGGCCGCCCTGCTGCATGACGCGATTGAAGATTGCGGCGTCACCAAGCCTGAACTGATAGAGCGGTTCGGCGCACCGGTGGCCGAACTGGTGGACGGGCTGACCAAACTCGAAAAGCTCGAGTTCAACACCCGCGAGGAAAACCAGGCCGAATCCTTCCGCAAGATGCTGCTGGCCATGGCGCGCGACGTGCGTGTCATCCTGATCAAGCTGGCCGACCGCACGCACAACATGCGCACGCTGGGTGATGTTCCCCGGACCAAATGGGGACGTATCTCCAGTGAAACGCTGGATATCTATGCGCCGATTGCCCACCGCCTGGGCCTGAACACCACCTACCGCGAACTGCAAGACCTGTCGTTCCAGCATCTCCACCCCTGGCGCTATGCCACGCTGTCCAAGGCCCTGCAGAAAGCCCGCGGCCGACGGCGCGATGTGATCAAACGTGTGCAGACCGAAGTCGAAACAGCATTTGCCACGGCCGGCATGCCCGTCGAGCTTTCAGGCCGCGAGAAAACGCTGTATTCGATTTACCGAAAGATGGATGAAAAGCACCTGTCCTTTGCGCAGGTCACGGACATCTACGGTTTCAGGGTCATCGTCGACAGCCTTACGGCTTGCTACACCGCCATGGGTGTTTTGCACCAGGAATACAAACCCCTGCCGGGCAAATTCAAGGACTACATCGCCATCCCGAAGATCAATGGCTACCAGTCGCTGCACACCACGCTGGTCGGGCCGTTCGGAACCAACATCGAATTCCAGATGCGTACCGAGGCCATGCACGTGGTCGCTGAATCCGGCGTAGCGGCTCACTGGCTTTACAAGGCGTCCGACCCGAACAGCGACGCGTCCCAGCGCCTCGGAACGCAATGGCTGCAATCGCTGCTCGATATCCAGCACGAAACACGCGATGCTGCCGAGTTCTGGGACCACGTCAAGATCGACCTTTTCCCCGAAGCTGTCTATGTATTCACGCCCAAGAGCCAGATCATGGCCATGCCCCGCGGCGCCACGATTGTTGACTTTGCCTATGCCATCCACAGCGACATTGGTCACCGCGCCGTAGCTGCCAGGATCAATGGCGAGCAGGTCCCCCTGCGGTCGGAACTGCACAACGGCGACGTGATCGAAATCATCACGGCATCGGTGTCCAACCCCAACCCGAGTTGGCTGGGTTTTGTGCGCACCGGCAAGGCAAGATCGAAAATCAGGCATTACCTCAAGACCATGGCCCTGACGGAATCGCAGGAGCTGGGCGAAAAAATGCTCACGCAGTCGCTGCGGGCCGAAGGCATACAAAGACTGCCGGGCGAGACCGGCACCGATCGCCTGATCTGGGAAAAAATCCTGCGCTTCAGCGGCAACCGCTCACGTGCAGACCTGCTCACCGATATCGGACTGGGCAAACGCATTGCCAGCATGGTTGCGAAACGCATGGTGGCCCTGCTCGGTGAGAAAGGTGAAAAGCCGGATGCCCTGCTCATGAGCGTGGAGCGTTACACCTCCCATGAGTCCGTATCGCAGGGCGCGCTGGTGCTGGATGGCAGTGAAGGTGGATCTGTGGTGTTTGCCAATTGCTGCAAGCCCATACCCGGCGATGCGATCCTGGGCTACCTGGGGCGCGGCGAAGGCCTTGTCGTGCATACCGACGACTGTGCCGTCGCCAAACGCCTGCAGCACCGTGACAGCGAACGTTTTATTGCCGTGGACTGGTCAGACGAACCGGTCAGGACATTCGAGACGGCGCTGGTCGTCACGGTATCCAACGGCAAGGGCGTTCTCGCCAAGGTTGCGGCTGCACTGGCCGTTGCAGAAGCAGACATCACCCACGTCAACATGGGCCAGGAACGTGCCCAGGAGGCGACTGAACTGCGCTTTGGCATTGCGGTTCGCGACCGTGTGCATCTTGCGTCGGTCATGCGGGCTGTCAAACGAACGCCCCTGGTGCTACGGGTGCAGCGCGCCAGGCCTGCCCCCTGACATCAGCGTTCAGGATGCCGCAGGTGGTGGGTAGCTGACCTTGAGGATGTGCAGTTCCTGCGCGCCGTGGGGCGTTACCAGGCTCACATCGTCACCTGCAGAGGACTTCAGCAGCGTCCTCGCCACCGGTGACACCCAGCTGATCTCACCATTCAGGGTATCTGCCTCATCGATGCCCAGAATGGTCACAGTGCGTTCGACATCGGCGTCGTCTACATAGGTCACCGTGGCGCCAAAAAACACCTGTTCGCTGCCGTGATGCACCGAAGGGTCGGCAATTTCGGCGATCTCCAGGCGCTGGGTCAAAAACCGGATGCGCCTGTCGATCTCACGCAACCTTTTTTTGCCGTAGATGTAATCGCCGTTCTCGGAGCGGTCGCCGTTGCTCGCAGCCCAGTGAACGATGTCCACGACCTTGGGGCGCTCCTCGTCGATGAGGGCCAAAAGCTCGGACCGCAGGCGTTCGTAACCTTTGGGCGTGATGTAGTTCTTGCCACCGGACGGGAGTGGCGGCAAGCCAGGCGCGTCATCATCGTCCGCGTCGGTCTCTTTTGTGAAGGCTTTGCTCATGCGGCATCAACCATAGCATGGCCCGAAGATGCATCCCACTCTCCGCGCAGCAGGACTCGGGTTTGCGAAAAATCAACGTCCACCATACGTCGCCCCCAGACAATTATTTTTTTCGCACGACCAAAGGAAATACCATGAGCACCAGGAATACAAGGGCGGCCGAACCGCCAAACAGGCAATTCCCAATCTACCCAGATCAGACCGCGCTGAACGAGGCATTAAAGCACCAGATGGCATGTGCTACACGCGCATCGGCCATCCTGTTTCACGGATCCGAGATGATCAGGCAAGTGCAACAACAGACTGCGCACGACGCAAGTGCACAGCATGAAATGGTGGCCAATCACCTGTCTCAAGATTGCACCCCATCGCAAGTATCGGCACTGCAAAGCCAGCTGATCAACTTCGATATCCAGAGCGCAGCGAATTACTGGCAGGCCATCAGTTCCGCATTGATGAAAACACAAGCAGAACTGATGGCCTGCGTCTCACAGACCATGGGAGCCCACTCCCATGAGAGTGCCAACCCCACGCTTGAGGCCTGGACCAACGCGATGAAAAACTTTGTTGAGGGTTCGGGTTCGACGGCGGCAACACACTGAGCGAATTTGGCAAAAAGATGGTTGAGGAAGCCAAAGCAACCCGCAGGCTCCCAAGACACATCAGTACCCGGCAGGTCCAGCTTGTGCAGTGATTTGTGTGTATCGATTAGCTGTCATGCGCAATTCTCAAGTTGCCCATTGAGATAACTGCCATTGAGATAACGCAAAAGTTATCCTGGCTGAATGACAAGAATATGCATGTCTGCTGAGTTATCACTGCGGCAAAAAAATCTGCAACCTCGCTGTTACTCAACCTATGGAGCGTCAAATGAGCACGGCCATGAACTCGAACCATGAAGGAGCTTTCAGTGCTTCTACCTCAAATTTCGCCGATGGAAATCCCTTTGATGGCACACCGACCCAGTGGGCCTGCAAGGACAACCGACGCAGTTTATGGCAACGCGATCAAGAGGTTGCTGAAACTGTCAGTCATGTCCTGCAATGGGTAGTTGGCATCCCCAGGCAACAAGTGCAATCTTCCGTCAGCAACGGATGGGTAACACTGAGGGGACATGTGAGCCTGCACTACAAACGGTTTCTCGCGCAGGAGGCAACCAGCAGAATATCGGGCGTGAAAGGCGTGAGAAATCTCATCGACGTACTACCTGATTATTAGGTCTTATCCATGGGCGAGCGTCTACTCCATGCGAACGAGCCAGGACGTGCCGAAACTGAAGAGACCACTCGGCAAAGGAATCAGCCCCCGTCAAACCCAACCAATGCGCATTGGGGCCCAGAACCAAAGCGCTGACGCCCGAAGGCGCTTCACGCAACATCACTGCCCATGTGATTGCACCTGGATACACAGACGCCGCGACAGTTTCGCCAAGATACCCAGACTCTCGTTTTTCTGGCTGCCGACGAGGCTGGTTTCATACCGGAACGAGACTGTCGAGCAATGGCGGGAAATACTTTGTCGAGATGCTGGGCCTCCTGTCGGTTGACGATTCGCCCGCGGATGGAAACTTGCCGGTGACCTCAATTCTGCCATCTCACCAAATAACAACTATAGATCCCGCCTGCGGTATCTCTTCGTCCATTTTTTGCGGAAACTCAAAGCGATTCGACTGGCCTCGTGCACCATTTGAAGATGGACAACTTTGAACTACGCACTGAAAGCACGGACGTGCTGGAATCTCGATCTTTCGATTTCGTGCTCGTTGGGGGAGGGCTGGCGAGCGCCACTGCGGCAGAGACTTTGCGCGCGGAAGGCGCAACTGGCTCAATCGTCATCGTGGGGGCAGAGACAAGACTTCCATACCATCGCCCTCCACTTTCGAAACACCTGCTGAGATCAGAGCAGGCCCGGGAGCCACAGCCAGTCCTGCAGGCCGAGACGTACGCCCGCCTGCATATTGAACTGCTACTCAACACGAGAGCTACCAAGGTCAACTCCCATTCACGACTCCTGTATCTTGATCATGGTGCGCCCCTTCACTACAAACGGCTTCTGATTGGCACGGGCGCACGCCCCATCCATCTGAATGTGCAAGGCGCCGACTTGCCAGGCCTGCATTACCTGCGCGATGCAGGGGACGCAATTGCGATCCATGCCGCAGCCGTTAAAGGAAGGCATGTGGTGGTGATCGGCGCAAGCTTCATTGGTATGGAGGTATCCGCGACGCTGCGACAGAAAGGACTTCAAGTGACCATGCTTGCACCCAGGCATGGCCGCTTCGAGATACTTAAGGGCCCGGGACTCGTTCGCTTTTTTGCCTCGCTGTATGAGCGGCATGATGTGCAGCTGGTCATAGGCGAAGCGAAAGCCTTTCAAGGCAAAAACCATGTGACAGGCGTGGTTCTAAGTGATGACCGGGTTCTGGCTTGCGATATGGTCATAGTCGGCATCGGCGTCACGCCAGATGTGGACTTCCTCAGCGGAAGCGGCGTCCTCTGTGAGGACGGCGTGCTCGTCAACGACAGGCTTCAGAGCAACGTTCCGGAAGTATTTGCAGCTGGTGATGTAGCCAATTTTTTTGATCCGGTGTTCCAGCGGCAACGCCGTATCGAGCATTGGGACAATGCCATTCGTCAGGGTCGGCTGGCTGCAAAGAACATGCTGGACAGCAACCTTCCTTATGACGAAGTTTCCACTTTCTATTGCGAGGTGTTCGACAAGGGATTCCAGTTTCTGGGTGCCGCGGAAGGGACGACGGAACGCATCGAAATGGGGTCGCTAGAGAGCGGATCGTGGGCCACCCTGTTTCTGAACGACCACATCCCCAAAGCGCTGATCACCATGGGCAGGCCAGCGGCCGAGACACGGGCCGCTCGTGGGCTTATTCGCTACCGCACACACATCGAACGCTCTCGCAAGTATTCGCATCAGACATCGTTTTCCATGCTGAGAGTACCAAGCCAGACTGTCCTTGTGCTGCAAGGCGGGGGCGCGCTGGGCGCGTTCGAATGCGGTGTCGTGAAGGCGCTGGAGCAGTGCCACGTGCAATCAGACATTATTGCTGGGGTCTCCATCGGCGCCTTTAACGGCGCAATCATCGCGTCCCATCCCCGGGGAGCAACGCAAGCGCTCGAGGCATTTTGGTCAGAAATTGCAATGATGACACCTTGTGTGGCAAATGAGTCCGCGCGTCGTTGGCTGGCCAGCATGCATGCCATGGCATGGGGAGTTCCGGCACTGTTCCGGCCGCGCTGGATGCCAGTGTCAGGGTGGCAGTTGCCTTATGCCTGGACGTCCTATTACGACTCTTCCCCCGCGCGCCACCTGCTTGAAAAATACGTCGACTTCAAAAGCCTCCGACGTAGCCCGGTGCGCTTGCTGGTTAGTGCTGTTGAAGTCGAGACAGCAGACCTGAGGCTTTTCGACAGTTACGTGGACGACATTGGCGTCGACCACATTCTGGCCAGTGGCAGCCTTCCTCCAGGTCTTCCATGGACGACCGTGGCTGGAAGGAACTACTGGGACGGGGGCATCGTCAGCAATTCACCTCTGGAGCAGGTGGTTGGTCGTTGCGGTGTTGTGGGTAAACGGGTGGTCATAGTCGATCTTTTCACAAGCAAGGGAGACTTGCCTGCCACCATGGCCGATGTATGGACCCGTCGCGACGAGATACTTTACGCAGAGCGCATGCGCCGCACCACTTCTGAAGATGCCGTGCTCGGTGAGTTCCGCAAGCTTGTAGACGAATGCCTGTCACAACTTGACAAGGTATCGGCTGAACAAATACGGCAACGGCCACGCTATGTTGACCTGATGGGCGAAGACACCCACTTCGACATCATCCGCATCCTGCGCGAAGCCTCTCCCCACGAAACCGCATCGCGCGATTTCGATTTTTCAACTATTTCGCTGAACCTGCATCGAGTCAATGGCTACCATGCCGGGCTACAGGCGATGAAGACGTACGAGGCAAGCCACAGCACCACCATGTGAACGCTGTAGATCGCTAAAAACCCGCTGTTCGAAGCCTATACGCAGATGTCCAGTTAACTCATCCGTTGATGCAAAGTACCTCTCGGGATAACGCAGGATACGCCTTTGATTCAGGTGTCGGAGTACGCCAGGTTTCATAGTCCACGAATGGTTCGCGTAAACAAAGAGGTTCGGCTTGATTATTCTCAACCCTGAGCCTTCGGAGCTTTTCTATAGTGAGCGTTCTACTTAGAACACTTATGAAACCATTCAGAACCATCGTCCCGGTCATGGGGCTGATTTTCCTTATCGACGCATCGGTTGCACAGCCGCCACTTGAACTCGGCGCCTCGCTAAACGGGGGGATTGGCGCTGAAGAGCAACACGACATGCAGTTCGCTCGCGGTCGATACAACCTTCGATTGACGTTTGCCATGACTGGTACTGCAGACCATTTATGGATGGGCGAGTCCAAGTCAAAAGGGCAGGAGTCGAAGCGGCTGCCGGGAAAAATTTTCTATTGACCTGATGGGAGATCCACTGCCGCAGGGGAATGACAAGCATCGGAACCGTCATATTGAGAACACTCTTTGAGTTTATATGAGCTATTCAAGCATAGAGGCAGACATGCAACCCGTTGATAGACATTCTGATGGCTGGCGAGATTGTCTGGATGACAACTTCATCGACTCAAGAGTTACTTCTTTGGTTGCAAAAGTTTATCAATCTGCGTCAGGAGCAGAAAAATGCGATCTGGTACGGCTATTGATACGTCCGTTGGGTGTACTTTCGCTTGCCGCCCTGGCACACGGCAGCTTTTTTTCAATCCGCATGCGTAGCGATGGGTATGACAGCCCTCTGGACGTCAATGATCTCAAGGATATCAAGACGGCCGATATCCTGTCACTGGTCAGTCATGTACAGCAAGTTCGCATCGAAACATTTGACGACCTGGCTCAGTTGCTCAGCAATTCATCTGACCCGGGAAACCGCAATGCAGCGGCGGAGTTGAAAGGCCTGTTAAGACATCCTGCGGCATCAAGCTTGTCCAGGGAGTCGACTGCGCAACTGTCGGGGAGGCGAACAGATCAGCGCCAAATTTCACCCGAAAAGACGACCGATTCTCAAGCGGCCGGTTTTTATCACTGCTTGTAGCTTGGTTATTTTGCGACCTGCAGCGCAATAAGCCGGTGGCACACTTCAGCCGAATGGGTCGGCGAAGCTCTGCAAAATACGGCATTGACTTTCTAATGAGGGTAGTGAGCTAAAAACTCTCCAGCTTGCTTGCCGGTGAACAAGATTAATCCGCTCCAGCGGATGCTGATAGGCGATGTCATAAGCACGTTGGGGTTAGCTTCCACAGAAGCGCCCATCAGAGCCCCATTGCTGCTCCAGCGATTGCACCATAGTCGCACCGGCGACGGCAGCACCCAACAATATTTCCTGCGCTGCACCGTCGTTGCCGGGCGCAAGATGGTCCAAAAAATGTCGAGGTGAATGGGAAGAACCAGGAACGCCGCTTGCAAATGAATACTGGGGCATCTGGCCAGCAGTGCGATGGATTGATCTTGCGCAAGGCCGTTCCATTGCAAGCGGCTGTAATCGTTTCATCCACCGGCTGGGCCATGCCAGAGCCCTCGCGCGGCCTGCCCCCTGCATTGGAGATGTCAAGATGCTGTTCCCCGTTCAGAGCTTCATTGATTCACTGCAGGTGCCACCCGAAAGGCCGTTTGCCGTCAAATTACCGGATGGCAACGTTTACAGCAGTGGCAGCGGCGCACCTTTGTTCACCATCGTGATGCGCAACGATGCGGCCCTGCTGTCGACTTTGACACGCGGCCACATGGGGCTGCTGGAATCTTATTTTGACCAGAGCGTTGATGTGGAGGGCGATCTGGCTGCGGCGCTGGCGACCGGCCTGGACAGCGGCATGGATGGGCATGCGAAGAGATTGACCACGGCTGAAAACGACCTGCATGAGTTGTGGCACTCCAACCGCAATCCGCACCATGCCAAAGACAACGCCCGTGCACACTATGGTCTGGGCACGGACTTCTACCGGCTTTGGCTCGACGATCCGCTGATGATGTACACCTGCGGCTACTGGCCGGAGGGAACGCGGACGCTGGAACAGGCGCAACAGCAAAAGATAGACCATGTGTGTCGAAAATTGCGTCTGGCCCGCGGCGAAACCTTCGTGGATGTCGGTTGCGGCTTTGGCGGCTTCATGTTCCGGGCACTGGAAACAACGGGCGCGCTGGGCACGGGCATCAACACCACGACAGAGCAGGTGCAATGGCTGCGCGATGAAATCGTTCGGCGCGGCCTCGAAGCACAGCTCAGCGTGCAGGAGGCGGACTTCCGCGCCGGCAGCGGCCGCTACGACAAGCTGGTGTCCATCGGCGTGCTGGAGCATGCAGGACGCGATCAGCTGGTCGATGTGGTTCAGGCGCACGCTGAACTGCTCAAACCCGGCGGTCTGGGCATGCTTCACTTCATCGGCCACATCGGACCGCGCGAAACGGAGCTGTTCATACGCAAACATGTGTTTCCGGGTGGCTGGATTCCGGCCCTGTCTGATGTGATTGTGGCCATGGAGCGTTGCGGCCTCGAGGTGATCGACATCGAGAACCTGCGCCGTCACTACGCGTTGACGCTGGACGAGTGGGCAGCCCGTTTCGAACGGCAATGGCCGGTCATCGCCGCGCTCAACCCCAGGCGCTTTGACGAGCGCTTCCGCCGCATATGGCGCACGTACCTGCTGGGCTGTGCCGAAATGTTCCGCTCGCCGACAGGCTACACCCATCTGTTCCAGGTCGTCTTCAGCAAAGGCAACATCAACACCGGCAGCTACCCGATGAGCCGCGCATTTCAATATGCAGTTTGAGCCCGCAGGCTGTCACCTGATGCGCCGTGCCGCATTGGCGGCTACCCTGCGCGCAAGCACGGACGCCGGCCAGGCACCATGGGGCCTGGCCAAGAACAGTTCCAACCTGTTTCGCGACCGCCGCGGGGGTGCGAGGCAGCGCCTGGACTTGAGCGCCTTTTGCCACGTGCTGGAACTTGAACCTGCGCAGGGCTGGATTGATGTCGAAGGCATGATGACCTACGAGGCGCTGGTGGACCAACTGCTGCCGCAGGGCGTCATGCCTGCAGTAGTGCCACAACTAAGGAGCATCACCGTGGGCGGTGCCATCAGCGGCTGCGGGATCGAGGCGACCTCCCATCAGGAGGGGCTTGTACACCATGGCATGCTTGAGCTGGATGTGATGCTATCGAGCGGCCAGGTGGTCTGCTGCACGGCCGACAACCAGCATAGCGATCTGTTCCATGGATTCCCCGGTTCCTACGGCACGCTGGGATACGCTTTGCGGGTGCGGCTTCGCACGCTGCCAGTCAAGCCATTTGTCAAGGTAGAACACCTTCCCTTCGACATGCCTTCGGCATTTTTCCAGGAACTGGGCAGGCATTGCCAGAAGGAAACTCCGTTTGTGGATGGCGTAGTGTTCGGGCAAAGCCAACAAATTATCAACATTGCCAGCTTTGTCGACCAGGCGCCCTGGGTGAGCGACTACAGCTATGAGCATATTTATTACCGCTCGTTGCCAGTCAATCGCATTGACTTTATGCGGACGCAGGACTACCTGTGGCGCTGGGACACCGACTGGTTCTGGTGCTCCAAAAATATCTATGCGCAACATCCGCTGGTGCGCCGACTGCTGGGGCGCAAGCGCCTGAATTCCCGTACCTACCAGCGCATCATGCGCTGGAACTCTCGCTGGGGCCTGACCAAACGCGTCGCAAGGCTGCTCGGACGCTACCCCGAATCCGTCATCCAGGACGTCGATATACCGATGGCCAATGCACCTGTCTTCCTTGAATTCCTGCTGAAAGAAATCGGCATCGTGCCAATCTGGATCTGCCCCGTGCAGGCAAAGGACGCCGCCCGGCAGTTCACGCTGTTCCCCATGAAAGCCGGTGCCTTGTATCTGAACTTCGGATTCTGGGATGTGGTTCAAAGTTCAACCCTCCATGAGCCAGGACACTTCAATCGGCTGGTTGAAAAGGAGGTCATGCGTCTGGACGGCATCAAGTCCCTGTATTCGGACAGCTTTTTTACACCGGAAGAATTTGCCCGTCTTTACAACATGACCGCCTACCAGGCCTTGAAGAACAAGTATGACCCGGGAGGCCGCTTGCTGGGTCTCTATGACAAATGCGTGCTTCGCGCGTGAACCCCTGGTTTTTTTGACAAAAGTCAAGTCGCCGTCGTCTGCCAGCACCTACGGTGGATTCTTTGGAGATAACCATGAAATCAACATGCCTGTTGCTGTCCTTCGTTCTGGCGGCCGGACTATCCGCATGCACCAGCACGGGTGTTGGCAGCGGCCGGTTGGCTCCGACGGCAACAGCGACGGAGCAACCTGTGCAGTTCACATGGAAGAGCACAGGCTCATCCATCTCTGGCAGCATGACAGCCACACTTCCGGACACCACGTTTGAGGGCCGGTTTTTCGAAATCACACAGCAAACCCGGGTGGACTCGCTGAGCGATCTGTGGATTGGTTGGCGGTCTGGCTGGTACGACTGGCCTTACTGGGGCTATGGCGGTCCGGCACCAATGCCCGCCACGCAATTCATCACCCGCTATTCGGGCAAGGTAGTGGCTACGCTGCAGGCACCCAACACGCTGAGCATGCGCTGTCGCTTTCACCTGATCGAACCGGCTTATGGCATGGCTGGTGGCGGGGAAGGCGAATGCCAGGTCAGCGATGGGCGCAGCGTGCACGCGACATTTGCCTCGAAATGACCATATTCAAAAACCCGCACAAACACACGGCCCCCCGCATACTGGTGGTCTCGTATGCACATGATGAAGATGGTCACACCCTAGCAAGGCAGTTGGCGCGCGCCTGCGGTGCGGACCTGGACGTGATTCAGGGCCTCGGCACACAAGACAGCCTGACCCATCGCCTTATTGCTGGCTGGCGCGCGGCCCTGCACCTGGGCGCACCGATACGGCCCATGCGCCATGACCCGCGCGTTTATGACATGGTCGTGATAGGCACCACCATCTCTCTGTGGAATGTGCCTGCCCCGGTCCGAGCGTACCTGGAAACGCACCGCTCCGATCTACGCCGCATCAGCCTGTTTTGTACCCACGATGGCATTGGTCACGACAGGGTGTTGCGCGACTTAACGAATCTGTGCGGCCGCCCGGCCGCAGCCACCATGGTCGTCCATCATGAAACCATCGCCAGGAAGAAGCACTCTCTGGAAATGGGGCGCTTCGCGCGCACCATCAAAACCTCATGCCGCATCTTGAGCAAGCCCAAGCCTTCAGACGCAAGCGGGCCCGAACGTACCTCACATAGCTCCTGCTGACTACCCGCTTCAGCGCCGCCGCTTATTGAGACACTTTGATATCGTTCTCAACCAAAGTGATACCCGGTGCAGCCCAGGCCGAACGTTGGGCCTCCTCTTTCTCCGCCCAAGACCGGACGTTGCCTCGCAGAATCACCTTGCTGCCCACAACTTCGACGGCGATCTTTCCCGCATCGATTTGGGCGCTGCGAACAAGTGCCTCTTCGATCCTCTTTTTGACATCCGACGGGGTAACCTGAGCCTTCATGGTGATGAGGTTGGAAACAAACTTGACGCCCTTGATTGACCGAACGGCCCGCTCTGCCCATTGCCTTTGGAAGTTCCATGCGCACTCGCCCTCCAGATTAAGCCATCCATCTTTGACAACAATCTTGATTTTTTCGGCTGCATCATGAAGATCGCGTTTTATAGCTTTGACCGCCTCCTCTGCAATTTCAGAATCCGTCCGCTCCGTGAGAAGCTTCACCTTGATGTCGTTTGCGACCGCTGACACACCCGTCACACGCTTTGCCGCTTTCTCAGCGTAAAAGCAGTCCATATAACTCTTCACGAAACCTGTGAGCGTCACAACGCCATCCTTGACAGTCACCGCAATAAGGTCGTCATTCGGAACTGACGGATCCCATTTGATCTCATCTTCCACGTCTTTTTTGATGGTTGAATCCGTGCGAAAGGACGTCATTTGCTTCTCCAAAAAACTACCGCCAGCAATATTGCTATGCACCAATTTATCCACCCTCGCGGAAGCAGCATTGAGAAAAATCAACCGAGAGCCAGCCTGTTGAAGCCTGCAGAAGTTTGGCCCATGGTGTGAACCCCATGGACTGGACCAGAAGGGCAAGATGAACCGATACGCTGGCGGGGCTTTCCATAAAAAGAGAAGGTCATGTCATCAAGAGGTCGGTACCGGTGCCATGCGACGGAATTCAAAATTCAGCTGTGCCAGTGCATTGCTGGTGGCACCATCGGGCGACGCGATGCACAGAAGAAATACACGCTGCCAGCCAACCTGATCCAGAGGTGGCCGGCGCAGTTCGAGCGCGGCGAGCTCAGCGGCCAGGAGGCCAAGCCGAAGCGTCTGTCGTTGCTGGGTACGAAGCCAAGATCGCTGCTGAACACCAGGCCCGGAAAAACACTCGGCTGGAGGACAGCAGCCGAAGCCTTGAAGGAATATCCAGAATCCAGTCAACAAGCGAGTGTTGCAACGACCGGTTGAATCGCCCGGCACGCGAGCGACACATTCCGGCGAGCACTGCGGGAGTCAGACCTTCGCGGATCAATGAGCTCGCCGGGAATCCCGACCACAACGCTCAGGAGGCGGCTTGGTCCTGATGAGAACCCATGGTTCAGTCCCGGTTTGACGACGCGGCCCGCGCTGGATCAGTTTTCGACGGAATTCAGCAAACGACGCAGGAAAAAAAAATACGTCGATAGGCGCTTGTTTACGGAGTAATTGGCGAAGAGGGTGTCAACCATCTCAATGCTGGAGGCTCTGAGGCGCCGCTTGAGAAACGGCAACCGAACGATACCCAGAACAATGAGGTGAGACCAAAATGACAAAAGGGTTAGCGTGTACTTACACGCTAACCCTCGTCATTACTGGTGCGGCTGGCAGGAATTGAACCCACGACCCCTTGGTTCGTAGCCTGCCCAGAGAAAGTAAATGTTAATTAAATCAATAGCTTACGGACGCCCACACTTCCGCAGATTGATGAACGATGTTTAGAGGTGCCCAAGAGACTCACGCAAAAGTCACGCAACTATTTAGACATAGACGCGACCCAAAACGCATGGAAACACGTGATTATTTTTTATTGCGGAATTCATTGTTCGTAATGAGAAGGTCGGGTGAAGGCATGGCTGAATCGCACCGTATTTGAACTGCCCCCCCAGAAGTTGGACGGTTACGATCCCGGCGATCATGCGGAGCTTACCAGCCGGTATTCCACCGGGCTGAGACCTCTCAATCCGAGCTTGATACGCTCGTTGTTGTAGTAGTCAATGTAATCGTTC
This sequence comes from Pseudomonadota bacterium, assembly GCA_040390295.1. Lineage (GTDB taxonomy): Bacteria > Pseudomonadota > Gammaproteobacteria > Burkholderiales > Burkholderiaceae_C > Polaromonas. The sequence goes on from JAZJYR010000024.1 coordinate 15,300, forward strand.
ACGCCCGCTTCCAGTGCCTCAATGCCTTCGATCGTTGCAAGATAGAAGTACTCGGCTTTTAAGGTGCCGAAGAAGCTCTCGATCACGGCATTGTCAAGGCAATTGCCCTTGCGGCTCATGCTTTGTGTGACGCCGCAACGCGCAAGCATCGTCCGATAAGGTTGCATCTTATAGTGCCAGCCCTGATCCGAATGTACGGTCAGTTCGCCGGTATGCCCGGCCCGTGAAAGCGCCGCGCCATGTGTGCCAGAGACCAAGTCGAACACGGGACGCCTGGCCATGCGGTGCGCAATGATCTCGCCGTTATAGAGGTCCATACAAGCCGACAGATAGAGCTTGTGCCCGTTCACGTTGAACTCTGTGAATCTGTACCCCACTTCTGGTTGGGAGCACTCGCCAGGAAGTTGCGCTGCAGGACATTGGGAACGTGAGCATCGCTCACGCCTGGAACTCCCCGCGAGCGCTTTTTTGCCCTGATCAACGCGCGCAATCCCATCTTTTGCATCAGGCGCTGCACGCACTTGAGGTTGACGGGTTCTGCCATCGACCTGTCAGCGTTGCCGTGATCCGTCTGTAGCCGTAACGGCCCTTGTGCTTGTCATAGACGGCACGGATTCTGCCTTGCATGTCGCTCTGCTGTTCGGCGCGCATGTTCGGCTGGCACTGATAGTAGTATGTGCTACGGGCAAGGCCTGCTACCTCCAACAGGTCTGCCAGCTTATGGTGTTGCCTCAACCCGGCAATCAGACGCGCTTTGTCGGCGCAGCTGATCTCTTCGCCCGGATCAAGGCTTGCAGTTTTTTTAGGTACGCTACCTCCGCGCGCAGTCGCTTGTTCTCTTCAAGCAAGGCGTGCGCCGAATCGGCGGTGGCCGTATCTGACAACGCTGGGGAGCATCGTTCTGACTTCATAGTGGGATGGCCCTGTTTCTTGCTTCCAAGCGCCGGCAGGCCGCCTTCTTGAAGATTGCGTCGCCAGACCACCGCCTGGTTGGGATTTCGGATGTCATACACCGCCGCAACCTGGCGGCTCGAAAGCTGATCGCGGTCCTGGTGGGACAGCACCTGCAGCTTGAACTGCTCACTGTACGCGCTGCGCTTGGGGCGCAACCCGTCTAGGCCGTGCAGGCGGTAATGACTCACCCGATCTTCTCTTCGGGCACTGACCACTGCCGCGCCAGCAGCTTCGCTCCGCCTTCCCCTGTCATAAAGCTCTTGACGACTTTGAACTTGAACTCAGTTTTGTACTTTTCCATGAAACCCTTTGACGTTTGTCCAACTTCTGGGGGTCAGTTCAATTTTGAGGACGCTCGCTGGGTTAAGTCAGACCAATGTGGCGGCCTGACTGGCTAATTGCTGATAGTAATTTTCTTCAGCTTCGGCAGGGGGGGGGATTCCGCAAGAGGCATTCACACATTCAAATTGCCAGCTGGGGCCGCGGTGAAGGCCTGTCGTGCATACGGACGATTGCGCCGTGGACAAACGCCTCCAGCACCGGGACAGCGAATGTTTTATTGCCGTCGACTGGTCGGACGAGCCGGTCCGGACGTTCGAGACCGCCCTTGTCGTGACCGTCTCCGATGGCAAGGGCGTTCTAGCCAAAGTGGCAGCCGCGCTGGCGCTGGCCGAGGCCGACATCACGCATGTGAACATGGGCCAGGAGCGAGCACAGGAAGCCACGGAGCTACTCTTCGGTATCGCCGTTCGCGACTGTGTTCACTTGGCGTCGGTCCCGCATGCGATCAAGCGCACGCCATCGGTCATTCGTGTCCAGCGGGCCAGGCCGGCGCCCTGAACTACCGGGGGCTGGACATTAAGGCGCTGAAAACGCGGGGTAGTCCACACTGAGAATGTGGAGCTCATGGACGCCATTGGGGGTCACCGGGCTAACGTCATCACGAAGGTCTTGGGAAGCGTTCGGGCCACCGGTGACACCCAGTTGATCTCACCCTTGAGGGTGTCTGCCTCATCGATGGCAAGAATTGTCACCGTGCGTTCAAGGTCCGCATCATCGACATAGCTAACGGTCGCGCCAAAAAATACCTGTTGGCTGCCATGGAGCAGCGATGGATCGGCAATTTCGGAAATCTCGAGCCGTTGGGTCGAAAAGCGGATTCGCCTGTCAATCTCGCGCAAGCGCTTTTTTCCGTAGATGTGGTCACCATTTTCGGACCACTCACCATTGCTCGCCGCCCAATGCCCCACGTCCACGATTTTGGGACGCTCCTCGTCGATCAGTTGCAACAGTTCAAAGCGCAGGCTCGCGTCGCGCTTCGGGGTAATGTAATTCTTGCCGCCCGGAGGAAGGGGCGGCAGGCCCGGCGCGTCGTCGTCTTCTGCGTCGGATTCTTTGGTGGAGGCCTTGCTAATGGCGACTGAGACAATAGCATCATGGGGCGTGCTCACAGGCACACTACCGTGGCTTGGAAAGAAAAAAGCCCGCAACCAACGTTGCGGGCCTTTCCATTTTTTGGTGCGGCTGGCAGAAATTGAACCCAGCTGGCGCGGGGCGCAGCATTTGGCGATAGTATCCAAGGCTCTGGGACATGATGGCGACCAGACAGGGCGTGCTTATTACACCTACATGCGTATCGGCTAGCGCTGCAACGTTGGGCGGTGGGAATCGCGACAATGCTCACTTAGTCGGGGCATTGGCAAGGATGGCACGAAGTTCGGTCTCGACGCGTTCAAGATGGCGTAGGAGTAAAGACAGCGGCAGAGGCGTGCCAGCCGCGTGCCCCAACTCGGCGGAGTTAATGTTCTCGCCGATCTTGTAGGCCGCCACTGCATAACAGGATCCTTTCATCTTGTGTAGCAGATCAAGCTGGAGGCCCACGTCTTGTACGCTGACCGCAGCGGCTAAATCCGAGCGCCACTGGGGCAATTGCCGAAGGAATACGCCCGCCGTGAGGCTTAGCCACCTCAGGTCGCCGGTCAATCGCCCGAACTCTAACAAGTCGATTTCAGAACTCATGGTCGGCTATAAGCAGACAGCCAAAAAGTCGTCACCAATGCTTAGTCCCTGGGCGTGGGGGAGTCACGCAGAGTGTCGGCAAAAAACATCTGCACATGGGCATCAACAAAGCCCCTGAGACGCTGTAACTCAAGAGGTTTGCGTAGAAACAGTACGTTAGGCACAAGTCCGCCACGCTTTTCGATCTCCAAGTCATTCATGCCAGAGATAACTACAAGAGCGATGGAGTGGTACTCCGGACGCGCATTAACCAGCTGTAGCAGCCTGAAGCCGTCGAACGGCTTCATGTTCAAGTCCGTGATCATTATTCGGGGGCGGTTGCGCTCGAGCATCAAGACGGCATCCAGACCATCCGTAGCCTGCAGGACTGTAACCAGAGGAAAGCACTCGGCAAACATGCTTGAGATAAGCGCAAACGTTGTCGCATCGTCCTCCACCACCAGAACTGTCAGCGCATCCGTCTTGTCAGCTACCCGGCTTCCTGGCGCGGGCAGGGACATCAAGCCAAGAAGAGCTTTTGGCCCAGTCTTCTGATTCACAGCATCGACAGCTTCACGCGCCAAACGGCGATGGCCGCCAGCTGTCTTGACTGCCGGTATCTTTCCAGAATCCACGAGTTTCTGCACCGAAGTCTTGGACAGCCCAAGGATTTCCGCAGCCTCCCCTATCCCCAAAAACTGTTTATCCAAAGTTGACTCTCTTCAATTAATTCGACAAATCGAGATTTGTAACGGCTATGCAAGTGAGTGGGCGCTGCAACAAACCCTCAAACGAGACTTCAAAAACGCAAAAAAAACACTAAAAGTCAAAATAAACGTTCGCAAAATGTGCGTATTCCCCATTTAGGCACAACCGAATTTAGAATTCAATGGATATCACGAATTTTTTACAATCAATGTTTGATTTTTTCCGAAAAGCCGCTACCCCGAGCAAAGAGCCCTCCCCTGCGCCGGACATGGGGGCCAACGAGTTGGCGAGCCTGGCGCTGGACGCTCTTCCCTACCTCACGCTGGTGACGAACTCAGCGGGAATGATAGTTTATGCGAGCAAACCAGCCACCAGGCTGCTGGGATGGCACCCTGATGAATTGCTGCGAGTTCCTGTTACACAGTTTTTGTCCCCGCTCGACGAACCAAAACTAAGACCCTTTTTATCGGCGGTACACGCCGGGGCTGCGCGGCCCACTCCCATCCATGAAGTGGAAGTTCACATTTTGAACAGGGATAAGCGGGTCAACAAGGCAATGATGTCTGCCGCGCAATTCAACTTCCAGGGTCAGCTATACACATCCATCGCACTGCGCTTTGCACCATCCGAGCAACGGGAACTGCGGCTCGCAAGGGAGCAGGCCATCTTGTTCAAGCAGGCAAATGACAGCAAGAGCCGCTTCGTGGCCAACTTGAGTCACGAAATCAGAACCCCGCTGAACAGCGTGCTGGGCATGATTGACCTGCTCGCCTCGACAACTGTAGATTCTCAGCAGCGCACCTACCTGCACAGCCTGAGAAAGAGCGCACGCGACTTGCGCGTATTGGTTGATGATGTTCTGGATTTCTCCAAAATTGAAGCAGGGCTGTTGGTTGTCCAGGAAATTCCTTTCGACTTGGCCGAAACCCTCAAAGTCGTTGTGCAGAGCTTCAAGCCTTTGGCTGACAAACAGGGCGTTGATCTGAAGCTTGAGATGGCCCTTGACCAGCGGGCGTATTTGGGCGACCGACATCGCCTGGCCCAGGTACTCAACAATCTTTTAAGTAACGCGCTTAAGTTCACTTCACAGGGAAGCGTGGAAGTGACGGCGTATTCACGGATGTTGATGGGCACAAACGACCGTTGCCGTATAACGGTTTCAGTTACAGATACTGGAATCGGAATTTCGGCAGAACAGCAAGAAGGGGTTTTTAAGCTCTTTCATCAGGCCAGCCCCTCAATCTCAAGTAGTCACGGAGGTTCCGGTCTGGGCCTTTTCATATGCCGGGAACTGGTTGAGCTCATGGGCGGGAAAATATCATTGCGCAGCCAGCCGGGCGCAGGTTCCACGTTTGAGTTCTGGCTCGATCTGGAACCGATCCATACCCAGGTGAAGTCAGCGGATACGGCACCACCCGCCCAACTTGAACCTCTGGTGGGAGCGTGCATTTTGATTGTCGAGGATGACCCGACCAACCAGGCGCTGCTGGCAGCCTGGCTGCAGCAGGCAGGGGCGCTGACAACCTTGTGCAACAACGGCCAGGAAGCACTCGAAAAGCTGACCGGGGGCGTTTATTACGATGCCGTGCTCATGGATGTTTCCATGCCCGTCATGGATGGGCTGACAGCAACGCGGCGCATTCGCCAGCCTAACCCGCAAGACTCGTCCGAGCGACAGCGCTACATGAAAACAGTTGCAATTATTGGGATCAGTGGCCATGCATTCACGGAAGACCGCGTCCGGTGCCTCGAAGCCGGCATGACCGATGTCCTGATCAAGCCTCTGTCACGCGTGATGGCCATGCAAACGCTGGCTGCAGCGCTTGAAAACAGCTACGCAAATAAAGATCTGACTTAACTCAAAAAATACCTTGGTCACCCATGCTTTTATTGTTTGACTTATATCTACGCCTGACTAAACAGCTAAACCCAGTGCATTTTCGATCTTTACTTATTGATGGACTCAGGCGTTCTCGCTCAATGTTCTGGCGTGTGGTTAATCAATTGGGTGTTGCTCGCCTGACGTGGTTTGCTTACGGCCTGAGCATCCTTGCGTTGGTAAGCCTGGCCCTGATTGCGAGGACAACTGACCTGAACGGGGAGCTTTCTTCGATAGATGAAACTCTCAGCGCGAATGCACAGGGTTATGCGAAATATGTTGCCCTGAACATTTCGATCACTGACCAGGAGCTCGTATCCTATCGAGCCAAGCATCTATCAGGTCGTACCTTACCCAGTGCATCAGAACTCAAAGAAGAATTGCCTGTCCTTGAAGACCTCCTGCTCCAACTGGCTATTGCCGATGCAAATGGTCAGATCATCTACAGTTCGCTGGGCGCTTCCAGCACGTCAGTCAGCATTGCTGACCGCGCTCACTTCCTGGCTGCTAAAAACAACCCAAAGGATGAACTCTTTATCAGTGAGCCTGTGATCGGTCGGTTGTCGCGGAAACCTTCTTTGCAACTGACCCGTCCTGTATTCTCGCCAGCAGGTGTTTTCAGTGGCGTGATCGTGGCCAGCATAGACCCTGAACAATTCAAAAAATACTTTACAGATCTGAAAGTGTTGAATCATGATGGTGCGATAACGATCTTTGGTCTTGACGGCCTGGTTCGCTTTCGGCTGAACCGTAGGGGTTTCAGTGCTGGGCAAAATTTGCTTGGATCACCTCAATGGCAAAAACTTAGCACCCTTGATTCCGGTCTTTTCACTCAAAATTCCCTTGTTGACGGGGTGGCGCGGCGCGTGGCGTTTCAAAAACTTGAGGGATATCCCCTGGTGATCGCTGTAGGTGTCGGGCTGGACGAAAGCTTGCGTGGCTTTCATGCTCGTTGGGAGCTGTTCGGCCTTACCGCGATTTTGATGATGCTGGTGCTGACTCTTATAGCCAAAATTACAATCCGTTTGGCAAAGGGTGAGCGGCGCTCCATCGACCGTTTAGTGCAGAACCGCGAGCGCGTACAGCAGAAAAACCTGTCAAAGTCAAGGTTTCTTGCATCGGTATCTCATGAATTGAGAACGCCGTTGAACTCGATTCTTGGTTTTTCTGAGCTCATACGCGATACGGACACCGGCCATCAGACCAGCCACTTCGCGGACTTGATTCACAAGAGCGGTACCCGATTACATGCGCTGATCAACACCATCCTTGATCTCAGCAAAATTGAATCAGGCCAGATGGTGTTGACGTCCGAATACTTCGACCTCCCCCAGCTGCTTGATACGCTGGTACAAATTAACAAGGTAGGCGCCGACGAGAAAAAAATTGAACTGTCGCTTTCTGTCGTAGGGGTTACGCAGAGCGTTGTTCAGGCTGATCGCTCCAAGCTGGTGCTGGTTATCAACAATGTGCTTCACAACGCCATCAAGTTCACCTCGACAGGTGCCATTTTTGTTGTGTTGAAACCGCAGGGCGATAAGGGGCTGCTGATTTCGGTGGTTGACAGTGGCATCGGCATTCCCCACGATCTGTTAAGCAAGGTATTCGATCGCTTCAACCAAGCTGACGAGTTCATGGTCCAATTTGAAGGCAGGGGCCCCGGCTTGGGGCTGGCGCTCTGCAGGGAGTTGATGGACCTCATGCAAGGCAAAATTACGCTGTCGTCCGAGGTAGGTCAAGGCACGACGGTCGATATTTTCGTCCCTTATTTCATCGAGGAAAGAAAAACAACGTGATGCAGCATGTCCCTGTGGTCTGGGTTGTCGACGATGAGGAAGTGAACCGCCTTCTGGCCCGCGCTTATCTTGAACGGCTGGGCTGGAAAGTCGAGGAATTTCAAAGCGGTTTCGACGTGATGCGAAGCCTCAAGGAAGGAAGTCCGCAAGCATTTCTGCTCGACGTGCGTATGCCCGGCATGACGGGTGATGAACTGGTACGCAATATCCGGATGCAGTACCCCGGTCAACCTATCCGCATCGTGGGCTACACAGCTCACTGTATGGAGGACACGCTTGAACACATCGTGGAAGCGGGGTTCGACCAGGTACTGATCAAACCGGTTTCTTTCCAGCAAATGGCTGCCGCCCTTCCCCTGACATTGAGTAAGTGTTCTTTTAATTGACCAACGCCGGAATCTCACACCTGCGTTGCTTTCTCCCACCGGCGTAACCGGTATACAAAAGCTGAAAGCTCAGCCAAGCTTGCTGGGTGCCACTATTAATCATTTTTTAGAGTTTTAATAAATTAAATGAAAAAACTTCTGATTGTTGATGATGACATCGCTACGCGACGGCTCCTTCACGCGTACTTCAAATACGAATATGTGATCATGGAGGCCAGTGACGGCCTGAGTGCCCTGGAGATAGTGCAGAAGGAAAAACCAGACGTTGTGATTCTTGATGGAATATTGCCAAAGCTCGATGGACTGGCGGTACTTGCCATCATCAAGTCTGACCCGGCACTTGCCCACATTCTCGTGGTGATGATGACAGGGAGGGGACAGTTATCCGACCTCGAGAAAGGCGTGTTCATGGGTTCTGACGCTTACTTCATAAAACCCGTCAGTCCGGTAACCTTGAAGACCTGGATATCAAACAACCTTAAAGCCGACAAAGAGCCGGTCTCTCATACCGCAAGCAGCGCGATCACATTTGTGGAGCAACCTGCGCTGTCACCTGGGCCGATAGACTGACGGGATGGCCGCTGGGGACTGTACCCGCGCATGCCATGACAAGTTAACGGAGAAGTGCCCCCCCACTCGAACCGGGTTGGCAGGTGCGAGATTCTCTCGTAGCCGTTCAGGAGACGGCAGTCTCAAATCTGAAGTGCAACACCTGAAGGCAAAGCCAGTAAGGTCAGCACATGAAGCCAGAGCCAAAGTACCAGCAACTTGGGATTGAAGATCGCAGAAGCATCGCCATAGGATGCGAGCAAGGATTAAGTATTCGAGCCATTGCCCGAATACTTAATCGGTCTGCATCCACCATTAGTCGCGAGATTGCACGCAACGCGCCCTCGGGCTCATACAGTTGCACCTTTGCCCAGCAACGCTTTGTGCGCAGGCGCCGCTTTGCCAGACCCGCGCCAAAGCTGCAGGCGGGCAACGAGCTGTTTGAGCAGGTCCGCCAGATGTTGCAACTGCACTGAGCAAGTCGCCCATCATCTGGCCTTGCACAACCCGCCTCAGGCACACTGCCGTGTGTCCCACGAAACCATCTACAACGTCATTTATGCCCAGCCTCGAGGCGAGCTCAAACGCGAACTTGTGGCCTGTCTGCGCATGGCTCGCTCCAAGCGCTGGCCCCGCTCACGCGGGGTGGACAGGCGCGGCGAGATCGCCGGCCTGTTGAGCATTCACGTACGTCCGCCCGAGGTTCAGGACAGGCAGTTTCCCGGCCACTGGGAAGGTGACCTGATCAAGGGTCTGGGTAACGCCAGCGCAGTAGGCACGCTGGTCGAGCGCACCACGCGCTTGCTGATGTTGGTCAAGTTGCCCCATCCGCACCCGGCGACCGCCGCACATGTGTTGCAAGCCTTCACAGACAAACTCAATGGCATCGCCCAACCCATGCGCCAAACCTTGACCTACGACCGGGGCAAGGAGATGGCATATCACCGACAACTGACGGCCAACACGGGGGTCGCGGTGTACTTCTGTGATCCCCACAGCCCCTGGCAGCGGGGCACCAATGAAAACACCAACGGTCTGGTACGCCAGTACTTGCCCAAGGGCACGGACCTGTCGGGCTACCCCCAGGAGCAGCTCGATGCCATTGCCGATCAGATGAATGGCAGGCCTCGAAAGACGCGGGGCTGGGCTTGGCCCCTTCAGGCATACGGCCAGTGGCTCGCCCGCCTGCAGCTCACTCCAGATACCATCCAATAAACTCAACCTCGTGTTGCACTTGGACTTGAAACCGCCCTTTTCGCTATAGTTTTTGTAGCTGCTCACGTACGTATTTATTGGCCTGCAGGCCTTTTTGACGCCTGAAAAGCGTCGTTTTCAGGCGTTTTTTGCCGTTCTGGAACCGTCATTACCTCAAGATCCATGCGAATGTAAAGTCGCCTTTACATTTTGGCGGTGGAGCCGTCAGCCGGAAAAAGGGGTCTGCGCCAGCAGCGCATGCCAGGCGTCGTCGGGCTTCAGCGTGTGGCTTCGTCTCCGTCGGTGCCCGATGCTTCCTTCATCCAGGTCGTGGGCGACGTTGCGGGCCGCCACTCGCAACTTGTCACCACGCTTTTCAAAGCCGCCGATCAAAAAGTCTCGCGCAGTTTGCCAGGGCGCGCGGCGCTTTCCGCAGGATCTTCAGGGCCCGGGAAACATTCCTCTCACGCACCAGGCAATTCAGGTAATTCAGGCAGCCCAGGACGCTGAGGCAATTCGGGCAGCTCGGCCAATTCAGGCAGTTGAGGTAGCTCAAGCCGGGAGAATTCAAGCCCAGCCAAATCAAGCCCAGCTAAATCATCAAGCTCAGGCAACTCAAGCACCTGATGCAACTGATGCTCAAGCAATTCAAGCTCAAGCAACTTAGTCAATTACAGTCGGTATGACAGATTCAGCCAGACCTTTGGCTTGGGGTCATTGACGTCGGCTTGGGGCACGCCGCCCATGTTGCTGCGCCAGGCCATGACCACATCGGCGCTCCAGGCATTCCTCTGATATCGCAATCCCAGGCCAGCACCACTCAGGCTGCGCTTGTTATTGGTCGCACCAGCAGCCGGGTTGACATTGGTCTTGATCCTGCCAACATCCCAGAACACAAAGGGCGCAAAAGCTCCTGCGCTGTAGCGAAGTTCCAGCTGGGCCAGACTGCCTTCATCGCCGCCGCCCTCGCCCGTGTCCAGCGTGACCTGGCTGCCCGCACCGAGCAACACGTCCAGACTCCGACTTGGTAAACACGATGTTGGATGCTGCCATTGAGACGGTAGCCACCGGTGCAATCAGGCCTGTCATTCACTCTGATCGTGGGGCCCACTATCGCTGGCCAGGCTGGCTCTCACGGGTGCGCAACGCAAAGCTGATTCGTTCGATGTCGCGCAAAGGGTGTTCACCGGATAACGCAGCTTGTGAGGGCTTCTTCGGGCGATTGAAAACAGAGCTGTTCTATCCTCGGAACTGGCAGGACATTACGATTGACCAATTCATACAGGCCGTGGACTCTTATATCCGCTGGTATAACGAAAAACGCATCAAGCTCTCTCTGGGCTCACTCAGTCCCCTGGAATACCGGGCGAGCCTTGGAATCTCGACATAACCAGCCCAAGTTTTACGCCGCACCCCCCGATTTTAACTTTAATATAGTTTTCAACGTTTTTTTAATGCATTTGAAGAGAGTGTTGTATTCATGCCAAAAATAAGGCAGCCCCAGCATTGCTGACCTGCTCAAGAGCCGACTTGCGTTTGTTTTCGAATTCAGGCCGGGTTGTAAGAACAGTGGCGTCACGCCAGAAACAAGCTGGTTTTTTTTGGGCCGCATGGGCCAATCGATTCACGACTGCTGCATCCTGAGGTTGAACACAAACCAGGCAAGGCCGGATACGTTTCATCGCACGGGGGCCTTGTCGCGCATTTCGTAAGCGTTTAATGCGGCCCGGGCATCGGGCCACTGGGAGGTGCGCGTGGAGGCCCGCCTCACCACCTTTTCCCAGCCGTCACTGAAGGTAACGCCGCCGAGGTACGCGTTCGCGAACTGATCTGCGGGCAGGCCACTGCGCTCGACTTGCGCCGCCCCGCACACCAATAACGCCCGCTCCAGACTTCGATGGGCCAACAAGGTGCCAACACCAGCCCAGGGATGCACCGCGTCAACTTGCAGCGCAACGCCCGCCAGCATCGCTCGCTCGCTTGAGGCCCAGCCCTGTGTGGGCAGCCAGGCCAACCCGGCCATGACGTCCGCCACGACACGCAACTCATCATCGGGTACCCGCATCAGGTCCAGCGCAATCCGCCCTACCTTCGGTCCCAGTACAAGCCGGCCGACATCCTCCACAGACCAGCCAGCGACCATCAGGGCAGACAAACCCAGGGTTGTGTTGAATCCAACGAATGCGCCGCCTACCTCACGCGGGGCACGACTCAGGTCGGCGCAGAGATAGTCGGCCTCCAGCACAGGAAGGTTCAGCGTGCGAGCCAGGCTCTCGGCCATGGTACGCACATGCGGGTGTACCGACGGGGTCACATCAGCGCTTTGGCCACCCGTAGAAAAATTTGCGTTGTTTCTGAGTCTCACCTCAAGGCCTGCCGAGACTACAGAGTCCAGTACCAGGCCCTGGGTGACGAGACATTGCCGCGCCTCGTCATCCAGAGGAATTCGCCGCAAATGGCCCCCACCAAAAAAACGCTGGGTTTCCCGCATGGAATTCTCGATTTCCACCAACTGGCGCACAGTACTGAACCCATCGCCCACGACACACGCGACATCGCGCCGTATCGCCGCACGCAACACGCCATCCATGACCATCAGACGGTAATCATTGCCAGGCACAAAAGCTTCCACCATCACTGCGTTTCGGCCCTCAGCACGCGCTTCGAGAAAACCAAGCCTGAGCTCCTCAAGCGTCTGGTGCCCAGCGCGAACACCTTTGGCACCACCCTGTTGAAGCGGCTTGGTTGCACAAGGAAACCCTACCTGCGCTACCGCCGCCGCAAGCTCAGATTCATCGAGAACCAGCGCATGGGCGGGGCTAGGCAGGCCCAGGGCTGCGAGAGCAGCTTTGCTGACCTCTCTCGACGCATAAATTGGTGCGCCAAACACTTCATTTTCAGCGGAACCTGATAGAAACAGCACCCGGCTGTTCACACCATGGCCAAAATGCCAGTGGCGGGATTGACCCCAGGCAGGACTATGGGGTACGTGCATGGCGCGCGCCGCTTCGATGAGAATACGTGCAAGAAAATCGGGATGAATTTCACGACACGCGCGCCACACTGGCGCCAACTCGGATTCAAATTTTTCAGGCGTTATAGGCCCACGAGACAAGGTTTGCAGCAGACGGCCGCCAAGCTGCAAGGTCGCCAGACTCAGATCGGGCTCATGAAAACCTAGCCAGAGAGTCTGTCCACCCTGCCCTCCGTCAGTCGCCTGCACCCCTGCGGTGTGCAAAGAACCACGCATAAAATTCAAGGCTGCCAACGCCCACTGCACCAATGCCCCAGCCAGCTGGTTTGCGCCCAGCAAATCGCTGCCGGTACCGGCCCACCCGTTAAACCAGGGGGAAGACAACGCTGCAAGATCTGCCACGATACGCGGAGCGTCATCCAACAGCTCCGGGGCCACCGTCATCCCTACAACTATGACCGGGTCACGCGAGAACGTGCTGGGCCCGTAGTAGGTGGCCCGGTACTTGAGTTCAATATTCATTGCTTGGCTTGGCCTGGAGTGGTTCAGGAGAATGGGTAAAACTCTTCATGGCGTGACAGGCTGCGGCCCGGTCCAAACCCTGTGCACCAGCTACCGCCAACGCAATCAGGACATTGGTTTCTTCAAGCCCACGATTCGTGGACGACACAGTGGACACCCCCATCAAGGGAGTCAGCACCGAACCCGCCGCATGGATAACACAGGCTCCCGTTGACAGGCGCGCCATAAACAGCGCTTCTCCGCCCAACTCACGGTGCGTCCGTATCGCCGGGTTCTGATCATCTGACGAGACGAGGATCAGACGGACTCCAGGCGATGCATGGTCTAGCATCTCGAGGCACCCTGAATCGTCGGCGTTCAGCACAACCACATCCCGCGCGCGCGATAACAACTCCCTCATAAGCGCCGCCCCCTCGCCCGGCACCTGAGTGCCGTCAATCCCGAGGCCACGCTGGACTCTGGGGATCGCCACCACGTCATATTGGTCACATGGATGGCCAAATTCGAGCGGCCAGTCGCTTGACAGCCCCATGACGGCCGCCTCTACCGCCGGGTTTTCAAGCAAAAAGCTGGCGCCCAGAAAGCTGGACGGTTCATTGCCGCCAACAAGTTCTGCACCCACCCAGGTCCCATCGTCGGTATACAAACCGGCAATCCTCCCGGCCACGCACCAGATGTGATGCAGCATGTACGCAGCCGTCGTATCACCCTGGACACCCGTGATGACTGCATGGGGAATGCGGGGCGGCTTGTTTTGATACAACCAGTTCACCACTTCACTGCTGATATTGCGCACCGGCGTGGACATCCAGCGTACAGGGGAGCCCGATAGGGCGGTGATCTCGCAAACGACCCCGCCCACTTCAAGCCAGGGCCGGCTGATGTCAGTGCAGAGAAACTCCACCCCGGCAATACGCAGGCCTGCAGCACGCGCAGCTGCCTCCGCCAGGGCCCTGTGATCAGGGTGAACGAAAGAAGTCACATCAGCGCCGGTGCTGTCATCGCCCGCCGCCCCACCCACCACGCGCTGCGTGGCCAGGCGCAACACACCACCCACCACTCGCAACTGGTAGCGCTCGCCAGCAACATACTTCTCCAGAATCACCCGCCCGGGAGTGGACCGGTGGGCGTGGTCAAAGGCGCTCCGAAGGGCGGTCAGGTCGTAAAGGCCAGGCTCCGAAGCCTGGTCATCGTTACCATGCTTGATGACCACGGGCCAGTTGAGCCGCTGGGCTGCCTTCTCCGCAGCATCCTGCGTCGCCACAATCCATTGGGAGGGCACGGGAATACCGGCGCGACTCAATACCTGGTTTGTGAGGTGCTTATTTCTGACCAGTAGCAGTGCCAATCCGCCGGTACTGCCGGTGAAATTGCAGTCAAGATACTCGGCGTATCGCCCCTGACCCAGCTGCAGCATGCCGCGCTGGCAAGTCGTCGGGATCCCAAGGCGCCGCGCCAATGCAAAAAATCGCAGTGTGGCGGGTGCCCATCCCAACCCCAGGACTGACTTAAGCCACTGGTCCCGGGCTTCACGTACCCCTCTCGACTCGACGCCCGGCGCGCCCCCTTGCGACCACAGAATAAGCAGGCGTGCAGCTTGCTCCAGCGCGCCCGGCAACACGTCCTGGCTCGCATAAGGAAGGGCAAGCCTGGCAACGTTATCGCCAGACGCGAGCACTGCGCCTTGCCATACCGGCTGGCGCGCCCAGCGCTGCAGGGCAATAGTCAGGGCCACCACCCAGAACGGAAACGCATCGAGATTCGCTGAACTGCCTTTCACCACAAAATCTGCCGGAGATCGGGGGGTAGAAAAGCCCCACATGGGGTCGCCAAGTCGCAACTCGGTCAGGTGCTTGGTGAGGCGCAGGGACCAATCGACGTGGGGTTCCAGCTGTCCGCTCCACTCCATGTCAAGCACTGCAGTTTTTTCATCCAGCCCTGCGCTGCAGCCGGGTAGAAATTTCAAGCCGGAGAAATCAACAGAGGCAATCATGCCGCAGTGTCTTTGGTCGCAATCGGCGGGATGCCTGGAACCCTGTGCAGCCGCGACAATCCAGCGGCACTCCGTGCCACGTCAACAGTCCTCGCAGGCCCGCTGCAGCGATGTGGGTCAGGCGCCGGCCGGCGTCGCTGGCGGCTGCTCGTGTGGCGACGAGAACAACGCAGCCGATTGACCAGTCGGAGGGACATCAGCGGTTAAGGCGGGCCAGTTCCCGGCGCAAGGCGGCCTCGTCATCTCGCAGTCGAAGCAGAGAAGCGCTCTGGGCTGCTCCGCCGCTGCGCTGGGCAGCCTCAAGAGCTGCCTGCGTGCTGGCCAGCTCGGACCGCAGGATGGTTTGCGCGTCCTGGTCGCGCGCGCTCTGCTCACTCGTCGGTACCCGCATGCCTGTGGCGTCGGGCGAGCGGGCAGGGGCCGCAATAGCCGGGGCAATCCGGGCTTGGACGACGGGGGCGACTTTTTGGGCGGTGGGCGTTGCAACAGATCCGGCCAGTGGCCGGTCCCCCGCAGCCATGGTCGCAGAAACAGCGGCAGGCACGGCAGCCGCTGGCACCGGATCGGCGGACTCCAGCTCCGGCCCACCTGCCGCCTGGGTGATACGCCCGGGCATCGCGCGCGAACACCCTTTAAGAAGTGCCTGAGCCTTATCCATCTGGTTGGTGAACAAATTGCGGGGGCACTGGTAGAGCTCACCGTCCGGCGCGGCATCAGCCAGCCCTGCAGTCGAGAGCACCCAGATACACATTGCAAGGCCCACAAACCCACATCGGGCAAATCTTAGGGGTTGTTTTTGCTCCATAATGCATTGTATTCTTTTTACCGATTTCAATGTTTTTGTGGTGTTTGTATCGATTTTTGAACCGAACTCAAGCTTGATCGGGCAGTCCAGTTTGCAGGCTTACCGCCTGAGCCGCCCCCATTTCTCCACGACCACCTCATGCCCAAAACCAGCCCACTGACTTGGACATGGACGCTGCCGATGATGCTGGTGTTTTGCTGGCCCTGGACGGGCGGCCCCTCCGTGACGGTGGTGCCTTTCGCTGCGGGTTTGCTGGCGGTGGCCATTGCGGGCATGGCGCTCAAGCCCACCATTCCGCTGCGGTCCCTGGCCTGGCTATTCGCCGTGGTCGGGGCAGCCTGGCTAAGCGGCATGGGTTACCGCGAGACAGGTGCCGGCCTTGTCGCGACAGCAGTAGCCTGTGGCGTGTTGATGGCGATCGGGCGTATGGCACGAAGCCAGCGCAGCATTCCGCAGGCCCTGATGGTTGCGCTGGTGCTGGCCATGTTTTGGCACGTGCTGGTTGCCTGGATGCAGTTTTTTCACGTCGAGGGCGCATTCCACCCACTCGCCAACCTGAATTTCACGCCGCGCCCTTACGGTAACCTGCGTCAACCCAACCACCTGGCCAGCTTTGCGCTGATCGGCCTGCTGGCGGTGTGGTGGCGCCACCAGCGCGGGCTTGATGCACGAAGCGTCACGGCCATTCTGGCCGCGCTGGCTTATTCCGGTGTGGCCCTTTCGGGTTCGCGCACAGGCCTGCTGTCCTCAACGGTCGTGGCGTTGTGTCTTTGGTTTTTGCTGAAGCGTGCGAGCCGTTTTGAACGGTGCGTCTTTCTGGCCGGCCCGCTTTGGGTGATATTGATCGCTTTCGCCCTGCCATTCGTCGGCATGACCCCGAACCCGGAAATAACCCGTGACAATGCATCCTGGTCAGTTCGGCTAATTTACTGGCGCGAGGCTTGGAACCTCGCGTTGAGTCACCCTTTGCTGGGTGTGGGCTGGGGCGAACTGGCCCGCGCACGGTTTGAGCAGTTACCGCTGCAACCCGGGGTGCACAACACATTCCATGCCCACAACCTGGTGCTCCACCTGCTCGCCGAAGTGGGTTTTATAGGTGCCACAGCGATCCTGGCGCCTGTGGCCTGGCTGCTCTGGCGCCAACGCCCCTGGCGTGTGATGCATGCAAGCACATGCGACAATTCTGACCTTGTATGGGCCTGGCTGGTGCTGTCGGTGGTGGGCCTGCACAGCATGGTCGAATACCCGCTGTGGTACATGCCTTTTCTGATCCCCACCGCGTTCGCCTTCGGGCTGATCATGACGGGCGGGCTTGGCGCATCAGGGCTCCGTCAGTCGGGACCGGGGTTAGCCGCTGGGGCGGGAGCGTTGCTGCTTTGCACTGTGCTGGCACTGGTGGACTATGCCGGGGTCAGCGCAGCTTATGGCGCAAAAGGGCGTTCGGTGGCCGCCCTCACCCCTTCACCGCCGACCCAAGCCACCGTGTTGTTTCAGCGCTACGCCGATCGCGACCTGCTGATGCGTACGTCGCTGACACCGGAGAACGCGCCACAAGTACTGGCGGCCACCGAGCGCCTTTTGAGTGACGGGCCCAACCCGTTTCTGCTGTCGAGACGGCTGGCGGCCTTGTGTGAGTTGGTGCGCGAGTCCAAAGCCCGGCGGCTGGCTGCAAGATTCAAAGTGCTGTTTCAGGAGGACTACGCCAGGTTCCTCCTGACCCAAAACCCTGCTGCGCTCAAGCGCTGTGGCTTGTGAAGCGGGGGTGGCGCCTGCAGCGAGTGGGTACCGTCGCCAGACCCGCGACACCGCAGCCTGCGACGTCTGCCTGCGCCGTCTCTGGTGATGTTGTGTTGCGCTGTGTCGCGTTTGAAGAGTTTTGCGTTGGGGATTTTTACTCCCTTGAACGGTAACGATTCTGAATAAGGAAAACCACATGATCAACGTTTCGGAAGCCCCGGGCCTGGAAAGTCCGACAAGGGTTCTGCTGGTTGAGGACGACGGGGAAATTCGCCACCTGCTTTGGCGCTATCTTGAGACGAATGGCATCAAGATGTCGGTTGCAGCCGATGCCGGGGCGGCCCGCCGTTTGATGACACGCCAGTTCTTCGACCTCGTCATCCTCGACTTGTCACTTCCCGACGAGGATGGCCTCGGCATTTGCAAGAGCATGCGCGATGCTGGCGATAGCACCCCGCTCGTGATGCTCACAGCGCGCAGCGACCTTGCGGCCCGCGTCACAGGCCTGGAAATGGGCGCGGACGATTACGTCACCAAGCCCTTTGAGCCAAGCGAACTCCTGGCGCGCATTCATGCCCAGGTGAGGGGACGACTTTATAAGAACATGATTCGGGGCGATGCGCATGACCCTCTTACGGTCACGTTCGGTATCTGGAGGCTGAGCCTCGACAGGCCCATGCTTTGCCGCGAAGGCCATCCTGTCGATATCACGCCAACCGAATACGCCCTGCTCAAAGCACTGGCGACACACTGCAATACACCTCTTGGGCGCGACAAATTGATCAGACTTACGCACAGTTTTGGGGCCACGCTCAATTGGCGCAGCGTTGACGTTCAGATCATGCGCCTGCGCAGGCTAATTGAAAGCGATCCGGCGTGTCCGCAGCTGATTCAGACGGTCTGGGGTGTGGGCTATGTCTTTGCGCCTGGGGAGTCCGGTGCCTGAACAAAAAAATTCTTTGGGTTCTTTTCTGACGTTCCAGTCACTGCAGCGTCTGCGATCGCTTGCGGTTTTTAACACCATGCTGATCGTGTGTCTGGTGATCTCAATGTCAATGGGCATCGTCCTCACAGGGTTTTACCATTTCGTCCAGAAACCCCGGACTGAAGTATTGACAGACTTCTTTTCGGTGCAGATCTCTACTATTGAGCTGGCTATCTCCATATTGCCGCCAGCAGAGCGCAGCGGCTACCTGCAGCGACTTGAGACGCTCAGTGACGGAAAAATCAGGCTGTTTGAGCAGGGACACCAGGAAACGGCATCAACAGAACCGTACCTGGTACAGGAGTTTCTGAAAAATTTGCGCCAAAAGTCGCCCCGACAAAAGATTAAGTTTATGACCAATCCCCACCCTCAATTGTGGGTGGAAATCAAGTCCCCAGGAGAAGCGCCCACCGTGTTAACCATGTTTCTGGCGGACGATCTTCGGGTTCCCGCAGGCCTGATCATCGCCAACGTTCTAGTCGCTCTGGCACTGGCTTTTGCAGGCAGCTTATTACTGCTCAGGCACACCCGCAAAGAGTTGGGTCCGCTCGCGAAAGCGATTGACAGCTTTGGCGATGGAGCCCCATTTTCGACAGGCTTGCTCGCGGAAAGTACCGGAGCTCACGGCATAAGTGAGGAGTTCCTCACAAAATTCAGCGACATGTCGAAACGCCTGGCGCAGGCAAACGTGGAGCGCCAGTTGCTGCTGGCCCATCTGTCGCACGACCTGCGCTCCATACTGACGCGTCTGCGGCTAGCCATGGTGATGCTGGTCAACAATCCGAAGGCCATGCAGAAGCTGACGGCACACATCCACGAGATGAATCGGCTCATTGGGCAGATACTGGATTTTGGACAGCCCGAAGAGCCTAAAGACGGGATGGAAATACACCTGAGTGAAGTGGTGAACACAGTTATCGCTGACTTCGAACTGCAAGGCGCGACGATTCATTACCTGGCGGCCCCAACGCCAGCGAGCGTGCTGCGACCACTGGCGGTGCGCCGGCTGCTAGGCAACCTTATCGACAACGCCTTGCGGCATGCTGGACCCACAGTGGAGTTACGCACATACTTTACAGACGGGTTCGTTCGCGTGCAGGTTCTGGACCGCGGCCCCGGGGTGAGGCCAGAAGAGCTGGTTCAGTTGACGCAACCCTACTTTCGCACCCCGGATGCACGGACACGTTGCCGAGGCAGCGGCCTTGGCCTGGCCATCGCCGAGCGGATTGCGATCTCCCACGGCGGCTTTTTGCGGGTAGGACTGAGGAAAGGCGGCGGAATGTGCATAGAAGCCGGATTTCCCGCAAACGATGACGCAAGCGCGGGCGCCTAGAGACGCGGCCCTTTGCACCCCAGTGTCATTTTTGAAATATCTTTCCATTGCAAAAAAACCACAAAAATTTTGCAAATAATCTTTGCAATCAATACACTAGAAGCGTATTCAATACTTTACATGAATGCAATGTTTATATCGATTAAACTATTTTACGAACGGAGAAGTTAAATGTTTCAAAGAATGAAAGCTGGAACCATGGGTCGAGGTAGAAGTCGGCAGGGCGGTTTCACCCTGGTCGAAATGTCCGTAGCGCTGGCGGCGGCAGGCTTGCTGTTCGCGGCCGTAATGACCGGTCAGGAGCTTATCGACCAGACAAAAGCCACCAAGCTGCTGAACGACGTCAAGTCGGTCGAAATGCAGATCCAGCAGTACGCGCAGCTCAAGGGTCGCATGCCCGGTGACTGCAACGCCGACGGCATCATTGACTTTGCGGCTGACGCCACCAGTCGTTTGGACACTGACAACACTACTCGTGCGCTGAAGTACGGATACGCCACCACAGTTCCAACTCCGGCGGGAACTGCGGCTACGGCAGCGACATTCGATGAGGGTTGTGTCCTCCAGGATTCCACTAACAATACCACCTCCACCACGCTCGCGGTGTCCACCACCGAAGCCAATACAGTGATCAATGACCTGAAGTTGGCGGGGGTGATCAGCGACAGCGTGCCCAACCGCAAGTTTGCCAAGCTGGTTCATGAAGACTTCATGTTTGTCGGCAAAATCACCGACAAGGGTGGTTCGTCAGCGGCAGATGCAAACTACAACGCCATCGTGATCCACAACGTCCCGCAGTGGATGGCACGCCGCATGGCCACCGCCATCAATGGGCAGGACGCCGTTGCCAACCGCTCGCGCGTGCGCCTGTTAGAGCGTTCCGGTAGTGACGGAACCTATAACGGCCTTTGGAATACGACCGCTTCCGGTACCACTGGCAACAGCCGCGATGCCATGGTGACGGTGGTGTATTTCTTTGACCGCATTCCTGCAACCTCTTAACACTTAGCATTTGGCGAAAGCCAAAGTGAAGGTGGGCTCAGACCCACCTTCAACAAGTCAGCCCTGGCACACCTGTCACAGGCAGGGCTGACTTGTTGAACGGGACGCAAGCCCCTGAATACCTTGTCAGTCAAGTTTTTTGAAAAATCCGCCAATGAAAAAGCTGTTGGTCACCATGTCTCGCGCCGACACGCTATATGGCACCCACCCGGTGCGCTACGCAGTTGTGCGCGGCCGCGAGGTGTTGCAGATCGGCAGCGGCGCGGCGGACGAACTCGCCAACAAGGCGGGCGGCTCGATGCGCGTCAGCCTGGACTCACCTGAAAATCTGAGCGAGCGCTTGCGGGTGAGGGCCTTGGGGCGCCGGTTTGTGCCGGTGCTGGTGCAGCGCCACCTGACAGATAACGGAACCTTCACAGAACGTTTTCGCTCGCGCAGCCGCGTGGCCTGGCTGCGGCAAGGTGAGGCCGAGGTGGATGTGCATGCCATGCTGGAGGACGATGCCGAACTGGCCCAAAGCCTGATGCCGGGCTCCGCACGGCCGCTGACACATCTGATCACCGCAGACGCAGCGGTGGCCGACCTGATCCGTGCAGCCAGCACAGAGCCGGTACTGGTGCACTGGTGGCACATGGGCATGTTGCGCACCTTGGGCGTGCGCAATGGCAGCGTGGCCTGGCAGCGGGTACAACCGCTTGGGGACATGTCAGGGCATGCTGATGCAGACCTGTGGAAGACGCTGCTTGAAAGTGCGGCGGCGAATGCGCCAGCAGAATTCACAGGTCCCAATTGCTCCGTTGTTCGCTTGGGTAACGGCCCTTGGGCCGCGTCGGGGGACTGGGCCAACAACGGGTCGCGCGAGCTGGTGCAGCGCATCTGCGACGTGTTCAAGGCCACAGACCCGACACAGGTGCTGCTGCAGCCAGACCTGTTTGGCTTGGCATTCGCAGACCGTCACCAAAACCTCATTACCAATGGCTACCGCCAGCGCGTCGCGGCCTGGTACGCAGCGCCTGTGGCCGCGACCCTCGCCAGTCTTGCCGGCGCGGTGCTGCTAGGTCTGGGTATCTGGTGGCAGGCCCAGGCTGACCATCGCAGCGCGGCACTCGAGCTCAACCTGCAAACTCTGGCCACGCAAAGCAAGGCACTTGAGAACCAGCGCCCCCCCACAGGCGCGGTGGCTGCACTGCGCTCGGCAGCATGGCGCGAAACCGCGTTGGGCGCCAACCTTCGGGCGGACCACTTCCTCACCGAGCTGCTGGCCCAGGTGCCGGCAGATGCGCAAGTCACGCAGATCGCCATCCGCCGGGACGACCTTGGCAATGAGCGCCTGCGCCTGACTGACGGACGGCCCGCTCCCGGCACCCAATCTGCAAACGTGAAGGCGGCCCGCCAGCCCGTGACCCAGCAGGCGAAAGCCCCTTCCACTGATGGGTTGCGACCGGTGTCGGAGCCCGTGACGTTCAAACCAGGGGTGCCGGTAAGGCGCATGCCCCAGGCGGGTGAACCCACATTCACCGTGGACCTGAAGATCTATCTGGGAGGGGGTTACGCGGGTGGCAAGCTCAAGGCAGAGAAGATGGCTGAGCAATTTTCGACGCTGGGGCGACTCTCGGACACCCGGCTGGTGTTCGAGGACCAGGGGCCGCTGGCTCCGGGCGCACTGATGCAAACGCGGCTGACCATCGCAGCCGGAGCCTTCTGATCATGACCCGCGATGCCCAAACGGTGCAAGTTCGTCCGAACGGAAACGCTTTGCTCGCCCAACTGGAAAAAGCGGGCGTGCTCACGCCGCAACAGGTCAGCTACACGCAGCGAATCACTCGCTCTCTGGGCCAGCAGACGACCCAGATACTGCGACTGCTGCGCATGGTGTCGGACACGGACATTGCCAAAGCGCTGGCTGTTGTGAACGGGCTGTCCAGCTGGCGACCCGATGCCACGAAAGTGGACTCGCAGGCGCTGGCACAGTTACCTTTCAGTTTTGCGCGGCAGCACAATATGCTGCCCGTGTGCAACATAAATGGCGTGCTTTACATCGCCACAGACGAGCCGGGTGACCTTGAGGCTCAACAACGCCTGCGCCGCCATGTCCCGGGCGAAGTGCGCTGGCTTGTTGCACCTCGCGCCGCACTGGCTTCGACCATAGAGATGGTCTACAGGGCCGCCAGCCACCCAAGCGCAGACGAACTGGAGCGCGAACTGGAACGGGTGGGCGGCGATCTGGATGGCGGCCGCCTGGTAAGGCTTGCACTTGCCGATGCGGTCGAGCGCGGTGCCAGCGACGTGCACTTCACGCCTTCAGGCTTCGCGTTGCTGGTTTCATTTCGCATCGACGGCGTGCTGCAGTTGCACCATGTGCTCCCCTCGGACCTGCATATGCGCGTGGCGTCTGCCATCAAGGTGGAGGCTGGCATGGACATAGGTGAGTCAAGGCGCCCACAGGACGGGAGCTACACGCTTGCGGTGGCTGGCCAGCCATTTGACCTGCGGGTCTCGACGATGCCAACCACCCATGGTGAGAATCTGGTGGTTCGGATTTTATCCATGCGGGGTGATGTGCTGCCGCTGGACCAATGTGGATTTTGGCCCGAGCAGGTGACGCAGATAGAACAACTGATGCGCGCGCCGGATGGCCTGGTGCTGGTCACCGGCCCCACCGGATGCGGCAAGACCACCACCCTTTACGCTGGCCTGCGCATGATCAATGCGTTGGAACGCAACATCATGACGGTGGAAGACCCGGTTGAATACCACGTGCCGCTCGTCCGCCAAGTGCGCCTGAACGACCGTGCAGGCATGAACTTTTCCACTGCCGTCAAGGGCTTTCTGCGGCAAGACCCTGACGTGATCCTGGTGGGTGAAGTGCGCGACGCGGAAACCGCATCGATGGCGATTCGTGCCGCTCAAACCGGCCATCTGGTACCTGCGAGCCTGCATACCAACGACGCTGTGGGCGCCATCAGCAGGCTGCGCGATCTGGAGGTGCCGGACTACCTGCTGTCGGCCAGTTTACGAGGGGTAGTTGCGCAACGCTTGCTGCGCAAACTGTGCGCGGTATGCCGCCAGCCGACGGAGGGATCGCACTTTAAAGCAGTTGGCTGCGGGAGTTGTAACCAAACGGGCTACCGCATGCGACTGGCCGTGGGCGAGGTGTTGCTGATTGACGACGAAGTTCGGTCCCTGATTGATCAAAAGGCGGGGGAGTCAGCCATCCGGCGCAATGTGGTGGGACGCGGATTCAAGCCCATGCGCGTCTGGGCGCAGCAACTCGTGGACCTAGGCGTAACCACCAGCGCCGAGCTGGACCGGGTATTTGGCGGGGTTCCGGCATGAAGCTGTTCTGGTACCGGGCCATGACGTCAGAAGGCACTTTGGTGCGTGGCTCAGGCGAGCACGCCAGCGAGATGGATCTAATAGATTCGCTGGTCGCAGAGGGACTACAGCCGTACAGCGTCTGGTCGCTCCCGAGCTGGCTGACGGTGCTGTGGTCGCGCCCCTTGAACATGGGGGCCGTAGCGGAGTTCTGCCAGCTGATCGGCCAGCATGTGCGCGCCGGTGCTGACCTTCGCCTAGCGCTGACCGAGGCAGTCAAGGGTGCCTCGACCACCCGGCTACGAATGCTCTGCGCGCGCCTGAAACGCTCGCTGGAGCGCGGTGACACGCTGGCTCAAGCCATGGAGGCGACCCGCGCGTTTCCGATGATGCTGCGCCACCTGTTAACTGTGGGCGAAGAGACAGGTCAACTCGAAAACATCCTGGGGAACGCAGCATCGCAGTACGAGCAGGCGAGGGTACTGCGTGCGGCTATTCTTCGCGCAACTATTTACCCGGCCATTGTGCTGGTTGTGCTGCTTCTGAGCTGCGCATTCTGGATGTTGTTCGTCATTCCAAAAATGACGGCAATGTTCGACTCCTTACGCGTGACGCTGCCCCCGGCCACGCTGAAGGTGATTGCGGCAACCGAATGGCTGAGGGCGTACGGCGCATGGTTGCCTTTGGTACTGTTACCTCTCGCACTTGCCGTGCCGCTACTATGGCGTCATCCGTTTTTTGCCCCTGCGATCCATGCGGTGGTGTGGTGGATGCCCGGCGTCAAGGGTCTGGAACGCTCACGGGTTTATTACGCTTTTTTCAGCAATCTGGGAACCATGCAGTCGGCCGGCATGACCCTCACACGCAGTCTGGCAGTGCTGCTGCAGCAGCCTGTGAACCAGCACTTCGGCAGCCGCCTCACGCGCATGAGTGCCAGTACCCGCCGCGGGCTGGCACTATCCGACGGTCTGGCACAAAGTGGGGTATTTGAGAGATTTGCCTTGAGCATGATCCGCCTTGGCGAGACCACGGGCACGCTTGACAAGCAAAGTCTGCTCTTGAGTGAGCACTATTCAGTGCGCCTCAAACAACAAATCGAAACCGGCTCGCGGCTGTTCGAACCCCTGGTGTTGCTTGTACTGGGTGTCTTCCTGCTGCTCATAGGCGCGACCATGCTGGGCCCGGTTTACGAACTGGCGTCGCGGGCAGCCACGGGGCTCAAGCCATGAACACACAGACGTGCACACGTGAGCGCGGCTTCCTGATGATAGAACTGGCGATCGGGCTGGTGTTGGCGGGTGCCCTGGTGGCCTTGTTATTACCGCTGATTACCATGCAGCGTGATCAGGACGCCGACCGCAAGGATGCACTGGCGATGCAGCAGGCACGCGAAGCCCTGTTGGGCCAGGCAGTAGCAGGGGGCGGTCTCCCCGCTCCTGTGAAGTTCGCAGAAAGCCTTATTGATGGCAGCACTTACGCAAGTAGCCATCTGACGCTGGACAGCCTGCTGACAGCACTGGCACCTGGGTGGGCTGGCGCCCTGCCCGGGCAGGCCTTGGGAGTGCCTGGCATTTCGTCACTGCAAACGGCTTACTGGTATGACGTACAGCCAGCCTTGCGAGCAGATGCTGCCACAGCGTTTTCACCCAAAGTGCAGCTTGGCGGCAGCGACTGGGAGTTCTATTCCATCATCGACCAGTTTGATCCAGACGTAAATACCGCGATGTCCACCGGTGGCTACAAAAGCCAGCTGTGCCGCAACCTTAACTCGTTGCAGGCCATCGAGCAAGCCATCAGGGTAGACAGCGGAACGAATTACCTGCGTGACTACATGCACGTTACCCTGCCTCGCGTATGGGGCGCGGGGTTCGAAAGTCAGTTCACCTGGAACAGCTCGCTGGGGTATGCAGAAGTCTCTCTCCCTGCAGGCGCTACGTCCTTGACCAACTCGGTCTTTGAGAACTCCGCCGCTGCTGCTTTCGTGGTGTCCCGGCGTCAGCCGCCCGCACTGCGCCGTCTTGATCGTCAAAACGCGGTGTATATGCAGCAAGGCCTGACCGGCCTGGATCTGGCCTTGAGCAACAGGGGAACTGATGCCTATCCAGCCACTGCGATGGCGGGAGACCGGGGCTTTCGGGTGTATGAAAACCCGGGCACATCGGCAGTTGACAACCCCACCGCAGACACTTCCGACTACGCGGGTCTGGTGCAGTCTGTGTCGCTGGGCGAGTTTGCCCAGTCGCTGCGCAAGGCCGGTATATGTACGACGGCTGCAGCAGCATGCAAGGCAAACCAGTTGTTCGTTCGGCTGAGTAACAGCGTTCTGTCTGCACCACCTTCCGGTAGCGCCGTGGGCCTGCCAATGCGTTGGTCACTGGTTGACTCCACGAACGCCGTCTACCAGACCGGGGACGTAGTGGCAGGTGCCTCAACAGACGGCGTTTGCATGGATGCATTCGGCATCGACACAGCGAACTCTGCTCCATTGCGCTACTTGAGGCTGGCCTTCATCAGTCCGGCGGGCACGGTCGGGTACCCAAGCGGCACCACGTACTACAGAGGCGGCCTCCTGGTCAGTCCAAACAGCACCCTCACCACCGCTGATGCAGGCGTCACAGCCTGGCGCCCACTGTCAGCTTTGTCGGCAGCTGACGCCGGCAAGACCGTGACAGTCTCATGCACTGGCACGCACACGGTTACCGCAGCGCTACCGGCGGGCGAACTCTCTACAGCAGCGGACCGGGTCTTGCCCACCTGCACGGTCACCCAACTTCCCTGAGAACCAATTACCATGACACTGTCATTTCACGCCCGATCGATCGCGCTGCTGGGACTCTCCGCAGCGTTGCTGGGAGTTGGTCTGTACATGGCAAACACGGCCCGCGAAGCACTGACGCGCATCGATGCCCAGGAAAAAAAGCTAGCATTGGCCAACAAGGAGCTTGGACAAAACCGTGCAAATGCCGACGCATATAGCTTGCTTATCGAGCGTATCGGCTGGCGCCAGGGACAGGATTTGCGTCATGAGCTGATTAACACGTCGGCCACCATTGCGGACAATGAGATCGATCGGCTCAACGAGATTCTCAAAGCGAATCACGTTGGCAAGGGACATTTTTTTCTGCGCAGCTTGAGCATTGAGGCGGTTCGCGCAGGGCCTCAGGGCAAGCCCGCCGTGAAGGTGGCGATGCAGGGCGACAACATCCTGGTACTGGATCGCCCATGAAGCACTTTCTGCCCTTCCTTCTGATTCCGTTCCTGGCGGCAGCTGGCTGGGGACTGGCCTCATATAGTCCGGAGCGTGAAGAAGCGTCCTTTCCACAAATTGCGGAAATTGAAGAACCGCCGTTGCTTGGGCAGCCACCAGCAAGGCCGCAAACCGATGGACCGGTACGGGTGCGCATGACTGCACTGCTGCCACCAGCCACAGTGGCAGCCAACCCTGAGAATCCCAGCCTGCGCCAGCCTGAACCCCGCGTATCAGCAATTCTGGTTGACGGCTCGCGCCGGGTTGCCCAAATTGACGGAATTGCGCTCGCTGTTGGCGAAAGTCGAGGTGTTTACAGGGTCGCCGTCATTGAATCAGAGCGGGTGCTTTTCGTGCAGACCGTACTAGGCACCAAGCGCTGGATTCAAGTGAATCCACAATAAAAATGGGCTATTGCGTGAAAAACTCCCGATATATCCCCCAAAAAATTGCATACGTATTCCCGTTGTGGATCGCAACGGTCTTCCTGGGTGCGTGCACACCCCTGGTCAAGACGCCGCCGGGATCTGAAGCCATTCCACCCACAGCCTACGCCCAGGTCAACCGGAAACTGAAGGAGGCGCAGGCGGCGCTGCCTGCAGCACCAGTCGCATTGCCGCCCGAGCAACGACTGCCCTCCTTTGACGGTAACGCCGACAAGGGCACGGGCCAGCCTGCGCTTTACTCCTTCAAGGCGCGCGAATTGCCGTTGCGTGATGCCTTGGGGCTGCTGGCTCGCGCCCACGGACTGAACATCGTCGCCGACCCCGACATCACCGGCACGGTCACTGTGGACTTTCAGGATGTGCCCTTGTCGAAGGCTTTCGACATTTTGCTGTCCAGCATGGGTTATTCATGGGATGAGGAACAAGGCATCATTCGCGTCCGCTCGTCTATCACGCGTACTTTCGAAGTCGACTACATCCGGGCCGCCCGCTCAACAGGCCCAGCGGGTGCCGCTGGCGCAGCCGGTGGCGGGAGCAGTACGTTCTGGGCCGAATTCGAAGCCGAGGTGCGATCATTGCTATCGCCCAAGGGACGCCTGACAGTCAACAGGCTCACTGGAACGGTGATGCTGACCGATCTGCCTTCCAAGGTTGCAGGCGCCGCACGTTACATCGAACTGATGCGCGAGGGGATGTACCGCCAGATCGATATTGAAGTGCGTATCGTCGAGGTAACCCTGAGCGACAATTTTGCACTGGGACTGGACTGGAGCCGGTTCAAAATCAATCCATTGCGCGGTTCCCTCGCGATCAACACAATCATCAACGCACCTCAGGCGACAAGCCGGTTACCCGGCACCCTTGCAGCCAGCTTTAGTGGCGACCGCTACGGCGCACTGATAGAAGCCATGCGCGAACAGGGCGATGTGAGGGTGGTATCCCAACCACGGATCCGGATCCTGAACAACCAGACGGCTTCAGTGAAGGTTGGTACTGACGAAACTTTTTTCAGCCGTTCGACCAACCGCATCATTCAGGGCGGCGGCAACGTGCTGGACACCGTCAACGAACAGGGACTTAGTGTCAACTTTGGCGTCTCGCTGACAGTGACGCCGCAGATTTCAGCCGACGGCTGGGCCATGATCAACGTCGCCCCGACTGTCACCCGACTGGCGGGCATCACCACATCACCTTCAGGTCAGAGCAGCGCGCCAATTCTGGACGTCAGCCAGACCAGCACCATGATCCGGGTGCGGACCGGCGAACTGGTGATGCTGGGCGGCCTGATTCAGGAGCAGACCAGCGACACGAACCGCCGTGTGCCTGGGCTGGGCGATCTGCCGGTTGTGGGCAACGCCTTCAAGAGTACCTACCAGGCGGGCCTGCGCAAGGAACTGGTGATCTTTCTGGTCCCCACAGTTCAGCCAGGCCAGTAAACCTTAGATTACCCACACATGCAAACCACAATGGCTCCGCGCTACCAGGCACTGGGATTTAACAACGTCCCGTTCTCGATCACGCCGGATACCTCTTTGTTTTTCGCGGGGAAACAGCATGTCATTGCATATAACCGTCTCCACCATGCCTGCATGAATGGCACCATGTCCGTCCTCTCAGGAGAGATCGGCCTTGGCAAGACGCTGATCCTGCGCTGCGTCATGCGCAGCTTGCCCGCGCATGTGCGGGTTGCCTACCTGATCAACCCTCTGATGGGGCTAGCCGACATGCTGCGGGAGATCTACTCGGAATTCGGCGGCCCGCCTGCCGAAAAGGAAAATCTGGTCACGCTGAACAGAGCACTGATCAAGCTGATTTTGGAGGGTGCCGCTCGCGGCGAACGCTTCGTCGTCATTGTCGACGAAGCCCAACGCCTTACAAGCGAGGCGCTGGAGTCGTTGCGTATGCTGTCCAATCTCGAAACCGAACGGGTCAAACTCATAAGCCTGGTGCTAGTCGGTCAGACTGAGCTCGAGACAACGCTCAAGCTGCGCGCCATGCGCCCGCTGCGAGAACGCATTGGCGTATGGCTGGTGCTGGCGCCCCTGAGCAGGGACGAATGCGCCGCTTACGTGCGACACCGCTTGGCCTGTACACACAGCAGCGGGGACTTCAGCTTCAGTCCGGCAGCGCTGTGGTGGCTGCAATACAAAACCCGCGGGGTCCCACGGCGTATTAACCTGGCATGCGAACGGGCTGTGTTGTTAGCACACACACACCGCACGCGCCGTGTGAGCCTGGACCTCATCAGGCAGGCCTGCAATGAATTTTCAAAGTTCTGGCAATGAGCGCAATCGAACAAGCGCTGCGTCAGATTGATCTGCAACGCGAGAGCAAGCCCGCTGCGGCCGGGATTCATCCACGCCAGGGAAATCACATGCTCATTGACTCTCCGGGCGTGGCGGCAGCCCCACCGGGCAAGCGATGGGGAATCTGGCTTCTATTGCTGGCGATATTGGGCGCGTTGCTGGCTTTCGGTCTACGGCTGGATCTTATTCAAATCGTGATGAAGCCTGCTGCGAGACCCGCCGCTACCACAGGCAAGCTGATCACGCCAACAGCGACAGTTTTCCCACCCTTTCAGCCCGACACCTCGAACACGGCGCAGGCCCAAGCCAGCGCTGTACTACCAAAGGCGGACTGGATGGCTCAGGCGTCTCGCGCTTGGGACGGCGGGGCATGGGACTATGCGGCGCGTCTCTGGTTAGAGGGCCTGCGCCGCACAGCGCCGTCAACACTGGCGTTGCAGCTTGCCGACCTTCAGACTCTTGAGCAGACGCAGCGGATGTACCAGACATGGTCACGTGACTGGCCGTTGGTGATCCTGGCACAAAATTCTCCGGCAGGACCGCGCTGGATGGTGCTGGTGCTGCCGGAAGCGGCCGATGTAGGTGCGGTGCAGCAGCGCCTCGCCCGGGTGCTTGGCCAGCCGGTGGCGTGGGCCAGCGTGATGCAGTGGGTGGCGACGGCCGAACTGGGGCCCTCGATGACGGTAACGCCACCAGCTACGGCACTCATTACACAGCCCTCACCCACAGCGCCCACGACACAACCAACGGCCGCCGCCCCCGACGTTCCTGCGCAGAAAGATGCCAAACCAGATAGGACTCGGCAGGCGTCGAGCCCATCGCCTCTACCAGCAGCGTCCAAGATCAGCGCCACAGTGCCGCGAGGAGAATCGGTCGAGCCTCCGCAGGTGAACAGGTCCAATGGCGCAGCCGTGACTGACCAGGCACGCGCGGCTGTGGCGTCCAAAGCCATTGATGTGAATTTCTCTGCTGCAGAGCTACTACTGGCAAGGGGAGAGTTCGATAAGGCGTTCACCGCTGTCGAGCAGTTAGAGGGCTACATGGGCTCGAACTGGCGTACGCGCTACCTTGCAGGCGTTGCTCTGTCAGGCCTGGGACGCTGGAAAGAAGCAGTGCCAGCATTGACCAGCGCAAGTCAGAAGAACCCCGATCACGCAAGAGCGTCGCTGTACCTTGCGGTGGCGTTGCAGGAGTCGGGCGACCATACGGGCGCCATCGACACCCTTGTCAAAGCGACAGCAAGCCACCCCGAAATGCCGGAACTCTGGCTTAACCAGGGCCATTCACTACAGGCACTTGGCCGGACCGAAGAGGCCACCCAGGCCTACAGGCGCTTCCTCAATCTCAGCGCCAATCGCGGCGATCTGAACCAGCAGCGCAGTTGGGTCGAAAAGCGCCTGCAGAAGGCAGACTGATGTCAGCGCCCACCCGTTCCAGATCAAAAGGTCCTGGATACGCACAGCAGCGTTGCAGCCAAAACGGCTTCTCGTTGATCGAGATTGCCATGGCGCTTGCATTGATGGGCGTATTGGTCAGCATGACCCTGAAATCCCAGGAGTTGCTGGAACAATACCGCGAAAATCAGTTTGTGGCTCAGGTGCAGACGCTGATAGCCAACGTCCGCGCCCACCGCAGTTCACTCGGCCGATGGCCGGGCGACTGCAACCGGGACGGCTTGGTGGACAACACTTTCACGACTTTGACTACTGAACCCGGCATGGATCTGGAATATGTCGTGCCGCAATCGTTCACCGCAGCAGCCGGTTCAGCCGCGACCTATGCCGTGGGGAACGTATGCCCGCTGAGCACGTTACTGCCTTTTGAGAACGTCAACGTTCCGTTCAACGAACTCAAGCTCGCGGGCCTAGCCCCACTTGGCGAACCTAACCGCAAATCGGCCAACCACGGCTTGACCGGATTTGCCTACGTGGGCACATTTGAGACGACCGCTTCCTCCGCCACGATTGAGCAGAGGTTCAATGCAGTATTGCTCACTGACGTCCCCAAACAGGCGGCAAGACGGCTGGCCAACGCCATCGACGGGCACGACGGCACCGCCGCCAACATGGGCAGGGTGCGCCGCGTCAACAGCGACCTGCATACCTTCGCAAAGCTATGGACCCCTGTCGACGAAAGCCAGACGGGTCGCATCAATGTGGTCGTTTTTTTTGACCGCATTCCTACGAGCATGGTTCTCCTGTAATCCAAACAGAAGCTTTCCAGGGATGTTGAGCTTCGAAGCAGCGGCATAGCTGACTGGGCTGCTGCCGGTTCCGTGGACACCGACCTAAACTTTTTGAGCTTTCTCAAACTCTATAGGACTGACTGTTGATTTCCATCCAATCTTGACCCCGGTAAGATGGATCTAAAAATCGGTATCCCGGTATGCATACTAGGTAAAGCTACCGACATTTACCCTGATTGCAGAGCATGAACTAAGGACCCAAGGATCCGGCAGCTTGCGTTGACTGCTACAACGAAGGAGTCAGACGCAATAGAGATGTCCTCACTGACTTACTCGATGAGCTATTGGCCTTGGCTGGCCGCCTGGGAAAAGCCAAAGATGTGAAGCGGTATCACTCGCTATTGCTGCTCACGGGTGTTACTGTGTGGGATGACAAAGAAGGGTCGATGGACGCTCACTTTGAACAGAAATTCCCAGCAGCACTGCGCTACCCAACCAATGACTATCTCAAGCATGCGTCAAAAAATGCGGATGTGCGAATCGCTCCAAAACCCTAAGCTGCTCGGTGAGCACCGGGTCACCCTAGGCGCCATGCCCCTTGCGATCGCGGCCTGACGCTGGACACCAGGCGCCCCTCGCAGAGCAACTGTTCGACGGCATCGGCCTGGCGCTGATCGCGACGGCGCTTGATCTGTTCGCGTGTATCCAGCTGGGCTAGCCACCGTTTAAAGTCCACGAAGATGCCGGGGTCCACCGTGCGCATCCGCGCCATGGAGCCATCGCCGCCGATGACCACCTGCTCGTAAGCCTTTGAGTTCAGGAATTCCTGGGCGTTTTCTGCTGGCACCGGTAGTACATCTCCTTCCTTGCCCGATATGGAGTCTGCCACCTTGTCGTCTGGCCCCCTTCGTCTCAGGAAGTCGACGGCGAAGCCTTCGGCATTCACAGCCGATTCCTTCTGATCCTCCATGCGTTCGAACGAAGTGTCAACGAGCTGCAGCAGCTGAAGCATGGTAAGCCCGGCGGCGTCTAGATTGGCAACTAGCCTGATGCGCTGTTGCACATCCCAGAGCAGATCCACATCACGAGTCGTCGTGCTCTCCGCATCGAATGCAACGCCTGCTGCGACCTCGTAGGCATAGAGCGCGTGCGTGCCGATCACGCGGTAGTAGCCGCCCAGACCTTTGTTGTCGAGTTCGTTAAGGATCTGGATGACGATGGTAGGAACACGGGCGGTCCCCATCGACACGTTGCGGCCTCGCGCGACTTGCAAGTCTTTGGTCGATAGCTCGAGCATCTGATTGGCTGCGAGCTGCTCCGCCACATATTTGTTGTACAGGGCGACCCGCTCGTCGGTTTGGTCGCCGAGCGAGTGTTCTCGGCCGTCGCTTTGCGTTTTGATCAGCTGCAGGACGCCTCCGCGTTCCTGCCAGTTCATCTTCGCAGGGTAGCGGCTTTGCAGCGTCTGAGCCGCAGAGGCGTGCCGGTCGAAAGCGACCGCCGACTCGGCGAGCTGCTTGATTACCTCATCTTCGAGAAGGGCATACGTCAAAGCAGAGTCTCCATTGAGTTTTCGAATAGCCGGCGACGGAGTGTTCCTGCTCGCGGGTCGGCAGGGCTTCAGACGCGATCGAGGGCAACCTCGCCAGCCGCGGCGAGGGCAAGGACTTCGTTGTTCAGGGCTTCGCTGGCGGCAGCGTCAAGCTTGGAGGTCACCATCGAGGATTCAAGCAATCCCTCAACAAGCCGGATTTTCTGCTCTGTCTGCTCGCTGTCCGCACACTTGCCCCTGCGCAGTTGAAGCGCGTGCTCCCAACTCACAAAGACTTGCGGATCGAGGGTACGCATCACGGCCATTTTCCCTGTCTTGCCCACGACCACCTGCTCATAGGTGGGAGCCCGCACGAGCAGCTTGACCCAAGCGTCAGTATGCGCCGCATGCTGCGACGCGGCTGCGTTGACCCGCAAGGTCATCACCTTCCGCGCCTTCGCTGCGGCCAGGCCTTTCTCAGGAAACTTCCTAGTCTTGGCGCTTGCCTTAGTCTTGGCTGCAACCCTAGGCATTGCAGTTGCGAAGCGGACGTTCAAATCCCACCACGGGGAATGAGGTGCCGCGCTTGCCTCGACCTCTGCGACTGCCCTCAGGGAATGCTTCAGCTGCCGCAGCAGATCTGTCGGCCCGTTCCTCGGGGATTGGACGAGAACGCGCAGCGCGTCGGGATGGCGCTCCAGCAGCGCACCCTTTTGGCCCTCCAACTTCACGCTGTCCAGCTTGACCCCGGACGATTGACTGTAGGCGTAGAGCGCCGGCCAGCCCAAGATGACGCTCTTGTCGGCGAGCCCGTGCTGCTCAAGTTGCGTTAGGACCTCGATGACCTCCGTGGGTACAGCGCCGGCCTGGACAGCCTTGTTCATGCGCTGGTTGATCTCGACGTTTGTCTTCAGGATCTCGAGACGAGCCTTCAGGCGGTGTTTCGTCGCCTGAAATTCGGCGCGCTCCGCCTCGGTTGCGGGCGACCTCTTGCCCTTGCGATGGATGACACCGCGCACTTTGTGTAGCAGGTACTCGTAGGTACCCACCTTCTTGAAAAACAGGCTTCCATCTAAGGCGTCTAGTTCGCGCCGCACGCGCACGTATTCCCGAAACAACCGTGTCGAGTCGATAGCTTGTCGGGCGGCAAGGTCTGTGATTCTTGGGAGCTCCACTTGCTCCTACTCCTAAAACTTCTAAAAAATAGGGGTAAATTACATTAAATCAATGACTTAAGATTGATTTAAGAGATATTCTAGGGCTGCACGAGGCTTAGGAATACTCAGATTTACTCCAATTTTACAGATTTTCCTAGATTAGGTGCAACCAGGGTCTAGTAACGCCAGCAAGAGCGGCGATACGGGGCAACGATGCGGATACGAGCCACGGCGGCGGCAGGGGAGCAATTCGAACATTGGCTGAGCCTGCAATGGGCCAGAATCAGAAATAAGATGCGATCTAGATGTAGTTTCCCAAGAGGTTGTTCACCCGAGGTGAAGGAAGATGGAGGTTCTGACATCCCAACTTCTTCAGGACTCCTCGGATGAACATCCACAAGAATGCCTCAATGACGCCCAAAGGTCGAGCCCATTTGGTCAAAGAAATAGCGCGGATTGGTCTGAAGCCAGCGGCGGCAGCCGCTGGCTTGAGTCCTCGCACGGCCCGCAAGTGGCAGCAGCGCTATTCCCAGGAAGGCTGCGTCGGACTGTTTGACCGCAGTTACCGGCCTCTGGTCTGCCCCCAGCGCAGCTGCGCCAGCAAAATAGAGCGGGCCGTGCGCTTACGCAGGACTCAGCGCCTGACCTATGAACGCATTGCAGAGCGGGTGGGGCTGTCGCGCAGCGCTGTGGCACGGGCCTGTAAGGCCGCCGGCGCAGCCAGTCTGCCCACCTTGCAGGATGCACCGCCCGTGGTGCGCTATGAGCGCGCCAGCCCCGGTGAGTTGCTGCACCTGGACACCAAGAAGCTGCACCGCTTTGATCGGCCTGGCCACCGGGTGACGGGTGACCGCACCCAGAACACGCCCCGGGCGGGCTCACAAGCGCTGCATGTGGCCATCGACGATCACTCAAGGGTGGGATTTAGCCTGCTGCTGCCAGATGAGACAGCGCGCTGTGCCTGCACTCACCTGCTGGCGGCGCTGCGGTTCTACAAGGCCTTGGGCGTCAAAGTGACCAGCGTGATGACTGATAACGGCTTGGCTTACAAATCACGGCGCTTTGCCAAGCTACTGCGCCGCCTGAAGATCAGGCACATCCGCACCAGGCCCTACACACCACGCACCAATGGCAAGGCCGAGCGATTCATCCAAACTTTACTGCGGGAGTGGGCCTATGCCTTCGTCTATCCCAACTCAGACGCCCGCGCCGGCGAGCTGGCGCCCTGGATGCATCACTACAACTTCACCAGACCTCACTCAGCCGTCTCCCACCGCCCTCCAGCTTCTCGTCTCGGATTTGATGGGAACAACGTCGTGAGAAACTACATCTAGGCGCATCACGACAGGCATGAACGTGCTTTACCCATCGTGGTCCATTGCTCAAAAAACTTTGAAAGGCTCAACGATGTCCTCAAATGTCTGCAGTTTGTGCGACTTGATCTCCAGATACAAGGGGTCTTGTTTGCCTTGATCGAAGCGCTGCGGATAGACCAATAGATCACCAACGCACTGAAACTGCTTCAGCCAAGTGTCTGAATGCTTCACTTTTGCCATGGCTTTCGCAGGCAAATTGCTCGCCAGCGCCGGCTCTTGAACCGCTTGCTGCACGTATTGGCGAGCCACATCTATAGGCTTCATGCAACGTCTTCCTTCCGTCATTATTTTTTACTCCTGCGGTCGGACAATCCGCGTTGGCCAGCCGTTCACCTGCATCAAGGAGCCCTCCAAGCCATAAATTCGGTCCTTTCGTCTATGGTATTTCACATTGTTCTTTAACGAGATCCAAATACCGAACGTATCCGCCAGTTACTTCTCTCCGCCCTTCAATCATTTTTTCAACAGCTTCGGCGTAGGGCGTACCTTGGAGTCTCTTGTTCCATTCGTTGAGCTTTTTTTCGTGCTCAACTATCCAAATGTCAAAAAATGCAGCCAAGGTGCTCGCGTTCCCGCGTGTCACCAGATACATCAAGTTGATTGAACCTTCTAAAGCAATACGTCCCAGCGCCTAGCAACTCGCAGGCGAGCCAGTGGCAATCGCGGGATGATCCAGTTGATTCGCTTTCAGGTGGACCAATGACGGGCAAACTCGTACTTAAAAGCACAGGGCGAGATAACAGAATAACAACAAACCTCGGTGCACCCGGAACATAAGAGGTGCTACTTCGTCCGATACGGACTGCGCGATTGGTAGCGATGAATAGCGAGAGCAGGGTCATTGAAGGCACTCGTACCGTTTCAGAATGGGCCATTTCAAAGTCAAAAGCGTACAGCTATCAGGTGCAGTGGATCATCAGGCACGTAGGGGCACCTGCTTTAGTGGACGCGAAGCAACTTCGGAAGAGAAGTGCCGCCACCCTGAATAAGGCGTTGGCCAGTAGCTTTGATTCCGCCGATGATGCCCGAATTGACGAAGGGGCAATTTAGTCCCAGTGTGACGGTCTTAGCCGGGGGCTTCTTAGACCCGGGTTTATAAGCAGCATTTTTCCTGCCGTGTGGTTCCAAAACTGAAGTTCGATCCAAGCCCTATCGGGCTAATCGTCAAGGCGTAGTGCCGTAGTGCCCAAAAAAGCACCAGCGAGCCGGATGGAGCAACTCAAAGAAGACACGCCACGCCAGCTAATTTGAATCGTTGGCGATCGGCTGGTATTACTAATTATTTTTTTAACTTCACTGAGATTCTCCACTCAACATTTGCGCTTGAATTTTTGAGGTCTTCTGGCAATCTTTCATTCCCAGTCAAGTTCTTCGAATTATCAAAATTGCAACCTCTACGAATTCAGATGGAAAACTTAACCAACTCTTCACACAAAACCTACTCACTGAACCCATCACCTCCCCAAGGTGGTAACAACGAAGTCGGGGGCGTAATTAGGCTCCTACAGCACCTGTTCATTCTGGTTTCGGCTGGCACTCTATTCTCCTTCGTGTTCTGGTTACTCCACAGCCGACAGTCTCAAGTAGTTTCCAGTCAACCCATTGGCCGTTTTGTAAGCATGAGCGGGCCCGGAGGGTTTCGAGGTAGTGTGGTGATCGAGACCGATTTGGGCTCCTATCCGATGAACAGTGGCGCAGTGATTAGCAAAGGCACTCCCCTAGTCCTGGAAAAACGCGCCTCCGGTGACGGATTCATCTGCGACGCCAACCACAACCTCTGCATCAAGACTTCCGGTCAGGAATTCAAGCAATCAGCAGACATTCCGATAGCCCCGAAACCGCTCGACCCCACCTTACCCTTACCAGGTGGCACACCATAATTTCTGCCGACATCGAACCTTTAACTCTCTCGGTTGTTTGGAACCAACGGGAATGAGCAAACTCGACCGCCAAACAACAAGTAAGCCATGTGATGAGCAGACCTAGTGGCGCAAGGTAAGCAGGCTCCGAGAAGCATTGGATTAGTCGCTTGAATTTAATGCGGCATGTGCCATGCTTTGACGGCGTGATGATAAATCCGGCAAGAAATTTCAACATGCAGGGTTTAAAAAAATAATCAATGGAGTTTCACAATGCAACTATTTTCTTGGTCAGATTCCGAATCGCTTCAAAGTACAGCTGGAAATCACCCCCGAGTCGAAAAGCGCTATAGCTTGGACAACGAGAATTTTGACTTCCACTCTCCCCTCGAAATCTTGTGCGCAATGGACGAGTACCTGCAGCTGGTGCCAGGCGCTAAATACTATTCCGCAGACTTTGCGCTTATCGAGCCTGAATGCTTTGACCAGGTCGATGAATTTCTCAATGGGCTTGAAATGAGGTTCTTCGAAAAGTTCGAGCATGCGAAGAACGTTTACTTTAAGGATGCAGACACCACTGCAAAAACGGCACTAAAAATAGCCGTAGAAGCTTGGATCGCCGAATATATCTATGTAGAACCGCAATGGTGCATGGTGGATCAGTCGGATTGCGTGACCATTGTGAACATCTAGCTTAGTGCTGAAGATTTTCAGTAGTCAAGATCTACTTCTACGAACAAAAAGCTTGTAAAGGTGCAACGCTTTACAGGCTTATGCCAAAAATCGGCGGTCGATTCAAACTGCTGAAACAGAACGCAGAAAGAGCTGCTCAGGAAATTCGCCGAGAAATCGTTTTTTAAAAATCTTAAAGACAAGTCACTCAAATATCAGAAAGGCAATAAATGCGTCTCTTAATTTCTTTATTTCTACCCTGGCTCACCTTCTTCACCATCGGGCGACCATTTTCAGGATTGTTCTGCCTAGCGTTACAGCTCACACTCATCGGCTGGATTCCCGCGACTATCTGGGCTGTGTATGCATTGAGCCAGTACAAGACTGACAAAAAAATCGAGAAAGCTTTGGGGCAAAGGTCATCATCTTGAGCGACGCTTTCTGCGAATCCGATAGCGCATTCCCGTCAGCTGAACTGAAAGAACGCCATGAACGAAGTCTATAGAAAGACAAAACGTGACGACAGAGAACAATGTATGAGATGTTGCAAAACCATGGTGCCACGCCTGCGCTTTTATCTTGGCGCGCCCTATGAGTCGTTTTGCCCATTCTGCGGTGGTCTCCATAAAGCGTTCACCGCGGAGTTGCCCAATACGCCCGGCATTTTCGAAGTTCTTGCTGCTTACCTCTGTGGAGGCCTGGCGTTGGCGGTTGTGATTTGGGTACTTTTCATATCATTTCAACCGTTCTTTAAGCCTGTACAGCCAGATAATTCAGCCGCAAAAGCAGTTTTAAAGATCAAGAAATAGAGCGCCGTTCGTGTTCCGAGAGAATGGCCTCGTCGGCCATTTAATGGGTTATCGGCCCGGTTTTTCGATGTCGCGTGAGATATTGCGTGCGACAACATGTGGGTCGACTACTGCTGCTTGGTCGTTAAATCCATACGCAGCCACATCGCAGCGCGCTTGACGCTACAGGTTTTTTTCTGGTAAGGAGCTTGTTCCGGGGCACTAGAGCCGGATAGGTTCCGATGAACCTGATCCGGCCATAGCCCCTCGCTTCGATTGTGGTCTTCTAGGCAATGCGTTGTGTGAATCGAGAAGGGATAAAGGTTTCAAAGTCACCCTGGTTCGCGTCCTCTCCTCGATAACTGAACACTAACGCGTCACCAGCCTCGCCCGCCCTCCCATTCAAAAAGCTCTTTAAGACCTTGAGTCTTGAACTCGGCGTTGTACCTTTCAAAAAACCCTTTGAAGTTTTCCAACCTCTGGGAAGCTGTTCGAACACGAGCCGATTCACCGGCAATACCCCGTCAACATCTCCTGCAATCAGCTCAGTCATGATTGCTCTTCGCTGGAGAGGTAGGCGTCATCGCCTCGTTCTGAGGGACAGTGAAAGGTTCGGAATCCTTTTGAGTGACAAGCCCAACCATTTTTTCTGGGGCGCTCGGTCCTTGAGCGCGACCAGCTAACAGAGCCTGGCGCTCCCGGGCCTTTTTCTGACGCGCGGCAGCTTGCGGCGTGGTGGAGCCGGCGTAGGCGCCAATAACGGATATGCGGCCATGACCCATGGCTTCGGTCGTTGCCTTGTAGGCCTGACGCTGTTTTACAGGGTCTGCGTGTTGGCCGTCACCGCCCCTGACCGTGGGCGTGATGTCATAGCCTTCCAGCATGGTGATGGCGAACCCGGCGCGCAGGCCGTGGCCGGTGATACCGAGGTCTTTTTGCGTGATACCGCAATGTTGCAAGACGCGGTCATACCTACTTGCGTTCTGCTTGAGAGTGAAATGTGGTGGGCCGAAGCTATCCCGGTCACCGTAATTTCGCATCTCTTGGAGAATCGTGTACGCGGCCTGTTTGGCTACGTCATTGTCAGCAGCAATATTCACCACACGCGGACGCTTGCCCTTTGTGCCGCGGATGATGGCGATGTCGACCCCGGCAACCCACTCGCTCCAATGCAATTTGGTCATGTCACGTTTGATCAGCCGGCCCTTTTTGTCGTATTGAGCTGGGTCTGCAGGAACGTGTACAGGCCTGATGTCGTCGAGCGGCTGGAACATCAGCGCCTCGTTCTTGCGATGCCCGAAGTTGTGTTGGCACCATAAGGCAAGTCCAACCCAGCGTTCCACTTTCATGACTTCGATGATCTTTTTGTCGATGTCGACCTTTGCGGCCTCCCACGACTTGTCCCGCTCAGTAATGAGCGTACGCTTGCAGACGTCCTTGCCTAGGGCCTCATTGAAAACAAACACCAGATGCGCCTTCCCAATCCATCGCGCCAGATGGCGGGTGTAGGTAGCGTAACCAGCTGCCATTGCCGGGCCAATCTCCCCGGCCTTGCTTTTGGCGCGAATGTGCCCTGCGATCGCTACAAAGTGACGTTCATCCAGCGCATGAGGGTTGGACAGACCGCTGAAACCCAGTTTTTGACGGAGCCAGCCGAAAATCCGCTGCACGTTCTGGTTGGCTTCAACCTGGGTACGGTTGGACGTTTGCCGGGAAGGATCCCGCGCCTTGCTGACGCTTTTCTCGGCAACCAGTCTGGCCACCCGTGCACGCCAATTACCGGTCTGGTCACCCGTGAAGCTGCTGCGCCCGTTGAAGTTGAGTTTCTTCATGCGTCACCGCCTTCTTTTTGGTGCGGCGAAGCTACGGTTGCTTTGGGGAAGATCGTACGGTTGACGTACGCCATGCGCAGGGCGTACTTCTGGATGGCGGCGTCCAAATCAAGCCCGGTCCAGGCGAGGGTCTTGCGGTTGCGCGCCTGCATGAAGTCACGCACCTCGAGCATCAACTCGCTGTGATCTTGGATGTGCGGGATGTTTTTCTGCTGGTTACCCAAACCGACGCGGAGGTAGAGGTTTCCACCTTCGACTACGCCCCGCACGGCATCGAACTGAAACTGAAAAGCTATTTCTCGCGTGACCTTGATCTCGCGGGTGATTCGGTCCACCAGATAGTGAGTCAGGTCCGGCTTTGCACGGAGAAAGTTGCTTCGAGTGGCCACTTCATCACCACTGAGGACACGGTACCCTTGCAGTGTTTCGGCCTTCCTCTCAAAACCGGGCTCGTAATCTGTCAGCGGTCCGATCATCCCGTGCTTGCTCAATACCCGGGACCAGCCTCGCAGAACCGACCAGCGCACGTAGAGCGTGTTGGCTGCACAACCTTTTGTATTCCAGATTTCCAGCAGCGCCTTGGCGTGGCGCAAACTAAATTTGGTGACGTCTTGAATGTCAAACCCACCGGCCTGCAGTTCCTTGTAAAAGGACGTAAGCAACACGACGCGATTTTTGACGCTGGCGCGCGATGGCGTGCTGCCAATGAAGCGGTGATGGTTGGTCAAGGCTGTGCGAATCTGCTCGTCGTATGGGACAGACGCCGCAAAAGAAGGTTTCTCTGGCTCTTTTGTGTTGCGTGGGAAAGCATCGCTTCTCGTGCGAGACGGATGAGGGCGTGTACCTGCCTTATCGGGCGATTGAACGGTGTAGGCAATGCCGCGTGGGTTCGATCCCCGCGACAAATCAAGAAAATTGGTTACTTCGGACATAGCTGCTCCTGCCAAAATCAGAGGGAACGCCCCCTTGTCGGCCATCGCAGCTATCTCTTTCGCACTTGTTGAGGTGTGTGCACCACCTGGCCGGAGCTCATGCATCAGGGAGGCCACCCTGATACCTGCCAAGTTGAACGGACCTGGGCCGTGGACGGTAACTTTGCTTCGAGGATTCTTGCGCCAGCGTCCTCACGCTCCACTCACGTGGCCATCTATCCGGGTGTGTCACTCCGAATAGACGTGGACCGTATCGCCGGTTAACGCGTTCCCTTACCACTTAGCTCCCAACCTCTGTTTAGATTCAACAAAGGCGCACGTACGCGTGAAGCTGCAGGTGGCGGCTTCGTGAGCAGGTGGCTCAACGTAGGTGTATGGATGCATCACTGAGCAGGTGGCTCGGCGATGTAAGTGGTATCGGGAATCCTCCTGTGTGGAGGTAGCTTGACTTGTCGTTCTCGCTTTGTCCAAGCAAGAGCCCTTTATCCCCCGTCACAGCGCGGCGGCGGAGGGGTCGCAGTTCAATTCAGAGACCTTCGTAGGCGACCATTTGGGGCGCTTGGAGGGGGTTCTAAACCGCTGCAACAGGCTCGACTTTTACACAGTGATATTCGCGTTATCGGAATTTATTGTTTCAATATGACCGGGAACGCACTTCTACACTGTGTTTTACAACACTCTCCATTTTGAAAAGTATTAAAAATCAGAATTTTCTAAAGAATCACAGGGAGTGATTCTTTAGGTGAAGGACAAAGGTCCTTCGGTTGACCGTGGAGTGAACCACCAGGCGCCACTTGAACGTGAGCACAGACGTTTGCTGCGATAGCGAATTT
The DNA here is from genome assembly GCA_040390295.1 of Pseudomonadota bacterium. Lineage (GTDB taxonomy): Bacteria > Pseudomonadota > Gammaproteobacteria > Burkholderiales > Burkholderiaceae_C > Polaromonas. Next base: position 58,594 of record JAZJYR010000024.1, read on the forward strand.
AGTCTAGCACAGCATTTGTGGATGTTGCAAGACCAGACGAGGCTAGTTGCATAAACGTAAATCTGCTTATCGCGTCTTGGTGTGGCAGAACTGTGGCAAAAGTGTGGCGGGTCCGAACACGCGCATCTGAAAAACGCAGTCCTTTTTTTGAAATAAGGATTTGATGCGACAGAGTTGCCACAGTTCTGCCACACTTTTGCCACAGTTGATACTTTGTTTATCTTAAAAGTCATTGGAAGATCAGCCCATCAATTTTTTGAAAGGGCTTCCAAATGAGCAATGTCTTGGCGATCGATGTGGGCTACGGCCACGTCAAATGGGTATCCATCAACAGCAATGGAGAAACGAAAAAGGGTATGTTCCCGTCTGTTGCCGCGATCACAACACGGGATAGGTCCGGCGAAAGCAACGGGATGACCGGGCTCCGGACCGTGACGGTGAATGTAGGTGACCATAACTAGGTTGTTGGCCGAGACGCCTATCTCGAGACCGACGCTCACTTTTCCAGAACCAGGTTGAGTGACTATTTCCAGAGCGATGGCTACAGGGCCCTCATGCTCGGTGCGATGGTCATATCCGGGATGCGAGAAATCGACCAACTTGTCATTGGCCTGCCCCTTTCAACAATGGCGAGCTACCACGAAGTGCTAAAGGAGCAATACAAGGGCGAACATCTGGTCGGGGCGGCAAATACGAAACGAAAAAAATGCCATCACGGTTGAAAACGTGATCGTGACTTCGCAGCCCGCCGGCGCGATCCTGCACGCAGCATCAGTTGACGACACATTGAGAAAGAAAACCAGCCTCGTAATCGATGTGGGCTATTTCACCGTGGACTACCTGATGTGCCAAGGCCTTCGTCCGTACTACTCCAGGTCAGGATCAGTAGAAGGCGGCATGAGCAGCTACTACGACCGTCTCGGAGTAGCAGTTGTCGAGCATATGGCCATGGAAGGCTTGGGCAAGAAGTCTGGTGTCGACCATTTTCTGTTGGAAAAGGCTTTGACTGAAGGGGTTCGACTAGACGACGGGAGCATGAAATACACCTTGTTGTTAGGCAACGCGGCACTGGATATCAGCAGTTGCGTCGTGAAGTCCAAGATCAAACTAACTGGCTACCTTGACCGGATCATGACTGGCCTCGGAAGCAATTCGTTAGACATGATCACCAGCATCATTCTTGCCGGCGGTGGCGGCGCCTTCCTGAAACAAGAGCTCAAAGAGAAGCTTGTCACAAGCCATGAGCTTATTGAGCTTAGCCAAGGCCAGTTCGCAATTGCTCAAGGATATGCCGCGCTTGGGGTGGTGTCAGCCAACAAACGCTTGGGCGTGGTGGCCTGAACGAGGCACTGAACTGTGAAACAAGCAACATCAAGCGATGAGTTGATTGAAATTCGAGGCAGGATCTATGCAAGGCACCCGAGTTATGACCGGTGCCGATCAGCTAAGGAAGGGACAGCCTTCAAAACCCTATTGGATCTAGCAGATCAAGCAGTCATTGCGAGCAACCGATTGGCACAAATGGTAGAGGCCGGCCATCCCCTCCACCCTACCCTGTCGGGCATGAAGAGTGCTGAAGCGATCACCTATCTTCTCGGTGTCACCCAGAAATACATGCAGCAGGCTTTCCTCTTTCCAGGTGACAAGAATGCAGTCGCGTCGAGTGACCAACTGGCTCAGCAACTGGTTACGCCAAACACTGGCGTTCACAAGACTGACCCTCCGGGAGCACGCGTCGAGATTTCGTCAGGAAAAACCCTGGATCTTGACGACGAAACCTTCGACGCATTTTCCAGTTTCACAGCAGCGCAGAACTGATCTTGTTATAAAAACGGTTTGCGTTGTCACTCCAACACTAATTCATACCTCTAGAATTTTTCGATACTTTGGAACCAGCTTATTTCTGGTCTCAGCGAGCCTTTTTAATGCGGGTGCGCGTACCGTACAAAGTACTGGGAGTTGCGTCACTCCAATTCGACTACCGATGGAAAGCTGGCTAAATCCGTTAGCAACAACTGAAACGCCCGCCATGAAATTAGTCTTCATCAAAGAAGCATATATTTCAGCGTCCAAAATTAAAGCTATCGGAAATCTCCGCTGCTATTGATAACCTTTTTTATCAACATTTGAAAATTTGATGGTCAGCAATCGACGACAAAGCGGAATTTTCAAGATTCGGATTTATCGCCCGATGCCGGTCATTTCGGGGTGGCCGCTAGGCTGTACGGTAAACAGCCTTTAAATCCAGGGAGTATCAGCTTGGCAAAGCCAGATCATGTCTTCATATCCTACGCGACGGAGGATGAGGCGTATGCCACCGAGTTAGCCCGGTCGCTGCAGTGGCTAGGATTGTCGGTTTGGTTTGCGCCTATTGCGTTGGAGATTGGTGGCAAGCTGCTGGATTCAATCAACGCAGGTCTTATAGCCTCGCAGTACGGTCTGTTGCTCCTCTCCCCGATTTACGTCTCAAAGAAGTGGACGACCTACGAGCTTGATGTGCTGCACCGCCAGCACATCGAGGAGAAAAAAAAGCTGCTGCCTATCTGGCATGGCATAAGGCACAGTTGGACAAATGGAATCCTGGTCTGTCAGGGATTGTTGCGTTGCGGAGCACGGATGAGCCGAGCGCCATCGCCAAGAAGATTGCCAACGTGGTCTACCAAGGGTGCCCGGTGGTGGGTGTCGGTCCGTCTTACGAAAACCCTCAATGGCGATTTCTTCAGGGACGTGGTGAGCTCTATGCGAACAGTCGCAACGGTAGCGCGTTTAACCTCTTTGAGGGAGCCCGGTTTCCTGATGATGCCTACCCGATTTACATCCACGAACGTCCGCATACCCGCAGAGACATTGTTATAGCGGTGGCCAAGGCCTTGTATTACCGCAGTTACGACGAGCTGAGTCTTTCGGATGACAACCGCAAGCAGATGAAGGCTATCTGCAAGCATCACGGCTTTGATCTCGACTCACCGGACTTTGACCCTGCGGTCTACAACTAACTTCTGAAATGAAAGCAGCTGCCGCAAAGTTGTTTCGCTTAAATGTATGGGGCTTAGGAAGCAAAGTTCACAATCAAGTGAGCTAAGTTCCTATGGTGATTCAGAAAAACCGGTATTTCAGGCGTTCCAAACTCAGTGAAGCGAAATTGCGTCAGATCCTGCGTTACTTTGCGATGGATTTGACCGCTACAGACTGCGCGGAGTTAAGCGCTGTCTCGGTGCGCTCCATCAACACGATCTACCTTCGCCTGAGAAGGCGCCTGGCCGAGCAGTGCGAGAAGGTCTCACCCCTGGGCGGGGAACTGGAAGCCGATGAGTCCTACTTTGGTCCTCGCCGCGTGCGTGGACTGCGTGGCCGGGGCGCTGGTCGAAAGACGGTTGTGTTTGGGCTACTCAAGCGAGGTGACAGTGTCTACACCGAGATCGTGCCTGACGCCACCAAACGTACGCTGCAGGCCATCATTCGAGGCAAGGCTGACATTGCCAGCATCATCCACACGGATCGCTGGCGTGGCTACGATGGCCTGGTGGATGTGGGCTTTGACAAGCACTTGCGGGTTAATCATGGAAACAATGAATTTGCCCGTGGCTCCGTTCACGTCAACGGCATTGAGAGTTTCTGGAGCTATGCCAAGCGCAGGCTGGTGCAGTTCAATGGCGTGCCCAGGCACACCTTCTACCTGCACCTGAAAGAAACCGAGTTCAGGTTCAACCACCGTCACTCCATCCTCTACAAAGCACTGCTATCCTTACTTCGAAACAATCCCCTTTAACGGACTTTGCTTCCTAAGCCCCAATGTATATATTGGTGCATCACATCAAAATATGAAGTCATCAAATGAGAGTTGCCGCACTGAGTGTTGAGAACTTTCGCGGCATAAGCACTGGCTTTGTACGATTCGGAAAGCATCCAGTTCTTGTGGGACACAACAACGCCGGCAAGACGACGCTGATTGAAGCACTTGCCCTTATTCTAGGCGAGTAAGTTCAGTTCGGAAGACCGAGTTTGGGACCGCGACTAAACTGGGAAGATGGCCACCGCTCTCGTCCTCGCCAAGACCTTCAAGTCCTTTGCGGATTTGGCGGGGGCTTACACGGAAGGCGTTGACTACTGCATCAAGAGGCATGCCGGCCTCCACCCGAGCATCGCAGTGGTAGCGCCGCACGGCGGTACCATCGAACCGCCGACTTCGCAGATTGCTTCGGACATCGCCGGTCAGGAATTTTCCTGCTACCTGTTCGAGGGTATTCGGAAGTCTAATAACTACAAGACACTTCATCTCACCAGCGAGTACTTTGACGAGCGAAAGTGCCTTGAGCTGATAGCTGATAGCTGATTGCGACCAAGTCGTCACTGTTCATGGCTGCACGGAGGGCGAGGTGGAAGTTCTGCTCGGTGGCCGCGATACAGCACTTGCGGTGCTTATTGCTGAAGCCTTCGAATCGGAGGGCGTCCGGGCCAGGCTGGAGGGGCACGACTTCACCGGCACCGCCTCCACCAACATCTGCAACCAGGGCAAGAGCAAGGCCGGTGTGCAGCTGGAACTGACGAAGGCATTGCGCGCATCGCCAGATGCCGTGGCCGGCGTCGTGCGAGCGGTTCGTAGGGTTCTCATGCAGGCAGCCGGCATCACAGCATGATGCGCTCAATGCCCAATCAAACGGCTGACAGCTTTCGACATAGCGCTCAGGAAGGTCACGTCGTCGCCATCCAGGTCAGCCTCAACAAAGTGCTTCCAGATGGCAATGGCCGAGCAGACCAGTAGGATGGCGACACCGGCCCACTGACAGGGCGAGATGAAGCGGTGCCACATGACCTGGTCCAGCAAGTTTGCAAAGACCGCCGCGGCTGGGCCCTTCAGGGCGGCCTTACGGTCCGCGATCCAGGCTAGCATGCAAGCCGGCAAGGCGGCGTAGAAAACGGTGAACCCAATCACGCCGGTCCAGAGGGCACCGACGGGGCCGAAACTCGCGGCGATGTGTGCGGTGTCGTCCACCGCTGAGGAAAGGCTGTCGCGCCGGCCTCGGCGGTAGTTGTGCCTGCTCAAGTGACCTCCCGCGCGGGGTCGACCGACCGCCTCTCGGCTTTAACGAAGGCCGTCTTCAGACCTTGGTAAGGCGCAGGTGCTGCGCCAGTGCGATGGCGCAAGCTCTTCAGCTGCACGTCCAGGGCGGCAAAGACCAGGCCGCCGTGGAGCGGACGCATCACCTCGGCCAAGGCAAGCACCGCTGCCAGCGCGCCAACGAACGGAGTGGCAACGGCGCGCGATGCCAGCAGTGTCATCCCGCAGGTGTCGTTGCGCTCGTCAGCCAGCTTCCTGTAAGTGTCATTTAGCTCGGTGGCTGCCTGGGCGGTAGATTCGGCCGTCCAGATTTGGGACGGCTTGCGCGGGCCCGGGAACGTGTGCATGCGGATGTTTCGGAAGTCGCGATACCCGCTGCCCAACCCTGCCTCGACGACCAGCGAGAACCCGGCCGTATCGAGGTCGCGGCGCGCGGCAACGTTGTCGACGCCGAAGATCGCAGTAATCGGCTCGTCGGCCATGACTCGGTGTTTAGGGCCGAATCTGCGCTCGACCAGCGCGGTAGTGAAGCCAGCGGCCTCGAGGCGGCTCGCCACCGCCCTGACCTTCGGCTTGAGCAGGTCGGCCGACCATAGCAGCAAGCAGGTGCTGAGATTGGACTTGGCCACCTTGTCGAAGTCCTGGAGCACCAGGTGCGGGCGATTGTGGGTTGGGTAGGGCAGCATGCCCAGCGTCCACGCATATGCTTGGCCGAGATGGCCCAGGCCGACCAGCCACAGAGACTTCGGCAAGTAAGCGAGCTCGGGGCCCGTATGCGCGTCGTCGCGCCAGTCGGCGACGGCTCGATTTCCGAATAATTGGCGAATTTGAGGCAATTAACCAGAAAGAAAACCCCTGCTTTTTCCCTACATTGGTTCTGTGTACGGAGAAGTCATGACGTTACTAATCTTGCCTCGAATAATTCGCCATCGCGATGCGCCTACCTATCTAGGTATGGACCGCAACCGGTTTGATGATGAAGTTCGCCCTTTTCTCACCGAAATACCCGTGGGCGATCGAGGTGTTGGGTTTGACCGACTTGAACTGGATGCCTGGGTTGAGGGGTATATTGCTGAGCGTGGGCTTCCGGGGCGTAACCATAAAGGAGTGAATGAATGCAAACCCGGACAAAAGGCATCCGCATCGTTGGGAACGACCGGATTATCGACAAGCAGCACAAGGGAGAGCGAATCTTCCAGCGGCTTAAAAATGTTAGCCAAGACGAAGCCGAGACGTGGCTTCGAGACCGGCAGGCAAAAATCGATGCCGAGCAGCAGCGCCAACTTCGAAGAGGCTCTGAGCGTCTGTTCGCAGATGGCGCTAAAAAGTACCTGATCGAGTGCCAGGCCAAGGGCGTCCGCAGCCTTGACCTGATTGCTTACCACGTCAAGATCGTGCTGCCCTACATCGGCAGCATGGCCATGACCGATGTCTGCAATGACTCGCTGGAGACCTTTGTCGCTTGTCGTATTGAGGAAGATGGCGTCAAGAACGCAACGGTAAATCGCAGCCTTGAAGTGGTGCGCACAGTGATGAACCGGGCAGCCAGGGTCTGGCGTGACAGCGGCAAGCCGTGGCTACCCAGCTCACCATTGATCGAAATGCTCGACGAGACGCAGCAAAAGCGCCAGCCCTACCCCATCACCTGGGCGCAGCAGGCCGTGTTGATGCCAGCGCTACCGGAGCACCTGCAAAAGCCGGTGTTGTTTGCACTGAACACCGGTGCCAGGGATGACAACATCTGTGGGCTGCGGTGGGAATGGGAAGTGAAGGTGCCAGAGCTGGGCCGGAGCGTCTTCGTGGTGCCGGCTGCAGAGTTCAAGGGAAAGCGCGTCCACGTGCTTATCCTGAACGACGTGGCTTGGGATATCGTGGAGGCTTGTCGCGGGCGGCATAAAAAGTACGTGTTTGTCTATCGACGCGAGCGGGAGAAGAACTTTGACCGAGAACCGGCCATGGCCTTTCACCGTATCGGGACGATGAACAACACGGGTTACCAGGCCGCTCGGGCGTCGGTGGGGTTGCAAAAGGTCCGGATCCACGACCTGCGCCACACCTTCGCCCAACGGCTACGGGATGCCGGCGTGAGTGATGAAGACCGGGCGCTGCTCTTGGGGCACGCCATTGAGGGAATGCCGCAACACTATGCCTCGGCGACGGTCGCCAGGCTCGTGGAAACGGCCAACAAGGCGCAATTTACGGTGGACCGGACCACCTTGCTCCGTGTTGTGAACGGCTAGAAGGGGTGAAAGTTACGCACAGAGTCACGCAAAAAACAATGCCCTAGGTAGTTGAGATACCTAAGGCATTGATCTGTAAGCAGATTTTGGTGCGGCTGGCAGGAATTGAACCCACGACCCCTTGGTTCGTAGCCAAGTACTCTATCCAACTGAGCTACAGCCGCCAAGCCTCAGATTATAGCCTACACAAACCCCATTCCGGCTTTAGCTGCCTTAAAAACCAAAAAGTACGTAGCGGGCAGCCGATCTGGAGCAGGGTGAAACTTTTTCCATTTGGTATTGTGAGATATAGTAGTGTTCAATACTAATTCAGCCAAAACAGGAACTTTCCCAATGCCCGGTCCGCTTCAAGGCGTCAAGGTCATAGAGATGGCGGGCGTCGGGCCCGGGCCTTTCTGCGCCATGATGCTGGCCGATGCTGGTGCGGATGTCATCACCATCGGGCGGCCCCATGCCAAAACGCTGGGCAACAAGCGCGATCCGGCAACCGATGCACTGGCGCGCGGCAGACGCCACCTGACCCTGGACCTCAAAAATCCTGATGCGATCACAACGCTGTTGCGAATTCTCGAAGGTGCACACGTCCTGATCGAAGGCTATCGTCCGGGCGTCATGGAGCGTCTGGGGCTGGGACCGGACGTTTGCCTTGAACGCAATCCCCGGCTGGTTTACGGCCGCATGACGGGCTGGGGACAGACGGGTCCGCTCGCGCAAGCAGCAGGCCATGACATCAACTACATCTCATTGGCTGGTGCACTTCATGCCATCGGCGATACCGATCAACCGCAGCCGCCCCTCAATCTGGTCGGCGATTTTGGCGGCGGTGCCATGATGCTGGCCTTCGGCATTTCAAGTGCACTCTATGAAAGCCAGCGCTCTGGCAAGGGGCAGGTCATTGATGCCGCCATGAGCGATGGCGCTGCCATGCTGATGGCGCCCTTTTTCGCCATGCATGCAAGCGGCTCCTGGAAGGATGAACGCCAGTCCAATACGCTGGATGGCGCAGCGCCACACTACGGAAGTTACCGCTGCAGCGATGGAAAATTCATTTCAATTGCCCCCCTTGAGCCGCAGTTCTACGAACTTTTCCTCAAGCTCATGGACCTCGACACCGGTCTGTTCAGGCAGCGTGATGATCGCCAGGCGTGGCCGCTGATGAAGAAGCAACTGGCCGAGCGCTTTGCAAGCCGCAGCCGGGATGAATGGTGCGCCTTGCTTGAAGGCACCGATGTCTGCTTCGCACCCGTCCTCGGTCTGGCAGAAGCACCCCTGCACCCGCACAACCAGGCACGCGGAACATTCGCAGAGGTGGCCGGCAGCTGGCAGCCAGCGCCGGTGCCGCGTTTCAGCCGTACCACCAGTGAATTGCCGGCTGCACCACGTACTGACACTGCGGCAGAAGTACTCACCGAAGCAGGCCTGGCCCCACAGGACATTCAGGCCTTGCGTGACAGCGGCGCTGTACATTTTTAATACCGGATAAAGAAACAAAACATGCTCAAACGTGAACTGTTCAATGAGGACCACGACGCCTTCCGCAGCATGGTCAGGCGTTTCATCGAAAAAGAGATTGCTCCCCACCACGCCAGCTGGGAAGAGGCTGGTATCGTCCCGCGTGATCTGTGGCTTAAAGCTGGTGCGGCTGGCATGCTCTGCTGCACCGTGCCCGAGCAATATGGCGGCGCAGGTGCCGATTACCTGTTCGACGTGGTGGTGTTCGAAGAGATGGCGCGCTCCGGTTTCAGTGGCCCCGGCTTCATGATCCACTGCGACCTGGTGGCCACCTATATTTCTGCGTTCGGCACCGACGCGCAAAAGCAGCAGTGGCTGCCCAAAATGGTGATGGGCGAAGCGATTGGCTCCCTGGGCATGACAGAGCCCCATGCCGGCTCCGACCTCAAGGCCATCCGCACCAAAGCTGTCCGCGACGGTGACGATTTTGTAATCTCGGGCCAGAAGGTTTTCATATCCAACGGCCAGCTGTGTGATGTCATCGTGCTGGCGACCAAGACCGATATTGCCGGCGGTGCCAAGGGCGTGACACTTTTTCTGGTGGACACCAGCCTGCCCGGCTTTCGCCGCGGCAAGAACCTCAGCAAGCTGGGCATGAAAGCACAAGACACGTCAGAGCTGTTTTTTGACGAGGTGCGCGTGCCGGCTTCAGCCATGCTGGGCGAAGAGGGAAAAGGCTTCGAGCTGATGATGACCAAACTCGCCCAGGAGCGGCTCGCGCAAGCCATACGCTCGGCGACAGTGGCAGAGACCGCCATCGAATGGACGGTGGATTACACATCGCAGCGCAAGGCATTCGGCAAGACGATTGCCGACTTCCAGAACACCCAGTTCAAGCTGGCCGAGCTCAAGACGGAAGCCGTCGTGGGGCGGCAATTTGTGGACCGCTGCATTGCTGCATTCATCAAAGGCGAACTCGACCCGATAGACGCAGCCATGGCGAAGATGTGGGTCACCAACATGCACTGCAAGGTGGTTGACGAGTGCCTGCAACTCTTCGGCGGCTGGGGCTATATGTGGGAATACCCGATTGCACGCGCCTATGCAGATGCGCGCATCGTCAAGATTGCCGGGGGCTCCATAGAGGTGATGAAACACATCATTGGCCGCCAGATGTTTGCACATTTAAAACAAGCCTGAGCATCCTGAATCGTCCATAAAAAAGGCCCCGTTGAGGGCCTCTTTCATGACTCGACAGCTTTAGCCTCAATCAACAATGGCATTCGATGCCTTGACCAGCGGCGCCCATTTCTGGATCTCGGAGTTGATGAAGGCTGCATAGGCCTGCGGGCCGAGCGGTGCAGGGTCGGCGCCGATAGCGCGGATTTTTGCGATCACATCGGGGTCAGCCAGCCCACTCACGATTTCCTGGCCCATACGGTCAACGATGACCTGCGGCGTACCTGTCGCCGCAGAGATGCCATACCAGCTGGAGATATCGAAATCGCGGATGCCCGACTCCTGCATGGTCGGCACATCGGGGTTGCTCGGAGATCGCACATTGCGCGTCACCGCCAGCAGCTTGAGCGTGCCCGCCTTGACATGCTGGGTGTAGAGCGGGAGGTTGTCAATGGAGAACAGCACCTCGCCAGCCAGCAAGGCATTCAGGTTGGCGGCGGTGCCCTTGTATGGCACATGCGTCAACTCGACACCAATGCGCTGGCCAAACAGCAGCGACGACAGATGAGAGCTGGTACCAGAACCCGCCGAGCCAAAGAAACCGGTCTTGGGGTTGGCACGCAGGTATGCAACCAGATCTGCCACCGAGTTGATGCCCTTGTCGGCACGTATGGCCAGCGCGTTGGAGAAGGTCGCAATCCGCCCTACCGGCGGCAGGTCCTTCTTCGGGTCAAAGGTCGGCTTGCGGTACAGACTGACACCGATGCCGTTGGTCGCCACGTTGCTGATGAAGAAGGTGTAGCCGTCGGGTTTCGCACTATTGGCAACAGCTGCGGCGGTCATGCCGCCAGCCCCAGGATGATTTTCGATGAACAGGCTTTGTCCCAGCTTGTCCTTGAGCCGGCTTTCAAGGACACGCACAAAGATATCGCTGCCGCCACCAGGCGCACCTGCCGAAATAAAGCGTATGGGCTTGCTCGGCCAGACGTCCTGCGCAAAGGATGGTCGTGTCACGGCGCTTGCGCCCAGGGCGAGCGAGCCAAGAAGGACACTGCGTCGGGATGTGGTCATTTTGTCTCCAGCAGGGCTTTGCCCTATATGGTTGGTTGAATTACCCCTGTAGTATGCTCCCAGTTAATATGCAACCAGACTAATATCTGGTTTGAATTTATCAGGAGAAACCCGACATGACCCGTTTGCACGACTGGGCAGAAACCCAGCCTGACAAGATTGCCGTGCGCATGCATGAAACCGGCAGGTCCCTGACCTACAGGGAGCTGGACCAGAGAGCCAACCGCGTCGCGGACTGGCTGCTGTCGCTGGGGCTGGCCGAAGGTTCGGTCATCGCCCTGCTGCTTGAAAACAACCTGGGTACTTTCGAACTCTGGTGGGGCGCGCGTCGTGCCGGTCTGTATTACGTTCCCATCAGCGTCTTGCTCACCGGGCGCGAGGCAGCCTACATCGTGCGCGACTGCGGTGCATCCGTGCTTGTCACCAGCGCAGCGATGGCAGACCTGGCGAATGAAACCCTGAAGGAACTCGGTGACGATGTCCCGGCACACCGCGTGATGCTCGACGGTGTAGCCGCAAACTTCGGGAACTACGACGACATCATGTCCGCCTTCCCGGGCACCACATCTTTGCCGGAACGTCCTGTAGGCCGCGAATTCATGTACTCCTCAGGCACCACAGGTTTTCCCAAGGGCATACGCCGACCCCTGCTGCCCTTTGCCAGGCGCTATGACCTGCCTGAGCTGGAACAGAAACTCAGGTCCATGTTCCAGCTTGATGAGCACTCCGTTTTTCTGTCGGTATCACCGCTCTACCATGCGACCGGGCGTTTCAACATCCGCGTGATCGAATGTGGCGGAAGCTGCGTCATCCTGCGCAAATTTGATGCAGAAATCGCGCTTGAAGCCATCGCCCGGCACCATATCACGCATGGCCACTGGGTACCCACCATGTTCAGCCGCATGCTCGCCCTTCCCCCTGAAGTCCGCGGGCGTCATGACCTCTCCAGCCAGCGCGTGGCCCTGCATGCAACTGCGCCCTGCCCGCGCCACGTCAAGGAGGCGATGATCAACTGGTGGGGGCCCATCATCAACGAGTACTACGGGGGCTCTGAAAACGTAGGCGTGACTTACATCGATGCAGTCGACTGGCTCGCCCACAAGGGTTCTGTCGGCAAACCCATCTGCGGCGAAGTGCATATCATGGCCGATGACGGCAGCGACACCGAACTTGCATCGGGAGAGATTGGCCTGATTTATTTCAACGGCGGCGTCGAGTTCCAGTATCACAACGATTCGCAGAAAACAAAATCCGTTTTCAACAAGCTGGGCTGGGGAACCTATGGCGACATGGGCTCGGTGGACGGCGACGGCTTTTTGTTCATGAGCGACAGACGCACCGACCTCATCATCTCGGGCGGTGTCAATATCTATCCGCAGGAAGCGGAGAACGTATTGCTGACGCACCCGGCAGTAGCGGACGCTGCCGTCATCGGCATCGCGCACGAGGACTTTGGGCAGGAAGTCAAAGCTGTGGTGCAACTCAAGCCGGGACACCGGGGATCAGAAAGCCTGGCGAATGAGCTGATGGAATTTTGCCGCAGCCAGCTGTCACGCATCAAGTGCCCGCGCAGCGTTGATTTTGTAGATGAGTTGCCGCGCAGCGAAAACGGGAAATTATTGAAACGTGTGCTTCGCGACCAGTACGCTGCAGCCCCGGTAAAGGCAGCTGCAAGCTGAGAGCGCCTCAAGCCGGTGCTTGCACAACCGCCTTTTGCGCAATCAACGCGTCAATCCCGGCCTGATCAAAACCGAAGCGTGCAAGCACCTCGACGCTATGCTCACCGAGGCATGGCACCCTGTCACCCTGATCGCCGGCAGCACAGCCGGGTTGGCGTGCGCGCGGCAGGGACGGCAGGCCAGCCATGTCCATGCTGCTGAAGATGCCGGCATGCATGACCTGCGGATGCGACAGCAGGCTTTCATAGGTATGGACCTGCGAATGCAGGACATCTGCCACCCGCAACCTTGCAAGCCAGAATGAAAGCGCTTCGCCCTTCAGTGTGTTCGCCACCTCTGCATTGATGGCTTGCGCATTTGCCAGGCGCAGCTTGTTGGAGGAAAACCGTTCATCTGCAGCCAGATGCGCCTGACCCAGCGCATCACACAGTCTTGAGAACATGGCGTTGTCAAGCGTGCTCAGCGTCACAGACCCATCCTTGCAGGCAAACACGCCGCTTGGAGCCGTCGCCGCCGTCGCAGGCAGACCTGAAGAAAAAACTGCATCCACGATATTGCTGGCCTGCAATGCCGCGCAGGCCTCCAGCAGGCTGAGTTGAAGATGACGGCCCTTGCCCGTGATGGAGCGTCGATACAACGCAGCGCTGACCAGCTGTGCGGCATACATCGCCGCTCCAATATCCGCAAGATAAAGGCCTACCTTCTGCGGCTGCCCCGAGGCAGAACGGTTGGCATGCATCATGCCGCTCATGGCCTGCATCACGCTGTCTGTCGCAGGCGAGTCCACCAGCGGCCCATCGACGCCAAAACCCGAAATCGACATGTACACCAGGCGCTCGTTGTGTGGCACCAGCGTCTCATAGTCGAGCCCGAGACGCCTGACAACACCCGGCCTGAAGTTCTGGATCACAACATCCACCTGCCGCGCCAGCTTTTGCAACACGCTGCGTCCCGCCTCCATGCCGGCATCTACGCAAAGACCGTACTTTCCGGCGTTATAAGCCAGTACCACGGCAGAGAAACCATCACGCGTGGTGCCCATGTTTCTTGCCCAGTCGCCTGCCGGCGGCTCGACCTTGATGACTTCGGCGCCCTGTCGCTGCAGGATGTCGGCGCAATAGGGGCCGGCTATGCCCTGGCTCAGGTCAAGAACCCGCAAGCCCTGGAACAATGGCTCATCGGCAATGGCAGACATGAGGCGTGACACCGGCTACCCGGCTTCGGGCACAACTTCAATCAGCGCACGACCCACCACGCGTCGCGCGACGACTGCATCAAAAGCGTCAGCCAGCCTGTCCAGCGGATATGCCCTTGAAGATTCAGGCTTCAGTTCGCCTGCAGCCACATGCGCAAACAGGGTGTCCATCATGTCCTTCAGGCGTTGCCTGTAGAACTCACGTTCGTCCGTCAGCCCCCACCCGATGTACAGGCCAAAGTTGAAGCCGATGATTTCGGCGTTTTTGACCAGCAGGATATTCGCCGGGATTTTGGGTATCTCGCCGCTTGCAAAACCCACGACCAGGATGCGGCCTTCCGGCTTGAGGCAGCGCAGGGCTTCATCAAACAGGCTGCCCCCGACCGGGTCGAACACCACATCGACGTTTTTACCGCCATTGAGGTCGCGCACCTGCTGGCTGAGCTGCCCGCCGCCGTGAACAATGCCTGCATGTGCACCACGGTCCATCGCAATCTTCACGCGCGCATCACTGCCAGCGACGGCGATCACGCGCGCACCCGCGAGACGACCCAGCTCGACAGCGGGTAGCCCAACACCACCCGCTGCGCCGTACACCAGCAAGCTGTCCCCGGCCTGAAGCCGGCCACGCCAGTGCAGCGCGGCATACGAGGTACCGTAGGTCAGCGGAACGCTCGCGGCTGTGGCAAGACTGACCGCATCTGGCACATGCCAGGTGGTGGATGCCATTGCAACAGCCTGCTCCGCGTAGCCACCCCAATCCAGCGCTGCAGCCACACGGTCACCCGGGGAAAACGCCGTCACATCGGGTGCCACCTCCAGCACCACACCCGAGACTTCGGTCCCGGGGACAAAAGGCAGGGGCGGTTTGCGCTGATATTTGCCCGCAATCACAAGCGTTTGCCCGAAACCTGCAGTGACGTAGTGGACTGCAATACGAACCTGCCCCGCAGACAGGACTGGAGGCGCTACATCGTCGCGAAGCTCCAGCTCGCTGTAATGCATCCATTTTTCACAAAGGTAGGCCTTCAAAAAAAACTCCAGTCGATGCTTGGTTTATTCAAAACTGATATGCGACATGTCTTTGGTGATCTGCTGCCATTTGACGGTCTCCGTGCGCGCCAGGTCATTGGCCTGTGCAGATGTGGTGCCCGTCGTGTCAATGCCAAAGCTCACCAGCCGGGCATTGAAGTCCGGTGTATTCACAATTTTTGCAATCTCTGCTGACAGCTGGTCCACGATCGCTTTGGGCGTCTGGCGCGGCGCAAACATGCCCCACCATGGCGAAAATGGTTCCATTCCCGATATGCCTTGCTCCGCAAATGTAGCGACATCTGGCAGCACAGCTGAACGTTTGGAGCCCGTGACTGCAATCGGCCGGATCTTGCCGGACTTGATCAGCGGCGAGGCGCTGCCGATGTCGGCCACGGCGGTCAGCAACTGCCCACCCATGAGGTCCTGCAATTCAGGCGCCACGCCCTTGTAGGGCACATGCACCATCTTGACATTCGCCTGGCGAATCATGAACTCGCCCAAAACGTGAGCACTCGAACCATTGCCATAAGAGCCGTAGTTGGCAGACTCGGGTTTGGCCTTCACTGCATCAAACAGCTGGCGCAGGTTGGTGATGGACGTCGCGCCGTTGACATAGAGCACCAGCGGCGTGGAGCCGAGGTGCGAAATGGCCGTCAGGTCTTTCTGCACGTCGTAGGGAACCTTCTTGAGGGTCGCAGGTGTCATCACAATCGGCGTGCTGGTCGTGAACAGCAGGGTGTAGCCGTCCGGGTCAGCCTTGGCGACTGCCGCCGTACCCAGCATCTGGGAGGCTCCCGGCCGGTTGTCGACAAGCACCGTCTGGCCCAGGGCCTGACCGAGTCTTTCAGCGACAAGGCGGGCAATCACATCGCTGGGGCCACCCGCGCTGGCGGGCACGATGAACCGTATGGGTTTGGATGGATAACGTGCAGCGTCCTGTGCATGCGCACCGGACGCCGCGAACAATACGGCAAGGGCGCCAGCTTTGAGGCAGGTCTTGAGTTGAGCGAGCATGGTTTGTCTCCTGTGAATTCTTGTTGCGCTGCGCAGCGAACTGGCAGTCCGCCACATTAACTACGCTTGCATATGATATTTCACAATACCTATTCGGGCAATTGCGGGCAAACCAGTACTCCGCAATCAGCCACGGCCAGCTGTCAGGCAGGCGTTTTTTCGCGCAGCATGTCCCGCAGTTCCCGGCGGATGAGTTTGCCCGTCGGTGAGCGAGGCATCTGGTCCAGCACCACATAACGCGACGGTGACTTGATACGACCCAGCTGTTTGTCGCAGTGTGCACTGAGGCGCAGCGCCAGCTCGTTTGCAGGGAGCTTTCCGTCGCCCACCACAAAGGCCACCGGGCGCTCACCAAACTCATCATCGGGTGCACCCACCACACCCACATCCACAATACAGCCAAGTTCCATGATGGCTGACTCGATCTCCTGCGGATAAACATTGACCCCACCCGAAATAATCATGTCGTCCATGCGGTCGGTGAGAAACATATAACCCTCACTGTCAACATAACCAATGTCGCCAAGCGTCTGGAAGCCCTGCGGACTGGTGCGGCTGGCTGTCTTTCCAGGCTCACCGAAGTACTGGAAGGGGCTGATGCCGGAGAAAAAAATGCGCCCTACCTTGCCCGCAGGCAATTCCGACCAGTCTTCATCCAGCACATGCGGCACGCCCTTGCGTGTTCTTCCCACAGAGCCGGGGCGCCTGAGCCATTCATGTGAATCCAGCATGGTGAGGCCAACGCCCTCGGTGCCGGAGTAATACTCCATCAGGACGGGTCCCCACCAGTCGATGATGGCGTGTTTGACGGGCACGGGGCACGGCGCTGCGGAATGAAGCGCCATGACATGATCAGGTGCCCGGAAATTGCGGCGCACCTCTTCAGGCAGACGCAACAGGCGCTGCAGCATGGTCGGTACCCACTGCGAATGGGTGATGCGGTGTTCTGCCAGCATTCTCAAGGCATCTTCAGCCTCAAATTTTTGCATCCCGAAAACACTGCCCCCGGTTGCCGTCACGGTGAGCGCGAAACGAAGCGGTGCGGCATGATAAAGCGGCGCGGTAGACAGGTAACGCACACCTTCATCGATGGAGAAAAGCGCCATCAGATCGGCTGCAAAGGTTGGCGCTCCACGATAGTCAGCGGCTGGCAATGGCCGCCATACCCCTTTGGGCGCTCCCGTGGTGCCCGAGGTATACAGCATGAGCGAGCCGGGCATTTCTTCATCCCGCGGCTGTGTGCCCATACCCGCCATCAGGGCCTCAACCGGCGTGTAGCCGGGCATATCCTCTCCATGCGAGATCCAGCGAATCGGCTGCCGGCACTGGGCCGGCAGTTCGGACACAGGGGTTTTCACGGCCGCATCGGCCAGCACCAGCTTCGCCTGGCTGTTGTCAACAATGTAAGCCGCATCTTTCAGGGACAGCGAATTCGATGCCGGCGTGAAGTACAAACCGCTGCGATATGCCGCCCAGGCCAGCACAAACATGAAAGAAACATTCGGCAAAAAGGCAACGACATGGTCGCCACGCTGAAGACCTTCAGCTTCGAACACACGCGCCAGCTGGTTGGCATGAGCCTCAAGATCACCGTATCTCAGCGATTCGTTTCCGATACTGATGGCCACCCTGTCCGGGAAATGTGTCGCCCAGTGTCTGAGGTCATGTGTCATGGTCTTGATTTGAAAGGATGTCTCGTGAAGGCCGGCAAGGGTTTGCCCGATAGCGTCCAATTGATTAAGAACAGTATCGTATGGCTACATACTATAATCCACGATGTGACCGCAAACAATAGAAGTATTTCGATGTCATCAGCCCGTTCAGCATGTCCACAGTCAGCCGCGCGAGGACTTCAGCATGAAGGTGCTTGAGCACCATGCAGGCCTGGCGGCAGGGCGGGTGGCACGCGCGGCCCCGGCTTCGGTCTCATCACCCCAACAGGTCAGCGTTCAGGCCCTGTCCAGACTGGTACGGCCTGGCGAGCTGGTCTATGTACCGGGCGCAAGCGGTGCACCTCTTGACTTTGTCTCCAGCCTGCTGGTGCGCGGCGAGCACCAGAAAGACCTCCGGCTGCTGACAAGTTATGTACCCGGCATCAACACCCTGGAACTGCGGTCCATGGACGCAAGCGCCGTGGTCACAGGCCTGTTCATGCACGCGGGACTGCAGGCCGCACATCGCTCCGGCCAGTACCGCTGCCTGCCCCTGAGCTACGCAGGTTTTGTGCGCCATGTCATCGACAAGGTTGAAACCGACCTGGCTGTCGTGCAACTGTCACCGCCTGATGCGGACGGCAACTGCTCCCTCGGCCCCGCAGTCGAGTTCATGCCATCCATACTGAGAAAGACACGGCGCGTGCTCGGCCTCATCAACCATCAGACGCCCTGCATACCGGGTGCTGTCACCATTCCCTATGCGAGCCTGAACTACGTGTGCGAGGTTGACACTCCCTTGCCGACCTACAACACCGACAGCAACGCCGTGACCGAAGCAATAGCACGGCACATCGCCCCGCTGGTGCCGGACGGGAGCGCCCTGCAGATCGGCCTGGGCAAGGTGCCCATGGCACTGTCCCGCCTGCTTTGCGACCGCCGCATGCTGCGCCTGCATTCCGGCATGCTGTCAGATGGCCTGCTTGATCTTGCCCGGGCTGGCGCGCTGGACCCCGACTTTGCCCACACTACCTGCGCGCTGGTGGGCTCCGCTGATCTTTACCGGGACATCGCGGGGTTCGATCAGCTTCGCGTACTCGGCTGCGAGATCACACACAACCCGCGTGTCCTGATTGAGCTTGATAACTTTGTGTCGGTCAACTCCGGGCTTGAAGTCGATCTGTTTGGCCAGTGCAACCTCGAGCATGCGAACGGCCAGGCCATCAGCGGTGCCGGCGGCGCGCCTGATTTCGCCCGTGCAGCACGGCTTTCGGCTGGTGGCCGGAGCATCGTCGCACTGAATGCCACACATCATGCCGGCAAGGGCTCACGCATCGTCCCCTGCCTCGATTCAAACGCCGTCACCACCATTTCCAGAATCGACGTCGACCACGTTGTCACCGAGTACGGCGTGGCGAACCTGGCTGGCGCCAGCGTGCACGAGCGTGCGCAGGCCATCATCAGCGTCGCGGCACCAGACTTTCGCGAAGAGCTTTCCAGGAGCTGGGCCGCCATCGCGGCTCGCCTCTAGAAGTCCTGACGGTGTCTTTCATGAGCCCGGCTCTTTATTCTTCCCACGCCCAACGGCATTCGCCCGGGTTTTATCCCATTTCATTTCATGGAGCCAGTTATGCAAGCCTTGCTTGAAGGAAAAGTCATTGTTGTCACGGGCGCAGGCGCAGGCGTCGGCAAGGGTATCGCGATGGAAGCAGCCCGCCAGGGCGCCAAAGTCATCGTCAATGATCTGGGCGTCGCCATTGACGGCAGCGGCGCCAGCAGTGGACCGGCGCAACAAACCGTTGACGAGATCCGTGCCTTCGGCGGTACCGCTGCAGCCAATACCGAAAGTGTCGCCGAATGGAAATCCGCCCAGTCCATCATCGCGCAGGCACTTGACCTCTACGGCCGTATCGACGGCGTTGTCAACAACGCAGGCAACCTGCGTGATGTCATCTTCCACAAGATGCCGGAAGACGACTTTGATGCGGTCATCCAGGTCCACCTCAAGGGCAGCTTCAACATGTCGCGCGCCGCAGCCCCCCACTTCAAGAGCGAAGAGACCGGTGCCTTTGTACACATGACGTCCACATCCGGCCTGATCGGCAACTTCGGGCAGGCCAATTACTGCTCGGCCAAGATGGGCGTGGTCGGTCTTTCAAAAGCGATCGCGCTGGACATGGAGCGCTTTAACGTGCGTTCCAACTGCATCGCACCGTTTGCATTCACCCGCATGGTCAACACCATCCCGACCGACACGCCTGAGGGCATGGCACGCATGAAGGTCAACCAGCGCCTCGAGGCCGAAAAGATCGCCCCGTTCACCTGCGCATTGCTGACCGACGCTGCGAAAGACGTGACAGGCCAGATTTTTGGTGTGCGCAACAACGAGATTTACCTCTTTTCGCAGCCAAGGCCCATACGTACAGCGCACTCCGGTGAAGGCTGGACGGTGCAAAGCTGCCTGGATGTTGCCATTCCCATGATGAAGCCGTCCTTCTACGCACTCGACAAGTCCAGGGATGTGTTTTCATGGGACCCGGTTTGAGAGCACGCGCCCATGAGCGTTTTGCGGCACATTGAAGTTAAAAGTGGATTTAAAGGACGCTAGCGTAAAATAAAAATTCCGACCTAATCCATACGCCGTGCCGGCGGCTACATGAGGACCACACCTTGAAACGCGACGTACCCGCCAAAAAAGCAAAAGCAACGGATGTGAGTACAAAACCGGTCAAGGCACGCGCCAAACCGGTCGAGGCGGAGAACTGGGACAGCCGCCTTGGCTTCCTGATGCACGATGTTTCACGCCTGCGGCGCAGCGTATTTGACGAGTTCATGAAGCCCATGGCCATGACCCGCTCGCAGTGGTGGATCCTGGCGCACCTGTCGCGCCACGACGGCATGATCCAGAGCGACCTGGCCAATGTGCTGGACATCGGCAAGGCCGCCCTGGGTGGACTGATTGACCGTCTTGAAGCCTCAAAATTCATCGAGCGCCGTGCGGATGACAACGACAGGCGCGTCAAACGCATCTACCTGACATCCAAGGGCACGCAGATCATCGCGGAGATGCGCACGCGCAGCCATGAGATGAGCGAACGCATCCTTGATGGCCTGGACACCGCCTCACGCCATGCGCTGGTCGACATGCTGACACTGGTGAAAAAAAACCTGCTGTCCATCAAGGGCGACTCCCCGGCCGAATAGGCACGGGCCATACCAGGCCTGCTTTACGCCCGCACCAGCGGGAATTCATATCCATTCACGGCGTGCCCTTCTGGCAAAGGACCAACCCGTTGTTTGCATAATTAGTCTGCTTGCATATAATATGTAATTGTAAAAAATACAGCACACATTGCAACGGGAATTCCCATGAACTTTGACGCCACTGAAGACCAGGTTTCCATACGTAACGCCATCCAGGAAATCTGTAACGACTTCGGCGACGACTACTGGCTGCAAAAGGACCGCGAAGGCGGCTTCCCCGAGGATTTCTACAGCGCCATTGCCAAAGCCGGCTGGCTGGGCATTGCCATGCCGGTCGAATATGGCGGCGCGGGCCTGGGTATTGCAGAAGCCTGCACGATGATGGAAACCGTCTCCGCATCGGGCGCGGGCATGTCGGGCGCATCGGCCATCCACATGAACGTGTTTGGCCTGCACCCGGTCGTGATGCACGGCAGCGATGAGCAAAAAAAGCGCTGGCTGCCGCCCATCATCAGCGGTGAGGCCAAAGCCTGTTTTGGCGTGACAGAGCCCAACACCGGCCTGAATACCCTCAAGCTCAAGACCATGGCGGTTCGCAAGGGCGACAAGTATGTGGTCAACGGCCAGAAGATATGGATATCGACCGCACAGGTCGCGCAGAAGATACTGCTGCTGGCGCGCACCACACCGATTGAAGAAGTGAAGTCTTCAACGCATGGCCTCAGCCTTTTTTACACCGATCTCGACCGCACCAAGATCGAGGTGCGTGAAATTGAAAAACTGGGCCGCAAGTGTGTCGATTCCAACCAGCTGTTTATCGACGGACTGGAAATACCGGTTGAAGACCGCATTGGCGAGGAGGGCCGAGGTTTTGAATACATCCTGCACGGCCTGAACCCCGAACGCGTGCTGCTGGCAGCGGAAGCCACAGGCCTGGGCCGGGTCGCGCTGAAGCGGGCAGCCAAATACGCTGGCGAACGCATTGTGTTTGACCGCCCCATCGGCAAGAACCAGGGCATACAACACCCGCTGGCCGAGCGCTGGGTTGACCTTGAGGCGGGCACCCTGCTCTACCAGCGTGCCGCATGGCTCTATGACCAGGGCCGCTCATGCGGCGCCGAGGCCAATGCGGCGAAATTCTTCTGTGCCGAAGCCGGCTACCGGGCCTGCGAGACAGCTGTGCTGACCCATGGTGGCATGGGTTATGCCAAGGAGTATCACGTGGAGCGCTACCTGCGCGAATCGATGCTGCCGCGGATTGCGCCGATTTCACCGCAGCTGATTCTGTCCTTCATCGCAGAAAAAGTCCTGCAGCTCCCCAAATCCTATTGATCAGATCTCCAGATATTCCAAGGAACCAACATGAAATTGTGTGAAGGACGTATTGCTGTTGTGACTGGTGCAGGCCGGGGCCTGGGCCGGGCGCATGCCCTGATGCTGGCTACGCACGGCGCAAAGGTGGTGGTCAATGACATGGGTGGTTCGGCAGACGGCAGGGGCGACGACCAGACACCTGCGGAAGAGGTGGTGCAAACCATCCAAGCCATGGGCGGTGAAGCGGTTGTGGACACCTCGGATGTCTCCGACTGGAAAGGCGCCAAGGCCATGATAGACAAGGCGGTTGACTCGTTCGGCGGCCTGGATATTCTGGTCAACAACGCAGGCATATTGCGTGACCGCATGATGATCAACATGAGCGAGGAAGACTGGGACGCCGTCATCAAGGTCCACCTCAAGGGCACGTTTGCACCTGCGCACCATGCCGGCAATTACTGGCGCCAGCAAAGCAAGGCCGGCAAGCCGGTGGATGCCCGCATCATCAACACCACATCACACTCCGGCCTGTTCTGCAATATCGGCCAGGCCAACTACGCGGCGGCCAAGGCGGGCATCGCAAGTTTTTCCATCGTCGCCGCGCGTGAACTGCAGCGTTACGGCGTCACCGTCAATGCCATTGCGCCGCGTGCCACCACCCGCATGACCGAAGGCCTGCGCGAATGGACACCCGAGCAGCTCGAGCGCCGCGACCCCGAATGGATTGCCGCGCTGGTGACCTGGCTCTGCAGCCCCGAGGCCAGCAAGGTCAGCGGCAAGGTCTTTGAGGCCTGGGGTTACGGTTATGCCGTGGCCGAAAGCTGGCAACACGGCCCGCTGACGCAGGCCAGCAAGAATCCGGCTGAACTGGGCGCGTCGATTGAAGAGATCATCCGCTTCTCGCGCAAGAATGCGGGCATTGACCGCGATACCTGGCTCGACGTTTGACGATGCCATCTAACGGCCCTTCCAGGCGGGAGGGCGTTTTTCTGCAAAGGCACGGGGTCCTTCCGCTGCATCCTCGCTGCTACGGTTACGCGCTGTAGCAGCATCGCTGATGGCCCAGGCTTCGTCAGACAAATAGAGTGATGCATCAAGCGAGCGGTACATCACACCCTTGCTTTCACGTACGGCCACAGGTGCATTGGCGCAGATGCGCTCAGCGAGTTCCATCGCCTTCTCAAGTACCTGTTCATGCGGTACGACCTGATTGACCAGACCCCAGTGCAGTGCATCTGACGCACTCATGAACTCACCCGTCAGCACGTGGTACATCGCGGCTTTTAAAGGCATCTGCCGCGGCAGCCTGAGCATGCCGCCCCCCGCCGCCACCAGCCCGCGCTTGACTTCGGGCAGGCCGAAAGATGCTCTTTCCGATGCAACGATGAGATCGCACGACAGCGCAACCTCCATGCCGCCACCTAGCGCATAGCCGTTCACTGCTGCAATCACGGGCTTGTCAACATAGCGCCGCAGCAGGTCTGCGATACCGGGTTTTCCGGCTTCGCTGATACGTGTCATCTCACCTGCCGCGACAGCCTTGAGGTCGGCGCCTGCAGAAAAGGCCTTGTCACCAGCCCCCGTGATGACGGCAGCCCACAGTTCAGGGTCCGCTGAAAATCTTCGCAGTGCTTCGCTCAGGCCGGTGCCAACGTCCATGTTGATGGCGTTCATCGCCTCGGGCCGGTTGATGGTGATCAGTGCGACCCTGCCCCGCACCTCATAAAGAACGGCCAGCCCACTCATGCGGGGAATCGCTGCGCCAGTTCCAGCACACGCCTGGCCTGCTTGAGGTGCGGCATGTCCAGCATCTTGCCTTCCAGCCCCACGGTACCCATGCCGGGGTTGGCTTCAAAAAGATCCACCACTTTTTGCGACCAGGCCAGTTCCTGAACCGAGGGCGAGAAGGCCGCGTTGATGGCAGCGACCTGGCCCGGGTGAATGGCGATCTTGCCGGTAAAGCCGCGCTGGCGTGCCGCTGCTGAATCACGGATCAACCCCGCCTCATCGCTGAAGTCCGCCCAGATGGTGTCAATCGGCTGCACGCCCGCTGCCACGGCGCCAGAGAGGCACAGGGCACGTGCCAGCTGGTAGACAGAGTCGTACTCACCATCAGGCCGGCGATTGGTGCTGGCGCCCAGTGCAGCGGCGATGTCTTCCGCACCCCAGGTCAGCCCTGCCAGGCGCCTGCTGCAGCCTTCGTAAGAACCCAATGTGAACAATGACTTCGCTGTTTCAGTCGCCACCGGCATGATGCGGATGGAACCCTGCGCCACACCTTCACGCACTTCAAGCGCGTCGAGGTAATGCGAGAGTTGAACGATATCTGCAGATGAGTCGACCTTGGGCAGCACGATGCCGTCAGGTGCACCCGCGACGACCATCAGGTCAAGCAGGGCAGCAGGTGTCGATAACGGGTTGATGCGCACCCACAGCTGCTGTTTGCCCCGGCCTGCGCCAGCGCTTCGGCTACGCAGGTAATCCAGCGCCATGCCGCGTGCGATATGGGTACGCGAAGGCGCCACCGCATCCTCAAGGTCAAGAATGAGCGCATCCGCCCCCGTTGCATCGCCCTTGGCAAGTTTGCGCTCGCTGTCTGCGGGTATGAAAAGCATGGAGCGTAGCGGTGCATAAGGGTCGGGTGCAAAGCCTCTGCTGGCGTTTGTCATGGGCTACTCAGTCTTTTTTGGGTTTGAACAAACTGCGGCCGATGATCTGTTTCATCACCTCCATCGAGCCGCCGGCAATCTTCACAATGCGCGCATCGGCATAGGCGCGTGCCACCGGATATTCCCACATATACCCCCAGCCGCCAAACAGCTGCAGGCATTCATCCACCGCCTTGCAGTGCAGCGTCGACATCCACATCTTGGCCATGGCCGCATCCGTGCCGTCCAGCTTGCGTTCCATGAAAAGCCTGATGCAGTGGTCCACAAACACACGGCCCACAACGGCTTCGGTCTTGATCTCGGCCAGCTTGAACTGCGTGTTCTGGAAGTCAGCCAGCGTCTGGCCGAACATCTTGCGTTCCGTCACGTAATCAATCGTGTACTGCAGCACCGTCTCGACAACAGCCGCAGAACGCACCGCTTGCGTGAGCCGCTCCTGCGCCAGGTTTTTCATCAGCAGCTTGAAGCCGCCATTTTCTTCGCCCAGCAGGTTGCTGGCCGGCACACGCACGTTTTCAAAAAAAAGCTCCGAGGTATCCTGCGCCTTCATGCCCAGTTTTTCGAGCCGCTTGCCGCGCACAAAACCGGCGCGCGTGGCTTCCACAATAAAAAGCGACACACCGCCGCCTTTGGCATCGGGGTCGGTCTTGGTGGCCAGCACAATCACATCACAGATCTGGCCGTTGGAGATAAACACCTTCTGCCCGTTGATGACGAAGTCGTCGCCATCACGCACTGCACGGGTCTTGATGCCGCGCACATCGCTGCCGGCCTGCGGCTCGGTAATGCCGAGTGCACCGATGATCTCGCCGCGCACCATGGGCGGCAGCCAGCGCTGCTTCTGCGCCTCCGTGCCGAAGGCCAGGATGTAGGGCATGACCATCTCGTTGTGCACGGGAAAGCCCGGCCCGGTGAACCCCGAGCGCGCCAGCTCTTCTATCAAGGCAAAGTTGAACAGCTCGTCAGCGCCTGCACCGCCGTATTCTTCCGGGATTGAACAGCCCAGCAGGCCCGCCGCACCAGCCTTTGCCCACAATTCGCGCGGCACACAGCCTTCCTCTTCCCACTTGACATGGTGCGGGGCAATCTCCGCCTCTATAAAGCGTCGCGCGGTTTCGCGGAACTGCTCATGCTCTTGCGTAAAAAGTGCACGTGTGTTCATGACTGACTACTTCTTTTCTGCGGGCACACGGTGCATCAAGGCCACGCGTTTGCAGGTCGCCACCACTTCATTGCGCTGGTTCCATGCCTTGTGCTCGAACACCACGATGCCGTTCTGGGGGCGCGACTTGCTGTCGCGCTTTTCAAGCACCTGGGTCTCGACATGCAGGGTGTCACCCGCGAACACAGGCTTGGGAAAGCGCACCTCGTCCCAACCCAGGTTGCCGACGGTGGTGCCCAGCGTTGTGTCGCCAACCGAGATACCGACCATCAGGCCCAGCGTGAAAACGCTGTTCATCAGCGGTTTGCCGAACTCGGTTTCCCTGGCGTGCTCGGCATCGAGGTGAATGGCGGCGGGGTTGTGCGTCATGGTGCTGAAGAGCACATTGTCGGTCTCGGTGACCGTGCGGCGTATGTCATGTTTGAAGATCTGGCCCACTTCAAACTGCTCAAAATAAAGTCCCGCCATGTCTCAACCCCTATTTGATATGATTGCATATTGTATTGCATAGTACAATTTTCAAAAGACCCCGCAAGCCGCCATCAGTTGGCAGCGTTGCAGCAGACACTGCAACGGGTAAGGCGACAACATCGACATCGTATTGATGCATATTAAATAGGGCCCTGCAGGGGACCCGGAAAGGCAGTCCAGTGTCTTCAACCCGTGCCAACCGTGCCTATGGCATCACCGGTTTTGGGGCCTACATCCCCCGCCTGCGGATGGAGCGCAGCGCCATCGCTGCAGCCCACAAATGGATGGCGCCCTCGCTGCGTTCAGCCGCCAAAGGCCAAAGGGCCTTCTGCAACTGGGACGAAGACGCGCTGACCATGGGTGTTGAGGCGGCCCGGGATGCGCTGCATGGCAAGCCCGCCAACGATATCGGCAAGCTGGTTTTTGCATCTACCACCATGCCCTTTGCCGACATGCTCAACGCCTCCGTGATTGCCGGTGCGCTTGAATTGTCCAAAAGCCTGCAGGCACTCGACATCGGCCAGACACAGCGCGCAGGCACGTCCGCACTGCTGGCTGCGCTCTCAGATAGCAGCCGCCCCGCCCTGGTGGTCGCCAGCGACCGCCCACGCGGCAAACCGGCCAGCACGCAAGAGATCGGCTTTGGCGCGGCAGCCGCAGCTTTCACGCTGGGCAGCGAGAACATCGTGGCAGAACTGCTGGGCTCGGCCAGCGTGACCGACAGCTTTGTAGACCACTTCCGGTCCAGCGACAACAAGTACGACTACTTCTGGGAAGAGCGCTGGATTCGCGATGAGGGCTATCTCAAGATCGTCCCCGGCGCTGCTGCCCTGGCGCTGGCTGATGCGGGTATCACAGCCGCAGCCATCAATCACTTTATTATGCCGACGCCTTTCAAGGGTGTCGCCACGGCGCTGGCCAAAAAACTGGGCCTTGCTGCAGGCTGCGAAGCCGAGGCACTGGATGAAAACTGCGGCTACTCGGGCAGCGCGCATGGCCTGCTGATGCTGGCCCACGTGCTTGAAAAAGCCAAAACCGGCGAGCTGATCTTGCTGATTGGCTTTGGCCAGGGCTGTGACGCGCTGGTGTTGCGCATGGGGGAGGCGATTGCCGGCTTCAAACCTGCGCGTGGCGTCAGTGGCGCACTGGCAGACGCGCAATCGCTGGACAGCTACATGCGCCTGCTGGCCAACGAAGATGGCGTGGAGCTTGAATGGGGCATGCGTGCCGAGAAAAATACCAAGACCGCGCTGACCGAACAGTACCGCTCACGCGACCAGATCGCCGCTTTTGTGGCCGGCAAATGCCCGCACTGCGGCACCATCCAGTTTCCGCAGCTGGCGTACTGCGTGAACCCGGCCTGCCAGAAAATCGCTGCCGCTTTTGAACAGGTGCCGCTGCGTGATGTGCCCTGCAAGGTGTTGACCTATACCGCCGACTGGCTGTCGTACCACCCCGCCCCGCCCCTCTACGTGGGCTTCGTCCAGTTTGAAAACGGTGCGCGCCTGCTGATGGAAACGGTCGACATCAACACACAGCAGCTGGAAGTCGGCACGCCGCTGCGCGTCGTCTTCCGCATCAAGGAAATCGACAGGACGCGTGGCTACCGCCGCTATTTCTGGAAAACAACACCGCTAGAGGCTTGAGGAAACACCATGGCAACAGGTATCAGAGACAAGGTCGCCATCATTGGCATGGGCTGCTCGCGTTTCGGCGAGCGCTGGGACATCGGCACACCCGAGCTGCTGTCGGAAGCTTTTGAAGAAGCGCTGGCCGACGCTGGTATCGAGCGCAAACAGATCAACGCGGCCTGGTACGGCTCGGGCATGGACGCCATCAACGTCGGCAACTCGTCCATCCCCGCAGCCATGGCCCTGCGGCTGGAAGGCATTCCTGTCAGCCGGGTCGAGAACATGTGCGCCACCGCAACAGAGGCCCTGCGCGGCGCGACCTATGCCGTTGCCTCTGGCGCGGTAGACATCGCGCTGGCCATCGGTGCTGAAAAACTCAAGGACACCGGCTACGGCGGCCTGCCCACACCGTTCAAGGGCACGCTCAACGACATGTGGATGCCGCTGGGCTCTGCGCCTGCAGGCTTTGCACAGCTGGCTGCAGGTTATCGCGCCAAGCATGGCATTTCCAAAGAGGACCTGAAACGCGCCATCGCCCACGTGTCATGGAAGAGCCACCAGAACGGCACCATCAGCCCCAAGGCGCATCTGCAGAAAGCCATCACCATGGAGCAGATCCTCAATGCGCCCATGATTGCCGAACCACTCGGCCTGTTCGACTGCTGCGGCGTCAGCGACGGTTCCGCCGCAGCCATCGTCACCACACCAGAGATCGCGCGCGCGCTTGGCAAGAAAGACATGGTCACCATCAAGGCGCTGCAGCTGGCCACCAGCTCGGGCGTCGAATCAGGCACCAACAGCTGGGACGGCAGCCATGTGCGCACCACCCGCATTGCCGCAAAGAAGGCTTACGAAGAGGCCGGCATCACCAACCCGCGCGAGCAGCTCAGCCTGATGGAAGTGCACGACTGCTTCTCCATCACCGAGCTGGTCACGATGGAGGACCTGTTTGTCTCCAGCGAAGGTCGCGCCACACACGATGTGATGGACGGCTTTTTTGACCGCGAAGGCGGCGGTGTGCCCTGCCAGGTTGACGGCGGCCTCAAGTGTTTTGGCCACCCGATAGGCGCCTCGGGCCTGCGCATGGCCTATGAGGTTTACACCCAGCTGCTGGGCCGCGCCGGCAAGCGGCAATTGAGCAGCCCCAGCATCGGCCTGACGCACAACCTCGGCGGCGTGCCTTACCTGGGCGTGGCGGCGATTTCCATTCTCGGCCTGCACGGCTGATATTGGGTACCCTAGCGGCATGACCAACCTACCCAAAACCAATACCCGCGTCCTGCTGAAGTCCCGGCCCACCGGCATTCCGCAGGCTGAACATTTTGAAATTGCCGAGGCAGACATGCCCGCGCTGGAGCCCGGCCACTTCATCGTGAAGAACGAGTTCCTGTCGGTCGAGCCAGCCATGCGTGGCTGGGTCAATGCCGCCGCCAATTACTCCGATCCTGTTGCCATAGGCGGCGTGATGCGCAGCTTTGCAGCCGGTACCGTGGTGGCCTCGCGCCATGCCGGGTATGCCGAAGGCGACAAGGTCATGGGCATGCTGGGCTGGCAGCAATATGCCATCTGCGATGGCAGCGGCATACGCCGCAAGGTACTCGAGCATGACCTGCCGCTGTCGCTTTCGCTGGGTGTGCTGGGCATCAACGGTGTCACCGCCTACTTTGCATTGACGGAAATCGGCGAGCCAAGGCCCGGCGACACGGTGGTTGTCTCCACCGCTGCGGGCTCGGTCGGCTCGGCCGCAGGGCAGATTGCAAAACTTGCCGGTTGCCGCACGGTCGGTATCACAGGCGGCGCTGCCAAGCTGAAGATGTGCCTTGAAGACTTTGGCTACGACGCTGCGGTGGACTACAAGGGTGCGGACTTCCAGCAGGCGCTGGCTGCAGCCTGCCCCGGCGGTGTGGATGTCTATTACGACAATACATCGGGCGCCATCTCTGATGCCGTGGTGGCCCGCATCAACAAGAACGCCCGCATCATCATCTGCGGCACCGCATCGGTTGCCAGCTGGGACCCATGGCCGAGCGGTCCGCGCGTGGAGCGGCATTTGCTCAACAAATCGGCACGCATGCAGGGCTTCCTGGTCTGGGACTACGAACACCGCTATGAAGAAGCGGTGGCCAAACTCGCAGCCTGGGTACGCGAAGGCAAGCTGAAGTACCGCGAAGAAATTGTCGATGGCATTACAGCAGCACCGGATGCAATCGCCAGCCTCTACCGCGGTGAAAACCTCGGCAAGCGGCTGATCCGTTTGTGACCCCTTCTATTGATTGATCAACCCCGTCACCATGAACCTCGAAAAGCTGCTGAACCTGAAGTTTGCCGACATTGAGTACACCGCCACACCGCGCGATGCCATGCTTTACGCACTGGGCATTGGTGTCGGCGACCGGCCTGAAGATGCACGCGACCTGCAGTTTGTGTATGAGCAGAACCTGAAGATGTTTCCCTCACAGGTCAACGTGATGTGCCACCCCGGCGGCTGGATCATGGACCCGGTGCTCGAAGTCGACTGGGTCAAGCTGCTGCACGGCGAGCAGGCGTTTGAAATTCTCAAGCCCCTGAAGCCCGGCGCTACCTATACGGGTCGCTTCAAGGTGACCGGTGTGCTGGACAAGGGCGCCGGCAAGGGTGCGCTGGTGTTCATGCGCAAGGAGCTGCGCGAGAAGGGCATCGACGACATCGTCAGCACGGTGGATTCCACCTACTTTTTGCGCGGCGATGGCGGCTGCGGGGGCACGCTCAGCGAGGCCCCTGTGCCGCACGCCATTCCCGACCGCCCCGCCGACACCCGCGTCAGCATCGCCATCCTGCCGCGTGCAGCACTCATCTATCGATTGAGCGGCGACTACAACCCGCTGCACGCCGATCCGGCCGTCGCGCGCAAGGCCGGCTTTGAGCGTCCCATACTGCACGGCCTGTGCAGCCTGGGCGTGGCAACGCGTGCAATCCTGCAGGCCGCTTGTGATGACCAGCCTGAACGCCTGCAGTCTCTCCGGCTGCGATTCAGCTCGCCTGTTTACCCAGGCGAAACACTGGTGACCGAGGTCTGGCGCGACGGGCATGTCGTAAGCTTCAGGTCACGTGTTGCAGAGCGCGACATCGTGGTTCTGAACAACGGACAGGCAACTGTTTCGTCATCGTAAGAACCTCCACCCCACACACGTCAGACAAGACAACCCACCAGGAGACAAACATGTTCCAGCAGAAAAAAGTCATCATCAGCTGCGCCGTCACGGGCGCCATCCACACGCCGTCGATGTCGCCGCACCTGCCCATCACGGCCGATGAAATTGCGGAGGCATCGATTGCCGCCTGCGAAGCCGGCGCGGCCATCATCCACCTGCATGCACGCGACCCCGTCACCGGCAAGCCTGACCAGCGGCCAGAAGCGTTTGAGCCCTTCCTCAAGCAGATCAAGGCACGCAGCAAGGCCATCATCAACCTGACGACCGGCGGCGCGCCCTACATGACGGTGCAGGAGCGCATGCAGCCGGCCAAGGTGCTCAAACCCGAAATCGCATCGATGAACATGGGCACCATGAACTTCGGCCTTTTCCCCATGCTGAACCGCTACAAGGAGTTCAAGTTCGACTGGGAAAAGCCCTACCTCGAAGGCAGCAAGGACCTGATCTTCCGCAACACCTATGGCGACCTTGAGACCGTGCTGACCGAACTCTCGGCCAACGAAACGCGCTACGAATTCGAGTGCTACGACACATCGCACCTCTACAACCTGGCGCACTTTGTCGAGCGCGGCCTGGTCAAGGCGCCCATCTTCATCCAGACCGTGTTCGGCATTCTGGGCGGCATTGGCACGCACCCCGACGATGTGATGCACATGAAGCGCACGGCAGACCGCCTCTTCGGCGACAGCTACCGCTGGTCGGTGCTGGGCGCCGGCGCCAGCCAGATGAAGATCGCGGCAATGGCCGCATCCATGGGCGGCAATGTGCGTGTGGGCCTGGAAGACAACCTCTGGATCGCCAAGGGCAAGCTCGCCGCCAGCAACAAGGAGCAGGTGCTCAAGGTGCGCGAGATTCTGGAAGGCCTGGGCCTGGAGATTGCCACGCCCGATGAAGCGCGTGAAATCCTGCAGACCAAGGGCGCGTCCAAGGTCGCTTTCTAACGAGCCTCCTGTTCCCGCATGTTTCCTATTGACCTGCTGGTCAAGGCTGCGCGCGCCTGGCCTGAATCCATCGCCATCCAGGACGGCCAGCGCACGCTGACGTTTACGCAGCTGCTGGCCCAGGCCAACGCGCTGGCGGCAGCCATCCAGCAGATCACCGGCTTGCCGCGCCCCCGCGTGGCAGTGCTGTCCCCCAACTCGCTGGAGATGGCGATTGGCATCATGGCCATCCACGCGGGCGGCTTCTGGCTGATTCCGCTGAACCCGCGCGATGCGGCTTCCGAGGTCGAGCGCCAGGTGGCGCTGGCGAAACCCGACCTCTTCATTCTTGATCCTGCGCTGGCCGAAGGCTTCAAGGCGCAGGGCGTTCCGGTTGTTTTCAGCCGATCCCAGGGCGATACGCCCAGCATTGAAAGCCTGGTGCGCCAGCATGAAGGCAAGCTGCCGGTCTTTGCCTGCACAGACCCTGCCGAGCCCAACGCCATCAAGTTCACCGGCGGCTCGTCGGGCAAACCCAAGGCGGTGGTGCAGTCGTTTCGCACGGTCAACACCGTGGCCACCACGGTGGCGACCGCCTTTGACCTGAAGAACGACGAGGTCTACCTGCTCACGGCCCCGATGACACATGGCGCTGGCGCCTTCATACTGCCGGTGCTGTCACGCGGCGGGCGCTGCGTGATCATCGACAAACCGCGGCCGCAGTCGATTGCCGATGCGCTTGAGCACTACAAGGCCACCATGACCTGGATGCCGCCCACCCTGCTCTACATGCTGATGGACGTGCCCGGCATTGAGACACAGGATTTCAGCGCGCTGCGCCACCTGATCTGGAGCGGCGCGGCGGCCACGCCCGAGAAATTCAAACAGGCGCGCAAGCTGTTCGGCAATGTGGTCGAGTCGGCCTACGGCCAGGCTGAAGCATCGTCAGTGGCGACAGTTTTGCGCGCGCACGACATCATCGACGACGAGACGCTGGCTTCGGTTGGCAAACCAACGCTGCTGACGCATGTAGAAATCATGGCACCCGACGGCACCCTCCTGCCGGTGGGTGAAGCAGGCGAGATCGTGATACGCGGCGACATCCGCATGATCGAATATCTTGAGATGCCCGAGGTCACGGCCAAAACCATCGTCAACGGCTGGGTGCACACCGGCGACATCGGCCAGTTTGATGCGCGCGGTTACCTCTACATCAAGGGCCGGTTGCGCGATGTGGTCATCACCGGCGGCTTCAATGTCTACCCGCTGGATGTGGAAGACGTGCTGTGCCGCAATGCGGCGGTGCAGGAGGCCGTGGTGTTCGGCCTGCCCGACGACAAGTGGGGCGAGCGCGTCGAAGCCGCCATCACCTTGCGGCCGGGCGCAAAAGCCGACCCGCAGGCCCTGATCGAGTTCGTGCGTCAGGCGCTGGGCCCGGTCAAGACGCCAAAAGCCATCCACATCCTGGACGACCTGCCGCGCAGCGTGGTGGGCAAGGTGCAGCGGCGCGAGGTGCGGGAGCAGTTTCTGCCCCAACCCTGAGGCTGGGAAACTGCTTTCTGCATGAATTTGCTATTTTTTCAATAGCTGCTCACTCCCGTATTCATTGTTCTAATGGTCAATTAGACCCTAAAAAATCGGGCTGGCGGTGCCTTCTTGAGGCGTCGGATGATCTGAAATGAGACTTTGGGAGGGCTTAAATTCAGAAATTTAACGTACACAGCAAAAATTTAACGTGTACGTCAAAAAATCTTCAAATGTTAACTCGCAACTTAACATTTCAGGGTTTTCACGCGCCGGCATCAGGTTCAGGCGTAAAAATGGCCCACAAAAGTGCTTTTTCAGGCATCAAATCGACGAACAGCCCAATGAATACGGGCGTGAGTAGCTACTAATTTGATAGTGATCATGGCCCGGTAGCGCGGCTGGCAGGCACTCAGTGGCACCTGCATCACCAGACTCACCAGACCCAACCGCCTTTATTCAGGCTGTATGCCCGCCGCCTTGATCTTGTCGCGCCAGGACGCGAGCTGCTGACCCATGTAAACGCCCAGTTCAGCCGAGGTGCCGGGCGACACGTCAGCACCCATGGAAATCAGCTTGTCCGTCACTTCCTTTTTGGCCGTGATCTTGTTGATCGACACGCTCAGCCTGTTGGTGATGTCTGCCGGCAAGCCGGCGGGGCCCAGAATGCCGACCCAGGCGGCCAGGTCAAAACCTGGCAGGTTGGCGGTGGCGGCAATGGTAGGCAGCTCGGGCGCGAGTTTGCTTTTCGCCTCGGTCGTCACAGCCAGCGCACGCAGGCGGCCACCCTTGAGCAGCGCCTGGCTGGAGGCCAGGTCGACAAACAGGTAAGTCACTTCACCGCCCACCAGGGCCGTCATCGCCTGCGGTGTGCTTTTGTACGGCACGGCAATGCCGCCCAGGTGCGCCAGGTTGTTAAAGGCCGCGCCGGCAATCTGGCCGGTGCTGTTGCCGTAGGCAAAGCTGACCTTGTTCGGGTTGGCCTTGGCGTAGCTCATCAGGTCACCCACCGACTTGACCGGCGAATCCGCCGCCACAGTCAGGATGAACAGGAAATTGCAGATGCGCGCGACGGGGGTGAAGTCCTTGATCGGGTCATAGGGCAGCTTTTTGAACAGGTGCGGATTGCCCGAGTTGATGGTGTTGGTCGTCAGCAGGAGCGTGTAGCCGTCGGCTGGCGACTTGGCCACCAGCTCGGCGGCAATGAAGCCTGACGCGCCGGGTTTGTTCTCGACCACAAAGGGCTGGCCGTATTCGTTTTGCAGCTCCTGCGCATACAGGCGCGCGACGATGTCACTGGCGCTGCCGGCCGCAAACGCGGTGACGATGCGCACCGGCCTGGCCGGCCAGGCCTGGGCAAACGAAGGGCCCGATGCCAGCGCGGCAGCCGCGAGCGCAGCCGTCAACACCGCACGGCGTGTGTTCATGAATTTCATTGTTGTGTCTCCTGATCTGGTTGGCGGCGTCTGTCGTATCCGCGTGGAATCGTCATTAGTATGCTACTGTACTTTATACTACCACCACAGACAAATGGCCGTCAATGCGGTAAACACTGCGGTGCAGGCCGGGGTTTACCCGCCGGTCACGCACAGCACCAGAACAAAAGAAAGCCCTCCATGAATCCCTTGCCCCTGAACGGCCTTCGTGTGCTCGACCTGTCCAAGGTACTGGCCGGCCCGCTCTGTGCCCAATACCTCGGCGACATGGGTGCCGACGTCATCAAGATTGAAACGCCCGACCAGGGCGATGAGACGCGCCACTGGCCGCCCTTTCGCGAGAACGGCAGCGACAAGGCCGGCGCGATTTTCCTGAGCGTCAACCGCAACAAGCGCAGCCTCTGCCTGGACCTGCGCAGTGAAGAAGGCCGCGCCGTCATCTACCGCCTGGCCAAATGGGCGGACATCGCGATTGCCAGCTTCGGCCCCGGCGTGGCGGAAAAACTCGGTGTCGATGCAGCCGCCCTGCGCGCCTGCAACCCGCGGCTGATTTACTGCGACATCTCCGGCTTTGGCAGCGTCGGCCCCATGAACGAAGGCAAGGGTTACGACGTCATCCTGCAGTCCTTCACCGGCATGCTGTCCATCACCGGCGAACCCGGCGGCCCGCCTGTGCGCAGCCCCTTCTCGCCGGTGGACCAGGCCACCGGCCTGCATGCGCTCATCGGCATACTCGCCGCGCTGTACCGGCGCGAGCGCACGGGCACGGGCGGCACGGTTGAGGCATCGCTCTTTGACACCGCCACCGGCATGCTGGGCTACTTTCTGCAAAGCTTCTGGGAGCGCGGCACCGAGCCTGAAAAACCCGGCTCGGGCCATGAATCACTGTGCCCCTACCAGGTGTTTGAAAGCGCCGACAAGCCGCTCATTCTGGGCGTAGCCAACGACACGCTCTGGAAGCGCTTTTGCGCCATGGCCGGCATGAACGATGTGGTGGACCACCCCGACTACCGCAGCAACGCGGACCGCGTGCGCAACCGCGCCAAAACAGTCGCCAGGGTCTCAAAGGCCTTGCAGGCAAAAGGCCGCGACCAATGGCTGGCCGACCTCGACAAGGCGGGCATTCCCAATTCACCGCTCCACACCCTGGGCGAGCTGTCGGCGCACCCGCACACCACCGCCAGCGGCATGAAGTTTGAATACACCCACCCCGCGCTGGGCAAGATGCAGGGCGTCGCGCAACCGCTGCGCTTTGACGGCGAACGCACACAGATGCGCCGACCGCCGCCGCTGCATGGCGAACACAGTGTCGAGATCCTGAAAGAGCTGGGTTACAGCGACGAAGAGATCGCCGGCCTGTCTGCATCCAGAAGCTGAGGCAGGGGTTTTCAGGCCGGCTCAGGCCTTGCCGCCCTTGTTGAATTCTTCCTGCGCGATTTCAATCGGGTCACGCGTACCAAACCTTGGCCAAAGTCCGACGGCCAGGCGGATCAAGGGTTCAATGTCGCCCGCCCCCTTGCCGGCGTCTGTTCCCAGTTCAAGAAGCGCGTAGGCCAATGTCTCCGTCCACTCGACCTCGGGAGAGCGCTGGGAATCGGGGACATCCACAGAGGCCAGAGTGGCTGTGTCGGCGAATTCAGGCGGGACTGAAGGTGGTGATGAGGGTGGCGATGAACGTGCCGATGAATTCAGGCGTGAATGTGTTGGTGAAGGGTTCCCAGGCGGTCTGGGCAACTCATCCAGGCGTTCGGCCACTGCTGCAGCCTTTGCCGTGTGCTCTGCCCATTCGTTGAGTTCAGCCTCGGTCGGCGCCTGGCCATCACCATCGCGAAATGCACGCACCTTGGCAGCCAGTTCGCGAAAGCGCTCGGCTCGCCTGATGTCCTCAATCCGCTCCTGGTCGATGGCTCTCTGGAGCGCCGCCACCCTGGCCTTGTCATGCATTGACATTCTCCGCAGGCGCTTGGTGTGCGCTGCTTGCCGAGTATGGACCAAACAAAGCGGTTTTCGCAAGCACCGAAACCCGTTGCGCGGCACCCGCCGGCCTTGCCGGAAGCCCCGGACAGGCCACCTCAGGCAGCTGCCGCAAACGCCGCTGCTACTTTCTTCTCATAGGCCAGCAGCTGCTGCACGCTGGCGCGCTGTTCCATGCGCTGCAGGTGCGCGACGCAATTCTTGAAAATGGAGGTGTCGGCCTTGAACATGGAACCGCGGCGGAAGCACCAGTAGAAGTAGGCATCGGCGCAGCCGAAATCGTCAAAAAACCATTCGCGACCAGCCAGCATGTTGTCCGCAATTTCAAACAGCTCGAACAGGGCGTGCGAGCCCAGCGCACGCACGTTGTCAGCCGTATCCGGCAGGTCGCAATACCGGGCGGGACGCGCCTGCTGCGTGAGCTTGGGGTGAATGGCCGCTGCGCACCAAGCCATGACAGACAGCGCATGCACATAAGCCATGGGGTCAGAAGGCATCAGCTTCGCCTCAGGAAACTCACGCGCAATCCAGACCTGTATGGCGACATTCTCGGTCAGGGGCTCGCCATCAATCAGCAGCGCAGGCACCTTGCCCTTGGGATTGAGCCGCAGGTATTCGGCGCTGGTGTTTTCGCCCTTCTCCAGGTTCACGGGCAGCACATCAAATGCGGCGCCTGCCTCGGTCAGCAGGATGTAGGGAACCAGTGAGCAGGCCACCGGGCAATAGGCCAGGGTGAGTTTCATGTGTCTCCTTTTTGTGGGGCGAATGAGGAAATAGAGCGGCGATAGAGGGGAATAAAAGCGGGAAACAGCCTGCAGTGTAAGACTGCATTGCGCTGCCTGCTCGTGGTTTGTACCGAGCCTGATTGTCCCCACGCTTCCTAGAATGGGCTGCAGCCGCACCTGGCGCCACACACAGAAAGTACAACATGGCCATCATGAAAAATCATCAATGTGTTCCAGCCGCCAGCACCGGCATGGAAGACCTGGGCCCCGCACGGCTGTCGTGCGCCTGCCCGGCCGGGCCGACGCGCCGGGGCTTTGTAGGTGCACTAGGTGCCCTGGGCGCATTGGGCGTATCGGCCGCGCTGCCGGGTTGCACAACGGCTTCTGTGGGGGCCGCGCCTGAACTGATCGACACACATCACCACTTCTACCCACCGGAATACCAGAGCGCGTGGCTCGCCTGGGAAGCCGAACGCAAGATCCCTTCATTTCCGCAGCAGGTCGGCTGGTCCGTGCAAAAGGCACTGGCCGATATGGACAAGGCGGGTGTACGCACCGCCATCCTGTCGCTGGCCTCCACGCCGGGCGTGTGGTTCGATGCAGGCGCCGCTGCTGCCGTGAAGATGGCGCGCGCCTGCAACGACTACGGCGCAAAAATGGTGAAGGACTACCCCGGTCGCTTTGGCCTGTTTGCCACCCTGCCCATGATCGATGTGGAGGCCACGCTCCGGGAGATCGCCTATGTCTTTGACGTGCTCAAGGCCGACGGTGTGGGCCTGCAAACCAATTACGGCGATGTCTGGCCGGGCGACCCGAAGTTCAATCCGGTGTGGGCCGAACTCAATCGCAGAAAGGCCGTGGTGTACTTTCACCCGCTTGCAGCCGCGTGCTGCGGCCGCATCCCCATCGGCACATTTCCCGCAGTCATTGAAGTGCCGCACGACACCACACGCGCCGTTGTCAGCCTGATGCTGTCGGGCGCGCTGGCACGCAACCGTGATATCAAATGGCTGTTCAGCCACGCAGGTGGCACGGTGCCCATGCTGGCCGGCCGGATGGAGTTCTTCTTCAAGTTCCGGCCCGATGCCAAAACCATTGCACCCGACGGTTTTGAAGCCGAGTTCAGGCGCCTGTATTACGACACCGCCAATGCCACGCACCCCGCACCCATGGCCGCGCTGCTCAAGCTCGTGCCAGAGTCACAGGTCGTGTTTGGCTCCGACTACCCCTATGTACCGATGGACACGCAGGCAGACGACCTGCTCAAGCTGGGTTTGCCGGCGGCAACCATCGCCTCCATCCAGCGGGGAGGCGCGCAAAAACTCTTGCCGAGGCTGGCGCGCTAGAAGCCAGAAGGGCCCAGGGCCGGCGCCCACATTCCCCGGGGCGCCGTGGCCCCGCGGGCACCGTCGCCTACTTCAGCGTCGCCAGATGCTGCAGCGCCTCTTTGCGGGACATTTTTCGCAACGCCACGATAGCCGGCATGTTGCGTGGGCGCGGCCGGGTCTTGTCCTGCTCCCACAAATAGATGGATGCGCCCGACACACCCAGCAGCAACCCAAAGTCAGCGGCTGACAGGTCCAGCTTCTTGCGCAGAGCAGCCAGGTTCTTCGCGCTGTAACGGGTGGCCGTCGTCATTGCGCCGTCAGGCACTTCCGCCACCTTTTTCCGGCTGCCCCTGCTCAACTGCCCGACCAGCCGATCCAGCTGCACGATGCAACGTTTCAGTTCAGCAATGTCGGACCGGTATTTGGACGATGCCTTTTTGAGGGCCGAGACTTCAGCTCTCACCTCTTTGCGGGCAACACGGGAAATTTCGGATTTGAGGACGGTTGCAATGTTCATGGCCGCATTTTCTCATTCCGGGAACTTGTCTGCAAAAAAGGCTGCTGCTATACGGCTCCGCGGCGGTTGACCT
Source organism: Pseudomonadota bacterium (assembly GCA_040390295.1). Lineage (GTDB taxonomy): Bacteria > Pseudomonadota > Gammaproteobacteria > Burkholderiales > Burkholderiaceae_C > Polaromonas. Next base: position 98,309 of record JAZJYR010000024.1, read on the forward strand.
CTACCGAAATATGGACGAGCTCTTCATGAATGCGCAGTTGCTGCTTGAAATAATCCGGCGTCACAAGCTCCTCTGTGACCAGTGACACGATACACGCGTACTTGCCTTTTCCAACCCGCCATACGTGCAGGTCGCAAAGCTCGACCTGCACCGGACTGTCCCTCAGGACTTCGCGGATCTCTTCCACCACCGGTGCGTCCATTTCGGCATCCAGCAGCACGCGGCCTGAATCACGCAACAACCCATAGGCCCAGACGACCACCAGAGCTGCACCCACCATGCCCATCACGGGGTCAAGCCAGCGCGCATCCCACAGCTTGCCACCGAACAGGGCGATGATGGCCAGCACCGACGTTGCAGCATCTGCCATCACATGGAGGTAGGCCGATCGCAGGTTCAGGTCTTCGGTGCCATGGCCATGCGGGGCGTGCCCGTGCCCGTGATGATGGTCGTCATGATGGTGGTGCCCCTTGAGCAGCCATGCGCAGGCCAGATTGACGAGCAGGCCCATCACGCTGATGGCAATGGCCTGGTCGTAATGAATGGGCGTCGGGGAAATCAGCCGCTCCACCGACTGATAGAGCATCAGGCAGGCAACCAGAATCAGGAGGATGGCACTGCTGTAGCCGCCCAGCACTTCGATCTTCCAGGTGCCGAAGGCAAACCGGCCGTCACCGGCAAGGCGACGCGCAGCAGCGTACACAACCACCGACAGACCCAGCGCCACGACATGTGAGCTCATGTGCCAGCCGTCGGCCAGCAGCGCCATCGAGTTGTAGGCCCAGCCGCCTGCAATCTCAACCACCATCATCACGGCCGTCAGCAATGCGGCGATCAGGGTGTTGCGCTCGGCGAGCGGGTTGCCACCATCAAAAACGTGTGAGTGCGACCAGCCCCTGGCGTGATGTGTGGATGACATGTATTAAAAGAGATCTGTTTGCATATACTGTACCCCAGTATATTTAACGGATGGCGAATATCCATATGGCACACACGATCACGTACAAAAAGCCGCTTCTGACGCGAGTCCGCCGCATCAAGGGGCAGGCAGAGGCGCTGGAGCGGGCGTTGAATGAGGGCGGGGAATGCCTGGCCGTCCTGCAGCAGATCGCAGCCATACGCGGCGCCGTGAATGGCCTGATGGCAGAGGTGCTGGAAGGCCACATCCGCGAGCACCTTGGCGATACCAGGGCGGGCAAGGCTCAGCGTGATGCGGATGTTGAGGCTGTCGTCGGCGCGCTCAGGTCGTATCTGAAATAGTCAAGAGGCGACTGCCGGCCTGGTTGCGCTCCAGAGCCTGTGTATCTGCCGTGTAATGTTCTGTTGAAGTTCGTGTACGCGGTCATCCGGGCGGTACGGCAGGCGTTGAATGAATACCCTGCATTGGCAGGGCAATCATCCAAAGGACCTGTCATGAAAAAATCATATGCATTCGCCCTGCTGCTCTCAGCCTTTGCCGTGAGCAGCTTTGCCCAGGACGCCTCCACACTGGGCGCCCGCCGTGTCGCCGAACGCGATGCTGCCTACGCGAGGTCACATCCGGTGGTAGCGCCACAAGTGACGCCCATGGCAACCCACGCCAAAAAGCATCACGGAAAACCACAGCACAAACATCACGTCAAGGCAAAAAAGCTGGCGAAATAATTACCAGCTTCCGTTGAGCCAAAATCCCCGGCCCATGGCAAATGGAGTCCGGGGCCTTTGGCTTTTGCCATGCCAGCCGCGCGTCTGGCACTGATATGGTTATTGCCTCAAGAAAGATGAATCCAGGGTCCGCCCGGCGCGCATGAACGGATTTATGTGCCCCATGGTCTGCCAGGACATCAGCGCCTGGTTTACGCCTTCCAGCCGGGTACGGTTGAGCGCCAACTTGACCCAGGCCTCGGTACAGGCTTGCATCCAGATGGATGGCATCACCCCGTCTGGCTCCGGCGCAAGCATGTGGTCGAAAATGGATGTCATGACTCGATCCCGGAGATGTTTGACGGTGAATGCGCACCGGCCTGGCGCCGGCCCTCTGAAGTAGAAAAGCCGCTGCCCGCACAGGAAAGATGCCCGGCCTGCCCTGCGGCCCCTCCATGCGCTCACGTCACCGCTCTCGCGATAGCCGCTCCACCCTGCATCCGCTCGCTTGCCAAGTAACGGCATAAACGGCACGATATTGCTGAATTTCGCGATAAACGTGTTCCCGGTGTCCAAGGCTCGCCAACGGATCGCTCAAGGCCAGCCATTGATGACACACCGTACAGGATTGCCCGATGTTTTTTCTATGGCCGGCGTATCTCTGGTTGCTGCTTGCGTTACCGCTCCTGCCCGTGGCCTATTTATGGCTGCTCAGCCGACGTGGCAAGACATCGGTGCGCTACAGCAGCGTGGCCATGGTCCGTGCGGCCACGGCCGGCAGAAACTGGCGCAGGCATGTTCCGCCATTTCTGCTTTTCATGGCCTGCGCAGTGTTGCTTGTCGCAGCAGCACGGCCAGTCGCCAGAATACCGCTGCCGTGGGCGCGCTCATCCATCCTGCTGGCCATGGACGTGTCGCTCAGCATGCGCGTCACCGATGTCAAACCAACACGGCTGGTGGCCGCGCAGGATGCAGCCAAATCGTTTCTGAATGAACTGCCCAAAAACATTGAGGTCGGGCTCATCACCTTCGCCGGCAGCAGCCAGGTCGCGCAGGCAGCGACGCTGGACCGCGCCTCGCTGGTCACGGCGATCGACGCCTTCCAGATGCAGATGGGCACGGCAGTCGGCAATGCCATCGTGCTGTGCCTGGCCGAGCTCTTCCCGGACCACGGCATTGATTTGAGCGGCATGACATTTGGCCGCCAGCCGCGCGGGCGCAGCCTGGATGACAAGGACAAACCACCGCCCAAAGAGATCACACCTGTGGCGCCGGGCTCTTACAACTCGGCCGCCATTATTTTGCTGAGCGACGGGCGCCGCACGACAGGCGTCGACACCCTGATGGCGGCAAAGATGGCTGCTGACCGCGGCGTGCGTGTTTACGTGGTGGGTCTTGGCACCGTCAACGGAGATGCAGCAACGTCAGAGGGCATGCCCATATACCTGCAGCTTGATGAACCCACGCTGAAAGAAGTGGCGCGCATGACGGGCGGCGAATACCACTATGCGGGCACTGCAGAAAAATTGCGCAGCGTCTACGAAAATCTCGGCTCACAGCTGCAGGTGCACAAGCGCGAGACCGAACTCTCGGGGCTGCTGGCATTGGCAGCGGCAGGTATCGCCCTCATGGCTGCTGCATTGTCGCTGCTGTGGTTTGGCCGCATCGCCTGATGGCGCTATGTCAGGTGCGGCTCGCGGGCAATGTCTGCATGGCGCATATTTGAAATAAACTTTATCGCGCTGATGCCCACATCAAACACTCTGTGGGGGCTGGCGGCCGCAAGTACACAAACCATATAACGGAGACAACATGCAACTCAAGACGACATCCCTAGTAGCCATCGCATTCATGACCGGGATTGCCGCATTGCCAATGGCGCAGCACCTCATGTCCGACGCACATGCCCAGGCCGTTCCACTCGCGCCCATGGTGATTGATCTCACGGCGCTCAAACACGCCGATCTGCCGGGCACGCCCAATCCGGAGATGAATGCGAAAGGCCTGGTCATAACAGACAACGCCACCATTGGCATCCAGTCGGGCAACGTCGCAAAACACATGCACCCGAAGACCGATGAAATTCAATACATCATCGAAGGAAGCGGCGCCATGTGGCTGGGTGGTGAGCGCAAGGAGTTCAAGGCAGGATCATTGATCATCATTCCAAAAGGCACAGCGCACGGAGGCACTCTTGTCACGAGCGGTCCGGTGAAGGCCATCGCGATCAAGATACCGCCTCAGCCACAGGGCGATACAGTTCTGCTCAATTGACTAGGCGTCATTCAGCCTTTTGGATCTCCGGCTTTCGGCACCCCGGAAACAGCAACGCCCCAGAACCCGAAAGGATGCTGAGGCGCACATGAAATAGTAAATGGTAGGGCGTGTAGGACTTGAACCTACGACCAAAGGATTATGAGTCCTCTGCTCTAACCAACTGAGCTAACGCCCCTCTCCAACTAGCTATTGTAAGGGGCTACTTGCTGTGACTTAGCGCAGTGCTGACGAGCTTGGAGGTGATGTCCACGATCTGGATCATTTTTTCGTAGGGCATGCGCATGGGGCCTATGACGCCGAGGGTACCGACGACCTGGCCGTCGACCTCGTAGGGGGCTGTGACTACCGACAGCTCCTGATAGGGGATGACCTGGCTTTCTCCGCCTATATAGATGCGCACACCTTCTGCCCGGCTTGAGACGTCGAGCAGGCGCATGAGCTGGGCCTTTTGCTCGAACAGGTCGAACAGTTTGCGCAGGTTACCCATGTCGCCTGAAAAGTCGCTGACGGCCAGCAGGTTGCGCTCACCCGAAATAACCACCTCGTCGCGCGACTCGATGGCTTCGGTACTGACCTTGACAGCTGCCTGCATGAGCAAGGCGATCTCGCCGCGCAGCGCCTCAACCTCGTTCTTCAATCGCTCCCTGACCTCTTCAATCGCCATGCCGGCGTAGTGGGAGTTGAGGAAGTTGGCCGCCTCAACGAGCTGGCTTTGGGTGTAGTCGGTCTCGGTGAAGATAACGCGGTTTTGCACGTCACCGTCGGGTGACACGATGATGACCAGAAAGCGTTTTTCAGAAAGCCGCAAAAACTCGATGTGCCTGAACACCGAAGTACGGCGGGGCGCCATCACCACACCGACAAACTGCGACAGGCTTGAAAGCATGTGCGCGGCGTTGCTGATGACTTTTTGCGGCTGGTCGGGCGCCAGGTGCGGGGCGGCCAGCCCCCCGGCGGGTGAAAACCTGTCGCGCTGCGTGGTGAGCATGGTGTCAACAAACAGCCTGTAGCCGCGCGCTGTCGGGATGCGGCCGGCGGATGTATGGGGGCTGACGATGAGTCCCAGCTCTTCTAGGTCGCTCATCACATTGCGTATCGTGGCGGGCGAAAGCTCAAGGCCGGATGCTTTTGAAAGGGTGCGAGAACCCACGGGCTGCCCGTCGGCGATATAGCGCTCCACGAGCGCTTTTAACAACAATCTGGCGCGATCATCAAGCATGCGTACATTCTACGAAGCTCAAGGCACTTCTTGTGATGTAATTTGACGATGAAGTCGCAATTTCGCCATGTAGCCCTTATCGGTAAATACCACGCACACGGCTCGCGCTCCGCACTAGAGAGCATTGCGCAATTCCTGGGCGCCCAGGGGTGCGAAGTCGCCATCGAACGGGACACCGCCAACAACACAGGCCTGACGCAATACCCCATTCTTGACGTTGCCGGCATTGGCGAGCAGTGCGACCTGGGCCTGGTGGTGGGGGGTGACGGCACCATGCTGGGCATTGGCCGGCTGCTTGCGCAGTTTGGCGTGCCACTGGTCGGCATCAACCAGGGGCGGCTGGGCTTCATCACCGATATCGCCTTTGACGACTACCCTGCCGTGCTGGCCCCCATACTGCGCGGTGAGTATGAAGAAGACCGCCGCTGGATGATGCAGGCCAAGGTCGTGCGCGACGGGCGCTGCGTGTTCAACGCCACAGCCATGAACGACGTGGTGGTCAACCGCGGGGCAACAGCCGGTATGGTGGAGCTGCGTGTTGAGGTCGATGGTCGTTTTCTAGCCAACCAGCGGGCTGATGGCCTCATCATTGCTACTTCGACCGGCTCCACAGCCTACGCACTGTCTGCAGGTGGCCCTTTGCTGCACCCCTCGATTGGCGGCTGGGTACTGGTGCCGATTGCACCGCACACACTTTCAAACCGCCCCATTGTGCTATCGGACAGCGGCGAGATCACCGTCGAGATCGTGGCGGGCCGTGACGCCAGCGCCAATTTCGATATGCAGTCGCTTGCAACGCTGCTGCACGGTGACCGCATCACCGTGCGGCGCTCCGAGCACCAGATGCGCTTTCTGCACCCCCGCGGCTGGAGCTACTTTGACACCCTGCGCAAAAAACTTCACTGGAATGAAGGTGTGGCATGAGCCTGAAGAGCATTTCACTGCGTGACTTTGTCATCGTCCACACGCTGGACCTGGACCTTGAAGCAGGCTTTACTGTGCTGACGGGTGAAACCGGGGCCGGAAAATCCATCCTGATAGATGCATTGCAGCTGGCGTTGGGCGCTAGAGCAGACGCAGGCGTGGTGCGTGAAGGCGCGCAGCGCTGCGAGATCAGCGCCGAATTTGACAACCCGCCAGCCCTGCTCGACTGGCTTGAGCAGGCCGGCTTTGACGCGGGTGACTCCCTGCTGCTGCGACGGACGATTGATGCACAAGGCAAGAGCCGCGCATGGATCAACGGAAGCGCAGCAACCGCCACGCAGCTCAAGGAAATTGCAGACAAGCTGGTCGACATTCATGGCCAGCATGCGTGGCAAAGCCTGACGCGGCCCGACGCTGTACGCGGCCTGCTGGATTCATACGGCAGCGTGTCAACGCAAGCCCTGACCGCGCACTGGCTGAAGTGGCGGCTGGCGCAAAAGACGTTACAGGATGCGCGCGAGGCGCAGGACAGCTTGCAGCGCGAACGCGAAAGGCTGGCCTGGCAGATAGGCGAAGTCGATAAACTGGCGCCCGGCGACAACGAGTGGGATGAACTCAACACCCAACACAGCCGGCTTTCCAATGCGCAGGCGTTGACAGGCGCCGTGCAGGCCGCGGTGGATGCACTGCAGGAGTCCGAACAAAACGCCAGCAGCCTCATCGGGCAAGCCTTGACGCTGCTGCAGGAGCAGGCGCACATCGAGCCGCAATTCCAGCCGCTGGCGGAAGTGCTGGCCAGCGCGCTGGCACAAACGGAAGATGTGGTGCATTCACTGCACGGCTACGCCAGGCACGCAGAACTTGAACCCCAGCGTCTTGTCGAACTGGATGAGCGGCTGTCCCTCTGGGTCAGCCTGGCTCGGCGCTACAAGCGCACACCGGCAGAATTGCCTGAACTGCTGGCCTCCTGGCGTAGCGAACTGCAAAAGCTTGATGCTGCAGCCGACCTCGCCAAACTTGAACAAAACGAGCAACAGGCGCAACGCATTTACATGGACGAAGCCAAAAAAGTTTCTGCTGCACGTACCAAAGCAGCACCCGCACTGGCCAAAGCCATCACGCACGCAATGCAGGGCCTGGGAATGCAGGGCGGCAAATTTGAAGTTGGCATGACAAATCTTGAACAACCTGCGCAATACGGACTTGAGCAGGCCGAGTTTTTGGTGGCTGGCCACAGCGGCACAACACCACGCCCTGTGGGCAAGGTGGCGTCGGGCGGCGAGCTCTCTCGCATCGCACTGGCCATTGCGGTCACAACCAGCCAGCTGGGTGAAGCACAAACCCTGATCTTTGACGAAGTGGATTCAGGCGTGGGCGGTGCAGTGGCAGAGACCGTTGGCCGTCTGATGAAACAGCTGGGCAAGGACAGGCAGGTCATGGCCGTGACGCACCTGCCTCAGGTGGCTGCGTGTGCAGACCAGCATCTGGTGGTTGCAAAACAAACGGAAAAGGGCAAGACGCTGAGTACGGTGGCAGCCGTCAATGGCGAAGAGCGTGTGGCAGAAATCGCGCGCATGCTGGGTGGCGAGCGCCTGTCGGGCACCACACTTGCCCATGCCAAGGAAATGCTGGGGCAATGATGTCCGACCTCGAGATCGTGCTGATTACCGGCATGTCGGGCTCGGGCAAGTCGGTCGCCCTGCATGCGCTGGAAGATGCAGGCTATTACTGCGTCGACAACCTGCCGCCGGAGTTGCTGACCTCTTTTGCGGCGCTTGAAAAGCAGCACGGCGCCAACAAGGTCGCTATTGCAATGGACGTGCGCAGCGCGACATCGCTACCGCTTGTGCCGAAGCAGCTGCAGCAGCTTCGCGAACAGGGCGTCGCGGTGCAATCCCTGTTTCTTGACGCGAGCACAGAGACACTGGTGCGGCGCTTTTCAGAAACACGGCGCCTGCACCCCCTGTCGCGCACGGATATAGCCGACCAGCAGCGCGCGCTGGTCGAGGCCATAGAGCTTGAACGCGAGCTGCTGGGCGAAATGCGCGAGCAGGCCCATGTGCTGGATACCAGCATGATCCGATCGTCGCAATTGCAGGGTTATGTGAAGTCGCTGATTTCAGCGCCCTCCACACAGCTGACACTGGTATTTGAATCGTTTGCCTTCAAGCGCGGTGTACCGCTGGATGCTGACTATGTCTTTGATGTCAGGATGCTGCCGAACCCGCACTATGAATCAGGCCTGCGTGACCTCACCGGACGCGATGAGCCAGTGGCCACCTACCTGCGCGGTCACTCTGAAGTGGCTGACATGTTCAACGACATCGAAAAGTTCATCAGCCACTGGCTGCAGGCATTGGCCAGGGACCACCGCAGCTACGTGACTGTGGCCATCGGATGCACCGGTGGCCAGCATCGTTCTGTGTATCTGGTGGAAGCACTCGCCGCAGCTTTTGACTCACGCTGGAAAACACTGAAGCGCCACCGCGAACTCGACGCTGCGCGCGTGAACTAGCGATCCGATTCGAGCAGCTTGCGTACCGGCGCAGGCAGTCCCAGCGCAGGCCACTCAGATGGCGAGAACCATGCGCCATGCCGCTCAGGTTCGCTGGCAACTCCATCCGATAACTGTCGCGAAGGCATTTTTTGCGTCGCAGTGAATCCTGCAATCACCGGACTCAAAAGAAGATCCTTGTGGGTCAGCACATGCTTGAGGGGCGCGAGCGACTCTGTCCTGGCGAGAAGTTTCTGCGGCAGAAAGGACAACAGCGCTTCTTTACTCTCGAAAACCGGCAGGCAATAAAGTCCACCCCAGATTCCTGTCGCCGGGCGGCGCTCAAGCCAGACCGATCCATCAGGTCGCTGGGCCCACAAGAGGCTCAATGATTGCGCGCTGCGTTTGAGTTTTCGGGTCTTGACGGGGTACTTCTCAGGCTCACCGCCCGCAAAGCCCAGGCAGATGCCATGAACCGGGCAGAGCAGGCATGCCGGCTTGCGCGACGTACAAACCGTTGCACCCAGGTCCATGATGCCCTGCGTGTAGCGCGGCATCGCCTCTTTCAAATTTGCGCGAGGCAGGAGTTCGCTGGCAATTTCCCTCAAACGCTTTTCCTGACTGCCCTGCGCCAGATCACCTTCAAAAGCCAGCAGCCGCGTCAGCACACGTTTGACGTTGCCATCAAGAATAGTCACACGCTCGGAGAAGCAGAAGGAGGCAATGGCGGCCGCTGTTGAAGGCCCAATGCCGGGCAATGTCTGCAACTCTTCAGCCGTGTCCGGAAACTGCCCGCCATGCAATGCGACGACTTGTTGCGCGCAGCCATGGAGGTTTCGGGCGCGGCTGTAATAACCCAGGCCGCTCCAGAGTCCCAGCACCTCGTCTATGTGGGCGGCAGCAAGGTCGGCAACCAGGGGAAAGCGCGCCAGGAATCGGGCGTAGTAGTCCAGCACAGTGCTCACCTGCGTCTGCTGAAGCATGATTTCAGACAGCCAGACGCGATATGGGTCACGGGTGTTTTGCCATGGCAGGCCGTTGCGGCCATGTGTTTTTTGCCATCGCACGAGCTCGTGCGCGAATTGCGGCAAGGTGGCCTGCGTCAAACTCACGGAGGGCACAAACGTTCCAGCTGTCCTATGCAAGCTCACTCATCGCGGCATCCATGACCGTGTCCGGGCCGTCGCGCTCGTCATCATCATTTTCAGGCCTGCCCGCCAGATGCGATGTCAGCTCGGTCAGCTTGTTGTCGAGTTCCGTCAGCACATTTTCCTGGACATCAATTTCACCGATGCGTTCATCCAGGCCGGACGCAGCACTTTGTATGCGTTCGATGGCTTCAATGCGGCGGCCAAAATTGCGGCGCCGCTCGCGAAGCTGCGCGTCGAGCTGTGACGCAGCAGACTTGTTCCATAACTCGACATCGCTCAAGGCTGTTTCAAACACCACACGCAGGCGTGTAGAGAGCGCGCGCACCAGGCGATCCGAGAAATCAGGCTGCGACAGCTTCAGCACATTGCTGACGCCAAGGTATTGCAGGTGGCTGCGCTCTATCAACTCGAGGTCGTGCGAGAACCGGATCAACTCCGGCGCCTTGGGCGCCTGGAGCGAGAACCCGAACTCTGCGTTGAGTTGCTTGAACGACGCCATCAACATGGACTGGATTTCAGTGCTGGTGACCTCAGCCTTTTGCAGGCTTTCACGCAGACGCGAGAAAGTCTGGCCATAGGCCTTCTTCACCCCCAGCTTGATGCCGGGCTGCTTGAGGGTACGGGTCAATTCTGCAAGTTCGCCCTTGAGCGTCGGAGTGCTGAGGAGGGTGAACACTTCACGCAGCAGTTTGAGATGCACCGAGCGCACCGCATGAATCTTGGCGCCGCTGGTATCAAACTCGGATTGCTCCTGCTCAATGCGGCTGCGCATGTGCTTGATGACGGACGCGTTTTTGCCACGCAGGCCCCGCAACTCGTCCATTTGCTCGGCGAGGTCGCGGCGGCGTATGTGAATCGCCCTGCCCGCCTCGACTCGAAGTTCGGCAATACCGCTGGCAACCGCAGACCTGAGAATTCTTTGCCGTTGCCCCATCACACCTTCTGCCAGCGCCAGCTCCAGGTTTGGAAGGCAGCTGGCTGCCAGCAATTCCCTGTCGCCGGTGACTTTGGCGACCAGCCCTTTTTGAGCCGACACAGGAATCACCTGCGTCTCGGGCAGACCCAGGATCTCAGCAGACGATGCACGCTGGCGGTCAATCTGCTTTTTAACCTGGTCTGGTGAACTAAGTGCATCCCACAGCGTGTCTATCTTGTTGAGCACAACAAGGCGGGAGATGGTTTCATCATCACCGGTGACAAGATGCTCGCGCCAGATGGCGAGATCGGATTTGGTCACGCCGGTATCCGCAGCAAGAATAAAGACCACCGCATGCGCCTGCGGAATCAGGCTGACGGTCAACTCGGGCTCCGCGCCGATAGCGTTCAGGCCCGGTGTATCAAGAATCACCAGACCCTGTTTGAGCAGCGGATGCGCGATGTTGATGAGTGCATGGCGCCACTTAGGCACTTCAATCAGGCCATCGGGTCCAACCAGCGGGTTGTCGTCGATGTTTTCATCGCTCCAGAAACCCAGTGCGCGGGCGTCGTCCTTGGTCACATGGCGAACCTCGGCAACCTTTTCAAGCGCCTGCGCCAGTTGTGCCGGGTTGTTCACGTCAAGGTCGACGCGTGTCCATTTTTCAGGCGCGGCGCGCCACTCCATCAGCGCCTGCGGCTGCAGTCGGGTTTCAATCGGCAACAACCTGAGGCAAGGCGGAATATCTGCGTCGTAGCCCAGCTCGGTCGGGCACATGGTGGTGCGGCCAGCGCTGGCGGGCATGATGCGCCTGCCGTAACCGGCAAAAAAGATGGCATTGATCAGCTCGGACTTGCCGCGAGAAAACTCGGCCACAAACGCCACCATGACCTTGTCGGCCCGCACCTGGGATTCCAGCCTGCGCAAGCGTTCTTCAACGGCCGCATCCAGCAGGTCATGGTCTTTCATCCATTCGGCAAGCAACTTCAGCCGGAGGGCAAATTCCCGCCGCCAGGTGCCGTGCTGGTCGAATCGTTCGTTAAAAGACATGGTGATGGTCGATAGTGGTCGGTCAATATAGCATTGCCACCCGGAAAGGGCCACCGGAAGCATGCGAATCAGTAGCCAAAATTACTGACTGCCGCTCACGGTTTCTGGCATTTGGCGCAATAAAAAGTTGAACGCTGGCCCTGCCTCAGGCCTTTGACACTGGTGCCGCAGACCCTGCAAGGCTGGCCAGCCCGGTCATAAACCATGGCTTCCAGCTGGAAATAACCTGTCTCCCCGTTGGCATTGGAAAAGTCTTTCAGGGTGCTGCCGCCCTTTTTGACGGCCTGCGCCAATACTTTCTGTATGGCGCCATGCAACAGGAGCGCGCGCGGCTTGCTCAGCCGAAAGGCTTTGGTGGTTGGCCGTATGCCAGCCAGAAAAAGTGTTTCAGAAGCGTAAATATTGCCTACGCCCACCACAATCTCACCCCCCAGAAGAACCTGCTTGATGGCGGTTTTTTTGAGTTTCAGGGCCGAATGGAATTCTGCAGCGTCAAAAGCGTCAGAAAGCGGCTCCACACCCAGCCGTCCCAGCAGTTTTTGGGCCCTGGGGTGGTCTTCGCCGAGGGCAAACACCACAGCGCCGAAACGCCTCGGATCATGCAGGCGCAAGGTGCCTGAGGTGGTCACCATTTCAAAATGATCGTGTTTACCGGCAGGGGGCAAATCATGCGCAAAGCTGATGCTGCCGGACATGCCCAGGTGAATCAGCAAAAGTCCGCCGCTCAGGTCAACCAGCAGGTATTTGCCACGACGCCTGACGGCCAGAACCCGCATGTCCACAAGATCGGCGGCATCACACCCCAACGGCCAGCGCAAGGCCTTGCCCATGTTGATCGACCAGATGGTGGCGCCGGCGATGCGATCTGCAAAGCTCAGGCGGGTAACTTCGACTTCCGGGAGTTCAGGCATGGGCACCAGTAGATTGAAGTGGCGGCTTAAAGTTCTCAAAGAGTTCTCAAAGCTGCGCAATAGATGAAATCAGGCGAAAAAGCTTTACGCCAGCTTCATACTAAAGCGTCATACGCGGGCCCGAGGGTTCAATTATCATGGCTTGATGAAGAAAAAACTGATCTGGATTCTTGCCGGTTCGTGCCTCGCAACACCGCTGCTTATGGCCCAGACGCTGGCCCAGACCAGCACCACGGCTCCGGCAGTTCCACTTGCGGCCGCTACAGAAGAGCCTTCCGTTTCCGCCCTTGATGGCGAGCTTTTTTACCAGTTGCTGGTCGGCGAAATCACCGTTCAGGAGGGCGAGCCGGGTGCGGGTTATGCACTCATCCTGGACGCCGCCAGAAAGTCCAACGATCCCCAGCTGTACCAGCGCGCAACCGAGATTGCGCTTCAGGGCCGCTCAGGAGATGCTGCATTGCAGGCGGCAAGGGCGTGGCAGCAGGCCCAGCCCGCTTCACGCGAGCCCAACCGCTATGTACTGCAGATCCTGATCGCGCTGAACCGGATTACAGAAACAGAAGGCCCCCTGAAAAACGGCATCCAACTGGCTCCGGCGGCTGATCGCTCCCTGGCCATTTCTGCTGTGCCCAGGGTTTATGAGCGCGTCAGCGACAAGAAGCTTGCCAGCACGGTCGTCGAGCAGGCCATGGCCTCATACATTGCCGACCCCGCAACCGCAAGCCCGGCCTGGACCACAGTGGGGCGCATGCGCCTGGCCGCCGGGGATGCACCCGGGGCACTGGATGCTGCCAAAAAAGCCCAGGCCGCTGATGGGCGCTACGAAGGCCCTGCACTCGTCGCACTGGAGTTGATGGACCCGAAACTGCCGGAAGCCGAATCCCTGGTGCAGAAATACCTTGCCGGCAATTCGAAAGCCCTGCCTGAAATCCGCATGGCTTATGCACGCGGCCTGCTTGACGCGCAGCGTTATGCAGAAGCCAGCGCGCAACTGCAGGTCGTGATCAGGGACAAGCCCGACTTTGCTCCTGCCTGGCTGGTGCTTGGCTCGCTGCAACTGCAGGACAACCAGCTGGCGCTGGCCCAGACATCGCTTGAGCGCTACGTTGCCCTGGCGCAGCAACCGGCAGCAGCAGAAAATGATCAGTCCCGTGGCTTGGCGCAGGCTTACCTGCAGCTCTCGCAGATCGCCGAAAAACGCAAGGATTTCGCAGCCGCCGAAAACTGGATCAACAAGATCGAGAACCCTGACGACATGATGCAGGCGCAGGTACGCCGCGCGTCCATCCTCGCCACGCAGGGCAAGCTGGCCGACGGCAGACAGCTGATACGCAGCCTGCCGGAGCGCAGGCCGGGCGATGCGCGGCTCAAACTGATGGCCGAAGTCGGCCTGCTGCGTGACCTCAAACAATACAAATCGGCCTACGACCTGCTGACCGAGGCGAATACCAAATTCCCCAACGACCCCGATCTTGTTTACGACCAGGCCATGATGGCCGAAAAAATCGGCAACCTTCCAGAGATGGAGCGACTGCTGCGCCAGGTCATACAGATCAAGCCGGATTCTTTCAGCGCCTACAACGCCCTGGGTTATTCATTGGCAGACCGCAACGTCCGTCTGCCGGAAGCGCGTGACCTGATCCGCAAGGCGCTTGAATACGCACCGAGCGATCCATTTATCCGCGACAGCCTGGGCTGGGTTGAGTTCCGCCTCGGTAACCGCGATGAAGCAGCAAGGATTTTTGCGGAGGCTTTCAAGGCCAAACCCGATGCAGAAATTGCAGCCCACTTCGGTGAGGTGCTGTGGAGCATGGGCCAAAAGGACAAGGCCATTGCCATCTGGCGCGAAGGCCAACTGCTGAACCCTGAAAACGAAACCCTCGTCGAGACGCTCAAGCGCCTGCGCGTGAAGCCATAAAGCCGGCGCAAGCCCAACGTTTTCCGGAGTGACCTTGATCGCTGTTTACGTCCTTTCACGCTCGCGTTCAGCGATGTCGTTTTTTGTTCTTTGTGCTGCATTCCTGGTCACCGGCTGCGCTACGCCCCAAAAACCTGCGGGCTCAAATGCAGGCCAGAACGATGAGTGGGCAGGCCGCATCAGCCTGCAGATACAGAGCGAGCCACCACAGGCTTTTTTTGCCGGGTTTGAACTCAAGGGCAAAGCCGAGGCCGGTGAGCTCAAACTGACAAGTCCCATCGGCAGCGTGCTGGGCGTCATGCGCTGGTCACCATCTGAAGCGGTGCTTGAATCAGGCCGCGAGGTCAAAAAGTTTGCCTCGGTTGACGCGCTGCTTGAGCAAACCACCGGCGCGGCCATTCCTGTCAACGCCCTGTTCGACTGGCTGAACGGCAAGAACACCAGCCTCAACGGCTGGACGGCTGATCTCTCGCAGCAGTCCACGGGGAAAATTTCGGCCACAAGGATCAACCCGGCGCCGCAAACCGACCTGCGGGTTGTGCTCGACCAGTAAGGCGGATGCGATGACCGCACCAACCACCGCCATCCAGGCGATTTACGACGTCGCCGCCCCGGCAAAACTCAATCTTTTTTTGCACATCACCGGCCGCCGGGCTGACGGTTACCACCTGATCCAGTCGGTGTTCATGCTTATCGACTGGTGCGACACCCTGCACTTTGAGTTGCGAACAGATGGGCAAATCAACCGTATCGACCTGAATGCCCATGGCGCGGAGCCGCTGCCCGCAGAAGACCTCACGCTGCGTGCCGCGCGCGCGCTTCAAAAAGCCTGCGGCACCCCGCTTGGCGCAGACATCAGCCTTGAAAAGCGCATCCCGGCGCAGGCCGGCATGGGCGGCGGCTCGTCAGATGCCGCGAGTTGCCTGCTGGCGTTGCAGCGCCTCTGGGGCATCAGTCTGCCGCGCCAGGAACTGATGGCGATAGCGCTTTCGCTGGGCGCAGATGTGCCGTTTTTCCTGTCCGGCGGGCATGCCTGGGTTGAGGGAATCGGCGAGCAGATGACGCCGATCGAATTGCCCCATGCACAATTCATCGTCGCAAAACCGCCGCAAGGACTCTCGACGCAGGCGATTTTCACGTCACCAGTCCTCAAACGCGACTCAGAAACTGCTACAATCTTAGGCTTTGCTGCAAATACTGAAAGCCAGATTTTCGGATTTGGGAAAAATGATCTGCAGCCGGTTGCCCAAGGGTTATGCCCGCAGCTGGTCCAGTCGCTCGACTGGCTTGCCGCGCTAGGACTTGAGGGACGAATGACCGGCTCCGGAAGTGCCGTATTTGCACATATGCCGCATGAGATGGATGTTCCCGAAGGCCCGGCCGGCTGGAAAATCCGCAAATGCAGCAACCTGAAGGCGCATCCGCTGGCTGGTTGGTAAAATAACCGGCTGCTGATTTGCTCTCAGTGACAAGTTTGAGGTTGGCTGACAGATTAAAAGTTTGACAGCTGACCTGTGTAGGGGTGTCGCCAAGTTGGTTAAGGCACCGGATTTTGATTCCGGCATTCGCAGGTTCGACTCCTTCCACCCCTGCCAAATTTTTTTGAAACTCGCCCCGAGGGGACGGGTTTCATGATTCGCCAGATTGGCGTATCCAGTGCACAACAGACCCGCCAGACCCCCGAATGGCGGGTCTGTGTGTTTAAAGCGACGACTGTTCAGGCACCGGCCTTTTAGAATGTCAGCCACGACTCACACATCGACACAAGCTGGGCCCCACATGCAAATGCATCACCCCGAGTTCATGCTGTTCACTGGCAATGCCAATCCCAGCATGGCAGCCGAAATTGCCCAGAACCTGGGTATTTCACTGGGTGCAGCCCATGTCGGCCGCTTCTCGGACGGTGAGGTCACGGTAGAGATCCAGCAGAACGTGCGTGCACGTGATGTGTTTGTGGTGCAGTCCACCTGCGCACCGACGAACGAGAACCTGATGGAACTGCTCATCATGGTTGATGCGCTCAAGCGCTCGTCGGCCCAGAGCATTGCTGCAGTGATTCCCTACTTCGGTTATGCCCGCCAGGACCGCCGCCCGCGTTCGGCCCGTGTGCCGATCAGCGCCAAGGTGGTGGCCAACATGCTGCAGGCCGTGGGTGTGTCGCGGGTTTTGACGATGGATCTGCATGCAGACCAGATTCAGGGCTTTTTTGACATTCCGGTCGACAACATTTATGCGTCGCCGGTGCTGCTGGGTGATTTGCGGCAAAAGAATTATTCCGACCTGATGGTGGTGTCACCTGACGTCGGCGGTGTGGTGCGGGCCCGCGCGCTGGCCAAGCAGCTCGGCTGCGACATGGCCATCATCGACAAGCGCCGCCCCAAGGCGAATGTGTCTGAAG
>JAZJYR010000025.1:0-51378 GCA_040390295.1 Pseudomonadota bacterium
CGCAGGTTGCCCGTAGCGAAGCGCAGGGACCCAGACGGCGGGTCGCCTTTCTTTTCGTTAGGTTTCTTTGGCGAAGCAAAGAAAAGTAACTCGCCCGCCGGGGCGAGACCCGGCTTGGTCATGAGGGGCAGGGCACGCAAACCGGAGATGGGTTCCCGATCAAGCCTGAATGACAGACAGGCCTCACCTTTCCTGCCCCGATAATCGGCGCTTCCCCTCTCACTGCGGAACACGCCCCCCATGAACAGCCGAGCAGACTTCACCGCGCGCCACATCCAGCAATTCAGCAATGAGCCGGCCATTGAAAAGGAGCTGGTGCAGGCCTTTTTCGGTGGGCGCAAGGGCTTTTATGTGGATGTCGGCGCCAACGACCCGGTGCTCGACTCCCAGTCGCAGCATCTCGAAGCCATCGGCTGGACCGGCCTGCTGGTCGAGCCTGACCCCGACTGCTGCGAACTGCTGCGCAAGACGCGCACCGGCACCGTGGTCGAGATGGCCTGCTCGAGCCCCGAGAACGCCGGCAAACAGCTTCAGCTCAACCGCGCTGGTCCGCATTCCACGCTGGAAGACCGGCCGATTGCGCTGGGCGCAGTGGTGCGTTCAACGGTCGGCGTCCGCTGCGAAACACTGGACCGCATTCTTGAAACCCATGGCGCGCCGGTCGGCTTTGACCTGCTGTCCATCGACATCGAGGGCCATGAACTGGTGGCGCTGTCCGGTTTCAGTTTTGCCCGTTGGCAGCCCAGGCTTGTGTTGATCGAAGACCACGTCACTCACCTGAACAAGCACAAACTGATGCTGGCAAACAACTACCGCCTGCTGATGCGGACAGGTCTAAACAGCTGGTACGTCCCGGCGGAGCCGTCCTACAGTTTTTCTGCTGCTGCCAGGTTTGAATACTTCAGGAAGTACTACCTTGGCCTTCCAGTTCGCAAATTACGTTATTCACTAGAGGCCTGACGCCCTGAACACCATGGCGTCCAGAAAGAGAATCTGATGACAACAGACACCGCCGCTGAGACCCATGCACCCACCCAGGCCCCGCCCCAGGCACCGCTTGTGCCCATCAACGCGGCCAGCCCTGAGCAACCTCTTGTAGGCGATGCCAACCCGCCCAATGACGACGCAGCGCGCGAGGCTCGCACCGGCCGCGTGCGTGAGCCCATCCAGATCCACATGCCGGTCAGCGTGCGCAACCTGTCGCTTGCGCTGCTGGCGTGTTTTGCCAGCCTGTATGTGCTGTATTGGGCCAAGGCGGTGTTCATCCCCTTCATGCTGGGCCTGCTGTTCAGCTACGCCCTGTCGCCCATCGTCAATTGGGCCGAGTCCAGACACATACCGCGTTCACTGGGGGCTGGTGTGTTGTTGCTCGCCATCCTGGGTGGCCTGGGCACCACGGCGTATTCGCTCAGCGACGAAGCGGCGAAGCTGATCGACTCCATGCCGGCGGCCGCGCAAAAATTCACGGACGCCATCAAGGGCAAGCGTGACAACCAGAGTGCGCTGGACACGGTGCAGAAGGCAGCGACCCAGATCGAGCAGGCGACGCAGGGCGGCCCCATCACCACCTCGCGCGGCGCCATGCGCGTGGTGATCGAACCGGCGCGCTTCAACATCAAGGATTACCTCTGGACTGGCACCATAGGCCTGTTTGCGCTGGTCGGTCAGTCCATGGCGGTGGTCTTTCTCGCGTATTTTTTGATGGTCTCGGGCGATACCTTCAGGCGCAAGCTGGTCAAGCTGGCCGGCCCCAGCCTCAGTTCCAAAAAGATCACCCTGCAGGCGCTTGATGAAATCACGGGGCAGATCCAGCGCTACCTTCAGGTGCAACTGTTCACCAGTGCCCTGGTGGGCGTTCTGACCGGCATTGCGCTGGCTGTCATCGGCCTTGAAAACGCAGCAGTCTGGGGCATTGTGGCGGCCGTGCTGAACCTGATTCCTTATGTCGGCTCCATTGCGACTGCGGGTGCGTCCGGGCTGGTCGGCTTCCTGCAGTTCGGCTCGCTCAACATGGCGCTGGCGGTTGGCGGCGCATCCATGGTCATACACACCGTCGTCGGCAACCTCGTCACGCCATGGCTGACCAGCCGTGCCAGCCGGATGAATCCGGTCGCCGTCTTTGCCGGCCTGCTGGCCTGGGGCTGGCTGTGGGGCGTGTGGGGGCTGCTGCTGGGAATTCCGATCCTGATGATCGTCAAAGCCATCTGCGACCGGGTGGATGACCTCAAGCCCGTGGGTGAGTTTCTGGGGTCCTGAACGCGGGCTGTGCCGATCATCTATATTGGCCCTTCACATTTTTGAAGAACCAATGACGATGAGGGGATGGGGGCCATGGGCGATGCGTTGAAAAAAATCAGGCTGGCGGCCGTGCAGGCCTCTTCGGTCCACCTGGACCGCGATGCCACGGTTGAAAAAGCCTGCGGCCTGATCTGTGAAGCCGGCAAGGCCGGGGCTGCGCTGGTCGGCTTTCCAGAGGGATTCATTCCGGCTCACCCCTCGTGGTTTACCGTGCAGCCCGGCACCGGCAGGATCAGCCTGGGCCTGTCGCAAAGGCTGTTCCAGAACTCGGTGGTGATTCCGGGTGAACAGACCGACAAACTGGGCGCGGCCTGCCGCGATGCGGGCATCACGGCCGTCATCGGCATCTGCGAAAAGCGCGCGGGCACCACGGGCACCATGTTCAACACCCAGCTGTTTATCGGCCCCGACGGCAACATCCTCGGCAAGCACCAGAAGCTGATGCCGACGCTGGCCGAGCGCATCGTGCATACCGGCGGCTGGGGCGACACGCTCAAGGCCTATGAGGCGCCTTTCGGCAGGGTGAGTGGCCTGATCTGCGGCGAAAACGCCAACCCGCTGGCCGCCAGTGCGCTCATGGCCATGTACCCGGTGGCACATGTGGCCTCATGGCCGGCGTTCGTGTCGCCGGCCGTGAAGTTGTCAGATGTCATTCTGGCCATCAGCCGCGGGCTGGCCTACAGCATGGGCGCCTTTGTGATCAATGCCACCGGCGTGGTCGATGATGCGGCGCTTGATGATTTCCAGCTGGAAGGCGAAGCGCGTGCTGCGCTGGAGAAACTCAAAAACACCGGTTACGCCTCCATCATCGGCCCCAGTGGCCAGGTGTTGAGCCAGCCGCTGGACGGCGAGGGCATGGTGTATGCCGACGTCGACCTGAACGACGTCATGGTCTCAAAAATACTCAACGACTTTGCCGGCCATTACAACCGCCCGGATGTTTTCACGCTGCATGTCAACGATGCGGCGCCGGCCATGATTCAGCGCAGCATCGAGCCCCGGCGAGAAGGTGAGCCAACAGGTGTTAAAACTGAAATTTAACGTATACATTAAAAATTTAACGTGTACGTTAAAAATCAGCCAATGAATCGGCAGCAAGGCCTCAAAACGCCGTAAAAGCGGCTTCCAATCTCCAAAAATGGCCTGTTTCAGGCATTAAATCGGCACTCAGCCCTTTGGATACGGGCGTGAGTAGCTATTAAGTTGATAGCAAAAAAGTTGCGCTGAGTGCTTCATGCAGCCGCCCGGCGACAATAGCCGGATGGCAACGATGCAACTTCAGGACATTCTCTTTTCACAGGGCTTTGGCACGCGGCGCGTCTGCGCGGGACTGGTGCAGCAGGGCCATGTGTCGGTCGGTGGCAAAACGATAGACGACCCGGCCGAGGCGCTGGAAGCCACAGGCCTGCAGTTTGTCGTGCAGGGCACCCCGTGGGAATACCACGAGAAAGCCTACCTCATGCTGCACAAGCCGGCTGGCTATGAATGTTCGCAAAAGCCCAGCACCTACCCCAGCATTTACACCCTGCTGCCGGCGCCGATCCGCCAGCGCGGCGGCGGTGCGGCGGCGGGTGTGCAGGCGGTCGGGCGGCTGGACCAGGACACCACCGGCCTGCTGCTGCTGTCGGACGACGGCAAGTTCATCCACCGCATGAGCTCACCCAAACACCATGTACCCAAGGTCTACCAGGTGCTGGCCAAACACCCGGTTGACGACAAACAGGTGCAAAAGCTCCTGTCAGGCGTGGTGCTGGACGATGACCCCAAACCGGTCAAGGCCGCTGCCTGCGAAAAGACAGGTGACAACACCCTCAGCCTGACGCTGACTGAAGGCAAGTACCACCAGGTCAAACGCATGATTGCGGCGGTGGGCAACCGGGTCGAAGAAGTCGGCGGCCTGCACCGCTCGCGCATCGGTGATCTCCAGTTGCCTGAAGACCTCAAACCCGGCGGCTGGCGCTGGCTAACGGCGCAGGACCTGCTGGATATTGCAGGTAAAAAGGCCTAGGGCACAGCGGCGAGAAAGTCGGCAATCGCCTCCATCGTCTGCTGCGGCTGGTCGCGCTGCGGTGAGTGGCCGCAATCGGCCAGCCTGAGCTGCCCGGCATGCGGTGCAGCCCTGGCGATTTCATCCAGCTGCAACAGCGTGCCGTATTCGTCATCCAGGCCCTGAATCAGCAGCAGCGGGGCGGTGATGCCCGCACATTCGGCGCGAATGTCAAAGCTGCGAAAGCCTTTTGACAGCCAGACATCGTTCCATTGCCAGAAAGCGCCGTCGACATCCGCGTGGTGCCTGGCCAGCGGCTCGCGCAGGCCGCCGGATTCAAACAGGGTTTTGGTGCCGGCAATCGCGGTGACGGAAATGTCTTCCACCAGCACATGCGGTGCCATGGCGATGCAGGCCGCCACCGGAAAGCGGCTGGCGTGCAAGAGGGCGATGGTGGCGCCGTCAGAATGGCCCAGCAGCACGGGTTGCCGGATGCCCAGTCCGGCGAGCAGCGCGGGCAGCACCCGCCAGGCCTCGACATGCATGTAATCGGGCTGGAGGTAATTGCGACCCGGGGGAACAGGCGTCGACCGCCCGTAGCCGCGCCGCGAATACACGATGCCGGCCCGGCCTGTCGCCCTGCAAACGGCCTCGGGCCAGTCCAGACCGCGCTGGGTCCACAGGCTGACCGAACCCAGGCCCTCATGCAAAAAGACCATCGGCGCCCGGGTGGCCGGGCCGGCAATCTGTTTGACCTCCAGTTGCGTATCGTCGACAAGCCGTAAATTCATCCCCGTATCGTAAGTGATACCCCTATTTACGCGGGCGTTTGACGCTGTCTGCGGCGCACGGCCCGGTACACTAGCCGATTGACACGATAGACCTCAGAAAGCCCGTTTTTGTGACTTTTTCCCCTCGTTTCCCGGCCTTTGGGCTGATGGCTGGTATGTTTGCCCTGACGGGCATGCTGTGTGTTCCGGTGCTGGCACAGACGCCCGCCAAACCAGCGGCCTCCGCTGCATCCGCTTCTGCAGCGCCCAGGGCAGCGCCAGCCGCTGCGGGCATGACAAGCCCTGTGTTTGTGCTCAATTCTCTGGACGACAGCGTCAGCGTCATCAACCCCCTCACCTGGGCTGAGACCAAACGCATTGCCACCGGCAAGCAGCCGCACCACATTTACCTGACGCCGGATGAAAAATCCGTCATCGTGGCCAATGCGCTGTCGGACTCGCTCACCTTCATCGATCCGAAAACCGCAGAAGTGCAGCGCACCGTACGCGGCATCGTTGACCCCTACCAGCTGCGCTTTTCGCCCGACATGAAGTGGTTTGTGACGGCGGCCAACCGCCTGAACCACATCGACATCTACAAGTGGGACGGCAAGGACATCACCCTGGTCAAGCGCGTGCCCACCGGCAAGACGCCCAGCCATCTGTGGATAGACAGCAAGAGCAGCACGGTCTATTCGACCATGCAGGACAGCGATGAACTGATCGCGCTGGACCTCGCCACGCAGACCATCAAGTGGCGTACCAAAACAGGTTCGATTCCTGCGGATGTCTACGGCACCGCTGACGACAAATTCCTGCTGGTCGGCCTGACCGGCGGCGATGCGGTTGAGGTCTACGACGTGAGCGGCAAGGCGCCTTCGCGCTACAAGGTCATCAAGACTGCCGCCGGTGCGCATGCCTTCCGTGCTTTTGGCGACCAGCGCCATGTGCTGGTGAGCAACCGCGTGGCCAACAGCATCAGCAGGATCGATCTGCAGACGCTGGAAGTGGTTGACAACTACCCTGCACCCGGTGGCCCGGACTGCATGGATGTGAGCCGTGACGGCAAGCAGATCATGGTCACCTCGCGCTGGGCCCGCAAGCTCACCATCATCGATGTCGCCACACGCAAGATTGTTCGCCAGGTCAACGTTGGAAAGAGCCCGCATGGTGTCTGGACGCTTGATCATTCACCCCGTTAAAAGGCTAGGGCGGCTCGCCGCCGTTGCACTGGCTGCAGGCTGCCTGTTTTCAGCTGGTATTGCCGAAGCCCAACAGAGCTGCAAACCGGTCTACCTGACGCTTGACACGGGTCACATGGAAGTCGCGCCCCTGATGGCCGACATTCTGAAAAAACACCAGGTCAAGGTCACTTTTTTCGCGGCCAATGAGCGCACCAAAACCGGCGACGGCACCCTGGGCAAGGACTGGGCACCGTGGTGGAAGGCGCGTGCTGCCGAGGGCCATGAGTTTGCATCGCACACCTATGACCATGTTTACTGGCGGGGTGATGTGGCCGGCCGCAGCGACGGGCCGCCCCGAGCAAGGCCAGCCCCCTCGGGGGGCAGCACAGCACACGAAGTGGCAAGCGTGGGGGCAGATGTTAACCCGGTGAGTTTCAGGATGCGGCCTTCTGCAGGTCCATCGGAGGGCAAGGACTTAACCTGGACCGCGAAGCAGTATTGCGAAGAGGTCACAAGATCCGGCGCACGCCTGCAGGAGATCACCGGCAAAAAAACCTTGCCGCTGTTTCGTGCACCGGGCGGCAAGGCTTCTCCCGCGCTGCTGGCGGCTGCAAAGTCCTGCGGTTATGAACACGTCGGCTGGGCAGCTGCCGGTTTCCTGGGCGACGAATTGCCCAGCGATAAATTTCCCAACGATGCGCTGCTGAAAAAGGCACTTCAGAACATCAAGTCCGGTGACATCCTCATGGCGCACCTGGGCATATGGTCGCGCAAGGACCCCTGGGCACCTGCCGTGCTGGAGCCGCTCATCACCGGCCTGCAGTCACGCGGGTTCTGTTTTAAAACCCTGCGCGAACACCCCCAGTACAAGGTGTGGATTGACAGCCACATGGGCGCAGCGGTTGCAACGCCTGCAAAATAAAGCGCATGGGCTGGTTCACTGATTTTTTTGCGAACGCGCAGGAGTGGCTGTTCAATGCCGTGCAGCCGCTGCTCTTCTCGCTGGGCCTGGCCAGTTTTCTTGAAGACGGCTATGAAGCAAGCGCATGGCTGCTGGCCGGCGTGTTCCAGATCATCATCCTGCTGGCCGTCATTGGTCCGCTGCAGCGCTGGCGGCCCGTCGAGCCGGTTACGGACCGCGCCACCATTCGCACCGACATTCTCTACACGCTGATTCACCGGCTCGGGTTGTTCCGCATCGTGCTCTTCTTCACGCTGGATCCGTGGTTTGATGAACTGTTCGGCACGTTGCGCGCGGCGGGTTACGCCACCTTTCACCTGGACCAGCTTTTACCCGGCGTGACCGACAGCGCGGTGGCCAGTTTTCTGATCTACCTGGTGGTGTTTGACTTTGTCGCCTACTGGACGCACCGCGGCCAGCACCACGTGGAGTGGTGGTGGCGCCTGCACTCGCTGCACCATGCGCAGCGGCAGATGACGATGTGGAGCGACAACCGCAACCATCTCATCGATGACGTGATCAACGACGTGATCATCGTACTGGTGGCGCAGCTCATAGGCGTGGCACCCGGCCAGTTCGTGGCGCTTGTGGCATTCACGCAATTGAGCGAAAGTTTTCAGCACGCCAACCTGCGTTTGTCCTTCGGCCGCATCGGCGAGTATTTGTGGGTGAGTCCGCGCTTTCACCGTGTGCACCACAGCATCGGCATCGGGCATGAGAGCCTGAAAAACGAGCAGACCGTGCTGGGTGGCCACAACTTTGGTGTGCTCCTGCCGTGGTGGGATGTGCTGTTCGGTACCGCCAATTTCCAGCAGCGTTATGACCCCACGGGTATCCGTGATCAGGTTGAAAGCAACCGCGATTACGGGCGTGGTTTCTGGTCGCAGCAGTGGGTCGGCCTCAAGCGGCTGTTCGGTAAGGCCTGAGGGCGTTATCCTCTGCCATATGGGCAAACTTCTCGACTCCTTCTGGCGCGCTGCGATGTATTGCATGCATCCGCGCGTCATTGCGTTGTCGGTTTTGCCGCTGGTCATCATGGCCGCGCTGTCGCTCGGGCTGGGGTACTTCTTCTGGGAAGGCGCCATCGCCGCCATTCGCAGCAACCTTGACAGCTATGAACTCGTCAGTTCGATGGTGCGCTGGCTTGAAGGACTGGGCCTTTCGAATTTGCGTGTGGTGCTGGCGCCTGTGCTGCTGCTCTTCATGGCGATACCGGTGATCGTCATCGTTGCGCTGCTGTTCGTTTCGCTGTTCATGACGCCATCCATGGTGGCGCTGGTGGCCGAGCGGCGTTTTCCGCAGCTCGAACGCAAGAAGGGCGGCTCCATGGTCGCCAGCCTGTTCTGGTCGCTGGGATCGACGCTGCTGGCCCTGATTGCGCTGGTGTTGTCGATACCGCTGTGGCTGGTGCCGCCGCTGATCCTCATCCTGCCGCCGCTGATCTGGGGGTGGCTGACCTACCGCGTGATGTCTTACGACGCGATGGTGGACCATGCCAGCAGCGAAGAGCGCCGCCAGATCTTCAGGGAGCACCGCGTGCAGCTGCTCGGCATAGGCATCATCAGCGGCTACCTCGGCGCCGCACCCAGTGTGCTTTGGGCATCGGGCGCGATGTTTGTGGCGATGGCGCCCATCCTGGTGCCCGCGGCGATCTGGATCTATACGCTGGTATTTGCGTTTTCATCGCTCTGGTTTGCGCACTACACGCTGTCTGCACTGGAGCAGCTCAGAAAGAAAAACAACGCACTCGCGCCGACCCCGCTGGCGCAAGAGGCCGTCGCATCGATTGCCAGCGAGCTCGCTCCCGAGGCCTTGCCCGGCCCTGCCCCCAGCTTTGGCACGCTGGGCTCCGGCCCGGGTAAAGCCGAACTTCCTCCCTGAACCTTTTCGTCCGATTTTTATATCCGCATGACCACTTCATTTGGCATCGTCATCATTGGCGATGAAATCCTCTCAGGCAAACGCGCCGACAAACACCTGCCCAAATTCATCGAACTGCTTGGCGCGCGCGGCCTGCAGCTGTCGTTTGCCGATTACGTGGGCGATGACCCTGAGCGCATCACCGCAACCCTGGCGCGAGCTTTCGAGGGGGCGCGCAAGTCGGGCGATGTGGTGTTCTCTTGTGGCGGTATAGGCGCCACGCCCGACGATCACACCCGGCAGTGCGCAGCGAAGGCGCTGGGTGTCGGGCTTGAGTTGCATCCCGAGGCGAAGGTCCTGATCACCGAACGCATGAAGGACACCGCCAAAGAGCAGGGTGTGCCGTTTGATCCGGATCGCCATGACAACATTCACCGCCTGAACATGGGTGTGTTTCCCGTCGGCGCTGAAATCATCACCAATCCGTACAACAAGATTCCCGGTTTCACCTGCAAGGCGGGTGAGGGGGCTGTGCACTTCGTTCCTGGTTTTCCCGTCATGGCCTGGCCCATGATGGAAGCGGTACTGGACCAGCAATACAAGCAGCTCCACCAGACCTCGGCTTATGCAGAGAAATCGTTCATTGTGTTTGGATCCATGGAAGCGACCCTCACACCGCTGATGCAGGACATCGAGGCCGCGCATCCGGGCGTCAAGGTATTCAGCCTGCCCAGCGTTGACCATCCAACGTACGGGCGTCACATCGAATTGGGCGTCAAAGGCCTGCCCGCTTCGGTCGATGCGGCCTATCCTGAATTGCTGTCAGGTGTTCGAAAATTTGACTTTGAGATCGGCCCCGAATTGGTGCGTCAATAATTTGCACTGATTTGGTGCTTTTTGGTGATGCACCAAATAAATGCACGAATCGCAAGGTGTGTTTGCCGGCCTGAGCGCTGTTTCATGCGGTCTGCCGGTCAATGGCGGCAAATTTGGCGGCACAATCGGGGTCGCGCGAAAAGCCCGGTCATGCACCCGGCTGTGGCACAAAAAGTGCATTCACTGGTCCCGAGAAGATTTTTTTAACAACCATCCGCAACAGGAGTATCTGATGGCAAAGACCGTCGCAGACGTCATAAAAATGGTCAAGGAAAACGAAGTCAAGTTTGTAGACTTCCGTTTCACCGACACACGGGGTAAAGAGCAGCACGTCACCGTGCCTGTCTCGCACTTCGACGAGGACAAGTTTGTTTCCGGCCACGCATTTGACGGTTCGTCGATTGCCGGCTGGAAGGGTATTGAAGCCTCGGACATGCAATTGATGCCTGACGCGAACACCGCCAACATCGATCCGTTCTTCGAAGAAACAACGCTGATCCTGACCTGTGACGTTATTGATCCGGCCGACGGCAAGGCCTACGAGCGCGATCCACGTTCGCTGGCCAAGCGCGCTGAAGCCTACATGAAGGCCTCCGGCCTGGGCGATACCGCTTACTTCGGTCCTGAGCCAGAGTTCTTCGTGTTCGACAACGTGCGCTGGCAAAACGACATGTCTGGCTGCTTCGTCAAGATCGGCTCCGAAGAAGCCGCATGGAACACGGGCAAGGAATACGAGCACGGCAACAGCGGACACCGTCCAGCTGTCAAGGGCGGTTATTTCCCTGTGCCACCGGTCGACAGCTTCCAGGACATGCGTTCCGAAATGTGCCTGGTGCTCGAAGCCCTGGGCATTCCTGTCGAAGTGCATCACCACGAAGTGGCCAACGCCGGCCAGATGGAACTCGGCACCAAGTTCAGCACCCTGATCCAGCGCGCTGACTGGGTCCAGCTGCAGAAGTACGTGATCCATAACGTGGCGCACGCTTACGGCAAGACCGCGACCTTCATGCCAAAACCAATCGTTGGTGACAACGGTTCCGGCATGCACGTTCACCAGTCGGTCTGGAAAGACGGCAAGAACCTGTTCGCAGGCGACGGTTATGCAGGCCTGTCTGATTTCGCCCTGTATTACATCGGCGGCATCATCAAGCACGCACGTGCCCTGAATGCCATCACCAACCCCGGCACCAACAGCTACAAGCGGCTGGTCCCCGGTTTTGAGGCTCCGGTCAAGCTGGCCTACTCTGCAAAGAACCGCTCCGCTTCGATCCGTATCCCGTTTGTGGCCAACCCCAAGGGTCGTCGCGTTGAGGCACGTTTCCCCGATCCACTGATGAATCCGTACCTCGGCTTCTCGGCATTGCTGATGGCTGGTCTCGACGGCGTCGAGAACAAGATCCATCCTGGCGAAGCCGCCAGCAAGGACCTGTACCATCTGCCGCCAGAAGAAGACGCGCTGATCCCGACTGTTTGCCACAGCCTGGACCAGGCCCTGGATTGCCTGGACGCCGACCGCGCGTTCCTGACCAAGGGTGGCGTGTTCACCGACTCGTACATCGATGCGTACATCGACCTCAAGATGCAGGAAGTCACGCGCATGCGCATGGCGACCCATCCTGCAGAGTTCGACATGTACTACTCCCTGTAAGACTTTTCGAAGTGCGCACCGTGTAGCGTTGCTGACATGGTGTTGTGAAAAAAGGACGGCCCATGCCGTCCTTTTTTCATGGTGCAGTGAGTGGTTATCCCCTGTGTTTTGAATTTTTGCGCCTTTGCAGGATACTGTCAGGCCGTCCCATGCTTTCTGGCTGCTTCTGGCCAAGGGGGTAATGTATGAATCAAACTGTTGTGTTTTCAAAATGTTCTCTGGTACTGGCCCTGATGGCTGGCGCCAGCGTGCCAGCCCTGGCGCAGCAGGTTTACCGTTGCGGCGGTGCCAATGGCGCGCCCGTCGAGTACATCAACAACGTCAAGGATGCGCAGGCGCGGGGTTGCAAAACCATGCAGGGCGGCAATGTCACTGTCATGCAGAACGCGCCGGTTGCCAAATCTCCCGTCCGCGTGGCCTCTACGACGCCTTTAGGCCCGAACCGCAGTGAGGGTGGCGCCGAACAAAAGGCACGGGACAGCGACTCGCGCGGCATTCTCGAGTCAGAGTTGAAAAAAGCCGAGGCCAGACTGGCCGAGCAGCAAAAGGAGTTCAACAACGGCGAGCCCGAGAAACAGGGCATTGAGGGCAAAAATTACCAGCGCTATCTGGATCGTGTGGCTGAGTTGAAGGAAAGCATTGCCCGCAACCAGAGCGATATCGCCGGCCTGAAGCGTGAGTTGTCACGCCTTCCGAACAACAACTGACAGGCCTTGAGCCCCGCACAGCCAGGTTGAAACAGCACCTGTTTCAACCAGACCCGGTTTGCGGTCAAAATAGCAGGCTTGAAAACGCCCAAATTCTTCGGCCTTGCGCCCACCGCCAATCCGCCGCGCTTCCAGTCGTTTGACCTTCTGGCCACGCTGATAGCGGTGGTGCGCACCGATGGCGGGGTGGTTTTTGCCAATGCCGCGCTTGAAGACGCGCTTGGCACTTCGCGCCGCACCATTGAGGGCTCGCAGTTACCTGACTTTTTCACCGAGCCGTCCATACTGCAAAACGCCCTGGAAGGCGCCAGTAGCAACGAGTTCGCCGCCTTGCGTTATGACGCCTGGCTTAAACCCATCAACCGTGAACCCATGCCCGTTCACGTGGTGCTGGCGCAAACGGATACGCCCGGCGAGGCGATTGTCGAATTGCTCCCGCTGGAGCAGCAGGCCAAGCAGGACCGCGAGGAGCGCCTGATAGACCAGGCGCAGGCCAACAAGGAGCTTATTCGCAACCTGGCGCACGAGATCAAAAACCCGTTGGGCGGTATTCGCGGGGCGGCGCAGCTGCTCCAGATGGAAATCGACAAGGAGCTGACTGAATACACCCAGGTCATCATCCACGAAGCTGACCGCCTTCAGACGCTGGTTGACCGTTTGCTGGCGCCACATCGCCGGCCGCATCTGGTCGGCGATGTCAGCATTCATGAAGTCTGTGAGCGCGTGCGCTCCCTTATCCTGGCCGAGTTCCCCAAGGGTCTGCGAGTCATGCGCGACTACGATATCTCGATTCCCGAGTTCCGCGGGGACCGGGAACAGCTGATCCAGGCCGTGTTGAATATTGCACACAATGCCGCGCAGGCGCTGGCAGAACGCATTGCCGCCGGTGATGCCAACATCACTTTCAAGACCAGAATTGCCCGCCAGGTAACTTTCGGCAAGCAACGCTACCGCTTGGCACTGGAATTGCATGTCATCGACAATGGACCGGGCGTGCCGGACTCCATCAAGGACCGGATTTTCTATCCCCTGATATCGGGGCGAGAGGGCGGTTCCGGGTTGGGGCTGACATTGGCGCAAACTTTTGTCCAGCAACATCACGGTTTGATCGAGTGCGACAGCGCCCCGGGGCGAACAGATTTCAAGTTGCTGATTCCTCTGCCTTGAACGCTGCCGTCCCGATTGTTTGACACATAAAACGGGTAAAACCCGAAGGGACCGCAAAGCATATGAAACCGATCTGGATCGTTGATGATGACCAGTCCATCCGGTTTGTTCTGGAAAAGGCCTTGCTCCGCGAGGACCTGCCAACGCGCAGCTTCACCAATCCGCGTGAGGTGCTTGCCGCACTTGAAACAGCTACCGACGAAGACGGCCCGCAAATCCTGGTGAGCGATATCCGCATGCCTGGCGGTTCTGGCCTGGACCTGCTTGAAAAGGTCAAGGAAAAGCTCCCCGGCCTGCCCGTCATCATCATGACGGCTTTCTCCGACCTGGACAGTGCCGTGTCGGCCTTTCAGGGCGGCGCGTTTGAATACCTGCCCAAGCCTTTCGATCTGCCCAAAGCGGTCGAGCTGATTCGCCGCGCGGTCGAGGAAAGCCAGCGCGAGGAAGTCGCTGAAGAGCGCATGGCCAACGCACCTGAAATGCTGGGCCAGGCGCCCGCCATGCAGGACGTTTTCCGCGCCATTGGCCGCCTGAGCCAGAGCAATGTCACCGTCATGATCACCGGTGAATCCGGCTCGGGCAAGGAACTGGTTGCTCGCGCGCTGCACAAACATTCGACGCGTGCCAACGGCCCGTTTGTCGCCATCAACACGGCAGCCATTCCCAAAGACCTGCTGGAGAGCGAACTCTTCGGCCATGAGCGCGGTGCCTTCACGGGCGCACAAACCATGCGCCGTGGCCGCTTTGAGCAGGCCGAGGGCGGCACGCTCTTCCTCGATGAAATCGGCGACATGCCGTTTGATTTGCAGACGCGTTTGCTGCGTGTGCTGAGCGACGGGCATTTTTATCGTGTCGGCGGACACAACGCCATCAAGGCCAATCCCCGCGTGATTGCCGCGACCCACCAGGACCTGGAGCAGCGCGTCAAGGAAGGCGCCTTCCGTGAGGATTTGTTCCACCGCCTCAACGTCATTCGCCTGCGCTTGCCGGCACTGCGCGAGCGGCGCGAAGACGTCTTCATGCTGACACGCCACTTCCTGCAGCAAAGCGCCAAGCAGCTGGGTGTCGAGCCGAAGCGCATCTCTGATGCAGCATTGCAGCAGCTCAGCCAGTTCTCCTTCCCGGGCAATGTGCGCCAGCTGGAAAACATCTGCCACTGGCTGACCGTGATGGCGCCGGCACAGGTTATTGAACCCAAGGATTTGCCGCCTGAAGTGGTGGGCGCTGCGCCTGATTACAGCAAGAGTTCGGTTGCGGCCGAAAGTGCGCTGGTTGCGAAGCCGGCATTTGCAAAGGCTGAGGCTTCCGCTGAAAGCGAAATCGCCGCGGGTGTTGGCGATGGCAGTTCTGCCTCCCTGGTGGGGGCCGAACCTGGTGCAAACCAGGCCTGGGAGGCTGGTCTTGAAATCGAGGCGCAGGCTTTGCTCGCCACGGGACGCAGTGATGTGTGGGACGTGCTCACGCGGCGTTTTGAATCAAAACTCATTCAGACTGCGCTTCTTAATACACGCGGGCGCCGCATCGAAGCCGCCCAGAAGCTGGGTATAGGCCGCAATACCATTACGCGAAAGATCCAGGAATTGAATCTCGAATAAAAAAGCGGACCCCGGTCCGCTTTTTTAATGGCTTCGCCCTGGCGATTCAGTTGAGCTCTACCGTCACGGGGGCATGGTCGCTCGGCTTTTCCCATTTGCGGGGGACGCGGTCTATGGTGCAGGCCTTGACTTGCGGCTTGAGCGCTTCGCTGACCAGGATGTGGTCAATGCGCAGGCCGCGGTTTTTCTGGTAGCCGAGCATGCGGTAGTCCCACCATGAAAAGCTTTTGGGTGGCTGGTCGAACATGCGAAAGCTGTCGGTCAGGCCCAGCGCCAGCAACTGGCGAAACTGGTCACGTTCAACAGTGCTGTGGTGTATGGTCTCGCGCAGGCCATCGGGGTCGAAAGAGTCTTCGTCGGCAGGCGTGATGTTGAAGTCGCCCAACAGCACGAGCTGCGAATGTGCGGCCATCTCGGCGCGCACGTAAGCCTGCAGGCCAGCGAGCCAGCGCATCTTGTAGGCAAACTTTTCGCTGCCCAGCTCCTGCCCGTTCACGAAATAGCCGTTCATCACACGGATCGGCCCGGTTGCGCTGTCTACCGTTGCCGCAATGACGCGCGAGTGTTCATCCTCAAACCCCACGATGTTCTTCACCACGTCCCGCGCGGGTGTGCGCGACAGGATGGCAACGCCGTTATAGGTCTTCTGGCCGAACGCCACAGCCTCGTACCCGACTGCCTTGAGCGCATCCAGCGGGAACTTGTCGTCGGTCATTTTCAGTTCCTGCAGGCACAACACATCGACCGGATTCGCGGCCAGCCAGTCCAGCACGTGTTGTAGTCGTGCGGTGAGTGAATTGACGTTCCAGGTCGTGATTTTCATGGTGGTTCCGCGTGGGCAAGCCTGCCGTCAAATGTGCAGTGCAGCGAGTGCGCCAACCACCAGCCCGACGCCCGCCAGCGCAAACATGCCGTACTCCAGCCACTTCTTGCGCGTCAGGAGGGCGATGGCCGCCAGTGCAATCGACACCTGCAAAACCGTGGTGGCCTGAGCCCAGCGATGGTGCTGGTGCATCTGTTCGTCTGATGACTTGTCCCATGCCGCTGATTCGCTTTCAAGCTTCTCGGCAACGAGTTTGATGTCGTTCTTTTCTTTTTCGTAACGGTCAATTTTGGCCTGGTATTTGGCCTTGTCTGCCTCAACCGTTGTCAGGTCTCGAGACACCTCGGCCAGAGACTGCTTGGTACTTTTGGCCTGGAAGAAATTCCACTGATTGGAGGCTTCCGTTTTTTTGATCGCTGCGTTGTTTTTGTAGAGGCCTGCATTGGCCTGGGTCGCGCCGCCCATGTATGAAAAGATCGCGCCGACGGTCGCGATGATGGCCGTGATGACCGCGATCTGCGCAATCATGCCGCCGCCCTCATGTTTGCCTTCGCCGTCGTGGCCACCATGCCCACCTTGCGCCGCGTGTTCGAGTTCATGGTCGTGTGGCCCGTGCACGTGAAATCCGCCTCCTGACATAGCTGTCTCCTTGTGTTATTTCTGTTTGTTGTAGGTGATGAAACTGAACGCCAGCCCGGTCTTCGAGATGTGCTTCTCGCGGCCTGACGCCAACCATTGTGTGCTCAGCACCGGCGCATAAGCGTCGCCTTCAAAGTCCTGCGCGATTTCAGTCACTTCAATGCGGTCGGCGAGTGGTTCTGCCAGCGCATAGATCTGCGCGCCGCCGATCACCCAGACCTGCTCGACGTTGCCTGCCAGGCTGATGGCGTCTTCGACACTGCCTGCAACCCTGGCGCCTTCGGCCTGCCAGTCTGCCTGCCGCGTGATGACGATGTTGGTGCGGCCAGGCAGCGGGCGAAATTTCGGTGGCAGTGAATCCCAGGTCTTGCGGCCCATGATGACCGGCCAGCCCATCGTTATCTGCCTGAAGTGCGCCATGTCTTCCGGCAGGTGCCAGGGCAGGGTGTCGTTCTTGCCGATAACGCCATTGGCCGCGCGGGCATAAATCATGTTCACTTGCATGGGGCTAAACGGCCACAGGCGCCTTGATCGCGGCGTGGTGCTGGTAGTCGGGAAATTCGAAATCCTCAAACTCGTAATCAAAGATCGACGCTGGCCTTCGCTTGATGTTGAGCGTGGGATAGGCCATGGGCGTGCGGCTCAGTTGCAGCGCGACCTGCTCGGCGTGGTTGCTGTAGATGTGGCAGTCGCCGCCGGTCCAGATGAAGTCGCCCACATCAAGATCGCATTGCTGCGCGACCATGTGGGTGAGCAGCGCGTAACTGGCGATGTTGAAGGGCACGCCGAGAAAGATGTCGGCGCTGCGCTGGTAAAGCTGGCAGCTGAGCTTGCCCTTGCCGCCGGGCGTTGTCGCAGGCGCCACATAAAACTGGAAGAACGCATGGCAGGGCATGAGCGCCATCTTTGACAGGTCGGCCACGTTCCAGGCGCTGACGATGATGCGGCGCGAATCGGGGTTGGTCTTGAGCGTCTTGATGACGTCGGAGATCTGGTCGATGTGGCCGCCATCCGGCGTGGGCCAGCTGCGCCATTGCACGCCGTACACCGGGCCAAGGTCACCGTCTTCTCGCGCCCATTCATCCCAGATGCTGACACCGCGCTCCTTCAGCCAGTTGTTGTCGCTCGAACCCTTGAGGAACCACAGCAGCTCGACGATGATGGACTTGAGGTGAACCTTTTTGGTCGTGACCAGCGGGAAACCCTCGTTGAGGTCAAAGCGCATCTGGTAGCCGAAAACGCTCTTGGTGCCGGTACCCGTGCGGTCCGCCTTGAAGACGCCATGGGTATCCACATGGCGCATGAAATCTTCGTACTGTGAGCGGATGGGAGAGGTCATGTGCAGGGGTGAAATTCAGGTGCAGATGGGGCTTTTGGGGGGGCAGTTTGCCCGCCCCCAATTATGCCCGCAGCACCCGGTTGGGGTTCATGGTGTTGGCGGGGTCCAGCGCGTGCTTGATCGCCCGCATCATGTCCATGGCCACCGGTGATTTGTGGTGCTCCAGCTTGTCGAGTTTGAGGCTGCCAACGCCGTGTTCTGCGGAGATCGAGCCTTCAAACTGCGCGACGGAGTCGTACACGATGGTGTTGACCTCTTCTTCGCGGTCACGCAAAAAGGCCTTGCTGTCGCCATCGGCTGGTGCCTGTACGTTGTAGTGCAGGTTGCCGTCACCCAGGTGGCCGAAGTTGACGAGGCGTACGCCGGGAATTTTTTCAGCGAGCAACTTGTCCGTCACCTCCACAAACTCGGGAATGCGCGACACGGCAATCGAGATGTCGTGTTTGATGTTCAGGCCTTCTTCGGCCTGCGCGAGTGGAATGCTTTCGCGGATGTGCCAGAGCTGGTTGGCCTGGGTGAGGCTTTCGGCCACGACGGCATCCGAGACGCAGCCGTTTTCAAACGCGGTCTCCAGCAGGCGTTCAAACTGTTCGCGCGCATGGTTTTCGGACTCATGGTCTGAGTTTTCCAGCAAAACGCAGAATGGTGTCTCTTTGTAGAGCGGCACCCGCAGCTGCGCAAAGTGTTTATCCACAAGACCGAGTGCAAACTGCCCCATCACCTCAAAACCCGTCAGGCCCGCGCCCAGGTGCTGGTGCGCCAGGCCCAGCAGCGTCACGGCGTGTTCCATGGACGGCACGGCTGCCCAGGCCGTCAGGCGTGCGGCAGGTGTGGGGTAAAGCTTGAGGGTCGCGGCGGTGATGATGCCCAGGGTGCCTTCGCTGCCGATGAACAGATCGCGCAGGTCGTAACCCGTGTTGTCCTTGCGCAGTCCGGTGAGGCCGTCCCAGATCTCGCCCTTTGCAGTCACCACTTCCACACCGAGGCAAAGCTCGCGCGCGTTGCCGTAGCGCACGACCTGCGTACCGCCGGCGTTGGTGGCCAGGTTGCCGCCTATGGTGCAGCTGCCTTCGGCCGCCAGGCTGAGCGGAAAGAGAAAACCGGCTTTTTCTGCCGCGTCCTGCAGCGATTGCAAAATGCAGCCGGCTTCGACCGTCATGGTCAGGTTGGCGCCGTCGATGCTGCGCACGGCGTTCATGCGCTGCAGGCTCAGCACCACCTGCGTGCCTGATTCATCGGGGATGGCGCCGACGACCAGCCCGGTGTTGCCGCCCTGCGGCACCAGGCTGACCTTTGCGGCGACACAGGCCTTGACGACGGCCGCCACTTCAGCCGTGTTGCCCGGCCGCACGACGGCCAGCGCCTTGCCGCGCGCGCGTTTGCGCCAGTCCTGCTCCCAGGCGCTGAGGTCGCCCTCGGTCAATACGTGGGCAGCGCCCGTGATCTGGCGCAGGGTGTCAAGTAAAACGTCGTTCATGCGGTTTTGGCAGAAGCGGTGCTGGAAGCGGCCGCGTATTTCAGGCGCAGCCGCACATGCATGGCGCAGGCCACAAAAAGCAGCAGGCAGAGCAGCACTTCGATCATGGCGAGGTAGTTGCCGGGTGGGCGGTCGCTCCAGGCGCGGGTAGCGCCTTCGGTGAAGTACACCCACACCAGCAGGCTGAGCCAGCGGTAGGTGTACATGCGGTTCTTCAGCACGCCGGCCAGCGGCAGGCAGAGCGGCAGCACTTTCAGCGCCAGCAGCGAACCGCCGGGGCGTATCGGCGAGAGCCACATCTCCCAGGCAAAGCCCAGCACGATAAGGCCCATCATGCTGCCGGCGGCCAGCCAGCGGGTGGCGTCGATTTGGGTTTTTTTGTCCATGTTCATGTCGATGGCATGATACCGGGGATGTCATTTCAGCAATCCCTTCAGGACTTCATGGTCAGCCTCTCGCGCTTCCCCTGGCGCGACACGGCGCTGACCTTACGCGACCGTTTTCGTGAAGACCATATGGGCCTGACGGCCAGCAGCCTGACCTTCACCACCTCCATCGCGCTGGTGCCGTTTTTCACCGTGGCCCTGGCCGTCTTCACGGCCTTCCCGATGTTTGCCAAGCTGCAGGGCGCGCTGCAGGGCTGGCTGGTGCAGAGCCTGATTCCGGACAACATCGCCCGCCAGGTGCTGGGTTATCTCACCATGTTCAGCCGGCAGGCCAACAAGCTCGGCGTGGCTGGCCTGGCGGTGTTGCTGGTCACGGCGATTGCGCTCATCCTGACCATAGACCGCACGCTGAACGGCATCTGGCGTGTCAAGAAGCCGCGCTCGCTGACACAGCGCGTCCTGATCTACTGGGCCGCCATCACGCTGGGGCCGCTGTTGCTGGCCGCCAGCCTGGCTGTCACGACCTATGTGCTGTCGGTTTCGACAGGCCGGGTCGGCATATTGCCGACCAGCCTCGGATTCTTCCTCAACGTGCTGCAGTTTTTTCTGGTGGCCTTTGGCATGGCGGCGATGTACCGCTATGTGCCCAACACCTTCGTGAAGTGGTCGCATGCCTGGGCCGGGGGCTTTTTTGTCGCGGCTGGCATAGGCGTGGCCAAGAATTTGCTGGCCTTCTATCTGAGCCAGGTGCCGACCTATTCATTGATTTACGGCGCGTTTGCAACGCTGCCCATCCTGCTGGTGTGGATTTATGTGGCCTGGATTGTGGTGCTCATGGGCGCGGTGATTGCCGCTTACCTGCCCAGCCTGCTCGCCGGCATCGCGCGGCGCGGCAGTGCGCACGGCTGGCAGTTCCAACTGGCCATTGAGGTGCTGCAGCAGCTGAACCGCCAGCGTGAAAGAGGCAGCCATGGCTGTGGGGCGTCTGCTTTGGCCGAGGAGCTGCAGGTTGATGTGCTGCAGCTTGAACCGGTGCTTGAAACGCTGGCCGGCCTGCAGTGGATAGGCCAGCTGGTCGAAGAAGGCGAGGGCGAGCCACGCTACATCCTGCTGGCCGACCTGGACCGCACGCTGCTGGAGCCGCTGATGCAGCAGTTGCTGCTGGCCAGAACAGAGTCGACCGAGCCGCTCTGGGCAGAAGCGCGATGGCCGGCGTTGACCTTGCGCCAGGTTCTTCCGAAAAGTTAACGTAGACCTTAAATTTTTAACGTGTACGTTAAAAATTATTGAAATGTTAACTCCTGTATTAACTTTTCGCGGTTTTGAGCCGGATTTGGGGGCTTTGAACCAAAAAACAGCCTCAAAAAGGCCATTTTCAGGTGCCAAATCAAGCCTCAGACCAATGAATACATGCGTGAGCAGCTATTGAAATAATAGCAAAAGCGCTGTCTGCGCAAACACTGCGTGATTCGGTGAAGCCTCTAGATCTTCACCTTGCCAGCCCAGATGTCCCGGTACATCGCCCAGTCACCCATGAAGCTGTACAGCGGGCGCTTGAATGAGGCGGGGCGGTTTTTCTCGAAGCCGAAATGCCCCACCCACGCAAAACCGTAACCGCAGAGCAGCGCGGCGGGCAACCACAACGGGTTGCGTGTCAGCAGCAGCGTCACCAGGCAGGCCAGCGTCAGGCTGGAGCCCACAAAATGCAGCCGCCTGCAGGTGAGGTTGCTGTGTTCTGTCAGGTAGAAGGGGTAGAACTCCGCAAAGCTCTGGAAGCTGCGCGGGTCTACTGAGCTGGATCTTGTCGTGGTGTTCATGGTTTGTCTCCTGCGCCGGCCCGGGGCAGGCAGCCAGCTTTGATGTGATTTCATCGTAGCGCAGCGGCTTGAGGCCGCCAAGGGTATTTATCCCTCAACCCGTAAGACGCGTCGCACATTTCGCAGCGGCAAAACCCGACTGCTGCGCTGCAGCATGGGTCCTATATTGAACCCATCACCCCCCACTATCACTTCCCACGGAGCCCAACATGCTGAAAAAACTCATCGTATTTGCCATCACCTCTGGTCTGGCGGTCAAAGCGTACAAGGCCTATGCCGCCAAAAAGGCTGCAAAACCTGCCACCACGCGCGCACCGGTTGCCAAACGCTCTCCCAAAGCGGTCTGATACTTTCCGCCCTAACGTTCAGAGCATCACCCCTCCGCACAACGCATTCCAACTGACACCCGGAGAACACAATGCCCCAGCCTTCAGCCACAACATCTACATCCCAGGGGCTGGCTGACCAGCCCATCGATATCAACGAGGAATCCTCCGTCAACTATTGGGTCAACACCCTGCACTGCAGCGAGCTTGAACTGCGTGTTGCCGTCGCCGAGGTGGGCCCCATGGTGGGTGATGTGGGTGAGCAGCTTGGGAGGGTTTTATGAACACGCTGGTTCAATCCTATGGCCCCACGCCCGGCCCCTTGGCCGTGAAGATCAAGGAGCCGTCAATGGGCCTTTTTTACTGGGTGGTCACGCGTCTTGCAACGCAGGAGCACGCCGGTGATGCCCGGGTCGAGGCGTCGGATCACCCGTATCCCACGCATGAAGCGGCCATGCAGGCGGGCGTCGCGTGCATGAAGGCCTTGCGCAGCGACGCGTCCCTGTAACCCTTGCCTTGATGGCTTGAGCCACAGCTTCACGTCAGGACTTGAGAAAGTCCCTGATCGCCAACAGCGTTTCTTCCGGCGCCTCTGTCATCTGGTGATGGCCAACGGGCATGCTCACGACCTTCAGGGTCTTGCCGCTGTCCCTGGCCTTGCTGATCAGCAATTGCGCGGCTTTGGGCTGTGTCATCTGGTCCTGTGACCCCAGCAAAAACAGCACAGGGCAGGTGATACCACCCATGGCCTGCTCGCCGTTGGCATAACTGTCGCAGGCCTTGAAGCCGCGATGAAAGACATTGACCTTGCTGTTGCTCGCCAGCACGCGCCGGCCCAGCGCCATGCTCGCACCATAAACCCAGGTGCCCGGGCCGAGAGCGGAGGGCGGTGCGCTCAGCGTGCTGCGCGAAAAAACATTGATCATCTTCAGCGCTGCGTCGGGATCGTTGAGCGATGCCTCCAGCAGCGCGGGCGAGACCTTCATCGGGTAGGCCGTGCCCACCATCACGAGGTGGGTGATGCGGTCCTTCAGTTTTGACGCCGCCTCCACACCGATCAGCGAGCCCCAGCTGTGGCCCACCAAAGCTGCGCGCTGAATGCCGGCTGCGTCGAGCAGGGCTGCGATAAAGCTTGCAGCTTCTTCCACGCTGGCCGGCGCTTCGCCTTCGCTGCGGCAGTGGCCGGGCAGGTCGACGGCCAGAACGTTCCAGCCGTGGTTGGCCATGTAGCGGCTCTGCAGAATCCAGACGCTGTGGTCATTGAGGACACCGTGGATGAACACGACGGTCGGTTTGGCTGCATCAAGCGTCTTGCCGCCGGTGTAGCAATAGGTTTTATGGCCGTTGACGGTGATGTACATGGTCAGGCCCCTGCTTTCTCTGCGGCCTTGAGCGCACGCTTCAAATCGTCAATCAGGTCGTCCGGGTCTTCAAGGCCAATCGACAAACGTATCGTGCCCTGCGAGATGCCAGCGCCAGCCAGTGCTTCATCCGTCATGCGAAAGTGCGTCGTGCTTGCCGGGTGAATCACCAGGCTGCGGCAGTCGCCCACGTTGGCCAGGTGGCTGAAGACCTTGAGCGCTTCAACAAAAGCCTTGCCCTGTTCGCGGCTTCCCTTCAGGTCAAAACTGAAGACCGAACCCGCACCGCGTGGCAACAGTTTTTTGGCGAGTGTGTGGCTCGCGTGCGATTCAAGCAGGGGATGGCCGACGCGCGAGACAAAAGCGTGGCTGGCCAGAAACGCCACCACCTTTTCGGTGTTGCCCATGTGCCGGGCCATGCGCAGCGGCAGGGTTTCAATGCCCTGAAGGATCAGCCAGGCGGTGTGCGGGCTCATGCAGGCGCCGAAGTCGCGCAGGCCTTCGCGGCGTGCCCGCAGCAAAAATGCGCCGACCGTGCTTTCTTCAGTGAACACCATGTTGTGGAAGCCGTCATAGGCTTCGCTGAGTTCGGCAAAGCGGCCGGCGGCCCTGGGGCCGTCCCAGTCGAAGGAGCCGCCATCGACCACGATGCCGCCAATGACGGTGCCATGGCCGCTCAGGAACTTGGTGGCCGAGTGGTACACAAGATCGGCGCCGTACTCAAAAGGCTTGATGAGCCAGGGCGACGTGAGTGTCGAGTCCACCAGCAAGGGGACGCCGGCCTCATGCGCAATCTCTGACACAACGGGAATGTCGAGCACGTCAAGGCCCGGGTTGCCGACGGTTTCGCCGAAAAAGAGCTTCGTGTTGGGGCGCACGGCGGCGCGCCAACCGTCGATGTCGCCGGGTTTGACGAACGTTGTCTCAATGCCGAACCGGCGCATCGTGTAGTGAAGCAGGTTTTGCGAGCCGCCATACAGGGCCGTGCTGGCCACGATGTGTGAACCGGCGCCCATCAGCGTGGCCACGCTCAGGTGCAAAGCCGCCTGGCCGCTGGCGGTGGCAATCGCCCCAATGCCGCCTTCCAGCGCGGACACGCGCTGCTCCAGCACCGCATTGGTCGGGTTGCTGATGCGTGAATAGACGTGGCCTGCACGCTCGAGGTTGAACAGGCTGGCGGCGTGGTCGCTGGACTCGAAAACGAAAGATGTTGTCAGATGTATGGGTACTGCGCGTGCGCCGGTGGCGGGGTCTGGCGCAGCGCCTGCATGCAGTGCCAGCGTGTCAAAGCCGGGGTCTGAGTAACCAGGCATGGGTTTGTCTCCATTTGAAAAAGATGAAATCGCCCCGCAGTTTGCCCGCAGGGCCTGTCATTGTGGGCTATATTGGCAAAAAACTTCCCCACACGCCGTGACGGTGGGAAAATGCCGAGACACACATCGCGTCAGCCATCCAGAGACATCAGAGGAGAAAAGCCATGAAAGTTCAAGACATCCTGCGCGTCAAGGGCAACACGCTCTACAGCGTCCAGCCGGACGAACCCCTGGCCAAGGCCGCCGAGATCATGGCCGAGAAAGACATCGGTTCGCTGGTGGTGATGGAGCACGGTGATCTGGTGGGCATGCTGACCTTCCGCGAAGTGATTGTCTGCATCGTCAAGAACGGCGGCACTGTTGGCACCACGCTGATCCGCACGGCGATGGATGACGCACCATTGACCTGCACACCCGAAACCGAGATCGATGAAGTCCGCCGCATG
Organism: Pseudomonadota bacterium; assembly: GCA_040390295.1. Classification (GTDB taxonomy): domain Bacteria; phylum Pseudomonadota; class Gammaproteobacteria; order Burkholderiales; family Burkholderiaceae_C; genus Polaromonas. The sequence continues at coordinate 24,981 of JAZJYR010000025.1, forward strand.
ATGCTGGGCCGGCATGCCCGCTACATGCCGGTGCTCAACAAGAAAATGCTCGAAGGCGTGATTTCGTTTTACGACGTGGCCAAGGCCGTTGTCGATGGACAGAACTTCGAGAACAAGATGCTCAAGGCCTATATCCGTGACTGGCCGACTGACGAGAGCGGCAAGACAGACGCACTGGACGACTGACTGTGCGACTGCAATCGCAGCGGTGTCTTCGCAAGCAGGGGCCGCGGAACTGGCTCTGCCAGGCCGCAGGCGCAGCGCCCTCTCGGGGGGCAGAGAGCTACACGAAGTGAGAGAACGTGGGGGCTAACAGCTACTGTGAATCACATCCCTGACCCTGGGATAAATCTGCTGGTTCCACTTGCGTCCGCTGAACACACCGTAGTGCCCCACACCTGCCTGCAGGTGGTGTGACTTCATGTAGGGGCGAATGCTGCTGCACAGGTCTTGCGCAGCCACTGTCTGGCCCACGGCGCAGATGTCGTCGCGTTCACCTTCCACCGTCAGCAAAGCCGTGCGGCGTATGGCCTTCAGGTCGACCTTGCGGTCATGCCAGGTCAGCTCGCCACGCGGCAGGTCATAGGTCTGGAAAACCTTGGAGACGGTCTGCAGGTAAAACGCTGCAGGCAAATCGTTGACAGCCAGGTACTCGTCGTAAAAAGTGCGAATGATCTGCGCCTTCTCAAAGTCGCCGTCACGCACATGCTGGTACAGGTCCTGGAAGGATTTTTTGTGGCGCTCCAGGTTCATGCTCAAAAACGCGGTGAGCTGCAAAAAGCCTGGGTAGACACGGCGCATCATGCCTTTGTGCGGCCATGGCACGTGGTGCACCAGGTTTTTGTCAAACCATTCAATCGGTTTGCTGTTGGCCAGCTCGTTCACGCCGGTCGGGTTGATGCGGCAATCGACCGGGCCAGCCATCAGGGTCAGGCTGCGCGGCTGGGCCGGGTTGTCGTCCTCAGCCATGATGGCAGTAGCTGCCAGGGCTGCCACGCAAGGCTGGCAGACGGCCACCATGTGGCTGCCCGGGCCCATCACTTCGAGGAACCTGATCAGGTAGTCGGTGTAATGGTCGAGTTCAAACTCGCCTTTTGACAACGGCACGTCTCGTGCGTTGTGCCAGTCGGTGATGTAGACATCGTGGTCGGCCAGCAGGGTGCGTGCGGTTTCGCGCAGCAATGTGGCGAAGTGGCCGGACAGCGGCGCGACCAGCAGCACTTTGGGGCCGGGGCTGACCATGGCCTTTTTGAAGTGCAGCAGGGTGCCGAAAGGCAACTCAAACACCTTGTGCTCGGTGATCGCCACGCTTTGCCCTGCCACTTCGACAAAAGGGATGTTGTAGGCAGGACGGGCATGCGTCAGCCGCAGCCTGGCCAGCACTTCCAGCGCGGCAGACAGTTTGCTGCTGGATTGAGAGACGCCGGACATCAGGGCAGGTGGTGACGGCAATACCGACTTCCCCGCACCGATGAGCAGGCTGGCCTGCTCGGCGAACATCCGCATCGGCGAAGTCATGTCAGACTGCAACTGGTAGGCTTGATAAAGCATGCTGCTTTCTTGAGGGTTGCGGGTGGCAACGGTAAGCGTACACAGCAATTTATGGGCCATCGGCGGGGTTGAACTGTCGCGTATGGGGCTGTCTTGGCACAGGGCTTGCACTGACCGGGCGCGCCAAAAGCTTTTTTGGTGCGTTTCGGCTCCCGCCGCTGCCCGTTAATTTTGCGAAAGACATTCACATGGCCGATGCAGTCCTTACCCTGAGCAGCAAAAACTATGGCGCCTGGTCGTTGCGGGGCTGGCTGCTGGTGAAGTTTTCGGGGCTGGAGTTCACTGAAAAAGTCCTGCCGCCAGACGACAAGGACATGCGCGCCGAGATCCTGCTCCTGTCTTCGTCCATCCTCGTGCCCAGCCTGTTGCACAACGGCATCAAGATCTGGGACACGCTGGCGATTGGTGAATACCTCCATGAAATCAGGCCCAAAGCCGGCCTTTTGCCGACAGACGTGGCGGCCCGCGCACATTGCCGGGCTATTTCGGGCGAGATGCACTCAGGCTTTTCATCCATGCGTTCGTCCATGCCGCTGAACATCAAGGCGATGTTCCCCAAGTTCAAAACCTGGTCGCGTGCGGATGCTGATGTGAAGCGTATTGTCGAAATATGGACAGACTGCCTCAAGCGTTATGGCGGGCCTTTCCTGTTCGGCAAAAAGCCCTGCATGGCCGATGCGATGTACGCGCCTGTCGTCAGCCGTTTCCGGACTTACGACATTCCCCTGGATCCGCTGTGCGTCGCTTACGCCACAGCCATCTGGAAGCTGCCCGCCATGCAGGAGTGGATCGCTGCAGCCCAGGAGGAGGCAGATGATTTTGACGAATTGGATGCAGAGTTTTGAACACCCCCGTCCAGGCTCACTGCGTGTAGCCTGTTCCCCCCTTGCAGGGGGCTGCGCCTGCGCCCCGGCTTAGCCGGTTGCGCGGCCCATGCTTGCGAAGTTATCGCTTCGATGAGTGCCCGAAGCACCGCCAGGATTTAGTAAGTGAGGTCTATTTCCATGCGGCTGGTGTTGGCACGTCACAGACTGGCTCGACGTCGATCGACTTGAAATCCGCAGGCGAAACGATCTCCAGGTATTCCATGTCCGGCGAATAGTCGAACAGGTAGTGGCTGATGCCCGGTCGCTGGTGCACACAGTCACCGGCCGACACCAGCGTCTCCTTGTCCTCGTACATGAACCTGGCCCAGCCCTTGATCATGATGACAATCTGGAAGTCCGCCTCATGCCGGTGCCATCCGGTGCCTTTTTCTGGTGCCATATTGGCCTTGACGAGGTGCGCAATGACTTTTCCGTGCGTGGCTTCGGCGATGCCGAGGTCACGGTAAAGGAAAAAATCACGCAGACCATCGGTTTTGAACTGCGTATCGCCCGGTTTGATGTGAGAGAACAGGGTGGAGGTTTTATCAAGCATGGGAACTCCTTTGTCGACAGTGCACCAGAAAATGGTGCGGTGCAACAAGCAGGAATTGTTCCAAGCGGTCTGGGATAATCCGCCTCCATGAGCGGCAACACCTTCGGCAATCTTTTCGCAGTCACCAACTTCGGTGAATCCCACGGCCCGGCCATTGGCTGCGTGATTGACGGCTGTCCGCCGGGCATGGAGCTCTGCGAGGCCGACATCCAGGGCGACCTCGACCGCCGCCGCCCCGGCACCAGCCGCCACGTTACCCAGCGCAACGAGGCCGACGCGGTCGAAATCCTTTCCGGTGTGTATCAGGGCAAGACGACGGGTACCCCGATCTGCCTGCTGATCCGCAACACCGACCAGCGCAGCAAGGACTACGGCAACATCCTGGAGACCTTCCGCCCGGGCCATGCCGACTACACCTACCTGCACAAGTTCGGCCTGCGCGACCCCCGTGGTGGTGGCCGGTCATCGGCGCGCCTGACGGCACCCACTGTTGCTGCCGGTGCAGTCGCCAAAAAATGGCTGGCTGAAAAATACGGCACGGTCTTTCGCGGCTGCATGACGCAGGTCGGTGATGAGGTGATTGCCTTCGAGTCGTGGGACCACGTGCCGAACAATCCTTTCTTTGCACCTGTTGCCGACGTGTCGAGACTCGAAACCTATATGGACGAACTGCGCAAGGCTGGCGACTCCTGCGGTGCGCGCATACGCGTCACGGCTACGGGTGTACCGGTCGGTCTGGGCGAGCCGCTGTATGACAAGCTTGATGCCGACATTGCTTTTGCCATGATGGGGCTCAATGCGGTCAAGGGTGTCGAAATCGGTGCCGGTTTTGCGAGCGTAACGCAGCGCGGCACCACCCATGGCGATGGTTTGAGTCCTGAGGGCTTTCAGTCCAACAATGCCGGCGGTGTGCTGGGCGGCATCAGCACCGGGCAGGACCTGGAAGTGTCCATCGCCATCAAGCCGACCAGTTCCATCATCACGCCGCGCCAGTCCATAGACACCCGTGGCAACCCGGCAGAGGTCGTGACCAAAGGCCGTCACGACCCCTGTGTTGGCATTCGCGCGACGCCGATTGCCGAGGCCCTGCTGGCACTGGTTGTGATGGAGCACGCGCTGCGCCAGCGTGCGCAGAATGCGGACGTCAAGGTCAGCACGCCCGACATCACGCGCCGCTAGCTTCGTGCGGTTTTCCGCAGTTTGGCTTTAAACGTCGTATTTCCGATACACAACTGGTAACAATTGGCGCTATCCTACGAGGCCAGCTTCGCTCTGCTCCTAGCATTGAAGCAGTCATCATCACGGAGGGAATTGAATGTCGCGCGACGAAGTTGTGTTCATCCTGCTCAATCGGTTTGCCGAGGACGGTGCAACTGCTCGCCCCGAATCGGATATGGACGCGATGGCGGAAACCCTCATCGATGAACTCAGCGACCAATGGCACGCGATGCCCAACTCCACCAAAGCGGTTTTGCTCGGCCTGACTTACGACCTGAAAAAGCACGCAGCCGCAAGCCGCGCCAATGCCGTCACCCCGCCATCCAGGAACTATCTGCAGGCGCGCTGGGAGCGCGGCCTGAGGGCCTGATTCCAGGCATGCCTCCGTCAGGGTTCTGGCGGTGCGCCTCGAAACGGGTTGAAGCCCGTGATCAATGCAGTCGCTGCCAACACCAGCACGCATCCGGGCAACATGCTGAGCGTGACCTTCTCGCCCAGAAAAATTCCGCCCCAGGTCACCCCAAACAGCGGAATCATGAAAGCCGCAGATGTCGCCGCACTGGCCGAGATCTCCCGCATCAGCCGCATCGACATCCAGTACATGAATCCTGACGTGACTGTGCCTATCATCAGCACGGCCAGAATGGCTGGCAGGGTGAAATGTGCGGAAGGCGCGGCGGCGCCCATTGGCACCAGAAGAATCAGGGCTGCCGCGACGTGCACCGCTGCCGATGCGGGCAGGGGCTCATGTGTCAGCGTGGCACGCTTCATCAAAATGGCGCCAAAACCATAACTGGCTGCCGCTACGACGCACGCCAGAGCAGCCACGATGACGGCTGGGGTGACCGAAACCGGTCCCAGTTGCACCAGTAGCGCAACGCCCGCGAAGCCGAGCAGGCAGCCAAACAAGCGGATACCTGTCAGTTTTTCTTCCTTGACAGCAGCAGCGGCCAGCACGCCAAACAGCGGTGAGGTCGCGTTCAGCACGGCTGAATAGCCCGAGGGGATAACCAGCGCCGCCCAGTTGAAAAGTACAAAAGGCGTGACCACTGTCAGCAAGCTCACAAGCGCAAGGCGGGGCCAGGTCTTGCGCGCTGGCCAGCGCTCACGCAAGGTGAACATCAGAATGGCGAGCACGATGGCGGCCAGCGTACAGCGTGCGCCCGCAACCACCCACGGTCCCAGCGCAGGGCTCGCAATACGAAGCAGGGGAAAGGATGCGCCCCAGAGGGCCGACAGGGCGATGAGCTGTGCGAAGTGACGGGTTTTCATGGGCAATAGGGGATGAGCAGGCATTTTCACCGAAGCCTTCACGGCCTGCCCTTGCCGCCGGCTTACCCGCAGCCAACTGGCGGTCAAACCGGTCCTCGTCGCCAGTCGTCGCTAGATCAGGTTGCGCATCGCCTGTGCGGTTTCACTCAAAACGGACAGCACCCGGGCCACTGCATCTTCGCTCGATTCGTGCCCCATGGGCATGGTCACACTGAGCGCGCCCACCACGTCGCCATGGCGGTCTCGCAATGGCACCGCCACACCGCGGAAATTCAGCTCCAGTTGCTGTTCCGATATGGCCCAGCCCTGGCTGCGAACGCGCGCCATTTCAATGCGCATTCGCTCCTTGCTTGCAATGGTGAATGAGGTGTAGGTTCTAAGCTCCCGGCTGGCGAGCCACTGGTCCAGCCATTCTGCAGACCGCATTGAAAGCATCAGCAGGCCGGCCGCCGTGACCTGTGCCTGGACACGCGAGCCAAGCACGTAGCCGGTGTTCATGGCGCGACTCGACCCATTGCGCGCGATGTAGACGATCTCGTCGCCGTCCATGACGCTGACATAGGCGCTCTCCTGGGTGCCGGCAGTCACGCGCTGCAAAAAGGGCTGGACGATGCGCGGCAGCCGTGCTGACTCAAGGTAGGACTGTCCCAGCCGCAGCACACGTGGTGTCAGCCAGAACAGCTTGCCGTCGCTGGCCACGTAGCCAAGATGCTGGAGCGTGAGCAGGTAGCGGCGGGCTGCTGTGCGGGTCTGCCCGCAGAGGGCGCCCGCCTGGCTGGCGGTCAGGCGGGGGTTGGCGTCATCAAAACACTCAATGATGGACAAGCCCTTTTCAAGGCCTGCGATCCAGTCCCGCTTTTCAAGCTCCGGGATGCCTGCGGCTGGACGTGCGAGTCTGGATTCCTGTGGTGTGGAAGTTCTCATGGCTGCAATTGTGTAAGCGCCATGGCGCGGGATGCTGCATTGGCAGATGTGCAGTGTTCAGGGCTTACCCTTGTTTTGGTCGATGATCGCGCAATTATGTGCGTTTATCGCACGAATTGACTATTTTGGGCTTCTGAATCAGCAGTTACACATTTAAAGTTCAGCGAAATTTTGTTGATTCAATCGATTATCGAACGTTAAAAGGCTTTCCAGGCATGCTTTCCACCATTGCGGGCACCACCGACGTTTACCTGATTCCCGGAGATCCGGTGGAGCAGGTCAAGGCGCCTGAGGTTTTCAACCTGATCTTCAGGACGCTGGGCATCAATGCCGTGCTGGTCCCTGTGCATGTCGCGGCGGTTGACATCGAATCCTTTGTTCGCACGGCCTTCCTTGCCAAAAACATCAAAGGCATGTTTCTCGCCATTCCACACAAATCGCTGGTCATGGGGCTGCTCTCGAAATGCAATGACTATGGCCGTGTCGCCGGCGCCGTGAACGGCATTCGCCGCAACGCGGACGGCAGCCTTGAAGGAGGCCTGTTTGACGGCAAGGGCCTGGTTTCGGCCCTCGACTATTTTGACATTGCCTATGCCGGCAGGCGGGTATTGATCCTGGGCGCCGGCGGTGGCGCATCGGCCATCGCCGCCTCGCTCGCGATTGCAGGTGCGTCGGCACCAGCCCACATCGCATTGTTCGACCCGGTTCCCGGCAAGGCCGCGGCAGTCGCTGCGCACATATCTGCCGTTGCCCAGTTGAAGGGTACCAGCGTCGTTGCGGCTGCCAGCAGCGATCCATCCGGCTATGACGTGGTGGTCAATGCATCGCCTCTTGGTCTCAATGCGAACGACCCTTTGCCATGCGATGTCACACGCATGGCGCGGCATGCAGCGGTCGTCGACATCCTGATGAAAAACCAGCCCACGCCGCTGGTGCGCGCCGTACGCGCACGCCATCTGGTGGCGCAGCCAGGGTTTGAAATGCTGATCCAGCAGGCGCCTGACTATCTCGAGTTTTTTGGCTATGCAGATGCAGCGAAGGCCGTGCGCCGCGATGCCACCTTTATTCGTGAGCACCTGTACCCGGCCGCGATGGCGGGGGAGATCAGGCGGCATCAGACGACTGATGCCGCCTGAACGCGCAGGCAGAAATTTTTTTAGTTGATTGATTTTTAACCCAGAGGAGACGAGCATGAACAAACGTTTTGCATTGAAGTTGGTAGCGGCCTGCGCTTTTGCGGTCACTGCCAGCACCGGTTTTGCACAGGATGTGATCAAGATCGCCGAAATTGTCGAGTTGTCAGGCGGTGGTGCTGCGGCTGGCACCGGCTTCAAGGATGGCGTTGAACTGGCCGTCAAGGAAATCAACGCCTCCGGCGGCATTCTGGGCAAAAAGATCCAGACCACCATTGCCGATACGCAGAGCAACCCCGGCATCGCCAAGGGCCTGACACAAAAGGCGATTGACGACAACGTGTTCGCGATCTTCGGCCCGGTGTTCTCCGGCTCCATCATGGTCAGCATGGCTGAATCGCGCCGTGCAGAGGTACCCAACTTCACCGGCGGTGAGGCTGCGAGCATCACCCAGCAGGGCAACCCTTATGTGTTCCGTACCAGCTTCACGCAGGCCACCGCCATGCCAAAAGTGGCGCGCTACATCACCGATGTTGCCAAGCTCAAGAGCGTTGCCATCATTTACGTGAACAATGACTTTGGCAAGGGTGGCCTGGACTCGATCAAGAAGGCCCTGTCCACTTCGCAGACCAAGGTGGCGGCCGAAATTTCGACCGAGCCCGGCCAGATTGACTTCTCTGCGGCCGTTCTCCGCGCCAAGCAGAGCAATGCCGACGGCCTGTTTGCGTACTCCAACGAAGACGAGTCCGCACGCCTGTTGCGTGAACTGAAAAAGCAGGGCTGGGGCAAACCGGTCATTGGCGAAACCACCCTGACCGGCCAGAAGGTGATTGACCTGGCAGGTGACGCCGCCAATGGTGCCATCGCCCACGTCGGCCTGACGGTGGATGCGCCCATCCCCGCCATCCGCGCCTTCAAGGCCAAGTTTGAGCAAGCCTACAAATACACCTCTGACCACAACGGCATGAAGGGCTACTCGGGCGTTTATGTGTTGAAGGCAGCGATTGAAAAGGTCGGCAAGCTGGATCGCAAGGCCGTCGCTGCCGCGATGAAGGGCCTGAAGGTCAACACCGACAAATACCCGGGCGCGCTGATGTACACCGAGTTCGACGACAAGGGTGACCTGGACCGCATGAGCTTCATGGTGCAGGTCAAAAACGGCAGGCAGGAAGTCATCGACATGGTGCCGCCACTCAATGCCGCGACCCGCGACGTCAAGCCTGCTGCAGCTTCCACTGCGGCTGCAAAAACAGCCGCTGCACCTGCAGTCAAGAAGTGAGATGACAGCCGGGCCGTCCATCGTGGGCGGCCTGCTGCGCCGCGCCAGGACTGAATGTCCACGTGGTCGCCATTGCATCAGAACGGATTTTCCATGACAGACTTTCTCCAACTCTTTTTTTCGGGCCTGGCCACCGGCAGCATTTATGCACTGGCGGGCCTGGGTTTCACGCTGCTCTGGCAGGCCTCGGGCACCATCAACTTCGCCCAGGGTGAATTTGTCATGCTGCCGGCTTTCATGATGCTGGCCTTCATCTCGTTCGGCGCGCCCATGCTGGTCAGCTTTGTCCTGACCGTCATGCTGGCCGTTCTGGTGTTGGGCTGGTTCTTCAAGCGCGGCGTGGTGGATCCGCTGATGCGCTACGGCATGATGCCCATCGTCGTGGCCACCATTGGCCTGTCGATCGCCATGCGCAACGGTGTGCGCGCCGGCTACAGCGCAGAAGCACATCCCTTTGCCAGCATCTTCCCCGACAAGCTCTTCAACATTGCCGGTGTGACCATCACCATGCAGGACATCGGCACCTTTGTGATGGCCATGATCATCGTCATGGGCACGCAGGCCTTTCTTGCCAAAACCGTCACCGGACGCGCCATGCAGGCCGTTGCGCAAAACACCGAAAGCGCATCGGTGCTCGGCATCAACGTGCCACGCATGGTGTTCTACACATTTGCCATCAATGCTGCGCTGGCCGTTGCGGCTGCGCTGCTGGTCACGCCGACCTACCTCGCCAAGTTCGACATGGGCGAGGGCCTGGGCAACAAGGCCTTCTTCGCCGCCATCATCGGCGGTTTCAACAACTCCCGCGGTGCATTGCTGGGCGGACTGATCGTCGGCGTGTGTGAAAACCTTGCCGCCGCCTACATCTCGCCGGCCTACAAGGACGCGGTTGCCCTGATTATTTTCATGATCGTCATTCTCTTCAAGCCCCAGGGGCTGCTGGGCAAAAAAGAGGAGCGCAAGGTATGAACAAGCTGCTTGAACACAAATGGGCCACGGCGTTGTCGGTACTGGCCGCCTTGCTGGTGCTGGTTGCGCCGCAGTTCCTCAAGAACTACGGCATCTACCTGCTCAGCTACTGGCTGGTCTTCATCATCGCCACCATGGGCCTTAACCTCACCATCGGTTACGCGGGCCAGAAGTCGCTGGGCCATGCCGCCTTCTTTGGTATAGGCGCATACACCGTCGCCATCCTGATGAAGGCCGGCATCAGTTTCTGGCTGGGCCTGCCGGCTGCTGCCGCCATCTGCTTTGCGGTCGGCCTCGTTCTTGGCTTTCCGGCATTGCGCGTACAGGCGATTTACCTTGCTTTCGCCACGCTGGGCTTCAACACCGCCATCTGGCTGGTCATGCGCAATGAAGAGTGGCTGACAGGCGGTACCTTCGGCATCAACAACATCGCACGGCCGTCGCTCCTTGGTTATTCGCTCGAAGGCAACCTGGCTTACTACTACTTTGTGCTGGGCGTCGCCTGCGTCATGGCCCTGATGCTGTGGGGCCTGTTGCGCTCGCCCTGGGGCAAGGCCTTCAAGGCCCTGCGCGACAACCCGATACGCGCTGAAAGCCTGGGCGTGGACATCCGCAATTACACGCTGCTGAGTTTTGCCATCGGCGCCGCTTATGCCGGTATTGCCGGTGCGCTGTTCGCATCGCTGGTGCAGTTCATCGAGCCCGCACCCTTCACCGTGGCCGCCTCCATCATGATGTACCTGATGGTTGTGGTGGGCGGCGCCGGTTATTTTCTCGGCCCCATCATCGGTGCCGCTGTAGGTGTGGTGCTTCCCGAGTGGATGCGCGATGTGCCGTATGTGTCCAACTGGTATCTGCCCATGTTCGGTGCTGCCGTGGTGTTGCTGATGGTCTGGCTGCCTGATGGCCTGCTCAGCATTCCCGACCGTCTGCGTGCCAAACGTGATGCCCGTGCCGCATCTGCCGCACGCTCCGCTGCTGCCAACCGCATTGGAGCCGCATCATGAGCGAGGCACTCCTTAAAGTCACGGAACTCAGAAAGGCCTACGGCGCCATCCAGGCTGTCGGCGGTGTCTCGTTTGAAGTCATGCCCGGTGAAATCTTCGGCGTTATCGGCCCCAATGGCTCCGGCAAGACCACCATGTTCAACAGTGTGCTCGGGCAAATCAGTCCTGACGCAGGCTCGATTGAGCTCAACGGCAAAAACATCACCGGCCTGTCGCCACTGGCGCTCAGCCGCCGCGGTGTGGGCCGCACCTTCCAGACTCTGCAGGTCTTCGGCAAGATGACGGTGCGCGACAACCTCATCGTTGCCGCGCAGGAGCACAAGGGCTCCATGTTCAGCCGCATGTTTTCGCCAGGCGATTCAGGCCTGGGTGACAAGGCTGATGCGCTGATTGACCAGTTCCGCATCCGCCATGTGGCCGACAAGCCGGCCGGCACCCTGAGTTACGGCCAGCAAAAGCTGGTGGATATTGCGATGGCCTTCATGGCCGAGCCCGACCTGGTGCTGCTCGACGAGCCTTGTGCCGGCGTGAACCCGAGCCTGGTGGGTGGCATCTCAACGCTGCTCAAAGACCTTAACCGCAACCCGAAGTTTGGCAAGAAGGCTTCCTTCGTCGTCATTGAGCACAACATGGATTTTGTGATGGACCTGTGCCACCGCATCATGGTGATGGTCGAAGGCAAGGTGCTGGCGATTGGTACGCCGGCAGAAATCCGTGGCAACAAGCAAGTGCTCGATGCCTACCTTGGGAACTGACATGACACAAGATATTTGCATCGAGTTTGACGACGTGGTCGCAGGCTACAAGGACTTCATGATCCTGAACAACCTGTCCTTCAAAGTCAGGCGCGGCTCCATCACCCTGCTGCTTGGGCCGAACGGCGCGGGCAAGTCGACGGTCCTCAAGACGCTGTTTGGCCTTCTCAAGCCGCGCCAGGGCCGCATCCTGCTGGATGGCGAAGACATCTCCGGTTACACGCAAAAAGCACTGCTCGCCAAGGGCATCGCTTTTGTGCCGCAAGGGCGCAACCTGTTCGGGCAACTGACCGTTTTCCAGAACATGGAGCTGGGCGGCATCACCCTGGGCACCAAACTCACGCATGAGCGCATTCCCGAAGTGCTGGAGTTTTTCCCGCGGGTGAAAGAGCGTCTGCATTCGCAGGCATCGGCACTTTCGGGTGGCGAGCAAAAACAGCTGGAGATCGGCCGTGCCCTGCTGCTGCGACCCAAGGTTCTGTTGATTGACGAGCCTTCGATTGGCCTGTCGCCCATGGTGGTCCAGGATGTGTTCAAGCTCCTGCAAAAACTGGCAGCTCAAGGCACGACCGTGTTGATGGTCGAGCAGAACGTCAAGAGCGCACTGAAGATTTCCGATGATGCAATTGCGCTGGAGTCGGGCCAGCTGGTACTGCACAAACCGGCTGCCGACCTGCTGGCCGACCCGAATATCGAACGCCTTTTTCTGGGCGGCGGCCATGTGCCTGGTGCGAAGGTCGCAGATCCCGCAAGCCTGCCTGTCTGAGCTGATCAACATCTGCCAACCGGAGAACCCCCATGAGCATCACAAGCAAGTCCACCGCTGACCGCGAAGCCGTACTCGACGCCTCCAACCCGCTGGGGCTTGATGGCATCGAGTTCATTGAATACACGACGGCCAAACCCCAGGCGCTTGGCCAGGTCCTGGAGATGATGGGTTTCAGGCCGGTAGCGCGACACCGTTCGCGGGAGGTGTTGCTGTACCGCCAGGGAAGCCTCAATGTGATCGTCAATGCGCATGTACCGGTGTTGCCCAACGGCGCTGCGCCCCAGGACAAGCCCGAGATCGCCGCCGTCGCCTTGCGCGTGCGCGATGCAGCAGCGGCCTATGCACGTGCGCTGGAACGTGGTGCCTGGGCGGTACCTTCGCGTGTCGAGGTGATGGAGCTCAACATTCCCGCGATTCATGGTGTCGGCACCAGTCGCCTCTATTTTGTAGATCGCTACGACAAGTTCTCCATTTACGACGTGGACTTTGTGCCCATCCCGACGGTCGACCAGCATCCGCCCGCCGTCGCCGGCCTGCATTTTTTTGGTGTGGTCCAGTACATCGGTACGGACCGCAGTGACGACTGGACCGAGTTTTACCGCGAGCTGTTTGGTTTTACCGAACTGCCCGCCGAGCAGCGCTTTGGTGTGTTGCCCAAAGGCCGCATCCTCAGCAGCCCCGGCCCTGCGCTATCGCGTTTTTATATCCAGCTGATTGAGCCCGAAGCCAGCGTGCTGGAAATCGAGGGCGATGAAAGCCTGCACCGCATAGGGCTGGGCACTGCCGATGTGCTGGCAACAGTGGCAGAGCTGCGCAAGCGCGGCGTCGAGTTTGTCGAGTCCAGAGGTGTGCACAGCGAAGACAGGGGCGCTCTGACCAGGACCTGGCTGGGCAGCGTGAGTTTTGAGCTGGTCCATGACCAGCGCGGCTGATTGTCTGGAATCCACCATGAGCCACTACAGCGGAAACATCGACGATTTCGGGATGGACACCATCTCGCTGGCCGGCCCGCTTGAGGCCAAACTCAAGGCTGTGCGTGATGCGGGTTTTACACAGATCATGCTGTCGGCCCGCGATATCGTGGGCCACCCCGACGGGCTGGATGCCGCAGTTGCCGCTGTTCGCAACAGCGGCCTGCGCGTCACCGGCTTTCAGGTCCTGCGTGACTTCGAGGGCCTGAGCGGTCACCTGCATGAGTACAAGATGGACATCGCCAAGTCCATGCTGGAGATGTGCCATGCGCTTGGTTGCAGGCTGCTGCTGATCTGCTCGTCCACCTCCACGCACGCGACCGGCGACAGCAAGGCGCTGGTGCGCGACCTGCGCAAACTCGCCATGCTGGCCATTCCGATGAACATCCGGATTGCCTATGAGGCGCTGTCGTGGGGCCGCACCGTCAATGAGTTTCCGCAGGCCTGGGACCTGATCTGCGAGGCTGACATGCCCAACCTCGGGCTGGGCTTTGACTCCTTCCACGTGTTCGCCACCAACACCTCGCTCGACGAGCTTGACATCCTGGACCCGGCCAAGGTCTTTCTCGTGCAGCTGGCCGATTTCATGTGGACGGAGATCAAGTCGGTGGAAGAGCGTATTGCCACTGCACGGCACTTTCGCGTCTTCCCCGGCGAAGGGGTGCACAGTGAAGCGCTTGCATCGCTGGTGGCCAAGCTGCATGCACTGGGCTATCGCGGTGACTACAGCTTTGAAGTCTTCAACGACGACTACCAGCAGATGCCTTTGCCAACGGTCGCCCAACGTGCCTGGCGTTCGGCGCTGTGGCTCGGCGAAGACGTGCTGCGCCGTTCAGTCCCGTTGCCGAATCAGATTCGTCTAAAACGGTAGATTCATGAGCAGCATCTTCGAAGGGTTCCTGTCCACGCCTGAAGTGCTTGAGCTTTTTACCGAGCGCAAGATTGTGGAGGCCATGCTGCGCTTTGAAGCATCGCTGGCACGCGCCCAGGCCAGCGTCGGGCTGATTCCCGAGGCCGCCGCGCAGTCCATCATCGGCACCTGCAAGGTCGAGCTGTTTGATGTGACCAAGATCGTGCGTGAAAGCGTGCGTGCCGGCAGTGTGGCCATTCCGCTGGTCAAAAGCCTGACGGAGACCGTAGGCCTCTTCAACAAGGATGCCGCAAGGTTTGTGCACTTCGGCACCACCAGCCAGGACGTGCTTGACACGGCCATGGCGCTGGTCACCCGTGATGCGCTGGACCTGATTGAAGCCGACGTGCAAAAGACGGTAGCTGCGCTGCTTGTACTCACGGACCGTCACGCGGCCGACGCCGTTCTGGCGCGTACCTTCATGCAGCCTGCATCTGTGACAAGCTTTGGCCTCAAATGTGCGGGCTGGGCTGCGCCACTGGTGCGCAGCCTGCAGCGCCTGCAGCTCGCAGCTGCCAATGCGCTGAGCGTGCAACTTGGCGGTGCCGTCGGCACACTGGCCCAGATGAAAAAGGGAAACAAACAACTTGGCCCCGAGGTCATGGCGTTGATGGCGGCTGACCTGAAACTCAGGCAAGCGCCATTCTCCTGGCATACCCAGCGTGACGAGTGGGTGGCGCTGGGCTGCGAGATGGCGTTGCTGGCGGGCAGCCTGGGCAAAGTCGCCAAAGACATTTCGCTGATGGTGCAGTTTGAGGCCGGTGAGCTCGCTGAACCTCTGGAGCCGGGCCGCGGAGGCGCATCTGTCATGCCGCACAAACGCAATCCTGTGTCCTGCATGGTCGCACTCGCCGCCGCACAGCGTGTACCGCAGCGTGTAGCCGCCTTGCTGGCTGCCATGCCGCAGGAGCACGAACGTGCCTTGGGAAATCTGCAGGCAGAGCTGGCCGAGTGGCCTGGCCTTTTGATGTCGGTGCACGGCTCGGCGCGGGCGATGTCGCAGGCGCTGGCCGGGCTGCAGGTCGATACACAGCGCATGCAGGCCAATATCAACGCCGTGCGCAGTGAATTGCCCGCCGAAGTTGCAGACGAATGGTTTAACCCCAGGCTGGCGCAGCATGCCGCTACGCTCGCACGCTCGCAGCTTGTGCTGCTGACGCAGGCCATGGCCGCAATCCATAAATCCGGCAAGGCCAGAAGGGTGCTGGCGGCGCTGTAAGTTCTGGCCATTGCAGTTTTCGCTGTGCGTCCAACCGTTTGAACAGGAACTTCATGACCCCGTCACGTGCCCTCAATATCGCCGTCGCCGGTGCAGGCCTGATAGGCCGTCGCCACATCGAGCTGATTGATGCCAGCCCGAGAACCCGGCTGTGTGCGGTGGTTGACCCGACACCCGCATCGAAAGAATTTGCCACCGGCAAAGGCGTACCTTACTTCGACAGCCTTGACGCATTGTTTGCGCATGGCGGCAGCAAGCCGGACGGAGTCATTCTTGCCACCCCCAATCACCTGCATGTGCCGGGTGCGCTGGCCTGTGCGGCGCACGGTGTGCCGGCCATCATTGAAAAACCCGTGGCCGAATCGCTGGCTGCAGGCCGGCAGCTGGTCGATGCCCTGGCCCGGAAAGAAGTGCCCATGCTGGTGGGGCACCACAGGCGCCACAGCAGCACGCTGCAGTTGGCCAAAAGCACCCTCCAGTCCGGCCGGCTGGGCCGCGTGGTCACCGTCATGGGCAGCGCGCAGTTTTACAAACCCGACAGCTATTTCGAGCAGGGTGCATGGCGAACCCGGGCCGGTGGCGGCCCCATCCTCATCAACCTGATCCACGAGATGGACAACCTGCGCTACCTGTGCGGCGAGATCGAGTCTGTGCATGCCGTCGCGTCCAGTGCCGTGCGCAGCTTCGCCGTTGAAGACAGCGCCGTGATGACGCTGAAGTTTGCCAGCGGTGCGCTCGGCACCTTCACCCTGTCGGACACCGTCGCCTCACCGCGCAGCTGGGAGCAGACCTCGGGCGAAAACACCGCTTACCCGCGCTACCCGACAGAAGACTGCTACTTCATCGCGGGCACGAAAGGCTCGCTGGCCGTGCCGACCATGCGCACCTGGACCTATGCCGATGCGATCCGGGAGCCGGGCTGGTGGACGCCGTTTACCGAGCAGACGCTGCCGCTCGATGCGGTGGACCCGCTGGCTGCGCAGCTCGACCACTTTTGCGATTTGATTGCCGGCAAGGCAGAGCCGATAATCACTGTTCCTGACGCCCTGCAAAGCCTCATGACGGTGGAAGCCATCCGGCAATCGATTGCCACCGGCAAGACTGTCGCGCTCACGGAACTGCTGTAAAACGTTATCCACGAAACCAGGCTCAAAGCAAAGAAGAAAGCGAAGAATGAAAACAGTGCTCGTCCTCAATGGCCCCAACCTCAACCTGCTTGGCACGCGTGAGCCTGCTGTCTACGGCTCGCAGACGCTGGCCGATGTGGAGGCGCTGTCCCTGGAGGCGTGCAAGGCGCACGGCCTCAAGCTGGACTTTCGCCAGAGCAACCATGAAGGGGTCATGATCGACGCCATCCAGGAAGCCGGCCGCGCCCAGGCTGCCGGCACGCTGATCGGCGTGGTGCTCAATGCAGGCGCCTACACACACACCAGCGTGGCCCTGCACGACGCCATCAAGGGCTCGGGTGTGACGCTGATCGAGCTGCACATCAGCAACGTGCATGCACGTGAGGCCTTCCGCCATCACTCATATATCTCGCCTGTTGCGAAGGCCGTGATGGCGGGTTTTGGTGTCAAGGGTTACGGTCTGGCCATTGGTGCCCTGGTCGAAATTACCAAACCTGCCTGAAGCCGGATTCGCAAGGGGGCTGATGCATGACCACGCCCTCCAGGTTTCCGGTAGATGAACGCGAGGTCGAGTTCAGCGCCATACGCGCGCAGGGCGCCGGCGGACAAAACGTCAACAAGGTCTCCAGCGCGATTCATTTGCGCTTTGACATCCATGCGTCTTCGCTGCCGGATGATGTCAAGGCTCGTCTCCTGGGCCTGAACGACAGCCGCATCACGCAGGAAGGCGTGTTTGTGCTCAAGGCGCAGCAACACCGTACGCAGGAGATGAACCGCAGCGATGCGATGGACCGCCTGCAGGAGGTCATTGACAGCGTGTCATCGCCACCCAAAAAACGCAGGCCGACCAAACCCACCTATGGTTCAAAACAGCGCCGGCTGGAGGGCAAAAGCCAGCGCGGGGCCATCAAGAGCCTGCGCGGCAAGGTCGACGAGTAGCTGCTGGCGCCCGGCATGTAAGCAGGCGTTTTTTCACAGCCCTGACATATCCGTTTGAGACAGTGCGGCATCACAACACTGGATGCCTCTCATGGACCGTCGCCTTTTTCTCAACACCACCACTGTTCTTGGCGGCGCTGCCGTC
This sequence comes from Pseudomonadota bacterium, assembly GCA_040390295.1. Lineage (GTDB taxonomy): Bacteria > Pseudomonadota > Gammaproteobacteria > Burkholderiales > Burkholderiaceae_C > Polaromonas. The sequence continues at coordinate 42,588 of JAZJYR010000025.1, forward strand.
GCACCGGCATTGGCCCTGGCGCAAACTGCGCCAGCGGCCGTCACCCGCGACGCGATGCGTCCGCAGATGGCGCACGGCATCCAGAGCGGTGACCCCACCTCGAACAGCGCTGTTATCTGGACACGCAGCGACCGCCCGGCGCGCATGTGGGCAGAGTGGGCCACTACCCCGTCCTTTGCGAATGCCACGCGCGTGCGTGGCCCCTATCTTCTGGACGACAGCGACTTCACCGGCCGCATGGACCTGACACAGCTGCCCGCCGGCCAGGAGATCTTTTACCGCATCGTGCTGCAGGATCTGCACAACGAACGTGTGCTGTCAGAAGCCATGCCAGGTCACCTGCGCCTGCCATCTGCCGCCGGTGCCCAAGCCGCCCGCAACGTGCGGTTTGCATGGAGCGGCGACACCGCCGGCCAGGGCTGGGGCATCAATGAGGCCTGGGGCGGCATGAAGATTTACGAAGCCATACGCCAGACCAACCCGGACTTCTTCCTGCACAGCGGCGACACCATTTATGCCGACGGCCCGATACAGGCACAAGTCAAGCTGCCCGACGGCACGATGTGGAACAACATCGTGACCGAGGAAGTCAGCAAGGTGGCCGAGACGCTCAATGAATACCGCGGCCGTTACCGCTACAACCTGATGGATGCCAACATCCGGCGCATGGGCGCGGAAATACCGCAGATCTGGCAGTGGGACGACCATGAAGTCGCCAACAACTATTCCGACGCCAAGGACTTCAGCGGTGACAAACGCTACACCGAAAAGAACGTGCCGCTGCTGACGGCCCGTGCGACAAAATCATTCCTTGAATACGCGCCGATGCGCCGTACGGCCGATATTGAAAGCGAGCGTATTTACCGTCACCTGCCGCAAGGGCCCTTGCTCGACATGTTTGTGATCGACATGCGCAGCTACCGCGGCCCCAACAGCGAGAACCTGCAGACAACCGAAACAGCAGAGAGCGCCTTCCTGGGCCGGCCGCAGATTGCCTGGCTGCTTGATGGCCTAAAGCGCTCAAAGTCTGTGTGGAAAGTGATTGCCGCCGATATGCCACTGGGCCTGCAGGTCGATGACGGTAAGGACGCTGCCGGCCGCAGCAAGTGGGAGGCTGTGGCGAATGGTGATGACGGCGCACCGCTGGGCCGCGAGATTGAAATCGCCCGCCTGCTGCGTGAGATCAGGAAGGCCGGCATCAAAAACGTCGTCTGGCTCACCGCTGACGTGCATTACACCGCCGCGCATTATTTTGATCCGGCCAAGGCAAAGTTCAGCGACTTCTCACCCTTCTGGGAGTTTGTGTCCGGCCCGCTCAATTCAGGCAGCTTTGGCCCCAACAAGCCCGACGGCACTTTCGGCATGCAGGTGGTTTACCAGAAGGCACCCCAGGAGCAGAACACGTCGCCGGCCGCCGGCCTGCAGTTCTTCGGGCAGGTGGACATTGACGCGAAAAGCAGGGCGATGACCGTGACGCTGAAGGACCTGACCGGCGCGTCGCTCTACACAAAGACGCTGGCGCCGCAACGGACCTGATTCCCCCGGGGGAATCCCGTCACGCCTTGTTGAGGGGCAGCAGCTTCTGCACCAGCGGATGCAGGAGCTGGTGGTGTGCCGCAATGGCGAAGAAGTGCTCTTCTGCACCTTCACATCTGCCCACGCGCCATCCCGCTCCGCAATGAAGGGGGGCTGGCATCGGGCAGCTTTGATATAGATCAATGCCAGCAGCAGGCGTGCATGCCAACATGAAACATCCCGACCTATATCCCGACCTTCAAGGCCCGCCATGGCGAAAAGCCCTCCTGCCCGCAGAATCCTGCTCATTGACGCGCATCCTGATCCTGAAGCGGGGCACCTGACGCAAGTGCTGGTCGAGGCTTACGCCGCGGGCGCCATTCAGGGCGGCCATGAGCTGCGCCGCGTGCGCCTTGCCTCGCTGGACTTCCCGCTGTTGCGCAGCCAGCACGCCTGGCAGCACCAACCGCTGCCCGCGGTGCTGCAGCCAGCGCAGGATGGCATCGAATGGGCGCAGCACATCGTTTTGTTCTTCCCGCTCTGGCTTGGCGACATGCCGGCCTTGCTCAAGGGATTTCTCGAACAGGTGGCGCGTCCCGGCTTTGCGTTCAGCCCGGAGGGCGGCAACCCGATGGGACGCAAGGGACTGACGGGGCGCTCCGCACGCGTGGTGGTGACCATGGGCATGCCCGCACTGGTGTATCGCTGGTACTTCAGGGCCCACAGCGTACGCTCGCTGGAGCGCAACATTCTCGGATTTGTCGGCATGTCGCCGGTCGATGAAACACTGATCGGTTCGGTTGAAAGCCTGGGTGCCGAAGGCGTCAGCAGGTGGTGCAAGCGCCTGCGCAGCCTGGGCGAAAGCTGCCGGTGAGCGGCTTGCACGCAACGCGGGCGCCCGCCTGATGTCTCACCGCCTGCAACGCGTTGCGCGCAAACGCTTCATCACGCGCCGGGGGCTTTTGTATTCACTGGCCCTGTGTCTGCTGATCCTGGGTATGGGCGGTGTCGGCTTCTGGGTGCTGGAGCCCAGGGCGCTGACGCTGTCTGACGGTTTGTGGCTGGCCTTCACAACGGCCGCTACGGTGGGCTATGGCGATATTGTTCCCAGCACGCATGCGTCGCGTGCATTTGCCGTGCTCGTCGTCCTGCTGGGGCTGGCGGTGTTGTCGCTGGTGACGGCGTCGATGGCCGCGATGTTTGTTGAAACCGAAGAGCGCCAGATCGAGCGCGATCTGATGCACGCCATCAGCGCATTGCGCACTGAAGTGATGGAGCTGCACGCCGAACTGCGCGACCTGCGGGACAACGGCGTCGTGTCGCCGCGCCTTCCCGGGGCGGACGGCAAACCCCGGGCCGGCACACCCGGTTCAGCGAAGGTGTGACTGCACCCAGCGCGTGATGTCTGCGGCACCCATGGCGCCCGCCTGGCGCGCCAGCTCCTTGCCGTTTTTAAACAGGGCCAGCGTCGGGATGCTGCGGATGTTGTAACGCGCGCCCAGGTTGGGCACGGCTTCCGTGTCGACCTTGGCCACACGAATGTTGGGCTCGAGCTGTGCGGCAGCCTGTTCATACGCTGGCGCCATCTGGCGGCAGGGCCCGCACCACGGCGCCCAGAAATCCACCAGCACAGGGATCTGGTTGCGGTGGATGTGTTTGTCAAAAGCCGCCTCATCCAGTTCGGTTGAATGCGCAACAAAAAGCGCCTTCCTGCAACTGCCGCAGGTCGGCGCGCTGCCAAGCTGGTCCGCGCGCACGCGGTTGGTGGTGTGGCAGTGCGGGCAGACGATGTGGAGTGAATCAGTCATGTTGTTCAACTGGAGGTGGGTGGCCGCATTTCAAGCAGTACCGGCCTGCGAGACTTGCAGGACTTGCATGAGCCGGTCGTGACCGGCGGAAGATGACATTCAATTGTTAATATGGAGGTTAACATTTGGCCTGAAGACACCTGAAAACCCGCTCAGGTATCCAGAATTGCCGCCAAAACATCAAAAAAGGCCATTTTTAACGATCAAATATGCCTCCAAGCCAATAAATACGGGCGTGAGCAGCTATTTAAATCGTAGCGTCATGAACGCCGTAAAAAGCTGGTTGCCAGCTTCTGTCAGGGCTCAGGCCTCAGGCCTCGGGCATCGTGATCTTGCCCTCGCGCACATAGTCGTCAAACTGGGTGCGGGGGATGGCCGTCACGCCTGGAACACCCTCCGCGGCTTCCCAGCTCAGTGTGGCGCTGTCCGGTGCCAGATCGACTTCAACGCGGCCGGGGGGAATTTCAATCGGGGCGCCCTCTCCCGGGCGATAGGTGACGTAGCCGGTGATGGTGGCAAATTGCGACATGGTGTTTCTCCTGGTTGGGAAGTGGCACTGACGGGAACCTGTCATTCCTCAATCTAACCCGTCGCCGTCTTCGGCAATGTGGGACTTGGCCGCAAACCCGTGCCTCTTGCGTCAGGTCATTTGTCCTACGGCATGTGTGGCGAAGAATGCCGCGCCTGCCGCATGCGCTGAATTTAAAGTCGCATCACCTTAATTTTTGCAACTTCTTCAAAGGCGCGTTCCATGTCCATCATTGCCACCATCTTCATCGGCTTCATCGTCGGCCTCATTGCACGCTTCGTGAAACCCGGTGACGACAAACTGGGCTGGATCATGACCATTGTTCTCGGCATCGCCGGCGCCTTGCTCGCCGGTTACGCGGGCCGCATGATGGGCTGGTACCTGCCTGGCGAGCCTGCGGGTTTCATCGCCTCGGTGGTCGGCGCGGTGATCCTGCTGGTGATCTACGCCATGGCCAGCCGCAAGGCCTGATGGGCCACGCCCGCCGCCTCAGGCGGGCACAAACAGCGCAGGGTCCACCATGGTCCGGTTCAGCATCACGCCCCAGTGCAGATGCGGGCCGGTCACACGGCCTGTGGCGCCGACCGCGCCAAGGCGTTCGCCAGACTTCAGCAGGTCGCCCGGCCTGACGGCAATCTCGCTGAGATGGCAGTACAGGGTAAGCAGCCCGCCGCCGTGGTCAAGCCACACCGTGTTGCCATTGAAAAAGTAATCACCGGTATCGATGACCTTGCCCTCCAGCGGCGCGAGTATCGGCGTGCCGGTGGCTGCTGCGATGTCCATGCCGCTGTGCGGGTTGCGCGACTGCCCGTTGAACACGCGGCGCAAGCCAAACGAGCTGGACCGCCGCCCCGGCACCGGCACACGCATGCGCAGCGATTGCAACGCAGGCGGGCTGCTGAGTGTGGCGATGACGCGCTCCTGCTGCGCGCGCTCGCGTTCATACCGGGCCAGGTCTTCGGGTGACAGGTCTACCTTGCCGGGCGCAACCTTTAGCTGCTGCTCCCGGTAGCGCTTGGGCGTGATGGTGTAGGCCAGCTGGCGCTCAGCGGCACCCGCGGTTCGCACGGTGATGACGGCTTCGCCGGGCGCGGCAGCCAATGCAATGCCGACAACGGCCGTCCACGCCATCGCATCGCCCAGCACCAGCAAAGGCACATCGCCTGCAAAAGCCTGTGGCCGCGTTGAAGCTGGCCCCAGCGACAGGCGCGCGACACCGCCGGGCACCTGCAGCGCATGCGGCCAGACCTCTTCGGCAGTCGCCGCAAGCAGGGGCGAAACGGGCAGGGCGGCCAGGCCCAGCAGCAGCGTGCGGCGGGCAAGGGTCGGTGTGGTCGTGGCGGGAATCATTGACTCAAGAATATCAGCCGGGAACCCGCACAAACGAAAATGGAGCCCGAAGGCCCCATTGGTGAGTCAGTCTAAAGCCTGTTGTTCAGGCAGCTTTGCGGCGCTGGCTGAAAGCAGAAGTGCGCTTGCCGGTGGCAGGCGTGGTCTGCAGCTTGCGGGCCAGTGACGCCGACTTCTCTTCGATTTTGTCAGCCAGTTTGGCCAGCACCAGGGCGCCCGGTGCGGTGGCTTTGGCGATGGTGTTGAGGGTGGTCACGCCGGTTTTTTCTTCAAACAGCGCTGCGTTGGCCGATGCACGCTCAACACCGGCCTCAGCCACCTTGACGATCTGCTTGACGACTTGCTGCGCGCCTTCAGAGGTGATGTCCAGGCCCCTGGTGTAGTAGGCCGTGAAAGCCGAACGTGCGGCTGCAGCGTTTTTAGCGGTCTCAGCCGACAGTTCAGGGCGCGACTTGCGCATCGCGCTGTTCCAGCGCTGGTTCAGCAGGTCAACGACCAGCTCGCCGCCTGCGCGATAAGCCTTGATGACATTGCTGGCGGTTTTGCCCGAGGTGGCAATCAGCTCGGTGGTCACGGTGGAAAGGTTCTTGGCGCTCATGGGGGTTCTTTCAAAAAGTGGTTGTCATGAAGACGATGGGGCCATCTTCCGGGTTTTCACTAGTGAGCGCGACCTAATGGCCTAGGGAGCTGACTCGAATGAGGGCTGTGCCGCAGAAAAGCGTGTTTGTCCTACAGCTGATCGGAGCCCGATATCAGCAAAAAAACATGCAACAAAATAGTTGCATAAATAAAAGCAGGGCTGCATAATAAAATGCAACAAGGAGATTGCATATGACTTCATCAACCGACCGCATCGAACGAAACATCCTCATCCATGCCCCGCGGGCCAGGGTATGGGACGCACTGACCAACGCTGAAAAATTCGGTGAGTGGTTTGGTGCAAAACTCAAGGGCCAGGCTTTTGTACCTGGCAAGCAGACCCTGGGCTCCATCACCATCTGCAACTTTGAACACGTGATGTTTGACGCCATCGTCGAGCGCATCGAGCCGCAGTCGCTGTTTTCATATCGCTGGCACCCCTTTGCGATCGACAAGGACAGGGACTATTCACAAGAGACCCGCACGCTGGTCGAATTCACCCTCAGGGATGTCGAAGGCGGCACGCTGCTCAACGTGGTGGAGTCCGGCTTTGACAGCTTGCCGGCAGACCGCCGTGCAGATGCCTTCCGTGCCAACGGCGGCGGCTGGGAAGCGCAGCTGCATAACATCAGCCAATATGCCGAAAACTGAAACTGATTCTGCGCACACTGCCGCCCCGAAAGGTCTGGCGCCCATCTTTGCGGCGCTGGGCGATGAAACCCGCTTGCGCCTGGTGGCGGTGTTGTGTGTGGGCGGCGCGGTGTCGATTGCCCAGCTCACCGGCACCACCGACCTGACCCGCCAGGCCGTGACCCGGCACCTGCACGTGCTGGCCGATGCCGGCCTGGTGCAGCACGTCAAGGTCGGGCGTGAGCGGCTCTGGCAGTTTGAGCCCAAACAGCTTGAAGAAGCCCGCCGCTCGCTGGACCTGATTGCCCAGCAGTGGGAGCAGGCGCTGGGCAGGCTCAAGCGCTTTGTCGAGGACGCGTAAGGCCGGGTGCCTGTCAGTGAATGCGCCGCGTTTGCGGGGGCATTGCTGCGGGTGCGGTTGCATCCTGATACGCCCTTCAGACGCGAGGTAAACCCACAGTAAAACAGGCCGGGGATTACACCGCATTTACTTTTGGCGGTCACCATGAGATCACTGAAACGCCAAACCTGGTGTTTCGGAAAGCAGTTTCCTTAAACGGGACTGCAGGTTTCAAAACGACAAAGGAGCCCCAGATGAAAACGACAACCAGAACGAAAATTTTTACCGCATCACTGCTTGCTTCAGCCCTGTTCGCAGGCATGGCCGCCACGCCGGCCATGGCGCAGGTCAACACACCCAACATCGACCAGTCGCAGGCGCAGATCAACGCCCGCATTCAACAGGGCCTGCAGTCCGGGCGCATCACCCCGTATGAAGCGCAAATGCTTTACCGCCGCGATCAGGACATCCAGAGGCGCGAAGCGCTCTACAAGTCTGATGGCCGCGCCACGCCTGCAGAGCGCCAGCAGTTGCGCAGTGACATGGCCGGCCTGAGCGCTGAAGTCGAGCGTGCCATGAACAACGACTCTGTCACGGTGGTGCAACCCGGTGAACGGCTGGGCGCCATTGACAGCCGCGAGTTCAACATCCGCGCCCGCATTGATGAAGGCGTACGCACAGGCCGGCTCAGCCAGCGTGAGGGTGCCCGCTTCATGGCGCGCGAGGACCAGATCGAAAGGCGCGAGGCCGCTTTCAGGTCCGATGGCGTGGTGACGCAGCAGGAGCGCCGCCAGTTGCGTAACCAGCTCAACGCGCTGCGTGACCAGGTCGAGCGCAGGATCAACCCGCGCGGCTAAATACGCCGCTTAATACGCCGCTCAATATGCGGCCAGGCAGGTCTGCTTCTGTCAGTGCGGGTTCGACCCGCAATCCATCCCTGCGCGCCATCGTGACCGAGGCGGGGATGGACCCCGGATCAAGTCCGGGGTGACCAGAAGTGCGCCTCGGCTTCAGGCGCGGCGGCATGTCAAAATCCCTTCACCCAGGCATTCACCCGTGCAGCCAGTCGCAAGGCACGGGCCCTGGTAAGGGAACCCACCCATGTCGCCAGCCGGCACCGCCTCCAGCCACCCTCAAGCGCCCCGCATCTACGCCTATTACGACCTCATCATGGCGGCCTTTGTGTGCGTGCTGCTGTGTTCCAACTTCATAGGCGCGGCCAAGCAGGCTGTCATCCATTTGCCGTACTTTGGGCCCATACCCTTCAGCGCCGGCATCCTGTTCTTTCCCATCAGCTATATCTTTGGCGACATCCTGACCGAGGTCTACGGCTACGCGCGTGACCGGCGTGTGGTCTGGGCCGGTTTTGGTGCGCTGGTGTTTGCATCTTTCATGGCCTGGGTGGTGGTGAGTTTGCCTGCCGGCCCCAGCGACTACATGAAGGTCTACCAGCCCGCACTCGACGTGGTGTTTGGCAATGCCTGGCGCATTGCAGCGGGCTCCATCATCGCGTTCACCTGCGGCAGCTTTGTCAACAGCTACGTGATGGCCAAGATGAAAATCTGGACCGAGGGCAAGGCGCTCTGGAGCCGCACGATTGGCTCAACCATCTTCGGCGAGGCGGTCGACTCCTCGCTGTTTTATGTCATCGCCTTTGCCGGCATCTGGCAGTTTGACGATGTCCTCAAGGTCGCCTTTGCGCAGTTCATGCTCAAGACCGCCTGGGAGATCGTGATGACGCCTGTGACCTACAAGGTTGTTGGCTTTCTCAAGCGCAAGGAAAATGAAGACTTCTATGACCGGGGTACGGATTTCAACCCCTTCAAGGTCAAGGCTTGAAGGGAGCCTGTCCCGCTCTGTCATTGCGGACTTGATCCGCAATCCATCTGGAACGAAGCGGGGTGGAGGTGGCGTGGTTCGAGCGCTGTGCCCTTCACGCAGAAGCCGGGGGTTGCCCGGCGGCAAGTCACTTTTCTTTTG
>JAZJYR010000026.1:0-353911 GCA_040390295.1 Pseudomonadota bacterium
CGTATGGTCGGCGGGCAGGAGGACATGATTGTCGATGTCGCGCTTGACCTGCTCACGCAGCGGGCAGACGCAGCCACAGCGAAAAAAGCAGCGTGAGCAGCGTCAGCGAAGACCAGCAGCGGCTGGTCAGGGTTGCCGCCAGGGCACTGGCGAAAGCCGGACTGGTGACCGCATTCGGCCATTGCAGCCAGCGTTTGTCGGATGAAGAGTTCCTGGTCTGTGCAGCGCAACCCATGGGTCTCATCCAGGCCGGCGAACCTGGCACCGTGGTGCGGGTTGATGGTCCTTTGCCGGACGGCGTACTCGGTGAAGTACGGATGCACCAGCAGATCTACCGGCGCCGCACGGAGGTCAAGGCGATCTGCCGTTTCCTGTCGCCGCAGGTGATGGCGCTGGCTGCCATGGGCATGAGCCCGTCTGCCCGTCATGGGTTTTCATCCTACTTTTATCCACGGGTTCCGATGTGGGCAGACCCGGCGCTGGTTCGCAACGATGCGGCAGCCAGTGGTGTTGCCGACGTCATGGGTGATGCCTGCGCCGTCATCGTCGGTGTCAATGGCGCAGTGACCGCTGCCGACAGCATGCAAAAGGCCGTGTCGCTCGCATGGCTGCTGGAGGACTCGGCGCGTGTTGAACTCGCCGTGCGCGCGGCTGGCGGTCAAGCGCATGTCACGTTTCCTGACGAGACATCAGCGAAGAATCGCGCCACCTGGGATGGGCGGATTGCAGAACGCCTCTGGGACTACATGACGGCTGGTGACGCAGAACGGACCTGACAGACAGCGCCCGAATGCGGGCCGCTGCCTAGCGTGTCCGGGCAAATACTCCGTCGAAGGCTTCGTAACAATTTTTCAGCCAGGTCTTGACGCGCTGGCGTTCCAGCAGGCCGAGGGCATCTTCGCTGTCGCGGTCGTTGACGGCTTTCCAGAAACTGGTGTTGCACTGGTCGATCTTGCGCATCGCCGCATCGTTCAGGCGCGGCAACTCGATGACCTGGGCGCCGACCGCTTCGGCCTTTTGCAGCGCATTCGAGTTGTGCAGCATTGAAAAGTTGGAGCCGCGGCCGTGGTTTTGCACCACCACATAGTTGGGGCCGGGGCCGTAGGTATCGACCAAACCGCTGAGCAGGTCCACCGCATCCCGGCCATCGTCCATCACATGCCAGAGGTTGACGCTGACGCCCATCTCGGCAAACACCTCGAACAGGCTGGCTTCCTTGATCCATCTGGCCAGCGGCGCCGAGGTCTGTGCGGCCAGGTCGACGATGACGCTTTGTTCAGGGTTGTCCTCAAAGGCTGCAACGATCAGGTCCAGGCCTTCGTAGCTGTCGACCACGACAGGGGAGGCGTAGTCGGCATAAAAGCGGTTGAAGGAGTGGTGGGAGCGGTCTGTATCAAACCCCGTGAACGCCACACCCCTGTCGATGAAATACTGCGCCAGCACCCTGGCGGTGACTGATTTGCCCACACCGCCTTTTTCGCCGCCCATGAAATTGATAGAAGCCATGATGTTCCCGTTGTTGACCGTCGATTCTAGGTGGCAGGCAACGCAGCTTCCATGCCATGAGCCGCAAAAACCTACATGGATTTTTCGAGCATCTCTTCGTAGTCGGTAACGGATGCAATTTTCGGATTGGTCTTGTGGCAATGATCGGCCAGCGCGCCTTCGATGATTTTGCCAAAGGAGGCCGCCTCGACGCCCATCTCCCGCAGGCCGGAAGGCAGGCCCAGCCGCGCATTCATGTCCTTGATGGCGGCCTGAATGTCTCCCGCAGATGCCAGGCCCATGGCCGTGGCCATACGTGCCAGTCGATGTTCCTTCTGAACCGATTCAGCGCCTGCGTTAAAGGTAATCACCGCTGGCAGAAACATGGCGTTCAGGGTGCCGTGGTGCAGGCGCGGATCGACACCGCCCAGGCTGTGGCTCAGCGAATGGACGCAACCCAGACCCTTCTGGAAAGCCATCGCCCCCTGCATGGAGGCGCTCATCAGGTTGAAGCGCGCTTCCCGGTCACTGCCGTCACGCGTGGCGCGTTCGATGTGGGCCCAGCCGCGCGCCAGCCCATCCAGCGCAATACCGTCAGCCGGCGGATTGAAGGCGGACGACATGAAGGTTTCCATGCAATGTGCGATGGCATCCATGCCGGTGGCAGCGGTCAGCTTTGCGGGCAGGCCCAGGGTGAGCTCGGGGTCACAAATTGCAGCCTTGGGCACCAGATGCCAGGAGTGAAAGCCAAGCTTGCGATGGTCGTTGACGATGATGATGGCGCCGCGTGCCACCTCACTGCCGGTGCCGCTGGTGGTGGGGACCGCAATCAGCGGTGCCGCGCGCTCGGTGATTTTTGGCGAGCCGCCTTCAATTGTGGCGTAAGTGGTCAACGGGCCTTCATGCGTGGCGGCGATGGCAACGCCCTTGGCGCAATCAATCGCTGAACCGCCGCCAACAGCGATGAGTCCATCACAGCCATTGGCCTTGTAGAGCGCAGCGGCAGCCATGACGGCGGCTTCCGTGGGGTTGGACGGCGTCTGGTCAAAAACGGTGACCTGCATGCCTTGCAACACATCGAGCGCTTTTTGCAGCACGCCAGCTGCTTTCACGCCGGCATCGGTGACAACAAGCGGGCGTGAAATGCCGACGCGGGCGCATTCTTCTTTCAGGAGCTTGATAGCACCAAAATCAAACTGGACCTGGGTAACGTAGTAAATGAGGGACATGGTTGTTTTTGCAGTCTCTTTGGGCGTTGTACGATGTGCCGGCTTCGGATGTTCTTCGCAACATCCGCCGGCGGGCAGAAACCCCTTACTTTAATGCTTGTGTCAGCATAGATCATGAAACCCCAGACAAGTCCCTCATCCCTGCTCACGCCTGCCATGCGCGATGTGATTGTCCGCATGGAAAGAGCCAACCGGCCACCCTTTGAGTCCTTGACGCCCGCCCAGGCGCGGGCCGCCTACGAGGCGGGCTCAGGCGTGCTCGAAATCCCGAGACCGGCTGTGGCGAGGGTTGAGGACTTTGAAATCCCGGTGCGGGACGGGCACGCAGTGGCCGCAAGGCTGTATGCCCCGGCTGGTGAAAAACTGCCGGTGCTGATGTACTTCCACGGCGGCGGGTTCACCATTGGAAGCATTGCGACGCATGACATCTTGTGTCGGCAACTGAGCCATCTCGCGCATTGCGCAGTGATTTCGGTGGATTACCGCCTGGCGCCGGAGCATCAATTTCCCGTCGCTGCGAACGACGCCTGGGACAGCCTCCAGTGGCTCGCAAGCCATGGCGAAGAACGGGGCCTGGATGCACGGCGTATGGCGGTTGGCGGTGACAGTGCCGGTGGAACGCTGGCGGCCATGTGCGCCATCTTCGCCCACGACGCGGGCATCAGGCTGGCATTGCAGCTGCTGATTTACCCCGGTTGCGCAGCCCATCAGGACACCGACGCCCATCGCCGGTTTGCGGAGGGCTTTATTCTTGGTGAGGCGCAGATTACCTGGTTCTTCAACCAGTACGTACGCAGCTCGGCGGACCGTGACGACTGGCGTTTTGCGCCGCTCAATGCGCCGGATGTCGATGATGTCGCTCCCGCCTGGATAGGATTGGCAGAGTGCGACCCGCTGGTTGACGAGGGGGTGATGTACGCAGACAAGCTGCGCGCTGCGGGCGTGGCCGTTGACCTGGAAATATATCGGGGCGTCACGCACGAATTCATCAAAATGGGGCGTGTCATTCCGGAGGCGCGCAAGGCGCATGCCGATGCCGCATTCGCGTTAAAACAGGCTTTCGGCAGTTAAAGGATCTTCCGCATGAACCGTCAGGACTTCCTTTTTTTTCACCCGCTTCGTGTCCGATGGGTCGAGGTGGACATGCAAAAAATTGTCTTCAACGCGCACTACCTGATGTATTTCGACACCGCCGTAGCAGACTACTGGCGTGCCATGGCTTTGCCTTACGAAGAAACAATGCATGCACTGGACGGCGACCTGTACGTCAAAAAAGCCAGCCTTGAGTACCATGGCTCCGCACGTTTTGACGACCGGCTGGATGTCGCCCTCAAGTGTTCACGTGTCGGCAATTCATCGATGGTGTTTACCGGCGGCGTATTCAGGGGCGAGGAGTTGCTGATCTCCTCGGAGCTGATTTACGTCTTTGCCGACCCGGCGTCCCGGAGATCAAGGCCGGTCCCGGAGGTTTTGCGCAATGTGCTTGCCGCCTTTGAGGACCGGAGCAATATGGCGACGGTTAAAAGCGGAAGCTGGCAGGAACTGGGCACGGATGCCTCAAGGCTGCGAACGGAAATCTTTGTTGAGGAACAGGGCATACCCGTTGCCCTGGAATGGGATGACGAAGACGCCACGGCCATTCATGCGGTTGCCTACAACCGGATAGGGATGCCTGTGGCGACGGGTCGCCTCCTGCAACATGACCCGCAGACCGGCCGGGTGGGGCGAATGGCCGTGAAACGGGTCTTGCGCGGCTCGCAGCTTGGATGTGAAATATTGCACACTTTGATGGATGCTGCGAAGGCGCGTGGGGATCGCGAAATCATGCTTCACGCACAGCGCAACGCCGCGGCTTTTTATGCAAGATCAGGCTTTTTGCCCCGGGGAGAACCTTTTGAGGAAGCCGGCATCCCACATATTGAAATGTTCAAGCGCCTTTAAACCCGTTGCAGACTTACCCGGCAGGGGAAAAGTCAGGTTCAAGCAGCGACAATAGGGCCTGAACAGGCTGGGGTAATTCGCTCCCCGGTGTCAGAAGGTTGATCTATCTCCATGGCCAAGAAAAAACGTATTAACAGCAGGGTCGGCAGCGGCGGCAACAATGGCGCTCAAAGTGCTGTGATCACGGCGGATCCGCAGGATTCCCCGAAACCTGTTACCCCCGCCAGTAGTGGCAAGAGCCGCACCACCGCGAAAAGCCTTCTCTCCGCCATATTGCCTGCTGAGGTCCAGAGAGGTGACTGGACGGTCGCCATTCTCGCGTTCATGATGTTCCTCACGCCCGCCATTGGCGTTCCAAATGAGGAAATGCTGCAGGACACGCTGAAGTCCATTGTTGCTTCTTTTGCGGCTGTTTCCGCCGGCCTTTTGTTCTTCTGGCAGCAGCGCAACCGACGTGAAGGCCTGCGCTGGCACGCCGTGATGTGGCTGCCGTTGGCACTGATGGTGTATGCCCTGGGCAGCATGGTCTGGTCGCACACCTATCTGGGCGGCGTGGAGGCCATACGCTGGTTTATTTTCAGCCTGATCCTCTGGCTGGGCCTCAATACACTGTCCCGTGAACGCATCCCTTATCTGGCTGAAGGCATTCACTGGGGTGCTGTGGTCGCATCTCTCTGGGCCGTTCTGCAATTCCTGTTTGATTTTGCCTATTTTCCGCAGGGCCCAAACCCGGCATCCACGTTTGTCAACCGCAACTTTTTTGCGGAATTTGTAGTGTGCACCATGCCTTTTACGGTGTACCTGCTGTTTAACGCCAAGGGAACCGCGCGCATTGCGCTTTTGTCCTTCACGCTGGGTTTCAACGTCGTCGCGCTCATGATGACGGGTACCCGGGGTGCCTTGAGCGCCATGTGGCTGCTGTTTGGTGTGGTCATTCCCGTCATTGCCGTGCTCTACCGCAAGCAGTTTGCCTTTATCAAATGGGATGCTGGCAGGCGCATTCTGGCCTTCGGTATCCTGATCACGACCGTGGTCGGGCTGGGCATTATCAACACGGGTAACCCGAAAATTGGTGTCGATTACACCAATGCCTTTGACCGGGCTTTCAGGCGAACCGCCTCGATCTCTACAGATGACTATTCGCTGAATATCCGTCTGATCATGTGGAAGGCAACCGGCCGCATCATAGAGGCCAAGCCGCTGACGGGCGTCGGAGCCGGTGCGTGGGAAGCCATGCTCCCCCTGTACCAAACCGAAGGGTCACAGCTGGAAACCGACTATTACGTGCACAACGAGATTTTGCAGCTGCTGGCCGAATATGGATTGACCGGCTTGATCTTTCTGTTGGCCTTGTTCTCGTACCTTCTCTATGCGGCATGGCGTACCCTCAGAAACCGGAGCCCCGAAGGACTCTCTGAGGGGCCGATGCGTTCGATCGCGCTGTCGAGCCTGCTGGCTTTCCTGATTGTCAGCAACATCGGATTCCCCTGGCGACTGGCGAGTACCGGTTGTCTTTTTGCGCTGGGACTGGCGTTGCTGGCTTCTTCTGACGCCCGGATGCAGATCAGGGGGCCTGCTGCGGCAACCAGGCTGTCCTGGCGGCCGGCGTATTCGCAGGTTCTGGCTGTTTTCATGATGGCCTGCATGGCCTTGACGGTCTATATCTCGGTCCAGGCAGCTGCTGTCGAACAAAAAATTGTGCGCGCGGTCAAGATGTCCCTGGGAATTTCCCAGTCCGGCGACTTCAACAACCCCAAATGGGACAAAACCAAAAAAGAGATCCTGACCCTGACGAAGGACGCAGTCACCATCAACACCCATTACCGCAAGATCACGCCCATGGTTGCGGATGAGTTTGCAAAATGGGGCGACTGGAAAAACGCTGTCTGGATATGGGAATCTGTGGCCATCTCGCGCCCCTACGTTGTGGCGATCATGTCCAATATTGCCCGGGGTTATGCCCAGATGGGCAACAACGAAAAAGCGCTTGAGTTCCTGGCTCGCTGTGAAAAACTTCAGCCCAAGGCGTCATCGGTACGCTCGCTCAAGGTCATCCTGATGAGCCGGAGCGGCAAGGAGCCGGAAGCTGCCATTCTTGCCAAGCAGTACCTTGAAGAAGGTACTTATGATTTTGACCTTGTCAACGCAGCTTATGTGCTGAGCATGCGCAAGGGCGACTTTGACACCGCTATCAAGAGCCTTGAGATACGCAACAAGTACTGGCCCAACCTCAAGGGCGATTCTTTCCTGAAGATGGGCACCATTTATGCGGCCCGCAAGGAAGAGGCAAAAGCACTCGCCTCCTTCAAGTCTGCCGTTGATGAGACGCCGGCGCCCAACAAGGACGCCATGCGCAAGCAGATCCCGCCAGCCTACCAGGCAAAACTCTAGACGCAGCTCAGGCCGGCCAGCCCAGGGTCTGGTGGATGATGCGGCCGCCGTTATCCGGTAGCCGGATGGGCTGAAAGGTTTGCTCCTGGATCCGGAGACTCAGGAGGGCTTCAGGCTTGTCGGTTTGTTCACCAATCAGCAGGGTACTGCAGCGGGTGCCATAGGTCCGCTCCGGGGCATAGACAAACGCACTGGACAGCGCTTTTTCCATCTGTAGGGGTAGGCCCGTGTCTGGCAGCGACCCCTCTTCGGCCTCCTTGCGACTTGCCAGTGCTCGCCACAGTATCGACTCCAGTCCCTCTGCCGACTGCCCAGCCTGAAGTGCACCGGCCAATGCGGCTCTCAAGGCGATTGTCTTGGGCCAGGGTGTGTCCAGAGCGGCGTTTGAAAGGCCATAGATCCCCGGCGCAAGATCGCGAAAGGCCCAGCCGGTCTTGTCGCCCGAACCTGAAGCTGGGCGATTGCCAAGCCAGGTCCATGCCTGTGTTTTCCAGTCACCGACGACCAGGTTAAACCCGCCATATTGAACCGGGTTGATCAAGTGCCTGAACTCGGCCGCAGGGATGTCACTCTCCAGCCATCGCATGACGAGATCCCCGCGTGATCTGGGCGCAGGGATGGCAGAGGCCAGTCCCTCGCGGACGTTGGTGAGAAAGGCGGCGCGTCCTGCCTGGCTGACGCCCATCCATGTTCCGCCGCCGCGAAGGTCACGCCCCGAAAAAATGATTTCACCCGAGGGGCCTGTCCAGCGCTGAAGCGGCAGGGTCGGGCGGTCAAAAGCCTCGTCCCGATTGGCAGCGATGACCAATGGCCAGCGCTCTGAAGCATGGATGGCAAAAGCGACAAGGCACATTCAGGACGCCCTTTTTGTTCGACCGGGAACGGCTCAGATGTCTTCGAGCAGAAGGTAGGGCAGCGCCTGGATTTCCAGCACCGGACCGGCAGGCCCCCCCAACGTCAGCCTGCCTGCGGCAGCATCTGCCGCGGCAGAGGTCTGCATGGACGCAATCAAATCAAAGCCACCGCCGGGGTTTGCTGCGCAGGCAGCCACAAGACCGCAGGGCTGTTCTGCATCCGCAGCATGAAAAACCTCCTGCCCGATGGCGGCGGCTGCCTCGCCATGGACCAGATAGGCACGGCGTTTGAGCGTGCCCCTGAACTGGCTGCGCGCCACGATTTCCTGCCCTGGATAGCAACCTTTTTTAAAGCTCACACCCCCAACGGACTCGTAGTTCAGCATTTGCGGCACAAAGGCTTCAAACAGCGGCTGTGTGATCGTCGCGATGCCCGATTGCACTTCCAGCCAATCCCATAAACCTTTCGCCAGGGCGGGAGCATCAGGCAAGCCAGTGCCTGACGGCGCACACCACAGCGCGCGCTTCACGCCAGCACCGGGATACAGAAAAACCTTGTGCGCGCCATCAATATCCAGCTTTGACCACGGGGCACGGTTCTCGCCAGCCACGGCGTTGCCCGCAAGGCCGTACAACAAAAAATCGGCTGATGCATCGGTCAGTTTTGCCTTCGCCCGCAGCACAAACATCGACAGGCGCTTCAGCGTCTGGGCCAGGAGATCCCGGCTGCAGACCATCAGGATGTCGCTTTCGCTGCGCTTGAAGACCACAAAGCTGGCCTGCATGCGGCCTTTGGCGTTGCAGAATGCTGCCAGCCTGGCTTCAGACAGGCCGATCAGCGCGATGTCCTGGGTGAGCTGGCCCTGCAAAAATTTCACAGCCTCTTCACCCGCCACACGGATCACGCCCAGATTTTCCAGCTTGGCAATGCCGGATATCGCCTGCGGCGACGAGGCGGCATTTAAAGCATCACGATGAAGCGTCTCTGGTGTGGATGTATGCATGCCTGAATTATCATAGGCTTGCGTCCTGGCTGTGCAGGGCGAAAAGTAGCCGGAAAGGTCCATGGGTTTTGCGCCGCGTTTTTACAAGCTTGTTGCTACTGTTGTTTATTGCGGCCCTGCTTCTTTTTGGCGGTGGGCTGTGGTGGCTGCATGAACCCATGCCACTCAGGTTGCCGTCTGGCGCTCAGGTGCTGGACCTTGAAATAGAACCGGGTAACCGCGCGGATGCCGTAGCAGAGACGGTTGTCAACAGCGGCGTCAATGTTCCGACGCCCCTTCTCCGGCTGTGGTTCAGGCTGTCCGGCCAGGCCAGGCAGATCAAGGCCGGCAGCTACGAAATCGTGCCCGGCACCACACCCCGCAAACTCCTGAACATGCTGGTTCGCGGCGAAGAAGCCCTGAAAAGCGTCACCCTGGTCGAGGGCTGGAACTTCAATCAGTTCCGGGCCGCTCTGCTGAAGGCCGAACAGCTGACGCCTGACACTCAGGGCCTGAGCCCCGAAGCCATTATGGGGAAGCTGGGCCGTCCGGGTGTGCACCCTGAAGGTCGGTTCTTCCCAGACACCTATACCTATGCCAAGGGGGCGAGCGATCTCGCCGTCCTTAAGCGTGCAGCACGCGCGATGGACAAGCGCGTCGAAGCGGCCTGGGCTCTGCGCAGCCCGGATACGCCACTCAAAACACCCGAGCAAGCCCTGATTCTGGCCAGTATTGTTGAAAAAGAAACCGGCAAACCGACCGACAGGGCGCAGATCGCAGGTGTTTTTACCAACCGCCTTCGCGTTGGCATGCCGCTACAAACAGACCCAACCGTGATCTACGGCATGGGGGACAGGTTTGATGGCAACCTTCGAAAGCGCGACCTGCAGACCGATTCGGCCTACAACACCTACCTGCGCATCGGCCTGCCGCCCACGCCCATCGCCATGCCTGGCAAGGCCGCGCTGCTGGCAGCGGTGCAGCCGGCCCCCACGCAAGCCCTTTATTTTGTGGCGCGGGGCGACGGCACAAGCCAGTTCAGCAGCAACCTCGACGACCACAACCGCGCTGTAAACAAGTACCAGAGGGGCCAATAAGCATGGCCGAAAAGGGGCTTTTCATCAGCTTTGAAGGCATCGACGGCGCTGGCAAATCCACGCATATCAATGCCCTGGCCGACGCGTTTCGCATGGCGGGCCGCACTGTCACGCTCACCCGTGAGCCCGGTGGTACGCCGCTGGCCGAGAAACTGCGGGCCATGGTCCTGAACGATGCCATGGACCCCTTGACCGAATCCCTGCTGATTTTTGCGGGCCGCCGTGACCATTTGACCAACATCATCACGCCAGCGCTGGCGCGCGGCGAGGTCGTGCTGTGTGACCGGTTTACCGACGCAACCTTTGCCTACCAGGGCGGCGGCCGCGGGTTTGACATGCCCACGCTGCAAACGCTGGAGCAGTGGGTACAGGGAGCGGTGGATGGCACGGGGCTGATACAGCCGGAGCTGACCGTCTGGTTTGACCTCGCGCCTGAAGAGGCTGCCAAACGCCTCGCAGGCGCACGCTTGCCAGACAAGTTCGAGGCTCAGCCGGTCGAGTTTTTCCGTCGCGTCGCCCAGGGTTATGAAGATCGCCTGCAAGCCGCACCGAAGCGCTTTGCGCGTATCGATGCAGCAAGGACACGTGAAGAGGTTTGGGCCGATGTCAAAAATGTGTTTGTCGCAAAAGGCTGGCTTCCATGACAAATCCCGTCCCGGCGCCCTGGCTGCAAACGCAGCTCAAAAGCCTGTTGGGCCAGCGCGGCCACGCATGGCTTTTAAGCGGTCCCTCAGGGCTTGGGCAATTCGAGCTGGCCCTTGCATTGGCCAAGACCTGGTTGTGTGAGGCTCCGACGGCAGAAGGTGCCTGCGGTGTTTGCGGCAGCTGCCATGCTGTTGAAGTACACACCCATGCTGATCTTTGCATGCTGTTGCCTGAAACCCTCTCGCTTGAACTGGGCTGGCCGCTGGACGAAAAAACCCAGGACGACCTGGACGCCAAAAAACGCAAGCCCAGCAAGGAGATCAAGGTCGATGCGGCGCGCGAAGCTGTGTCTTTCACGCAGTTCACGCGCTCACGCGGCGATACCAAGGTGGTCCTGGTGTTTCCGGCCGAGCGCATGAATGGCATCACGGCCAATACACTGCTCAAGACACTTGAAGAACCGCCCGGCGCGGTCAAGTTCATCCTGGCAACCGAAGCCGCCCACCAGTTGTTGCCGACCATACGCAGCCGCTGCCTCGGTCACACCATGCATTGGCCTGATTTTGATGAGGGGCTGGCCTGGTTGCAGGCCATGAGCCAGATGCCCGAAGGTGAGGGCAGTGCTAAAAAGGGGGGCAAACCACCTTCTGAGAATGACCTCAGGACCTTGCTTGTCGGATCCGGTGGCCGTCCGGCCGACGCGCTGGCATGGATGAATGCCGGGAACCCGGGCGAGTTGGCGCAAGCCTGGCAGGCCTTGCCAAAAGCCATGGTGCGTGGGGACGTGTCTGCACTGGCAGACTGGGCGCCAGCGCAGGCCGTTGATGCACTTCAAAAGCTTTGTCATGATGTCTGGGCCGTGAACAGCGGCGCGCAGCCCCGATTTTTCAGTGTTGAGGATCTGCCGTCAGGGGCAGGCGCGAGAAACGGCATGTATGCCCTGGCAGCCTGGTCAAAAGAGCTGGCCCAGACAGCGAGAACCGTTGAGCACCCCTACAACCCGGGTTTGATGCTTGAAGCGCTGGTCAGCCGGGCCCGGGTGGCACTGGCTGCCAAATAAAACGTAAATCAGTTGCGGCATATTCCCAAAAGAATTCAAA
Organism: Pseudomonadota bacterium; assembly: GCA_040390295.1. Taxonomy (GTDB): domain Bacteria; phylum Pseudomonadota; class Gammaproteobacteria; order Burkholderiales; family Burkholderiaceae_C; genus Polaromonas. The sequence continues at coordinate 11,726 of JAZJYR010000026.1, forward strand.
TCGATAAACTAGCCCCATGAGTACAACGCCCCCCGCAAGTGCAGCCGGTGCAGCCCGACCCAGCGTCGTTCAGCTCGCCATCAAGGAAAAAGCGGCCTTGTACGCGGCATATATCCCCCTCTTCAAGGAAGGCGGCGTGTTTATCCCGACATCACGTGAATACCAGCTCGGCGCGGACGTTTATGTGCTGCTGACCCTGCCTGAAGACACGCAGCGTTACCCCGTCGCCGGCAAGGTGGCCTGGGTGACCCCGGCCAAGGCAGCTGGAAATCGCACCCAGGGCGTCGGTGTCCGCTTTCCAAACGACGAGAAATCCCGTTTGTTGAAACTGAAAATCGAAGAGATCCTTGGTGCCCACCTGGCTTCGGACCGGCCCACCCAGACAATCTAGGCTGCTGCGCGCTGCGCACGGAGCCGCAACCCGGCTCTAACTTATATGTTTACAGACTCCCATTGCCATCTCAGCTTTCCTGAACTCAAGGCCAGGCTGCCGGAAATCCGCCAGGCCATGAGCGATGCAAAAGTTGATCGCGCCCTCTGCATCTGCACAACGCTTGAAGAATTCGGAGATGTCCACGAACTGGCCACCACCTACGACAACTTCTGGTCCAGCGTCGGGGTTCATCCGGATAACGAAGGCGTCAACGAGCCGGATGTGGCGGGTCTGGTCCGCCTTTCTGCACTGCCCAAAGTCGTTGGCATTGGGGAAACGGGTCTGGACTATTACCGTCTGGGCGAGCGGACCATCGCCGATATGGAATGGCAACGGGAGCGGTTTCGCGTTCATATTCGCGCTGCCCGCCAGGTCGACAAACCCCTCGTCATCCATACCCGAAGCGCATCCGATGACACGATTGCCATCCTGAAGGAGGAGGGCGAGGGTGCCGATGCGCCGGGCCGGGCAGGTGGTGTTTTTCACTGTTTTACCGAAACCGAAGCTGTTGCACGCGCTGCACTCGACCTGGGTTTTTACATCTCCTTTTCCGGCATCCTGACCTTCAAGACTGCGGCCGACATCCGTGAGGTCGCCCGGTTTGTGCCCATGGACCGTATCCTGATCGAGACGGACAGCCCTTACCTGGCGCCCGTACCTTATCGCGGCAAGACGAACAATCCGTCCTATGTGCCGTATGTCGCCAAACTGATTGCCGAGCTCAAACAGCAAAGTGTTGTATCCATTGCCGAAGCCACAAGTCTTAATTTTGAAAGGCTTTTCAAAGGGGTTCTGGCGTGAAAAATATCTTCATAAAATACATTAAGTATTCAATATACCTTTATGTTTTTGTTGGATTTAATATTTCGTACGCGGGTTCCTATGAAGATTTCTTCAGAGCCATCAAAACAGATGATGCTGGTACCGTCCAAAGCCTTCTGGCGCGTGGTTTTGATCCCAACACGCTGGATCCGCAAGTCCAGCACGGCCTGATTCTGGCCATTCGGGAGCCGTCACCCAAAGTCATCAAGGTGCTCCTGGCGGCCCCCAACCTTGATCTGAATGCGCTGAATGCCAAAGGTGAAAGCGCGCTGATGCTGGCCGTGTTCAATGGCGATCTTGATCTGGCCGCCCAGATGATCAAAAAAGGCGCCGACGTGAACAAGACCGGCTGGACACCGCTTCATTACGCCGCCACCCAGGGTCATTTGCCGCTGATCAGCCTGCTCATCGAAAACCATGCCTACATTGATGCCGAGTCGCCGAACGGCAGCACGCCACTCATGATGGCCAGCATGTACGGCTCGGCCGAGGCCGTCAAGCTGTTGCTCGATGAAGGCGCAGATCCGCAACTCAGGAACCAGCAAGGCCTGACCGCCACCCAGTTCGCCCAGCGCGTGAACCGCCAGGATGTGGCGGACATGATCGCAAAGTCGATTCGCAGCAAACGGCCAGTTGGCCAATGGTGAATATCTCGTTATCGCGTGAGAGCCGCAGGAGGGCTTGCAGAGGCCAGCTTTCGCCTGATCTGCCGCAATTCTGACTTTCTTCAGGCTATCGGCCTGTCGAGTGCGTGCGACATGAGATGGGCACTGAACTGCTGGCTAATCTGCATCTTTGTAATATTCCACGATGTATATTATGTTAAGTATCATCCCGTGCTGTGTTTGGCGTACTAAGTGCTTCGCTGGACTTTGCTGACCCTGCTTTGTCCGCGTCCTTGAGATCCCCGCCGACAGCCATATCGCGATGATGCCTGCGGCTCAGCCTTTCGTGGACACGGGCTAACGGTCGTCCAGACACCACAAGGAACCGCAGGCCTGTACGGCTGGGAATTGGCAAAAAACCGCCGACATGCGCTTGCTCTTGTGACGGGAATCGGAAGTTCACGCCATCGCTCACGCGTTGCAAAACCTCATCGCGCGGTGCTGCAAACATCTGGGTTAAGACCTGGCACCGGCCCTTGAGGCCCTTTTGAAGCTGGCGTTGACGCAGCACTTGCGCCGCCGAGGATGGCTGGCAGGAAATGTAGCGAGTGCGGCACCCGTGCCGTGATCTGCAAGGATGGCCGCACTATTGCTCCCGGTGCGGCTGCCCGGGGTCTGCGGCTTAAAGAGCGCAGCCGATTTATCGGCGAACGTTGATGGATATCAATTTATGCATTCGAGCCAGCCTTCATAGTTGCATCTGGCATTTTTGAACAACAGGAGAATTTCATGAATCTCGCCAGTCTTTGCACCCGTGAAGTTATCTCGATTTCTGCCGACGCATCCCTGCACGAGGCCGCGGTCCTGATGTGTGAGGAACACGTGGGCGCTCTCGTTGTTGTGACTTCGGACGAGCCGGCCAAGGTCGTTGGCGTCGTGACTGACCGCGACCTCGCACTCGAAACATTGGGACGGGAGTCACCGGGTTCTGCTTTGGTGATCGGGAACCTGGTGCGGGGACAGCCGCTGGCGGTGTCCGCCGAAGTCGGTGTCCGCGAAGCGGCGGCATCCATGGAGAAAGATGGGGTGCGCCGCCTGCTTGTCCTCGACGATGACGGCGGCGTCGTAGGGATCGTTTCCGCTGACGATCTGATCCATGCGATAGCCGACGATCTGGCAACGCTGTCGAAATCGCTGCGTAGCGGCATCGCCCGAGAGAAAAACGAGCGGCGCATCTTTTCCGCAGTTCCCCGTCCTGTCGCTGTATTTCCGGGTTTCGGAATGGCCGCTGTGCAATAGCCCGCCGCTGCCAGCGCTCGGCCAAGCAACAGTCCCAACCTTTACTGCCATGAAACCAGACTGGATTCTCATAGCGAACGCGAGTCATGCGCGCCTTCTGGAGCATCGCCCAGGCAAGCCACTGACACTCCTGCAGACATTCGAGCATCCGCAAAGCCGTCGCAAGGCGGGAGAGCTTGGCACCACCAAGGCGGGACACGAGTTCGGGGCAAGCGGCTTCGCAGGTGCCGCGTATTACTCACGCGTGAATGCAAAAGACAAGGAACAGATACGCTTTGCCCGGGAGTTGGCTGAAATGCTTGAGCAGGAGGCACGACAAAACACCTTTCAGGCTGTCTCTCTGTTTGCCTCCAGCCCGTTTCTGGGTGAACTCAAGCAGGAGCTGGGCGACATGACAGCGCAGTTGCTCACCACCGCTTGCGACATTGATCTCACAAGAGTAGGTTTGGTGGAACTGGCGCCCCGCATCGCGGAAGCGACGGCAAGGTAGGTTTCCTTGGCGGTACTTGCAGCGGCGCAAGCCTGCTGCGGCAGTACCGCGTATGCGTGAAGGTGTCTCCTGCAGATGCATGCCGATCCGGCTTGCGAGGTGTCGTGATCCGCAGGACGGGTCAGGCACGAAGCGGATATTTCTGTGGCATGAATTGCAGCGCGCAACGACGCCGGGTTCCATGTTTGAGCCATGTCAAACGTGGGCAGTCTTTCCAGTCGAACAATCCAGCAGGAGATTTATGACATGTCTGCCAAGAAATTGCTTTTCCGTGACGAAGCGCGCGACAAAATCCGGCGCGGCGTGGACATCCTTGCGGAGGCGGTCAAGGTGACACTCGGCCCGCGTGGCCGCACCGTCGTTCTGGATCGCGAATTCGGCGCACCCCAGATTGTGAACTCTGGCGTTGTCGTCGCCAAGGCCATAGAGATGGAAGACCGGTTCGAGAACATGGGCGCGCAGCTTCTGAGAGAAGTCGCAGCGCGCACCAGCGAGATGGCGGGTGACGGAACGACCACGGCCACCGTGCTCGCGCATGCACTCATCCAGGAAGGGCTGAAGTACCTGGCGGCGGGCATGAATCCGATGGAACTCAAGCGAGGTATCGAGCAGGCTGTTGAGGCCGTCATTGGCGAACTCAAGACAATGGCCCAGCCATGTGCTACCTCCACGGAGATCGCACACGTCGCGGCGATCTCGGCCAACAATGACCGCTCCATAGGCAACCTCGTCGCGCGAGCGATAGAGAAAGTGGGTCGCGATGGCGCTGTTTCCATAGAAGACGGCTCGGGGATGGCCAGCGAACTTGAAGTCGTTGAGGGCCTGCAGTTTGACAGGGGATTCCTCTCGGCCTACTTCGTCAACAACCCGGAGCGACAGTCGGCTGTACTGGAAGACGTGTCGGTGCTGCTGTACGACCAGAAGCTGTCCAGCCTGCAGGAGCTGGTTCCTTTGCTTGAGGAGATCGCCAAGGCCGGCAAGCCGCTGCTGGTCATCGCCGAGGAGGTGGAAGCCGAAGCGCTCGCCACGCTTGTCGTCAACAGCCTTCGCGGAGTGATCAAGGCATGTGCCGTGCGGGCGCCGGGTTTTGGCGAGCGCCGCAAGGACATGCTGAAGGACATTGCACTGGTTACCGCGGGCCAGGTGATCTCGCCGGAACTGGGATCCAGCCTTGAAAAGGCAACACTGAATCATCTCGGCCACGCCCGCCGCGCGGTGGTCGACAAGGATACGACCACCATCGTCGGCGGTGCGGGCGATGCTTTCGCCATCAGAGATCGTATCGCGTCGCTGAAGAAGGAGCGCGAAAAACTCACCAGCGACTACGACCGGGAAAAACTCGACGAGCGCATCGCCAAACTCTCGGGTGGCGTCGCTGTGATTAAAGTCGGCGCAGCGACGGAAACCGAACTGAAGGAAAGAAAACTGCGGGTGGAGGACGCCCTGCACGCCACGCGCGCGGCTATTGAGGAAGGAATTGTCCCTGGCGGCGGCGTCGCCCTCTTGCGCGCCCGCAAGGTACTGCAAAGCATGACCCTTCCTACGCTTGACGAGGATTCGGGTCTGAAAATTGTTGTGCGTGCCCTGGAGGAACCGCTACGGCAGATTGTTGCCAATGCCGCGCAGGAGCCGTCGATCGTGCTGGAGCGTGTGGATGCATCGCCTATGCGCAACTTTGGCTACAACGCCGCACGCCGAGAGTACGGTGACATGCTGGAGATGGGCGTGATTGATCCGGCCAAGGTGACGCGCTTGGCGCTCCAGAATGCAGGCTCTATCGCTGGCCTGATCCTCACTGTGGACTGCCTGATTGCGGAGACGCCGAAGAAGGAGTTGCCCCAGCCGCCCTCGTCTGCCGGGACTATGTATTGACGGCCGGCTGGATTGTGCCGTTGCGACACCGTGCGCCAGGAAACAATGCCGTGAACATGGTGATGTTTGCCAATCCACGGTCCGGAGCTGGCAGCCTGCCAAGGCGGCATCCACGCCTTCCTCGCGCCTGGGCGGTTTGTTGGTGCTTGGGGATTGATGGTGACTCGGCCAAAAGCAAAGCCGCCTGCTCGATCAAAAAGTAACTCCTTTTGCTTTTTTCTGGAAGGACAAACCATGAGGCGCAAGACACTGATTCTGGGACTTCTGACGGTCGGCTTGATGTTGGTGGCGACTTCGTCGGCTTTCAATCTCAATCCGTTGACGTGGTTCGACAAGGGCGCGTCCCTCGCATCAGGCGGCGGTGTGACCCCAACCCTCATGGCGGCCGCGCAGGAGCCCGTGCCACCGTTGCAGGCTGGAACCGCACCCAACTACCGCGCCATCGTGCAACAGGCCGGACCCGCGGTGGTGGGGATTACAGCGGCCGGTCTGCATAAAGCCGAAACCGGCGAGTTGCTCCTGAACCCCAATGATCCGTTCTTCCAGTTCTTTCGCGGGCTGCCGGGTTTCGAGTTCCCCCTTCCCGCACCAGGTCGCGGCGGCGACATGCCGTTCCGCAGCCAGGGATCCGGCTTCATCGTCAGCAGTGATGGCCTGGTTCTGACCAATGCGCACGTAGTGCGCGAAGCGAAAGAAGTGACCGTCAAGCTCAGTGATCGTCGTGAGTTTCGGGCCAGGGTACTCGGTGCTGACCCCATTACGGATGTCGCAGTTCTGCGCATTGACGGCCGCAATCTTCCAGTGGTGCGGCTTGGTGATGCGCAGCAATTGCAGGTCGGCGATCCGGTGCTGGCTATCGGCTCACCCTTCGGCTTTGAGCAGACAGCCACCCAGGGTATCGTCAGCGCCAAGGGCCGATCGCTGCCCGGCGACACAGCCGTGCCATTCATCCAGACCGACGCGGCCGTCAATCCCGGCAACTCGGGCGGCCCGCTGTTCGATGGCAGTGGTGCCGTAGTGGGGATCAATGCACAGATCTATTCGCAATCGGGCGGTTATCAAGGGCTGGCGTTCGCCATTCCAATCAATGTGGCGCTAAGGGTCAAGGAACAGATTGTTGCCACAGGGCGGGTCTTGCATGCCCGGTTGGGCGTGAACTTGCAGGACTTGAACCGGAGCCTGGCTGAATCGTTTGGCCTTGACAGGCCTGACGGAGCGTTGATTGCCAAAGTCATGCCCGGCAGCGCTGCGGCGGGAGCCGGACTTTTGGCGGGAGATATCGTGACCGAGATCAACGGTGAGCCTGTCGTCCGCTCTGGCGACCTGAGCACCCGTATCAGCTTCCTGGAGCCAAGCGCGACGGTTCGCCTCAAAGTCTGGCGGGACCGGACTTCGCGCGACGTGACTGTCAAACTCGGGCGCGCCGAAGATGGAAACGACCCACAAGCTGCGCGTGAGTCCGAAGCGAAACCGGGGCAGCTCGGCCTTTCATTGCGTCCTCTCACACGGGAGGAAAGAGCCATGATCCGGGAGCAGGACGGTCTCGCCGTGGAGGGTGTGTCCGGCGCAGCGGCTCGGGCCGGGTTGTTGCCCGGGGACGTGGTTCTGGCCGTGAACGGCACCCCGCTGCGGTCGGTTGAACAATTTCGCGCCGTCCTCGACAAAAAACCACGGAGCGTGGCGCTGTTAGTCCTGCGCGATGAAGAGCGGATGTTCGTGCCGGTAGACCTGGGCTGATGTGAAGGCCCCTCGCTTTTCCGGCCTATCTCCTGCCGTGCCTGCGGGCCATTGGCTTGGCGATTTTTTGCGCCGGCTATGGCGCAGCATCACAGCAAATCAGGAATATGGCCCTCATGAAGGCCACGCTATTTGAGAAATGGTTGTGCTCACACTGTCAGGCTGGCAAACTGGTCCAATGAAAAAAACGCGCGCCCTCACCTTAGCCCGGCAGATTGCCGGACTTTCAACGCCATGGTTGGGCCGGATCCGGTCACTGGTCACAGCCGCACTCGTTGCGTCAGTTGCCGTGAGCAATATGGCCACTGCCCAGCCTGCGGCCGCGCTGGTTGAACAGAACGCAGCAGCACTGTCTGACAAGCATGCCCAGCTGTCCAGTCAATTGGCGAGCAGTCCCTATGGCCGGCCCCTGTACCTGGAATCGGCGGAGACGTCCAGTATGGTCAATGGCAATGCCTATGCCATCCTCGACTCCCCGTTCAGCGCGGTCAGCACCACGCTGAAAAGCCCGAAACGCTGGTGTGAGGTCATGATCCTGCACCTGAATACCAAATATTGCCGCGCAACGTCGGACACCACGCCGACCGTTTTGAACGTCAATATCGGTAAAAAGACCGAGCAGGACCTGCCGGATACGTTCGCGCTTGAGTTCGCATTTCGCCTCGCATCGGCCACCCCGGGCTACTTTTCAGCCCAGCTCAACTCCGACAAGGGTCCGCTGGGCACCAGCAACTACCGCATAGAACTGAGTGCCGTCCCCCTGACTGAAAACAAAACCTTCATACACCTGCGCTATTCCTATGGCTATGGCATGGCAGGCAAGCTTGCCATGCAGGCCTACCTGGCAACGCTTGGCAGCGGCAAGGTCGGTTTTACCCAGGTCAGCCAGGGTCAGAAGCAGTCATATGTCACTGGGCTGCGCGGTGCGGTGGAGCGCAACACCATGCGTTACTACCTGGCCATTGATGCCTACCTTGCCTCTCTTGGGCGACCTGCAGACCAGCAGTTCAATGCGCGCCTGGACCACTGGTTTAACGCCACCGAGCAGTATGCCAGGCAGCTGCATGAGGTCGACAAAAGTAGTTACCTCGTCATGAAAAAGAACGAATACCAGCGCCAGCAAAACGGCCTGGCCAATTAAACCCTGCCAGGGTTTGCGCCGAGTTGCGCGGCAGGGTCAGTCGAGTCTTACACCAAAGGCGAAGCACCCCTACATGCTGTGACGTCATGCGGCTACTTGCCGTTGTCATCGAGATGGTTATCGTTTTACGGAACAGCTTGATCCACAAGCTCCCGTGCTCTAACCAGGAACGATCATGACCATTGCAAGCGGGCATTCAGGCAGTCTGGCTTCAACCTCTACCCCTCGTTCCACCGGTCTTTCAGGCCACGCCCGCAACGGCGCACACAGACTTGCAGTCCTTGCCCTCCTGGCGGCATTGGCGCTTTTTGCCGTTTCAATTCTTCTCCCCGACAACCTGTCGCAAATTGCCCTTGATCTGATGAGCTGGTGCCTGGTCGGCGCGCTCGCGGCGGGTATTTTGTTTGCAGGCGTCAGGTTGCTCGAAAGCATCCTGGATCTTTAAGCCGCAGCGCCTGCGGCGGGGCACCCTGCCCTGCACGCCTTTGAATTTCGCCTTTTAATTTTTACCCCAACATCCAGGAAACCCAATGTCAGCACCCAAGCGCAAAGCCGCCGGCCCAGCAAAGCCACTCGATGGCGCGAAAGCCAAGCAGCAACAGCTTGAGACCTTCACCGAAAGCCCGGCACACACACTGACAACCAACCAGGGCCTGGCCATCCCCGACAACCACAATTCGCTCAAGGCGGGCATGCGCGGTCCCACGTTGCTTGAAGACTTCATCCTGCGCGAGAAGATCACGCACTTTGACCATGAGCGCATTCCCGAGCGGGCAGTCCATGCACGTGGCTCAGGCGCACACGGTTACTTCAAGCCCTACAAGTCCATGGCGCCATACACCACGGTCGGCTTTTTGCAGGACCCTGACATTGAAACGCCGGTGTTTGTACGCTTCTCAACGGTAGCTGGCTCTACCGGCTCGGCTGACACCGTGCGCGACGTGCGTGGCTTTGCCGTCAAGTTCTATACCGCTGAGGGCAATTACGATCTGGTCGGCAACAACATCCCGGTGTTTTTTATTCAGGATGCGATCAAGTTCCCCGACCTGGTTCACGCCGTCAAGCCCGAGCCGCACCACGGTATGCCGCAGGCTGCCAGTGCGCATGACACCTTTTGGGACTTTGTCACCCTGATGCCCGAGTCCACCCACATGTTGATGTGGGCCATGTCTGACCGCGCCGTACCGCGCAGCTATCGCATGATGGAAGGCTTTGGCATCCATGCCTTCCGTTTTATCAATTCCCGTGGTGATGCGCACTTTGTGAAGTTCCACTGGAAACCCAAGCTCGGCATTCACGGCCTGGCCTGGGACGAGGCGCAGAAGATTGCCGGCAAGGATGCCGACTTTCATCGCCGCGACCTGTGGGAAGCGATTGAAAGCGGCAACTTCCCCGAGTGGGAGCTGGGCGTGCAGATCGTTGATGCGGGCAAGGAAGGCGAGCTCGGCTTTGACATTCTCGACCCGACCAAACTGATCCCCGAGTCCCAGGTGCCGGTGCAACTCATTGGCAAGATGGTGCTGAACCGCAACCCCGACAACTTCTTTGCCGAAACCGAGCAGGTCGCCTTTCACCCGGGCCACCTGGTGCCGGGCATAGATTTCTCCAACGACCCGCTGCTGCAGGGGCGCCTCTTTTCATACACCGACACCCAGCTGTCAAGACTTGGCGGCGCGAATTTTCACGAGATCCCGATCAACAAGGGCGTCTGCCCTTTCCACAACTTCCAGCGTGACGGCATCCACCGCCAGACGGTGAACAAGGGCCGTGTAGCCTATGAGCCCAACACGCTGGGCGACGGCACGGAGTTCCGCATCGATGGTGCGGCCCAGGGTTTTCAGTCCTTCAAGGAAGAGCTTGAATCGCCCAAAGTCCGCGGACGCAGCCCGTCCTTCGACGACCATTTTTCGCAGGCAACGCTGTTCTGGAACAGCCAGAGCGCCGTCGAAAAAGACCACATCGTGGCGGCTTTCCGCTTTGAGCTGTCAAAGGTCGAGGTGCCCGATATCCGCCAGCGCATGGTCGACAACCTCGCCCATGTGGACGCAAAGCTGGCCACCCGCGTCGCTGCCCCTTTGGGCATCAAGGCACCAGACCCCAAAGCTGCCGCCGGGCGCCTGGGCTTTCGCGACTACCGCATCACCAACAAGGTCGACGAGGACCCTGCCCTGCGCATGGTCGGCCGCACGGACAGGCCTGAAGGCAACATCAAGACCCGCAAGATCGCCATCCTGGTGGCGGACGGCGTCGAGCCGGCGACCATCAAGCACATCCAGCATGACCTGACGCAGGCCGGCGCCGTCTGCAAGATCATCGGCCCCCACCTTGGCAGCGTGAGCACCGGCAGCGGCCGGCAGCTTCCGGTAGACCACACCTTCACCAACATGCCTTCGGTGATGTTTGATGCGGTTCTGATCGCAGGCGGCGCGCAGAGCGCTGCAGCCATGGCGGCGATGGGTGAAGCCGTTCATTTTGTGCTGGAAGCCTACAAACACTGCAAGCCGATTTGTGCCCTCAACGAAGGCGTGCAGCTGCTGGCCTCGCTCGGTTTTGCCCAGAGCAAAAACGCCGGACAGGTGACGCAACCCGCTGCGGGCGTGATTGTCGGTGACGCACGCAAGGCGCCTGAAGGCCAGCTGTCGCAGGAGTTCATCGCCGCGATTGCGCTGCACCGGCATTGGGACAGGGCAAATGTGGACGCTGTGCCTGCCTGAGCTACTTAATTGCTATCTATTAAATAGCTGAATTACCTTACCCGTATTGACCTGAAGCCATAATCAGGCATGAAAAAAGCCCTCAAAACAGCTAATATAGCTGTTTTGAGGGCTCTGACATTTGGTTCACGCGCTCAAAAAACCGTTTTTCAGGGGCCCAAAATGGCCTTTTGGATGCTCAAAAGTGGCTTAAAGCCAATAAATACGGGCGTGAGCAGCTATATTATTTGTAGCATTTTGCGACCCTCGCGACCCTCGCGACCATCCGGGCTCCCGATTCAGGTCAGTTGGAGTCGCCTCTCACGGGCTCAAGGTCAGCTGGTGCGCCAAGCTGGCAGGGTTCATCTGCAGCGGCCTGTAGCCCACCTCTGCCCAGGTATCACGCATGTCGCGGTAGCGGCTTGAGAACACCAGACCACTCTGCCCGGTCTGGTAAATAAAGCGTGAGTTCTCCAGATCTGCCAAGTCGTAAACAGCCCGCATCGACGACGCCTGCCGGCTGGTGAAGGCCGTTTTGCCGTCAATCGACCAGTACTGCCCCACGTTGACGGTGAAGGTATCGCCACCCGTAGGCACTTTGACGTCAAAATATTTGGCAAACAGCGGCACGCTGGCAAACGGCCGGTGGGCAGACAGCGCCTGATGCGCCCTGCCCCAGGTCCACTGCCCGACGTCGCTGCCGTACTCGGCCTGCAGTCGGCTCAATGCCCTTTCCAGCGCCGCAGCGGACTGCGCAGCACAACCAGCGCTGCCGCACCAGGCCGTGTCGCCCGCTTCCATGATGGCTTCGATGGTGCTGCGGAAGTGGCGCTTGCCATACAGCGCGCCAAACAAATCCTTGCCCAGCTTGCCTGCCAAAACGCCCCGCGTCAGCTCGTCAGCCCAGGTTGCAAACACCAGCGGCGCAGCCTGGTCGGCGCGCATGTTGCCGTCAAAGCCCTGCATGGCGCGCTGCACCTGTGCTGTGAGCGATGGGCTGGCGGCTTGCTGAAGCGACTTTTGCAGGAAAGGCAAAAGCCGGACGGCAGCAGGCGACACCACATCGGCCTGCACGGCCTGCATGCTGGCCATGTCGTGTTTCGAATATCCTGGTTTGGCAGCCAGTAGCTGGTCTATGCGGTCATGCCTATACGGAACCGTCCAGTCCTGGCCGATAAAGAAGGGATAGCCCGGCGGCGTGATGCGCTGGTTGGCCGTAGCCAGCCAGCCTTTGGCCTCAATCGCGGATTGCCGGGTTTCAGGCGTCTGGGCGTACGGCAGCCAGCCGGCCCAGTCGTACCGCGCATCCCAGCCGGGCGACGGCGCCAAACCCAGGATGTCGTTCTCAGGTTTGCGCAGTGGCACCTTGCCAATCGCCTTGAAGGCCATCTGCCCCGACACGTCGGCCGTGACCAGGTTTTGCATGGGCGAGTGGTAGGCCGAGAACGCGGCAATCACCTCATCAACCGACTGGGCCTGGTTGGCACGCAGGCCGGCAAGAATGGTCTGGTTGTCAACCTCCAGCGCGCCCCAGCCCAGCGAGAGCACAAACCGTTTCGTGTCCAGCAGTTCGGCATGCGACTTCTGCGCATCGCTGAGCACCGGGCCGTGGCGGGTTTCACGCACCGTGAGCAACACATCCGGCTCACCCTTGACCTTGATGGTTTCATCGCGGCTTTTGAAGTCTTCCCAGGCCATGGCGCCGTTGGGCGCAGGCACACGGTACTGACGCGGGTTGGCCGGATTGATCTGCTCGAGGTACAAGTCCTGCACATCGGGCGCCGTGTTGGTGAATGTCCAGGCTGCCTTGCTGGTGCGGCCCAACACGACAAACGGCAGGCCCGGCAGGGTTGCGCCCACCGCGTCTATGGGCGCAGACAGGTTGCCGTCTGCCAGCTTGCTGCCAGGCGCCGACAAGCGTGCAAAGTACCAGATGGCAGGCGCCGAAAGGCCCAGGTGCGGGTCATTGGCCAGCAACGGTTTGCCGCTGGCCGTCCGCGAGCCCGCCACCACCCAGCTGTTAGAGCCCTTGCCGTCCACGATGCCAAGGCCGCGCGCCCAGTCATTGATGCCCCCGGCCATGGCGACCATTGCGCTGTCGCCTGAACCAAGCGCGCCGGTTTTCACCGCCGCTGCGGGAATAGCCTTCCGGTAAATATCCAGTCCCGCGTAGAGTTTTGAAAAATCGGTTTTTGAAGCCGGCTGTTCACCCGGATATGGCGGAAACAACTGCCACAGCATGGCGGTGTCCACGCTTTTGGCGGCCGTGAGGCGCGCAAACTCGGTGCCCCAGTTGCCGCCCAGGTCCAGCGCCATCATCAGCGACCAGCCAATGGCATCCTGCGGTGTCCAGGGCTTGCCGGACGCGCCGCCAGGCTTGACGCGAAGGATGTGAAACTCAGGCGAAAGCGTCTGCGACGAGCCCGCATAAAACGCGCTGATGCCGTCGCTGTAAGCCTGCAGTGCTGCCCTGCCTTCTGTCGGCAGCTTCTGCCATTGCTGCTCTGCCGCCCGCATGATGCCCAGGGTGCGCAGCAGTTTGTCGGTTTCCAGCGTGGCCGGCCCAAAGGCTTCAGACAGCTCGCCGTGCATCACTCGGCGGTTGAACTCCAGTTGCCAGCCGCGCTCCTGCGCATGCACATAACCGAGGGAGAACCAGGCATCGTGCGGCGACTGCGCCTTGATGTGGGTGACGTCTGATGCATCACGTGCCACGCTGACAGGTGCCTGCAGGCCGCTTGCGCGCAGCTCGCCGTCCAGCGCCGGGAATGACCGGTAGATATAAAAGGCGATGAAGGCGGTTGCCAGCAAAAGCAGCAGCAACACAGACCAGAGAACCCGTTTGAACCAGATCATGCGTGAGGATTTCCAGGCGAGTTGGCAGCGCCCGACATGCGGGCTGCTTTTTAAAAAAGTTTTAGCGAGGGCGCGCGGCGTTGGCCGGGAACTTGAAGCTCACCGTCGGCACGGTGAAGTCTTCAAATGGCGCGCCCAGGGCGATTTCACCCTCGACCAGCAAGACGCACTCCTGGCGGCGCAGCGCGATGATGGCGTCGCCACCGGCAAAGCGCACCCAGGTGCCGTAGCTGCTGACATCTTCAAGATAAAACTTGCCGGCACGCCACATGATCTTGGCATGCAGGCGCGAGACACGCGGGTCATTGACGACAAACTGTGCATCGCCATCCCTGCCAAGGTGGGCTGGCAACTGCTCGGACGTAAAAGCGGCGTCAACATCCAGCCATGACAGCGCAATCGCCCCCGGTTGCGGCGCACCTTTTGCGGCAAAAGGTGATGTATTGAGCGGAGCCGGCACTGTGAAAAAGTCCGACAACACCTCGTTTTGCCACTCGACCCGGTAAACATTGCAGCTCTCGTTGCGGCCGCGAATGTCCATCGCGCCCAGGCTGCGAAAGCGCACCAGGCTGTCGGGCGCCAGATTTTCGATAACAACATCGGTGGCCAGAATCTGGTCGGGGCCTGACAGGTCCGACAGGCGCGAGGCCACATTGACCGCATCCCCGAAATAATCCTGGCTTTGCTCGATGACCTCGCCGCGGGCCATGCCCACCTGCAAATGCATCTTGAGCTTGTCGGGCCAGGTCTTGATGCGCTCGGAATGAACGCGCTGCATCTCGGTGACGGACTCGATGGCGGCATTGTTGTCGCCAAAGACCATCAGCACGCCGTCACCCAGCGTCTTGACGACCAGGCCGCCCTGGCTTGTGCAAACCTTGCCAATCCATTGCGTGAGACGGGTAATGGCCTGGGTTGCCTTGGCATTGCCCAGCGATTCAAAAACGCCTGTGCTGCCTGTGAGGTCGGCAAAGACGACGGTGACTTCGGCCATTCGTTTTTTATGGGTGGAAAGTGTGACTGAAGTTATTAAATCACACGTCTCATGACGAATGAACCCGCCATCGCAAAAAGCGGAGCCATCATCGCGCCGGTCGGTTGAAGATTCAGGCCGCGGCGGGTTTCAGCTGGAGCGACTTGAACTCCAGGAACTCTTCAAAACCATAAACGCCGTTTTCGCGGCCGTTGCCCGACTGCTTGTAGCCGCCAAACGGCGCGCTGGCGTTGAACGGGCCGCCGTTGATGTCGACCTGGCCGGTACGCATGCGGCGCGCCACCCTGATGGCGCTTTCGTCAGAGCCAGCCCAGACCGCGCCTCCCAGGCCGTAGATGGTGCTGTTGGCAATCGCCACCGCGTCTTCCTCGTCCTTGTACGGGATGACCACCAGCACCGGGCCAAAGATTTCTTCCTGCGCCAGGGTGTCGGTCGGCTTGATGCCCAGAATGGTTGGCTGCACAAAATAGCCCTTGTCCATTTTGGGTGCGTCGGCACCGCCGGCAATCACATCGGCGCCTTCGGCTATGCCGGTCTTGATGAAACCGAGCACGCGGTCGCGCTGGGCGGCACTGACCAAGGGGCCGAGCTTGCTGGTTTCTTCAAGGCTGGGGCCGATACTGAATTTGGCAATCGTCGCCTGGGCAATGGCCTTCACCTCGTCGTAGCGGCTGGCGGGCACCAGCATGCGGGTGTGGGCCGAGCAGGTCTGGCCGCTGTTGAGCATGCAGGCGCCAATCGTGCCCTTGACGGCGGCTTCAAGATTGGCGTCCTCCAGAATCACGCTGGCCGACTTGCCGCCCAGCTCGAGCGCCACGCGCTTGACGGACTGGCTGGCCAGCTCGCTCACACGTTTGCCGGCGCGGGTCGAGCCGGTGAAACTCACCATGTCGACTTCAGGATGCGTTGCCAGCACCTCGCCCACCACCGGGCCGGGGCCGTTGACCAGATTGAAGACGCCCGCAGGAATGCCCGCTTCATGAATGATTTCGGCCAGGATCATGGCGTTGACCGGCGCCACTTCACTGGGTTTGAGCACCACGGTGCAACCCGCC
The DNA here is from genome assembly GCA_040390295.1 of Pseudomonadota bacterium. Taxonomy (GTDB): domain Bacteria; phylum Pseudomonadota; class Gammaproteobacteria; order Burkholderiales; family Burkholderiaceae_C; genus Polaromonas. Next base: position 27,723 of record JAZJYR010000026.1, read on the forward strand.
ACCATGGCCGGTGCGATCTTCAGGGTGATCTGGCTGAGCGGGAAGTTCCACGGCGTGATGCAGCCGACCACACCAATCGCCTCGCGCACCACCAGCGAGTTGCCGACTTTCTTTTCCCATTCAAAGTTGCGTGCCACTTTGGCAAAGTTGCCCCAGTGCCAGGCCGGGCCGCCAACTTGCACGGCACGTGCCATCTTCAAAGGCATGCCGACTTCCCGCGCAATCGCCAGCGCCAGTTCGTCCGTCCTGGCCTTGATGCCGGCGGCCACCTTGTCCATGTAGGCCGCACGTGTTTCAACCGGTAACGCAGCCCAGCCGTCAAAAGCCTTGCGCGCAGCCAGAACGGCGGCTTCGGCTTCGGCGGCAGTACCCGACGGCACCGTGGCCATCAGCTCTTCGGTGCTGGAGTCATGGACTGGCAGGGTTTCTGGAGAAGTGGCCCTGACCCATTGGCCGTTGATGTAGTGCGAAGGGTAAACGGCGGTGTTTGAGGCGGTGGTGTGGGTACTTGTCATGCTGCTTTTTTGTTGAGGGAGAAATGGCACAGGTTTTGCTGAATTCCGGCTGCTGGTAGCGCTTATGTGACGGACTGAACGCCGTTCAAAGCCAGAATCAACTTCACATTTGGTTACTAACTCATTGATTCATATGTTGTTCCAGGAGCACGGATTGGTATGAATCCTCTTGCCCGAAATCTCAAGCGGTCTTAATCTAACAGAGAAATAGTTTCCACAGTGAACCAGTTACCTCTCAAACCACCCATGCGCGCCTTCGCCGCTTCCTTTCTGCCCCAGCTCAAGAACAGCTGTATGGCACTTCTCGGACGCAGCGAGCCGACACCCGTCGCGCTGGAAAGCCGCACCGAAGACATACGCCAGCGCATGCTCAAGGAGCTTGGTGAATACGGTGAAAAGAAGTTTCCGGCAGTCGCACGCCGCGTGCGTTACGCCCCCGACATTCAGGGCCTCTGGTATGCGCGCAGCGACGTTATGGCGATTCTGGCCAATACCCACGGTGAGACCGTGGCACGCGAAAAGATTGCAGATATCAGCGGCCAGTTCAAGGGCCTGCTACCCAAGAGCCTGACCGGGAAGGCCAGTTTCAGATTTCGATGAGAAGAGACGCCAAGGACTTCAAACCGCCCTCCGGGGCGGTTTTTTTTGCTTCAGTGGTGGTCGTGGTGATCACCGTGATGATGATCGCCATCGGCATGAAGATGACCCCAGAGCACAAATGCATCCCTGCCCTCCACCGCCAGGGTTGTCTTTAACCCCACCGGCAGCAGCACCTTGGTCGGCACATGCCCAAACGGCAGGCCGGTCAAAATGCGCGCCTTCACCTGGCCCCGCAGCCGGGCCACCACAGCCGCCATGTTGAAGCCGCTGTCATAACCCGGCACCAGCTTGTAGTTGCTGAACTGGCCAAAGATAATGGCTTTTTGTGAAGCCAGCACGCCGGCGTGCAGCAGTTGGGTCATGAAGCGCTCAACGCGGTAGGGGTGCTCGGCCACGTCTTCAACAAACAGGATGCCGCCCTTGATGGCTGGCAGGTAAGGTGTGCCGACCAGCGAGGCCAATACGGCCAGGTTGCCGCCCCACAGCACGGCATCCTTGACCTGAAACGGCTTGTCAGACGCTTCCGATTTCGGCAGCGTCCAGCCCGTGCCTTCGCCATGGCCAAAAACCAGGTCATCAAAACACGCTTCCATGATGTCATCAGGTGTATCGGGCGTACCAAAATCCTCACCCAGCGCCGGGCCCGCCCAGGTCACCGCGCCGGTTTTGGCCAGCAGCGCCATCTGGAAGGCGGTGAAATCGCTCAGGCCGACAAAACGCGTGCCCTTGTCGATCGCCTTCGCAACCGCCTTGTACCTGATGGCCGGCAGGATGCGCGTCAGGCCATAACCGCCGCGCGAGATCAGCGCAATGTCGGCGCCGCTGGCCGCCGCCCGGTCAATGGCCGCAAGCCGTGTGGCGTCGTCGCCCGCAAAACGCTGGACCTTGGCCAGTGCAGTCTCGTCCACTTCAACCTCATGGCCCAGGGCTTTGAGGCGCTGTACGCCGCGTTTGAAAGCCGCCTTGTCGCGAACCGCGCTCGATGGCGAATAGATATAGATATGTTTTTTCACGGCTGCAAGTATCCCACCGCGGCTGCCGTCCGCCTTGTCCGGCGCGGTATAAACGGCGTCACATGCTTCTCTATGTCCTTGATCTGCTGGGCGTCGCGGTGTTCGCCGTGAGCGGCGCATTGGCTGCCGGCCGGCTTGAGCTTGATTTGCTGGGCGTTATCGTCCTGGCATCACTCACCGCCATAGGTGGCGGTACCCTGCGCGACGTGCTCATGAACCGCCATCCTGTTTTCTGGATGACCAATCCCGTCTACCTGTGGGTCATCCTCGCCGCAGCGCTCGGAACCGTCGCCTACGTGCAGGTCTTCCCGATTCCCGCCAGGGCTTTGCTGATTGCCGATGCGATTGGTCTTGCACTGTTTGCCCTGTCGGGCGCCCAGCTGGCGGAAAAAGCCAGGCTCTCGCCCATCATCGTCGTGCTCATGGGCACCATGACCGGCGTTGCGGGCGGCGTGATGCGTGACATCTGCAGCAACATGATCCCGCTGCTGCTGCGCCAGGACATCTACGCCAGTGCCGCCATCGCCGGCATCTCGCTTTACCTCGCGCTCAAGGCACTGGGCCTGCGTGAGCCGCTGGCCTTCTGGATCGGCATGGCGTCCGTGGTGGTGCTCAGGCTGAGTGCGATTTTCCTGGGCTGGAGCCTGCCTGTATTTCAGCTCGCACACCCAGCCGGGGCCTGACCGCCTTGCCGCCGCCCCGGTGCCGCCGGATGATGAAGGCCATGGCCGCGAGCATGAACACACCGAAGCCCGCGAGGCCGATGGCAGCGATCAGCAGCGCGTTGTCTGCCAGTGAACTGAAGAAATGCGCAACGATCACCGCCCGGAACGCATGCCAACGCTGGCTGGGTGCCGGCACGCTCAGTGACCAAAAAAGTGTTTGCGGTAGCGTGGCGCCAGGTCTTCGATGCGCAGCATCATGGGCAGGTCTGCGGTGTTGAAGGCGCTGTCCAGCGCGGGCGGGCCGAGCAGTCTTGCGCCGCAGCGCAGATACCCCTTGATCAGGGGCGGTGTGCTGGTGCGCAGGTCGTGGTCGTCATTTGCCAAACCACCCATCACGGGTAGCGGCAAGGGCCTCCAGGGCCGCACCTGCCAGGGAGGCTGCACCAGGTGGCTGCTGCGCAAGCCCTGCCATAAACGCACGGCGGGTTGCGGCCCGTCTTTCAGCCCGACACTCGCGCAGCCGATCATGGTTTGCAGCCCGTGCAAAAACATGTAGTCGCACAATGCCGCCCACAGCGCGAGGATCACACCACCCGAGCGAAACTCCGGGTGCACACACGAACGCCCCAACTCGACCGCTGCCGGTCGCAGAGCCGCCAGCGGCGAGATGTCGAATTCGGTCTCGATATAAAGGCCCCCGGCACGCCGCGCAGCATCCGGCGGCAGCACGCGGTAGGTACCCACCAGCTCGCCATCCTCATCGCCATTGAATGCGGCCAGTTTGACCAGCAGGTGGTCGCAAAACGGATCAAACGCATCGACGTCCAGCCCGGGCATGGCGCCTTGCGGCGGGTTCAGATGTGCGCCCATCTCCTGTGAAAAAACGCGGTAACGGAGACGCTGGGCCTGCCTGACATCGTCCTCGGAGCGTGCCCACTGAACCAGCAGCCTGGGCGGCGCGTGACAGGCTTCCGGCGCAAGCAAATGACGCGCGGGCGGACTGGCCTTTGATGAAGCAGTGAGCAGGTTCATCGCGTCGGTTAATTGGATGGCGGGTAAAGGGCAATCAGGCGCTGTTGCCGGCGGTTGAGCTGCATTAGCCGGAAGACGCCCACCGGTTTGACGCCACGTGACTGCATGGCATGACCCATTTCAAAAAGCAGGCGCTGCTTCGCGAAAATCATGCGAAAGCCTTCGATCAGGCTGGTTTCAGGATCCCAGGCCTGGATCGCTTCGGAGCCTGCGCCATTGATTTCCATGATCGTGAAGCCCTTGCCGGCACTCAAGTCTTGCAGGCAGTCAAAGCGAACGTCGAAGCGGCCGAAATGAAAGTCAGGCATGTCGCGTGCGATGGCATCGACTCCCTGGAGCAGTTGGGGCGTGATGCAGGCGGCGCCGTCCCGATAGAGGCCGCCGACACGGGTTGAGCCCACCGTCGAAAGGCGTACCGTTTCCCCACGCCCGGGTATGCGCCTGGCGTCGTACCGGCTTTCATGCCGGGGCGAATGTGCGACCCGGCTGGCCCTGGGATCACGGGCGATCAACTCGCCAACACTGCGAATGCCGTCGCCCGTCACGCGGGGGAAATATCTCAGGGCCAGGCCGATGATCCGTCCGACATCTGTCGCCGGGTCACGCACATAAAAAATGCCAGCCTCCCCTTCCTGCGGCAGGTACTGCTGCAGCACCACCGTTTCATGGGGAGGAAAGGCGTCAAGGTAGGCCCGCAGCTCCCCCAGGTTGTCGATGCGCCGCACACCGTAGCCGCACAGGCCAAGATCAGGTTTCGCAATCAGCGGAAAAGCCAGTTGGGCAGCGAGCAGCATCTGCTGCAACTCCCTGCGCGCCAGCTTCGTCCGCGTGGAGACAGCGCAATACCGCGCGGTTGCCGCACGCGCGGTATCGCCCATGCCGCTGAAGTATTCAAGCTTGCCTTCGCCCACGAGTCCGCCCGAGGTGATCGCCGGATTGGCGCATGACGGCAAGGTGGCGCTTCGGTAGCGCAAGGCCAGCCAGAGCCACTGGATGGTCAGGGGTATGCAGATCAGCCACTTGGGCATGCGCTCCAGCGTGCTGCGTGCTGAAGGGATGGCAGCTTCCTGCCGTACTCTGGCGCTTGGTACGGCCAGACCAGAATCGATGGGCAATTCGCGCAGCATCAGCCGGCCGTCAATGGACATCTTGCCGTCAGGCCGACTGCGGCAATACGGTCTGCGTGCGCGTAAACCGGCCGCTCCAGTTCTTCCCCGAACACATCGGGGTCTATCTCTGAATACGTGAAGTCACACCCTGCCCGCTCCAGGTGCGGCAGCAACTCGGCAATGAAGGGGTCCACCCCATCCACAATGGCCACGCCGGTGTAGAGCAGCAATTGCCCACCAGGGGCAAGGCGTTGCAACGCCTCAAGGGCGATACGCACACTCAGGGCGCGACCCAGCCGCGCACCGCCATGCCGATAGGCGCGCGCCGCGGCGTCGTCGAGGTACGGCGGGTTGGAAATCACCAGGTCAAATTCACCCGACACGGCAGACAGCGCATCGCCGTGCGCCAGTTCGACAGGTATGCCGGCAAAAGTGGCATTGACTGACGTGTAGCGCAAGGCCAGCGGGTTGATGTCGTTCATCGTGACGGTCACGGGGATGCCAGCGTGCCTGATGCAGCGCGCGGCCACGATGCCGCCCGCACCGCTGCCGCAGCCCACATCCAGCACGCGAAGGGGGTGCAGTTCCCGGCCAAAGACAGCCGTTGCCCAATTTGCCTGTGTACCTGGCGCAGCGCCAGCAGGCTCAAGCCCTTGCTGGATGAACCTGGCAAACCGGTAGGTGTCCGGGCCGAAGAACACCGCGTTTTCCTGGACCGTGGGGAAGGCGGAATGCACAAACAGGTCATCCCCAATGCTGGATACCCGCACCGTGCTCGACAAAAGATCGCCCGCTGCATGCAGCACACCGGCGGCGGCCATGATGTCCAGCAACTGGGGCCTGACATCCGATGCGGTGAACGGGCGATTCCAGCCAAAGATGTCGCGAAGGCTGCGCGACGCCTGCGTGGCCCTTGCCAGCACACGTTGATGCGTCACCGGCGTCGGTGTGATGAATCGGTAGTTGCTGGCGGCCAGCTCGCTGAGCAACAAGTCAAGCGCAGGGACTTGCGCAGTGGCTGCCCCGGGCTTGAATAGCCCGCTTTCAAGCGTGGCAGCGCCAGTCAGCAAAATGCCTCCTCAGCGGCGTGCCGGGGTAAAGCGTCGCGGGTCGTCACGCGCAGTTCCGCGGTGTAGCGCTCAAAACAGCGCTGCCCGCAAACCATGCGCATCAGCGCGCCTTCTGCAATAAATCGGGCACATTCGGGGTCGGCATCAACCAGCGGCCCGATGATTTCACGAATCCACGCCTTTGCGTGCGACACATCCAGCGCGGCATGCAGGTCAAAGTAGGCCCGCGTGCGGTGCGGCAAACCCAGCCGCTTCATCCCGGCGGACACCTTCGCCACACGGCCAGGCGCGGTGAGTTCGATAGCGCCCAGCGCACCGAGTGCGTGATAGGCGTAGCGGCGGTTCATCGCCAGGCCCAGCATGGTGTTGCTCAGGGCCAGTGACTCCCAGACAGTCGTTTCAATCGAGGGCTTGAGCGCCAGGTCCTGCACCACCCGGTCCAGCATGTGGCCGTGCATCGCACTCTCCTTGCCGTGACCCATTTCGTCCCAGTAGTTGCGGGCGCATTCGAGTTTGGCCCGGGCCGGCAGCTTGACCTGTGCATAGGCCACAAGGTCGTCGAAGCCGGCTTCACCTGCGGCCTCCTGCGTCAGAAACCAGCGCATGTCGGCAAGCGTCGCCTGCCCTGCCAGCCAGTCAAAAAACCGGTGTTGCTGGCCAGGGCCGGTCAGCGCCAGCGTCTCGAACCAGGCGACGAAATGGCCGGTATCGCCGGTGTGCGCATCCAGCCCATCCAGCATGGGCGCCACCTGCTTGCGAAGGTGCTCAAGGTAGTGACCTTCGTTCAGGCGCCAGTTCAGGTCTTGCTGAAGGTCTGACTGCCAATCGGCAGAAGGCTTTCCCACGGCCACCCTGGCAGCATTGAAATGCGCCAGGTCTTGATGAAAAGTGTCCGGATCGACGTCGGGTGACAAGGGGTGCATAGGGGCCTGTAACAAGGGTTCTGCCAGCATGGGTTTGTAGAAAGAAACCCCGGGCGTGATCCGATTATTTCGGCACCATCAGGAAGGACTGTCCGCTAGAGGCTTTGCGCCCTGTAGGCGGCCGCCGCTTGTGCAGTGATCGCTGTGGCCGCGCTTTGGCGATATCTGCTTCTGGCCGAAAGCAGACGTTCAAGCGCCAGGTCTATCCGGCTGAACGCTCAGGCATTCTCACCACCCGAACGAACCCGCGAGTAGCGGTCAATATCAGATCGCAGCTTCCAGCCCTGGCGCTCCCAAAATGCCGCTGCTGATGCATTTGTCTTCATCACGTCAACGTGAGTCTTGAAGATGCCCAGTTTTGCCAACTCACCCAGGCAGCTTTCGACAAGCGCATTGGCGATGCCCTTTCGCCTGTGCGCCGGAAGCACGATCAGATGCTGAAGGTAGCCACGGCGGCCATCGTGGCCGGACATGATGCAGCCGACGAGCTGGCCATCCACTTCGCAGACAAAGCTCAAGCCGGGGTTTCGTTGCAGGTACCGGGCTGTCGATTCCTGCGAATCTGCGTCCCGGACTGTGACGCCGGGTGTTTGCTTCATGAGTTCGACGACGGCGTGGTAGTCGGCGCCGGTCATGGTGCGAATGGTCTGCGCCTCAGGCATATGTGGTGTTCAAGCCTGCTCTCCGAATGCGACAACAGCACTTCGGGCAATCGCCTCCCCATGCTCCTGCACAAAATGCCCTGCCGCCTCCAGCACCATGGGCTCAGGACAACCACGAATCATGGTTTTCAATTGCTGCATCACCGGCAGGCCCAGCACCGGGTCTTGCGCGCCGACAGCCATCAGGGTCTGGCCTGTCCAGCGCTGTTGCCAGAACTCGCGCGCCTCGCGTGAAATCGCTGCCCCGCCTGAATCTTCAAACTCCGGCACCATGGCCGGAAATGCGCGAAGTGCGGCGCGGTGCCCGCGGTCGGGGAAGGGGGCGTTGTAGGCTGCGCATTCTGCGGCGCTCATCTGCGGGTTGCCGCGTGAGAACAGGCGGGCGACATCGAACTCAGGGTTTTTGGCACACATCTCGCGCCAGGCCAGAAAGCCTTTGGACAAAGGCGCGTCGCCGCAGGCGAGCATGGTGTTCATGACCAGCAGGCCTTTGTAGCGCTGCGGCGCGGCCATGGGCAGGGTCAGGCCGAGCAGGCCACCCCAGTCCTGGACGACCAGTACGACGTTTTGCAAATCCAGCCGCTCGACAAATTCGAGCAGCGTTTGACGGTGCTGCTCAAAGGTGTGAAAGCCCTCGCGTTTGGGCTTGTCGCTTTTGCCGAAGCCGGGCATATCGGGTGCAACGACGCGATGGCCAGCGCTCAAAAAGACCGGAATCATCTTGCGGTAGAGGTAACTCCAGGCCGGGTTGCCGTGCAGGCAGAGAAAGGTCAGGCCGCTACCAGCGCCGCTGCTGCCCTGCCCCGCGCCCTGCTCATCGAGATAATGCATGCGCAGGCCGCCCAGTGCCGGCAGGTCGCTGATGTAGTTGGGCGCCCAGGGGTAGCCGGGCAAGTCGTCGAAGGCGGCATCGGGCGTGCGCAGCGCATCGTCGCGCAGCGGGTGCAGCCGGCGTGCGGCTTCACGCTGGTCGGTGCGGCGCTGCTGGAAGAAGGCCTGCAGAAGCGCAGAGCTTTCATCGGCCATCACGCCGCCGGTCACAGCCGTCTGGTGGTTGAGTTTGTTTTCTGCAAACAGGTTGACGACCGAGCCAGCCGCGCCGGTCTTGGGGTCTGCCGCGCCAAAGCAGACTTGCTTGAGCCGCGCATGCAGCATGGCGCCGGCGCACATGGCGCAGGGCTCCAGCGTGACGTAAAGCTCGCAGTCTTCAAGCCGGTAGTTGCCGAGCTTTTTCGCGGCGGCGCGCAAGGCGATGATTTCCGCGTGCGCTGTGGGGTCGTGCCCGTCGATGGGCGAATTGCGGCCGGTGGCGATGACCTCCCCGTTGTGCACCAGCACTGCGCCGACGGGCACCTCGCCCGCAGCGGCGGCTTCGCGCGCCTGCGCCAGGGCCTGCTGCATAAAAACGGATGAGGTCATGAGGCGCTTATTTTCACAGGTGTTGTGTTCGGGAAGTTTGTTGCCGGCCTTGAGACAGCTGAAACGGGAATTTTTGCTGTGTACGTTAAATTTTTAATGTATACGTTAAAAATCTGTCAAATGTTAACCCCTATATTAACTTTTGGTCTTTCAGGCGACGGTCGAACGTCAAAAACGGCTGGAAAGTCCTGAAAAAGGCGTTTTTCAGGCATCAAATATGGCTTAAGACCAATGGATACATGCGTGAGCAGCTACTGAAATAATAGCATTCAGCATGCCCTCAGGATGCACCGGCACCCGCCAGACCCAGCCGTTCCATCCACTGGGCCAGCGCCTGCTCGTCTTCATTGCCTGCCGCATAGGCGGCGCGCATGGCCGCATGGGCCTCCGGCCGGTGCTGGTTGAGCTTGATCTTGCACTGAACGTCCAGCACCCTGAGTTCAAACGCAACGATGCCCATCATCATTTTTTGCTGGTAGTCGTCGGGCAGTGACTTCCACTGTTCAGCGTAGGCCGGGTCGTGGTCGTGAATCAGGTGCTTGAGCAGGCGGTCCTTGTCTTCAAACGGCTCGACCAGCCGGGCCTCGACCGTGCAGTTCACAGCCAGGTAGTTCCAGGTCGGCACGCGCAGCAGGTCGGGGTAGACGCGCGGCGTCATGTAGGCGTGCGGGCCCATGAAGGTGACGACGGCTTTTGGCCTGGCGGCAAGGTAGCGCCAGTGCGGATTGGGTTTGGCGCAGTGGCCGAGCAGTATGGCCTGGCCGCCCTCTGCCAATTCAAGGTTAAGCGGCAGCAGCGTGACAAAAGGCAGGCCTTCGTCATCAGTGGAAATGAGCTGCGCAAAGGGATGGCTGCGCATCAGCGCCCAGGCATGGGCATCGTCTTTTGCCCTGAATTGCGGCGGGAGGTACATCGTGGCCTGCCTCTTCTTTTCTTCGTGATGGAGGCGGCCATTTTGCCAGCGGACTGACAAATGTGAAGGGTCAGGGCTGGATGCGCAAGGCCTGGGCCCAGAGTGCTTCGGGGCCGGCCTGGGGGCCCATGTCTGCCAGCCATGAGACGGTGATCGACAACGGCAGCTCCAGCGAAATCCTGCTGCCCGGCAGGTTGACGGTGGCCCGGGGATAGGTGAGCTTGCTGAGTTCTTCTTCCAGTGCGATGGCTGACTGTGCAGGCACCAGCGCGCAAAAGTGGGTGGCACCCAGCCGCGCCAGTGCGCCCTTGTGCGGCAGGCGCTGGCGCAGCACCTGGGCAAGCATCAGGGTCAGGGCGTCGGGGTTGGTCACGCCGGCTGCGGCCGCCAGCGCATCAAAGTCGTCAATGCGCATGTTGCAGATGGCGAGGTCTGTGCCGTTGCCGCGCGCGTCTTCAACACCCATGGCCAGCAGGTCGCGAAACCCGCGGATGTTCCAGCAGCCGGTGAGCGGGTCGAGGGCGCCCTTGCGCTGCAGGGCGCTCAGCCGCATCATCAGCTTGCTCTGGATGTCTGACATGGCATTGATGCGCAGTTCAGCCTGCGCCATGCCGGCCAGGTCGCGCAACGCCTCGCACTCGTCCCTGTGATAGGTGCGGGGAATGGTGTCGATCACACAAAGCGAGCCGATCGCCAGACCCGGCGAAATCTCAAGCGGCCAGCCCATGTATGACCGTATGCCGGGTGAGCCGGTGACCAGCGGGTTGTCGCGAAAGTTCGGGTCTTCCCAGGTGTCGGGGATGCACAGCGGCTTGTTCAGGGCAATCGCATGGCCGCAAAAAGACACATCGCGTGGCGTGTGGTCGACTTCCAGGCCCTGCACGGATCTGAACCACTGCTCGTCCTGCTCGACGATGGAAATGACCGAAATAGGTACGTGTAACAGCCGTTTGGCGGTGCGGGTGATGCGGTCAAAGCGCTCTTCACGTGGGGCGTAGGCGCAAAATCCGGCGCGGAGGGCGTCCAGGCGCTGGACGTCATTGTCAGGAATGGGAGCGGCGAGCATGAAAATCCGGTTAGGTGATATCAGTGTTATTACGGTTGTACGCCAGCAGAACCTGACCGGATTTCATGAAAAAGCAGAAAAAAACTTCAATTGTGAAATATGCACGCTGTTCCAGGGGAAGACAGGGTACCGGGCCATGGGCCATGGTTATGCGCCCTGCAGGGGCCAGCTCTGCAGGTGAATGTGGCGTGTTTCACCCACAACACTGTGAACAAGTACCAGGCTCGTGGCCGTCCAGCGCACCGGTTGTACGGTTGTGAGGGGAATGCCCTGCACCGCACGCGCCAGGGTCATGTGCGGCGTCGTCGCCTTGTCATCAGAATGAACGCCGGTCATCGCCAGGCAGACCTTGAGCTTTCTGCACAGGTCGGCAATCTGGTCCCTGCCCTCGCCCATCTGCAGCACAAAAGGTTTGAGCGCCGCCTTGCCGCCAAAACTCAAAGCCTGGTCAAACACGACGTCAAAAGGGGCCATGCGTAATTGACCGGCTGCTTCTTTCGCCATGGCAATGGTGGTTTCGAAAGACCGCATGACCAGGTTCTTTTTGATGCCGATGTCGAGCAGGGAGACGTGCAGGCAATCGACAGGCACAAGATAAGGATTGCGGCCTAGGTGCGGCAGGTAGCCGGTCTGGATATGGATGGCGTCCGCGCCGGACGCGCCTTCAGGTATCAGGGCAAAAAAGACGTTGTCCACGCCCGGCCTGGGCGCGGGCGCATGCTGGTCTGCCTGCGGGTTCATCAGCGCCCCTGCTTTATTCCCACTCAATCGTCGCAGGCGGCTTGCTGCTGACGTCGTAGGTGACGCGGTTGATGCCGCGCACTTCGTTGATGATGCGGCTCGAGACTTTCTTGAGCAGCGGATACGGCAACTCCGCCCAGTCAGCCGTCATGAAGTCGCTGGTCTGCACGGCGCGCAGGGCCACGACGTAATCATAGGTGCGGCCATCGCCCATCACGCCCACGCTTTTCACCGGCAAGAAGACGGTGAAGGCCTGGCTGGTGAGGTCGTACCAGGTCTTGCCGGTTTCGTCCTTGAAGTTGCGCAACTCTTCGATAAAGATCGCATCGGCACGGCGCAGCAGGTCAGCGTACTCTTTTTTGACTTCACCCAGAATACGCACGCCGAGGCCTGGGCCTGGAAACGGGTGGCGGTAGACCATGTCGTGCGGCAGGCCGAGCGCCACGCCGAGTTCGCGCACTTCGTCCTTGAACAGTTCGCGCAGCGGTTCGAGCAGCTTAAGCCCGAGCTGCTCGGGCAGGCCGCCCACGTTGTGGTGGCTCTTGATGGTGACGGCCTTCTTGCTCTTGGCGCCGCCGGATTCGATGACGTCGGGGTAGATCGTGCCCTGGGCGAGCCATTTGGCGCCCTTGTGGCCGCCTGTGCCGGCCTTGAGTTTGGCTGCTTCGGCCTTGAAAACCTCCACAAATTCACGGCCGATGATCTTGCGTTTGGCTTCCGGTTCACTCACGCCGGCGAGGTGGCCGAGAAACTGGTCACTGGCATCGACGCGAATGACTTTCGCGTGCAACTTGCCGACGAACATCTCCATCACCATGTCGCCTTCATTCAGGCGAAGCAGGCCGTGGTCGACAAACACACAGGTCAACTGGTCGCCAATCGCGCGGTGGATCAGGGCTGCAGCGACAGAAGAGTCAACGCCGCCGGACAGGCCCAGGATGACTTCCTCATCACCCACCTGCGCGCGGATTTTCTCGACCGCCTCGCTGATGTAGTCGCCCATGATCCAGTCCTGGCGCGTGCCGCAGATGTCGAGCACAAAGCGCTTGAGGATGGCGTTGCCCTGTTTCGTGTGCGTGACTTCGGGGTGGAACTGCACGGCGTAGAAACGCCGGTCTTCGTCGGCCATGCCGGCAATCGGGCAGGATTCGGTCGAGGCCATGAGCTTGAAGCCGGGCGGCATCTCGGTGACCTTGTCGCCGTGGCTCATCCAGACGTCGAGCATGCCCTGCCCTTCGGGCGTGGTGTAGTCGGCAATGTCCTTGAGCAAGGCAGTGTGGCCACGGGCGCGCACATCGGCCGAGCCGAACTCGCGCTTGTGCCCGCTTTCAACCTTGCCACCCAGCTGGTGCGCCATGGTCTGCATGCCGTAGCAGATGCCCAGCACGGGAATGCCGAGCTCAAACACCGCAGAGGGCGCCTTGTCTGTCGTGTCTTCATAGACGCTGGCGTGGCTGCCGGAAAGAATCACGCCCTTGAGCGTGCCGTCTTTGGCGTAGTCACGCACCCAGTCATCACTGACGTCGCAGGGGTGGACTTCACAAAACACGTGCGCATCGCGCACCCGGCGCGCGATGAGCTGGGTGACCTGTGAGCCGAAATCGAGGATGAGGATTTTCTGGTGCTGCATGAAAGGGGTCTATCAAGGCAAAAAAAGAAAAAGGCGTCTGTGAAGACGCCTCCTGGAAGCCAAAACGATCAGTCTGCCCTGTAGTTTGGCGCTTCTTTGGTGATCTGTACGTCGTGTACGTGGCTTTCACGAATGCCGGCGGAGGTGATTTCCACAAACTCGGCCTTGTCGCGCATGTCTTCGATCGTCGGGCAACCGCAGTAGCCCATGCTGGCGCGCAGGCCGCCGGCCATCTGGTAAATGATGGCGACCATCGAACCCTTGTAGGGCACGCGGCCTTCAATGCCTTCGGGCACCAGCTTGTCGGCATTCGGGTTGCCGGTGCTCGACTCCTGGAAGTAGCGGTCGGCACTGCCCTGCTGCATGGCGCCAATGCTGCCCATGCCGCGGTAGCTCTTGTAGCTGCGGCCCTGGAACAGGATGACTTCGCCGGGTGCTTCTTCGGTGCCGGCGAACATGCCGCCCATCATGACGGTGTTGGCGCCGGCCGCAATCGCCTTGGCGATGTCGCCGCTGTAGCGGATGCCGCCGTCGCCGATCAATGGCACGCCGGTGCCGCGCAGTGCGGTGGCGACGTTGTCGATCGCCATGATTTGCGGCACGCCCACGCCTGCCACGATGCGGGTGGTGCAGATGCTGCCGGGGCCGATGCCGACCTTGACGCCGTCTGCGCCGGCTTCAACCAGCGCCAGCGCAGCGGCGCCGGTGGCAATGTTGCCGCCAATGACGTCGATGTGCGGGTAGTTCTGCTTGACCCAGCGCACGCGATCAATCACGCCCTTGCTGTGGCCGTGGGCGGTGTCGACCACGATGGCGTCGACGCCAGCCTTGACCAGTGCCTCGACGCGCTCTTCGGTGCCCTCGCCCACGCCAACTGCTGCGCCTACGCGCAACTGCCCGTGCGCATCACGCGCCGCGTTCGGGAAGGTGGTCTGTTTGGTGATGTCCTTGACGGTGATCAGGCCCTTGAGCTCGTCGTCGTCATTGACAAGCAGCACGCGCTCGAGGCGGTGTTTGTTGAGCAGCGCCTTGGCCTCTTCAAGCGTGGCGGTTTCTGAAATCGTGATCAGGCGCGCGCGCGGCGTCATGATGGTGCTGACAGGCACATCCATGCGCGACTCGAAGCGCATGTCGCGGCCCGTCACGATGCCGACAACCTTGCCGCCGTCAATCACCGGGAAGCCGGAAATGCCGAGCTGCTCGCTCAGCGCCATGACCTGGCGCACGGTATGTGTGGGTGTGATGACAACCGGGTCACGCAAAACGCCGCTTTCGTAGCGTTTGACCCTGGCCACTTCCGCCGCCTGTTGCTGGGGCGTGAAATTCTTGTGGACGATGCCGATGCCGCCTTCCTGCGCAATGGCAATGGCCAGCCGGGCTTCGGTCACGGTATCCATGGCCGCCGATACAAGCGGCAGGTTCAGGCGGATATTGCGGGAGAACTGGGTGGAAAGAGAGGTGTCCTTGGGCAGGACCTGGGAGAACGCTGGCACCAACAATACGTCGTCGAAGGTGAGCGCTTTGCCGAGTAGGCGCATAGGGATGGCTCCAAAAACACGATTGTACCCTTGCCTTTTGTATGGTCGGTACTAACCCTGACGGCGACCGCTACTTGTGAAGGGATGTAAAAGCAGGGTCGTTTGCGGACTTTGTTGCCATCCAAATCAAACCCTGCAACGTTAAACTCAACAAATGGACTTCAAAAAGCTCTTGAAAACACTCGTTCTGGCACTTGCAGCCGGCTCTTTCACAATGGCCGCTGTCGCCCAGTGGCAGTGGATTGACAAGTCCGGGCACAAGGTTTTCAGCGACCAGTCCCCGCCGCCGGACATCCAGGAAAAGAACATCCTGAAGCGACCACCGGGCAGCGGACGCGCACCCGCCCCGCAGCCTGAGACAGTATCAGCCGATGCCGGCGCCCAGGGCGCAGCTGCAGCACCGGCTCCAAAGGCCAGCGCCCCCAAACTCTCTGGACGTGATGCCGAGCTTGAAGCGCGCAAGAAGAAAGCCGAAGAAGAAGAAAACGCCAAAAAGAAAGCTGACGAAGAAAAGACCAACAAAGCCAAGGCAGAGAACTGCACGCGTGCCAAAACCGCGATGGCCACACTGCAGTCGGGCGTCCGTGTGTCAACCATGAACGCCAATGGAGAGCGCGAGATTTTTGACGATGCCAGGCGTGCCGCAGAAACCAGACGTGTTCAGGACATCATGGACGCGAGTTGCAAGTAAGGCTTGTTGTCTAGTAACCGGCCTTGCCGCCGGGCCTGATTGACGAAAACAGCCCGGAGCGTTTGACCCCCTGCTCCTTGAAGCGCTCCCTCCGGGCGACTTTCGGGTCAACCCGCAACTTGCGGTAAATCTCTATCCGGTCACCGTCCTGCAGCACCTGGTCAGGGTCGCAGCGCCTGCCCCAGATCCCGATTTGCAGGGCAGATGCGGATGAAGCGAGCGAAGCCAGCTCCGGGAATTCCTGTATCGCCCCTGAACGTTGCAGCGCGCTTGCGGCCTTGCTGCCTGCCGGCAAATCCAGCACCCACTCGCGGGTTTGCCGGGCTGCAGGCGAATAGACCAGAACAACTTTCACGTGTGATGACCGGTCAGGGTTCGCCGTAAACCTCGCCGGCGCGTTTGACAAACGCATCGACCAGGCTGCCGGCGATCTTGTCGAACACCGGGCCGACCAGTGCCGCGAGTGCGGCATTGTCGAAGTCGTAGCCCAGGGTGAAATCAATCTTGCAGGCCCGTTCATCGGCCTTGCCCACAGGTTTGAAGTCCCACTGGCCATCGAGTTTTGAAAATGGCCCATCCACGAGTTTGAGTGACACCTTGCGGTCCTTGACGTGGGTATTGCGGGTGGTAAAGCTTTGTTTGAGGCCCGCGATGGACAGCCCGATTTTGGCCGTCATGCCCCCGGCGTCTTCTTCAAGAACCGTGGTTTCGTCACACCAGGGCAAAAACTGGGGGTAGCTGGCCACGTCGGTCACCAGGGAGAACATTTCTTCAGCGCTGTACCAGATGAGGACGGACTTGTGGACTGTTTTCATACAATAGGGAGTTGGGCGCGACTGCCATTGTATTGGTCACTGTACTTTTCAATGAGCGCCCATATCTCTGTATATATGGCCACCAAAGAAGCATCCACCTCCAAAAAACCTGCAGCGGCCTCCTCCTCTGCATCCGGCAAGCCCGAAAAAAACCTCTCGCCCAAGGCTGCAGCGGCGGCTATCCGTATTGCCGACAACAAAAAGGCGCTCTTCAACTATCACATTGAAGAACGCTTCGAGGCGGGCATGGTGCTGGAAGGCTGGGAGGTCAAATCCCTGCGCGAAGGCAAGGTGCAGCTGACCGACGGCTATGTCGTCATCCGCAATGGCGAGCTGTTCATCATCGGCTGCCAGATCAACCCGCTGGGCACGGCGTCGACCCACATCAGGCCGGATTCGGTGCGCACCAAAAAGCTGCTCATGCACAAGGACGAGATCCGCCGCCTGATCGGCAAGATCGAGCAGAAGGGCTTTACCCTGGTGCCCCTCAACCTGCACTGGAAGGCCGGCAAGGTCAAATGTGAAGTGGGTCTGGCCAAGGGCAAGGGTGAACACGACAAACGCGACACCATCAAGGACCGCGAAGGCAAGCGCGAGGTCGAGCGCGCGATGAAGTCAAGAAGCCGGTGAGGGCCCCCACGGTCGCTCACTGCGTGTAGCTTCCTGCCCCCGGGGCGCCGCACGCCTGTGGCCCGGCGAAGCCGGTTCCACGGCTTGACTTGAAAGATCAGACGGCGACGTTCCGGACTTGCCAAAGCGGGTCATGAACTTTTATTTTCAAAGTCACGGAATAAACCGGGCATCGCCGGTGTTTATCCCGGTACAGGCCCGACAGGCCTGCCACCGAGATACAACATTCGCCAACAAGCCGACTGGGCATGTCCATGAAACTGCTGCACAAACTGCGTCTCCCGGTTACTGACTGCCGTGCCGACCGCCGGCTGCGCCTGCATGGCTGACCACAAACGCAGCGCACGCCGCCAGGCCCCGGTCATCCAGGGCGCCGCGCGATGGTCCGACAGTGTGCGGGACTGGCTGTCTACCTTGCGGACCTCCTCCCGGCAGCCGGGAGCCGCACAGTCCATCGAGCCCATCAAGCAACTGATGCTGCAGTCCCTGGACGCGCCCCGCGATGGGCGGCTGACGGACGATGACCGCTTGCGCCTGCGCGTCCGGATGTGCGACGATGTGCTGACGCTCTGGTACATGCGCAGTGAGCTGATGCGGGTTTTTTCTGCCCGCTTCGGTGAGCGTGAGGCAACCCTGCAGCTGGCGCGAATCAGTGCCCTTTTTGAGGGCCTGCTGCCGGCAGGGCTGGCTGGCCACCACGCACACCGTCACAAGATTGAACACACGGCGAGAACATGACCAGACTCCCCATGACCGACCACATCCCCAGCCTGCGCCGCTATGCCCGCTCGCTCACGGGCGACGCCTGGATGGCCGATGACCTGGTGCAGGACACGCTGGAACGCGCCTGCGCCAAGTGGCGGCTGTGGGTGGTGGGCAGCGATCTGCGCGCCTGGCTGTTCACGCTGATGCACAACGTCTACGTGAACCAGGTGCGCAGTGCGGTGCGGCAATCATCTGCCGGTGTGGCCGTCAATGTCGAGGACGTTGAACACGAACTGATCGCGCCCGAGGCGGGCGATGCGCAGGCCATGGACCTGCAACGCTGCCTGCTGCGCCTGCCGGAAGACCAGCGTGTGGTGCTGCTTCTGGTCAGCCTGGAAGACCTCTCCTATGAAGAGGTCGCAAAAATTACCGGTGTGCCGGTCGGCACCGTGATGTCGCGCCTGTCGCGGGCCCGCAGCCGGCTGCGCGAGCTGATGGACAACCCGGCTTCTGTGGCGCCCGCACAGACTGCCGCCCCCGCCGTATTGCGGCGACTGAAATAAGGGCCTGAAGATCATGGACAAGCACAACGATTTCCTCCACGACAAAATCAACGCGCTGGTCGATGGGCGCTTGCAGCCTGACGACCAGGCCAAGGCCATTGCGCAGCTGGGCGGCGACGCCGAATCGCTGGAAACCCTTCGCGCCTGGCAGACGCAGCGCGAGTCACTGCGCGCCCTGCACCGCCCGTTGCTGGACGAAGCCATTCCCGAGTCACTCCTGGCAGCCGCACGCCGCAGTCAGCAAAGTCAGCAGCAGCTTGACCAGTGGTGGCGCTGGGGCGGCATGGCCGCAGCGGTGACACTGGCGTTTGGTGTGGGCTGGCTGTCGCACGGGCAAATCGGCGGTTCCTCGGCGCAGCTGCTGGCCTTGGGCAAGGCGCCCGCACAAAGTTTTATCCACCAGGCCTCGCTGGCGCATGCGGTCTATTCACCTGAAGTACGCCACCCGGTGGAAGTCACTGCGGCACAGCAGGAGCACCTGGTGCAGTGGCTGTCAAAACGCGTGGGCAAACCCCTCAAGGTACCTGTGCTGGCTGCACAGGGTTACGAGCTGGTCGGCGGCCGGCTGCTGCCCGGCGAGGCGGGTGCACGCGCGCAGTTCATGTTCCAGAACCCGGCCGGCGTGCGTTTGACGCTGTATCTGGGTTCGGTGGACGGCAATCCGGCAAAAGCCGGTGCCTCGGCGGGACAGGCAACGGCAACACCGTCAGCTGAAAAGCCGAACAGCCACGAGACCGCCTTCCGCTACAGCGCCGACGGGCCTGTGCCTTCGTTTTACTGGGTCGAGCAAGGTTTTGGCTATGCACTCAGCGGCCCGGTGTCCAGAGACGACCTGATGAAGCTGGCCCAACTTGTTTACCAGCAGCTTTAGGCGCTTGGGACTTTGCGGCCGCAAATGGGCCATTGTTAACATGGAACTTAACAATGTTAACTTCCATATTAACAATTAGGCCCAGAACGCCTTTAGAGCTGGTTTTGGGTCCACAAAATGGCCAAAAATGCCCCAAAAAAGGCATCAAATATGGCTCCAGACCTTTAGATACGTGCGTTAGCCGCTACTAAAATCGTAGCATTCAGGCACCCAGCTTGTGCAGGGGGTGTTCTGAAACTGGCCATGGGCTCACAAAAAAGGCATCGGCCATGCCCGGCTTGACGTCTTCAATGCGCCCGGGGCTCCATTTCGGCGCGTAGTCCTTGTCCACCGCGAGCGCACGAATGCCCTCAACGGTTTCGCTGGCCACACCTGGCCGGTGATGAAAGCACTGGTACACCATGTCCCGCTCCATGCGCAGGTCGTCAGCCAGGCTCATGCTTCGGGCGCGGCGGATCTGCTCCAGCGTCACATGCAGCATCAGCGGTGAGCGTTTGCGCAAAACGCCCGCGACCTTGGCGGCCCAGTGGTCGTCTTTGGCTTTTTCGAGCGCATCGACGATGTGTTTTACGCGCAGCAGCGAGAAAAAACTGTCGATGTGGGCCGTATCGGCTTTGCCTCGCGCCGGGTCGGCCGGCAACTCTTTGGCGACCCACGCATTGGCGGCATCAACCGATTCAAAGTTCTCACCGGCCAGTGATTCCCAGATCGCCGGCAACTGAGCGGCGTCGCGCTTCACATCGGCCAGGCCAAAGCCAATCGCTTCTTCCGCACCAATCACCTCGCCTGTCAGCGCCAGGTATTCACCGGCATGACCGGGGCAACGGCTTAAAAAGTAACCGCCGCCCACATCGGGGAACAGGCCGATATTGGTCTCGGGCATGGCCATTTTGGTGTGCTCGGTGACGATGCGAACCGCCGCGCCTTGTGACAGGCCCATGCCGCCGCCCATGACGATGCCGTCCATGAAGGCAATGAAGGGCTTGGGGTAGGTCTGGATCAGGTGGTTGAGGGTGTACTCCTCGGTGAAGAAGTCTTCAAGGGCGGTATCACCGGCCAATGCGGCCTGGTGAAAAAAGCGGATGTCGCCGCCTGCACAAAACCCGCCGAACAGGGCTTCAGCACTGCCGGGCTGGCCTTTTTTGTTGGTGCCACGAATCGCCACGAGTTTGACCTCCGGGTCATCACGCCAGGCCAGCAGCGCCGCTGTCAGGTCGCGCACCATCTGCAAGCTGAGGGCGTTCAGCGCTTTGGGCCGGTTCAGTGTCAGCAAGCCGGCGCTGCCGCTGCGTTCCGCGATCACATCACTTTTTGATTCTGTATTCAGGGTTTGTTCGCTCATGACTTTTGTCTCCATCCAATCACTTCATTCACAACCAGAGCGGTGATGACCAAGGCACCACCGCTTAAAACACTCGCACCAGGCACCTCGCCTGCACCCAGCCAGGCCAGCAGGATGCCGAAGATCACCTCCAGCAGCGCCAGCAAGGCGACTTCAGGTGCCTTCAACACGCCGGCACACAGGACCGACAGCACGCAGGGTATCGCCAGTTGCACCAGGCCCAGCAGCGCCAGCAAGCCAACGTCGTGCGCGGTGGCCGACAACGGCAGCGACAGCGGCAAGGTCACCAGCGACGAAATCACGGCTCCCACCAGCACCGCAGGCACGAGGTCGATATTCTGCCCATGGCGGCGGCTGTGCTGCACCACCGTCCAGTTGGCAGCGCTGGCCAGCGGCACCAGCAGCGCGACCAGCGTGCCGCCCAGATGTTGCGAGAGATCGGCCTGCACGCCGTACATCCAGCCAATGCCTGAACCCGCCATGGCAATCGCCAGCCAGGTGCGCGGCGCAATGCGGTGGCCAATAAAAATGCGGGCCAGCAAGGCCGTGACGAAGGGACTGATGGCCATGGTCACCAACACATTGGCCACAGTAGTCAAGGTCAGCGCCACCATGAAGGCGGTGAACATCACGCTCCAGCAGACGCCTGACAGCCAGAGCGCCGAACCCGCGTGGCGGATCTTCGAAAACACCGCTCTGCCCTGGAACACCGGCAAGATGACCAGCAGCGACAGCACCGTGAAGAAGCTGCGCCAGAAGGTCACTTCAAAACTGCGCGCAGATTCCAGCTGGCGCGTCACCACCCCGGCAATCGACCACATCATGGTCACCAGAACCATGAGGGCGACGGCTTTGGCGTGCGTGAGTTTCATGTCGATATTTTTGAGCCTTGGTTCCCGTCATCCCGGACCTGATCCGGGATCCATCCCCGCTTCGTTGGCGATGGATTGCGGGTCAAGCCCGCAATGACAGCGAATGCGTAGCGGTGCCGCCATTGGCATCCCCGCTCGTGCAAGTGGAGCCGTGGAACCGGCTTCGCCGGGCCACAGTCGGACGGCCCCCTCGGGGGGCAGCGCATTACACGAAGTGAAAAGCGTTGGGGGCTTACCTTCCAGCGCGCTTGCGTTCGCTTTCCTTCAGGTGGCGCTTGCGCAGGCGAACCGACTTCGGTGTGATTTCGACCAGTTCGTCGTCCTCGATGAACTCGACACCGTATTCCAGCGTCAGCTCGATAGGCGGCGTGATCTTGATCGCGTCTTCCTTGCCGGACACGCGGAAGTTGGTCAGCTGCTTGGTACGCGTGGCGTTCACCACGAGGTCGTTGTCACGGCTGTGAATGCCGACGATCATGCCTTCGTACACCGGATCGTTCGCCTTGACGAACATGCGGCCGCGGTCGTCGAGCTTGCCCAGGGCGTAGGTGAAGATTTCACCGTCGTCCATGGAGATCAGCACACCATTCTTGCGGCCGCCGATGTCACCCTTGTGGGCTTCATAGCTGTCGAAGATATTGCTGATGAGGCCGGAACCACGGGTCAGATTCAGGAATTCGTTGGTGAAACCGATCAGGCCACGCGCCGGGATGCGGTACTCAAGGCGCACGCGGCCACGGCCGTCCGGGTCCATGTTCACCAGTTCGCCCTTGCGCTCGCCCAAAGCCTGCATGACGCCGCCCTGGTGCTGGTCTTCGATGTCGGCCGTGACCAGCTCGATAGGCTCATGCTTTTCACCGTTGACGTCCTTCATCACCACGCGTGGCTTGGACACGGCCATTTCAAAGCCTTCACGGCGCATGTTTTCCAGCAGGATGGTCAGGTGCAGCTCGCCGCGGCCCATGACTTCAAAAATGCCTTCTTCGTCGGTTTCGCTGACGCGCAGCGCGACGTTGTGCTGCAGCTCTTTCTGCAGGCGGTCCCAGATCTGGCGGCTGGTGACGTACTTGCCTTCGCGGCCGGCCAGCGGGCTGGTGTTGACGCAGAAGTTCATGGTCAGGGTCGGCTCATCGACCTTGAGCATGGGCAGCGGCGCCGGGTTGGTGGGGTCGGTAATCGTCACGCCGATACCGATTTCCGGCAGGCCGTTGATCAGCACGATCTCGCCTGGGCCGGCTTCAGTCGCCTGCACACGCTCCAGGCCCTGGAATGTCAGCACCTGGTTGATACGCCCCTTGACGGCCTTGCCGTCAGGGCCTTCCATGACGACCACGTCCATCATGGGTTTGATGGTGCCCTGGCTGATGCGGCCCACGCCGATGCGGCCGACAAAGGTCGAGAAGTCGAGCGCGGAGATCTGCAACTGCAGCGGCGCTTCCGGGTCGCCGCTTTGCGCCGGCACGTGCTTGAGGATGGTGTTGAAGAGCGCCGACATGTCGGGGCCCCACTGTTCGTTGGGTGGGCCTTCTTCGAGCGAAGACCAGCCATTGATGCCTGAAGCGTAAACCACGGGAAAATCGAGCTGCTCGTCGGTCGCGCCGAGCTTGTCGAACAGGTCGAAAGCCGCGTTGATGACCTTGTCAGGGTTGGCGCCTGGCTTGTCAACCTTGTTGACCACCACGATGGGCTTGAGGCCGAGCGCGAGTGCCTTTTTGGTCACGAAACGCGTCTGCGGCATGGGGCCTTCCTGGGCGTCGATCAGCAGCACGACGCCGTCAACCATGGACAAGGCGCGCTCCACTTCACCGCCGAAGTCGGCGTGGCCCGGGGTGTCGACGATGTTGATGTGCGTGCCTTCCCAGGTCACGGCGCAGTTCTTGGCCAGGATGGTGATGCCGCGTTCTTTTTCAATCGCGTTGTTGTCCATCACGGTGTCGACAACTTTTTCGTGCTCGGCAAAGGTGCCGGACTGGCGCAGCAACTGGTCAACCATGGTGGTTTTACCGTGGTCGACGTGGGCGATGATCGCAATATTGCGGATTTGTTTGTGGCTCATGGTTGGCTTTCTGGAGGCTGGAAACTGAAAATCGTTGATGGTTAATGTTGAAAGGCTGGTACGGGGCGGACCGGCGCTGCATGTGCGGCGGCGGCCTGAAGGATGTCCTGGATCTCGATGGGACTCAGCAGGCGCTGGGGAATCAGTTCATCAGCGGCGATGTGGGCAGAGCCCAAAAACGCTTTGGGCTCTGCGCCGTAGACCTGGACGAGCGGCGCATCGGCGCCCCACTGGCCGGGCTCACCGCGGCGGCGCAGGCCACTGAGGAAACGCCCTGCATTGTCGGCGTCCAGTGTGACAGATGGGTACGCAGCCACCAGGGACTGTGAAGGAAGCAGGCGCGCCTCGCGCTCGGGCTCGGTCATCGCTTCGAGTGCAGCCAGGCTGACGCAGTCGCCAGCCACAAAACCGCCGGTTTCAATGCGCCTGAGCGAGCCCAGATGGCCGCCGCAGCCCATGGCTTCGGCAATGTCTTCACCCAGAGTGCGGATGTAGGTGCCCTTGCTGCACCTGGCCACCAGCCACACGGCGGGCTGGCCGGAAATATCGGTGGCCGGCGTCAGCTTCAATTCGTGAATGACGATGTGGCGGGCTTCGCGTTCGACCTCTTCACCCTTGCGGGCGTACTCGTAGAGGGCTTTGCCGTCTTTTTTGAGTGCTGAATACATCGGCGGGATTTGCGCCAGCGGGCCGGTGAAGCGTTGCGTCAGATCGGCCAGCAATTCAGGCGTGATGGCGGGTACAGGGCGGGTTTCAATCACGTCGCCCTCGGCATCGCCAGTGCTGGTTTTTTTGCCCAGCACGATGAGTGCCTCATAGGTCTTGTCGGCATCCAGCTGGATCTGGCTGAATTTGGTCGCTGCGCCAAAACAAAGGGGCAACACGCCCGTGGCCAGGGGGTCCAGCGTGCCGGTATGGCCAGCCTTGTCAGCACGCAGCAGCCATTTGGCCTTCTGCAAGGCCTGATTGCTCGACAGGCCCAGCGGCTTGTCGAGCAGCAGCACGCCATGCACGGGACGTCGCTGAATTTTCTGGCGGGAAGCAGAGGGTTGCGTCATAGGGTTTCGACAGGCTCAGCGCCCGGGCATTCCCGAACGCCAGTTGGCACCGTTGTCCCCTGAACCTGTCCAAGGGGAACGGCGCTGGCTCAGTCGTCCTGGGCGCGGGAAGAAACCGCCTTGGCAATCAGGGCGTTCATGTCGGCCGCACGTTCTGTGGTGCGGTCGAAGTGGAAATGCAGTGTCGGCACGGTGTGCGTCATCAGGCGCTTGAAGAGACCGTTTCGCAGGAAACCGGCCGCCTGGTTGAGCGCCGTTTCACATTCAACCGGGTCGCCGATCAGCACGCTGAAAAACACCTTGGCATGCGCATAGTCGGCCGTCACCTCGACAGCCTGGATGGTCACCATCCCGACCCGCGGGTCTTTCAGTTCGCGCGCGATCAGTTCCGTGAGGTCACGCTGGATCTGATCGGCAACCCGAAAGCCGCGGTTGGGGGTAGATGACTTTTTACGCATGAAAAGATGAGGTCTTGTGTCCGGTCAGGCCCGCCTTTCGGCGAACCCCCGGCTTTTTACAAGGTACGCGCAACCTCTTTGATCTCGAAGAACTCAAGGATGTCACCCTCTTGAATATCGTTGTAGTTCTTGATATTCAAGCCGCACTCGAACTGTTCCTTGACCTCGCGGACATCGTCCTTGAAGCGCTTGAGCGAGTCGAGTTCACCGGTGAAGATGACCACGTTCTCGCGCAGCAGGCGCAGTTTGGCAGCGCGGCGGACGACACCGGATGTGACCATACAGCCGGCAATCGAGCCGATCTTGCTGACCTTGAACACCTGGCGAATCTCGGCGGTACCGATGACTTCTTCCTTTTTGTCCGGCGTGAGCATGCCCGACATGGCCAGCTTCAGATCGTCCACAGCGTCATAAATGATGTTGTAGTAGCGGATCTCGATGCCGTTGCCTTCAGCCTGCTTGCGGGCCTGGGCGTCCGCGCGGGTATTGAACCCGATCAGCACAGCCTTGGAGGCAATCGCGAGGTTGACGTCGGATTCGGAGATGCCACCGACACCCGAGTACACCAGCTGGACCTTGACCTCGTCGGTCGACAGCTTGAGCAGTGACTGGGCCAGCGCTTCCTGCGAACCCTGCACGTCGGCCTTGATGATGATGGGCAGCATCTTGACTTCGCCGGCATTGATGTCGGAGAACATGTTCTCCAGCTTCGATGCCTGTTGCTTGGCCAGCTTGGTGTTGCGGAACTTGCCGGCGCGGTAGGTTGCGACCTCGCGTGCACGGCGCTCGTCCAGCATGACGATGAAATCATCACCGGCTTGCGGCACTTCGGTCAGGCCCTGGATTTCAACCGGGATGGACGGGCCGGCCGTCTTGATCGGCTTGCCGTTTTCGTCCAGCATGGCGCGAACCTTGCCGAAGGTAGACCCGGCCAGCACCACGTCGCCAGCCTTCAGCGTTCCGGACTGAACCAGCACAGTCGCCACCGGGCCGCGGCCCTTGTCGAGGCGGGCTTCAATCACCAGGCCCTTGGCCAGTGCGTCAACCGGGGCACGAAGCTCCAGTACTTCAGCCTGCAGCAAGACCTGCTCGAGCAACTGGTCGATACCTGCGCCTGTGCGGGCAGAAACCGGCACAAACGGGGAATCGCCGCCGAACTCTTCGGGCACGACTTCTTCGGTCACCAGTTCACCCTTGACGCGGTCAAGGTTGGCGTCGGGCTTGTCGATCTTGTTGATGGCCACAACGATGGGAACGCCAGCCGCTTTTGCGTGCTTGATGGCTTCCTTCGTTTGCGGCATCACGCCGTCGTCAGCTGCAACCACCAGGATCACGATGTCGGTGGCCTGCGCACCACGGGCACGCATGGCCGTAAACGCCTCGTGGCCCGGCGTATCCAGGAAGGACACCATGCCGCGCGGAGTTTCCACGTGGTAGGCGCCGATGTGCTGGGTAATGCCGCCGGCTTCGCCCGACGCGACCTTGGCGCGGCGGATGTAGTCAAGCAGCGAGGTCTTGCCGTGATCGACGTGACCCATGACGGTGACAACCGGCGCGCGCGGCAACGACTCAGCCTGCTGGCCCTGGACATCTTCATCGGTGAAGGCTTCCGGATCATCCAGCGCGGCTGTGACGGCCTTGTGGCCCATTTCTTCCACCACGATCATGGCGGTGTCCTGGTCCAGCGGCTGGTTGATGGTGACCATCTGGCCGAGCTTCATCAAATGCTTGATGACCTCGTTCGATTTCACGCTCATCTTGTGGGCGAGTTCGCCCACGGTGATGGTTTCCGGCACGTGCACTTCAATGACCTTGAACTCGGTCGGTGCGACGAAGCTGGACTCCGGGCGTGCGTCACGGTCGTTGGTGCGGCGGCCACGAGGACCGCCCCGGAAATTGCCACGGCCGGGAACCGGGGTTGCACCACGGCTGGGCAGGCCCTTTTTCTTGGCTGCGTCTTCTTTCCAGGTCGAGGAAAGGTTTTCCGACTTGACTTCCTTCTTGCCCGCAGCGCCGGGAGCAACAGGTGCACCCGGGGCTGGTTTTGCAGCACCTGGTGCGCCAACCGGCTTGTGCAGCGTGCCCTTGATGGCTGCTTTGGGATCCACGTGGGGAACCAGCACACGCTTGGGCGCATTCATCATGGCGCGAATGCCTGCTGCTTCAGCTTCGGCCTTCTTGCGGCGGTCTTGCAGATCGAGCGTCTTGGCAGCATCCGCCTGAAATTCGGCCGTAGCCTTTGCCTTGGCGGCAGCCTTGACGGCTTCGGCATCGGCAGCCTTGCCAGCCTGCTCGACAGCAGCTGCTTCAGACACCTTTGTCGCTTCAGCAGCGGCTGCTACCGAGGCTGGCGTCTCTTTTACTTTTTTGCCGACAGCCAGCCTGGCTTTTTCAGCCTCTTCAGCAGCCTTGGCGGCAGCCTGAGCGGCTTCTGCAGCCGCCTGGCGTTCCCGCTCCTGGGCGGCCTCTTTGGCATCCTGCTCTTCACGCAGACGGCGTTTTTCGGTCAGTTCAGCTTCCTGGCGGCGCAGCAACTCTGCGTGGCGGTTGGCTTCCTCTTCGCGGCGGATGAGTTCGGCGTTATCGACGACAGGCGCCTGTGGCACTGGAGCGACCTCGGCCGGTGCTTCTTCTGCAGGCGCATCAGAGCCGTCTTCACGCTTGACGAAGGTTCGTTTCTTGCGCACTTCGACCTGGATCGTGCGCGCCTTGCCGGTGGCGTCAGCCTGCTTGATTTCGCTGGTGGATTTTTTCACCAGCGTGATCTTCTTGCGCTCGCTTGAGACCGTGCCATGGCTGGCCTGCAGGAAGCCGAGCAGCTTCTGCTTGTCGGCCTCCGACAAATGGTCGCTGGCTTGCGCCTTGGCGACGCCTGCGCTGGTCAATTGCTCGATCAGGGTTGCAGGGGATTTATTGAGTTCTGCTGCGAATTCAGCGACGGTAGTGGTACTGGACATATGTGGTTTTCCTGACTGGCCTCCATGATCATTGCTCATCCACCGCTGCGGGCGCAGCGGTGTTTGAGTCCGCTGCTGCGGTCGCAGGGGTGGCGGCTGCAGGCTCATCGGTAAACCAATGTGCGCGGGCAGTCATGATCAGGGCCGTGGCGTCTTCTGCAGACTGGCCGGTGATATCGGTGAGTTCGTCCGTGGCCAGGTCGGCCAGGTCGTCGCGGGTGTTGATGCCCGCCTCTGTGAGTTTGGAAATCAGCTCCGGGGTGATGCCCGTCACGTCACGCAGGTTCTGCGAGACGCCCTCGGCATTTTCTTCCTTCGCGATTTCCATGGTCAGTAGCGCATCCTTGGCACGGGTGCGCAATTCATTGACGGTGTCTTCGTCGAAGGATTCGATTTCCAGCATTTCCTGCAGCGGCACATAAGCCACTTCTTCCAGGCTGGTGAAGCCTTCGGAGATCAGGATATCGGCGATTTCCTCGTCCACGTCCAGCTTTTCCATGAAGAGCTTGCGGCTTGAATCGGTCTCGCTGGCCTGCTTTTCAGCGGACTCGTCAGCCGTCATGATGTTGATCTTCCAGCCGGTCAACTCTGCAGCAAGGCGCACATTCTGTCCGCCACGGCCGATGGAGATGGCCAGGTTTTCTTCGTCAACAACGACGTCCATGGCGTGTCGCTCTTCGTCCACCACGATGGAGGAAACGTTGGCCGGTGCCAGCGCGCCGATGACGAACTGGGCGGGGTCTTCGCTCCACAGCACGATGTCAACGCGTTCACCGGCAAGTTCATTCGTCACGCCGTTGACGCGGGTGCCGCGCACGCCGACGCAGGTGCCGATGGGGTCCACACGCTTGTCATGCGACAGCACGGCGATCTTGGCGCGCGAACCGGGGTCACGGGCGCAGGATTTGATCTCCAGCAGGCCCTGTTCGATTTCGGGCACTTCCTGGCGGAACAGCTCGATCATGTATTCAGGGGCCGAACGCGACAGGATGATGGGCGCGCCACGCAGGGTGGTGTCGACTTCCATGATCATGGCGCGAACGCGGTCGCCGGAACGCAAATTTTCCTTGGGGATCATGTCGCTGCGGCGCAGGCGGCCTTCAACACGGCCGGATTCGACAATGATGTCGCCCTTGTCCATGCGCTTGACGGTGCCCACGAAGATCTTGTCGCCGCGCGACATGAACTCGTTGAGCAGCATTTCACGCTCGGCGTCACGGATCTTCTGCAGGATGACCTGCTTGGCCGCTTGCGCACCAATGCGGCCGATGGGCAGGCTTTCAACCGGCTTTTCGATGAAGTCGCCTTCTTCAATGTCGGCGATTTCGTCGCGTGCATCGCTGACCAGCTCTTCAGCTTCGGGGTTCTGCAGGCCGGCTTCGTCGGGAACGACCAGCCAGCGGCGGAAGGTTTCGTAGTTGCCGTTGTCGCGGTCAACCGCAACACGGATGTCAACTTCACCGGGATAGATTTTTTTGGTGGCTTGCGCAAGGGCGAGCTCGACCGCGCCGAAAACCACGTCGCGTTCGACATTCTTCTCGCGCGAGATGGCATCAACCAACATCAACATTTCGCGATTCATTTCACAAGCCTTTCACTCAAAATTTCACTCAAATAATCCGAAAATCAATCTTCGGCCTGCTCATCCGCAGGCGGTGCGGCCTTCGCACCCCGGGGCTTGCGCCCTTTAAAGTCCACCACGGGCGCCAGCCGCGCCTGCTGTATTTCGTCCAGCGTAAAACCCAAGGCCTGCAAAGGCGCCGGCACACGGTTCTTGCTGACACGCTGGCCCGGCTTGACAGGCGGCTCATCGCTCCAGACGATCTGCCAGCCTGCAACGCCATCTTTCGTCTCGCCGTGTTCCAGCGTGCCCCTGAATTTCTTCTGGTTGGCCGACACCGTCGAACCTGCACTTGCCGCCACGCCAATCGGCGCCTTCAGTGTGAGGTCTATCAACTCACCGGCAAAACGCTCAAAATCCTTTTCGGTCCGCAGCGGCCTGTCGATGCCCGGCGAGCTCACCTCGAGCCGAGAATAGGCCGCACCTTCAACTTCCAGCACAAACTGCAGCTGGCGCGTGACTTTTTCACAATCTTCAGCATTGATGAACTGCTCGGCATCCGCAACGTAAGGCATGTCTATCGTGACGCGCAACAAACCACCCGTGGTGCGCTCGATGTCGACAAGGTCGTAACCGAGTCCCGTGACGGTCTGCTCAATCGTTTCGTTGGTGCTGGGTGAAGCCATTCAGTATCTAAAAGCAATGCCGTAAAAATCAAGGGCCTGGCGCCTTTCGCCAGCAACCCATCAAAAACAAACGCCCAAAAAAAATGGGCGGTGTGAACCCGCCCATTTGGTCGTGAAGGTATTATTGTAACCTGTGAAACACGCTTGAGCAAGCACTTTGCGTGCCCGACGCCATTTACATGGCCGGCTCCGGCGAATGGGCTGCGACTAGCGTCCGGGTGTAGGGGTGCCGGGGAAAGTCAACAATTTGGGCCAATGGGCCGGATTCCAGCACCTCACCATCTTTCATGACGATGACGTGGTGCGCCATGGCCCGGATGACATCCACATCGTGGGTAATCAGCAGATAGCTCAGGCCGCGCTCCCTTTGCAGGCGCTGCAGCAGGGCCAGAACCTGTTTCTGGATGGTGACATCCAGCGCGCTGGTGGGTTCGTCAAGCACCAGCAACTGCGGGTCGACCATCAAGGCCCGGGCAATCGCCAGCCGCTGGCGCTGACCACCGGAAAACTCGTGGGGGTAGCGCTGCAAGAGACCAGGAAACTGTGATTCCAGCATGCCGACGTCGGCCAGGGCCGCCAGAACCTTTTCCTGCCGCTGGGCAGCGTTCAGTTCAGGATGGTGTACCAGCAGACCCTCGCCGACGATGGTTTCAACCGTCATGCGCGGTGAGAGCGATGAAAACGGGTCCTGAAACACCACCTGAACAGCGCGGCGCAAAGCCTTGTTGGCGGCGGCATTGGTACCCCAGGCCTTGCCAACCACCTGTAACTCGCCCTGATGTGGATGCAGGCCCAGTGCCGCCAGCGCCAAACTGGATTTGCCGGAGCCTGACTCGCCGATCACGCCCAGGGTCTGGCCGGCAGGGATGTCAAAACTCGCGCCCTTCACAGCCACAAACTCGCCTTTTTTGAACCAGCCCCGGATACCGGGCACCCCTACCGGGTAACTCACGCGCAGGTTTTGCGCCTTCATCACGCCGGCCAGCGCCGCATCGGGCTGCGCCTCCTGCAGATCACGCGCAGGTGTGCTGTCGATCAGCTTGCGGGTGTAGGCGTGCTGCGGGTTGGCAAAGACATCGGCGACCCTGCCTTGCTCCACGATGTAGCCGTTCTCCATCACGGCGACCCTGTCGGCAAAACGCCGCACCAGATTCAGGTCATGGGTGATCATGAGCACCGCCATGCCGTTTTTCTGCTGCAGGCCGGCCAGCAGATCGAGAATCTGGCCGCGTACCGTCACATCCAGTGCCGTCGTAGGCTCATCGGCCAACAGCAATTTGGGCTGGCAGGCCAAAGCCATGGCAATCATGGCGCGCTGGCGCTGCCCGCCCGAAAGCTGGTGCGGGAAAGACCGCGCACGGCGCTCCGGTTCAGAAATGCCCGTGCTGCCCAGCAGCTTGATGGCCTCCTGCCAGGCCTCGGCCCGTGTCAGGCCCTTGTGAAGCTGCAGGACTTCACCAATCTGGTCGCCAACGCTGAACAGTGGGTTCAATGCCGTCATGGGTTCCTGAAAGATCATGGCGATCTCCTGCCCGCGAATGCCGCGCAGGCGGGGCTCGTCCATCGCCAGCAAATCCATCGCGCCTTCGCGGCTGCCAAACACCGCATTGCCGCTGACGGCGGCGTTTTGCACCAGGCGCAGCAGGCTCAGTGCCGTGATGGTTTTGCCGGAACCAGACTCACCCACCAGCGCCAGCTTTTCACCCGGCGCGATATGAAAGTCGATACCGTGCACGACTTCCTTGCCCGCGAAGGAAATTCGCAGGTCCTTGACGTCGAGCAAAGTGAGGTCACGTTCCGCCGACAGGCCGACTTTAGGCGGAACACCCCCCTCAGGGGGCAGCGATGACACGTCAGTGACGAGCGTGGGGGCCA
Organism: Pseudomonadota bacterium; assembly: GCA_040390295.1. Classification (GTDB taxonomy): domain Bacteria; phylum Pseudomonadota; class Gammaproteobacteria; order Burkholderiales; family Burkholderiaceae_C; genus Polaromonas. The sequence goes on from JAZJYR010000026.1 coordinate 59,759, forward strand.
TCTAGTGATCCACCTTGCGCGGATCCAGCGCATCGCGCAAGGCATCGCCCATGAAAGTCAGCAGGAGCAGCGTGATCACCAGCACTGCGAAGGTGGAAAGCGATATCCACCATGCATCGATATTCGCCTTGCCCTGGCTTAGCAGCTCACCCAAAGACGGCGTTCCCGGCGGCACGCCCAGGCCCAGAAAGTCCAGCGAGGTCAGCGCCAGGATGGCAGCGCTCATTCTGAAGGGCAGAAAAGTCACCACAGGTGTCATGCTGTTCGGCAGGATGTGGCGCCACATGATCTGCAGGTTGCTCACGCCCAAGGCACGCGCAGCCCGCACGTAGTCAAGCTGGCGGTTGCGCAAAAACTCGGCGCGCACATAGTCCGACAGGCCCATCCAGCCAAAGAGGCTGAGCAGGAAAAGCAGCAACGCAACACTGGGCGAAAACACGGCGCTGAAAATGATGAGCAGGTAGAGCTCTGGCATGGAACTCCAGATCTCCATGAAGCGCTGAAACACCAGGTCGGTCTTGCCGCCGGCATAGCCCTGAATGGCGCCTGTAATGACGCCTATGACCACACCGATAAACGTCAGCGCCAGCCCGAACAGGACGCTGAGCCGGAAGCCGTAAATCAGCTGCGCCAGCAGGTCGCGCCCCCGGTCGTCGGTGCCAAAAAAGTTGTCACGCGACGGCGCCGACGGGTTGGGCTCTTTGGCGAAGTAATTGAGGGTACGCGGGCCGTAGGGATTGGGCGGATAGATGGCCCAGTTATCGCCACCCTTGATCCTGTCCCTGATGAAGGGGTCGAGGTAATCGGCAGGCGTTTCAAAGTCACCGCCAAAAGTTTTCTCGGAATAGTCTTTCACGAGCGGAAAGTACATCGTTCCGTTGTAGCTCACCACGAGGGGTTTGTCGTTGGACAGCACCTCGGCAAACAGGCTGAGCAAGACCATGACGGAGAACAGCACCAGGCTGTAAAAACCGAGCTTGTTACGCCGGAAGCGATTCCATGCCCTACGTCCCGGGCCAAGACTTAACGTAGCAGGGCCTTTGCCAGGGCCGCCGCGGAACGGGCTTTGCCCGGCCGCCAGCGGCGCCCCCTCGGGAGGGAGATGGCCAGAGGCCATTTCGGGGGGGGTAGTCAAGCTAGTCAAACTTCACCCTTGGATCGACCCAGACGTAGCAAAGATCGCTGATCAGCTTGGTGACCAGTCCAATCAGCGTGAACAAGTAAAGCGTGCCCAGCACCACCGGGTAGTCGCGCCGTATCACGCTTTCATAACTCAGCAGGCCCAGCCCATCAAGCGAAAACAAGGTCTCAATCAGCAGCGAGCCAGTGAAAAATGCGCCGATGAAAGCCGCCGGAAAACCCGTAATGATGGGAATCAACGCATTGCGGAAGACGTGCTTCCACAGCACCTGCCGCTCGCTCAGGCCCTTGGCGCGGGCCGTCAGCACATACTGCTTGCGGATCTCTTCAAGAAAAGAATTTTTGGTCAACGCCGCTGTCACGGCAAAGCTGCCGAGCACCATGGCAATCACCGGCAAGGTGATGTGCCAGAGGTAATCGGTGATTTTTGCGCCCCAATTGAGGGTTTCCCAGTTGCTCGACGTCAGCCCACGCAGCGGAAACCACTGCAGCTGGCCACCAAAAATCACCACGAGGGCGACACCAAGCACAAAGCCCGGAATCGCATAACCGACCAGCACGATGAGGCTGGTGACAAAGTCGAAGCGCGTGCCTGCCCTCACTGCTTTGGCCACCCCCAACGGCACGGCGATCAAATAGCTGATGAAGAAGGTCCACAAACCCAGGCTGATGGAGACAGGCAGCTTCTCCTTCACCAGTTGCCAGACATCCTTGCGCTGGTAAAAACTGTTGCCGAGATCGAAGCGCGCAAACTGGCCCAGCATCTGGATAAAACGTTCGTGCACGGGTTTGTCAAAGCCATAAAGAACCTTGATTTCTTCAATGCGTTTGGCATCCACACCCTGGCGGCCACGGTAGCCGGCGCCCGAGGTCGCGGCGCGCTCGCCGCCCGAATCGCGGCCCTGCAACTGCGCAACCATTTGCTCGACAGGCCCGCCAGGCACAAACTGCACCATGGCAAATGTCACCAGCAGGATACCGAACAAGGTCGGGATCATGAGCAAGAGGCGCTTGAGGATGTAACTTGCCATTATTTATTGGTGGCAGACGCCCACCAGGTGCTCATCGCCCAGGTGTCGGCTTCGTAGTACGGGGGAATCACTGAAGGCAGTACAAACGGTTTGGGCCGGTAGCCAATCAGGAAAGCATCGCCGTAATACTGCGGGACCGAGTAATAGCCGTTGGTCAGTACGCGGTCCAGCGCGCGCATGGCGGCGCTCAGATCGGGTCGTGTTTTGGCCGTCACCACTTTTTGCAACAAGGCATCAACAGCGGGCTCGGCAATGCCCCAGACGTTGGACGATCCTGGCGTCCTGGCCGCCTCGGAACCCCAGCGGTCGAGCAACTCGCCGCCCGGCGCGGTGCTGCCAGGCAAACGTGTGGTCGTGATGTCAAAGTCAAAGGCGTCCATCTTCTGCTTGGCGAGCGAAAAATCGACGACCCGGTAGGTCAGCGTGATGCCGAGCTTTTCAAGTGCTTTCTGGAAAGGCGTGAAGACGCGCACCAGCGACGGCTGGTCGTTCAGAAACTCCACCACAAAGGCCTGGCCTTTGGCGTTACGCAGCGCGCCGTCCCGGTAGGTCCAGCCCGCGTCTTTCAGCAGCGCCTGGGCCTGGCGCAGGTTCTCACGCAGGCTGCCGGGCGGTGCGGTGCTGGCAGACAGGGGCACAGGGCCAAATACCTCAGGGCGGAGCTTGTCCTTCAGGGGTTCCAGCAAAGCCAGCTCGTCGGGTTTGGGCAGGCCTTCAGCGTGGAACTCGCTATTGGGAAAGTAACCTTCGACCCGCTTGTAAATGCCGTAAAAAAGCTGTCGGTTCATCCATTCAAAATCCATCGCCAGGCTGAAAGCCTTGCGCACACGAATGTCCTGGAACTGCGGGCGGCGCAGGTTGAAGATGTAACCCTGAAAGTCACCCGGGTTCTTGTTTTCGAAAGCGCGCTTGACGACTTCCCCCGATGTGAACTGCTTGCCGGTATATTGGCGCGCCCAGTTGCGCGAGGTGAACTCACGCATGAAGTCGTATTCACCGGCCTTCAGGCCTTCAAACTTGGCGGTGTCGTCAAGGTAAATCTTGTAGGTCACCCGGTCAAAGTTGTACAGGCCCCTTCGCGTTGACAAATCCACTGCCCAGTACTTCGGGTCGCGCACATAGGTGATGTCGCGGCCCATGGCCAGCGACGAGAGTTTGTAGGGGCCGGAGCCAATGGGGGGTTCCGAGACGATCTGGTCCAGCGGCTTGCGCTTGCCGCCGGCCATGCCCCAGTCGCGGCTGAACACGGCCATGCCGCCCACAACCAGTGGCAACTCGGGGTTGGGGGTGACGAAGTCAAAGCGCACCACGCGCTCGGACACCACCACAGCATCCTTTACCTCGGCATAAATGGTCTTGAACTGCGGGGCGGCCTCCTTGCTGATCAGCGTCCTGAAGGAATGCACAACATCTGCCGCCAGCACTGGCTTGCCATTGTGAAAAGTCGCTTTCGGGTTCAGCCTGAAGGTGGCCGAAAGCTTGTCTGCAGCAACCTCCACATCCTCAGCCAGCAGTCCGTAGGCTGTCGTCGGCTCCTCGGAGTTACCGGTCAGCAGGCTTTCCAGCAGCAGCCCGCCGATGTTGTAGGGCGCAGTTCCGCGCAGGGTGAAGGGATTGAACTTGTCGAAGTTGGTTGGCCGCGTCGGCGGCACCATGCGGATTTCGCCCTGCTTGGGGGCGTTCGGGTTGACGTAGCTGAAGCTGGTGAAGCCGGGTGGGTATTTGATGTCGCCGAACTGGGCGTAGGCATGGGCGGCATGGGATGCGGGGGCCAGCGAAGCCAAGCTCACCAGCATCAAAGCCTTCAAAAGAGACAAATCCCGCATGCGACAATTCTGCCCTACTTGGTCACGCTTCAAGCGTGAACCTGCCAGACACTTTACGGAGCAAATACACATGGGTTTTCTCACCGGCAAAAAACTGCTGATCACGGGCGTCCTGTCCAACCGCTCGATTGCTTACGGCATTGCCAAGGCCTGTCATGCGCAAGGCGCCGAGCTGGCCTTCAGCTACCAGGGCGAACGTTTCAAGGACCGCATCACTGAATTTGCCGCCGACTTCGGCAGCAAGCTGGTGTTTGACTGCGACGTTGGCAGCGACGAGCAGATTGCCCAATTGATGGCTGACCTGACCCAGACCTGGCCGACCTTTGACGGCTTTGTGCATGCCATCGGTTTCGCACCCCGCGAGGCGATTGCAGGCGACTTCCTGGACGGCCTGAGCCGGGAAGCCTTTCGCATCGCCCACGACATCAGCGCCTACAGCTTCCCCGCCATGGCCAAGGCCGCCCTGCCCTACCTCAATGACAAGGCGTCGGTCCTGACGCTGTCGTATCTGGGCGCAGAGAAGGTCGTGCCCAACTACAACACCATGGGTCTGGCCAAAGCCAGCCTGGAGGCATCGGTGCGCTATCTGGCCGAATCACTCGGCAGCAAAAAGCGGGGCATGCGCGCCAATGGCATCAGCGCGGGCCCGATCAAAACCCTGGCCGCCAGCGGCATCAAGGGCTTTGGCAAGATCTTGAGCGTGGTGGCCGAAACCTCACCGATTCGCCGCAATGTGACGATTGAGGACGTCGGCAATGTCGCCGCATTTTTGCTGAGCGACCTGGCAGCAGGCGTCAGCGCCGAGATCACTTATGTCGACGGCGGCTTCAACAACGTCGTGGGCGGCATTGCAGAGCCGGCAGAGGCCTGAGAGACCTGAGAGACCTGAGAGACCTGAGAGACCTGAGAGACCTGAGAAAAGTTATTGTTACGAAATTCGTAACAATTTAATCGACTATTGCACTTGATGTAACTGTCGGTATTTATTTGCCACTCGCGGGACTAAAAACGGGTCAAAAATGCCTCTAAATGGCTATTTTTAGGCATCAAATAGGCCTTCAGGCCAATAAATACGTGCGTCAGCAGCTATCAAAAGTATAGTACGCCAGGTTTTAATGAATAGGCGTCAAAACGCCATCAGGGAGCGATATGAAGAAGTTTTCACACCATCCAGGTGGAGTCTTGCGCGCCAGCGTGTTCGCCGTGCTGCTCGCAGCTGCCGGTTTTCTTTCACTGCCGCCAGCGATTGCCCAGCAGGCCCCCGGCAAGCCTGCGCTGATGCTGGCCAACGTTTATCACCCCGGTGTGGTGCTGGCCGACTACTGGGTCAGCGAAAAATACGACGGCGTGCGTGGTTTCTGGGACGGCGAAAAGCTGCTGACCCGGGGCGGCGAACGCGTCATGGCCCCGGCGTGGTTCACGGCGGGCTGGCCGAAAACGCCGATGGACGGTGAACTCTGGGCCGGGCGCGGTCAATTTTCAAAGGCGGTGTCGACCGTGCGCCAGCAGGTGCCGGATGACGCCGCCTGGCGCGGAATGCGCTTCATGGTGTTTGACCTGCCGGCACAGCCCGGGCCTTTCACCGAGCGCATCCCGGCGATCAGCGGCGTCGTTTCACAAATCGATGAGCCCTGGGTGGTGGCGGTGGCGCAGTACCGCATCGCCAGCCACACCGCACTGCAGGCGCAGCTCAAAAAGACGGTGAAGCTGGGCGGCGAAGGCCTGATGCTGCATCGGGGCGATTCGCTCTACAAAGGTCTGCGCAACGACGACCTGCTCAAGGTCAAGACGCATGAAGACGCTGAAGCGCGGGTGGTTGGCCATATCGCTGGCAAAGGCAAGAATGCCGAACGGCTGGGCGCCCTGATAGTCGAAATGCCGGCTGAAGGCGGCAAACCGGCGCAGCGCTTCAAGCTGGGGACTGGTTTTAGCGATGCGCAACGCAAGAGCCCGCCGCCGATCGGCACGCTGGTCACCTACCGCTACCGCGGCCTGAACGACAGCGGCATTCCGCGTTTTGCGAGCTTTATGCGGGTGCGGGAAGACGGGCCGAACTAGTCCGTCCTTCCCCTTCGTCGCTTACTGCCCTTCGCGAAAGAGCTACTTCTTCACGCAGTCAGCGTAGTACCGCATCTTGCCCTTGGCATCCACCTCGCTGACGAGACCATGGATGTCGGTCTCAAAACCGGGGCAATGCACATTGAACTCACGCGCGAACTTCAGGTAATCAACAATCTTCTTGTTGAAGACCTCACCCGGGATCAAGAGCGGGATGCCCGGTGGGTAAGGCGTGACCAGGCCCACCGTGATGCGGCCTTCGAGGTGATCAATTTCGACGCGCTCGGTCTTGCGCTGGGCAATATGGGCATAGGCCTCGCTGGGCTTCATGGCCGGCTCGAGGTCGCTTTGATAGACCTCGGTGGTCAGGCGGGCGATGTCATATTTGGAATACAGCGCGTGGATGTACTGGCATAAATCGGCCAGGCCCATGCGCTCGTATTTCGGAAACTTCTGGCAAAACTCGGGCAGGATGCGCCACATCGGCTGGTTCTTGGCGTAGTCGTCCTTGAACTGCTGCAGCGCCGTCAGCAGCGTGTTCCAGCGGCCCTTGGTGATGCCGATGGTGAACATGATGAAGAAGCTGTAGAGACCGGTCTTTTCAACGATCACGCCGTGCTCGGCCAGGAACTTGGTCACGATGGACGCCGGGATACCGGTCTTGGCGAACTTGCCGTTCAAATCGAGACCGGGCGTGACGATGGTGGACTTGATCGGGTCCAGCATGTTGAAGCCGGTCGCCATCTGGCCGAAGCCGTGCCAGTTGTTGGCGCCGTTTTTGGCGGTCTTGGCGCTGCGTGATTCACCCTTGATGATCCAGTCCTTGGCTTCGCCGATGCCCTCTTCCACCAGCTTGTCCGGGCCCCAGACCTTGAACCACCAGTCGTCACCGTACTCTTCATCGATCTTGCGCATGGCGCGGCGAAAGTCCAGCGACTCGGCAATGCTTTCTTCGACCAGCGCGGTGCCACCGGGCGGCTCCATCATGGCGGCGGCGACATCGCAGCTGGCGATGATGCTGTACTGCGGCGAGGTCGAGGTATGCATCAAATACGCCTCGTTGAAGAGGTGCCTGTCGAGCTTGACCTCCTGCGAATCCTGCACCAGCACATGGCTGGCCTGGCTGATACCGGCGAGCAGCTTGTGGATGGACTGCGTGGCATAGACCACTGCCGTCTTGGGACGTATGCGGTTTTTGCCCATCGAATGGTAGGTGCCGTAAAACGGGTGAAACGCGGCGTGCGGCAGCCACGCTTCGTCAAAGTGCAGGTTCTCGATGTAGCCGTCGAGCATGCCCTTGATGGTTTCGGTGTTGTAAAGCACGCCGTCGTAGGTTGATTGCGTCAGGGTCAACACGCGCGGTTTGACCTTTTCACTGTTGACCTTTTTCAGCAACGGGTTGGCCTTGATCTTGGCCTTGATGGCTTCGGGCTCGAACTCGCTCTGCGGAATCGGGCCGATGATGCCGAAGTGGTTGCGCGTGGGCTTGAGAAAAACCGGCACAGCGCCCGTCATGATGATGGCGTGCAGGATGGACTTGTGGCAGTTGCGGTCAACCACCACCACGTCGTCAGGCGCTACCGTGTGATGCCAGACCATCTTGTTGCTGGTCGAGGTTCCGTTGGTGACAAAAAAGCAGTGGTCGGCATTGAAGATACGCGCCGCATTGCGCTCGCTGGCGCCAATCGCGCCGTTGTGGTCCAGCAGCTGGCCGAGCTCTTCCACCGCGTTGCAGACGTCGGCGCGCAGCATGTTCTCGCCGTAGAACTGGTGGTACATCTGGCCCACCGGACTCTTCAGGAAGGCCACGCCGCCCGAGTGGCCGGGGCAATGCCATGAGTAGGAGCCGTCTTCCGCGTAATCGAGCAGCGCCTTGAAAAACGGCGGCTGCACGCCCTCAAGGTAACTCTTGGCTTCACGCAGGATGTGGCGGGCCACAAACTCGGGCGTGTCTTCAAACATGTGAATGAAGCCGTGCAGCTCGCGCAGGATGTCGTTGGGGATGTGGCGCGAGGTCTTGGTTTCACCATAGACATAAATCGGCACATCGAGGTTCTTGCGGCGCACTTCCTCAATGAAGGTGCGCAGGTTGAGCACGGCGGGGTCAAGGTCAGGGCCGGGCGTGAACTCTTCGTCGTCAATCGACAGGATGAAGGCGCTTGCACGGCTTTGCTGCTGGGCAAACTGCGAGAGGTCGCCATAGCTCGTCACACCCAGCACTTCAAAGCCTTCGGTTTCAATCGCTTGCGCCAGTGCACGGATGCCCAGGCCCGAGGTGTTCTCGGAGCGGAAGTCTTCATCAATGATGACGATGGGAAAGCGAAATTTCATAACGGCTGTGTAGGGTGTTGGCAGTGTGAAGTAACGGGCATGGCGGCTGGTTCAACCAACGCAAGCCTGCGGAATGTGCGAAGTGTACGGAAATAAAAGGTCATCCCTCTACCGGAACGGCTATTTGCCCCAAAATGTGGCTCAGTACCTACAAATCAAAAGCAAAGGGAAGAAACCATGGCTGAATCAACCATCTGGTGGCTGCTGGCGGGTGCGGCAGTGGCGATTGAACTCGCCACAGGGACTTTTTATCTTTTGATGCTGGCCATTGGCCTGGTGGCAGCCGCCATCGCCGCGCACCTTGGCCTTCCGCTTACCGCCCAGATCATTACCGCCGCAGTAGTGGGCGGCGGTTCTGTCGTGGCGTGGCATCTCAAAAGCGGCGGCAAGTCCAGAGCATTGCCGGCGCAATCAAACCCAGACGTGCACATCGACATCGGCGAGCCAGTACAGATAGACAAATGGAACGCGGACGGTACGGCGACCGTCAAATACCGCGGTGCCAGCTGGACGGCTGTGCTGGACAGCCCGGGCATGGAGCCGGGTGCCGCGGGCCAGTTCCACATCAAGGAAATGCTGGGCAACCGCCTGGTGATTGAAAAGCGCTGAAGTTCCAGCCGACTGGAAATTCAGAATCTGGGGTCTGGCATGTTGCCAAGGCCTGAACCAACGGAGACACCATGGAAATCGCGCTCATTATTCTCGTCATCGCCGTCATCTTCGTCGTGCGCAGCATCAAGGTGGTGCCGCAGCAAAACGCCTGGGTCATTGAACGCCTTGGCAAATACCACGGTTCCCTGACGCCCGGGCTGAATTTTCTGGTGCCGTTTGTCGACCGGGTCGCCTACAAACACAGCCTGAAGGAAATCCCGCTCGATGTGCCCAGCCAGGTCTGCATCACACGCGACAACACCCAGTTGCAGGTGGACGGCATCCTGTACTTCCAGGTCACCGACCCGATGCGCGCCAGTTACGGCTCGTCCAACTACATCGTGGCCGTCACGCAACTGGCCCAGACATCGCTGCGCTCTGTCATCGGCAAGCTGGAGCTCGACAAGACTTTCGAAGAACGCGACATCATCAACGCGCAGGTCGTGGCCGCCATTGATGAAGCGGCTCTGAACTGGGGCGTGAAAGTGCTGCGCTACGAAATCAAGGACCTCACGCCGCCAAAGGAAATCCTGCATGCCATGCAGTCGCAGATCACTGCCGAACGTGAAAAGCGCGCCCTGATCGCCGCGTCCGAAGGCCGGCGCCAGGAGCAGATCAACATCGCCACCGGCGAGCGTGAGGCGTTTATTGCGCGATCTGAAGGTGAAAAGCTTGCGGCCATCAACAACGCCCAGGGCGAAGCGGCCGCCATCATGGCGGTGGCCGATGCGAATGCCAAGGCGATTGAACTCGTCGCCGCAGCCATTCGCCAGCCCGGCGGTGAGCAGGCGGTCCAGCTCAAGGTTGCCGAGCAGGCTGTCGAGGCCTATTCAAAAGTGGCAAAAGACGCCAAGACAACCCTCATCGTGCCCAGCAACATGACCGAAGTTGCCACACTGATTGGCTCGGCCATGAAGATGGTCCAGGGCAACAAGGTTTGATCATCACACCAGACTTCAACAGGATGCAGCCATGAGTTTTGAGCTGAATGAGGCTAAAAATGTGTTGGGCACTGACCTCGTGCCGTGCTCTTATGACCCCTTGACGGGCTACTTCAGGGACGGCTGCTGCAACACGGATGAGACGGATCAGGGCTCTCACCTGATCTGCGTCCGGGTCACCCAGGATTTCCTTGATTTTTCGCTTGAAAAAGGCAACGACCTCGTCACACCAAGGCCCGAATACCGCTTTGCAGGCCTCAAGCCCGGCGACCGCTGGTGCGTCTGCGCAAACCGCTGGCGCGAGGCGCTGGAGGCCGGCAAGGCAGCACCCGTCGTTCTGGAGTCCACACACAGCAAGGCGCTCGGTTTTGTCACCCTGGCGCAGCTCGAAAAGCACAGATTCCAGAACGCACTTCAGTGAACAGCCGGAAACTGCCCTTTCGCACTGCTACAATCGAAGGCTTCGCGGAAGGGTGGATGAGCGGTTTAAGTCACACGCCTGGAAAGCGTGCGTAGGGTTAAACCTACCGCGGGTTCGAATCCCGCCTCTTCCGCCAATAGTCAAGCCATTGTGAGTTTCCACGCAGTGTCAAAGCTCCTGAAAGCCCAGCCAGTCTGGGCTTTTTTGTGTCTTGCCAATGCCATTTATTTGTCAGTCACCCATAAAAAAAGCCACCTCGGGGTGGCTTTTTTTCATTACAACAAAGAATCAGTTCAATGCAGACTTCTTGCCGTCCTTGTAGGTGTACAAGGTAATGGCCGGATTCTTCAACTCACCATTGGGTTCGAACTCAATGGTGGTGGTCACACCCTTGAAGCTGGTCTTGATCAGCTCAGGGATATAAACCTTCGGATCGATGGAACCAGCGCGCTTCATGGCGTCGACCAGAACGAAGGTCGCGTCATAGGTGTAGGGACTGTAGACCTGGAACTGATTGGGGTATTTTTCGTCGTAGCGCTTCTTCCAGGCTTCGCCGCCTGGCATTTTGGCCAGCGATGCGCCGCCTTCCGCGCAAATCACGTTCTCGACCGTCTTGGGGCTACCGGCCAGCTTGGCAATTTCTGCCGTGCAGATGCCGTCACCACCAAAGTACTTGACCTTGCCCATACCCAGTTGCTCCATCTGGCGCAGCATGGGGCCGGCTTGTGGGTCCATGCCGCCGTAAAAAATCGCATCAGGGCTCTTGGCCTTGACCGCGGTCAGGATGGCCATGAAATCAGTGGCCTTGTCGGTGGTGAATTGTTCATCCACCACAGTCATTCCCTTTTCCTTGGCGGTTTTCTTGAAGATGTCGGCAACGCCCTGGCCATAAGCGGTACGGTCGTCAATCACGGCGACTTTCTTCAGCTTGAGCGTATCGGCTGCATAGAAAGCAAGGCCTGAACCGAGGGCCAGATCGTTGGCAATGATGCGGTAGGTGGTTTTGTAGGCTGGCTTGGTCAGGTCAGGGTTGGTTGCGGCGCCGGTGACATGGGGAATGCCGCAGTCGTTGTAGACCTTGGATGCGGGAATGGTTGTGCCCGAGTTCAGGTGGCCGACCACGCCTGCAACCTTGGCGTCGCACAGTTTTTGTGCGGCTGCGGTGCCCTGTTTTGGATCGGCTGCATCGTCTTCAGCGACGATTTCAAACTTTGCCCTTTTGCCGCCGATTTCGATGCCCTGCTTGTTCAGGTCCTCAATGGCCATGCGCACGCCATTTTCATTGTCCTTGCCGTAGTGAGCCTGTGCGCCAGAGAGCGGTGCCACATGGCCGATTTTGACGATCAGTTCACCGCCTGGCGCTGCGGCTGGTGCGGGGGCCGATGCTGCGGGAGCCGTTGCAACCGGCGCAGCTTCTTCTTTCTTGCCGCAGGCTGCAACCAGCACGACGAGCGCTGCGACTGCCGTCAATTTCAATTTCATCTGCATAAAGACTCTCCGTTGATTTCTGTTTGAGGATGGAAGGCGAATGTTTTCAGCCCGCGCGGTAGAACATATCGCAATTTCCGCGCCCATGCCATAGCAACGTCCCTAGCTTGTTGAAATAATCGGTACGGGGTTACAGAAAGACGCAGATGGTGACTTCAGCAGGGCGAGCACACCTGCGTAAAAAATGCTACCCGCCAGAGTCGCGCGGCAACTCCTGCGCGACGGCCTGGCTGACGGACTCGCGCACCACCAGCTCGATTTCTTCCCGGAGGCGTGGACCCAAGGCCTGGGTGTGCGTCAGTATGAGTTGGCCAACCGCCTCACGCAGGCGCCTCTCAAGTACGAGATCCACGCGCTGCATGACCCTGTGCACCAGCTGCTCCTCAAACCGTTCCAGTGATGCAACGCTGGGGACAGTCAACCCATCCTGGAACGGGGCATCACGAGGATACATGGACGGTTGGACGACATCGGTCAGTGTCGGGACAAAACGCGGGGGAGTCTGACCATTGTTCATGCGGCCTCCCCGCTGGCTGCCAGGTCATGCCTCTTCAATTCAAACCCGCCATCCTTATAGGTCTTCCAGCGGCTGCGTCCGGCCAGCCTGTCGTCAGGCTGCCCTGAGACCAGCTCGATAAAACGTTCAAATCGCTCAAATCCGGCGGGGATTTGCGGACCAAGATTGATCAGAACGCCATCAACAGGGTATTGATCCGGCTGTTGTACCAGCAGGATCGGTGTCACAGCCAGAGATGGCGCGCTCGCGGTTGCCATGCAGTGTGGAAGAAAACCGGTCGGGGAAAACGTCCACAACAGCTGGTCAAGCTCCGCAAGCACCGGCGTTTCTCCGGTCACCACAGCGCGCATGCCGCGCAGGTAGACCTTTCGCAACAGGCGGCAACTGTATTGCAGCTTGTCAGGCACATTGAAATGAAACTCTATCTCTTTCATGCGGTGCGGGATCTGCTCACCTTTTTGGGCACAGCCGTTTTGACAGACTTTGTTTTGGAGACTGCAGGTTTGAGCTGCGCCTGAGCGAGCAGGTAATCCACCAGCAAGGGCACGGGCCGGCCCGTCGAACCCTTGGACGAGCCGCCCTTCCAGGCCGTGCCTGCGATGTCCAGGTGGGCCCATGGGAATTTACCAGTGAAGCGCTGAAGGAACTTGGCCGCAGTAACAGCACCACCCGCACGGCCAGCCACGTTGGCGACATCCGCGAAATTGGTTTTCAGGCCTTCGGCATATTCATCATCGAGTGGCATGCGCCAGCAAAGGTCGAGCGATGACTCGCCGGCATCGTAAAGCGCCTTTGCCAGTGTTTCATCGGCAGTGAACATGCCGCTGCGAATCGAGCCAAGCGCTACAACGCAGGCACCCGTGAGCGTGGCGATGTCTACGACGGCCGAAGGTTTGAAGCGTTCGGCATAGGTCAGCGCATCGCAGAGCACCAGGCGCCCTTCCGCATCCGTATTGAGGATTTCTATGGTCTGGCCGCTCATGCTGGTCACCACATCACCCGGTTTGATGGCGAGGCCGTCAGGCATGTTTTCGCAGGCGGGAATCAGGCCAATCACGTTGATTGCAGGCTTCAGCTCTGCCAGCGCCCTGAATGTCCCCAGCACGCTGGCTGCACCGCACATGTCGAACTTCATTTCATCCATCTCGCTTGCGGGTTTGATGGAAATACCGCCAGTGTCGAAGGTGATGCCCTTACCCACGAGAACCACGGGGGCGACAGTTTTTGCAGCACCGTCATAACGCAAAACGATGAATCGCAAAGGTTCAGCTGAGCCCCGGGCGACAGACATGAAGGAACCCATGCCCAATTTCGCCACTTCTTTGGGGCCCAACACATCGACCTTGATCTTTGCATGCTTGCCCAGCTCCTTTGCAGCATTCGCCAGCAGCGTGGGGGTTGCATGATTGGACGGACGGTTGCCCCATTCCTTGGCCAGGGCAATGCCCTTGGCCAGGCCAACGCCTTTGTCAAAACCAGCCTGAGCCGCAGCCGTGTCATTGACCGCAATGACCACACGCTCAAGCGAGGACGGGGTCACTTTTGATTTTGTCGCGGTGTAGGTGTAGTTAGAATCAGCACAGGCCACAACGGCTGCACGGACGACCTCACCCGAGACGCTGGCCAGGGCACCAAGGCTGATGACCACGCGCTTGGCGTTGCCGCTCTTCAGTCCGTTCATCGCCGCTGTTATTGCCGCACGCACATTCTTTGGACTGCCGTCGCCTGCACCCGCAAGAACAATACGCGTGGCAGCAATTCCCGCTGGGCGGTAGCTACCGAGGGATTTGCCGGCTTTGGTCTCAAAGTCGCCTGATTTGATGGCCAGCGCAGCCATTCGGGAAACGGCATCGTCGCTGGCAGCCGGGAATTTGGTGTCCTGACCAACCAGAAGCACCAAAACATCGCATTTTTCAGAGTAAACGCGGGCTAGGCTTAATGTCTTGAGTTCAAAGTCCATAATTGAAGGTCTGGCCGATCAAAATAAAAAAGATAACGGGGTTGGGCTGGAAAGCCAAAAGACCCTGACGACACCAAATAGCCGTTGAGCCAAAAGTCATTATTTAGTCAATGTTATTCCAATCTTCGATCCGCAGAGAGCTGGCGCGCAGCTTTGGCGCCACCCTGGTTGTCCTCATCACCATCGTATTGACCATTGTGCTGATCCGCACACTGGGCCAGGCCTCGCGCGGCATCATCAATCCACAGGACGTGATGCTGTTCATGGCGTATTCAGCATTGGGCCGATTGCCGACCATCCTCACGCTCTCTCTGTTTATTTCCATGGTGGGAACGCTGACGCGCATGTACCGGGACAGCGAGATGGTTGTGTGGTTCACCAGCGGCCAGGGACTAGGTGGCTTTCTCCGGCCACTATTCAGGTTTTCATGGCCGGTACTCCTCATCATTGCCTTGACTTCACTTTTTGTCTGGCCCTGGACCAATCAGCAAACAAAAGACATGAAGGAGCGCTATGAAGGCCGTAGCGACCTCGACCGCATAGCGCCAGGCCAATTCCAGGAGTCATCGAACGGCAACCGCGTCTTCTTCATCGACCGGGACGCCTCAACAGTCAAGAAATCAAGCAGTAATGTGTTTATTGCAGCCAATGAGCGGGGCAAAAGCTCCGTGACCACCGCCCGTTCCGGCAGGATAGAAACCAAAGGCGATGTGCAGGTGTTGATCCTCGAAAATGGCCAGCGGATGGAAAACGAGATCGGCAAGTTCGCCCTGAAAATAAGTGAATTTGAAGAATACGGCAGCAACACTGGCGAGGCGGCCCCCCTCAATACCGACATCAGCGAAGCCAAGCTGCTGTCCGTCCCTGTGCTGCTGAAATCGCCAACCCGCGCCAATGTCAGTGAGCTGGCCTGGCGGGTCGGACTTGCACTGGCAGCAATCAACTTTGTGGTGCTGGCGGTCGCCCTGGCCAGCGTGAATCCACGTGGGGGGCGGAGCGGCAATCTTATTTTTGTGGTGATGACATTTCTTGTTTATAACAATCTCATCAATCTTGGGCAGAGCTGGATTTTTGGCGGACTGATAAGTTTCGCGAACCTGACGCTTCTGCTGCACGGTGGCGTGCTGTTGCTGGGGCTTGCCTGGCTGGCCAAGCGCAACAACAACTGGACGTTGCGAGCGGCCTTGCGCCGCCACGGCCAGATGCGAGGTCAGACAGCATGAAAACCATACGCCGCCTCATCTATGGCGAGGTGCTGGCCTCCATAGCGCTTGTTGCATTGGGCTTTCTTGCCCTGTTCTTCTTTTTTGACCTGGTAGACGAACTGCAATATCTGGGCAAAAGCAGCGGCCTACCCAGTGCCAATGAGATTTACCAGATTCGCCATGCACTTATTTATGTAGCGCTGCTGGTACCAAATCATCTCTATGAATTGCTGCCAATTTCAGTGTTGATCGGTACAATTTTCGTCATGGCAAGGCTGGCGCAAAGTTCGGAATACACCATCCTGCGCACGAGTGGTCTGGATCCGTGGCGCGCACTTAAGCTCTTGTTGGGCTTGGGCTCTATCTTCGTGGTCATGAGTTTCCTGATCGGTGATTACGTGGCACCGGTCAGCGAGCGGGCGGCACAACTGCTGAAGGCACGCTATCAAAGCGCAACCACCGTGGGTCAGACCGGAGCATGGTTGAAGGAGAAGCAGGCTTACACCACCTATGTTGCCAATGTCAAAATCCTCACGCCGCGCAATGAAATGCAGGGCGTACAGATCTTTGAGTTTGACAATAAAGGACTTGTGGTGTCGATTACACAGGCGCCACTGGCAACGTTTGGCGATGACGACTCCTGGCAATTGAAGAAGGCTGTACGCTCTGAGTTCGACATCCGCTCTGCCGGCAACCTGCAGGCCGAACAGGGAAAACCTGCGGCTGGCGTGACGCGTATCAACCTGGAGACCTTTCGCTGGCCCACTGAAATATCCCAGGAAATGGTCTCTGTAGCGCTGCTCAAGCCTGAACGCATGAGCACTTACGATCTTTTCACCTACATTCGCCATCTGGATGCGAACGGGCAAACCGCGCAGCGCTACGAAATCGAATTCTGGAAAAAGGTCTTTTATCCTCTGAGTTGTCTGGTAATGGTGATTCTGGCCCTGCCCTTTGCCTACCTGCATTTCCGCTCCGGCGGTATCGCCAGCTATGTCTTTGCAGGCGTGATGATTGGCATCAGTTTTTTCCTGCTCAACAATGTGTTTGGGTATGTCGGAAATCTTCAGAACTGGCAACCCTGGGTTGCTGCGGCAACTCCTGGCCTGCTGTACATGGCGATTTCGCTGGGAGCGTTTGGCTGGCTTGTTTTGAGGCGTTGACCATGGCGATGACTGGCATCATCCTCTTCGCGCATGGTTCACGCGACCCCAGGTGGCGTGAACCCATTGAGGCCGTCGCGTTGCGCATGATTGAACTCAAGCCCGCCACTTTGGTCCGCTGTTCCTACCTTGAACTCTGCGCTCCGACATTGCCAGATGCAGCCACAGAACTGATTGCCAGCGGAGCCAGCCACATCAAGGTTTTTCCACTCTTTTTAGGTGTGGGTAAACACGCGCGGGAAGACATGCCAGAACTTGTCGCGCAAATACGCGCTTCGCACCCCGGCGTTCTCGTGGAGCTCTTGCCGACTGCAGGTGAGTCAAAGCAACTGACGGATCTGATGGCGCACATGGCTCTTTCATGAATGGTCCAATCGTGCCTTCCCGAAAACATCCGCCAATTCTTTAGTGCGATTCGGGCATAATGAAACCAGTAATTAGTCTGGATTCGATATGAACCTTCATCAATTCCGCTTCGTTCAGGAGGCCGTCCGTCGCAACCTCAACCTGACTGAAACCGCCCGTGCCCTGCATACATCTCAGCCAGGCGTGTCCAAAGCCATCATCGAACTGGAAGAAGAGCTCGGCGTTGAGATCTTCGCCCGGCATGGCAAGCGTCTCAAACGGGTGACCGAACCCGGCGACCATGTCCTCAAAAGCATTGACGTCATCATGCGTGAGGTGGGAAACCTGAGGCGTATCGGTGAGCAGTTCTCTGCTCAGGACAGCGGCACGCTCTCGATCGCCACCACGCACACCCAGGCACGGTACGTTTTGCCACAACCCGTTGCAAAACTCCGCGAGGCCTTTCCCAAAGTCAATGTCAGCCTGCATCAGGGCTCGCCTGACCAGGTCGCCAAGATGGTGATTGACGAGGTTGCCGAGATCGGCATTGCCACCGAGTCACTGACCCAATATTCGGAACTGGTCACACTGCCATGCTATGAATGGCAGCATATGTTGGTCTTGCCCGTTGCCCATCCCCTCGCGAGCAAGGTCAATATCACGCTGGAAGACCTGGCGGCGGAGCCGCTTATCACCTACCACCCGTCCTTCACTGGCCGGACCAAGATTGACGAGGCTTTTGCCGCCAAACGCCTTGAGCCACGCATTGCGCTGGAGGCCATCGACTCGGACGTGATCAAGACTTACGTGCGTCTTGGGCTTGGCGTCGGCATTGTTGCCGAAATGGCCATCAAGGACGATGGCACCAATAGCGACCTGCTGGCGATTCCGGCGGGGCCTCTGTTCGGCGTCAACATCGCACGCGTGGCTTTCAAGCGAAGTGCTTATCTGCGTAACTTTGTCTATACCTTTGCCAGCCTGCTCAGCGACAGGCTGGATCGCGGCGTGATAGAAAAAGTCATGGCAGGACACGTGAGCGACTACGAAGTTTGATCCTTTGCAAAAAACCAGACCATGAAAAACGTCATTGAGCGAACACCGGAACTCCGAACGAAATTACCGTCAGTCGGCACCACCATCTTTACCGTGATGTCCGGCCTGGCTGCGGAAAATAATGCTGTCAACCTCGGCCAGGGCTTCCCCGACTTCGAATGTGATCCCCGCCTTGTGGGCACCGTCACCGAAGCCATGACGCTCGGCCTGAACCAGTACCCGCCCATGGCTGGCGTGGCGGTGCTCAGGGAGGCCATTTCAAGGAAAATGCTCAAGCTGCATGGCAAAAAATACGATCCCGCCACAGAGATTACCGTCACCGCAGGTGCCACCCAAGCCATCATCACCGCCATTTTGGCCATCGTGCATGCCGGCGACGAGGTGATCGTGCTGGAGCCCTGCTACGACAGTTACGTCCCCAACATTGAACTGGCCGGTGGCGTCGCCGTTCGTGTACCGCTCACACCCGGCACCTTCAGACCGGACTTTGACAAAATCAGTGCCGCGATCACGTCAAAAACACGCGCCATCCTCATCAACTCGCCGCACAACCCAAGTGCGACCGTCTGGACCAAAGCTGACATGTTGAGGCTGCAGGAAATCCTTGAGCCGACCGACGTGCTGCTGATCAGCGACGAGGTTTACGAGCACATGGTTTTTGATGCCGACAAGGGCCAGATTCACCAGAGTGCCATCCAGTTCCCCGGGCTGGCGGCGCGCGCTTTTATCGTCAGCAGTTTTGGCAAGACCTACCATGTGACAGGCTGGAAGGTTGGCTACGTGGCCGCGCCAGCCGCATTGACAGCGGAGTTTCGCAAGGTGCATCAATTCAATGTGTTCACCGTTAATACGCCCGTTCAATACGGGTTGGCAAGCTACATGGCCGACGAAGGCCCGTATCTGAACCTTCCGGCGTTTTACCAGCGCAAACGCGACCTCTTTCGTGAGGGACTTACCAAAACCCGTTTCAAACTCCTTCCTAGCGAAGGCAGCTATTTCCAGTGCGTCGACATTTCCGAGGTCAGCGATTTGAACGAGGCCGATTTCTGCAAATGGCTGACGACAGAAATAGGTGTGGCGGCCATTCCGCTGTCCGCGTTTTATGGCGACGGGTTCGACCAGCGCGTGGTTCGTTTCTGCTTCGCCAAAAAAGACGAGACCCTCAACGCAGCACTGGAGCGACTCGCCAAACTGTAGGCTGAAACTGTCAGCCGTTGGCTGACGGCTGGACGCGGCTTGTTCCTGTTGGATATTTTGCAATGCCACGCAAGAATCTAGATAACAAAACAAGGAGTCCAAATGTCCATCTCTCTCATTCTGCTCATCGTCCTGATACTGATCCTGGTCGGTGCCCTGCCAACCTGGGGTCACAGTCGCAACTGGGGTTACGGTCCCAGCGGCGGTCTCGGTCTGGTAGTCATCATCCTGGTCGTCCTTCTGCTGATGGGCCGAATCTGAATTTAAAAAGATAGTTTCATTTAAAAAGGGCCTCGCATGCGAGGCCCTTTTTTATTCAGTCACAGCGGTATCAGCTGTTTAATTGCTGCCAGGTTTTGTCCAGACGCTTGATGCTGACGGGCTGTGGTGTACGCAACTCCTGGGCAAAAAAGCTGACCCGGAGCTCTTCAAGCAACCAGCGGAATTCCTGCATGCGCGCATCCGTTGCGCCCTTTCGTTCGGCGACCAGACGCCAATAGCGCTGTTCCTGCGGTTTCAGTTCCGCCATGCGCGCGGCATCCCTCGCAGGATCCGCGCGCCATTTCTCCAGCCGCAACGTGATAGCCTTGAGATAACGCGCAAAGTGCTGCAGCTGTGAATAAGGTGTGGCGCTCAAAAACTTCTTTGGTACAAGGCGCTGCAGCTGCTGGGCAGCATCAGCCCCAGCTTCCGCCGCATTTTTAGTGTCCTTGATCTTGCGCTGGGCGGCCACATACTCGACAAGAATGCCCGCAGCCAGGCGGGCGACCTCGCTGGCAATCAATGTCAATCGGCCCCTGCCGTCATCGACACGTTTTTTAAATTCGGCCTCGTTCGTGGGCAATGGCTCCAGCAAAAAGGCCCTGTCGAGCGCAACTTCCAGAATCTGCTCGCGCAACTCCTCCAGTGTGCCGCCTCCGGAGTTGTCGGCGGTTCGCCCCACCAGCATGAAAGCCGTAGCCATCTTCTGCAGATCGGGCAGGTTCTTCTCCAGGTATTTGACGGCATCCCTGATTTGCAAGGCAAACAGCCGACGCAGCCCGGCCCTGTGTTTGGCTGCTGCGATATCCGGCTCGTCGAACACTTCAATGGTGACAGCGTCACCAAGATCCATCAGCGCCGGAAACCCGATCAGGGTCTGCGCGCCTTTCCTGATTTCCATGAGTTCAGGCAGCTCTCCGAACGTCCAGCCTGTGTAGCGCTTTGGTGTTTTTGCAATTGATGGAGGACTTGTCGTTTGACCCGCAGACGCTTTATGTCCCGCCTTCGGGACCGACTCAGCCGTTTTCAGGTCTTCCAAAGACGTTTTTGAAAGATTCTTGAGCCCTGCAAGCGCCTGGAATGCGCCACGTGCCTGCGCACCCAACTCCCCCTTGAGACCACCGAGGTTGCGCCCTGAGCCCAATTGACGGCCATGCTCGTCCAGCACGCGAAAGTTCATGAAGAGGTGCGGCGGCAACATGTCCAGCTTCATGTCTGCACGCTTGATGTCCAATGAAGTCGCATCACGGACCAGCTTCAGGACAGCATCAGTCAATGAGCCGCTACCAAACATGGATGGCTGGTTGAGTTGCTCCACCATGCGTGCTGCCGTCTCGGGCAATGGGACCATCCGGGATCTCGGCCGCTGATGCAGAGTTTTAAGGAGCGCCTGCACCTTGTCCTTCAGCATGCCCGGCACCAGCCACTCACATCGCTCCTCATTGACCTGATTCAGTGCAAAAAGCGGCACATCCACTGTCACGCCATCGCGTGGGTCGCCCGGGTCGTGCAGGTAAACGGCTGTGCAATCAACTCCGCCAAGGCGCAGAACCTTCGGAAACGACTGTGTCGTGATGCCGGCCGCCTCATGGCGCATCAATTCATCCTGGGTCAGCAGCAATAAACCCGGGTGCTTCTGTACCTCATTTTTATACCAGCTCTCGCAACTCGCGCCACTGCACACATCGGCCGGCAATTGCTGATCGTAGAAAGCGTAAATCAGCTCCTCATCAACAAGCACATCCTGGCGGCGCGACTTGTGCTCCAGGTCCTGCACGCTTGCAATGAGCTTCTCATTCGCAGCCAAAAAAGGTAATTTGGTTTCCCAGTTGCCGGCGACCAATGCCTCACGGATAAATATCTCACGCGCAGTAACGGGATCAACCCGGCCAAAGTTGACGCGCCTTCCGTTGTAAATCGCAAGGCCGTACAAGGTTGCGCGTTCAAGTGCCGTGACCTGTGCTGCCTTCTTTTCCCAATGTGGGTCCAACAGCTGTTTGTGAAGAAGGTGTCCGGCCACCTGCTCGATCCAATGCGGCTCGATGTTGGCGATGCCACGGCCAAACAGGCGCGTCGTCTCAACCAGTTCGGCGACCACTATCCATCGCCCCGGCTTCTTGTTCAGGTTTGCGCCCGGGTGACGATAAAACTTGATACCGCGCGCACCGAGATACCAATCCTCTTCGTCGCCTTTGCAACCGATATTGCCCAGCAGGCCGCAGAGCATGGAAAGATGCAGCTGCTCGTATGAAGCCGGCTTGTCGTTCAGCACCCATTTTTGCTCGCCGACGACGGTATGGAGTTGCGAATGAATATCCCGCCACTCACGCACACGGCGGATGTTGATGTAATTTTCGCGAAGCAGGTTTTCGTATTGCCTGTTTGAAAGCTTGTGATCCGTGCCGTGCCCGCCGCGGGATTCACCCAGCCACTTCCACAATCTCAGATACCCGATGAACTCGCTCTTTTCATCATCAAATTTGGTGTGTTGCTGGTCCGCCTGCGCCTGTTTGTCCATGGGGCGGTCGCGTACGTCCTGGACACTCAGGGCGCTGGCAATCACCAGCACCTCATCAAGCGCGCCGCGGGACTTGGCCTCCAGTATCATGCGGCCCACGCGTGGATCCAGTGGCAGCTTTGCCAGCGTATGACCAACTGCCGTGAGCTCGTTCTGCTCATCCACAGCACCCAGTTCCGCCAATAGCTGATAGCCATCAGTGATCGCGCGGCGCTGAGGCACCTCGATAAACGCAAAATCCTCCACAGCACCCAGGCGAAGTGCTTTCATGCGCAGGATCACCGCAGCCAGGGAACTACGAAGTATTTCGGGGTCTGTAAACCGCTGGCGGCTTGTGAAGTCCTGCTCTGTATAGAGCCTGATGCATATTCCGTCCGCCACGCGCCCGCAACGACCAGCCCGCTGATTGGCTGCCGCCTGCGAAATCGGCTCAACCATCAGCTGCTCAACCTTGCTCCTGAAGCTATAACGCTTGACGCGCGCGGTTCCTGCATCGATCACAAAACGAATGCCAGGAACAGTCAAAGACGTTTCAGCCACATTTGTGGCCAGCACAATACGCCGCCCACTGTGGCCGTCAAAAATACGGTCCTGTTCGGCCTGGCTCAGGCGAGCAAAAAGTGGCAAAACTTCGGCATTTCGGTTCAGCGGCTGATGCGCAAGATGCTTGCGTAAATGGTCTGCCGCCTCCCGAATCTCACGTTCGCCTGGAAGAAAAATGAGAATATCTCCTGCGCCGTACGGGCTCAGCCAGAGCTCATCCACAGCGTCAGCGATGGCATTGTTCAGATCGTAGTCACGCGATTCCTCAAAAGGCCGATAGCGCTGCTCAACGGGAAACATTCGGCCTGAAACCATGATGACAGGCGCAGGACCTTTGCTGGACGCAAAATAGTCTGCAAACCTCTGCGCATCTATCGTGGCTGAAGTGACCACAACTTTCAGGTCAGGCCGGCGGGGCAGTAGTTGCCGCAAATAACCGAGCAAAAAATCAATGTTCAGGCTGCGCTCATGGGCTTCGTCGATGATGATGGTGTCGTAGGCCTGGAGCAACGGGTCGGTCTGCGTTTCCGCCAGCAAAATCCCGTCGGTCATGAGCTTGACCGAGGCATCACGACTCAATCGGTCCTGAAAGCGGACCTTGTACCCCACGACGTCACCTAGAGGTGTCTTTAGTTCCTCTGCAATCCGTTTGGCGACGCTGGATGCCGCAATACGGCGCGGCTGTGTATGCCCAATCATTCGTGGACGCTGTCCGGCCGGGTAATTAAGCTTGCCACGACCCATGGCAAGTGCAATCTTCGGCAATTGGGTGGTCTTGCCAGAACCGGTTTCACCGCAAACGATGATCACCTGATGAGCCTGAATCGCGGCGGTGATTTCATCGCGCTTGCCCGATACCGGAAGGGTTTCAGGAAACTCGATGACAAGCTTTGGCTGTAAAGGGGTTATGGGTGGAGTTGGCAAGGACACAAAAGAATATGCAGGCCATGAGGGCACTGTTCAAGCACCAATTATCAGTGCCAATCGCTCACGATACCCTCATACAGGTGCCAACACTGGCAACTCGACAGTCTCTGCGCTGGTATGGTCAAACAAAGCCACCCGGCTGGCGTAGCTGACCTGTGCGCGACGCACCGCAGGCCACGGAAATGGCACTGTGCCTCTGAATGCGGGATTGTTCAAACGCAGGACACCAACGCCGATTTCTGTAACCCAGACTGTACTGTCTACCTCGAACCGGTTGGACTCCAGACTGGTATTAGGGATTAACGGCTTGTGCATGCGCGATTCGATGGAGCGCCTGAAACGTATCAAGAGCCCACTCTCGTGACAATAACGCCTGATCAAGGGAAAACAGTCATGACCAAGGCGTCCAATCTCTTGACTTGCGCCGGGACCTGACGGCACAAATGCCCCGCACATGCCAACAGCGCACTGTTAACTGCCGCGGTCACAATCAGTCAACCACTGATATGCGCATGGTCACAGACCTGTATCGACGCTGATACGGTGCGAACTTTGGACGTCGTGCCTTACACTTATTTCTGTCGGCAAGCACAGTGCGCGCCGTCACTTGTTTCTCCCGATTGCCGAAAGCGTGCCCATGTCTGCCGTCTTCAATTTCACTTTTGTTCCGTGGTTTCGTTCGGTCGCACCGTACATCCACACGCACAGGGGTAAGACCTTTGTCGTAGGTATTGCAGGCGAAGCTATTGCGGCCGGAAAGCTGCAGCACATTGCGCAGGACCTGGCGCTGATACAAAGCATGGGCGTGAAAATTGTTCTGGTCCACGGATTCAGGCCGCAGGTCAATGAACAACTTCAGGCCAAGGGGCACGCTGCCAAATATTCTCATGGCATGCGGATTACCGATGAAGTGGCGCTGGACTGCGCGCAGGAAGCTGCGGGACAGTTGCGCTATGAGATTGAAGCGGCATTCAGCCAGGGCCTTCCCAATACACCCATGGCTG
This sequence comes from Pseudomonadota bacterium, assembly GCA_040390295.1. GTDB lineage: Bacteria > Pseudomonadota > Gammaproteobacteria > Burkholderiales > Burkholderiaceae_C > Polaromonas. Next base: position 84,339 of record JAZJYR010000026.1, read on the forward strand.
GCGCCACCATCCGTGTGATTTCCGGCAACTTCCTGACAGCACGTCCGGTGGGAATCATGGATGGCATCGACTTTCAGCATTCGGGTCTGGTACGCAAAGTCGATGTGGCGGGCATTACGACCACCCTGAATTTCGGAGCCATGGTGCTGCTTTCGCCCTTCGGGTTCTCCCCCACTGGCGAAGCTTTTAACCTCACCATGGAGGAGGTTGCCACATCTGTGGCCATTGCGCTTCAGGCAGACAAACTGCTTTTCCTGACGGAGATTCCTGGTATACGCATCGAGCCAGACAAGCCGGAAGGCGAAGACAACCCAATTGACACCGAACTACCGCTGGCAGCAGCCGAAAAGCTGCTCGCAAGACTGGCTCCCGCCGAACGACCTGCAGATACCGCGTTTTACCTTCAACATTGCGTCAAGGCGTGCAAGGCCGGCGTCGAACGCAGCCATATCCTGCCCTTTTCAATTGACGGTGCCCTGCTTCTGGAAATCTACGTACACGACGGCATCGGCACCATGGTGATTGACGAAAAGCTAGAGAGCCTGCGTGAAGCCACACCTGACGATGTTGGCGGCATTCTGCAGCTAATTGAGCCCTTTGAAAAAGACGGCACGCTGGTCAAACGTGGGCGCACAGAGATTGAGCGCGACGCCGAGTTGTACTCGGTTATCGAGCATGATGGTGTGATATTTGCCTGCGCTGCACTGTATCCATATCCTGAAGCTAAAACGGCTGAAATGGCAGCACTCACAGTGTCGCCGCAAAGTCAGGGTCAGGGAGACGGCGAAAAAATCCTCAAACGCGTGGAGCAGCGCGCCCGTGCTGCGGGACTGCAAAGTATATTTGTGCTCACCACGCGCACGATGCACTGGTTTATCAAGCGGGGATTTGTACAGGTTGACCCGGACTGGTTGCCGGAGGCACGCAAGCGTAAATACAACTGGGACCGGAAAAGCCAGGTGTTGGTGAAGAAGCTTGGGTAAGGCCCCTATCCGAATGTTGACTTCACATTTTCCCGGATGACAGAAGCACTCTCACGAAGCAAGTCGGTGCCGCTCAATTTCAGTTGGCTGCTGATAGCTGTCATCGTCATATTTTTTGTACATCTCCCGTTTGCCACCTTCCGCAACGAATTCCAGGACGGCTGGATTCACGCCATGCTTTATGAACAAGGCGCATATGACGAAGTATTCAAGCGTCTGATGGATAACGGCCGCCCGGTTGCGGGCTGGCTGAATTTGCATGCCATGACGGCGACGGGCTTTGCGCATGGAGCGATATGGCTATCTGTGCTCAGCGCGGTCATCGCTGGCGCAGCCTGGTATGCAACATTCAGCCGTACAGGGCTTATTGCGCCCCGACTGGCTTTTGTAATGGCGGTGTTATCGGCCGTTACGCCCGCGAACCAGATCATCCTGTCTACCCCGACAGTCATCTTTGTGTCCGCACACGCGTTTTTTGCCCTGGGCATCTGGCTGTTCCTCGAAGCGCATCTGCGCGCCCGTACGTTACGGGGTTTGCTTGCCTATGGGGCCTCGTGTGCATGCGGTGCGTTATCGGCCTTGCTGGGAGAAGCTACGGCACCCATGCTTTTGCTGTATCCACTGGTCACATTGCTGGGTGACGGAACGTTCGCTCACGGTACCTCGCCCAACTGGCGCCATATCGCCCTCACCCTCGTAAAGCGAAGTGCGCCGGTCGTGCTCGGCGCAGGGGCATTCGCTGCCATGTTCGTGATATTTCAGCCAGTGGGTGCAGAGATGATCAGCGAACGCCGCCTGTCATTTCAGCCTGTTCAATTGGCGCTTTCTCTGGGTACTTTCCTGATCACCGTACTGGTAGCTTACCTGCCCCTGTGGGTTGCTATCGTATGGATGTTGATTGAGAAAACACGCGTGCCCGGCGACAAGACTGTCACGACAAATTATCAGCGTCGATTTTTCCTGTTTCTTGCATTCAGTACAGCCATCTTGACCTTGTCTCCCTACATTGCAGCATTGCGGCTTGCAAGTCCGGCAGGCTGGGGATTGCGTTATTTATATTATTTCGGCAGTGCACTTGCATGGCTGCTTGCCGCCTTGGTGACAATTAACGACCAGAGATTCCCGATTTCAATTAACAGGCGATGGGCCGTCTGGCTAGCCATCTCCGTCGTTGCGGGCCTGCTGCTTCGCTGGCCCTTTTTCGCGGTCCGCACCGTACACGAAAACATGGTTGCCCAAGCGGTGTCCGACTCTTCTGTCGCGCGCCAGACAAAAGTCCTTGTTGTCGACGACAGGACGGATGTCATGGCGGCCCCGTTAAGGGACGTGGAATGGACTGGAATATTGCAAAAAGCGTTGAAGGCACCACAAGCTCTCGCCGCGATTGCGTCGCCGCAGGAGCCGGAGTCAACCTGGACGCGATGGCGTTTCCAGCTTCGCCAACGTATGGGATGGGCACCCTTAATACAGCCGGTATTGACGCCCGCATATCTTCGCGAACATGTGCGTGCCTTGCAGGGATATGCACAGGTAGGCACTTTGGACAGTTCATGCGCCGTGAGCCATATCAACGTTGCTGAACCGTCCTCAGGCTGGTTTTTACCGGCACTGGCCTGGTATTTCCGCTCGACCTGGCAAGCGGAGAAATATCATGAGTGGTTGAAAGTACAGGGTAGCGAACGTATCACCATTGAAAAAATGCCCGTGCTCCTCGATTCGTGTCGCTAAATCTTCTTTTTTGCCATTCCGTAACCGGGGTGCCTATTTATTCACATTAAAGGCGACCAGGCTGTCGGCAAGTAAAATCGTGCGCTTGGTAGAGCACCTGACGCAGGTACACTCTTCAGGGCTACCTTCGCCCGAAGAGCTCTTTGTTCAGACGATGAATACTCCTGGATTTTTCAAGCATGGCCGATAAGTACGGAATCGACAGTCATAAACTGGTTTACCACCCCAAATGGGTCGCCAGCCTGCTGGATGTGGGGGACGATTGGGAGCGGGCCAAGGATGTTTATCCGATCTATGTGGAAATGTCTCCCGTCGGCGCCTGTAATCATCGATGCACCTTTTGTGCCGTGGATTACATCGGCTACAAGGCCCGGATGCTGGATGCAGACATCCTCGCCGAACGCCTCCAGGAGATGGGGAGGCTAGGCGTCAAGAGTGTGATGTATGCAGGCGAAGGCGAGCCGATGCTGCACAAACGCATTGTTGACATTGTCAAGGCTACAAAAGCTGCGGGCATGGACGTATCGTTCACGACAAATGCAACAGTATTGAACGAGAAATTCATTACCGAGGCCTTGCCCCTGACTTCGTGGATCAAGGTATCCATGAATGCAGGTACAAAGGAAACCTACGCCAAGATACATCAGACCAAAGAATCCGATTTTGATCGCGTTGTGGGAAATCTCAAGCGCGCAGTTGCGGCAAAACGCGCCAACAACATCAATTGCACCATTGGTGCGCAAACTCTGCTGCTGCCCGAAAATGCGGACGAAATTGAGCAGTTGGCCATCCTTTGCCGTGATGAAATCGGTCTGGACTATCTGGTCGTCAAACCCTACTCGCAGCACAAGTTCAGCACGACGCATTTGTACGAGAAGGTCAATTACAAAAACTACATCGGCATGGAAGAGAAATTCGAAGGGTTTTCAACAGACGAATTCCAGCTGGTTTTCCGTAGCAATACGATGAAAAAATACGTGGAGCCCGAAGGCGCACGCTACAGCAAGTGCAATGCAACGCCCTTTTCCTGGGCGTACGTGATGGCTGATGGACAGGTATACGGCTGTAGCGCTTATCTGCTGGATGAACGCTTCGCTTACGGCAACATGATGGAAAAATCATTCAAGGACGTATGGCAGAGCGACAAGCGGCGTGAAAACTTCCGTTATGTCCGCCATGATCTTGATATTCAGGATTGCCGCAAGAACTGCCGAATGGATGAAGTCAACCGCTATCTGGACAAACTGACGGCTGGCAGCGTCGAACACGTCAACTTCATCTAAACCCACAAAGGGAAATGCCGCATGAGGGCACTGATTACGGGTGGGGCAGGATTTATTGGTAGTCATCTGGCCGAGCTATTGCTTGATGAGGGACATGAAGTTGTCGCCATCGACAGCCTTGCCAGCGGCCGCACCGCCAACCTGAAACAGCTGGGTACAAACCCGAGACTGAGTTTTCATCACGCCGATATTCGTGATGCGGATGCCCTTGGTGCGTGTTTTATGGGCGTTGACTGGGTCTTTCACATGGCGGGACTAGCCGACATCGTTCCCTCCATTGAAGCGCCGGGCGCCTATTTCCAGACCAACGTGCAAGGCACACTCAACGTCCTTGAATGTGCAAGGACAGCAGGGGTCAAACGCCTGGTTTATGCAGCCTCTTCTTCCAGTTATGGCATACCGGACACCTATCCAACCCCCGAGACGTCACCCATACAGCCTCAATACCCTTATGCGCTGACCAAATACATGGGAGAGGAACTGGTCTTGCATTGGGCGCAAACGTACAAGTTGCCAGCTGTATCACTGCGTCTGTTCAACGTGTATGGCCCTCGGTCACGTACGACCGGCGCTTACGGCGCGGTGTTTGGCGTATTTTTGGCACAAAAGATTCACGGCAAGCCTTTTACCGTCGTCGGTGACGGTCGCCAGACGCGTGACTTCACCTATGTGACGGATGTTGTGCGGGCTTTTCTCGCCGCTGCAAAATCAGACATAAGCGCAGTGGCCATGAACGTGGGTAGCGGAAACCACTACAGCGTCAACCGTCTGGTTGAGTTGCTTGGCGGCAACGTGGTTTACATACCCAAGCGCCCTGGTGAACCTGACTGCACGTTTGGAGATACATCGCGTATCCGCGCCCTGCTCGATTGGTCGCCAAAGGTTTCCTTTGAAGAGGGCGTCGCATCGATGCTGGAGCACCTTGACGATTGGCGTGATGCGCCAGTCTGGAGCACCAGTTCAATCCAGCAGGCAACAGCGCCATGGTTTAAATTTTTAGGCAACGAGGCATCCACTTGAATCTAGATCTTGCATCCCGAACGGCTGAGTTCGCCCGTGTCGTCGGCGCATCCACATGGACTGGCAAGCAAGGCGAAAAAGTTGAGCGTGAGGCTGGCGCATCCACTTTCCTCGGTTGGGTCGATTCAATCAAAAAAGCACGTAAACGCATGTACATCGTGGGCAATGGCGGAAGTGCAGCCATCGCTGGTCACGCAGTTACAGATTTCGTGAATATGGCCAAAATTTCAGCCTTCACATTACACGATCCCTCTCTTTTAACCTGCATGACAAACGACTACGGTTACGAAGTTGCGTTTGCACGCATGCTGGCCATGCATGCAGGCGAAGGTGACGTACTGGTAGCTATCAGCAGTTCGGGGAAGTCACCCAATATCTGTAACGCTGTGGAAAGTTTCCGCAGCGTCGGTGGAGGCAAGGTGCTGACATTGTCCGGCTTCAAGGATGAAAATCCGCTCCGGCAACTCGGCGATGTCAATGTCTGGCTGGACTCCAACGACTACGGCATTGTGGAGATTGGTCACCAGTTTGTGCTTCATAACCTTTCTGACCGGATCGCCGCCAAACTAAAGGTTTCAGGGTCATGACAATGAGCAGTCCGGGCAAGGTCTGCTCCATTGAGCAGTTGGGCATGGAGTCCGAGCGCCTCAAGGCGCTTGGAAAGCGCGTGGTCCTGTGCCACGGTACATTCGACCTCATGCACACAGGGCACATACGTCACCTCCAGCGTGCGCGCCAGGAAGGCGATGTTTTGTTTGTCAGCCTGACTGCCGACAAATTCGTCAATAAAGGCCCGGGTCGCCCTGTATTCAGTCAGGATCTCAGGGCAGAAACACTGGCGGCGCTGGCCTGCGTGGACTACGTTGCAGTCAATAGCGACTACACGGCACTGACACCCATCGAACATGTCAAGCCTCACGTTTATGCCAAAGGAAGCGATTACCAGTCCACATCCGATGACGTGACCGGCAATATCCTTCGTGAGATCAACGCTACGCAGGCGCATGGCGGCCGTATTTTTTACACAGATGAAATTACCTTCAGCTCAAGCTCGCTGCTGAATGAGCATTTTGGGGTGTTCCCGCCAGAAACAAAACAATATCTGGAGCGCTTTGCCGCTGAAATCAGCGACAAGGATATCTTTCGCCAGCTGGATTCACTGCGCAAACTTCGTGTTCTCGTCGTGGGCGACGCCATCGTCGATCAGTATCACTATGTCTCGCCACTCGGCCAGACTGGCAAGGGCAACATACTTGCGGTGCGCTATGACTCGGAAGAGCAATTTGCCGGCGGTTCACTGGCGGTTGCCAACCACCTGGCATCTTTCGCCGATAGCGTCACGTTGATGACTGGCCTGGGCAAGCTGGAGACGCACGAAGAGTTCATCCGCTCCAAGCTCAAGCCGAATGTGACGCCCCAGTTTTTCTATATCGACAATGCACCAACCGTGGTCAAGCGCCGCTTTGTAGACAGCGATCTCGCAAAATTCTTCGAGGTGTATTTTTATCGAGACAGCATGCAGGACAGTCCGCATGACGAGGTTGTTGCAAAGGTACTGCGCGATGAGCTTGCCAACTATGACGTGGTCATCGTGCCCGACTTCGGCAATGGCTTTATTGCCCCTGCGATGGTGAAAGCACTGTGCGACCACGCTCCCTTTCTAGCAGTCAATACCCAGGTCAACAGCGGCAACCGTGGGTTCCACGTGATCAACCGTTACAACCGTGCAAACTTCGTCTCACTGAATGAGCCTGAACTGCGTCTTGCTGCGCACAACAGGCATGATCCCGTCGAAGTCGTCGCAGAACAGGTGGCCAATCGTGTGGGCGCTGATTTCCTGGCGGTCACCCGTGGTTCCAAGGGCGTGATGATCTGGGACAGGCCGAACAAGGTTGTACATAACATCCCCGCACTGTCTACCAAGGTCGTTGACCGCATTGGTGCGGGCGACGCATTCCTGTCTCTGGCTGGCTTGTGCCTCGGAGGAAAACTGTCTTCGCAGGTGGCTGCTTTTGTGGGCAGTGCGGCTGCGGCGATTGATGTACAAATCGTCTGCAACCGCGAACCCGTAGAACAACCCATGCTCTACAAATATGTAACTACCCTTTTGAAGTAGCAGGTTTGGTCTCAGGCGCCAGGGCGCTTGGGCGGCGGGGCATCAGCGAACACCCAGAGGCGCTGCGACAGGAAACTAAGCGGTGTCAGAATGGCCAGGCCGCAGCCTTTGCCGAACCATGCCGGAAACCCCAGCATGTCGATAAATCCCAGTGCGAGCAAATAGTCCAGCGTGATGTAGCCCACATCGTTGACCAGGAAGCGAATCGCCTGGCGGTTTCCGTGCGTTTTTTTCTTGAACGTGAACATTTTTTGCAGCGGAAAAATCGTTGCAAGCAGCACGGCATGAACGACCAGCGTGGATTGCAGGGTATCCAGCCTTGTGAAGTGCCTGAGCAAGCTGAACGCTACCCAGTTAAACACCACACCGCTGCCACCCACAATCAGGTGACGTATCAATTGTTGTGCAGCGTGATCACCATGAAATACGCCTTTGGCCAGCTCAAAAATACGATTGCTCATACAGTATCAACTACGTCCCGTAGTCAACTGACCCACAAAACGAAACATTTTTGCAGTTGCCAGTAAAAAACGGCTTTCGATGCGGTAGCGCCCGCCGGATTCAACGATTTGCCCCATCTGCAGCAGCCTGACAAGCCGCTGGCTGATCATGGCCTCCACACTGTACGAGGGGGGCTTGTCATTGACAACAATCTGCTCACCCTCCAGCAACTGAAGCAACATGCGGATACGCCGACCGGTTTCGCTGAGGTTAAAAAAATGGAAATAGGCATAGGCGACGCTATTGAACGCCAGCACACCATAAACAAGAGCTAGCAATAATTCTCCACTTGGGACTTGTAGCCGCAAACCTGAAGTCACTATGGCTGCGCTCAAGGGGATGTTTAGAGCAAGACTCATAACAGCCGTGGCTTTTTGGGGTGAAGCCTGCAGATTTCTGGCCAGCCAGAAACGGGCCATCAAGGCATGCAGAACAAGGAGCATCACGCACACCAACACCGTGCAAGCCAAAGTCGTCATCCTGATGTCACTCATCATGGTCCTTCGTGACCATGCGTCTGTACGTCGCCGAACGCGGATTCAGAGGCAGGTCGGTTGCGCCACTACTGCGCGTGATGTGTACTTCCTTTACCAGCCGGACGTAGGCCACCATGACTTCACGCAATGACTTCAAGGTCAATGCCTTTGTCTTGCCTGACTGGCGATCACCAAGGAAGTGCGGGGTTTCGGCATACAAATAACCACGGCGAATCAGCTTGATCAGCAGCTCGGCCTGGTAAAAGAAGCCCTTGGACTCCAGCTCAACTTCCCGCAGGATCGCCGTGTTGTAAATCACAGTCCCGTTGGTGTAGTTCAGGTTGGTACCAAAGCTCACATTGATGATGAAGCGATAGATGGACGAAACGATGCGGCGCAGGCGCGAACGAATCTCTATGTTGTAGATAAACGGCACGATGATGTCCACATGGCGCGTCATGCTGAAGTACGTTAACGCATCGTCAGGGTCATTTTCGTTGTCACCCGGGAACATGGTCACATAATCCATCTTGGAAGCCAGGGCACCATCAAAAAACGAAGCGCCTATGCCCTGACGCTCCACGTGACGGATGATTCTGACGCGAGGGTCGGCTACCGCGATACGTTCGGCCACTGCCTGCGTGCCATCATTGCTGCCGTCGTTCACGATGATCAGTTCGCCAACAATACCTTTGCGGTCCAGCGCACGCAGTGTGGATATCGCCGCATCTGCAATGTTGGCCTCCTCATTCAGGCATGGCATGACCACCGTGATGGTGGGGAATCCCTCGTCGTTATTTTTATTCATGTGTTTCAGCCAAGTCCGCGCCGCAGCCCCAGGGCTTTACGGTAAGCCCTGAAGACCAAGGCCAGCAACCGGCCAGCGGGTAGAAGATGCAACTGTCCGTCGACACCAACACCTACCAGTCTGTCGCTGGACAAATCTTCCATCTTTTTAGTCAATAAGTTGCCAGTCTGCAGCGCAGCAACGATGCCCTCTTCGCTCACTCCCGCCTGTCCGGCGGCTTCAATTGCAAACAGGATGCGGAAGGTCGGGATGTCTTCCCGCAAAGCTGGATAGGTTTGAATGTAGCCGCTGGCAAGTGCAAGGTAGAGGAACGCGGCAAGCAGCAAGTCCAGCAGGTCTACCTGCGTACCAATAACAAGACCAATGCTGACGACGAACGGCACCAGCAGGTAGACCACTGCCAGCCCGAGCATTTCACGCTTGACGCCGAGAAGCCTCCAGAGCACGACCTGCAACGCCAGCAGGACTACAAAAGCTCCAAGTCCTTCGACGAGAACCGACCCCATCAGAACACGGCTCCGTCGTGCGCTTAGATAAAGTTGATGTGCTCAGGGGGACTCTTGAGATCCCAAAGGAACTTGTTGACGTAATCCTGCCGGCAACCCACCGCGCAATCCTTGTGTACGTCGACAGAGTTCACCACATCGTTATGGACTTCCCAGTACCTGTCACCCATCACGATGTCAAAGAACGACTGGTCATGAATATCACCGATGTAAAAGCGTTCCTTGTTGAAGAACGGACCACATGGGTAAATCTTGCCGTTGCCGGAAACCTGCAGAAGAAACGGTGTGCCATGGCACTGGTCGTACTTGCGGAAGCCGTCCTTGTACAGCGGTGTTTCACCGCCAGCCATGATCTTGTCCCACTTGGCCTGAACAACATAGTTCTCATTGGAGTAAGTCTCAGCCTCCTTGAGGACATCGGCAATGCTCAGGTAGTCCTTGTAGTCGATACCGATTTCCTTGTATTCCGAGTCCGAACACTGCTTGATCACAAAGTAGTCGACTCCCAGTTCAGCGCCCAGCTGGGCTTCCTTGATGACCTGGTCATAACACTCGGGGATCAGGACCATTTGCAGACCAATGGTGCACTTGTAGCCGTTGTCTTTCTTGATCTTGACCAGCGCGCGAATCTTTTCAACAAGCTCGTCGAAATTGCTGGCCTTGGATTGGTGAACACGCTGAAAGCCGTCACGCTCTCCAGCGGAAAGGTTAAAACGTATCCAGGTCATGTCACGCAGCATGTCATGCGCGCGGTCCATGTCAAACAACAGGCCGTTGGTCGCCATGGAAGTGTCCACGCCCAACTTGCGCGCCAGGACCGTGGCGTCATAGACAGCCGGATTCAATGTAGGTTCGCCATCGCCGATAAAGCCAATGGAGCGGACACCCAGCTTGCCGCAGTCCTCGATATAACGAAGCAGCGCGTCACGTTCGATCATGGTGCCACGCGTCATGTTCTGGACGACGGCATAGCAGTAAAGACATGCCGTGTTGCAAAACTTGGTCAGACCCATATCGATATGGATGGGGGCAAACTTTTCGCCCTTCTGCCAGGCTGCGATGCGATCCAGATGATGCATCATCTTGTGACCATCAAAGCGAAAACGCTCGTGCTTGTTCCGGTAGCTCGGGCCTGTAAACAGATTGGGGATCTGGTCGTCGGTCTTCCACGTCGGATCGACGCGCACCACACCCACCTGGCCGGCCTCCTTGTAGAACTTGATTTCCTGACCCTGCAGCTTTTTGAGCTGGGTGCTGTCGATCTGCTGCTCTGCCGTTAAAGCAGGTGCCTCGCGCTGCTCGACTTCCACCGTGCGATCCACGATGGTGTTCGACGTTCGCAGCTTGTGACCAGGTTTGTCCGCCAACGCCGCATCGCTCGGGATGGACGTCACCACATCGTTGCCGAATCGGTTGGTTTCGCGGGTAGGTTTACTCATGGTCAACTCTCTTCCAGAAAATGTCGAAATTCAAAACGGGCCGGTGAAACTGGCGCTGGGCACATCAAGGTTGCCACTGCGGGAAACAGCTGCTTTCAGGCTGGCCAATTGGTCAGCTTTCAGTGGGGCATCCAGCTGTTTCATCACTGTATCCAACAAATCACCTGGACCAGGGAAATATCCGCCCGTCATGTGCGTGGATGTCGGTGAAGGATGGTCAGGATAAGTCAGGCAGGCAGGCGCCTTTTTAAGACTGGCAAACTCATGCATGGCCATCAGAGCAACCAGCTCCGAGGCCAGTCCACAGGAAGCCCAGCCGGCATCAACCGCAATGAGATGCCCGGTTTTGCGCACAGATTTCGACAGCGTTTCGATATCCAGCGGACGCGCACTGCGCATGTCCACAACCTCGACATCAATGCCGTATTTGGCCATTTGGCGCGCAACCTGAAGCGCCTCGACGATGGCGAAAGAAAACCCCGCGATGGTGAGCCTGTTGCCCTCTTGCAACACCCTGGCTTTACCCAGCGGGACTTTGTATTCTTCGGCAGGCACATCATCAACGAGGTGATGGACCCAGCGGTGCTCGATAAAGATCACCGGGTTGTTGTCATCCAGCGCCGAAATCAGCATGCCTTTGGCGTCATAAGGATTGCTGGGCATCGCCACCTTCAGGCCCGGAATATGCGCAAACAGCGACTGCAGGCCCTGGGAATGTTGAGGCCCCTGCCCCCAGCCGCGGCCAATAATCATGCGGACGACCAGTGGCACGGTTGACTGCCCGTTGAACATGTAATGCCACTTGGCGGCGTTGTTGATCAACTGGTCCATCGCCAGCATCGCGAAATCGATGCGCTGATGAATCATCAGCGGTCGCATGCCGGCCAGAGCGGCGCCTATGCAGACCCCTGTCAGTCCGTTCTCGGATAACGGCATGTCAAACACCCGATCTGCGCCATGCGTTTCACGCAGGTTGGCGGTCGTACCAAAAATCGCCTTGGGGTCAGGCACGCCTTCACCGATGACGATCACGCGCTCGTCGCGTGACATGACCTGGTCAGTCGCCTGGTGCAGCGCCTGCGCGTAGCTGATTTTCTGAACCAGGGGATCACGCTGCATAGACGTGGCTCCTGGAATCTTCGTAAGTCGGTGCAGGGCTGGCCATCGCAAATTCAAATGCAGCATCGATTTCTCTTTCGATGCGTGACGCAATGGCTTCGTGCTGCTGCTCGGACACCCCATCGAGCGCCTGACGCATCCGGGTGATGGGGCACCCAGCCATGCCAGCGTCAATGGTCTCGACATCACGATACGCAAGCTGGTCATCAAAGTTGGGCCCGCAATGTTCGCGCCAGCGGTAGACAGAAAACTGCAAAAACTGCGGCCCCTCGCCATTGCGCGCCCTTGAGACAGCAGCTTCAGTCGCAGCATGCACAGCCAAAGCATCGTTGCCATCGCCATGATGGGTCGTCCAGCCATGTGCGGCGGCAATCGCATGAATGGGCCTGTCAGGCTGACGTTCGCTCAGGTGGGTGTAGACCGAAAACTCATTGTTCTCGCAGACAAACACCACGGGCAGCTTGTGCAGGGCCGCAAAGTTCAGCGACTCGTGCACCACACCTTCCTCGAAGCAGCCATCACCGAAAAACGCAACCGACACGAGCGGCTGCTTTTGCAGGCGGTGTGACCAGCCCACACCCACAGCCAGCGGTACCGTACCGCCCACAATGGGTGTGGAGCCAAGAAATCCGACAGATGTGTCGATCAGGTGCATGGAGCCGCCGCGGCCGCCACAGCAGCCATCGCTTTTGCCATAAAACTCGGCAATCATGCGGCCCATGTCACCCCCTTTGGCGAGGTAATGACCATGGGCGCGGTGATTGCTGAAAACGGTGTCATTTGGGCCCAGTGCCGTACAAACTCCGGCAGCAATGGCTTCCTGGCCTATGCAGAGGTGGGTGGGGCAACGCATCTGCTGGTCGGCATAGCGTTCTGCAATTCGTTCCTCTGTCCTCCGGATGCGCAACATGGCCTCGTAAAGGCGCAGGGACAGGTCCGGGGCTGCAGTCATGGAATGAGGCAATTCGTAGTCGAGCCGGGGCTGGCCGTGTTGTATGTTGTAGATGTAACTGAAAATTTTACCAGCGGGTGCCTCATGCCCTTTCCCCGCAAGGGAATTAAGCGGGCGATTTGCGAATTAGTACCTGAAAGCCCACAGACCAGCAGTATTACAGGGGTAAAACACCCCTCACATCAGGTGCCTCAAGCCAGGTGCTGAACTCATCGGCAAGTTGCCGGCTGGCGTACGCAGCAGTCTGCCAGGCCTGGACCCGCGCCTGCAGGTCAGTGCCGTATCGCTCGAAATCGGTACGGTCGGGTAACTTGCGATTAGGCAGCGTCGCCACCCACGCCGGGTCTGGCGCGAGCAACACCATGTTATCGAGGAAATGGGTCGCCTTGTGCCGCCATTTGAAGCCCTTGTCGAGCCAGCCCGGTACGACGCCCTTCTGAAAGTGGGGATACAGCACGAGACCGGCCTCGCCCGGGGTGGCGCCAGATGCAAGGCCGGCAGCGTAGTTGAGATGCAGGTGGTAATCGGTGATGCCACCATCCCAGTAAGCCCCAGGGGGTGCCCCGGGAATGTTGTGCACTGAGCGCAGGACAAAGGGGATGGAGCAACTCGCCTGAAGGGCCGGGTTGAAGTTGGACTCGTCCAGCGTCACCTGCCGCGTGCGATAGTCCCCCGTCAAAAAAGGCAGAGGCGTTTCGGGTGTGGAAAACACCACGCGCTCAAGCCAGGCACCCATCGCCTTGCGGTGCAGGCCGTTGGCCAGGAAGGCACCAAGGTAACCGAGTGGCGTAGCCACCCTGTGCTCACGCCCCAGCATGTGCCGGCCGCGCGACGTCAAGATGTGCAGCCGGAATCGCGGATGCGACAACACCTCCTGCACCCTGCCACCGTAAAAGCTCTTCAGGCTTTCACCGAACTGCTGGCTCACAAAATCTGCCGTCGGCCGCTTCTGGCCGGGCTTCAATTCATAGTGCTGGTGAATGTAGTCATGCTCAAGCCTGTGAAAGGCCGCCACCGGGTCATTCAGGCAGGCCGTCGCCATGCGCCAGGCGCCAATAGAGGCGCCCACCAAATGCACGTGGTGACTGCTTTGTGCCAGCCAGTCACCGAAGATAAAGCGATCCAGCGGCCCGAGGATCAGCCCCTTGGGACCACCCGCTGCGCCAGGTACAACACCAACGTGCCCAGGCAACAAGCCATTCTTTTCAATATGCGTCCGTGCTTTGGGACCAGCGTAGATTTGCAGCGCTTTCATGTTTTATCGACGGACTGGGCAGGCTTTTGAATGCTTTCACCACGCCATGCAGCCAGCAAAGACTTGCTCCAGCGCCGCACGGGCTGCTCAAACAGGCGTTCGCTGATCAGCGCCAGCATAAAAGATGCCAGCAGTATGGCAAGGACCAGCAACAGGCGGCCACCCGATGAACCGGTTTTAAGACCATCAAGGCCAAATGCAGGCACCACGTAGAAATACAGCACCGGATGAATCAGGTAAACACCGTAAGTGGCGTCACCCAGGTGCTGCGTGACGTTTTTATAGTGCCCAGCCAGGCGAAGCATGGACGCCACAACCACCATCGCCAGGCATAGCGGGGCCAGCATCCATCCCCGCCAGCCCGTCAATTCGGCGGTGCCCTGGACTGGATTGACCGCCAGCATCAACGCAAAGCCCGCCAGCAAAATCACCAGTCCGCCGACGGATGGCAGCACCTGACGAATCAGCCCGCTGCGTGCCAGATGCCCGAGAATGCAGCCGCCCACAAAGTAGGCCGCGAATGAGGGCGCGTTGTGATACAGGAGATATTGCTCGGCGACAGGCATGTCTGCAGCGCCCAGAGTACGTGAAATCCACCACACCTGCAGCAGCACACAGAGCACGAAAAACACCAGCATGGACCGCCATGACGTCAGTGCCCACAACACAAGCGGAAACAGCAGATAGAACACAGCCTCTACCCCCAGAGACCAGCCGCCCGTCAGGAGCGCAAAACCCGACGGGTTATACAGGCCCATCAGCATGCTGGCATTGAGGAACATCACCTGCAGCAGGCGGCCCGGTGGCCCATACCAGATACCCATGGCAGGCAGCACGGCCAGCATCAGCAACACATAGAGCGGCGCGAGACGCCAGAAGCGCACAAACAGGAACTCGCCATAACGAAAGCCGCCCGACTCAAACCGGCCGGCGTAGGTGTAGGCCATGCTGGCGCCCGAAAGCACAAAGAAGAGGTACACGCCATAGCTGCCAAAGACATGCAGCTTTGCGAGGTCAGTCCAGTACAGCAGGTGGTAGGTTGCGACCAGCAATGCGCAAATGCCCCGCAGCAGGTCCCAGCCAAAGATGCGCCCTTGCCTCGCCATATCATTGGTCAGGGCGGCACCCGCCAGATTGCTGCGGGTGCCCTGCCCACTCATTTGCGCAGGTTCTGGAGTTTGGCGAATGCCGAGGCCATGGCGCTGTCGGCGGGCTGCTGCGATGAATGGCCGCGATTGTTCTGCCCCTGGCGCGCACCCTCAAACCGGTTCTCCCGGTGTCCCTGGGGCCCATCGCGCCTCGACGGTGCCTCGCCCAGTTTCATGGTCAGGCCAATGCGCTTGCGGGCCACATCGACCTCGGTCACCCGCACCTTGACGATGTCACCGGTCTTGACGACTTCGCGCGCATCGGTCGTGAACTTGTGGCTCAACTGGCTCACATGCACCAGCCCGTCCTGGTGAACACCAATGTCGATGAAAGCGCCAAAGGCGGCGACGTTACTCACGGTGCCTTCCAGCTCCATGCCGTCCTTCAGGTCCTTGATGTCTTCGACGCCGTCATTGAAGCGTGCCACCTTGAAGTCAGGGCGCGGGTCACGGCCCGGCTTTTCAAGCTCGGTCAGGATGTCCTTGACTGTGATCACACCAAATTTTTCGTTGGCAAAAAGCTCGGGCTTCAAGGTTTTGAGCATGTCAGAACGGCCCATCAGCTCAGCCACCGGTTTGCCGGTTGTGGCCATGATCTGCTCCACCACAGGATAGGTTTCCGGGTGCACGCCGGTCATGTCCAGCGGATTGGTGCCGCCGCGCAAACGCAAAAAGCCGGCGCTTTGCTCAAAAGTCTTGGCACCGAGTCCGGTCACCTTCAGCAGATCGGCACGCGACGCAAATGCGCCGTTCGCATCACGCCAGCGCACCACCGACTTCGCCACCGTCTGGCTCAGGCCGGAGACGCGCGCCAGCAAGGGCACGCTGGCCGTGTTCAGGTCCACGCCCACGCTGTTCACGCAATCCTCAACGACGGTATCGAGGCTGCGCGCCAGATCGCTCTGGTTCACATCGTGCTGGTACTGGCCCACGCCAATCGATTTCGGGTCAATCTTGACCAGCTCGGCCAGCGGGTCCTGCAGGCGGCGGGCAATGCTGGCTGCGCCGCGCAGGCTGACGTCCACATCGGGCATTTCCTGCGATGCGAATTCGCTGGCTGAATAAACCGATGCGCCCGCTTCACTGACCACCACCCTTTGCATGCCGTCGATCTTTTTCATCAGGTCAGCCGCGAGCTTGTCGGTTTCGCGGCTGGCTGTGCCGTTGCCGATGGCAATCAGGTTGACGCCGTGCTTTTCACAGAGCTTGCCCAGCGTGTGCAGCGAGCCATCCCAATCGCGGCGCGGCTCATGCGGGTAGACCGTGGCGGTCTCGACAAGCTTGCCGGTGCTGTCGACAACGGCCACCTTGACGCCCGTACGAATGCCGGGGTCCAGGCCCATCACAACACGCGGCCCGGCAGGTGCGGCCAGCAGCAAATCACGCAAGTTATCTGCAAAGACCTTGATGGCGACCTTCTCGGCTTCTTCACGCAGGCGGGTGAACAGGTCACGCTCCAGCGACAGGCTGAGCTTGACGCGCCATGTCCAGGCAACGGATTTACGAATCAGGTCATCAGACGGCCTGGCTTTATGGCTCCAGCCAAGATGCAGCGCGATCTTGCCCTCCGCAATGCTGGGTTGGCCGGGTTCTGGAGGTTCGGGCAAGATCAGCTTGGCATCCAGTATCTCAAGGGTGCGACCACGAAAGACGGCCAGTGCGCGATGCGATGGCACGCGGCCAATCGGCTCGTCATAGTCAAAGTAATCACGAAACTTGGCGTTGTCTGCGTTGTTCTCGTCCTTGCCAGCGACAAGTTTGGACGACAGCAGCCCGTCGCTCCACAACCAGTTGCGCAGCGACTGCACCAGCGAGGCATCTTCGGCCCAGCGCTCACTCAGGATGTCGCGCACGCCGTCCAGCACAGCCTGCACAGTCGTGAAGTCATCGCCAGACTCGTTCTTTTCAGGCTTGACGAAGGCAACCGCTTCATCAGCCGGCACCAGCGATGGATCGGCAAACAGTTTGTCGGCCAGGGGCTCAATGCCGGCTTCACGTGCGATCTGGCCCTTGGTGCGACGCCGGGGTTTGTACGGCAGGTAGAGATCTTCGAGGTCCTGCTTGGTCGCTGCAAACTCGATCGCAGCACGCAGTTCCGGTGTCAGTTTGCCCTGCTCTTCGATGCTTTTGAGGACGGCTTCGCGACGTTCTTCGAGCTCGCGCAGGTAACCCAGCCGGTATTCAAGTTCACGCAGCTGGATGTCGTCAAGGCCGCCTGTGGCCTCCTTGCGGTAACGGGCGATAAACGGCACTGTGGCGCCGCCGTCGAGCAACTCAACGGCTGTCCTGACCTGGTCTTCCCTGACCTTGATTTCTGCCGCGATCTGACGAATGATTTTTTGCATGCTCTCTTCTGAAATTAGGGGGGGTCTGATGCAACCTGACGTTGCGCGGGGGCATTGTCCCACAGGCAAATTGAGGCCTCCAGATGACACTCGGGACTGTACAAAAACCGTTTTCAAGGAGTCTGAAAAATGCGCGCAAGAACCATCATTCTGATCGTCGCCATCGCTTTGGTGGCAGGCTTTGCAGCCCTCAACGTCGATGAATTCACCCGTTCCAGTGTGCTCAGCCTTGGCTTTACCACCGTCAGGGTTCCGCTGGGCATGGTCATGCTTCTCCTGCTGGTGATTGCCACCGTGGCTTTTCTCGCCAGTACGGTCTACATGCAAAGCGTCAACCTGATTGAAACCCGCAAATACGCCCGCGAGCTGGCTGTGCAGCGGGAGCTGGCCGACAAGGCAGAGGCTTCAAGATTCACCGAACTGCGCAACTTTATTGAAGCCCAGTCCAACGCCGCCCTGCACCGCGAAGCGGCCAACAACACAGTGCTGGCAGAACGGCTGGCGCAAACCCAGGCCGCCCTGATCAACCGGGTCGAGCAATCCGACAACGCCACTGCCGCTTATATGGGCCAGCTTGAAGACCGGCTGCAACGCGCCGACGGCAGCCTGCACGCTCACTAAGCCTGCTGGCAGCGTCTGGCCCCTCATAAAGGCCTGTAAGAAATCTCCAGGGACTGCGACCAAACCGCATCCAGGAGATTTTTTTATGGCCCTCATGTCCGCTTCACGAGCATCTTTATCCCGTATCACTTCCGCCATCACCCTGCTGGCGGCCACCAGCAGCGCATTTGCCCAGGGCCAGTGCAGCGTGACGTCCGGCCCGACAACCACACCGGTCGTCGAGCTCTACACCTCGGAAGGCTGCAGTTCCTGCCCGCCGGCAGACAAATGGGCTTCGACGCTTAAAGACAAGGGCGTGGTGGTTCAGGCCTTTCATGTGGGTTACTGGGACTACATCGGCTGGGTAGACCGCTTTGCCGCACCGGCTTACACCAACCGCCAGCGTGAAGCCGCCATGAAGAACAATCTGCGCAGCGTCTACACGCCGCAAGCGGTACTCAATGGCAAGGACTGGCCCAACTGGGGCAGCCAGCCTTCAGCGAAAGAACCTGCGCGTGCCAGCATCGCACTCAGGCAGCTGGGCAAGGACCAGTTTGAGGCCAGCGTCACGCCGGTCAGCGCGCTGGCGCTGTCGCCTTCATGGTCCGCTTACTGGACGGTCACCGAGCACGGTCACAACTCGAAAGTGCAGGCCGGCGAGAACAAGGGCGAATTCCTCAAGCATGACTTTGTCGTGCGCCAGTACACGCAGGCCGGCGACTACAAAACCGCCGATGCCATACCGCAAAAACTGGCTTTCCGCAGCATCGCGGCCACGCCGGGCCACCAGCGCCAGGTCAATCTGGTGGTGTTTGACACCCCATCCGGCAAAACGCTTCAGGCCGTCAGCCTGCAATGCGCGAGTTAGGTTGCCAAACCGGCTGGCGCGCCTTGTTTCAGCGCCAGACGCAGAACATCCAGAAAACTCTGGCAGGCCGACGACAGGGAGCGGCCCTTTTTTGTCACCACAAAAATGTCGCGCGACACCTTGGGCATGCCCAGCCGCCGGACAACCAGCTCCCTGGTGTAGGCGTACTGTGAAAACGTGGCGTAAGCCGAGGGCATGATGGACGGCGCCATGCCACTGGCCGTCATCCAGAGCCCGGTGGACAGAAACGAAATTTCATTGACCACCTGCAGCGTGATGCCTGCATTGGCTGCCGCCACATCGACCAGCTGGCGCACACCGTAACCGGGGCGACCAGCGATCACGCGGTAGCCTTCAAGGTCACGCCAGCGCAGGTTTTTGATGCTGGCCAGCGGGTGGTGGGGCAGGCACACCAGGCACAACTGGTCGCGCATCAGCGTTTGCAGTTCCAGTTCACCGCCGGCCCGCTCCGGAGTGCCGATGCCGAAGTCCACATGGTCACCCAGCACGCGAGCTGAAAACTGCTCGGGTGCGCAGTCGTCCACCACCAACTGCACCTCCGGGTGCAAGGCCGTGAAACGGCGAATCGCCTCCGGCAACAAAATGCTGGCCAGCGTGGGCGTGATGGCAAAACACACGCGGCCGCGGCGCAGCACCGTCAGGTCGCCGAAGGCTGCACCCAGCGAATCCACATCACGCAGGATGCGCTCTGCCACCACGGCAGCGTCATGCGCCGCCTGGGTTGGCTGCAGCGAACGCGTTGTGCGGTCGAACAGGCGGGCCTGCAGGCCTTCCTCAAGCTGGCGTATCAGCACGCTGATGGCGGACTGCGTGACAAACAGCTGCACCGCCGCCGCGCCCAGTTTGCGCAGGCGGTACACCGCCAGAAAAGCTCGCAGCTGCTTGATGGTGGGCGAGAAAGCGGTATTCATGAATAAAAATTATAAATACTCCACAATTTTTCGATTTACAAACGAATATCGATGCCCTCCAATCAAGCCAAAGCCAGACAGGCTGACCGAATCAAAACAGCAGGAGACAAGACCATGAGCACCCTTACACCGGCGCCACGCCCCTACAAACGCATCGCCACCGAAGAAGGCTGGGCCACGCCGGAAATGATGCAGATGTACGTGAAGATCCTGGAAACAAAATCCATCAACGACCCGGGCTTCTACAGCCTCTGGGGTTTTTTTGGCCAGAGCCAGGCGCCGCGTGCCCGCGACCTGTTCGACCGCATCCAGAACATGGGCGAGCGCCGCCTCTCGGACATGGACGCCGCCGGCATTGACATGCAGTTGCTGCTGCTCACGTCCCCCGGTGTGCAGGTGTTCGACGCCGCCACGGCCACTGCACTGGCGATTTCAACCAACGACCAGCTGGCCGCGACCATACGCCAGCACCCCTCACGTTTTGCCGGCCTGGCAGCCGTTGCGCCGCAGGCACCCCAGGCAGCCGCCAAAGAGCTCGAACGCGCCGTGCAGAAGCTCGGGCTGAAAGGTGTCGTCATCAATTCGCACACCCAGGGCGAATACATGGATGACGAAAAGTTCTGGGACATTTTTGCCGCCGCCGAGGCGCTCGACGTGCCCGTCTACATTCACCCGAACACGCCCTCGCCACAGATGATCGAGCCGTTCTTGTCACGCTGCCTGGATGCCGCCATCTACGGTTTTGCCGCTGAAACCGGCCTGCACGCCCTGCGCCTGATTTTGAGCGGCGTGTTTGACCGCTTCCCCAGGCTGCGCATCGTGCTGGGCCATCTGGGCGAGGGCCTGCCCTACTGGCTGTACCGCATCGACTTCATGCACGCCGGCATCGTGCGCGCCAACCGCAGCGAAGGCGTCAAGCCGCTCCTGAAAAAACCCAGCGACTACCTGCGCGAGAATTTTTATTACACCAACAGCGGCATGGCCTGGGAGCCGCCCATCAGCTACGTGCAAAAGCTCATGGGCCACGACCGCGTGCTCTACGCGATGGACTACCCTTACCAGTACGTGGCCGAAGAAGTCACCGCCATGGACAACCTGCCCCTGAGCGACGAACACAAAAAGATGTTTTTCCAGACCAATGCTGAAACGCTGTTCAAGCTGTAAAGGCCGAAACACCATGAACGCATCCAGCACCATCCGACGCGCCCTCACCCTGCTCGGCCTGGCCTGTATTGCCAGCCTTGCCCAGGCGCAAACCGCGGCACCGTGGCCGACCAAACCGATTCGCCTGGTGGTGACCTTCCCCGCCGGCGGCAGCAGCGATGCCGCAGCGCGCATCGTGGCGCCCAAACTGGCCGAACGTCTGGGCCAGCCCGTGGTGATCGACAACCGCCCCGGCGCTGGTGGCGGCCTGGGCCTGGACCTTGTCGCCAAGGCACCTGCCGACGGCTACACCATCGTTCTCGCATCGGCGGGCGGGCTCACGGCCAACCCGACGCTCTACCCCAACCTGGCCTACAACCCATCTCGAGACTTTGCACCCATCACGCTGTTTGGCACCAGCCCTTTTGTGCTGGTGGCCAACCCGTCACTGCCCGCCAGCAACGCCAAAGAACTGGTGGCCCTGGCCAAGGCCCAGGTCGGCAAGCTCAGCTATGCATCCGGCGGCAGCGGCACCGCCATGCATTTATCGGGCGAGCTCCTCAAGTCGATGACGGGCAGCTACATCCTGCACGTGCCTTACCGCGGCAGTGCGCCTGCGGTACTGGCCGTGATGTCGGGCGAGACATCGCTGGCGATTGCAGACATTGCCTCCATCCAGCCGCAGCTCAAGTCGGGCCGGCTCAAGGTCATTGGTGTCATGGGCAAGGAGCGCTCAAGCCTGGCGCCCGACATGCCCACACTGGCCGAAAGCGGCGTGCCGGGCTACGACGCCTCAGGCTGGTTCGCCATCCTGGCCCCGGCAGGCACGCCCCCAGCCATCGTGACAAGGCTGAACACCGAGATCACAGCTGTGCTGCGCCTGCCCGAAACCCGCGAGCGCTTTGCCGCCGCCGCGCTGGAGCCCCTCACCAGCACACCCGAGCAACTCGGCCAGCTCATGAAAACCGAGACCGTCAAATGGGCAACCGTCATCAGGCAGTCGGGTGCGAAGGTCGATTAGGCCCGCTAACCGCTATGGCTTAAGACTGGCCTAATCGCAAACGCAAACGGCTGGCTAAACTGCAACGATGACGCCTCCCGGCGGCATTCAAGGGCGCTGTTGAAGCCACTCAAAAACATACTTCGCTGGCTGCTGCTGGCACCGATTCTTTTCATACTGCTGTTTGAGGAATGGGGCTGGGAGCCGCTGGCACGGTGTTTTGCTGCGCTGGGCAGGCACCCGGGCTGGGGTGCTGCCGAGCGCTGGATACGTTCCCTGCCACCCTGGGGCGCCTTGCTGGCCTTTGGCGTGCCGGTACTGGCGCTGTTGCCCATCAAGCTGTTTGCGCTCTATCTTTTTGCTGAAGGCCACATCGCGAGCGGCTGCACCCTGGTTGTCATGGCCAAGCTGTCGGGCACGGCGGTCGCCGCCCGGCTTTTTCAGCTGACCGAGCCTGCGCTGCTGCAAATAAAGTGGTTTGCGCGTCTCTACCTGCCATGGAAGACGTGGAAAGACCGCAAGCTGTCGCAACTGCGGCGTTCTGCCCCGTGGCAAAGGTTGCAAGAGTTCAGGAACCGTGTAAAGCTGTGGGGACGGCGCACCTGGCGCACGTTTAAAACTTCCTTTATGTAGCTCATCGGCCTTTGCCTCATTCATGTTTGATCTTTTCGCAGCGCCTCTGTACATCCGCCTTTCCCCCTTCAAACTTTCGGTGCGTAACGTCAAAACCGGCTTGTCCATCTCGGAAATCCCTGAAATAGCCCTCAGCCGCGGCCCGAATCCGCGAATCCTGGACATCGGTGAAAAAGCTGCGCTGCACAAGTCTTCCAAGACGGCCGTTGTCATCAACCCGTTTGCCCACCCCCGCTCCATGGTGTCCGACTTCACCACTGGCGAGCAGGTGCTCAAGGCGTTTATCCGCAAGCTCAACAAGCGCAGCCGCTTCAGGCTGGCCCACCGTGTGGTGCTGCACCTGGCCGGTGAGCCTGCCGGTGGTTTCACCCAGGTCGAAATCCGTGCGTTCAGGGAAATGGCCAGCGGCACAGGCGCCTCCAGCGTGGTTGTGTGGCAGGGCCCCGAACTGACCAACGAGCAAATCCTGACCCGGCGCTACCCAACCACGGGGCAAATCCTGGAATGATGCAGCTCAAGGCGCCGGGTGACCTGCGGTCACTGACCCGGCAATTTCCGCGCGCTGGCAGGCTGGAAGCGATTTACCTGCGCCCAGCCCGGCGGGTGCCTGTCATTACTGCCGCCTCGGCAGCAGCGCTGGCCGGTCTTGGCTTGCAGGGTGACAGGACAGCCGCCACCGGTACAGCCAGCGCGGCGCGCGGCGGCGGCAAACGTCAGGTCACGCTGATCCAGGCAGAGCACCTGCCGGTCATCGCCGCACTCGCCGGGCGTGGCCAGATCGATCCCGCCAGCCTGCGCCGCAACCTGCTGGTGTCGGGCATCAATCTGCTGGCCGCCAAAAGCCTCTTCCGCGACCAGCCGCTGGTGCTGCGCATAGGGGATGTGACGCTGGAGATCACCGGACCCTGCGAGCCCTGCTCCCGGATGGAAGAGCTGCTCGGTCCCGGCGGCTACAACGCCATGCGTGGTCACGGCGGGCTGACGGCGCGGGTGCTGACGGGCGGTTGGTTGACAGTCGGCAGCGCAGCGAGCTGCGAAGCACCCGAAAACGATGCGAGCCAGATGCTATTGAATATATAGCTGCTCACGCCCGTATCTATTGGATTTTATGCCGATTTGATGGGTAAAAATGGGCTTTTTGGGGCATTTCAGGCGATTTTTCGGCCTCATCGGTGACTTAAAAAGAGTAACTTAACGTACACGTTAAATTTTTGCCGTATACCTTAAATTATTAATGTATACGTTAAATTCTTCGATTAAGCTTTTCCTGGCATGGTCAAACCAGCCCTGCGGTCGGTCCCCGGAAAAGTTTGCTTCATACTTGCAGTTGATTGATCCTGCATATCCCTCCGATATTTCCGGCCGCCGGCAGGCTGCCAACAACCTGACAACTCCAGACAGATTCATGCCAAAAACATCGCTCGACAAAGCCCAGATCAAATTCCTGCTGCTTGAAGGCATTCACCCCTCTGCCGTCAAGGTACTCAAGGCGGCCGGCTATACCCAGATTGAGGCGCTGACCGGCGCGCTTGAAGGCGATGAACTGAAAGCCAAAATCGCCGACGCGCACTTTGTCGGCATCCGCTCCCGCACCCAGCTGACGGCCGATGTGTTTGCGCACGCCTCAAAGCTGGTTGCCGTTGGCTGCTTTTGCATAGGCACCAACCAGGTCGACCTGAATGCGGCCCGCGAACGCGGCATCGCCGTCTTCAACGCGCCGTTTTCCAACACCCGCTCGGTGGCTGAACTGGTGCTGGCAGAGGCGATCTTGCTGCTGCGCGGCGTGCCCGAGAAAAGCGCTGTTGCGCACCGCGGCGGCTGGCTCAAGACGGCCGACAACGCCTTCGAGATTCGCGGCAAGACGCTGGGCATCGTCGGTTACGGCTCCATCGGCACGCAGCTGTCGGTGCTGGCCGAGGCGCTGGGCATGCATGTGGTGTTTTTTGATGTGGTGACCAAGCTGGCGCTGGGCAATGCGCGGCAGATCCCGGTACTCAACGATTTGCTGGCGCAGGCAGACATCGTCAGCCTGCACGTGCCGGAAACCCGGGCCACGCAGTGGATGATCGGCAAGGAGCAGATAGACGCCATGAAGGCAGGCGCGGTTTTCATCAACGCCTCACGCGGCACCGTGGTCGAGATCGAACCGCTGGCCGAGGCCCTGCGCGCCAGAAAGCTGCTGGGCGCAGCGATTGACGTGTTCCCGGTCGAGCCCAAAAGCAACAAGGACACCTTCGAGTCGCCATTGCGCGGGCTGGACAACGTCATCCTCACGCCGCACGTTGGCGGCTCCACCGTCGAGGCGCAGGAGAACATCGGCATCGAGGTCGCGGAAAAGCTGGTCAAGTACAGCGACAACGGCACCTCGACTTCATCGGTCAACTTCCCCGAAGTCGCCCTGCCCGCCCACCCCGGCAAGCACCGCCTGCTGCACATCCACAAGAACGTGCCGGGCGTGATGTCCGAGATCAACAAGGTCTTTGCCGCCAACAACATCAACATCGCCTCGCAGTACCTGCAGACCAACGAGGCCGTGGGTTATGTGGTGATCGATATCGATGCCACAAACTCTGACATCGCCTTGTCGAAACTGCACGACGTGCCGGGTACGATTCGCAGCCGGGTGCTGTTCTGAAGGTCTGACCGCCAGGCTGCCATTTGGGTCTTGTGTGTGGCTTGTGTGCGGTGGCATACAGACACAGGCCCCTGAACAGGCTAATATGCGAGGCAGTCTTTGCGTGATTGCGACTTTCAGAAATGCTTCATGTCCATCACAGAGACCAAGCCAGGCGCACCCGATGAGGCCGCCAGGGCCGACGGCATCGAATTCAGGCGCCAGGAGGCCCTGCTCAAGACAGGCGCCCTCCAGACGGCGATTCTCACCAGCGAAAACTTCTCCATCATCGCCACCGACGAAAAGGGCATCATCCAGCTCTTCAACGTCGGTGCCGAGCGCATGCTGGGTTACATGGCGGCCGAAGTCGTCAACAAGATCAATCCCAGCGACATCCATGACCCCGAAGAAGTGATGGCACGGGCCCAGGCGCTGAGCCTGGAGCTGGGCACCACCATCACGCCCGGTTTTGAGGCGCTGGCCTTCAAGGCATCGCGCGGCATCGAAGACATTTATGAGCTGACCTACATCCGCAAGGATGGCAGCCGCTTTCCCTGCATCATCTCGATCACCGCCCTGCGCGACGACTTCGGCACCATCATCGGCTACCTGCTGATAGGCACTGACAATTCGGTGCGAAAGCAGGTGGAGCTGGCACTGAAAGACGCCATGGCCGTGGCCGAAAAAGCCAACCTTGCCAAGTCGGATTTTCTGTCCAGCATGAGCCATGAGCTGCGCACGCCGCTCAGCGCCATCCTTGGCTTTGCCCAGCTCATCGAGTCCGGCACGCCGCAACCCACGCCCTCGCAAAAACGCAGCGTCGACCAGATCCTGCAGGCCGGCTGGTACCTGCTGGACCTGATCAATGAAATTCTGGACCTGGCGCTGATCGAGTCTGGAAAACTCTCGCTATCGCTCGAACCGGTCTCGCTGGCCGAAGTCATGCACGAGTGTGAAACCATGATCGAGTCGCAGGCCGACAAGCGCGGCATCAGCGTCAGCTTTCCAAAATTCAGCCAGCCGGTTTTCGTCAAGGCAGACCGTACCCGGCTCAAGCAGGTGCTGATCAACCTGCTGTCCAACGCCATCAAGTACAACACCGAGCGCGGCTCGGTGCTGCTCCAGTGCCTTGACACCGGCACTTCGCGTGTCCGCATCAGCGTGGAAGACACAGGCGCGGGTCTGGCGCCGGAGCAGATCGACCAGTTATTCCAGCCCTTCAACCGGCTCGGGCAACAGGCCAACGCGGAACAGGGCACGGGCATTGGCCTGGTCATGACCAAAAGGCTGGTCGAGCTGATGGGTGGCGCCATCGGGGTCGAAAGCACGCCCGGCAAGGGCAGCACGTTCTGGATCGAGATGAACATCACCGCCGACAGGCAGCCTTCGGCAGAGCTGATTGATCTGGAGCTGGCTTCAAGGCCACAGCCAGCCCTGGCCGCACAGACGCGCACCGTGCTTTATGTCGAAGACAACCCCGCCAACCTGATGCTGGTGGAAGACCTGATCGCCCGGCGCCCTGACCTGCGCCTGCTCTCCGCACGCGACGGCATCAGCGGCATTACGATTGCAAAAGCATCCAGGCCGGACTTCATCCTCATGGACATCAACCTGCCAGGCATCAGCGGCATCACGGCACTGAAGATACTTTCCGAGGACCCGCAGACCTCGCACATACCCGTGGTCGCACTGAGCGCCAACGCCATGCCGCGCGATATCGAAAAAGGCCTGGAAGCCGGTTTCTTCCGTTACCTCACCAAACCCATCAAGATCAATGAATTCATGGAAACGCTGGACATGACACTCAAGTTCGCCAAGGAAAAAGCAGCATGATTGCCGAATTCGCCATCCTCAATGCCGGTATCCTGATCGTCGATGACCGGGCGGTCAACGTCCAGTTGCTGGACCAGTTGCTGCGCGATACCGGCTACACCAACATCACCTCCACCATGGACCCCTTCATGGTCGGCCCGCTGCATGCAGAGCATAAATACGACGTGATACTGCTGGACCTGAACATGCCGGGCATGGACGGTTTTGAGGTGATGGAAAAACTCAAGGAAGCGGGTGCCGACGACTATTTGCCCGTGATAGTCCTCACTGCAGAGCCCAGGCACAAACTGCGCGCCCTGCAGAGCGGCGCCAAAGACTTCATCAGCAAGCCCTTTGACCTGCTCGAAGTCAAAACGCGCATCCACAACATGCTGGAAGTGCGCCTGTTGTACAAAAAAATGGACAACTACAGCAAACTGCTGGAGATGGCCATGCAGCAGGATAGCGAAGACGCCACGGATACCATGCCGACACAGCTGTCAGCCGCGGTGCGGGCAGCAAGCGTTCACAGCAGTTCGGCGTAAGCCTTGCGGTCGGCTGCGTAACATCCGCAGGCAGCGTCCTCCAGCCCGGTGCGATCAAGCACTGTCAGGCGGCCGCGGCTGTACTCAATCAGGCCTGAGCGTTGCATGGCCCCGGCCGCCGCAGTAATACCGACCCGCCGCACGCCCAGCATGTAGGCCAGAAACTCCTGCGTCACATCAAAGCTTGCCGCCTGCGAGCGATCCTGGCTCATCAGCAGCCAGCGCGCCAAGCGCGGACCGATCTGGTGAAAGCGCGCGCAGGCCGTTGATTCGGCCAGCTGCGCCATCAACACATAAAGGTAGCGGTGCATGCCGGTCTGCAGCGCAGGGCTCAAGGCCAGTTCTTTCTTGAAGGCGCGTGTGCTTATGCGCCACGCCGTGCCGGCACCCTGAACCAGCGCATGCAGCGGTGCAGCCGTCACGCCCAGCGCCAGTTGCACGCCCAGCATGCCTTCGCGGCCGACCATGCCGACTTCCACGCCGGGACTTCCCTTGACCATGGCAATCAGTGAAATAAATCCGTGGGTCGGAAAATAAACATAACGTGTCGGCTCGCCGGGGTCGGACAGCACCTCTGCAAGGACAAGGTCAACGGGTTCACACAGCGCGAGCAGGCGTGTGCGGTCCTTGCGCGGCAAAAGCGCGATCAGATGGTTTTCGGCGGAAGTCATGGAAGCTCTCTGGTGTGCTGCTGTCCCTCAGGATGAGAGGATGAGCCACGGCCCTGCTGCTGTGAATGGCAGTCTTGATCGATGCCTGAGTCTATAGCAAGGATGGCAATGTGACTGTTCTGCAGCACACAGACGTCGAAAGAGAATTTTTACGAGTGCAGCCTTTACACGGCGGCCGGCTTTTCTGGCAGCAGGCGGTCGTATTCTTTTTTGACGACGGCATAACACTCGCAGGTACGTTGTTCCAGCCGGGGCCGATCAAGGACAGTGATGCGTCCACGCTTGTAGCTGATCAGGCCTGCTTCCTGCAGCTTGAGCGCACCTTCAGTCACACCTTCACGGCGCACGCCCAGCATGTTGGCAATCAGCTCCTGGGTCATGACGAGCTCGTTCCCGGACAGGCGGTCCAGGCTGAGCAGCAGCCAGCGGCACAACTGCTGGTCAAGAGAATGGTGGCGGTTACAAACCGCAGTCTGCGCCATCTGCGTGATGAGCGCCTGGGTGTAACGAAGCAGCAGATGCAGCACCGGACCGGCGCGGTCAAACTCTTTCTTCATCGCTTCGGCACTGAGGCGAAAGCCCTGCCCTGCGCTCTGCACAACAGCGCGGCTTGGCGTAGAGCCGCCCCCCATGAACAGCGACACACCCACAAGGCCCTCATTGCCCACCACGGCTATTTCGGCCGAGGCGCCGTTCTCCATCACATAGAGCAGCGACACGATGGACGTCGTCGGAAAGTACACATGGCTGAGTGTCTTGCCGGATTCATAAAGTACATGCCCGAGCGGCATGTCCACCCATTCAAGCAGCGGCAACCAGCGCTGCCACTCGCTGTCGTGCAAGGCCGCAAGCAGGTGGTTTTGGCGGGGGGTGGTTTTTTCTTTGGGGGAACTGGCCATCATGAAATTTTTGGCAGATGGGCTTCTAGGGATAGCTGTGAACAGGCGTGTTTGATCAAGCCCGCCAGTATATGTAGTTTGGACCGTTTTATATGTGCGATAACGTACATACAGGGTGGTTTTGCCCTGTAGCCAACAGTATTGCAAGCTGCGCGCAACAGGCCGTTGAGACGCCATCAAGCCCCGAAGTCGCCCATGCCTGCCACCACCCTGCTGCTGGCGCTGACCAGAGGCAGGCGCTATGGCCTCAGGCGCTCAATGCCAGGCAGGCTGGATGGCCAGGATTTGCGGTGGCGTGCGGCTGGCGCTGGCCGGTTCGCTGGCGTTTTATCGCCGGGCAAGGCCTGACTCGCCCGATTCAACTGATTCAGAAACTTACTGGGCGGGTACCTGCAAGCCCAGGAAACTGGCGAGCGCCGCCGTCGGCATGGCGCCTTCCTGCCTGACCAGCTCGCCGGTCTGCGCGTGTTTGGCCACGATGCTCGGGATCGATGCAAAGCCGAAGCTGGTCATGAGTTCGGTGTTCTTTTTGATGGCGTCTTTTTGTGCATCGGTATCGCTGCTGGCGCTGATGCCGCCGCCCTTGGACATCATGGACGCCTCATGCGCATCCATCGCTGCAGCCGGGTCGGAGGACGCCAGAATGGTCGCGCCCTGCGAGGTACTGGCCGCATTGAGAATGCCGACAGGAATCCAGACAAATTTGGCCTGTGACTTCAACGGTTTGGCGGCATACCAGAGCGCACTGCAATGCGGGCACTGGGCATCAAAAAACACATAGACCGTGCGCGTGCTCATCGGTGAGCCGACGGTAAAGCCTTTGGTGCCGGCCTCAATCGCCTCGACGGACAGCAGCGCCGTGGTGGTCTTGGCCGGTGGCGTGCTGGACGAATTGTTGCAGCCAGCAATCAAAAAGCTGGTGGCCAGCAGGAGCGCAGAAAAAATCCTGAAGTTCATGTTGTTTTGAATGTGAGTTAGGAGAGTAAGCGGTGTATGCCTGAAGAATAGCGGAAGAGACTTCAGGGCGCATCAGGTTGATACAGGCCGGTTACAAAAGTTCGCGCAAGACACGCAGATCAATGAAAGTCGCGGCTGCTGGTGCCCAGCCGACCGAGAAGCGGCGTGAGGTCTTCCAGGCGCCTGGCGACCAGATTGCGTACGGCGCCATACCCTTTGGCGGCACCATTTTCTTCACTTCGCTGCCAGGTGCCGTGAACGGCCAGCAGCCGGGCGTGCAGCACCTCGGCGCGCTGGCTTTCACGCAATGACTTCCAGACAATCACATTGACCGGGCCGGTTTCATCCTCAATCGTCACAAAAATAGTTCCGTTGGCGGTTTGCGGCTGCTGGCGCACAGTGACAATACCGCAACCGGCCACTTCTTCACCATCCGGCAGGGCGTTGAGCTGGCTGGCATTGAGCAGCCCACGTCTGGCCAGCCGTTCGCGCAACAGCGCCAGCGGGTGGCGGCGCAGGGTCAGCCCGGTGGCGTGATAGTCGAACAGGATGTTTTCGCCTTCAGGCGTATCGGGCAACACAAGCTGCGTTTCGTAGGTCGGGACGGATTTCAGCAGCAACGGCGCAGGCTTGATGGCCGAGGCTTCCCACACCTGCTGGCGCCTGTGGCCAGCCAGCGCCATCAGGGCATCGGCCGCAGCCAGCGCATTGACCTCCAGCGTGTTGAGGCTGGCGCGTGACACCAGGTCTTCGGTCGAGGTGAAGGCCGCCTGCGCACGCGCGTCCATGATGCGGATGGCTACAGCCCTGGGCAAGCCGCCAACCAACAGCAAACCAAGGCGTACAGCGGGCTGGTTTTCATGAATGGCCGGGTAACGCGCGCGCAGAACATCTTGCGCGGCTGGCTCCAGCGTGCAGTCCCATTCGCTGTGCATGACATCAATGGCCCGGACCTCCACACCATGGTTCCTGGCGTCCTGCACCAGCTGCCCGGGCGAATAAAAGCCCAGCGGGTACGAATTGATCATGGCAGCCAGAAAACAAGCCGGCTCATGGCACTTCAGCCAGCAACTCACATAGACCAGCTTGGCAAAACTGGCCGCATGGCTTTCAGGGAAACCGTAGTCGCCAAAGCCCTTGATCTGGCTGAAGATGCGCTCCGAGAATTCCGGTGTGTAGCCGTTTTTGACCATGGCGTTGACCAGCCGGTTATGGAAATGCTCAACCCCGCCCTTGCGCTTCCACGCCGCCATGGAGCGGCGAAGGTCGTCGGCTTCACCCGGGGTGAAGTCGGCCGCGATGATGGCAATCTGCATCACCTGCTCCTGAAAAATCGGAATACCCAGCGTGCGGCCCAGTGCGGGTTCAAGGGCGGGGTATTCGCCCCTCACGTCTTGCCCCGCACGCCTTTTTTCGCGCGCCTTGAGGTAGGGGTGAACCATGCCACCCTGTATGGGCCCGGGCCGAACAATGGCGACCTCAACGACCAGGTCGTAGTAGTTGCGGGGCTGCAGGCGCGGAAGCATCGACATCTGCGCCCTGCTCTCGATCTGGAACACACCGACCGTATCGGCCTCGCAAATCATGTCGTAGGTAGCGTTATCTTTTAAAGGGATGGTGTGCATCTGCCAGCTGGTCTGCCGGGTCTGGTTCACCAGGCCAAAACATCTTCTCAAGGCTGACAGCATGCCCAGCGCCAGCACATCGACCTTGAGCAGACCCATGGCTTCGAGGTCATCCTTGTCCCACTGGATGATGCGGCGCTTGTCCATGCTGGCAGGCTGAACCGGCACCAGCCTTGTGAGCTTGCCCTGGGTCAATACAAAACCGCCCACATGCTGACTCAGGTGGCGCGGAAATGCAGGGCGCGCCTTCTCGCGCTTTTTGCCGTCGTCAGCCTCTGCAATTTCATCTTCACGTTGCGGGTAAACCGCCAGCAACAATCGTGAAAGCTCAAGCCATTGCAGCACCGGGCCAATGCCCTGCTGAACGCCTGCTTCAGCGAGTTTTTCTTCAAGTACCGCGCTGCCGTCAAACCAGAAATGTTCTTTGGCATAAAGATCGACTGTTTCAGGATCGATGCCCAGGGCTTTGCCTACATCGCGTACCGCGCTGCGGGAGCGGTAGCTGATGACTGTGGCAGCAATGGCGGCACGGTCATGGCCGTACCTGTCATAAACATACTGGATGACTTCTTCGCGCCGCTGGTGTTCGAAGTCGACGTCGATATCGGGCGTTTCACTGCGCTCACGGCTCAGGAAGCGTTCAAAAAGGAGATTGCTTTCTTCAGGGTCAATGGCCGTGATGCCCAGGCAATAACAGACGGCCGAGTTGGCGGCAGACCCGCGCCCCTGGCAAAGAATCTTCTGTTCATTGGCGAAACGCACAATGTCATGCACCGTGATGAAAAACATCTCGTAGCCCAGCTCTTGAATCAGGGCGAGCTCTTTTTCGATCTGGGTGCGCAACTTGTCCGTCAAGCCATGCGGGTAGCGCCTGCAAATGCCTTCTTCTGTGAGGCGACGCAGGCATTTGCCAGGCGTCTCGGCTGCAGGAACGATATCTTCCTGCGGGTAGCGGTAGAGGCTGCGGATTTCGTCGAGGTTGAAGTTGCAGCGCTCTGCAACTTCCAGCGTCGCCTGCAGCAAATCGCGCGGGTAAATTTCAGCCAGCTTCATGCGCTGGCGCAAATGCGCTTCGGCATTCGATTGCAGCGCAAAGCCGCATTCATGCACCGTACAGCCCAGCCTGATGGCCGTCAGCACGTCATGCAGGGGCTTGCGCGAGCGAACATGCATGAGCACGTTGCCGGCAGCGACCAGTCGCACACCTGCGACACGGCTGATTTCACGCAGTTGCGAAAGGCGCAAGGCATCGTCAAGACCTTGAAGCAACTCGACGGCCAGCCAGAAGCGTGAACCCCAGATGCCTTGCGCCCATCGTGCATGCGCGGACAGTGCCCGGGTGTTGAGGACACCGTGCGCATCAGGCATGGGCGAGAGCAGCACCTCGCAATCCTTGAGGCTGGCGAAATCACTTTCGTCCATGGCAACCCGATAACTGCCCTTCTCAATCAGGTCGCCCGCTTGCCTGGCAACCGTGATGAACTCACACAGATTGCCCCAGCCGGCCGCATTGTGCGGCAGCACCACGATGCGAAAGTCATGGTCGGCCTGAACCAGAAATTCAGCACCGGGTATCAGCTTGAAATCAAGCTTCCTGGCCGCTTCATGCGCCCGCACCACACCAGCAACCGAACACTCATCGGTCACGGCAATGGCGCGGTAACCGAGTTCCTGTGCCCTGACCACAAGTTCATGGGCATGAGACGCGCCACGCTGAAAGCTGAAATTGCTTAACGCGTGAAGTTCGGCATATTCGGGAAGGGGGCCGGTCAGCATGATGGGCATTCAGGCAAAAAAACCATGCAGGTACCAGTTGCGCCGGGGCGTACCCTCTGCACGCGGCACCTTCAGGCGCTCGCTGTAAATCCAGAGCAGTGCGCCCTGCCCGCCGCGGTAAATGAAATAGTCGCGAATGGCGGGCGGATTCAGGCGGATTTCAGTTTTGTCATTCGGCCCTTCCCGCGCCAGCAGCCAACCCGTGGACTCCATGCGCTGCGGCCCGGCAAGGCGAACCAGGCTTCCCTCGTAAACCGGGCTGTTGCCGTGGGTGGCCAGCCTCAAGGGCTGGGGCAACAACCAGCTGGGGTACAAGGCATCGGTTTTGGGCGCGGGCGTATTGGACTGTGGTTTTTTTTGACCCGCTTTTTTCTCTGTGCGCTTTTGGGGGTGCGCACCCCTGATGATGGATTGAACGGTGTCACGCGCATGGACCCAGCGCTGCATTTCTTCAGGCCGGTGGTCTGCACAAGGCTGCCAGGCCTGTACATGGCCATCGCCCAGGCGGGCGCTCAAACGCTCGACCAGCTCGACCGCGCTGTCGCCCTGTTGGCGCGCCTCCATCAGCAGGCTGCCGGTGGCGGCGGCCGCATCTGCCAGCAACTCCGTCACCAGCGATTGAAGGCTCACGGAATGCACGGGCGCAGCCAGGGTTTGCTGTGCCAGGTGCTCGGACACCAGCCGCGCCATATGCCGCAAATCCTGCGCCGGGTTGGCCGTGCGTATCTCCAGTTCGCCGGTGGGCGCCACATCCCGCCGCCTGTCGAGATGCCAGGTGACTTTCAGCGCGCACAGCCCGCTCTGCCGGCCCAGTAACCACGCCTGCAACTGCACCAGCAAACGCTCGACGCCGGCCATCAATGCAGGGGCATGCTCAACCAGCGCATCGAGTTCAAGTTTTTCATCAAACTGTTCAGGCAGCACCAGCCATTCGTAGTCATCAGCCACGGTGCCGCGTGCCTGGTCAAGTGCCTCCAGTAATTCAGCGCCAAAGCGGCGCGCCACGCCATCACGCGGCAGGCGCAGCAGGTCGTCCCATGTGCGGCAGCCTATGCGTTCGAGCACGCCAAGGTGCGCTCGCGCGGCTGTGAGTGTGTGCATGGGCAGATCGGCCACACGTTTTTTGGCGGCATGGCTTTTCTCGCGCTGCAAACGCAGGCGGCCAAGAGCGATCAGCGATGTCGCGCCCTGCGCGCGCAGGGTCACCGCTTCAATGGCATTCGATGCAAAAAATGCCGCCAGCCGCTGCTCCAGCAGTTGCATCAGTTTTGCCAGCCCGCCAAACAGGCGCAGGCTGCCGGTCACATCCATGAGCACAGCCTCATCGACCAGCGCCACCCGTGGCGTCAGGCCCAGCGCCATGCTGGCCACCGCCTTTTGCAGGCGGGCCTCATCCGTCACGGGCTGGCCAGCCTCAGTGAGGGTCAAGGTGTGCAACGCGATCCAGCAGCGCATCGACAAAAACAGACGGTGAGTTGGAAACAAAAGACGGCAACAAGGGCGCGGTTTCCTCGCGCTTGCGGCGGGCCCGTTCGCGGCTGGCGATCAGCAGCGCGGCCAGGCGTTCGGGGCGCGTGTCCAGCAGCAGCGGCGCCGCCAGTGGCGGCCCGCGGCGCTTGAGCACATGCACCCGCACATTGCCCGCGTCACTGACAGCGCCCTCCAGCAGCAGGCGCAGCGGTGCGGGTGATGATTCGTTTTGCGCACGCAGCGGCCTGAAGACAAACAGCAGCTTGTTGTGCGCATGCGCGGCAATCTGCAGCCTGCGCAAATGCGCGCTACGCGCATCGGGCAGCCAGGCCAGCACAGCGGCCACATCAGCGCACTGCAAGGCCTCACGCGCAGCCCACAGCAGGGAAGGCGCCTGGCCTTTGGGGGCGTGGATGGACAGCAGTCGCTGCATGTTGATGTGCCGTGCACCCAGGGCCGGGCCAAAAGGCAGGTGGGGCGCACCGACAAGTACCGTCAGTTTTGCGGGTTCTGCAGATTGAAGGGACGCAAGTGCAGGCGCGACAAACCCCCACTCATGCTGGCCCGCATGCGCCTGCAAAACCTCAAGCAGCGCCCCCAGCGGCCAGCCTTCACCCGGCAGCACGTCATTCAGTGCGTCATACCCCGTGGCAACCGTCCGCGCACTCGCACTGCCAAGTTCACCCGCCCGCCACACGCCGGCATTGGCGGGGTCGGACAGCACGTGGTCCAGAGTTTGGGGCGAAAGCATGGGTGAAGTTCAAGGCCGATAAATACTGTATTTATGTACAGTATATTACCCATGCTGCCTTTGGCAAGTGCCATGATTAACCCACTCGATGGGTTGCCAATGGCCTGGCCGCCATCAATTCAAACGCAGAACGACTATCGGCCGGCGAACACCTGGCGGCGGGTTGCCGTGCGCGCGATCAGCAGCAGCATCACCAGCGCAATGCCGGCAAAACAGACAAACGACCAGTTGGCGATCGAGCCACCCAGAAAGGTCCAGTCGATCTTGGTGCAGTCGCCGCTGCCCTTGAAGATCATGGGGATGGCACGCTTGAGGGGAAAGGTCTCGATCATTCCGTAGAAGTCGCGGCCACAGGATGCAATTTCAGGCGGGTACCACTGCAGAAAGCTCTGGCGTGCGGCGACAAAAGCACCGAAGCCGGCAACGATGAGCGTCAGCGCAGAACCGCCTATCAAGACACCTTTGCTTTTGCCAATAGCCGTCAGGCCCGCAAAAATGGCGACCAGTACCAGCGCGTAACGCTGCACGATGCACATGGGGCAAGGCTCAAGCCCGACGACGTGCTGCAGGTACAAACCAAAAGCCAGCATGGCCACACACACCACAGCCGTCAGCACCAGCACACGGCGCGGCATGGCATCGAAATACTTCAAGAACATCAGGAACCCTCTTTGTTGTAGCGCATTTTATGGATTGTCTGATGCTTCGTGAAGAAGAGGGGCAGATAAGTTCCCTTGCATGAAAGGCACAGAAAAGTAACGATGGGGCTCCGCGTGAAATGGCCGGACACTAAATCCCCGCCCCCTCCTCCACAAACACCCGCACATTCTTCGGCGTCAGCACCAGCATGTCGCCTTCCCGCAGGCCCATGTCTTTGTACTGCTGCGAAGAAATCTGCACCTCGATCAGGCCTTCGTCAGAGCCTTTTGAAGTCTTCTTCTGCTCTTCGGGAATCAGCTCCAGCCTGGCCGTCGGGCCGATGACGATGGCGCGCACCAGTTGCGCTGTGATGCCTTCCGCGCCTGGCGAATAGCGCTGCACGTCAAAGTCGTGCGGGCGCACATAGGCAAAGGCTTTGGCATCCTTTGCACCCGCATGCTCCGGTGAGTCGATGCGCATGCCTTCAAGCTGCACCTCACCCTCATTGGCGCGGCCATGAAAGAGGTTCACATCGCCCAGGAAGCCGTAGACAAACGGGCTGGCTGGATGGTCCCAGACCTCTTGCGGTGAGCCGATCTGCTCGACCTTGCCCTGGTTCATCAGCACCACGCGGTCGGCCACTTCAAGCGCCTCTTCCTGGTCGTGCGTGACAAAAATGCTGGTGACGTTGAGGTCTTCGTGCAGGCGGCGCAGCCAGCGGCGCAGCTCCTTGCGCACCTTGGCATCCAGCGCGCCAAACGGTTCGTCCAGCAGCAACACCTTGGGCTCGACGGCCAGTGCGCGTGCCAGCGCAATACGCTGACGCTGGCCGCCCGAGAGCTGCGACGGAAAGCGGTCTGCCAGCCAGTCAAGCTGTACCAGGTTGAGCAGCGAATGCACTTTCTCCCTGATCTGCGCCTCGCTGGGCCGCTGGTTGCGCGGTTTCATGCGCAGGCCGAAGGCGACATTTTCAAACACCGTCATGTGACGGAAGAGCGCGTAGTGCTGGAACACAAAACCCACCTGCCGCTCGCGCACATGCACGTCGGTGGTGTCTTCGCCGCTGAACAGAATGCTGCCATGGTCGGCTGTTTCAAGCCCGGCAATGATGCGCAGCAAGGTGGTCTTGCCGCAGCCCGAGGGGCCCAGCAGTGCGACCAGTTCACCGGAATGGATGTCCAGGCTGACATCACCCAGCGCCTGGAAGTTGCCGAAATGTTTGCTGACGTTGCGTATTTCTATGCTCATGGTGTTTCCTTTTAGCTGGCGGATGCCTGTGCGACGGCACGTGGCTGCTCGGGCGGCAAA
Organism: Pseudomonadota bacterium; assembly: GCA_040390295.1. GTDB lineage: Bacteria > Pseudomonadota > Gammaproteobacteria > Burkholderiales > Burkholderiaceae_C > Polaromonas. Next base: position 122,261 of record JAZJYR010000026.1, read on the forward strand.
TCTGCAGCGGCTTTCATGTCCTGTTCATGGCGCCATTCGGCGACCGACTTGATGACCAGCGTGACCAGCGCAAGGATGGCGAGCAGCGATGCCACGGCAAAGGCGGCGACCGACTGGTACTCGTTGTACAAAATCTCGACATGCAGCGGCAAGGTGTTGGTCTGGCCGCGGATGTGGCCGGACACCACAGACACCGCGCCAAACTCGCCCATGGCGCGTGCATTGCAAAGAATCACGCCGTAGATCAGGCCCCACTTGATGTTGGGCAGGGTTACATGCCAGAAGGTTTGCCAGCCTGTGGCGCCCAGCACAATGGCCGCCTGCTCTTCGTCATTGCCCTGCGCCTGCATCAGGGGGATCAGCTCCCGTGCAATGAAGGGAAAGGTCACAAACACCGTGGCCAGCACGATGCCGGGTACGGCAAAAATGATCTTGATGTCATGCGCCAGCAACCACGGGCCAAACCAGCCCTGCGCGCCGAAGACCAGCACATAGATCAGGCCGGCCACCACGGGTGAGATCGAAAACGGCAGGTCAACCAGTGTCGTCAGCACAGACTTGCCGCGGAACTCGTACTTGGCAATCGCCCAGGCCGCAGCCACACCAAACACCAGGTTGAGCGGGACAGAAATGGCTGCAGCAATCAGCGTGAGCTTGATGGCAGACCATGCGTCTGGTTCCTTCAAGGCTTCAAGGTAAGCACCAAAACCCTTGCGCAGGGCTTCAGTGAACACGGCGGCCAGCGGAAGGATGAGGAACAGGACCACGAACAGAAGTGCGATACCTGTGAGCGTGTAGCGCACCCACGGCGCCTCCGTCGTACTGATCGTTTCGCGTCGATTGGAGCTCAAGCCACTCATGCGGGTGCCCCTGTGTTGCGGCGCTGCCAGGCTTGCAAGCCATTGATCACGAGCAGCAGCAGGAAGGACACCACCAGCATCACAACAGCCACAGCCGTCGCACCGGCGTAGTCGTACTGCTCCAGCTTGCCGATGATGATGAGCGGCGTGATTTCAGAAATCATGGGCATGTTGCCGGCAATAAAAATGACGGAGCCGTACTCGCCGATGGCGCGCGCAAAGGCCATGGCAAAACCCGTGAGCAGTGCCGGCATGATGTGGGGCAGGATGACCTTGGTGAAAATTTGAAGGCGGTTGGCGCCCAGCGAGGTGGCAGCTTCTTCCAGTTCTTTTTCGGCATCTTCAAGCACCGGTTGCACGGTTCGCACCACGAATGGCAGACCGATAAAAATCAGTGCGATCACCACACCGGCAGGCGTGAAGGCCAGCTTGATGCCCATGGGCTCCAGGTACTGGCCTATCCAGCCGTTGCCAGCCAGAATCGCCGTGAGTGAAATACCGGCGACGGCGGTTGGCAGGGCAAAAGGCAAATCAACCAGCGCATCGACGATTTTTTTACCGGGAAATTTGTAGCGCACCAGCACCCAGGCCAGCAGCAAGCCGAACACCAGGTTGACCAGCGCAGCTAAAAATGAAGCGCCAAAGGTCAGTCGATAAGAAGCCATGACACGGGGCGATGTCACAGCCACCCAGAACTGGTCAAGCGTGAGCGTGAAGGTCTTGAAGAACAATGCCGATATCGGGATCAGCACAATCAGGCTCAGGTAAAAAATTGTGTACCCGAGGGTGAGCCTGAAGCCGGGCAACACGCGTTTTGATGATTTTTTAAACAATTTTTATAACCTTGGCGCTGCCAACAACACGTCTGTTAACGGAGATGACATGAATTTTCCGACGGGCCGCCCCTAGGAAAATTAGCCCCCTCGGGGGGCAGCGCATTACACGAAGTGAAAAGCGTGGGGGCCCGTTTACTTGACGGTATAAATCTTGTCGAACTGCCCACCGTCATTGAAGTGGACTTTTTGCGCTTCGCCCAGCGAGCCGAACACCTCCTGCACCGTGAAGAGTTGCAGTGGTTTGAAGGTCGCGCCGTATTTCTTCAGCACAGCAGCTGAGCGTGGGCGCAGTGCATGGCGTGCAGCAATTTCCTGGCCTTCGTCTGAATACAGGTAATCCAGGTAGGCCTTGGCCAGTTCGGCGGTGCCCTTCTTGTTGACGGTGCGTTCGACGATGGCGACAGGGTTCTCAGCCACGATGCTGATCGACGGATAGATGGCATCGACCTTGCCTTCGCCAAACTCCTTGTTGACCGACAGCACTTCTGATTCAAACGTGATCAGCACATCGCCGATATTGCGTTGCAGAAACACGGTGGTGGCATCACGGCCGCCCTTGCCCAGCACCGGCACGTTTTTATAAAGTTTGCTGACAAATTCAGCCGCCTGCACATCGCTGGCGCCCTTCTTCTTGGCGTAACCCCAGGCTGCGAGATAGGCGTAGCGGCCATTGCCACCGGTCTTTGGATTGACGACAACAACCTGAATGCCGGGCTTGATCAGGTCATCCCAGTCCTTGATGTTTTTCGGGTTGCCGTTGCGCACCAGGAAAAGCATGGTCGATGTGGTGGGCGATGCATTGCCCGGGAATTTTTTGGTCCAGTCCCTGGCGACCAGACCGGCATTGGCCAGAAAGTCAACATCGGTGGTGGTGTTCATGGTCACCACATCTGCATCCAGGCCATCGGCCACGGAGCGTGCGATGGCGCTGGAGCCGCCGTGCGACTGGTCTACCTTGACGTCCTTGCCCGTGGTCTTCTTGTAGTGGGCGATGAAGGCGGCGTTGTAGTCCTTGTAAAACTCGCGCGCCACGTCGTAAGAGCCGTTGAGCAGGGTTTGCGCAGAGGCGATGCCGCTGGCGGCGAAAGCCAGGGCAGCGAGAGCGGTTTTCAGTTTTTGAGAAGTCATGCTGTTTCCAGATTTCCGAAGGATGATGAAGATGAAAAATGAACCGTGCTGGCTGCAAACGACACATCGCCCGCCAGAGATTGCAGCAGGGCCACGCCAAGCGGCCATTCGCCGTGACCCGATTCGATGTTGATGTGCCCTGCGTTTTGCATGCGCACAAACTCGCTGCCCCAGGCCCGGGCATAGGCGCCGGCCAGGCGTACCGGACAGTAAGGGTCATTGCTGCTGGCCACCAGCACGCTGCGATAAGGCAACGGCTGGTAAGGCACAGGCGCAAAGTCGCTCAGCACCGCGCGCCGCTCGGGGTCTGCCGGCGCGACCAGCAAGGCGCCCTGAATGCATTTGACGGCTTCCGGGGGCAAATGCGTGGTGGCAATACAGCCCAGGCTGTGCGCAATCACCACCACGGGTTCGTTTTGTTCAATGATGGTTTTCGCAATCGAAGCCACCCAGGCATGGCGCGAAGGTGCGACCCAGTCGTCCTGCTGAACGCGCACGGAACTCTCCAGCCGCTCGGCCCACAGGCTTTGCCAGTGGCCGGGGGCGGAGTCGCGCCAGCCGGGGACGATGACGAAACGCACCTGTGTTGCCCTGATTACTTGTTAGGCTGGGGCGTGATGCGAAGATAAGGACGAACGGCCTTGAATCCCTTGGGAAAGCGCTCCGCCAGTTCAGCCGGGTCCTGAATGCTTGGCACGATGACCACGTCGTCGCCGTCTTTCCAGTTGGCGGGCGTCGCGACCTTGTGGCTGTCGGTCAGTTGCAACGAGTCGATGACACGCAAAATTTCGTCAAAGTTGCGGCCCGTGCTGGCGGGGTAGGTGAAAGTGGTGCGAATGACCTTTTTCGGGTCAATGATGAAGACGCTGCGCACCGTGGCCGTGGTCGAGGCGTTGGGGTGAATCATGTCGTACAGGTTGGCCACGGTTTTGTCCGCATCCGCGAGGATGGGGAAGTTCACCGTGGTGTTCTGCGTCTCGTTGATGTCCTTGACCCAAGCGCCATGCTTGTCCAGCGGGTCCACGCTGACGGCGATGGGTTTGACCTTGCGTTTGGCAAATTCGGTGCTCAGGGCGGCGGTTTTGCCAAGCTCTGTGGTGCAAACCGGCGTGAAGTCGGCCGGGTGGGAAAACAGCACCACCCATGCGTCACCCGCCCACTGGTGGAAGGAAATCTTGCCGTCGGTTGAATCCTGGGTGAAGTCGGGGGCGGTGTCGCCAAGCCTGAGGGTTGCCATGTTTTGCTCCTGATGAGGTGACGCAAAAAGCGCCAGGACCATCATTGTGGGAAGCAAGTGTTAAAACTCAAAAGAATATATAGCTCTTAATTTATCTGCATAAGCACATAACGATTTGGCCAATCATGGCTTGAACATCTGACGCAGGCGCAGCAACACCTGGCAAACACCCACGCGCATCACGCCAGCCAGCGTCTGCAGGAACAACGGGCATGGCGGCACCCGTAAAATGCTATTGATTTAATAGCTTCTCACGCCCATTTCTATTGGTCTGAAGGCACTTTTCGACCCTAAAAATGGCCATTTTTGGTGTTTTGAGCGGTCTGGAGCAAGCCCAGACGGCCGAAAACCGGTAAAAGTTAATATACAAGTTAACTTTTAACTATTTTTTAACGTATACATTAAATTTTTAATATATACGGCAAAAATCACCCTTTTTGTCACGCGAGATGACCCGGCCCTTGGCGCTGATCCGCCCACTTTGCCCTTGTGCTTGGCCCGCAGAGGGGCCACCGGGCCTGTTCGATCAGCCCGAAAAACGTTAGCGCAGCTGGTCCCCCTGCATGTGCTCACCCAGAAAATCCAGAAAGCTGCGAACCGCCGGAACCTGGCCGCGCCGCGACGGAAACACAGCGTGCACCATGCCCGACCGGATGGTCCAGCCCGGCAACACCGGCACCAGCAATTGGGCCTGCAGTTCCGCCCTGCTGAGCGTTTCCGGTAAAAAGCTGATGCCCGTGCCCGCAAGCACCGCCAGCTTGAGGGTTTGCAGGTCATCGGCGATATAGCGTGGCTGGTGCTGAAACTCATGGATTTGCCCACCCGGGCCGGCCAGTTCCCAGGTGCTTCGGCCATCCGTGGCCGACATGGCAATCGTGTCCAGCCTGGCCAGATCCTCGGGTTTGGCCGGCGTGCCCTGCCGCTGCAGCAGTGCGGGGCTGGCCAGCAGCAAGGCGCTTGAGGCGCCCAGCTGCTTGACCACCAGGCTGCCGCTGTCATCCAGTGTGGGGCGCACGCGCAGGGCGATATCCACGCCCTCCTCGATCAGGTCAACCACGCGGTTGGTCACGCGCATGTCGAGTTTCACATGCGGGTATTGGGCAAGGTAGCTGGGCACCAGGTAACCCAGCGTGCTTTGCGCCAATGTCACCGGGCAGGTCACCCGCAGGGTGCCGCGCGGCTCGACCTGCATCTGCGCGACGGCCTCGGCTGCCGCCAGCGCCTCGTCACGCATGGTGGCGCAATGGCGCAGGTAGATCTCGCCGACGGCCGTGACCGACAGCTTGCGGGTAGTCCGTTGCAATAGCCGTACCCCCAGCCGCCCCTCAAGCTCGGCCACCCTGCGGGAAAGGCGCGATTTGGGTAGACCCAGGGAGCGCCCGGCCGCTGCAAAACCGCCGCGTTCGACCACTTCAGCGAAATACAGCATGTCGTTCAGGTCTTCCATGGCTTGCTCCTTTTGCGCTCATTGTCCCATCAGCGAGACAATCTATCGCAAATTTGCCGGCTTATCAATCAATCAGACTGCCAGCACAATCTATCCGTGGCTGAAAAACCGCCAATCCGCTTTTCAACCGCCTTTGTCAAACCCCGAATTTCAAACAGGAAACATCATGAGCAAACTCCTTCACATCGACTCCAGCATTCTTGGCAGCAACTCCGTTTCACGCCAGCTGACCGCCCAAATCGTCGCATCCTGGAGCGCCGCCCATCCCGCCACCGAAGTCAGCTACCTTGACCTGGCCGTCAACACGCCTACCCATCTGTCCGCTGAATCCCTGGGCTTTCGCCTGCCAGCCGATGCCGTGCTGAGCGATGCACAAAAACGCGAAAACGCCGTGTCGGAAGCGCTGGTGTCCCAGTTGCTGGCTTCTGATGTCATCGTCGTCGGCGCACCGATGTACAACTTCACCATCCCGACCCAGCTCAAGGCCTGGATCGACCGCGTGGCGCAGGTCAACCGCACCTTCAAGTACACCGAGAAAGGCCCAGTCGGCCTGGCAACCGGCAAGACCGTGATCGTGGCGTCCACCCGCGGCGGCGCTTATTCGACCAGCGACGCAGGCAACGCGATGGAACACCAGGAGAGCTTCCTGAAGACCGTGTTCGGCTTCCTCGGCATCACCGACGTGCGCATCGTGCGCGCTGAAGGCCTGGCCATGGGCGACGCTGCCAAGGCTGCTGCGATTTCAGCCGCACAGGCAGACATCAAGGCCCAGCAGGCTGCTGCCAACGAAGCCAAGGCCGCTCTCGCCGCCTGAGGACTTCACGCCTGAAATGAAAAAAGCCCGCTGATGCGGGCTTTTTTTTGGGTCATGCAGACCCCGGGGGAAATGAGATGTGCCTCAGATGTGCTTCTTGACCCAGGCGACATAGGCGTCCATAAAGCCCTGCAGGAACTTCTGGCTGCCTTCGTTGACGCTGCCGTCTTCATTGAAGAAGCCCTCCTTCACCGTCAAAAAGACTTCCGGCTGGCCCAGCGTTGGCATGTCGAGGTAGGCAATGATGTTGCGCAGGTGTTGCTGCGCCATCGACGTTCCCATGGGGCTCACGGTAATGCCGGCCACTGCAGCGGGCTTGCCCTTCCACACGCTTTTGCCCCAGGGGCGCGATGCATGGTCGATGGCGTTTTTCAGCACGCCGGGAATGGAGCGGTTGTACTCGGGCGTCAGGAAGATCACACCCTGTGCAGAGATGATGTCATTGCGCAGACGTGTGACTTCAGCCGTCGGGGCGCCATCATCGTCCTGGTTGTATTGCGGCAGGTCGTCGATGCGAACCTGCTCCAGCAGCACATCTGGCGGTGCCATTTTGGCCAGCGCCACAGCCAGCTTCTTGTTGAATGAGTCCTTGCGAATGCTGCCGACGACAACGGCGATCTTGATTTGGGCCACAGAATGCTCCTGGAGTTAAAGGGAAGACAGGCCGTGAAAGCCCGACCCGGCATTTTGCAACAGCCCGGGCCATCGTGCCGGACTCGATGAACAGGCTTTAGTTGCCGTGTCCGGTCGCTTCTCTTGACACAGCCTGCGTCACATTGCCGCCAGCCGGCACATCATGCGTCAGCCAGACGTTGCCGCCTATGGTGGCGCCACGGCCCAGCGTGACGCGGCCCAGCACCGTCGCGCCGGCATAAATGATGACGTCGTCTTCCACCACCGGATGGCGCGGCAGGCCTTTTTGCAGGTTGCCTTCTGCGTCGATCGGGAAACGTTTTGCGCCCAGCGTCACGGCCTGGTAGAGCCGCACGCGTTTGCCAATCACCGCCGTCTCGCCAATCACGATGCCGGTGCCGTGGTCCATGAAAAACCCCTCGCCGATTTTTGCGCCGGGGTGTATGTCTATGCCGGTCTGGCTGTGCGCCAGCTCGGCGATGATGCGCGCCAGCAGCGGCAGGCCCAGGCCGTAGAGCTGGTGAGCCAGCCGGTGATGAATCAGCGCCAGCACACCCGGGTAGCAGAGCAGCACTTCGTCCACACTGCGCGCTGCCGGGTCACCTTGATAGGCCGCCAGCACATCCCTGTCGAGCAGGCTGCGTATGCCAGGCAGCGCCGATGCAAAACTGCGCGCGGCCTGTACGGCATCGGCCTGGATCTCCGCCTCGCTGCGCGACTGCTGGCGCGTGCTGTACGCCAGCTCCAGCCGTATCTGCGCCAGCAAGGCATGCAGGGCCGAATCAAGCGTGTAGCCGACGTAGAAGTCCTCGCTCTCATGGCGCAGGTCGGTGGGGCCCAGCCGCATGGGGAAGAGCGCGCCCTTGAGCTGCTCGACGATGGCGGCCAGTGCATCGCGCGAAGGGAACTCGCGGCCACCCGGCTCCAGTGAGCGCTTTTGCGATTCACGCCAGTCGGCCCGCAGGCCATGCAACGCAGAAACAATCTCGCGGGTATCAAAAACAGCCATCTCATCCGTCCTGGTTTTTATGGGGTGCACGCCTTCATCGAAAGCAGCCCACGATTACAACCCAAAAGAAAAGCCTGCGTGAAGCAGGCTTTCAGGGAGGCAAAAGACGTTTAGAAACCAGCCAGCACGGCGCCCTTGAACTCGGTCTGGATGAACTTGCGGATCTCTTCAGACTGGTAGGCCTTCACCAGCTTGGCAACCCATGGCTTGTTCTTGTCCTGCTCGCGTACGGCCAGCAGGTTGACGTAAGGCGACTTGGCGGCCTCCTGCGCAATCGCGTCTTTCGGATTCAGGCCGGCCGACAGCGCAAAGTTGGTGTTGACGGCAGAAGCGTCCAGGTCGTCGAGCGAACGCGGCAACTGGGCCGCATCAAGCTCCACAAACTTGATCTTCTTCGGGTTGTCGATCACGTCCAGCGGCGTGGCTTTCAGGCCCGCTTCAGGCTTGAGCTTGATCAGGCCCTTGTCCTGCAGCACCAGCAACACGCGGCCGCCATTGGTCGGGTCGTTCGGGATGCCGAAACGTGCGCCCTCTTTCAGCTCGGCCAGGCTCTTGACCTTTTTGGAATACAGCCCGATCGGGAAGTTGACGGTGTAGCCCGCACTGACGATCTTGTAGCCGCGGTCCTTGACCTGCTGATCAAGGTAAGGCTTGTGCTGGTAGCTGTTGGCATCGAGGTCACCGGCAGCGAGCGCGGCGTTGGGCTGCACGTAATCGGTGAACTCCACGATCTGGATCTTCAGGCCGTCTTTCTCGGCAATCTTTTTGACCTGCTCAAAAATCTGCGCGTGCGGGCCGGCGGTAACGCCGATCTTCAGCGGTTTGTCTTGCGCCAGGGCTGCGCCGGTGAAGGTGATGGAGAGCGCAAGCGCGGCGGCTGACTGGACAAGGGTGCGTTTTTTCATGATGACTTTCTCTGGATGGGTAAGACTAAAAACTGGAAATGCTCTTTGTTGTTTGGAGGCGCAGCGCCATCAACATCGCTGGCCGGTTTGATGTGTGAAGGTTTTCATTTGTTCTTCATTTGTGACTGAGCTTTCTGACAGCCCAGTCGCCAAGGCTTTGCACGGCCTGCACAAACAAAATAAGCACCAGCACCACGGCGAGCATGATCTCGGGCAAAAAGCGCTGGTAGCCGTAACGGATGCCCAGGTCGCCCAGACCGCCGCCGCCAATGGCGCCCGCCATGGCCGAGTAACCCGTCAGGCTGACAAAGGTGATGGTCAGGCCCGCCACGATGCCGGGCAGCGCCTCGGGCAGCAGCACTTTCAGCACGATCTGCTTCGTGGTGGCACCCATGGCCAGTGCGGCTTCGATCAGGCCGTGATCGACCTCACGCAGCGATGCCTCGACCAGGCGGGCCACAAAAGGCGCCGCGGCAATCGTCAGTGGCACCACAGCAGCCGCCGTACCAATCGACGAACCGGTGATAAAGCGCGTCATGGGAATGATGGCCACCAGCAGGATGATGAAGGGCGTTGAACGCACCGCGTTGACGATGCCGCCCACCACCGTGTTGGCCACGCGGTTCTGCAGCACACCGCCCTCGTCGCTGAGACGCAGGTACACACCCATCGGAATGCCTATCAGCGCGCCAACAAAACCCGAGATGCCGACCATGACGATGGTTTCCCACAGTGAGGTGGCAAACAGTTCAAGCATGGCCTCAGAAAAATTACCAAACAAGTTACCGGACATCTGCAACCTCCACATTCACACCTGCGCCGCGCAAATGCGCCAGCGCTGCATCGAGCTGCGCATGCCCGCCGCGCGCAAATACGGCGAGCGAGCCGAAGGGCTTGCCCTGGATTTCGTCAACCTGTCCGTGAACAATCGACAGGTCAATGCCAAAGTTGCGGATCACGTCAGACAGCAGCGGTTTGTCGGACTCATCGCCCGCAAACGACAGCCGCAACAGACGGCCTTCGTGGCCTGCAGCGTTTTCAGCACTCATGAGGGTGCGTATGCGTGCCAGCACGCTTTCGGGCAGCTCCTGCGGCAGGATTTCATCAATCAGGCTGCGCGTGGTGTCGTGCTGCGGCCTGGTAAAAACATCCATCACCGGGCCGCTCTCGACGATGCGCCCGGCATCAATCACGGCCACACGGTCGGCCACCTGCTTGATTACCTGCATCTGGTGCGTAATGAGAACCACGGTCAGGCCGAACTCCTTGTTGATCTGCTTGAGCAGGCCAAGAATCGAACGCGTGGTTTCCGGGTCAAGGGCCGACGTTGCTTCATCCGACAGCAGCACCTGCGGCCAGTTGGCCAGCGCGCGTGCAATGCCAACACGCTGCTTTTGCCCGCCGCTGATCTGCGCGGGGTAACGGGCACTCAGCGCCGACAGGCCGACCAGGTCCAGCAGCGGCGTGATGCGGGTTTTGATCTCGCCAGCGCTCAGCCCGGCAATCTCAAGCGGCAAGGCCACGTTGTCGTACACGGTGCGTGACGACAGCAGGTTGAAGTGCTGGAAGATGATGCCGATGTCGCGCCTGGCCACACGCAGTGCATCGCCGTCCAGCGTGGTCAGGTCACGGCCGCCGACGATCACCTGCCCGGCGGTCGGGCGGTTCAGCAGGTTGATCACCCGCACCAGCGAGCTTTTGCCTGCGCCGCTGCGGCCAATGATGCCAAACACCTCGCCCGGCTTGATGTGCAGGTCGACGCCCCTGAGCGCCTCAACGGGGCCGGACTGCCCCTTGTATGTTTGAAAAATCCCTTTGAGCTCAATCATGCGAACCAGCTAAATCTTGATATGGCCCATGTCTTCTTGTGGAAGCAAGCGGCTCTTGTTTGAACAAGTTCGGAATTTAAAGTCATTTGGCTAAAACTCAAAAGAATATTAAATACATAGTTTAGATTTATAGGTAGTTACGATTGGTTTTTGAATATTTTTACCCGGATTTTATTGACGTTTTATTTTTATCCGGGTAATATACCGTCATTCAATTCAATACCTCTCGACACCATGAACCCAATCCCCACATCTTCAAGCAGCCTCACCGCTTTTGCCGCATTGCGGCGCATCGTTTCAGGCCCCCGCGCCATGGTGCTCAAGCAACTGCGCGCACTGCCGCAGGACCCCAACACCCTCATCCGAGTTTTTGATGACGCCACCGGCACGCGGCTGGATTTCGACCTGCGCCCCGAGGCGCCAGAAGAGCCCGAAACCCTTGCCGTGGAAGCAGAAGCCGCCCCCGCAACCCGCACCGTCGGCAGGCCCAAACTCGGCGTTGTCGCGCGTGAGGTCACCCTGCTGCCCCGACACTGGGAATGGCTTGCCAGCCAGCAGGGTGGCGCTTCTGTTGCCCTGCGCAAGCTGGTTGAAGACGCGCGCCGTGCCAACGAGGGCCGGGACGCGGCACGCACCACGCGTGAGGCAGCCTACCGCTTCATGACCGAAATGGCAGGCGACCTGCCTGACTTCGAGGAAGCCTCACGTGCGCTTTTTGCCGACGACAAGGCACGCTTTGAATCACTTGTCGCGCCATGGCCTGACGACGTAAAACACTATCTGGCCACATTGGCCGCCGGCAGCTGGAAACAAACAACATGAAAAACCAAACTCTGGGCGCAGACATCAGCACCCTCGATCACAAACTGGAAACCGATGTCTGCGAAGAAGATGTGCGCGTCGCCGGCGAGATTGCAGCGCCGCCGGCAACCGTGACCGACCCGGTGCCGCCGCTGGCCACGCCACCCGCCTCGGCGCACAAGCGCCCGCCCATGTCAGACGGCGTACCGCTGTGGAAGACCTTCATCGCCTTCCTCGCGCCCATGCTTCTGAGCAACATCCTGCAGTCGCTGTCAGGCACGCTCAACAACGTCTACGTGGGCCAGATGATTGGCGTGGGCGCGCTGGCGGCAGTCTCAAGCTTCTTTCCCATCCTGTTCTTTTTTATCGCCTTCACCATCGGCCTGGGCGCAGGCGCGTCGGTGCTGATCGGCCAGGCCTGGGGCGCGCGCGACATCGGCAAGGTCAAGTCGGTGGCCGGCACCACGCTGACGGTGGGCGTGGCTTTTGGCGTGCTGGTCGCCATCTTTGGCGGCACCTTCACCGGCCCCATGCTCAAGGCACTGGGCACGCCCGCCGACATCCTGGCGGACGCCACGCTCTACGCGCGCATCATGATGCTGGCCGGCCCGGGGCTTTTCATGTTCCTGCTCTCAACCGCCATGCTGCGCGGTGTGGGCGATACCGTCACCCCCCTCTACACACTGCTGATATCGACCGTGGTCGGCCTTCTGGTCACACCGGCGCTGATACGCGGCTGGGGCGGATTGCCGCAGCTTGGCGTGGCAAGCGGTGCGGTGGCGTCTGTGCTGTCAATGCTGGTCGCCATGGTCTGGCTGGCGTTCCGGCTGCGCAAGATCAAGAGCCCGCTGGCGCCTGATGCCGAGTTTTTTCAAAAGCTGCGCATCAACCTGCCCATACTGAAAACCGTGCTCAAGGTCGGCGTGCCGACGGGTGTGCAGATGATCGTGATCTCGCTTGCCGAAGTCGCCCTGCTCTCGATGGTCAACAGCTATGGCTCCAATGCCACGGCGGCCTACGGTGCGGTGAACCAGGTGGTGGCCTATGTGCAGTTCCCAGCGATCTCGATTGCGATCACCGCTTCCATCCTGGGCGCACAGGCCATTGGTGCCGGCCGCTCTGACAAGCTCGGCGCCATTGCGCGCACGGGCCTGCTGATGAATCTGGTGCTGACCGGCGTGCTGGTGGTGCTCGGGTATTTGTTCTCACGCCACCTGATGGGCTTTTTCATCACCAGCGGCCCGGTGATTGACCTGGCCCAGACCCTGCTGCACATCATGCTGTGGAGCAGCATCATCTTCGGCATGGCGTCGGTGCTGTCAGGCATCATGCGCGCCAGCGGTTCGGTGCTGGTACCCACCGCCATCTCGATTCTTTGCATTGCGCTGGTCGAAGTGCCAGTCGCCTGGTTCATGAGCCACCGCATCGGTATCAACGGCATCTGGATTGCGTATCCGGCTGCGTTTATTGCGATGCTGGGATTGCAGACGGCTTATTACCGGCTGGTTTGGAAGAAAAAGGCTATCAAGAGGCTGGTGTGAGTTCGGCTGATGTCACTGCCAGCACAACGCAACAAGGTCATCTGGAAGCGCCTACAGTTTTTTCTCGCTGACTAAACGCCAGTATTGATACCCGAGAGCGGTCAGCCTGCAAGATTTCGAGTTGGTGGCAGCGAAATACATGAATTCAGCATCCACCGGTACAACTAAACCCACACTCTGAAACTTTTGGAGATCCTTGAAAATTTTGACTTTTGTTGGTTCCGCAGAGGGCTCAGTGTCTTCGTAGCTGGGATCCAGTTTGTGCTCCGCATCGGGACTGCTGAAATATTGCGTGATACGCCGGAGAGTCTCGAACGGCACCTTGGGATTTAACCTCCTGAGTGTTGCAAAGCTCGTAACGTTTGTCTTGAAAATTGGCCGCTGATCCCACGCACCCAAAGCCTCATCAACATATGCATAGAGTGAACCGGGCGTAATGTTCCCCCTCAAATCGGCTGCGCCTCCTTGAAGAGCGTCACATAGCAGAGATGTAAAGACCCCCGACCCGTTTTTCTCAAGTGCACTTTCCGAATCTCGGCTTGCAGTTAATACAGAGAGTCCTTCAGATAGCAGAGCATGACTGCTACCAAGCGCTGGAGAGCCCATAGCGCCTGAATGGCAACAATCGAGCATTACTACCTTATTGCGAGCCTTCGAGTCATTTGCCACTTTAAGGATCTCGTCCATTGAGACGCCTTCGTCATACTTTTTCGCATCGACAGTCACTAAGTAACCGCCGGTGCTCTTGACGTAACCATGGCCGGCAAAGAATAACAGTGCCATGTCAGAGTCGCCCGAAAACAATTCTTCGATTGCTGCTCGCAGCACTTGTCGGGTGACTTGCGTCGGCGGGCCGGTTATTAGACGAACACCGAAGTTCGGCGAACCATCACCGTGGGTCTCCAAGAGAGTGGCAATCGAAGTTGCGTCGTTTACGCAACCTGTGAGCGGCGATGCCAAGTAGTCGTTGATGCCAACGATCAATGCTTTTCGCATGTTTCTTACTTTTTGTTTTTGCCTTCGCCCATCAGTTGATCAATAGCGTTTGAGATTTCTCTCCAATCCCAATCGATTGTGCGATTACGCGCAAGGCCGTCAGGCAAAACGCTGGAACTATCCGCACCACCGACGTAAACGCCGAACACGGGAACATTTTGATCTTTGGCCATCTTTATTTCTTTGGCTACGCCGCTGGCCGACGCCATATTCTTTCCAACTAGAACAATTAAAAGATTGCATACATTGATCTTGCTTTTAATCAGTGCCTCCCACTCCGCCTGTGGCAACGAAGCCTTCGAAGACCAGTCCTGCATGGCGAATGGGGTGCGTGAATTTTTCGTTTGCCCTGCAAAGAGCATTTTCTCGGTGCTGTTATTGTCAAAATCGAAGCTGATGAATGCGCGTGGATCTGCCATGGCTCCCCCTTTTGTTTACTAAACTCTGCCCACTGGGTATCTACAGGCTATAAATACAAGAACACATATCGTACCGGGCTTGTTACAAATCGTCGCTATATATTTCTTAGGTAAAACCGTTCAGCCAAACAGGATGCAATTGCACCTGTCCCAAGCCCGCACAAATATGAACACAGACCCAATCCCCGAATTAGCAGAAGACAAACTCAAAGCCGACCGCGAAGCGTGGATTGCGGCCTATGTGCATGTGTGGTCAGACATGACCAAAGGTGTGTTCGAGAAGGCGGCGATTGAAAAGGCTGCTGACGAGCACTGGCAGCGCAGCCCCAAAGCCAGTCCGGTTCTGGCGGCGACGATGGAATTCACGAAGCCGCACAAGGATTGAGTCCTTAACCAACTGCAGCTTGTGCGCGTAGCACCACATCCAGCTTTCACCCGGCTCAACTGAGCGGATCACAGCATGGGCCGCTGGCGCGACCTTCATGCAGGTACCTGCGAATACTTCAAAGGGGTGGTAGACCCTGACGCCAACGCTGTGCGCAGGGAGCACTTTTACCTGGAAACCGGCGGCTACGGCATGTGCCGCTGACACCTCAAACGCAGCGAGTCAGTGGGCTGCAGCCTCGGTATCAATGCCCAGGTAAGCACGGCGCAAAACCGGTTGCGCCATCAGCTCCTGCGGGTTGCCCGAGGCCACGATGCGGCCTTCTTCGAGCACGGCAGCGCGCTCGGCCACATCCATCGCCATCGATACGTTCTGCTCGACAAGCAGCACGGAAATACCCCGGGAGTGGATTTCACGGATCGCGCGGAACATGTCAATCACGATGCTAGGCGCAAGGCCCAGCGACGGCTCGTCCAGCAACAGGAGTTTGGGCCTGGCCATGAGCGCGCGCGCAATCGCCACCATCTGCTGTTGCCCGCCAGACAGCGTTCCCGCGGGCTGGTTCATCTTTTCGGTGAGGATGGGGAACAGCGACACCACGTACTCCAGCGAACTGGCACGCGCGGCTTTCGCGGCTTTCAGGTAGCTGCCGATTTCCAGGTTCTCGCGCACCGTCATGTCCGTGAAAAGGCGCCGGCCTTCGGGCACGAGCGCGATGCCGCGTTCGCAGAATTTGTGGGCGCCCAGCCGCGAAATGTCTTCACCCTGAAACTTCAGGCTGCCCGAATCAATGCGAAGCAAACCGGCGATGGTGTTGATGAGCGTGCTCTTGCCTGCGCTGTTGGGACCAACGACGCACAGCAACTCACCCTCACCAACGGACAGCGACACATCCCAGAGCGCCGTTGCCTGGCCATAACAGGTACGAATGTTGTCAAGTTCAAGCAGCAAAGGCCACCCCGCTTTCACTGGCAGGCTTGCCGCCATTCTGATTTTTCGCAGCGGCTTTCGCGTCGCCAAGATAAGCCGCCACCACTTCGGGCCGCTGCATCACGTCATGCGGCGCACCTTCAGCCAGCACGGCACCGCTTTCAAACACCACGATGCGGTCGCACAGCGCCATCACGGCACGCATCACATGCTCGACAAACACAATCGTGGCGCCCTGGTCGCGGATGCGGCGTATCAAGGCGACGGCCTCGTCGATTTCAGACGGTGTCAGGCCGGAGAGCACTTCGTCAAGCATCAGGATTTTTGGACGTGCCGCCAGCGCCCGGGCAAGCTCGAGGAACTTGCGCTGGTGCAGGTTGAGGGCAGCCGGCAGCGCGTGGGCCCGGCTGGTCAGGCCGGTGAACTCCAGCCATTGCCAGGCCTCGTCTTCGGCCGTCTGGCGATCCAGCGTGGCGGCACCAAACATGGCAGGCAACGCGACATTCTGCAGCACCGTGAGGTGCGCAAACGGGCGGGGAATCTGGTACGTGCGCGCAATGCCGCTGTGTGCAATGCTGTGCGCAGCAACTTTGGAAATCGTGCGCCCGTCAAACTCTATCGTGCCTTCGGTGACTTCAAAGTGTCCGCTGGCCACATTGATGAAGGTGGATTTGCCGGAGCCGTTCGGTCCGAGCAGGCCCAGGATTTCACCGCGCCTAACCTCCACGTCAACACCGCGCAAGGCACGCACCCCCCTGAACTGCTTGACCACGCCGCTGGCCTTCAGCAACACACCGCCCATGGGAACCGGGGATGCAGATGAAGGTGTGCTGGCAGTTTGAGCCGTCTCTGCAGTCTTTGGCCGGACCTCAGGCGCGGTCTTGACAACACCCTTGCCAGCGCGCCGTGCGCCCGACCATTTCAAGACCTGACCCAGAATGCCTTGCGGCATGAACAGGATGACAGCGATCAGCACCACGCCCGTGAGGCCCTTGCCGATGATGGCGCTGTCGCCGCTGGTGAACGAGAACAGCAGCAGGGTGATGGCTGTCGCGCCAATGGCAGGCCCGGCCCAGTGTCGCGTGCCGCCCAGCACCGCCATGAGAATGACGGTCAGCGGCAAGGCCACCGTGAAGGTGTCTCCCGTTGTGACATAGGAGATAAAAAGCGCGTGCACGCCGCCGACCAGCCCGGCAAAACCACTGGACAGCGCCAGTGCTACCAGTTTGTAGCGGTAAGTCGGAACGCCCATGACCTCGGCCACATCTTCGTCGTCATGAATCGCGAACAGACCTGTGCCCAGCCGTGAATAAAACACCATGACAGACGCGATGAGGGTGATGGCTGCAACAAGCAGCGCCAGCAAGTAGAAGGTGCCGGACGGACCGGGACCGATTTCTGGCACGGCGACCGAGCTCATGTACACGCCAGGCCCGCCGTCAATGGGCGTGTTGAGGATGATGGTTGCCACCACAAAAGTCATGGCCAGCGTCAGCAGGCTGAACAACTCGGCGCGCACGCTGCGCACCCGGAAGGCCACGGCGCCGAGAAATGCGCCCGCCAGCGCCGGAACGATGGCGGCAACGGGCAGTGTCCACAGGAAGGGCACGTCCATTTTGGTCGCCAGTGTCGCCGTGGTGTACATGCCGATGCCGAAAAACGCACCGTGCCCAAACGAGAAATAGCCCGAATAACCCGACAGCAGGTTCCACGAAGTCGCCAGCGCAATCCAGTGGAAGACGAGGTAAAACAGCGACTCGTAAAACGCCGGCAGCTTGAGCCAGGGCACGATGGCCAGCCCGGCAAGCGCGACGAGAATCAGAAAGATGGAGCGCTTCATCATGCCCTCCCCGGCCGTGCCAGCAGCACGACAATCAGCAATGAAAACGACACCAGCGGCGCCCACGCAGGCGCGGTGATGGCCATGGTCAGCGCCTCGGTCACGCCGATGATGCAGCCTGCAATCAGCGGACCCATCGGCCGGCCCAGCCCGCCCAGCATGACGCAGGCAAACACGACGCCGACCCAGGTGTAGATCTGCGAAGGTGCAAGGGTGTAGGTCAGCGCCAGGCAGGCACCGGCAATACCGGCGAGCGCGGCATTCAGGCCCGACAGTCCCAGCGCCAGCGCATTCTGGTTGATGCCGAATGCCGCTGCAATCGGCGCATCTTCGGCCGCTGCGCGCATGGCCTTGCCCAGATCGGTTCGCTGCAGGGCAAACCACACGGCAACGGCAATGCCGACACCCAGGCCCAGCGTGATCATTTCAGGCAGGGGAAAAAACAGCGGTCCAATGCGCAGCTTGTGCTCCGCGTAGCTGGACTCCAGCTTGCGGTAGTCTGCCGTCCAGATCCACTGGATCAGCGCCTCGATGATGACCGTCACGCCGAAGGTCACCAGCAGTGAATTGAAGGGGCTGATCTCGAAACGCGAGAGCACCCAGTGCATGCCCGCGCCGAGCGCGAAGAACAGCGGAACGATCAGCAGCAGTGTCAGCAGCGGATCGATCCCTTGATAAGTCGACAGCTGGTAAGTGAGATAGGCACCCAGAAAGGCCAGCGCAAAATGCGCCAGGTTGATCTGCTTCAACATGCCCCAGGACAGGCTCAGGCCGAGCCCGAGCAAGCCATACAAAGCGCCCGTAAACAGCCCGGTAAGAATTGCCTGAGTTAATAGCGTTGCGCTTGGTATGTACATCGTTGCAGAAGCCTCAGCTCATCAGCTTCGCACCGGGCGCAGCACCTTCTTTGGGCCAGACCGTGACCCACTTGCCGTTCTGCACCTGCTTGATGCGGGTGTTGTCGGCACCATAGTTGCCGCGCTCGTTGAAGCGCAGCTTGCCCTGGATGGTGTCGACCTGGTTGGCCTTGAGCCACGCCGCCATGGTCTTGTCATCGAGCGACTTGGTGCCCTTGACGGCAGCCTCGATGATTTGCCACGCGGTATACGATGCCGCAGCCTGCGTCTCCGCCGTGGTGTCGGGCAGGTTGCCCGCAATGGCACGTGCATGGAACACGCGGCAGAACTCTGCGGCCGAGGGATTCAGCGTGTACGGCGCCTGGTCTTCAAAAATGGTGGCAGCCAGCGCGCCGTTGGCTTCGGGTGCCTTGAGCATGGGCGCGGGTGACGGGTACTGGTGGAAATGCAGCTTCGGCTTGTAGTCGATCTTTTTCATCGCATCGAGCAACTGGTTGCTCTCGAGACCGAGCGAACCGACCCACAGCAGATCGGGATTGGCTTCCTTGATGCGGCCGGCAATGGGCCCGAAATCGCGGTTGCCGAAATCCCATTCCAGGAACAGCACTTCCTTCAGGTTACGCTTCTTCGCAACTTCGCGGGCACCGAGGGATACAAAGTGAACCGACGGGAACTTGCTGGTGACGATGGCGATGGTCTTGGGTGGCTTGGGTGAGGTTGCAGCCAGGTCCATCACAAGGTTGGGGTTGCTGGTTTCCGGGTTGGGGCCAAGCGTCCAGGCGGGGAATTGCATGTCGTATTTGGCCTGGCTCGGGATGCCGAAGGTGTGATGCACCAGGATCTTGTTGTAGCGCTGGGCCACGCCCATGGCCGACAGGATATTGCCGGTGGCATAGGGGCCGATGAGCAGATCCACCTTGTCAGAGGTGATGAGCTGTTCGTACAGCGTACGCGCCAGGTCGGGTTTGGACTGGTCGTCTTTCAGGACCCACTCGACCGGCCGGCCCAGCAGGCCGCCGCGCTTGTTGATCAGGTCAACAAAAATCTCGCCGGTGAACTTGTGCACCAGGCCGGTGGAAGACAGCGGGCCCGTCAGTGCCAGCGTGCCGCCAATGCGGATGGGCGCACCGGACGGGGTCTGGGCGCTTGCGTCCGAAGACCACAAGGCGCCGCTGGCGATGGCGCCCGCGGCAGTTACGAAGGAACGGCGATCAATGGTCATTGCTTGTCTCCTGTGTTTTGGCTTTCTGCCAAATTGTTTATGGTGCGAACGAAAAACTGGAACCGAAAACTGAAACGGCCCGTGATGCGACTGTAATGGCCGCAGGCGATTTAAGACACGGTGAAAACACCAGCCAGAAAAGTACGCAAGGGTTTATTACTAGACGATCGCCTGTGATCGCACCGGAGATGCCCGAACATCTCCAGCACGAAACAACACGCCAACGTCGCGCGCGCAGGCTTGTACGTTTTATACGCCGTCAACAATGGTGTTGGACAGAATGCCGATCTTCTCGATCTCGACTTCGCAGACATCGCCGGCCTTCATCCAGACCTGCGGCTTGCGGGCCATGCCGACGCCTGCGGGCGTGCCGGCGATGATGATGTCGCCGGGCTGCAGCTCGAAGGGCTCGGAGCATACCGAGACCAGCGTGGCCACGTCAAAAATCATGTCGTTGGTGTTGGCGTTTTGCAGCACTTCACCATTCAGGCGGGTCTGCAGCTTCAGGCCCTTGGCGCCAGGTGGCAGCTCGTCTGCGGTGACAAACTCGGGGCCGAAGGAGCCGGAGCGGTCGAAGTTCTTGCCCATCATCCATTGCGCGGATTTCATCTGGTAGTCGCGGATGGACCCATCATTGAACACCGAATAACCGGCCACGTGGTCCAGCGCCTTGTCCTTGCTGATGTAACGGCCGCCTTTGCCGATGACGACGAGCAGTTCGCCTTCATAGTCGAACTGGGTCGACACATGCGGGCGCTCCAGTGCCACGTTATGGCCAACCCATGAGCTCGGGAAGCGGTGAAACAGCACCGGGTAAGTCGGTGCTGCAAATTTGCTTTCAGCCGCGTGGTCGGTGAAGTTCAAACCGACGGCAATCGCCTTGGAGGGTGCCTGCACAGGCGGCAGGTATTGGATGCCGGCCAGCGGCATGCGGTTTTTGGAAGCCTCACCTACGCGTTTTGCAGCAGCCATCGCTTCAGCGCCACCGCGCAGCAGTTCGTCCAGCGTTGCGGGTTGGCCCTCTGCCGTGAGGTTGACGAGTTCCTGGCCGATACGCATGCCGAGGGCGGGTTTGCCGTTGTGGCTGAAAGCAATAAGTCGCATTGTGGGGTCGCTAGGGTTGGTTAAAAGAAAAAGACGAAAAAGAAAACAGATAGCGCCGGATCAGGCAGACGCCACAGCCTGCGTCACTTTGGCGGCTTCTGCCGGTGACAGTTCGGCCGCGGGCAAGACTTCGAAGTTCGTCACAAAGTCTTCGGGTACTGCAGGGCCCCAGACATAAAAGGAGTCCTCGGGGTGGCTGTTGGATGCCTTCCACTCAAAATCGCCGGGGACGAAGTCGATATCAAACGAATATTCGAAGTAGCTGCCCCAGGGATCACGCGCGTAGTAAAAGTAGTTGGACCCCAGCACATGCCGGCCCACACCCCAGCCGCGCGTGTAGCCGGCAGACAGCATCTGCTCCATGCCCAGGCCCACTTCATCAATGCTGCCGACATCCCAGCTGGCGTGGTGCATGCCGCCCGCGCTGGACTTGGCCAGCGCAATCAGGTGGTGGTCGCTGCCATGGATGCCATGCATGAACGCCACCACGTCTTCAGAGCGGTCGCTCAGGCGCAGGCCCAGCGCGTCCTCAAAGAACTTGACGGCCCCCAGCACGTCGGGTGAAAACATCAATGCATGCGACAGGCGGCGCGGATGCACCCGGGGTGCGATCTTTCGGTTCCAGGCCTTGCCCGCGCCCTTTTCCACCTGCCGCTTGGGTAGCGGCACGGATTCGGTGTCGGGCGAGCTTTTGTAATTGACGGCCACCTGGATGGCATAGCCGTCCGGGTGCGTGATCCAGAAACCCTCGTCATTGCCCAGCGGATGTGGTGCGCGCTCGGCAATGCCCAGAGACTTGATGCGTGCGCGGATCGGGTCGAGGTCTTCTGCAAAACAGGCAAAGCGCAGGTACTGCAGCTTCTTGGGGCCGGGCGCCTGGAAGATGGAACCCCAGCGGTGCGGGTGCCCGAAGGTGTACAGGTCCAGTTGCTTGCCTTCTGTTCGCACGTCGAGGCCGAAGGCGTCATAAAACCGTTTCGCCTCGTCAAGGTCGGGGACGGTAAAGACAAACCTGTCCAGCGAATGCACGCCGTGCAAGCCTGCACGGCCCTTGCTCTTTTCAGTCCTTAGCTCTGTGGTCATCTTTGTCTCCAGCGTGGTTTGCAGCGGGCGATTGAAATAATATATTATTTGATTGATACTATATAAGCTCGTCAATCAAACCTTCTAAGGGTTTCCATCTATGGGTGATTACCTAAGCGCCCCCTCCAAAAGCAAAGGCCAGACACGCCAGGTGTTTGAACGGCTGCGCGCCGACATCCTGGGCGGCAAATTGCCACCGGGCGCCAAGCTCAACATCGCCGCGCTGGCTGAGGAGCTGGAAGTCAGCGCCGGGGCCGTGCGTGAAGGCCTGGCCATGCTGGAGGCCGAGGCACTGGTGGTGTCAGAGCCCGCACGCGGCTACCGCGTCAGCCCGGTGTCGGTCGACGAATTGCTGGAGCTTGTGCAGGCACGTGTCGAGATCGAAAAGCTCTGCATCGCGGAAGCGATTCGCCATGGCGGCCTTGAGTGGGAAGGCGCCATCGTGGCGGCGTTTCACCGCCTGTCACGCACCGCAGAGCGCGACGCCGCATCACCGGGCATCCTGAACCCTGAATGGGCGGCAGCGCATGCGGAGTTTCACCGCGCCGTTGTCAGCGGCTGCCCCAACCGCTGGCTGCTGCGCATGCACGAAACCCTGTACCAGCAGAGCGAGCGTTACCGCCAGCTGACCGCACCGCTGATAGGCGTTGAACGTGACGTGGAGACAGAACACCGGGCCATGCTGGAGGCGGTGCTGAACCACGACATCCTCAAGACACAGAACCTGATGTCCGCGCACCTGAAGGCGACGGCCACGCAGTTGCTCAATTCGCCGCACCTTGCGCAGCCGACCCCCTAATTGACTTTCCGAAACGTCAGGTTGATGCGGCGACTGCCCGTCAGCGGATGTTCACCGTCAGCCAGGGGCACAATGCCGTGGTACGCCAGCCGCGATGCACCGCCCCACACCACGACATCACCGCTGGCCAGGCGAAAGCGCTGCGGTCTGTCAGCGCGCTTGTCGGTACCAAAGAGAAAGCTTGCCGGCAAGCCGAGCGACACCGACACAATCGGCGCGGCCATGTCTTTCTCGTCGCGGTCCTGGTGCAGTGACAGTTTGGCGCCTGGCGCGTAGCTGTTGACCAGACAGGCATCCGCCTCAAAGCCCGCATACCCGGCAGCATCTGCCGCACGCCTTGCCAGCTCACGCCAGAGAGCAGGCATTGCCGGCCACGGCTTGTTTGATACGGGGTCTGTCGCCTGGTAGCGGTAGCCGCGCCTGTCGGAGACCCAGCCCAGCGGGCCGCAGTTGGTCATGGCCACCGACATGGTGTAACCGCCGGGTGTGACCAGATGGCGCAAGGGCGCCTCGGCAATCACCGCTTCAAAAGCCTGCAGCAGCTCGATCTGCATCTCCAGCGCAAACCCGCGCAGCAACACCGCACCCGGGGCGATGTGCACTTGCCCCGGGGCCGGAGGCTGGTCTTCAAAGAGGTCTGCGGTCATCTGTTCGTGTTGTCATCCCGGACCCGATACGGAATCCAGGCCTCTACCGTAGCAGACGTTCACGCAGGCACAGACCGGTTGCCGATCAGTTCCGCAACAAGCGGCGGCGGCCTACCCCTGCGGTGAATTCGCCAGCCCACAATGCCCTATGCAAAAACGCAGCCGTACCCTCGTCATCGCCCTCGCCTCCTTTCTCACCGCATGTGCAACCGTATTGCTTGTATTGAACTTCACGGCAGGCGAAAAGCACGTCTCGCAGCAACTGCCCCACCTTTACAGCACCGCTGATCCGCAATTCATGCGGGCCATGGGCGGCCTGCTGGGCCCCAGCGTCACCACAGGCAACAAGGTGACTGAACTGCTCAACGGCGAGCAGATCTTCCCGGCGATGCTGGGCGCCATCAACAGCGCACAGAAAACCATCACCTTTGAAACCTACATCTATTGGGCTGGCGATATCGGCAGGCAGTTTGCCGATGCGCTGGCGGCCAGGGCGCGCGCCGGTGTGAAGGTGCATGTGCTGCTCGACTGGGTCGGCAGCGGCAAGATAGACCAGCAACTGCTGGACGAGATGACCGCCGCGGGCGTGCAGGTGCGCAAGTTTCACAAGCCCGCCTGGTACAACCTCGCCCGCCTGAACAACCGCACCCACCGCAAGCTGCTGGTGGTGGACGGCAGCACCGGCTTTACCGGCGGTGTGGGTATCGCCCCCAAATGGACGGGCGCAGGGCAGGACGCCGAACACTGGCGTGATTCGCACTTCATCGCCGAAGGACCGGTGGTGTCACAGATGCAGGCCACCTTCATGGACAACTGGCTCAAGGTGACCGGCGAAGTGCTGCATGGCGAGCCGTATTTTCCGGCGCTCAAACCCGCGGGCAACAGCGGTGCACAGATGTTTTCGAGCTCGCCTTCGGGCGGCGCAGAAAGCATGGAGCTGATGTACCACATGGCCATCACCGCGGCGCAGGGCAGCATTGATTTGTCGATGGCCTACTTCGTGCCCGATGAATTGAGCCTGCGCATCATGCGCGATGCCCTCAAGCGCGGGGTGCGCATCAGGATCATCACCGCCGGGCCCATCACCGACACCGAAACCGTACGTGCCGCAGGCCGCTCCACCTGGGGTGAACTGCTGGAGGCCGGCGCGCAGATTCATGAATACCAGCCGACCATGTACCACTGCAAGGTCATGATTGTGGACGGCCTGGCGGTGTCTGTGGGTTCGACCAACTTTGACAGCCGGTCGTTTCGCCTCAACGACGAGGCCAACCTCAACATTTATGACGCGGCTTTTGCAGCCCGGCAGACACGGGTGTTTGAGCAGGACCTGACACGTGCGCGTCGCGTCACCCTGCAGGAGTGGCAGCAGCGGCCGCTGACTGAAAAGATGCATGAATGGCTCACGTCCGTCATGCATTCGCAGCTCTGAAACCGTGGCCAAGCGCCTACAAGGCGTCATGAAAAATCACGCCGAGCGTGTGGCGATGCCCTGAGCGCACCGTGCTCACGCCGTGCCGCATGTTGACGCGGTAAAAACCCCGATCGCCCTGCACGGGCCGGTGATGCACGGCAAACGCCACCGCATCGCCCTGCCGCAGCGGCACCACCTCCGCCCGCGACTGCATGCGCGGGCGCTGCGCCGTCAATACAAATTCGCCGCCGGTGAAGTCATCGCCGGGCTGCGACAGCAGCACCGCCACCTGGATGGGGAAGACATGCTCGCCATACAGGTCCTGGTGCAGGCAGTTGTAATCGCCTTCGCCGTACTGCAACAGCAAGGGCGTGGGCCTGGTCTGCCCTGCGGCGTGGCAGCGCGCCAGGAATTCCTCGTGCGTGGCCGGGTAACGTACGGCGATGCCCATGGCCTCGTTCCATCGGTTGGCCACTTCCACAAGTTGCGGGTAAAGCACGCTGCGAAGCTGCTGCACCAGGGGCGGCAGCGGGTAGCTGAAATACTGGTATTGCCCCCTGCCGAAGCCATGCCGCTCCATCACCACGCGGCTGCGGAAGTTTCTGGTTTGTGGGTAAAGCGCACTCAGGGCCTGGCATTGCGTGGCCGTGAGCAACCGCGCCATCACAGCACTGCCGTCGACTTGAAGTTGTTCGGTTACGGATGTTTGCATAGCGCCAGCTTATGCAGACTGGGACGCAAATGCTGGCCGGAAACGGACACGCGTGCGGCGCGTCGGTCGTGCGATTTTTTAGAAAGCCGCCTGGACTGCAGCCGCAACAGGATGCGGCGCGATACGTACAGGGCGTGAAGGCTGTGTGACACGCGCCGGAACCACCACGGCATGCATTGCTGTCAGGTCTGCCGGGGCCATCACGTCTTTCGGCAAATGATCTGCCAGTTGTACAAAACGGATTGCAATGCGCGGGCAAACCCAGTGCCGCACCCAGCGCGACAGCGCAATGCGGTGGTCGCCCCTGCGCAGCGTGGCGGCAAATGCGGGGTTGCTGAAAGCTGAATGCACGCGGTCTTCAACCAGCGGCGTGGCCTCGTCGGCCACCCAGTCCAGAAACCTGGCCGACAGCTTGCACGGGCTGGCCTTGAGCAGCTCCGTCACAAGATCGTCCAGCGCCGACACTGCGATGAGTGCGGCTTCTTGCGGGACGATGATGCTTGTGCGGATCATGGGTTCCATATTGCCTTGGCGCGGTGACATGGGCGTGTCAGACAAGTTCGATACCCCCAAAATTTGAACGTAAAAACAACAGGCGCGACCCCGCAGTGAACTGCCCCGGAAAATCAGACGCATGATGAAGAACATGAACCCTTTGCAAGCCCTGCAGGTGCTGAATGCCCCGCAGTGAACCCGGGCGCAATGCCATGACCGCCAGGCCACGCACCGGCTTTGCCCTCGCAGCCACGGTGCTCGGCTCGTCGATGGCATTCATCGACGGCTCGGTCGTCAACATCGCCCTGCCCGCCATCCAGCGTGACCTGGCGGGCAGTTCGCAAACCGCCTTTGCCGCGATGCAGTGGGTCATCAACGCCTACCTGCTGGCGCTGGGCTCGCTGGTGCTGGTCGGCGGCTCGCTGGGTGACCGCTTTGGCCGGCGGCGCATCTTCGTTCTGGGTATCGCCATTTTCACCACGGCGTCTGTCATCTGCGGCCTGGCGCCCAACCCGCTGGCGCTGATTGCCTCACGCGCGCTGCAGGGCGTGGGCGCGGCGCTGCTGGTGCCGGCCAGTCTCGCCATCATCGGCAACGTGTTTGAAGGCGAGGCACGCGGCAAGGCGATTGGCACCTGGGCTGCGTGGGCGGCCATCACCGGAGCGGCCGGGCCGGTGCTGGGCGGCTGGCTGGTCGATGCCGTGTCGTGGCGGGCCATCTTTTTTTTGAATGTGCCCATGGCGATTGCCACCATCACGCTGGCAATCTACGCCGTACCCGACAGCCATGACCCCGATGCTTCGCATCACTTTGACTGGCTGGGCGTGCTGCTGGTCGCCAGCGGGCTGGGCTTTCTGACCTACGGCCTGACGCTTGCGCCTGAACATGGCTGGCACAGCGCCAACGTGCTGATGCCATTTGCGCTGGGCGTTGTGCTGCTCTCAGCCTTTGTTTTTGCGCAGGCCAGGGTGCGGGCGCCCATGATGCCGCTGGCGCTTTTCAGGTCAGCCGATTTCACCGGCACCAACCTGCTCACGCTGCTGCTGTACTTTGCCCTCAGCGGTGCGCTGTTCTTTTTGCCGTTTGTATTGATTGGCGCCTTCAAATTTTCAGCCACTGCCGCGGGCGCTGCCCTGCTGCCGCTGTCACTGCTGCTGGGCACGTTGTCAGCCACCGCAGGCAAGCTGATGACGCGCTACGGCGCCCGGCGCATGCTGATGGCCGGGCCGGCAGTGGCTGCGCTGGGCTTTGCCCTGCTGGGTTTGCCCTCGGCGGGCTGGTCTTACTGGGCGGGTTTCTTCCCGGCCATGGTCGTGCTGGGCCTGGGCATGACGATTGCCGTGGCGCCGCTGACGACGACAGTCATGAACGCCGTACCCGCCAGCCACGCGGGCATTGCCTCGGGCATCAACAATGCCGTGGCGCGCATTGCCGGCCTGCTGGCGATTGCGGTTCTGGGGGTTGTGTTCGCCACCAGCCTGGGCGGCCCGGTTCAGGGGGCGTCACCCGAGGCGCTGGTGCGCGCCTTCCGCTGGGTGGTGCTGGGGTGTGCGCTTTGCGCACTGGGCGCTGCGGCTTGTGCGATGGTGTTTCTTGCGCGGGATGATCAGCGCAAGCAGGTTTGAGATGGATCCCGGATCGAGTCCAGGATGACGGGATTTCCGCCTTTTCAGCGCTTCAAAGCGCAGGTGGTGCTTCTGGCGGCGCTTCGGCTGGCGCACCGCCGCCCAGTGTCTCCACCAGGTAGTCAATGAACACCCGCACCTTGGGCGAGAGGAACTTGCGGCTCAGGTAGACCGCGTAGACATGCGACTCGCCGCGCTTCCAGCCTTCAAGCAGCGGCACCAGCGCGCCGCTGGCCAGGTCGTCGGCAATGATGAAGTCGGGCTGCGAGATGATGCCGCCGCCGGCCACCGCCAGCTGGCGCAGCAGGTCGCCGTTGTTGGCATGTACCGTGGGCTCGATGCGCACGGTTTGCTCTGTGCCGCCGTCATCGTGAAAGGTCCAGGTATCGCCGGTTGCCAGCAGTGAATAAGCCAGCGTGTCGTGCCCGGCCAGGTCTTCAGGTGTTTCAGGCGCGCCGCGCCGCGCAAGGTATGACGGCGCAGCGCAGACCACGATGCGGACCGGCGCAATCTTGCGGGCAATCAGGTTCTGGCTGGGCGAGGCGCCAATGCGCACGGCCACGTCGATGCCTTCGTTGACGAGGTCCACCGTGCGGTCGCTCAGGTCAATGTCCAGCCGCAGGCCGGGGTAGCGCTCCCGGAAGGCGGGCAAGATGCGCGAGAACTCGCGCAAGCCGTAAGACAGCGGCACACTGACGCGCAGCAGGCCGCTGGGCTGTGTCGAGGCGCTGCCGATCACCGCCTCGGTCTCGGCAATGTCCGTCAATATCTGCTGGGCGCGCTCGTAAAACGCCCGGCCCGGCTCCGACATCGACAGCCGCCGCGTGGTGCGCTGCAGCAGGCGTGCACCGAGGTGCTCCTCCAGCGCAGAGATCTGCCGCGAAATCGACGCCGTCGAGGTGTCAAACCTCTCAGCCGCATGAACAAAGCTGCCGCCATCGACGACCGCCACATATACCTGCATTGATTTGACGAGATCCATTTTTAGATTATTACAGCGCAGGTAATAGTTTGTGCATAAAAAGGTTTTTTTGGACGCATTAAAACATTCATCGTATCAATCAACCGCTATGAAGAGCCAGGTTGCCCCCAAAGCAGTCAAAAAGCGCCGAAAACCGCCTTTTTCAAGCATAAAAAGTGCCTCAAGACCAATGAATACGGGCGTGAGCAGCTATTTAATTTATAGCATTGGCAAGGCCTGAAAGAACAAATAGCCCAGCTCGTCGCTCCCTCCAAAGGCGAAAAAGTAGGACAAGGCGCCGCCACACAGTGGGAATGCATCACACAAACGCAACGAAGCAAATCCAGGCAGGCCATTGTTGCGTAAACAGTAACTATGCATTGTCGGTTTTGGGGTTTTTCTTCTCGCGGGTAAACCCTAAAGTACAGGCATCGATGAGCCGAGACCAAACAAGCGACTCACCGAGGCCAGTTGGACAGCCCGGGGTTTCAACCCCAAAAGCGACGATGACTGGATAGGTACCGGCCCTGAATGTTTTGGGACCGTTTGTTTAACTGAAATAAGGAAATTCATCATGAACTCGAAATTTATCGCTTCTACCGTTATCGCTCTCTCCGCATTGACCGGCGCCAGCGCATTTGCCCAGGACGCACAAGCCCACCTCTACGGTGAAGCCGCCCTGGCCATCCGCCCTGTGGCATCTGCCAGCAACCTGACCCGTGCAGAAGTCCGGGCCGACAACCTCAACCCCGGCCAGAACGGCGAAGCAGCTGCCAACGCATGGTCACGCAACCAGACAGTCGCCAGCAACGTGAGCCGTGCTGAAGTCCGCAACGAGGCCGTTGTAGCTGCCCACACCAGCCGGGCCGGCAACAGCACGATCTGATCGCTGATTCACCCACAACAAACCAACATCATTCAAAGGAAACCATCATGAACCCGAAATTTATCGCCGCCGCAGTTGTCGCCCTCTCCACATTGACCGGCGCCAGCGCTTTCGCACAGAGCAATATGAACCCTGAAGCCGCCCTGGCCATCCGCCCGGTCGCTTCGACCAGCGAATTGACACGCGCACAAGTGCAGAACGACAACTTCAAGCCCGGCCAGAACGGTGAGGCAGCTGCTGGCGCCTGGGCACGCAGCCAGTCGACCGTCAGCGCCGTGACCCGCGCAGAAGTGCGCAACCAGGCCGTGATGTCGGCTCGCGGCTTGACCGCCGGCAACAGCTCGATCTGATCAAGCGCAGGCCCCGGCCTGCTCTGGACAAGCAACCCTGAAAGGCCTGCCATTGCAGGCCTTTTTTATTGCCGCTCACTATTGCCGCTCGTAAAAGGAGCCAGCGCTTAAACTTGAGGCATTCCCCCGGCGACGCAAGCCACCAGCCGCTTCGGCCCCCTCCTCCCTTCAAAACCCAGCCCTTTATGCCAACCACCACACCGGGTTTTGCCTCTGCTTCCGCATCTGTTTTTGCCACAGCTTTCACGCCCCCGCTGCTGCCCGGCCTGCTTCGCGCGCTTGAAGAAAAGGGCTACACCGCCCCCACGCCCATCCAGTCCGAGGCCATTCCCGCCATTCTTGCGGGCCGCGACGTGCTCGGCTCCGCGCAGACCGGCTCGGGCAAGACAGCCGCGTTTGCCCTGCCCATGCTGCAGTCGCTGGTCAATGCGCCACTCACCAGGACCCGCACCGTGCGCGGCCTGGTGCTGGTGCCCACGCGCGAACTGGCCGCGCAGGTCGGTGCCTCACTGCTGGCGCTGGGCAAGTACATGCCGCAGTTGCCCAAGGTGACGGTTGTGTTTGGCGGCGTCTCCATCAACCCGCAAATGATGGGCCTGCGCAGCGGCGCCGATATCGTGGTCGCCACACCCGGCCGCCTGCTCGACCTGATCGAACACAAGGCCGTCAGGCTCGGCGAGGTCGAAATGCTGGTGCTGGATGAAGCCGACCGCCTGCTTGACCTCGGTTTTGGCGAAGAACTCTCGCGCATACTGGCGCTGCTGCCCACTAAACGCCAGACACTCTTTTTCTCGGCCACCTTTCCGCCGGCGATTGAGGCGCTGGCCAGCAGCATGTTGCGCGACCCGCTGCGGGTTGAAATCAGGTCAGAACCTGAGGGCGAACCCGACATCACACAACGCGCCATCGCCGTCGATGCGCCCAGGCGCACCCAGCTGCTGCGCCACTTGATTCAAACCGAAAAGTGGGAGCGCGTGCTGGTCTTCGTCGCCACCAAACACGCCGCAGAAATCGTCGCCGACAAACTGCGCAAGGTGCACATCCAGGCCGAACCCTTTCACGGCGAACTCAGCCAGGGCAAACGCACCCAGGTGCTGATGGACTTCAAGGCCAAAGCCGTTCAGGTCGTGGTCGCCACAGACGTCGCCGCACGCGGTATCGACATCAAGCATCTGCCGGTGGTCGTCAACTACGACCTCCCCCGCTCAGCCACCGACTACACCCACCGCATAGGCCGAACCGGCCGCGCAGGCGAAAGCGGCCTGGCTGTGAGTTTTGTGAGTGCGGCAACTGAAGCGCATTTCAGGCTGATTGAAAAGCGGCATGCCATCAAGCTGGTGCTGGAGGAGGTTGCAGGGTTTGAGCCGGTCGAAGTCGCGCCGGTGAATGCGGCTGATCCGCAGGGGACGGGGGGTGTTAAGGGGAAGCGGCCTAGCAAGAAGGATAAGTTGCGGGCAGCTGTCTTAAATATCCCTGTCGGAGATTTGACTTCAGACTCTGTAATCGAATGATGTGGAGTTTAGGCTTGGTCATTATTCAAACTATCAGAATATCCAAGCTCAAGCATTCGCTCTTCATAAAGCCTGTCGCGCCATCGGCGGAGAGGCGATGTTACAAACTTATCGGCCAAAATACTTAGCCCAAACACAGCTAACGCTGCTTGTATCGCAATAAGTGCGGCGTTGCCAAATTTTTGGTGTTCCAAAGTCAGGGTTGATAACCAAAATTTATCTGCATACCCCAAGCCTAAACTGCAGAGAAAAACCCCAACTGCTCCTAAAACCCTGACAACGGAATAGCGTCGTTGGGCGTATTTCTCTGCAGAACGCTTCGCTGCAATACCGTGTCGCGAGAGTTCAGCTACTGATTTTTCTGCTTTTTTTTCTAATGTTGAAATACTAGCTGCCAGTTCTGAATTTCTTTGGGTATGCAAGGTGATATCTGACTGCTTTTCCACGGTTTCTGTTCGTAAACGCTCAACCTCCTTCGCCGCGGCATCAGCATCCGATGCCCTAGCTTGGGCCTCCAATGAAATCACGGCAAGCTTCTCTTGCAATTCCTCGCTACCGGATGAACTTTCCAGAATCTTGGTCTGCAGCTCTGATATCTGATTCAGATAAAAGTCGTCTTTTTCTTTTGCCACCTTTTCGGCGGCCCTGCGTTGCGCTTCTTCGAAAATACCTTCCGCTCCCAACGCGGTCAATGCGTCCGGATTTCCAAACGTCACCTCCATTAAATATTGAGATGCACGCTCGTTGGTCATCAACGCCTCAAAATGCAACGCTTTCTCTGGGTCAAGTTCGGCTAAAAACTTCTTAGTACGTTCTGCCAATTCTGGCCGCAATCTAAGAGCGGCAGCGCAATTCGCCAGCAAGCGTGCGACTGTGGGTGAGTTCGCTGAAGTACCGCCAGTAATTAGCCAGCAAAGTCCAGCCATATACCTATCAGTTACAACAGGAGTGAATTCTCCAGAACGAACGAAATCCTTTCGTTTCAAGAATGTCGCGATTTTTTCCTGAAGCGGACGATTCGGCGTGATAAATATGTATTTGCAGGAATCAATTTGACCCACCGGAATATGAGCCCCGCCCAACCTCCGCAAGGTTTCTGCCACCGACTTGGCATCCCGCTCCCTTGTAATTAGTCGATCAAGCAGACTTCTCTTGATTTCATGAGTCAGCAATTCTTCATCTTCGGCGGTGAAATTTTTGTAATAGTGACCCGCAGTTTCTTGGATAACTTCAAATTTACTAGTCCATTTAATGCCAACATTGTTTTTCATCGAATCAAAATACGCTCGATAAACTGAGTTAGCTAAGCGCGGTATCGATGGTCCATAAGCATCAGCACCGGTATGTCGAGCCATTTGGATCGCCGATAGAACACCTTCTGCTTCTTCTATAGAGTGTCGAAACGCGGCGATCTTCACCCCTGCGCCTAGAAGTTGGGCGACAAAGATCTTTGCTGCTTCAAACTCTTGTTTGGAAGACAAATCAAGATAAGAAAGAATGATTGGTGTGTCGAGAATTACGGTGGTGTTTGAAAGTCTAGGGACTTTGGATGGTGCTTGGAGATCAAGAACCAGTTCTGCACCTAGTGCGCCATCAGCTACGTGAGACAGTAGTATCAATCGAGAAGGGTTTGTTTCCTGCAATTTAGAAACGTACGAGGCGACAAGCACGTCGATAGCCGCTCCCTCGGCCAACTCTTTACTCAAGACGATCTTCTCAACCGCCGCAGGCCCCTGAATGGTCTGTGCTGGTTTCGCTGCCGCTGTAGGTCTAACCCTGACATCAGAAAAATCCAAAGTGCTCAAATGAGTTAGAAATCCGGCAGTCAACTTCTGAGGCTCGACTGAAATATTTGCGGCTTTCAGTAGAGGTTCGCAGTGCAAAAGAAAATCATCAATGATGTCCTGAAATTCTTTTTCTTCACCCAGTTCAACGTGAATTTCTGTTTGTTCGCTGTACACCGCTTTTACAAAGCCGCCAGGAGATTTCTGCTCTACCAAAACGCCCCCCGCAATCAAGCGGGGAAGAAACTCTTCCAGTGCGCCTGCTGGTAGAGATATGCCATAAGAGGATGCCATTCGCCGCGCTAACTCGGAAGCGTCGTAAACATGGCCAGCCAAGTCTGCAATCAGAGGTCGAATCAGTAAGCAAACCCCTCCCAAGAGATCGGTTTTAATGAGGTCACTGGAATGACGGAGCAGGGCAAATGCAATTACAGGCCGACTGACATTCATGTCTAAATCCCTCAATTAATATTGTGATCAACAGGATACGCTTTGTAGCATTTGAGCAGTTCCTTCGCAAACGCCAACGCAAAAAGCTTCAAAACAGCAGCCCTGAAGCCCTTTAAAGCGTCTTCAGCACGACGCTGAAGCCAAGGGTACGAGGGTTCAGAAGTCGCCGTCATCGGAATCGCTAGCGCAGCCAACAAGCCCCCAGCCGACAAAAAAAGCGCCAACGCGCCTACCGCGGTCTTGCGTCCCAAACTGCGCGCCGTTGATGGCTGATAGCTACATTGGTGCAAAGGGGGCGATACGTTGTCGCACCCGACAACAAAGCCAAAGGAGCAATCATGCAGATCGGCAAATACGACGTTGTGGCCAACGTGACGGGCGGCCATGAAGGCGGCTTCAAGGCGGGTGTGACGCGCAAGTGGATTGAAGACGGCGAGCAGAAAGAGCTAACGCACACGATTGACGACCGCATCCACGGCACGATGGAGCAGGCGCGGGACCACGCCTATGAGCACGCCAGGCTTCAGGTTGAGGAAGGCTTCTGGTGAAGCGCAGGCAAACCGCCGCAAGGTTTGCCGGCCGCAATGCAAAAAGGCTTCAAAACCGGAGTTCTGAAGCCTTTTGAAGCGTCTTCAGCGCGAAGCTGAAGTTGGGGTTACGAGGGCTTAGTAGCCGCCGCGTCCACCGCCGCCGCCGCCGTAGCCGCCGCCACCGCCGGAACGACCACCGCCGCCGCCGCCGTAGCCGCCGCCACCGGAGCGGTCACCGCCGCCGCCGCCACCGCCGTAACCGCCACCACCGCCGCCGAAGCCGCCGGTACGTGGAGGACGAGCTTCCATCGGACGGGCTTCGTTCACAGTGATGCTACGACCACCAAGGGATTGACCGTTCATGCCGGCGATTGCTGCCTGAGCTTCGGCATCGCTGCCCATCTCGACAAAACCGAAGCCTTTGGAACGACCGGTATCGCGCTCCATCATGACCTTGGCGCTGGTGATGGAACCAAATTCGCCAAAAGACTGTTGCAGGTCTTCGTCGCGGACGGTGTACGGCAGGTTGCCGACATAAAGTTTGTTGCCCATTAAGGACTCCTCAAAAACACATAAAACACAAAGCGATGGGGTCCCGAAAGCACAACAAACTCAAAAGTACCGCCGTAGCGCGCGAAACTGACCGATCACCAACTTGTGCAAAAAAATTCTGCACTTGTGGATTATGCGCCTCAAGTTGTCAAATCCGGGCCTAAAAAAGGGCAATCTGCTGGAATGAGTGCGCAAAATGCAGAAATACTTGCTCGCGGACCCTAAAAACCCTCTGGTAAACGCTCATAACGCGCCCAAACGCATTGCGACAGGCAATGTTCGACGTCGCGCAGACTGGCTAAAGCCGCTCAAACAAAGCGTGGCAACAGGCGTGCCACGCGCTGCAGAAAGGCAAACTCCTCGTCGGCAATTTCACGATTCTCGAAGTCAAAATGGCAAAAGGTGCCCATGAGTTCTTCACCGCGCCCCTGGAGCGGCAGGCCAACATAACTACCCATCACACCCTGATAGGGGTGCCCGTCGAGACGCTTGTCGGTGCCTGATTCCGCTGTCACGAACTGGCCGTCGCGCAACACGTATTGGCAGAAGCTGGTCTCCAGCGGCACCGCCAACAATACCGGCGGCGTGGCGGATTCACCCTCCTTGTCCACCACTTCCCTGCTGCTGAGCATCAGCTTGTCGAGCAGGTAAACGGCGGTAAAGCGATGCGGGACACGGCTATTGAGCCAGGCCAGGCCCGCCTTGAGGCCGTCCTTTTTCAGGATGTCTTCAAGCGCAACGTAAGGGTTGGAGTCCATGTAAGGCTGGCTACGCGCTATTCGCCGTCGTCGGCAAAACCGTCGTCCTGCGGCGCCATGCCATCTGCGGGGTTGCCGGCGCGTACAGCACGATGGCCGGGCTTGCTGGTGATCTCGACATAAAACTGGTTTGCAGCATCCTTGAGCAGTGCATCGACCGCGCCCATCAGCTCGGCAAAATGCACGGGCGATGCGGTGACGTCGCTGGCACCAGCCTTGCAGTCAAAGTCCCAGAAGTCAACGCCTTTTGGCAGCGCCTTGGCGCGTTCACGCTTGGCGTATTTGCGAATGTCGTGCTTGGCCGCATCGATCAGGCGGTCGCGGTTTTTGCCTTCGATGTTGAGCTGGTAGGTTTTTTTCATGGGAGCCTGGAGGAATACGAATGCGGTCGGCAGCCGGAGACGGCACCGCGTGATGCACCCATTATCGGCGCACTGGCCTGCTTCATGACCAGCGATGCGCTTGAAGGAGGCGCTGTCTTGATCCATACTGGCAGGTATGTTTAAAGATAAGGCACCCGACACGGCGGCTTCCGGCCCATGGCATAGCGCCCACGCGCAGTCAGATTCCGCGGCAATAGACACGAGCGGCCACACCAGCATCACCGAAATCGTCAGCGCGGCGCAGGCGGCGCGGCTGGCAGCCACCCTGGGCGTGCACGATGCAAACGACCCCACCCCTGAAATGCTGCCCTGGGGCTGGCACACCGTGTTCTGCAACACCATCCTGAACGCGCATGATCTGGCCGTGGACGGCCTGCCGCGCCACGATCCGGTCCTGCCCGAGCACCCAGGCTTTCCCTACCGTCTGTTCGGCGGTACCCGGCAGCGATTTCTCAAGCCTGTTCCCGTGGGCACGATGCTGCGTTGCGACAGCCGCATAGAACGTGTCACGCCCAAAACCGGTCGTAGCGGACCCATGCTGGTGCTGGAGATCGAGCGTCAATTCATGCTGGGCGACGAAGTCGCGGTCATGGAGCAGCAAAGTGTGATTTACAAGCAGGATGCCACCACACAGGCATCAACCACAGCCGCCGAAACAGGCAGTGAGGCGCTTGCGGGGCCGGGTACTGAACCCGCGGCCATCAGCGAACTGGACGTTTTCAGGTTCTCGGCACTGACCTTCAACAGCCACCGCATTCACTACGATGCACCCTACACCCAAGGCATGGAAGGCAAACCGGGCTTGCTGATCCAGGCGAAGCTGACGGCCCTGCACCTTCTGCGGTTTTCGCTGGCGAAGTGCGGAGCAAGAACGCCGGTGTCGTTTGAATACCGCGCGTTGCGCCCGTTTTACTGCCCGGACACCCTGCACATGAGTGCAAAGCAGGGCACTACCATCGGCAGTCTCGATGTATGGGGCACCGACACACGGGGCGCGGTGGTGATGCAGGCCGGGCTTGTTTACTGAAACCGGCCTGCCTGCCCCATCCCAAGGCTTCAGTTCACCAGATTGGCCTCGGTAGCGATCTTTTTCCATTTACGGTAGTCGGCCACCATCATGTCGCCGAACTGCGCCGGCGTCATGTGCATGACGTCGACATCCAGCTTGCGTATGGAGGCAACCACCTCGGGGTTGGCCAGGGCTTTCGCAAAGGCATCCTGCAGTTTGGCAGCGATGGGGGCAGGCGTTCCTGCCGCCATGGTGAAGCCGTACCAGAAGCCTGCTTCCATGCCCGGCACACCAGATTCGGTGAAGGTGGGTGCGTCAGGATAGGCTGGCAACCGGTTTTTTGTCGTCACGGCCAGCACCTTGATGCTGCCCTTCTGCAGCAGCGGGCCCGCCGATGCAGGGGTGCCAAAGGTAAGCGTGACGCGGCCAGTGGAAGTCTCGGTCAGCGCCTGCGTGATGCCGGTGAAAGGCACATGGATCATCTTGATGCCATAGGCCGCACCCATTTGCTCAAACGCCACCTGGTGCAGGGTACCGACGCCGGGCGTGCCGTAGCTGAATTTTTCGGGCGAAGGTTTGGCCTGGCGCACGAAATCCTGCAGCGAGGTGAACGACGCAGGGTTGACGCTGACCAGCAGCATGGGCTGGTTGCCGATCAGGCCGACGGGCGCGAGTTCCGTGGGAATGTCATAAGGCGGTGTGCGTTTGGTGGCAGCGCTGACGCCCGCCACGTTGGAGGTCATCAACAGGGTGTAACCATCGGCTTTGCCTTTGGCGACAAAGGACACGCCGATATCGCCGCCAGCGCCCGGCTTGTTTTCGACAATCACCGGCTGCTTGAGGATTTCAGCCATGTGGGGCGCAATGATGCGTGGCAGGATGTCGTTGGTGGCGCCCGGCGCGTAGGGCACGATGATTTTGATGGGCCGTGATGGATAGGCCGCCTCGACCTGCGCAAGCGCGGGCACGGCTGCAAGCACGTTCAGCGCCATGACGGAAAGAAATGATCTGCGAAAGTTCATGGGATCTCCTGGGTCATACGGTCATCAAGAAGTGTGAAATAAGGTGCACTGGAAAACACGGGAGCAGCCTGGAAAAAACCGCCAATGGTTTACACCATACCGTGCGGTATGTTATCTTTGATGATCACACGGTGAATCAACGTAAACCCTCAATTCGTCATGCCTGAACACCACAACACCACAATGCCGCAAGACACGGCGCAACAACCCGCAGGCGCCCTCACCGGCCTGCGCGTGCTCGACCTCACCACTGTCCTGATGGGGCCTTACGCCACGCAGATACTGGGCGACCACGGCGCGGACATCATCAAGATAGAAGCGCCTGGCGGAGACACCTTCCGATTTCCGGGCCCTGCACGCCATCACGGCATGGGCCCGATGTTCATGAACACGAACCGCAACAAGCGCAGCCTGGTGCTCGACCTGAAAAAAGCGGAGGGACGTGAAACGCTGCTCGAGCTGGCAAAGTCCGCAGATATCGTGGTCTACAACGTGCGTCCCGCGGCCATGTCGCGGCTCAGGCTGACCTACGAAGATCTCAAGGCTGTCAATCCATCCATCATTTATGTGGGTGCGTTCGGCTTTGGGCAGGACGGCCCCTATGCCGCGCGGCCTGCATTTGACGACGTGATTCAGGCGGCCAGCGGTCTCGCAGACCTGGCATCACGTGCCTACGGCAACGGCAAGCCGGGTTATGCCCCCATCAATCTGTGCGACCGCGTCGTGGGCCTGCACCTGCTGAGTTCGATCCTGGCCGCCGTCGTGGCAAAAATGCGCACCGGCAAAGGCCAGTCGGTCGAGGTACCCATGTTTGAAACCATGGCAACCTTTGTGCTTGGCGACCACCTTGGCTGGCGTACCTACGACTTCGACGAGGGAGACATGTGCTACGCACGCATCATGACGCAGTTCCGCAGGCCCTTTGCCACCAAAGACGGCTACATGTGCATCATTCCCTACGTCGACCAGCATTGGCACAAGCTGCTGACCAGACTTGACCGCACCGATCTGCTGGCCGACCCGCGTTTCAGGACGCAGGCCAGCCGCTCTGACAACATCACGGTGGTGTACGGCTTTGTCGATGAAGTCGCCCGCATGTTTACCAATGCCGAATGGGTGGTGATCCTTGAGGAACTGGACATCCCCCACGTTCCACTGCAGTCGGTCGAGGGCTTGCTGACCGACCCGCACCTCGAGCAGGTCGGTCTGTTCGGTCGCGCCCAACATCCGACGGAAGGCGAAATCACCACCATGCGCCCCACGGCGATCTTCAGTGAAACGCCGCAAAGCATCAGGCGGCATGCGCCCAATGTTGGCGAACACAGCGACGAAGTGTTGGTCGAAGCCGGCTTCAGTGCCGAAAGGATTGCCTCGCTCCGCGCAAGCGGTGCAGTGGCCTGAGAAAGCGGCCAGCGGCGCAGGGGCGCCCTCAGGCGCCGGCTGACAGTGCCCTGTCGATGGCTTCGTGCAGGTGCTGCAGGCCGAACGACACGTCTACAAAAGTGCCATTGACATAAAACGCCGGCGTGGCGCGCACGCCTGCGGCCTTGCCGCTTTGCAGGTGCTCCTGCACGCGCTGCAGGTAGACGTGGTCTTTCATCTCGTTCTGGTAACGCGCCATGTCAAGACCCAGCTGCCCGGCATGGGCGAGCAGGTGTTTTTCTTTCAGCTGGTGCTGGTTGGCAAACAGCAACTCGTGCATGGGCCAGAACCTGCCCTGCGCGGCCGCTGCTTCTGCGGCCTCGGCCGCCAGCTCGGCGTTGGGGTGCACCTCACGCAGGGGGTAATGCCTGAAGGCAAAACGGATACGGCCGGCGAAGTGCGGCATCAGCACCTTGAGGGCGCCCTGTGCCTGCAGGCATGAGGGGCACTCATAGTCGCCGTATTCGACCACCGTGACTCGCGCAGACGCCGGGCCATCGACATGGTCGGTGGGATTCAGCGCAATACGACTGGCCATGGTGAATCGCGTCAGCCGCCCTTGGCTGCGGCCTCCAGCTGTGCATCAAGCTCCTTGCACGAAGGCGAACACACGGCCTGGGACTTGCCCAGAACCTTGCGTGTGCCCATCAGCGAGCGCGCCCGGTGCTTGCCGCACATGAAGCACGACATCGTGGCGGCGCCAAAAGAGGTGGTCGCCGCGAAGGGTGAGCCCGACACCTTGGACTTGTAGCGCAGGCCGTCAGCGAGTACAGCGGTTTTTGCGTCAGCTCTTGCCATGTTGTGGATCTTCCTTGGGTTGGGTGGTTGAACGGTTGAGGTCCTGGCGCATCGCAGCAGCGATGGCCTGTTTCGCCAGCTTTTCGGTCGCCAGCGAGGCGTCCAGCGCAGAGCGGCAAAGCCCTGCGTACTGGTAGTTGAGGTTTTCATACAGCTCGGCGGCCGCAGGATGCGTGTCAAGCAGGGCACGCAGTTCGGTGCCCTGGACAACTTCACTGAATTCGCTGGCCAGGTGCTCTGCAACGATGCGGTATTGGCCCGCATCCACCGGGGTAGCGCTGTGATCCAGGCGCTCAAGCAACTCCGCCAGCACAAAAGTGTTGGTGAGGTCGGCCTTTTTGCCGGATGCAGGGGTGGGTGTTTGGGTAGTAGCGTTCATGGACAGCAACTGGGGCTTTTTGGCCCGAATTCAAGCGTTGCAATCTTCATTTTACCCTCTCCGCAAAGTCACTGCGTCGGGGTAATCGCTATCTAATTTATAGCTGCCTGTGCTCATGCGGTGTGGATCGGGGGTCCTCCCTCACAAAGACGCCCCCAAAACGCGTTTTTCAACCCTGAGGTGTAAAAGATCAGTGAAGGGATCAGCACCTCCCGGCCGCGCCTCAAAGCTTGGCGATAGAGACCTCAGTCGATTTCACGAGGGCCACCACATCGCTGCCAATCACCAGTTCGAGCTGGTCCACAGAACGGGTGGTGATGACGGAAGTCACGATGCCCCACGGCGTTTCGACATCGATTTCGGAGACGACGTCGCCGCGGATGATTTCCTTGACCTTGCCGCGGAACTGGTTGCGGACGTTGATGGCTTGAATGGACATGAATGTTCTCCTTGAACTCTGGTTTAAAAAAAGGGGGTTGGCGTCAGACAGCCCAGCGCAAACCGCTGGCCGATGTGCCGGGCCACCACGCTTCGGGCTGTGGCTTGTCTTCGCCTGCGCGCTGCAGCACGCGGTTGAGGATGCGGTTCTCCAGCTCGCCGAAGCGCGGATCGTCATGGCGGCGCGGACGGGCGATGTTGATGCGTTCGTCAAGCGCGATGCGGCCGTCCTCAATCAGGATCACGCGGTCGGCCAGTGCCACCGCCTCCTGCACATCGTGCGTGACAAGCAAGGCGGTGAACCCGCTGCGCTGCCACAGGCCTTCGATGAGCTGGTGCATCTCGATACGGGTCAGCGCGTCCAGCGCGCCCAGCGGCTCGTCAAGCAGCAAGAGTTTGGGGTTATGCACCAGCGCACGCGCAAGCGACACACGCTGACGCTGACCGCCTGAAAGTCTGGCCGGCCAGTCGGGCTGGCGCTCTGCCAGGCCCACCTGCGCCAGCACATCGGCTGCGGCCCCGTGGCTGCCTTTCGCCAGACCCAGCGTAACGTTGTCAATCACCCGCCGCCAGGGCAGCAGGCGCGAATCCTGGAACATGATGCGGGTATCGTCGCTCAGGCCCTTGACGTCCTTGCCATCCAGGCGGATCGTGCCCGCTGTGGGTTCCTCAAGCCCGGCCACAAGCCGCAGCAGGGTTGATTTGCCGCAACCGCTGCGGCCCACAATGGCGACAAATTCGCCGGGCTCAATCACCAGCTCTGTGTGTTGCAGCACCTGGCGGGCGCCGTATTTTTTCGACAGGCCGCGGATTTCGAGGCGGACGCCCTGCCCTGTGTTTGGCGCTTGCCCGCCGGAAACGGGCAGGCCTGACGCTTCAAGGCCTTCGGCAACCGCGGATTCAAAGGGAGAAAACTGCCCGCGCAGGGCTTTCAACTCAGCAATGCTCATGATGGCTCCTTGAACGTTCAAACGCCGGGGTTCTGGTAGCCGGGGTGCCAGCGCAACCAGTAGCGCTCCAGGCCGCGGGCGAACACATCGGCCAGCTTGCCAAGCAGCGCATACAGCAGGATGCCCACGAGCACGATGTCGGTCTGCAAAAACTCACGTGCATTCATGGTCAGGTAGCCAATGCCGGCCTGTGCCGAAATGGTTTCAGCGACGATGAGGATGACCCACATCAACCCCAGCGAGAAGCGCAGGCCGACCAGGATGGAGGACATCGCACCGGGCAGGATCACCTCACGGTAGAGCTGCCAGCGCGTGAGGCCGTAGGTGCGCCCCATCTCGATCAGCCCCGGGTCGACGTTGCGTATGCCGTGAAAGGTGTTGATGTAGATGGGGAAGAACACCGACACCGCAATCAGAAACAGCTTGGCGGTTTCGTCAATGCCAAACCACAGGATGACCAGCGGTATCAGCGCCAGCGCGGGGATGTTGCGCACCATCTGGAT
Organism: Pseudomonadota bacterium; assembly: GCA_040390295.1. GTDB lineage: Bacteria > Pseudomonadota > Gammaproteobacteria > Burkholderiales > Burkholderiaceae_C > Polaromonas. The sequence goes on from JAZJYR010000026.1 coordinate 164,515, forward strand.
GGTGGAGTCGAGCAGGGTTTCGAAAAACTTCACCGAGCCCGTCAGCAGGCCGAAGGCCAGGCCCAGACCGCCGCCGATGGCCAGGCCTGCAAGCGCACGCCCGGCACTGACCTTGACGTGCGTCCAGAGTTCGCCGGACTCGGCCAGCGTCCAGGCGGCCTTGATGACATCCACCGGTGCGGGGAGCACGCGGGTTGAAAGCCAGCCCAGCGCGGAGGCGATTTGCCAAAAGGCGATCAGGCCCACAGGCAGCACCCAGGGCAAAGCGCGCTGGCCCAAATCGCGCAGGAAGGCCGTCAGGCTGTAACCCGGTGCGGCCGTGCCTGCCGTTAAAAATCCCAGGCCTGGCGCGTCAACCGCGTCAGGCAAAGGCGTGACCTGCAGTTCCCGTACATGTTCTGTCATGGTGTGTCTTTCGGTTCAGCTTTGCGAAACACGCAGCGAAGGTGCGGCGGCGATGTTGCGCGGCAAATAGTTGTTGGCAACGACCTCCCCGAAAGGGCCGTTGAGCGCCGTGCCCGGCAGCTTCTCCTGCAGCTTGCGCGGCAGCAGCGGAAACACCAGCTCCGCAAAACGGTAGGCTTCCTCAAGATGCGGGTAGCCCGACAGCACAAAGGTGTCGAGGCCTATCGCCGCGTATTCCTCGATGCGTGCCGCCACGGTTTTCGGGTCACCCACCAGTGCCGTACCGGCACCGCCGCGCACCAGGCCAACGCCAGCCCAGAGGTTGGGACTGATCTCCAGGTCTGCCCGTGTGCGCTTGCTGCCGCCCGCGTGCAAGGCTGCCATGCGCCGCTGGCCTTCGGAGTCCATCTTTGCAAATGCGCTCTGGGCACGGCTGACCGTCTCGTCATCCAGCTTGCTGATCAGGCTTTCAGCGGCCTTCCAGGCCTCGTCATCGGTCTCACGCACGATGACGTGCAGGCGAATGCCGAACTTGACCGTGCGGCCCAGCTTCGCCGCCCTCGCCCGCACATCGGCCACTTTTTTGGCGACTTCTGCAGGTGGTTCGCCCCAGGTTAAATAGGTATCGACCTGCTCTGCCGCCAGGTCATGCGCGGCCTCTGACGATCCGCCAAAGTAAACCGGCGGATAAGGCTGTTGCAACGGTGGATACAGCAGCTTGGCGCCCTTGACGCTGAGGTGCTTGCCCTCGAAGTCGTAACTCTCGCCGGCATGGCTGCGTGCAATGATCTCGCGCCAGATGCGGATGAACTCGGCTGACTGTTCGTAGCGCTCGGCGTGGTCAAGGAAAACACCGTCACCTTCCAGCTCGGCCTTGTCACCACCGGTGACGAGGTTGATCAGCAGGCGGCCACCCGAGAGCCTGTCGAAGGTGGCGGCCATGCGCGCAGCCAGCGCGGGCTGGTGCAGGCCGGGCCGCACAGCAACCAGGAACCTCAGGTTCTTGGTCACCGCCTGCAGGCTGGAGGCCACCACCCACGGGTCTTCGCAAGAACGGCCCGTGGGGATGAGCACGCCTTCATAGCCCAGCGTGTCTGCCGCAACGGCGACCTGCTTGAGGTAATCAAAACTGACCTGGCGGGCGCCCTCGCCGGTGCCGAGGTACCGGCTGTCGCCGTGGGTGGGTATGAACCAGAAAACCTGCATCAAAAACTCCTTGATGTTGTGGTGACATGAGGCTTCACCAGTGCCAGCGCAGAACCGGCTGCGCCGGGCTGCAGGTGGCGCCCCCTTGAGGGGGAGGCGGCCGCCAGGCCGCTTCGGGGGGGAGCCCCAATTCGCCAGACGATGTCTGCAACCTTGACGGGTTTGGGAATCAAACCGAGCTTGAAAAACGCATCGGCGACGCGCTGCTGGTCAGCGATCGTCGCCGCGCTCAGCGGGCCAACAGGTGAAGCCGGCCTTCGCTGGATGAACAGGCTCACCACGCCGGCATCCAGCCCGCTGAAATCGGAAATCAGCTTGATGGCCTCCTTGCGGTTGTTTTGGGCAACACCGTCAGCACGCGTCAGCTCCCGCAGCAAGACGAGCAAGGTGGACTCGTGCTGCGTGACGAAAGGTTTTGACGCGAGGTAGAACGAGTTGTTGCTCGACAGGTCGCGGCCGGTTGCCAGCACGCGTGGCTTGATGGCCAGCTCGGTCGCTGCATAGAACGGGTCCCAGATCGCCCAGGCATCCACGCTCTTGCGCTCAAACGCTGCGCGTGCATCGGCAGGCGCCAGGTAGATGGGCTGGATATCGCTCCACGTCAAACCGGCTTTTTCAACCGCACGCACCAGCAGGTAGTGCGCGCTTGAACCCTTCTGCAATGCAATCTTTTTGCCCTTGAGGTCAGCCAGCTTTTTGATGGGCGAATCGCCCAGCACCAGCACGGCAGAGCTGTCGGGCTTGGGCGGCTCGGCGCCGACATACAAAAGGTCCTTGCCGGCGGCCTGCGCAAACACGGGTGGCGAATCGCCGGTCAGGCCAAACTCCAGGCTGCCGACAGACAGCGCCTCCAGCAGTTGCGGGCCGGCCGGAAACTCGGCCCAGGTGACTTTGGTGTTGGGGAAAAGCTTTTCAAGTGCGCCCTGCTGCTTGAGGATGACGAGATTGACGGCAGACTTCTGGTAGCCAATCCTGAGCTGCTCGGGTGCCTTGCCGGTCTGTGCTTTCGCACTGGTCAGGCCCAGGCCCCAGAGGCCGGCTGTGGTTGCCGCGATTTTCAGAAACCTGCGGCGCAGATTGGGCAAATGAAGCGGTGTGGTGTTGCTCATGGTGATGTGTCCTTTGCGTCCACTGCGTTCAGGGCGCGGGCTTGAAAACCGCGTCATTGACGGTCACTTTTTTCGGAATCAGCCTGAACTCGTAGAAGGTGTCTGCCACGCGTTGCTGGTCGGCCAGCACCTCGGCACTGATAGGCTTGATGCCATAGGCAAGGCGCGAGGCCGCGAGTTCTGCCGTGGCGGCATCCAGGCCGACTTCTTTCGCAAGAAAAGCACCGACTTCCTTTTTGTTCTTGCCGCCCCAGTCGTCAATCCTGGCCGTCTCTTCGACGATGGCCTTGATGATTTCAGGGTTCTTCTGTGCGTAGCTGCGCGAGGCCAGGAAGTACTGGTAGTTGTTGGCCACGCCGGTGGCGTCTGCGATGACCTGGGCGCCAATCTGGGTCTGGCCAGCGGCGAGAAACGGGTCCCAGATCGACCACGCATCGATGGCACCGGTTTCAAATGCGGCGCGTGCATCCGCCGGGGCGAGGTAAACGGGCTGGATGTCGGTCCATTTCAGGCCGGCTTTTTCCAGCACCTTGACCAGAAGATAGTTGGCGTTGGAGCCCTTGGCGACCGCCACCTTCTTTCCCTTCAGGTCAGCCGGTGTCTTGAGGGGCGAGCCCTTCCTGACCAGAATACCTTCTGCCGTCAGCGCGGGTGGTTCGTTGGCCACATAGACGAGGTCAGCACCGGCAGACAAGGCAAAGATGGGTGGCGCCTCGCCGACCGTGCCGTAGTCGATGGAACCCACATTGATGGCTTCCAGCAGGGGCGGTCCGAATGCAAACTCGGCCCATTTCACGCTCACACCCAGCGGTGCAAGGCGCTTTTCGAGGGTGCCGCGCGCCTTGAGAATGATCAAGGTGCCGTACTTCTGGTAGCCAATGCGGACCTCCCTGGTCTGCGCATGGGCGACAGGCAGGGCCAGCAGGCTGACGGCAAGGGCGGCCGCACCGACAAGCAGCACGGCGATGGCGCTGTCTTTCAGGGCCTGGATGCCACTGCGGCGGCCGACTGCCTCGCTGATGTGGCTTTGCTGGGTCACTGGATATGTCATGTTCTGATTCCTCTTTTTTCTGTTCAGGCAGGCGCCGGCAAGGCTCTGCCCTGCTGCGCTTTGTGGCGCCTGCAAAATGTTCTGGTGATGGGAGTGGCGCGCACATGGGCGCCCTGCAGGAAGCGTTACACGCTACATCGCACCCTGGAAAAATGCACCGGCTCAAAGCCCGTGGTGGCGGGCAGACGCAAGCCTTCGGAGATCAGGTTGCCGAAGGCATCATCCAGTCGTGCAGCAATCTCCGGGCCGACGCTGTAAGTCTTGTCGATGGCCTGAGGTACCTGCGTGTCGGTGGCATACACACCGGGCAGGATGTGGCGCGCGGACAGCGCCTGCAGCACGGGCCGCAAGGCGTAGTCGAGCGCAAGCATGTGGTTGGGGCTGCCGCCTGTGGCCAATGGCAGGATGGTCTTGCCCTTCAACGCCGTTTGCGGCAAAAGGTCAAGAAACACCTTTAACAATCCGCTGTACGCGGCCTTGTAGACAGGCGTGGCGATGACGATCACGCTGGCGCGGGCCACGCGCTCAATCGCTTCGATGATGGCCGGGTGCTTCCAGTCAGCCAGAAGCAAAGCTGACGCGGGAAGCGACCGGACATTCAAACGGTGCAGGGCAAGGCCAGGCACGTGGCGCAACCTTTCCTCGACCGAATCCAGCAAGGCCACCGACCGCGACGGCTCGGAGGGGCTGCCAGCAATCAGCAGCACGGTAGGCTGCGTACTCATTGAATTGTTCTCACTGATTTGCCTGAAGATGTCGTTCACAAAAGCTTCCCGGACTCCCCGTTTTCGCAAGTGCCAGCGTGGAACCGGCTCCGCCGGGCCACAGCTGGCGCCCCTGCAAGGGGGAAGCGGCCACAGGCCGCTACGGGGTATGCCTATTTCTTTGAGTAAATCTGGTCGAAGGAGCCGCCGTCGGCAAAGTGCTCCTTGTCGGCCCTGGTCCAGCCGCCGAAGGTCTGGTCAATCGTGAACAGGTTGATCTTCTGGAACTGCTTGGCGTACTTGGCCTGCGCCTTGGCCGAAACAGCCGGGCGATAGAAGTTGCGGCCGGCGATGTCCTGGCCTTCTTCGCTGTACAGGTACTTGAGGTATTCCTCGGCCACAGCGCGGGTGCCCTTCTTGTCGACGTTCTTGTCGACCACGGCAACGGCCGGCTCGGCCAGGATGCTGATGGACGGCGCAATCACGTCGAACTTGGCGCCGAATTCCTTCTCGAGCAGATAGGCTTCGTTTTCCCAGGCGATCAGCACATCACCCTGGTTGCGCTGGGCAAAGGTGATGGTGGAGCCGCGGGCACCGGTGTCGAGCACGGGCACATTGCCGTAGAGTTTGGCGACAAACTCCCTGGCCTTGGCGTCGCCGCCGTATTTGCGTTTGGCAAATTCCCACGCTGCGAGGTAGTTCCAGCGGGCGCCGCCGGAGGTCTTGGGGTTGGGGGTGATCACGCTGACACCGGGCTTGACGAGGTCATCCCAGTCCTTGATGCCCTTGGGGTTGCCCTGGCGAACCACCAGAACGATGGTGGAGGTGTAGGGTGACGAATTGTGCGGAAGCTTCTTTTGCCAGTCAGCCGCCAGCCAGCCGCCATTCTTGACCAGCGCATCGGTGTCGCCGGCCAGGGCCAGCGTGGCAACGTCGGCGTCCAGGCCGTCAATGATGGAGCGTGCCTGCTTGCCCGAGCCGCCGTGCGACTGCTTGATGGTCACGTCCTGGCCGGCCTTGGCCTTCCAGTATTTGGCGAAGGCGGCGTTGAAGTCGACATACAGCTCGCGGGTCGGGTCATACGAGACATTGAGCAGCGTGACGGGCGGTTTTTGCGCAAAAACCGGCAAGGCAGACCCTGCCAGCGATGCGCCCAAAGCAACAGCCAGGGCGGTCTGGGCGGAAACATTGATAAAGTGGCGGCGTGAAGTCATGGCTTGTTCTTTCTTCCTGAGTGGTACGTTTAACAGCGAACAAACTGGATTCTGAAAGCAAGACTTGAAAACTGGAACGAATAAAAATTCAGTTCTTTATATCCAAATCATCCTAAGCAACCCCAAGATATGCGCCTGCAGCGGCGCAACAGCAGAAAGAAGACCCCACATGGCACGAATGGTCAAATGCATCAAGCTCGGCGTAGAAGCCGAAGGACTGGACTTTCCGCCCTACCCCGGCCCCCTGGGCAAACGCCTCTGGGAAGAGGTCAGCAAGCAGGCCTGGGCAGAGTGGATGAAGCAGCAAACCATGCTGGTCAATGAAAACCGCCTGAACCTGGCCGACCTGCGCGCCCGCCAGTACCTGGCCCGCCAGATGGAGAAGCACTTCTTCGGTGAAGGCGCCGATGCGGTGCAAGGCTATGTGCCTCCTCCGGCAGCCTGACTTTGCGCTGAACCGTGGCGGAGCGCATCGACTGGCTGGAAGACGGCACGGCCAGCGGCGCACCCTACAGCCCCCGTTTTGGCGACCGCTACCGCAGTGAACTTGGCGGCCTGGAGCAGGCGCGTGATGTTTTTCTGGCCGGTTGCGGGTTGCCTGCAGCCTGGAAGGGCCAGCCGCAATGGCGCATTCTTGAAACCGGCTTTGGCCTGGGCCTGAACTTTCTGGTCACCTGGCAGGCATGGAAAAACGACCCCCACCGGCCTCGCATGCTGCACTTTGTGTCCACGGAAGCCTTCCCGGCGAGCCCCGGCGATGTGCTGCGCAGCGCACAGGCGCATCCTGCCTTGCTGCCACTTGCCACCGAACTGCACGCGCAGCTCTGGGGCCTGCTGCCCGGCTTTCACCGCCTGAGTTTTGAACAAGGCCGTGTTTTGCTGACGCTGTGCATTGGCGACGCCAAAGCCATGCTCAGGCAGCAGCAGTTTGAAGCCGATTCGGTTTACCTGGATGGCTTCAGCCCGCAAAAGAACCCCGACATCTGGGACATCCACACCTTCAAGGCGGTGGCACGCTGTTGCCGCCGCGGCACCCGCATCGCCACCTGGACGATTGCGCGCGCCGTGCGTGATGCGCTGGCGCAGGCCGGGTTTGTGGTGCACAAGACACCGGGCATTCCGCCCAAGCGCGACAACCTGCAGGGTAAATACAACCCGGCGTGGGAACCGAAACTGCCCGTTGGCACAAGCCCGACGGCGCCTGTGCAGCCAGGTCAGTGCGTCGTGATAGGCGCAGGCCTGGCCGGCGCAGCCGTCGCGGCCAGTCTGGCCAGGCGCGGCTGGCATGTTCTGGTGCTGGATGAGGCCGATGCGCCCGCCACCGGTGCGTCAGGCCTTCCTGCGGGATTGCTGGCCCCGCATGTGTCGCCAGACGACAGCCTGCTCTCACGGCTGTCGCGCAGCGGTGTGCGCATGACACTGCAGCAAGGCAAGGCGCTGCTCACAGAACAAGAAGACTGGCAGCACACCGGCGTTTTGCAGCGTGTGATGCCTGATGCCGACAAACAGCTGCCGACGGACATGACGCAGTCCTGGCCAGAAGCAGCTGCCGACTGGAGCCGCATGGCCGATGCTGAAGAGCTGGTCGCTGCCGGCCTGGGCGCAGGCCACAAGGCGTTCAGGCATTCGGCAGCCGCCTGGATCAAACCGGCCAGCCTGGTCAAGGCCTGGCTGGCCACGCCCGGCGTCACCTGGCGCGGCAAGGCCAAAGTGGCCAGGCTTGTTTCGGGCAACAGCCGCTGGCAGATCAATGATGATGCGGGGCAAACTCTGGCAGAGGCAGATCTGGTCGTGATCGCCGCAGGCTTCGGGTCGCTGGCGCTTGCGGCAAGCGTGATGAACAAACCCCCGTCCCTGCAGGCGATTCGGGGCCAGGTGTCGTGGACGGGCGCGATGGCTGGCGCAGGCCAGATGCCGGTCAACGGCCACGGCAGTTTTATCCCCGCCGTTCCCCTCGCGCAGGGCATGGCGGCGATATTCGGGGCGACCTTTGAGCGCGATGAAGCGCTTGCGGAAATCAAACCACAGGATCACGCCGACAACCTGTCGCGCCTGAAGGAGTTGCTGCCAGGCGTGGCTCTGTCAGGGTCGGGCGACTTTGGGGGCTGGGCGGGCATACGCTGCGCCACGCCCGGCCGGCTGCCGGTGCTGGGGCCTGCCAGTTCGGCAGAGCAGGCGCAGGTCTGGCTCTGCACCGGCATGGGCTCGCGCGGCCTGAGCTTTGCCCACCTTTGCGCAGAACTGATGGCAGCCCGATTGCATGGCGAGCCCCTGCCGCTGGAACTGCGGCTGGCCAGGGCGCTGCAGTAGCCTGTATCGGCACCAGATTGCTACCAAATCAATAGCTACTGACGTCCGTATTTAAAGGGCCAGCTGCCAAAATGAACGTCAAAAATGGTATTTTGGGGGCTGATTTTTTGCTTTTTTTCAGCTGTAGGCACGAATACCAGGCACCCAACACCTAATGGTTCATAAATAAACTTTTAAGTATATAAAGTACTATTCATGATGCATTAATCTGATTAAGCCTTTGAGCCAGACCCAAACCGGGTGAGCGGGCCGTCAAAAGGCCTCAAAAAGGCCATTTTCGGATGCCAAAAGTGCCTCCAGACCAATAAATACGGGCGTCAGAAGCTATTGATTTAGTAGCGATGCGACTGGCTGCGGACCCGGCTTGCCAAAGGCATCACCGGCGTCACAGGCATCACAGAGGCCGCAGCGGCCGGCCGATGTCGGCCAGCAGGTGCTTGAGGTCGCGCGGGTGCAGGGGCTTGGCCAGCGCGGACTTGGCGCCGGCGAAACGGGCGCGCCATTTGTCCAGAAACGAGAGCTTGTCGCGCATGACGACCACATGGCCTGAACCCGCCAGCTGGCGACTGGCATCTTTCACCAGTTTCCAGCCATCCATGCCGGTGACGCCCACGTCGATCATGGCCAAAACATACGCATGGCTGGCCATGAAAGCCACCGCCTCGGCCACGGTCACGGCCTCATCCACCCACAGCAGCCCGCCATTGGCCAGCTTGGCGCGCAGATACAGGCGTGCGCCCAGGTCAGCGTCGACGACCAGCACACGCGCGCCCTGCGGGTCCGGCGCTGCGGCCTCGAGCGGGGCCGGCTCTGTGTTCGTGTCGGCATCGCTGCCGTGGTCTTCAGGTGTGGCGTGAAAGTCGAGGTCAAAGTCCAGATCCAGCGGCAGGGGTGCGGAGACATCGAAGTCGAGCGCTGTGGCGGACGCTGCCTCCTGCGCGACGGGAACAGGAAGGCCATGAAGGCCGTCCAGACCTTCGAGGATGGCAACCCACTGCAGGGGGCGCCCAAAAACCAGCGCAGCATTGCCGGCGGGCCGCTCGCCGACCCAGACCACCGTGAGTGTGTCATTGCCCGGGTTGGCCAGCGCTATGGCGGCCTCCCAGCTGTCACCGTCAACCAGCGCCACCTGGGCTTTTTCAGGGGCTTCTTCATTCCAGAGGGAATAAACCACCGGCCGGGATCCGGACAGGCGAAACACCGTGTTGAGGGCGTGACGCTCCACATCACTGAACCCGAACACCTTGACAAAAATCCGCCTGACTTCCCCACCGCCCGTGTTTTGCATTTGGCTGGATTATGCGGGAGATATGTCGGCTGGCAGGGCAGTTTTACAGGTTAGGGGCGCATAAATCGGGTCGGCTGCCGAGACGGTGGAAAAACGCCGTAAACCCGCATGAATACTGGTGAATAAGCTTATGCGCATAAAGGAAGAACAAATGTGTAGTTTGTTTCCATAAGCGGCGCAATTACATTGACGGCCTATGCATGAGTTTGCCTTTGTCTTTGCCGGCTTTGCCGTGGGTCTGGTTGTCGGCCTGACGGGGGTTGGCGGCGGCTCACTCATGACGCCCATCCTGATTTTCTTTTTCGGCATCAAGCCGCACCTGGCGATCGGCACCGACCTGCTGTTTGCAGCCGTGACCAAGTCCGGCGGCACCCTCAGCCTGGCACGGGCCAGAGTGATTGACTGGCGGATTGTGGGGCAGGTGGCAACCGGCAGCATTCCAGCCACCCTCATCACGCTTTACATGCTTAACCGCCTCGGCCCGGCCAACCCGGCAACCCAGGCCATCATGACCACGACGCTCGGTATCGCACTCATCCTCACGGCCGGGGCCACGCTTTACAAGGCGCTGCGCGGCAAGGCGGCACCGACCAGCATTGCACCCGACCGGCTGGACCAGGCTACCCGCGCTCGCCACTGGGCATTGCCGGTTGTTTTTGGTGCCGTGATCGGCACGCTGGTCACGTTGACATCGGTAGGCGCCGGCGCCATCGGCGTGATTGTGTTGATGCTGCTTTACCCCGCCCTGCCGCTGCCGCGCATCGTGGCTGCCGACATCGCCCACGCCGTGCCGCTGACGCTGGTTGCCGGCCTGGGCCATGCATCCATCGGTTCAGTCGACTGGCCACTGCTGCTCAAGCTGCTGGCGGGCTCGCTGCCAGGCATCTGGCTGGGCACATTCCTGATGCACAAAACGCCGGACCGGGTGATCCGCTCACTGCTCTCCGTGCTGCTTGCTTACGCCGGCGTGAAGCTGATTTCCATCTGATCCACCAACCATTTTTGCCCGTAGCCCTTCGTTTGAAATATCGATAGCCATGTACCAATACACAGAATTTGACCGCCAGTTTGTGCAGGCGCGCGCCAACCAGTACCGCGACCAGCTCTCGCGCTGGAAGGCCGGCACCCTGCCCGAAGATGAGTTCCGACCGCTGCGTCTGCAAAACGGCTGGTATGTCCAGCGTTATGCGCCCATGCTGCGGGTGGCCGTGCCCTACGGCGAGCTATCCAGTGCGCAACTGCGCGTGCTGGCCAAAATTGCCCGCGACTACGACCAGCCCAACAACGCGCTGTTTGAAGAAGCCCAGGCGGCACAGGACAAACTCGGCGCGATTCCCCTGCAAGGCGGCAAATCAGTCCACACGCACCTGACCAAGGGCTATGCCCACTTCACGACGCGCCAGAACGTGCAGTACAACTGGATCCCGCTCGACAAATCAGCCGACGTGATGGACCTGCTGGCCAGTGTCAACATGCACGGCATACAGACCAGCGGCAATTGCATCCGCAATATCACCAGCGACGAGCGTGCAGGTATCGCCGCCGACGAACTGGCTGACCCCCGCCCGTTTGCGGAAATCATGCGCCAGTGGAGCACGCTGCACCCCGAGTTCGCATTCCTGCCGCGCAAGTTCAAGGTCGCCATCACCGGCGCACTGGAAGACCGCGCCGCCACGGCCTGGCATGACGTCGGCCTGCACATGCTGAAGAACGAAGCCGGCGAGCTCGGCTTTCGTGTCATGGTCGGCGGTGGCATGGGCCGCACACCCATCATCGGCACGGTCATCCGCGAATTCTTGCCGTGGAACCAGATCCTCAATTACCTTGAGGCTGTCGTCCGTGCCTACAACCGCTTTGGCCGCCGCGACAACATGTACAAGGCCCGCATCAAGATTCTGGTGAAGGCCGAAGGCCAGCAGTTCATCGACCAGGTCGAAGCTGAATACAGGGACATCCTCGAGGTCGACGGCGCCCCTCACACCATCACGCAGGCCGAGCTGGACCGCGTATCCAGCTCGTTTGAAGCGCCTGACCTGACCTGCAACCGCAGCGATGCTGAAACCAAGATCGCCAACATCCTGCGCGCTGCGGCTGAAGACGATGTCGAGTTTGGCCGCTGGCTGCAGCAAAACGTGGCGCCGCACAAAAACGGCGACCTGCGCATCGTCACCCTGTCGTTCAAGCGTCTGGGCCAGGCCCCTGGCGATGCCACCGCCGACCAGCTCGACCTGGCAGCCCAGCTGGCCGACCAGTACAGCGCCGGTGAAGTGCGCGTCACGCACGACCAGAACCTGGTGCTGCCGTGGGTGCGCTGCGACCAGTTGCCCGAGCTCTGGAAAGCCGCCCGCAAGGCGGGCTTTGCGCGCCCCAACATCCGCCTGCTGACCGACATGATTGCCTGCCCCGGCGGCGATTTCTGCTCGCTGGCCAATGCACGGTCCCTGCCGCTCGCGGAAGCCATCACGCGCCGCTACCAGGACCTGGACGAACTGCATGACCTGGGCGAGATCGACCTGCACATCAGCGGCTGCATCAACTCCTGCGGCCATCACCACAGCGGCCATATCGGCATTCTTGGCGTCGACAAGGACGGCAAGGAGTGGTACCAGATCACGCTGGGCGGCTCGGATGGCTCAAAGCTGTCGGGCGCACCCGCCACCGGCAAGGTCGTCGGCCCGTCGTTCTCTGCCGCCGAAGTGCCCGAGGTGATTGAAGCCGTGCTCGACACCTACCGCGCTCATCGCGTTTCCACCGGCGACAGGCAGGAAACCTTTATCGACACCCTGCGCCGCGTAGGGGCCGAGCCCTTCAAGGCTGCGGCCAATGGCGCGCGGTTCTCCGTCACCGGCAAGAACGCCGAGCTGGCTGACCAGGCCGCCTGAAAGAAATTGACCATGAAACTGATTGCCTCTTCAGCGCACGAGTCCGCTGCCTCAGACAGCCTGCAGATCGCCAACGACGCTGACCCGAGGGAAGTCTCGCTGGCCGGTGTCACACGCATCGACCTGCACTTCCCCAAATTCACGGATGGCCGCGCCTTCAGCCAGGCCTTTTTGCTGAGCCGCCGCCTGGGCTTCAAGGGCGAAATCCGCGCCACCGGCGATGTGCTGGTTGACCAGCTCGCACAGATGGAACGCAGCGGGTTCACCACCGCCGTACTGCGCGCCGACCAGGATATGGCCGTCGCAGAACGCGTGCTGCACAGCTACCCCGGCTACGAAGTCGGCAAATACCAGGGCGACGCCGTGCAGGTCAAACCCCACTTTGTTGTGGCAGCCTGACATGACTGAAATCATCGAAAGAGGCATGGACCTCGCACACATCAACGCAGAGCTGGGCCGCAATGCGCAGGGCCTGGTGGACTGGGCTGTCGGCCTGAACAAGGCTGCCATCGTCACCACCAACTTCCGACCCTTCGAGGCGGTCATCCTGCACATGGTGACGCGCGCCAATCCGAAGGTTCCGGTCGTCTGGATGGACAACGGCTACAACACCGAAGCCACCTACCGCTTTGCCGACGAGGTGACAAAGCTGCTCAAGCTTGACCTGCACATCTACCTGCCGCGCCGTTCGCGAGCCCACCGTGAAGCGGTGGAAGGCGCGACCCCGGCACTTGACGACCCGCGCCACGCGGCCTTCACCGAAGAGGTCAAGCTCGAGCCTTTTACCCGTGCCCTGCGCGAAACCGCACCCAAAGTCTGGTTCACCGCCCTGCGCGCCACCGACACAGCCGTGCGCGCCCAGATGGACCCGGTCAGCGTCAACCCCGACGGCCTGATCAAGGTCGCACCCCTGCTGCACTGGTCATCAAAAGACCTCTACGAATACTGCGAGGCCCACGGCCTGCCCAACAACTTCGACTATGTGGACCCCACCAAGGGCGAAGACAACCGCGAATGCGGCCTGCACGTCCAGCACTGATTTTCTGCTCCTACCGAAAAGCCCCCTATGAACGCCAGAACAGAACCCCAATTGCTGGGCCAACTCAATCACCTCAGTAACGCCCACCTCGACGCGCTGGAAGAAGAAGCCATCTTCATCCTGCGCGAGGTGGCTGCCGCCTTTGAGCGCCCTACCCTGCTGTTCTCGGGCGGCAAGGATTCGCTGGTGCTGCTCAAGTGTGCGGAAAAAGCCTTCGGCGCGGGCCGCATCCCTTACCCCCTGCTGATGATTGACACCGGCCACAACTTCCATGAAGTGACCGACTTCCGCGACTACCGCGCCAAACAGCTGGGCGCCAACCTCATCGTGCGCAGTGTTGAAGATTCGATGAAACGCGGCACGGTGCGCCTGGCCCATCCCGGCGAGTCGCGCAATGTGCACCAGTCGGTCACCCTGCTGGAGGCGATCGACGAGTTCCGCTTTGACGCGCTCATTGGTGGCGCGCGCCGCGATGAAGAAAAGGCCAGAGCCAAGGAGCGCATCTTTTCGCACCGCGACGCCTTTGGCCAGTGGCAGCCCAAGGCGCAACGCCCTGAACTCTGGACGCTGTTCAACACCCGTTTGCAACCTGGCGAGCATTTCCGTGTGTTCCCGATCTCGAACTGGACCGAACTCGACGTCTGGCAATACATTGAACGCGAAAACATCGAACTGCCGTCGCTGTACTACGCGCACCAGCGCCAGGTCGTGGAGCGCAAGGGCTTGCTGGTGCCGGTGACTGAACTCACGCCCTTGAAAGACGGCGAAGTGGCGGTTGAAAAGACGGTTCGTTTTCGCACCGTCGGCGACATCACCTGCACCTGCCCCGTCGACAGCCCGGCCGCCAACGCATCCGATGTGGTGCTTGAAACCCTGGCCGCTGATGTCAGCGAGCGCGGCGCGACGCGCATGGACGACAAGACGTCCGACGCGTCGATGGAAAAACGTAAAAAAGAAGGCTATTTTTAGGCTACCCCCGTAGCGGGCTATGCCCGCTTCCCCCAGGGGCGGCGCCTGAGGCCGGCAAAGCCGGACCCTCGGCCCCCACTGGCGAAGACACTGTACTTTTGAGATCAACATGAACACTTCGACTATCCAAGCACCAGTCATCGACGAACGACAGAAAGCCGCCGTAGCTGCTGAACAGGACACCCGCGCCGCATTGCGTTTTGTGACCTGCGGTAGCGTCGATGACGGCAAGAGCACACTGATCGGCCGCCTGCTGGTGGACAGCAAGACCGTGCTGCAGGACCAGCTCGCCGGCGTGCAGCGCGGCGGCCAGACCGACCTGGCACTGCTGACGGACGGCCTTCAGGCCGAGCGGGAACAGGGCATCACGATTGATGTGGCCTACCGCTACTTCAACACCGCTGCGCGCAAGTTCATCATTGCCGATGCGCCCGGCCATGAGCAGTACACCCGCAACATGGTCACCGCGGCTTCAAGCGCCGACGCTGCCGTGGTGCTGGTCGACGCCACCAAGCTCGACTGGCAATCCGCCCTGCCCGAGCTGCTGCCGCAAACCCGCCGCCATTCGCTGCTGGTCAACCTGCTGCGCGTGACGTCCATCGTTTTTGCAGTGAACAAGCTCGATGCGGTTGAGAACCCCGCCCTGGCATTTGCACATATCAGCGCCGCGCTCCAGAAGTTCGCCGGTGAAGCGCAAATTCCCGTGACAGCCATCATCCCGGTGTCGGCGCTGATTGGCTACAACGTGGTCGATGCCAACCCCGGCTGGTGCGGCTACAACGGCCCCGGCCTGCTGCAACTGCTGGAGCAACTCCCCGCCACACCAGCCGATACGGCGCATGCGTTTGCGTTTCCCGTTCAGTGGGTCGAGAAGTTTTCTTCAAGCTCGGACACCTCACAGGGCCGCCGCGTATTCTGGGGCCGCATCGCAAGTGGCGATGTCAAGCCAGGCCTTGAAATCACGGTCCTGCCCGGCGGCAAGACCGCAAAAGTAGCGCAGGTTCTGGACCATGCGCGCCAACCCAAAGACGTGAAAGCCGGCCACAGCGCAGGCGTCATTCTTGATCGCGAGCTGGATGTTTCTCGCGGCGACTGGCTGCTGGCAGCCGGGGGTTTTGAGCCACCACTCGGCTCAACCCAGATCACAGCCACCGTCGCCTGGATGGACGAAGAACCGCTGGTGCCGGGTCGCATGTATCTGGCGCTGCACGGCCACCGCTGGGTCAAGGCCAAGGTCAAGCGCATCGTCAGCCACATCAACATCAACACGCTGGAAAGCATTGAGGCCGCCCAGCTCGATGCCAACGCCATCGGCGTGATTGAACTCGCGCTGCTGGAGCCGATTGCAACGCTGCCTTACAAGCAGTCCCGCACGCTGGGTTCCCTGGTGCTGGTCGATACCGCCTCGCACAAGACTTCGGGCGCTTTGCTCGTTCTTTAACCCTTTCTGAAACCGACCCTGGAAAGCCCTTAAAATCAAGGGTTTCCACCGACTCGCCCCGATAGACACAACATGACTCACATCGTTTCCGACGCCTGCATCCGCTGCAAATACACCGATTGCGTGGACGTTTGCCCCGTGGACTGCTTCCGCGAAGGCCCCAACATGCTGGTGATCGATCCGGACGAGTGCATCGATTGCGCAGTCTGTATCCCCGAATGCCCGGTCAACGCCATCTATGCCGAAGAAGATGTGCCGGCAGACCAGCTCCAGTACATCAAGCTAAATGCCGACCTGGCCCGTGCAGACGGCTGGAAAAGCATCACCAAGCGCAAGGATCCCTTGCCTGATGCGGATGACTGGAAAGATAAAGTCGGCAAGCTGGACGAACTGATACGTTAAGCGGTCAAAAAAGTGGCTGACGCGGCAACACCATCCGGCAGCACGATTGAAGCAGATGCGCTTGTCATTGGCGCAGGGCCCGTCGGCCTGTTTCAGGTTTTCCAGCTCGGCCTGCTGGACATCAAGGCCCACCTCGTTGACTCGCTGCCCTACGTTGGCGGCCAGTGCATCGAGCTTTATCCAGACAAGCCGATTTACGACATTCCCGGCACGCCGCACTGCACCGGGCGCGAGCTGGTCGCCAGCCTGCTCAAACAGCTGACACCTTTCACCCCGCCTTTTCATCTTGAACAGGAAGTCAGCGTCGTCGAAAAGCAGCCTGACGGACGCTTCCACGTGGAAACAAGCCGGGGCACGCGCTTCCTCACCAAAACCATTTTTCTCGCATCCGGCGTAGGTGCCTTCCAGCCAAAGAAGCTGCGCATCGAGGGCCTGGACAGGTTCGAAGGCAGCCAGCTGCTTTACCGCGTCGAGAACACCAGCGACTTTGCCAACAAGGACGTGCTGGTTATCGGCGGCGATGACACCGCCCTCGGCTGGGCCATGCGCCTGGCCACACTGGATGCCGACCAGCCCAAAAGCGTGACGCTGCTGCACAGGCGAGATGTGTTCCAGGCAGATGCCGACCTGGTACTCATGATCGACGCCTTGCGCGAAGGCGGCGCGCTGCAGTTCAAGGTCGGCCAGGTGACAGGGCATGAAGAGGCAGGCGGCCAACTGACCGCGGCGTTGGTCACTGACGTCGACGGAAACATCGCGCCCCTGCAGGCAGATACGCTGCTGGTGATGCTGGGCCTGTCGCCCAAACTCGGGCCCGTAGCCGGCTGGGGGCTGGACATGGAACGCAAGCAGGTCAAGGTCAATACCGCCACATTTGCCACCAGCGTTCCCGGCATCTTTGCGGTTGGTGACATCAATAGTTACCCCGGCAAGAAAAAGCTCATCCTGAGCGGTTTTCACGAAGCAGCACTGGCAGCATTTGGCGCGGCAGAGATTGTGTTTCCCGGCAAGGAAACCCTGCTGCAATACACCACCACCAGCCCGCGCCTGCACAAGTTGCTTGGCGTTGCGCCAGACAGCCCGCCCACCTGAGAAGTTGCATCGCAACCATTCAAAACAGCTATATTAGCTATAACAGCTGTTTTTAGGCACGCAGATGACGCCTGCGGGATGTCAAAATAACCCAAAATGGCTCCAAAAGGCCATTTTCAGGTATCAAATTGGCCACTAAGCCAATGGATATGGGCGTTAGCAGCTACCGAATTGATAGCAACTTGCGACGCACCACAGCAATCGACAGGAACCCATGGCGACAACTTCACCAGCTCACTCAACCGCCAACACCGCCCTCACCCCGCTATCCGACGGTGACCGCACTTTCGGCTTTCGCGACCACGCCTCGCTGTGGCTCAGCTTGGGCGTCGGCCTTCTGGTCATGCAGATTGGCGCCTACCTGGTGCCGGCGCTGGGTGCAAAGCAGGCAGCCATGGTGATTGTTCTGGGTTCCATCCTGGGCGCCGGGCTGCTGGCATGGACGGCAAAAATCGGCTGCGACAGCGGTCTGTCCAGCTCGGGCCTCATGCATGCGACCTACGGCAGCAGCTTTGCCAGGCTGCCGGTGTTACTCAACATCGTGCAGCTCGTTGGCTGGACCACGTTCGAGCTGGTCGTCATGCGTGACGGCACCATGGCCATCGCCCGGCAGTCCGGCGGTTTTGCTTCCAGCCTGTGGCCTTTCCTTGCAACCCTGCTTTGGGGCGGCGTGCTGATCGCCCTGCTGTCTGGCTCCATGGTCAGCCTGGTTCGCAAGTTCATAGGCCGCTTCGGCCTGCCGCTGGTGATCGCCTCTTTGCTCTGGCTGAGCTGGCAGTTCCTCGCCAAAGCCAATGCACAGGGTCTGGCCGCCATCTGGAACAAGCCCGGCGACGGCGGCATGAGCACGCTGTCTGCGCTGGACCTCGTGATCGCCATGCCTGTGTCCTGGCTGCCACTGGTCGCCGACTTTGCCCGCCATGGGCGCGACGGCACAAGCACCCTGCGCGGCACCTGGCTGGGTTATGCGATTGCCAATATCTGGTGTTATGGCCTCGGCGTGCTCGTCGCCATCACCACGCCGAGCACCGATCTCGTCGCCGCACTGCTGCTGGCACAAGGCGGTCTGATTGCGCTGGGCCTGATCCTGATCGACGAGGTGGACAACGCCTATGGCGACCTGTATTCAGGCTCCGTCGCAGGCCACAGCCTGAAGCCGGGCTGGACGATACGCCGCTGGGGCGTGGCCATGGCCGTCATCTGCACAGCGCTGGCGCTGGTACTGCCCATGCACAGCCTGGAGCCTTTCCTGCTGATGCTGAGTTCGGTGTTTGTGCCGCTTTACGGTGTGATCCTGGCGCGATTGGCCGGCCGGGCACATGTTGCGAAACTGGTGGATGAACGCAAGGTGAACTACAGCGCCGTGGCGATCTGGTTTACCGGGGTGATCTGTTATCACGCCTGCGCCCGGTTCATGCCCAGTCTGGGCGCAGCGCTGCCAACGCTGCT
Source organism: Pseudomonadota bacterium (assembly GCA_040390295.1). Taxonomy (GTDB): domain Bacteria; phylum Pseudomonadota; class Gammaproteobacteria; order Burkholderiales; family Burkholderiaceae_C; genus Polaromonas. The sequence continues at coordinate 183,076 of JAZJYR010000026.1, forward strand.
GCTGACCTTTGTGCTGGCGCGCCTGTCCAGCGACAGGACCGTCAGGGTTGGTGCGACGGCCTGACCGATTGAAGAGGATGAAGCAGCATCACGTGCGGTGCGTGGCTGTGATTCAGAGGGCCGCTCCCGGCCCCTGTCCTGACCTTCGCCCCGGCCTCCAGCGCCAGCCTTATGTAGCTGCGTGCCGCTTCGACTGAATTGACCAGCGTATGGCCCAGCGCGAGATGCGCGGCGATCGCCGATGACAGCGTGCAGCCGGTGCCATGGGTGTTGGCGCTGTGAATGCGCGGTGCCCGCATCCAGTGCGGCGCGCCGTCCCTGGTCATCAACAGATCACTGACCACCTCACCCGCCAGGTGCCCGCCCTTGAGCAGCACCGCATTGGCGCCCTTGGCCAGCAAATCGTACGCGGCGGCTTCCATGTCCTGCTCACTGTTCAGCTTGCGGCCGACCAGCAATGACGCTTCATCCAGGTTGGGCGTCACCAGCAAGGCACGGCCAAAGAGTTCCTTCACCAGCGCGGCAATTGCCGGGTTATCGATCAGCACAGCGCCGCTGGTGGCCACCATCACCGGGTCGAGCACCACCTGGCGCAGCGAATGCCGATCTATCGCTTCTGCCACAGTTTGAACAATGTCGGGCGCATGCAGCATGCCTATCTTCACGGCATCGACACCGATGTCTTCGACCACGGCGTCAATCTGGTCACGCAGCATCTGCGGCGGCACGCTGTGGATGGCGCGTACGCCCATCGTGTTTTGTGCGGTGAGCGCGGTGATGGCCGTCATGCCGTAGCAGCCCAGCGCGGCAATTGTCTTGAGGTCAGCCTGGATGCCGGCACCGCCGCCACTGTCGGAGCCCGCAATGCTGAGCACACGCGGGTATTCAAATTCAAAAGCCTGGTTTGTCATGCGCCAATGCTAGCGGAATGGCAGCGGCCGACTGCGGGCCAGGCCTTAGTCGCCGGAAGTGTCCAGCCCGGCGCTGCGCTCAACCGCCTTGATGATGGCCGCGTAGTCGTCTTCGCCGTCGCCCTGGGCCACTGCCGCATGCATCAGCTGGTGCGTCAGCGCGGTATGCGGCAGCGGTGAGTGCAGCGTCTCGCCCTCACCCAGAATCAGGTCCAGGTCCTTGATCATCTGGTGCACCGTGAAGGTGGGCGTGAAGTCACGCTCGCTGAGCTGCACGGACTTGGCCTTGAGGATGGGTGAGCCCACGGCGCTGGCCGCCAGAACCTTCCACATGTCATGCCAGTCCAGCCCGCCCCTGCGACCCAGCGCGAGGCCTTCGGCGAGCATGGCGCTGGTCTGCGCAATCATGAGGTTCACGACAAGTTTCATGAGTCGCGCCTGCTCGCCATCGCCCAGGTAAAACTGGTTGGGGCCCAGCAGCTGCAACACCGGCAGCCATTCGTCGTAGGCCGCACGCGGGCCGGATGCCATCACTGTCAACTGCGCGGCCTCAGCCATCTTGTTGTTGCCCGAGACAGTCGTGCGCAGGTAGTGCAGCCCTGCAGCAGAGCACAACTGGGCCACATGCGCCGACTTCCGCTGTGAAACGGTACTGGTGTCTATGAAGCTTGCGCCCTTGCGCGCGAGCGCACACACCTGGCTGGCCACCTCACGCAGCGCCTTGTCATTAGGCAGCGATGAAAAGATCGCGTCGGACGACGCTATCGCGTCCGCTGTGTTTTCCGGAACTTCAAGGCCGTGTACGCGCGCCATCCCGAGGCGCTCGTCACTCGGGTCGTAGACGCTGACGGCGTGGCCCGCCGCCAGGAGATGTGTGGCCATGGGCAGGCCCATCTTGCCGACACCTATGAAGTGGATTTTCTTTTTCACACGGTCCTCTTCACGCAGCTTTGAGTGCTGCGGCAAGTCCGCCGGAGCTACCCGGCATGAACTGGTTGTGCTGCATGTTGATCAGGCGGTTCCAGCGCTGCTGGCCCATGGTCAGGCCGATGAAGAAACCGAGTTCGACAATCGCACCGGTGTCAAAGTTGTCGTACAGGCCCTGCCAGAGCTCGTCGGTCGACTCGAGTCCCCACGTGATGGCTTCTGCAAGGCGCAGGGCAGCTTTCTGGCATTCGGTAAAACGGGCGGACTTGTCGAAGTCAAGCAAATCCTTGACGTCGGCCTCAAGCAGGCCCTGTTCCTGCGCCTTGACCGAACGCTGGTTACCGCAGTAATTGCAGTTGACAGCCTGAGAGACGTACAACCGGCACAACTCCTTGATGGCGTGGTCGCAAACGCCGTTCACAAAGGTGTCGTTCCACGCGTTGGTGAAAGCCCAGAACACCGCCGGTACATGGGCGCGCATGGCATGGCTTTCGGGCCTGGGCGCACCTTCGCGTGCGGCGCGCTCAAACTCGGCCATCATCTTCGGGTCCGTGATCAGGGCCGGGTCGATATACGGAAGGCGTTGTGGCTGCTCCATAAAGTGCTCCTGGGATTGAATCGTGTATCAGCTGGCCTGTATCAGGGCAAGCGCCTTGTCGTAATGCGACAGGTCAAGATAACGCTGCGGCTTCGGCGGCTTGCCGCCCCACATGCCTTCCATCTCTGCACGTATGGAGAGCACGGTCCTGAATCCGTCGTCATTGAACGCCGCATCCGGCGCCAGCCCTGAACCCGCCGCAACAACTGCCTCATAGGTGCCCTCAGCCACGGCAGGCGAGAGATTGAAGCGCGCCACCAGCAAGGCAACCATCTCTGCACGATGGGCAGGGTTCAGTACATGACGCTGGCCTTCGATGTAGGCCGCGAGGTAGGCAGCCAATGCATCGGCATTCGTATCGGCCCATCGGCGCATGACAAAAGCACCCGTCGCCTGGTAAGGGCCGAGCAGGTCAAACTGCGTACCCAGGCTTTTCAGGCCCTTCTCACGCACCGTGAATGAAAACGGCGGATTGATCATGGCGGCGGCCAGCAGCGGGTCTGCCACCATGGCCGCCGAACGCGGCCCCGTGCCGCCGGCCAGTTTCACCCCATAGTCGCGGTCCTCAACCAATCCATTGAGCTTGAGGATCTTCTTGGCCGCCAGCGCGTATGCGGTATTGGGCGCATCAACCGCCAGCAGCTTGCCGCGCAGGTCGTCCATCGAGTTGATCTCGGCACGCACCATGAAGTCGTTCATGCCGGCATCGCCGCCGCAGACAATCACGGCGTCCTTGCCGGACTCGATCATGGCCACGGCGTTATCGACCGCTGCATGCGCTATCTCGAACTTTCCTTCTGCCAGCCCGGCGCGCTGCTCATCCGAGTTCGGCGTGTTCTGTATCTCGATGTCCAGCCCGCGCCTTGTAAAAAACCCGTTCGCCCCCGCGGCAAACAGCGGCAGGTTGCTGGAGGTATTGAAGATGTTGACGCGCAATTTCATGTTGATTTTCTCCGGCTAGCCCAGTGCGGCCTGCGTGATGTTGTCTGTACTCAGCGGCATGTTTCGCACCCGCACGCCCAGTGCGTCGGCAACCGCATTGGCGATGGCTGCGGCGACCGGGCCATGCGTGGCCTCGCCTGCGCCTATGGATTTCTGGTCGGGCTGGTCGATGACATGCACATCGACAGCAGGCACTTCCGAAAACTTCAAAATGGGATAGTCCTCCCAGGTGTTACTGAGGATGCGGGTGTCGTCGAACTTCACCTGCTCCTTGAGCACCCAGCTCACGGTCTGCATGGCGCCCCCTTCGATCTGGTTGATAACACCATCGAGGTTGACGACGCGCCCCACATCGACCGCTATCCAGAGCTTCTCGACCTTGACCTCGTGGCCTGCGTCTATCAGGGCGACGACGGCGCACCAGGCGCCCGTGTTTTTGTAGCGGGCAAAAGCGATGCCCATGCCTTGCCCATCAGTTGCGCGTTCGATACCCGTTTTTCGGGTAAACCAGCCGGACATGTTTGCAACTTTTTCAAGCACGGCACGGCCACGCATGTCGCTCAGGTGACTGAGGCGGAATTCCAGCGGGTCCACACCCATGCCGGCTGCGATCTCATCCATAAACGACTCGGTCGCAAACACATTGCAGTGGGCACCGAGGGAGCGCAATGACGATGTCCGTATCGGCATCACCAGGCTGCGGTGGCTGACGGCACGCCACTGCGCAAAGTCATAGCCGGGAATCGAGTTGCGCTCAGCACCACCGCCTGAAGCCAGCGGCATGTTGATGGCGACCAGTTTTTCAAACGGTTTTTCAAGCAGGGAGGCGGCCATCAACACCGGTGTCTTGCTGCGGCCGGGCCGCATGCTGTGGCCGGTAGACCAGACGTCGTGCTGCCATCGGGTGATGCGGCCATCGCCGTCGACCGCTGCCTTGAGGGACACGGCCATTGCTGCGCCAAATGGCGCGCAGCCAAGTTCGTCTTCACGCGTCCACTGCAACTGAACCGGCCGGCCCGGCACGGCGCGCGCCAGCAATGCAGCATCACCCGCCGCATCATCCGCGCCGTTGTGGCCGTAACAGCCTGCGCCTTCGACGTGCTGCACAGAAATATTGTCAGCAGGCAGCTCCATCAGCGTTGCCAGGTCGGCGCGCAGGTTATGGATGCCCTGGCTGTGCGTCCAGACCTCCAGCTTGCCGGGCTGGTAGCAGGCCACCGCGCAGGATGGGCCGATGGATGCATGGGCGATAAGGGGACGCGAATAACTGGCTTCAAAAACCTGCCCCGCAGTTGTAGCAGTCTCTGCAAGCTTTTCAGCCGTGAGCGTGGTTTCCAGAGGCTGGGCACGCAGAAATGCCGGCATGTCATGCATGCCTGTCAACGCAGGTGCCCCATGCCACCTGGCGAGCGTTGTCAGTCTGGCCAGGGCCTTGACGGCAAGGTATTCGGTATTGGCAATCACGCCGAGAAAGCTGCCATCGCGCACGGTGGCAACCACGCCCGGCAATGCATTGACCTGCGCCAGATCCACGGACGCCAGTGCAGCACCAACTGATGGGGGATGCAAAACACGGCCATAGAGCATGCCCGGCAGATCCATGTCCTGGACAAACCGGGGTTGACCGGTCACCTTGTCCGGTATGTCAATACGCTGAACCAACAACGCGGGGGCGCCTGATTTTTTCGGTGTTGCCAGGCCCGATGCCTCGCAAGCGAGCAACTGGTCGTCCGCCAGTTCCCAGTAACTCGTGAACGCGCCAGTGCCGGCACTAATGCGGCCATCCGTGATCTCAAGCTTTTCGGCCTGCGCCAGGTCCAGCTGCAGGTACCTGGCCGCAGACAAAAGATAAATCGCCCTCGCCTCAGCGCATGCCTGGCGCAGGGCGCCGCCCGAATCATGCACGGACATGCTGCCTGCCGTCACCGCTTCATTCGGACTGCCGCCAGTGCTGGCCGCCACCATGCGAATGCGCGATACATCAACATCCAGCTCTTCGGAAACGATCTGCGCGAGCGCGCTGATGATGCCCTGCCCCAGCTCCACCTTGCCGGTGTAAACCTTCACGGTGCCATCGGCAGCGATGCGCAGCCAGCTTGACAGCTTTCGGTTGAGGTTCAGGCTGCCCGGCAGCACTGGCGCGGCGCTCATGCGTTGGCCTTCATTTGCCCTGCGGCTTTCAGGACGGCACGCACGATGCGGTTATGGGTTCCGCAACGGCAAAGGTGTTCGTCCAATGCCAGGCGAACATCGGACTCTGTAGGATCAGGATTTTTTTCAAGCAGCGCAGCAGCATGAATGAGGATGCCCGAAAGACAGTAGCCACATTGCGCTGCCTGCTCGTCAATAAATGCCTGCTGCAGCGGGTGCAAGGCATCGGCAGTGCCCAGACCTTCCACGGTGACAACAGGCTTGCCTTCTGCGGCCCACACAGGGGTGTCGCACGACGGCACCGAGGCACCGTCCAGCATCACATGACACGACCCGCATTGGCCTGCACCACAACCAAAACGCGTGCCCTTGAGCCCGCATTCATGGCGCAGGATGTAGATCAGCGGCGTGTTTTCTTCTGCCTCGACAGTGCGTTTGCTGCCGTTTATCTGGAGTTCGAATTTCCGTGATGCCATGAAATTTACTTATTTTGGTGCGGCCTTCATGATCGCACCGAGGGTGTTGAATTCTTCCTTGATGTAAGCGTCAAAACGCTCGGGCGCCATGGGCATGGGTTCAGCACCCAGCTTGGCCATGCGCTCGATCACATCGGGCTGGGCCATGACCTTGCGCACTTCAGCGTTGAGTTTGTTGACGATCGGACGCGGTGTTTTGGCTGGGGCCAGCAAACCAATCCAGAAATCGAACACGAAACCCGGTACGCCAGCTTCTGCAACCGTTGGCACATCGGGCAATGCGCTTGAACGTTTGGCGGTGCTGACAGCCAGTGCGCGCATGCGGTTGTCGCGGATCGACGGAATGGATGCCAGGACGGGCGTGAACATGAAATCAACGCGGCCGGAGCTGACCTCGACAATCGTTTCTGGCGTGCCCTTGAACGGGATGTGCGTCAGCTGGATGCCGGACACCGCGCGAAACTTCTCTGCATTGACATGGGTGGCGCTGCCGACACCTGCCGACGCGTAGTTCAGCTTGCCGGGATTGGCCTTGGCCTGGGCGATCAGGTCACTGACCGATTTGATGGGGCTGCCTGCCCCCACCACCAGCACGCTTGGCAGTGCAGCCAGGGGCGACACACCGGCAAAGTCGCCAACTGTGTCATAAGGCAGGCTGCCGTAGAGCGCAGGATTCACGACGTGGCCGGTTGAGACCACCAGCAAGGTGTAGCCATCCGGCTCGGCTTTGGCAACCTGCGCCGCGCCCAGCGTTCCACCAGCGCCGGGACGGTTCTCGACGACCACACCCTGCCCCATGCTGGCGCTGAGTTTTTCACCCACGATGCGGGCCATGATGTCTGTCGCACTGCCCGCCGTAAACGGCACGATGATCTTGATGATCTTGTTGGGGTAGTCCTGGCCGGCAGGTGCCTGCGCCCAGGCAGTGCTCACCAGCAGCGCACTGGCTGCGAACATAAAGATGCGTTTTTTCATGTCTTGTCTCCTGTAATTAATATAAATCGGCCCCTGCCGCTTGCATGTGATCAAAGCCGCTTAGGTCATAAAGCCATGGCTTTCGTAATCTTTTCGCCGGAAGCCCGCAGCGCATCAAGCTTTGGTTTCAGGTCCACATCCTGCAATTGCCCATGGCGCTTCTTCCAGCGTCCGGCAACCATCACGCTGTCAATATTGGCCAGCGACGTCTGCATGACCACGCTGTTGACCGCATCGTGCACCGGCTGCATGTTGAGGTCGCTCGCCCGAATCATCACCAGGTCTGCCTGCTTGCCCGCCGCAAGTGAGCCTATGCGGTGCGACTGCCTGAGCATGCGCGCGCCTTCAATCGTCACCCACGATAGCGCTTCACGCGTGGTGACCGTCGATGTTGGCGGAATGCTGCCATGCGCCTCACGGAAGGCAAAATTGTCCAGGCTGCGCTGCATGGCCAGGGCCACACGCGCCTGGGTCAGCATGTCGCCGCTGACCACACTTTCAAGATCTGCGCCCAGCGATGGCGCCCGGCCAAACGCTCGCAAGCGCCCCGTAATCGGGTAACCATGGCCCTGGGTCATTTCGTTTTCGGCGGTGGCCGAAAAGCTCATGCCCAGTTCACAGAAGTGTTTGAGTTGCGCGTCATTGAGCGCATGGCCGTGAACGATGTTGATGTTGTCCCCCAGCAGGCCTGCGGCTTCGAGTTTCTCCCATCCATCGGGCGTACGCGCAGGCCCGCCACCCTGATGCAGGGACGCAATCAGGCCCAGGTCTTTGGCCATGGCGAAATCGTGCATCGCCACTTCGAGGGTTGAATAGTGCGGCCCCAGCACCGCCGCCTGGATGCTGAGCAGCGGCTGGCCCTGGTGCGCCTTCAGCAGGCGCCCGATTTCTGCACGCGGATGCGGCACCTCCCAGAACGGCGTTTGCCCGGGTTTTGGGTCCGGCTTGGGCGTGCCATGAAAAAACGCTGCGCGTATGCCCGACGCCAGCAATCCGTCAACAGCAGCATCGTTGTGTTGCGGTGTGGGGTTGTTGTGGCACCAGTCCGCAAGTGTCGTGGTGCCGCAGTTGAGCTGGTTCAGCGCACCGACCAGCGTCGCAATGTGCAGGTCTTCAGGCTGGAAGACAGTGGCCAGCCCGGCGTGCATCTTCTGGAAGTATTCCAGCAGCGTCCAGTTCGCAGACAGTCCACGCAGCGCTGTTTGCCAGGTGTGCATGTGGGCATTGATGAGGCCGGGAATGATGATGAAGCCGGTAGCGTCAATGACCCGGGCATCGTCTGCGTTGATGGTTGGTGCAATGTCGGTCAGCGTGTCTCCCGTCACCAGGATGTCGCCCGAAGGCAAGTCGCCCTGCGCATCCATCGTGATGATGGATGCGCCGCGCAGCAGGGTTCTTTCAGGCGAAGCGTTCATCGCTCAAGACTCCAGGCCGTCGCTGACCTTGACATTTTCGGACTTGAGCACAAGGCCCGCGTCAGCAGCGGTTTCCTGCAGCAGCACGGCAAAGTCGATATCGCCATGACCACGACCCACCATGCGCGCCACGGACTCGCGGGTCGCTGCCGCCGATGGCATGGGCACGCCGTAGGCTTTGGCGGCACCGAGACCCAGGTCCATGTCCTTGAGCAGAAGCTTGGGCGTGAACGTGACCTGGTCAAACGTGAGGTTGGTCAACATGGGCGACTTGTAGCGCGTGTACATCGAGCCCAACACCGAGTCGTTGATACTTTGCAGGAACACATGGCGCGGGATGCCGGCTTTCTCAGCCATGACGGTGATTTCGCAGAGGTTCTGGATGATCACACCGAACATGGTGTTGTGGGCGATCTTCCAGACACGGGCCAGTTCGCCCTCGCCCACCCACATGACCTTGGCGGCCATCGCCTGCAGCAGGGGTTCGACCTCTGTGTACAAAGCCTTGGGGCCAGATGCAACTTGTAGCAACTTGCCGGCTTTGGCAACCTTGGCATTGCCCGAGACCGGGGTGCAGAGGTAACCGACACCTGCGGCTTCAAGCTGCGCACGAATCTCGGCAGAGCCTTCTTCGGAAATCGAAGAGCTGTCGACCACCACTTTGGGTTTGACCTTGCCCATCACCAGGCCGCCTTCGCCGAACAGCACCTGCTTGAGGTCATCGGTGGTGGACACCATGGTGAACACCATGTCGCAGGACGCCAGGTCCTGTTTGCCTGCAACAATTTTTGCGCCGTACTCGGCAAGCGGCTCAGCCTTTGACGCCGTGCGGTTCCATACGTTCACGTCATACCCGGCCTTGAGCAATTTTTTCGCCATGGCCTCGCCCATGCGGCCCAGACCTATCCATCCAATACGTTGTTTCATAGCGCTCCGTTAACTTTTTTGACTGAACGACCCACCATGGGCTGGTTCATGTTTGCGAATATATGCTTTTATGCAACCGATTGCAAAGACTTTTTAAAATGAATGTTTTTTGGCGGTTCTTCGGGCTCTTTTGGGCTCTCCGTGATTCTTGTAACAATGGGGGCATGCGCGAGATACCTTCCGGAAAAGTCACGATCACACAGGTTGCATTACAAGCCGGCGTTGACCGTTCTACTGTTTCGCGGGCTCTCGACCCCAAAAAACGCGCGCTGATCAGCGAAGCCGTGGTCAAGCGCGTGGAGGCGACAGCCCAGTCCCTGGGCTACAGGCCCAACCAGCTCGCAGCCGCCCTCCGTACAAGGCGCTCGGGCGCCATCGGCGTGTTGCTGCCAGACATTACCAATCCCGTGTTCCCGCCCATCGTCAAAGGCATTGAGGAAACCTTGCGGGCGGCGGGCTGCGTGGCGCTGGTGGCCAATGCGGATGGAGATGCCGCATCACAGGTGGAAGTATTCGAGCAGATGCTTGCAAGGCGGGTGGACGGGCTCATCATCGCGACAGCCGCTCGCGACGACATGCTGGTGGCGCGCTGCATCTCGCAAGGTGTGCCCTTTGTACTTGTCAACCGCGGCGCTGACACGGGCGAATTGTCCATGGTGATCAATGACGACCGGCTCGGTACACAACTGGCGGTTCAGCACCTTGTGTCGCTGGGGCACAAAAACATTGCGCATCTCGCCGGCCCGCAAAACCTGTCAACCGGCTTTGTGCGGCGCGCCGGTTTTGTAGCAGCCATGCGTGAGGCCGGCCTGCCATCGGGCAGCATCGTCAACTGCACCGGTTACTCACGCGACGCGGGCAAGGCAGGCTGTGAAAAACTTTTTGCGAAATCACCGGGAATCACAGCCATCGTCGCATCCAATGATTTGCTGGCTTTGGGTTGTTATGACGCATTGCGCGGCATGGGCCTCGTTTGCCCAGGAGATGTATCGGTGATCGGGCACAACGACATGCCACTCATGGACATGGTGTCTCCGCCCATGACCACGGTACGCATACAGCATCGCGAAATGGGCGCGCATGCGGCCCGTCTTCTGCTTGAGCAGATCGCATCTCCAGGCCGTTCACCAGAATCCATCGTGCTGCGCCCGGACATCGTCGTGCGCCAGTCAACGGCAGCGGCAAAAGCGGCTTGAGCAGGCGTTGCAGCCATTCGCACTCAAGATGGTTCGACAAAGCTGATAGCCTAGTCCAAAAAGCCGCAAAATAAACGCTATAATCTAAGGCTGTATTCCTCAATAGCTCAGTTGGTAGAGCGCCGGACTGTTAATCCGTAGGTCCCTGGTTCGAGCCCAGGTTGAGGAGCCATATAAAACAAGGGCTTGCACGTAAGTGCAGGCCTTTCGTCTTTCTAGGCGTGACGAAAACGTGACAACTCGACCACGTTCCTGCCACTTCCCCCGCGCTCAATTCGAGACGCTGCGGACAATAAGTTTTCCGTGGAAAATTTTGCATAGCGATCCACCATCGTTCGCGACTTCCAGCCGCCCAAGTCCTTGAGTTCATCGCAAGATGTTCCCGCTTGGCGGTGCCAGGATGCCCAGGTATGGCGCAAGTCGTGAAAACGGAAGTTCTCAACCCCTGCTTTTGCCAGTGCGTTATGCCAGGCCGTGTTGGTCACGTCCGCCCGCAAGGGTTGGCCTTTGTACGCAAAGCAAAATTGCAGGTTTTGCCCTATCTGCTCTTTCAACACTACAACTGCATCTTCATTTAACGGTACTCCCCGAGGCGTGCCATTTTTGGTTTTGTTGAGCCAGGCGGTATGCCTGTTCAAGTCCACCCGATTCCACTCCAGACCCGTTATCTCGGCAGCACGGCAGCCTGTTGCCAGGGCAAACCGTACCAGGGCCGCCAGGTGAGGCGCACAGCAGCGGATCAAACGATCTGCTTCCTCATGCGTCAACCAGCGGTCCCGCTCGACCTCACCGCCCAGGAGCCGGATTTTCGGGAAGGTGTCAATCCATTGCCATTCATCACGCGCCATCCTCAAGAGGCTTCGCATGGTGGACAGGTAACGGTTGACGGTTGCAGGTTTATTGCCTTTTTTGAGTTCACCCTGGATCACTGACCACACCACATCACCATTGATCTGGTTGAGCATCATCGACCCCAGGTAAGGATCAAGAAAGCGGCAAATCCGCTGCACATCCGAAAAACTTCTCAAGGTCCGCTTCAGTTCGAGATACCGGACAACGGCTTCTTGCCAGCTACGTTGAGGCTTGATCCCAAAGTGACTTTCCCGATATGCATCCAGCTTGAGTTTGGCTAGATAGGCTTCGGCGTCCTCTTTGATGTCAGTCCCAGCGCTTTGGCGTACTCTTTTGCCGTTGGGGAGCGTTGCATTAATCCACCAGACACTGGAGTCCGGCCTCCTGTAGATTCCTTCATTACGGGCCATAAATTGTCCTTTCCGGCCCGCCTTCGCTCGTCCTTATAGTCATCGAGCCAGGCATCCATGTCAAGTTTGTCGTAGACGCAGCGACGACCAAAGCGCACATGAGGCACAGAAAGCTCAGCCAGGAGGGTGAGGCCGATGCCGAGGTAGGCCGCCGCTTGTTCCTTGCTGAGACAGCGCGCAGCAGGCAGCGGAAGGCTTGTTTCATCCTTGTTTTGATCCATGTCAGCCCCTTAATCACCGCGTGACGCCTTGCGGTAGGCCTTGACGCCTTCTGACTCCTCGGGTTCTTGTGCCTCCTGGTAATTCACGCCGGAGTTAAACAGCCTGGAGCGAGCCGCGATCCTTTGCGCCAGGAGTTCATCGACCTCTAATCCCTGGTTATAGGCCAGCCCCTGGAAGTGCTGATGCATGTCCCCAAGCAGGCCATCTATCGCCACGTTCTTGTCATCGAGCTGATGAATGGCCATGTAGGAGGCGAGGGAGCTGAAAACAGTCCCATACAGGCGTTTTTCGTCAGGCAGCCTGGCATTGCTAAACCGCTTGAGCAGAACGCCGCCAGATGTTTCCCAATCCACAGAGGCGAGGGCGGTCCACAGGGGATGGGTCGGCCACCGGGCACGCGTCGAATCGTTGGGGTTCGGCTCAGTCAGCCGCAGCCATTCGGTTGTGGCGTAGCTCCAGAGGCCGTTCAGGTTGACCAGGACGCTGTCCAGGGACGATAGACCGCGTTCCTTGAGGTAGTCCCGCTTGCACTCGAATTCGAGCCTCCAGACCTGTTGACCAGGGAGCCAGCCCGCAGGAATCCAGAGACTCTCAGCCCAGGACTTCCCGCTATGGCGTATTTCTTTGGTTTTGTCATAAAGCCGGGCAGCAATCACGCCGCCCATGCCAATGGTCCAGCCCGTGAACTGTTGATCTTTGGCATAGCTGTGAATCTCCACCGCCCGAGTGACCCAGGCGGAACGATGCCAGGAGTCCATCACACAGGGCGAGCTGAAATCCGCAGCCAGGTCAATTCGGCTAACCATGTTTCGGCCTGTGAGCTCTCCGAACTCTGCCAGGAGCTTTTCGAGTTCCTCCTGGATAGGTCGTGGTCCTTTGTGCGCCAGGTATTCCGCCGAGATCTTGACGTAGGCCATTGGGAGCTTTTTGTTGGGCCTGGAGAACTGGATTCGGAAGGCGTTGTCGTCCAGGACGAAGGGGAACAGACCCGCGCCCTTGTCCTTGACCTCAAAGATGTGATTCCCGGCCACGAATTGGGCCTTGGCTTGTTCTACAGGGTCAGGAGATTGGGCCTTGCCTTTGAGCTCTGTTAACCGGGTTAGAACGCCAGGATGGAGGTCCCCAGGATAGGAGAGGTAGAGACTATCGACAGCCAGGCGAAGGAGTCGAAACCCATCCGGTAAGGTGTTATTGCTGTTATGGGGTGCTGTGTTACTAGGCGACGCACCCTGAATACCTTCCGACCCGGATTCGGCGGGCGGTGCTTCGCATCCGTCCGGCGAATCCGGGTCGGCTTGTTTGTTGTTGCCTGGAGATCCATTACTACCTGCTTGCGTGTTGTCCGTTGACATGAAAACTTCCTTTTTCCATTACCAGCGTGTCGGTTTGACTGCCTGGGATGGATACCGAAGTTATGCATGTCGGCCCTTTCGGGCGACCATCTCAAATCAAGATTTCAGATGCTCGGAAATTTGCGGAAGTTCTGGTAGTGCATCCTTAGATTCTTGCGTGCACCCGGAACATCCTTATAGACCTCAAGAGTGTGGACCATCAACTGCTCTAGCTCTGCATCCGAGAGGTCATCGATTTCGGCCTCCCTTAAAAAATTGAATGAGAACTTCATCCCGGCCAACCCCGCCCACTCTTTCTGCGAAGGGCCTTTGAACGCGTTGCTCAGCCGTTTGAAAAAAGCTTTGTTGTCCTGCAGTTCTGCTTTTGCAATGCAATCAGCGACGGTCGGACAGTTCACAACGGACCTATCAACTTTTATCGCCTTGAAAAGGCTGTCCAGGTTTTCGGTCTCTCTCACATCCTGGATAAGCGCTGACAGGCTTCGTCCAAATAACAAAATGCTCTGAATGGTGCGCGTCAAAGAAACCGTAATCCCTAACCCATCCTGTATTTCTAAATCTGGATGGAAATCCTCAACTGGGTCGTTGAGTATTTCGTCAAGGACCTTTTGCTGTGGATCTGGAGAACTGGCCACATCGGCAACCCAATCGCCGAGATTGAAGGCGTAGACAGCCAGGACTATGTGAACAATGAATGGAAATTCATATATCCAAGCCCAGCTGTAGTCGCTCTTTAAAAGCTCTCTCCATCTTTCCTTTGGCGTGTCGCGCATTGCCTTGCGCATTTCTTCGGCTTGGCCTTGAAATAGAGGCAGTTGATCTACGAACCCTCGAAATTGGGCGGCGGTTAGTTTTCCGTATTCCTTGTTCAAAATAGCGCTGTCCCCTAATGGCTGATCGGAGGAAATGCCCAATGGGCGAAGCGAAATGCCGAAAAGCGAATGACCCGAACTATGACTACAGCCCAACGGATGGCCACCTCAAATCAATGAGCGTACGGGAGCGTAATGACTGAGCTGCTACCGTTTTTTGGTTTTATTAAGCCAGCCGGTATGGACTTCACCCGTTTGTGATTAGTAGTTTAGAACTCATACTCGGCCTGCAACCGCAAGGTATTGCGAGCAGTGTTACTGGTGGCTCCTAGCAGCCATGCGGCGTTGTAGTGAATTGATCTGCGACCATCCAACCGAATCTTGCCAAAAACCGCCGGACCGAGCTTGTGCTCCTGTTGATCACCGGGAAGCCAATTTTGCAAAGGTCCAAGTCTTCCAAAGCCTTGCGCGCCCAGTTCAAGTTCGGGCTTCCATCGGTATTTCAATTGCCATTGATAGCCCAGATCCACCGGCGCTGGCGTTGCAGTGCGGTAATTCTTGCCAAACAATACGTTCAAGTTAGCCACAACCAACTGAGAAAGTTCTGTCTGAAATAATGGCCCGAGTCGAAATTCGTAGCCCTCGGCTCGGTTTCTTGGTCGCTCAATTTCGACGAGAAACCCCACGTCAACAGGGTATTTTCCGGTTTCAGTTAGCTGAAATTTATTTTCCCATTCGAGCGCGTCATAGCTCCAGTTGTCGGGTGATTCTCGCTTTGCTTTGACGTATATCTCAGTAAACCAGAAAGAATTGACTCCGTAACCCAGACCCAAAGAAGTCGCGCTCGTACGACTGCCATCGCGTGCTCTAGCAGTTCCTATTTTGAAGTCGATTTCTTTTTCCCCCTCCGTGACGGTAGGGGTGTAAACATAGTCAGAGGCTCCGAGAGGTCCAGCTTGTGTCACTGTTGTGAACGGAAGGCAAATAGCGAGGCACAGCAATGGCGTTGCCCACGCCTTGGGGGTGTTATGCATGAAAACTCTCCGACAGATTAAATAAGGGAATAAACGAAAGAAGAGTGCCGGTTTAAGCGACAACCTGAACTTGGGTCGGTACGCGCATACGCCGACGTGCCTGTACGCGCCGAACCCACCGACTTCCCGTGACGATGGCCACCAAGGCCAGTACGTAGAAGGCTAGTTGCAGGCCTGTGGGCTGAGCCTCGTAACCTACCAATGCATGGGCCAATGTCCCGAAAGGTGAATCGACACGTAGCAAGGATGATGTATTCCACACAGGCTGGCCCCATGCGCTGATCAAACCCGCCTGGGATAGTGCCCGTGCAAGTTGGCTGGCAATTGACGCCGCCAGAAGCAAAATTAATGTATTGGTCACAGCAAACATGCGCTGCACGGGAATGCGCGACAGTCCCAAATAAATAAGCGCGCCCGCCACGCTACCGCACAGAACTCCGGTCAGTGCCCCCATAACTGTTCCTGTGGCCCCTGCGCTCGACGCATACCCTGCCACAAACAAGACGGTTTCGGCTCCTTCCCGAAGAACCGATAAAGCCACGACTATCATTAGCGCCCAAGGTGCGCGCTTGCCTTCTTTAAAAGAAGTGCCAAGTGCACGCGCTTCAGCAGCCGCTTTTGCTCCCTGATTGGAGACCCAGACGCAATGCCAAGTCAGCATAGCCAAAGCCACCATCAAAATACCCGCGTTAACAAGATCCTGGCCGACCCCGTCAGCGAGGACACTGATCTGTTCTGCTGCGGCAGCAAGCGCCAATGCCCCAGCACTTCCAGCAAGTACACCAATAGTCAGCCAACGGCCGCGCCCTGCCAGACCACGAGTGGCTGCAGCCATGATCCCGACGAACAAGGCGGCTTCCAGCGTTTCACGGAACACAATGATGGCGGTCGCAAACATAATGATTCAGTGTTGAGATTTATTTGACTTTGAATAGTTACTCTGCAATCACAACGCCCTTGGCTGTGGCTTCGTTGTATTCACCGACAAAGCTATAACGCCCTGGTTTCAACGGACCAATAAAAACAGTTGCTTTCGTACCCGGCGGTACGATTTTTTCGCGATTTAGATCATGGCTCTCAAACTCTTCAGCAGTGCTGTCCTGGTTATGGACTACAAGCTTTACTCGCTGGCCCGCCGGTACTTTCAGCTCCGAGGGTTCAAAGCGATGGTTCTTGATCGTCAGAAGCACTTCAGGTTCAGCAGCAAATGAGCCTGTTGCCCCCAGACCTGTGGATATCAGGACACTCGCAAAAGATGAAAGGAGAAATTTAAAACGCGTCATGGTGAGTAGCCTTGGTAACTTAAGTCGACAAAATTTGATTTGCAGATGTTAATACGAACGATTCGCATTGTCAACAACCACCAGCATCTATCCTAAAAATACGTCATTGCGCGCTGCCGTCAGGTCTGTTCAGTCTCCTCGGCAACGCCAGGGTCACCTACTTCCGAGGTGGAGAGACAATCCTTACAGCGAATGGCCGACGCACTATGGACAGGTGGCTGGCCATTCTGCGAGTAGGCCTTATTGATAGGTGTGATCACCCGTCCAGGCGGTGTATTGTTCTGTTTTGCCAACTTAATCCACGGGAAAGCGAATAAGACCCATAACTGGGACGCGAAGCTCACAGAAACAGCAGGCGAGTAGCTCTAAGCTGACGCGACGGCTTACTGGTGCGGCTCTCATAAAGCCACTGAAATATCAGCTCATAAAACGCGGCAGACCATCGTGACAGTCTTGACGAAAGCTGACAACACTGGACGAGCGAAGGCGAGCATAAGTCGTTGATAAATAAGGGAGTTATCCCCCTGTTAATCCGTAGGTCCCTGGTTCGAGCCCAGGTTGAGGAGCCAGGAATAACTGGTGTTTAGCAACAATTAGTTGCAATAGACGCCAGAAGAAGCCGAGTTGCAAGCATTTGCAGCTCGGCTTCTTCGTTTTTCCTTATTCACTATTCAGGCGATCGCTCGATCGCTTCTTGCCGCATTAAATTGGTGGTCAGTCCAGCTAATCGCTGGAAGCATCTACCTTATTAAGTTTTAGCTTCAAGATCCAATCTACGTTACCTGCAGCATTTCGAGGGAAGTCGTGATCTACATATTCGTACAATATTTTCTGATCGCGTTCAACTCTTGTTGCGATTGAACGCTCTTCCCCCGGATTGGACACGATGAGTAATTCTTGTCGCCATCGACCATTTCGCGCATAGAAATCAATGAAAAAGTAGCGACTCGAAATATTATCGAACTCCAGGTCGAATTTTTTCAAACTGGCCTGATTAGGCTTCAGCTCTCCAATTCGATGCGTTGACTTGCCTTCGAATGGGTTATTCCAGTCGTGTGGTTTATCGGTCTTTTCTTGAATCGTCACCTCTAGATCGAAGAGGGAGTAACTGCTATCAGCAATGAGAACTGCCTTATTCTCAAAATAAGTGCCCTTACCTTTAAGTAGGGTCAAATAGCAAAATCCGTCGCCCCCAGTTAACCGGCTAATTACTTCCGCAGTTTTCTCGTCGAAATTCCTAATGCTGGCCTCTAAACGTCCCTCTATACCAGTCAGACCTCCCTCGACCCTCAGTTGCTTCTTAACACGCAGCCACTGACTGTATCCCCAGCAAATTAGAAAAAATGTTGGGCCAAATACGGTTACCGAACCTTTCAGGTTACGTAGGCCAGCGTCTTGGTACAAGTTATATGCCGTCCATCCAAGCGCAAGAAATAGTGGAGCCCACATCTCTACCAAGAGTTGTGTGGCTACTGGGTATTTCATTGCCTTAGCAATCCATAGATTCTTAAGATAAGTGCGCATATTCGCCCTCCCAGAAATTTTCTTCACTCGCTGCGAGTGACGTGCAATTTCGTAGAGCCTAACCTACAAATGTTGATGCCTAGTCACTGCAGCTAGGAGGCTTTCGTAGCCTGAAGAACCGGCTTCAGCTCAGCAAGCCAGTGCTCAATGTGGTTGAGACCGAAGGCTAGTGCCACAGACGTGGTCAGCTTGTTTCCTTTGTAGTGCACCCCTATGACTTCGCCCGTTCTAGGGTTAAAGACAGGACTACCGCTCATTCCTCCGGTGGTGCGTATGTCCAGCAAATACTCTGCCGCACCTTCGACCTCAAATGGGGAACCCGCAGAAACGTAGCCTTGTTGAAGAATCGGCCCAGTCCTCACCACATCAATTTGCGGTTCATATTTCAACCCAGGAAGATGCAACGCTTCGCCCTCCGGATACCCCCACATCGCAATGTGGTCACCTAACTGAACCTTCGCCAAATCCCCAAAAACAACCGGCGCGCACTGGGCAAAGTCTGTCGCTCTTTTGTCCTCTTTTGGAATTGTTATGAATGCCAGATCAGGCACCCCTGGCGCCTCAGGCGATATCAGTTTCCCATAGGGAATGTAACTCCACTGCCAGTCTGTCGACTTTTCTAACTGGGGGTAGACAAAACAAAGAAGGATTTGGTCCTTGGGAATATCTTCATGGTCTTCCAATTCTTCGAGCTTCTTTACAACATGGCGACAAGTGATAACGAGATTTTCCGCCACCAAAAATCCCGTACCGACAATTCTAAAGTTGGGTTTTGTCGGATCTTTTTTATGCTGCGTCATTGGCACCATCAAGTAACCGATAGCGCATATTGAATTGCGAACCCGCTTTACGACTGCAACATCTACATGAGTGCCTTTTTTGGGCTTAAAAAAATTCATCAAACCACTATATATCCAAGCGCCCATTAGTATTTGGCCGTTGGCCGAAATGGTGCGCTTTGCAACTTAGCTATATGCGATATCGCCAGCAAAAAACTCCAAATAGAGCACGTTGCTGAGTGCAGATTTCTTTGCTATGGGTTCCAGCCCTCGTTGCCGGTGGTTTAGCTCAAGTACGAACCGAGTTATTTTTTTCCAGTTGTTTTTTTAATTTTTGCGCCCTTTCTTCCCCTGTTTCTAAGCGCTTCGGGCATTTGAAATGTAATGACTCCTTCCATGCGGTCTGGGTTTTTGAAATAAGACCGAAAATGCGAAATCTCACAGGGCGAGGTTGGAGGGACATCTTCAACTTTGTACGGCGCCGTGGGCAAGTCAGAGGCGGATTTTTTGGGCTTCTTATTGCAATACATAGAAAAGATGAGGGTCAGCTGCTCTATGGTTATGGACCGCGGGTCTATACCAATCAATTTTTCAGGTTTTTTGGTTGCCATACGTCAGCATATTGGGCAAAAACATCCGCGCCGCACAAAATGGCAACCAAATGCTTCATCTGGAGGGCATAAGTCGCCTGAGAGCCGGTTTTAACCTATCAAAACTGACCAAAATGGTTCGTGGTGTGCCCAGAACGGGGAGCCATAAATCATATGCAAAAAAGGCCCCGGCTTCACCGCCCGGGCCTTTTTTCATCTGCGGCCGGGCTGCTCGACTACCATTGGCGCAAGGTGGCGCAATGCTGCCAGGCTGAAAACAACATGGCCAACTCCGCCTCGCCCCTGCCCTGGCTTGAACCGGGACAAAACTTCCCGCCCGTGGATCAAGCATGGGGTCACGCTGATCCTGCACCCGGACTGCTTGCGGCTGGATCGTTGCTCAATGTCCCGACGCTGGTCGATGCCTATTCGCGTGGAATCTTCCCATGGTTCAGCGAGGGTCAGCCTGTACTCTGGTGGTGCCCGGACCCGCGCATGGTTCTGCAAACCGAAAATTTCAGGCTGCACCGCTCACTGCGCAAAACGCTCTCCGCCTTTTGCAACGAAGCGAGCTGCGAAGTACGGTTTGACAGCTGTTTTGAGGACGTCATCCTTGCCTGCTCAAGCAAGCCACGCGACGGACAACCTGGCACGTGGATATTGCCCTCCATGATCGACGCCTACACCGCGCTCCACAGGGCAGGCCATGCCCATAGCGTCGAGACATGGATTGACGGCGAACTGGCCGGCGGCCTTTATTGCGTCAACCTGGGCGGCATGGTGTTTGGCGAGTCGATGTTTGCGCACCGGACCGATGCATCCAAGATTGCGCTCTCGGCACTGGTGGCCTTTTGTAGGGCCAATGCGATAGCGATGATTGATTGCCAGCAAAATACACAGCACCTGGCCTCTCTGGGAGCCTCTGAAATCAGTCGCGGGGATTTCGTCACACACCTCCAGGAAACGATCGGTAAAGCGGCCCCCTCCTGGGTGTTCAAACCCGTATACTGGAATGAGATTTTGCAAATCAGGACGACACCACCACCGTGACGCACCTCAAAGACCTGCCGCTGCAGACATTGCAGTTTTACGCGACGGCTCCCTACCCCTGCAGTTACCTGCCCGGCAAACAGGCCCGGTCGCAGGTCGCAACCCCGAGTCACCTGATTCACAACGATGCCTACTCTGAACTGGTGGCTATCGGCTTCCGGCGCAGCGGCATGTTCACTTATCGCCCTTATTGCGATGGCTGCCAGGCCTGTGTGCCGCTGCGCGTGCCGGTGAAGGATTTTGAGCCCGACCGAAGCCAGCGCCGGGCCTGGACACGTCACAAAACACTCCACGCCCGCGCCCTCAAACTGTGTTTCATGCCGGAGCACTACCAGCTCTACCTTCGCTACCAGAACGGACGGCATGCAGGCGGCGGCATGGATCACGACAGCATTGACCAGTACACGCAGTTCCTGCTGCAGAGCCGGGTCAACTCACGGCTGGTGGAGTTTCGCGAAACACTCCCCAACGGCGAGCCGGGTGTACTCAAGATGGTTTCCATCCTGGACGTGCTTGAAGACGGCATCTCCGCCGTGTACACATTTTATGAGCCAGATGCCAAAGCCAGTTACGGCAATTATGGTGTGTTGTGGCAAATCGAGCAGGCGAAACGCCTTGACTTGCCCTACGTCTACCTTGGCTACTGGATCGCCCAGAGCCCGAAGATGAACTACAAGGCCGGATTCAAGCCAAACCAAATTCGCATCAATGACGAATGGGTTGCATCGGAAGCCGCCGCGGAAATCAAATCCGAAAAATGATGCACCAGCAGGTGCGGTTCGATTTCATAGCGTAAAATTTGATGCAGAAAGTCTGCACATGAAAAAGTCCGATAGCACCATTCCTGCAACCCCTACCGTTCAGGTGATTGAGCGGATGTTTACCCTGCTGGAAATCCTGGCCAATCGTGAAGACGCGATGTCCCTCAAGGAGATCAGTGAAAAATCCGGTCTGCACCCTTCCACTGCACACCGCATCCTGAATGACCTTGCAACCGGGCGTTTTGTAGACAGGCCTGTTGCCGGAAATTACCGTTTGGGCATGCGGTTGCTGGAGTTGGGCAATCTCGTCAAGGCACGCCTGAATGTGCGCGACGCGGCACTCGCACCGATGCGCGAGTTGCACAAGCTGACGCAGCAGCCTGTCAACCTGAGCATGCGTCAGGGCGATGAAATCATCTATGTTGAACGCGCATTCAGCGAGCGCTCAGGCATGCAGGTTGTTCGCGCCATTGGCGGGCGGGCACCTTTGCACCTGACCTCGGTCGGAAAGCTTTTTCTGGCATTCGACGATCCACAGCGCCTGCGGACCTACGCGACGCGCACAGGCCTGTCCGGTCAGACAAAAAACAGCATCACCCAGTTGCCTGCCCTCGAGCGCGAACTCTCCAGGGCCCGGCAATACGGCATCGCACGCGACAACGAAGAGCTGGAACTGGGCGTGCGTTGCATGGCTGCGGGCATCTATGACGACCAGAATAACCTGGTGGCCGGCCTGTCGATCTCAGCCCCCGCAGACAGGCTTGATGAACATTGGCTGCCGAAGCTTCAGGCGACCGCCAGCGAGATATCAACCGCCCTGGGTTACAAGCAGAAATGACGCTGAATTAACAGAAAAAAAATAAAACCGGCCTTGGCCGGTTTTCCTTTACTGAAAGCGGATGGTTCTCAGCCGTTCACCTGCTTGACGGAAGCGCTCAGGTTTACTTTGCCTGCAAGAGGGTTGGCCTCTACCCAGCGGCGAACACGTTCAGCGTCGCCAAGACGGCTCAACTTGCCAGCAGAATCCAGGAAGACCATGATGAGTTTGCGGCCAGCGATCTTGGTCTGCATCACGAGGCACTGGCCCGCCTCGGAAATATAGCCGGTCTTCTGAAGACCGATATCCCAGTCAGGATTTTTGACCAGCCGGTTGGTGTTGTTGTATTGAAGAGTGCGGCTTCCGACAGCGACCTGATAACCAGGCGAAGTTGTGAGTTCACGCAGTGTCGGATCACCATGAGCGGCATTAACCAAAGTGGCGAGATCCTGTGCGCTCGACTGGTTACGGCTGGAAAGGCCCGTCGGTTCTGAGTAGCTCGTGTCGTTCATGCCCAGCAACTTGGCCTTTGCATTCATCAGGCTCACGAAGACGGGCAAGCCGCCAGGATAGGTACGGCCCAAGGCATGAGCCGCGCGATTTTCACTGGACATCAATGCCAGATGCAGCAACTCACCACGTGTGAGAGACGTACCCACCTTCAGCCGGGAACTGCTGTGTTTCTCTGTGTCCACATCGTCCTGCGTCACGGTGATGACTTCGTCCATGGGCAATTTGGCGCCGCTGACGATCACGCCTGTCATGAGCTTTGTAAGTGATGCAATCGGAAGCACGGCGCGATCGTTCTTGCTGAACAGCACTTCGCGCGTATCCTGATCAATGACAAGCGCCACGCTAGACTTGAGATCCAGAGGATCCTGTGACGAATGAAGGCCCGCAATCTGACCATACGAGGGCACAGCGGGTGCAGACACGCGGATAACAGAACGACGTTTAGCGCCAACCACAAACCGCGCACTCTTACGAGACGAAACAACTTTCGTCGACGTTGAAACTTTTGTAACTTGTATCTTTTTACCACCCGTCCGTTTTGTTGCGGCGTTACCTGTAGCAGGTACGGCAAGTGCTAAAAATAGGGCGAAAAAGCCAAAAAATCTGAAAGTGCGATTAAAAACTGGTGTGGACATGGTGGCGAGCCCTGCTTGTGAGTGCGATTAAAAGCATGGGCTGGAGTGTATACAAATAGAAAAAGTCACGCAATATCAAAAACTTGCGTGACTTTCCTCAAAACACAGTCAATTGCGTGGGATTTGGCTTACTCGCCTACAGATTTACACACAAGACATTGCCAAGTCATTGACTTTAAAGGATTAAATTTCCAAAAATGTAACATCATCCCTGTGCGGCGACCCGATCAGCTTTACTTTGAAGTTTGTTCAGGGCACTGATATAAGCCTTGGCTGATGCAACAACAATGTCTGGATCAGAACCGACACCATTCACAACACGTCCGCTGTTTTGCAACCGGACTGTCACTTCGCCCTGGCTTTCAGTGGAGCCGCTGATGGCATTTACCGAATAAAGCACCATTTCAGCGCCGCTTTTGACAAGAGACTCAATGGCCTTCAGGGAGGCATCAACCGGTCCGTTGCCGTCAGACTGGCCTTTGACCTCTTTGCCCAGTACGGTAAACACCACACTGGCATGCGGACGCTCACCTGTTTCACTGTGCTGGGAAAGTGACACAAAGTTGTATTGCTCGTTGTCATGGCTGATGCTCTCGTCGCTGACCAGGGCCAATATATCTTCGTCAAAAATCTCGCTCTTGCGGTCGGCCAGGTCCTTGAACTTGATGAAAGCATTGTTGATGTCGGCTTCGCTTTCCATGGACACACCCAGCTCCTGCAGGCGTTGCTTGAACGCATTGCGTCCACTCAACTTGCCCAGCACGATCTTGTTGGCGCTCCAGCCCACGTCCTCGGCGCGCATGATTTCATAGGTGTCTCGCGCTTTGAGCACACCATCCTGGTGAATGCCGGACGCATGTGCAAAAGCATTTGCACCCACCACAGCCTTGTTGGGCTGCACCACAAAGCCCGTGGTCTGGCTGACCATGCGGCTGGTGGCAAGAATATGTTTGGTATCGATTCCAAGTGAAAGGTTGAAATAGTCCTTTCGGGTCTTGACGGCCATGACGACCTCTTCGAGCGAGCAGTTACCGGCTCGCTCACCAAGACCATTGATGGTGCACTCAACCTGCCGTGCGCCCCCGATCATGACGCCAGCCAGGGAGTTTGCGACTGCCATGCCCAGGTCATTATGGCAATGTACGGACCACACAGCCTTATCGCTGTTCGGGATGCGCTCGCGAAGATTTTTTAGGAAATTTCCGTATAACTCAGGGATGGCATACCCGACCGTATCGGGTACGTTGATGGTGGTCGCACCTTCTGCAATGACGGTTTCAAGAACACGGCACAAAAAGTCGGGATCCGAGCGATAGCCGTCTTCCGGACTGAACTCGATATCGGCCATCAGGTTGCGTGCAAAACGCACCGACAGCTTTGCCTGTTCGTATACCTCATCCGGTGTCATGCGCAGCTTTTTCTCCATATGAAGCGCGCTGGTCGCAAGAAACAAGTGCAGGCGACCGGAGTTTGCAGGCTTCAAGGCTTCTGCCGCACGGGAAATATCACGATCATTTGCGCGGGCCAAGGAGCAAACGGTCGAATCCTTGATGACTTCCGAGATCGCCTTGACGCACTCAAAGTCGCCGTTGGAGCTGGCCGCAAAACCGGCTTCAATGACATCGACCTTCAGCCTTTCCAGCTGGCGCGCAATGCGCAATTTTTCATCGCGTGTCATGGACGCGCCGGGCGACTGCTCGCCATCACGCAAGGTGGTGTCAAAAATGATTAATTTGTCGGACATGTGGATTCCTCGATCTGTAAATGTGCGGCAGCCTTTTGCGTAGCCTGGGCCCGCTGCAAGCCTGAAATAATAGCCTTGAGGGAAGCCGAGACAATGTTGGCGTCCATACCGACCCCAAACACGGTCTGCTGACCCACACGCAGTTCAAGGTAGGCCACGGCCTTGACGTGAGCCCCCGAGCCAATGGCGTGCTCATGGTAATCAAGCACACGAATGCTCTCTCCAGTGGCTTTGCCAAGGCCTTCTACAAACGCATCAATCGGCCCAGTGCCGGAACCCTGAAAGCTCAGGTTGCGCCCTGCAAGCTGAATATCTGCACTGAGCGTCAACTGCTTGCCAGGAACGTCATCGCTCATCGCACTGGTGGCGTGCTCCAGCACCTGGTGCTGCGGCGAAGCAATGGCGCGTACACCGTACTCACGCTCAAACAGCTCATACAGATCCTGTGCGGTCAACTCCTTGCCTGTTGTGTCCATGACCGCTTGCACGACCTGACTGAACTCGATCTGCAGCCGGCGTGGAAGCTCCAGTCCGTATTCACTTTCGAGCAGGTAGGAAATACCGCCTTTACCAGACTGACTGTTGACGCGGATCACAGCCTCGTAGCTGCGGCCGAGGTCTTTGGGATCCAACGGGAGATAGGGCATATCCCAGATTTCACCCTCCTTGCGGACAGAAAACGCTTTTTTGATGGCATCCTGATGAGAACCTGAAAACGAGGTGTACACCAAGTCGCCCGCATAAGGATGACGCGGGTGGACGGGCAACTGGTTGCAATGCTCTACCGTACGACGAATTTCATCAATATCTGAAAAATCAAGGCCTGGGTCCACGCCCTGGCTGTAGAGGTTGAGCGCAACATTGACCAGGTCGAGGTTACCGGTGCGTTCGCCATTGCCAAACAGGCAACCCTCAAGCCTGTCGGCACCGGCCATCACGGCAAACTCGCCTGCCGCAGTACCTGTACCGCGGTCGTTGTGAGGATGAACTGAAAGCACAATTGAATCGCGCCGCGCCACGTTGCAGTGCATCCACTCAATCATGTCAGCAAAGATATTGGGTGTGGAATGCTCAACGGTTGAAGGCAGATTGACGATGCATTTGTGTTGCGGCGTTGGCTTCCACACATCGGTTACAGCATCAACTACGCGTTTTGAAAATGAAAGCTCGGTACCAGAGAACATTTCGGGGGAATACTGGAATGTCCAGTGCGTTTCAGGCTGGGCCGCCGCAAGTTCAGTAAACAGTCGTGCCCGGCCTGTTGCCAGCTCGACAATACCATCCTCGTCAAGCCCGAGCACCACCTTGCGCATGACCGGCGCCGTGGCGTTGTACAGATGCACAATGACGCGCTTCGCACCCTGCAAGGCTTCAAAAGTGCGGCGGATCAAAGGCTCGCGGGCCTGAGTGAGCACCTGGATGGTCACATCATCCGGCACCAGGTTGTCGTCAATGAGTTTGCGCAAAAAATCAAACTCAACCTGTGATGCGGAGGGAAAGCCGACCTCGATTTCCTTGAAACCGATGGCCACCAATGTCTTGAACATCCGCAGTTTACGGGGTATGTCCATGGGCTCGATCAGCGCCTGATTGCCATCGCGTAAATCTACGCTGCACCATATGGGTGGGCGGGTCAGCAGCGCATCAGGCCAGGTCCGGTGTGCAAGTTGCACGGGAGGAAAGGCGCGGTATTTGCTGGTTGGATTCTTCAACATGATGATGTCCTCTTGGATAACTGAGGGTGGAACAAACCAGCAGCCCAAAGAAAAACGGCCCGCTGCTGGTGCAAACGGGCCGTTTGAGATGGGTGAACGCGTGCGCTACCGTCTCCGCCCGTTGGCAGATAGCAGTAGTGCTAGGGAAATACGTTTCATGAATTTATATTATCACAATTTATTTGTGGAGGCCACGCTCGTCGGGCTCGTCGGTGGACGTTGAAATCACACTGGTCTGCAGACCTTTGGCCTTACGCCACCCATAAACAACATACCCCGACAGTCCGTAAATGACAAACAATCCGAACATCACGGTCGGCGGGTGGATGTTGATGACTGCAATGCCCAAGGCGATCAGAACAATGACTGCAAAAGGGACGCTGCGTTTCATGCTGACATCTTTGAAGCTGTAAAACGGCACGTTGGTGACCATGGTCAGGCCGGCGTAAAGGGTCAGTGCAAACGTGATCCAGCGAACCTCAAGCCCGCTGATGCCCGCATCTGTAGCAAGCCAGATAAAGCCGGCGACGAGCGCAGCCGCAGCAGGTGACGGAAGTCCCTGAAAAAAGCGCTTGTCGACCACGGCTGTGTTGACGTTGAAGCGGGCCAGACGCAAAGCGGCACAGGCGCAATACACGAACGCGCCTATCCATCCCCAGCGGCCCAGACTGGTCAATGCCCAGACATAGGCAATCAGCGCCGGCGCAGCACCAAAAGAAACCATGTCAGACAGCGAATCCATTTGCTCGCCAAAAGCGCTCTGGGTATTGGTCATACGCGCGATGCGGCCATCGAGACTGTCGAGCACCATGGCACAGAATACGCCGATGGCAGCCTGGTCGAAACGACCGTTCATGGCCATGACGATTGCATAAAACCCCCCGAAAAGCGCAGCGAGCGTGAACAGGTTGGGCAGTATGTAAATGCCCTTGCGGCGCTTGCGCACCATAACCGTTTCGGTCTGTAAACCGGCTTCTTCGCCATCATGCATAAAGGTACTCCTGACGCGCACGGGATGTGCGCAAACAGCTATCAAACGAATAGCTTGTAAAGGCGACAAGAAACAAAGAATAACAAACCTGCACGACTCTTCATAATATTGCCACACCATTAAAAAAGCCGCGCAGGAACTCTGCGCGGCTTTTTGCAGGACAAAGCCTGCCGCCTATCAGTTGCGAGTCTGGTCAACCAGTTTGTTTTTTGCAATCCAAGGCATCATTGCGCGCAATTGGCCACCGACCTTCTCAATGGAATGCTCGGCATTCAGGCGGCGACGTGCGGTCATGCCCGGATAGTTGGTACGACCTTCCATGATAAACATCTTGGCATATTCACCGGTCTGAATGCGCTTGAGCGCTGCGCGCATGGCTGCTCGCGACTGCTCGTTGATGACCTCCGGGCCCGTCACGTACTCACCATACTCGGCATTGTTGGAGATCGAGTAATTCATGTTGGCGATGCCGCCTTCATAAATCAGGTCGACGATCAGCTTGAGCTCGTGCAGGCATTCAAAATAAGCCATTTCAGGGGCATAACCAGCTTCGACCAATGTCTCATAACCCATCTTGATGAGTTCAACTGCACCGCCGCACAGCACGGCCTGCTCGCCGAAGAGATCGGTCTCGGTCTCTTCCTTGAAGTTGGTTTCAATGATGCCAGCCTTGCCGCCACCATTGGCCATAGCGTAGCTAAGGGCGAGGTCACGGGCCTTGCCGCTCTTGTCCTGATGTACGGCCACCAGGTGGGGTACGCCGCCGCCCTGTGTGTAGGTGTTGCGAACCGTGTGGCCAGGTGCCTTGGGGGCGACCATCCAGACGTCAAGGTCTGCACGCGGCACGACCTGGTTGTAGTGCACGTTAAAGCCATGGGCAAATACCAGCGATGCGCCCTGCTTTGCGTGGGGTTCGACGTTGTTTTTGTAAACACCAGCGATATCTTCATCCGGCAACAGGATCATGACCACATCGGCAGCCTTGACCGCATCGTTGACCTCCATGACATTGAGGCCGGCCTTGCCAACCTTGTCCCATGAAGCGCCACCCTTGCGCAAGCCAACGACAACCTTGACGCCACTGTCGTTGAGGTTTTGCGCATGCGCATGGCCCTGGCTGCCGTAACCAATGATGGCCACGGTCTTGCCTTTGATCAGGCTCAGGTCGCAGTCTTTATCGTAATAAACTTTCATTTTTCTCTCCGAAATTGATCTAAAAGGTTCTGGCGAAAATGCCCAATGACAGGCTCAGGGCGAACGGCAAACACTTATCGCCACTCTTCCAATCCGTTCGCGTTGAGCCTGTCGAAACGCGCGCACGGACAACTGAAATCAGACTCTGAGGATTCGCTCGCCACGGCCAATGCCGCTGGAACCTGTTCGCACGGTTTCCAGAATGGCGCTGCGGTCGATGGCCTCAAGGAAAGCGTCGTTTTTAGACTGGTCGCCAGTAAGCTCAATGGTGTAACTTTTTTCAGTCACATCAATAATCCGCCCGCGGAATATATCAGCCATGCGCTTCATCTCCTCACGCTCCTTGCCCACCGCACGAACCTTGACCATCATGAGCTCACGCTCGGTATAGGCGCCCTCAGTAAGGTCAACCACCTTGACAACCTCGATCAGGCGGTTCAGATGCTTGGTGATTTGCTCAATGACATCATCCGACCCGCTGGTCTGGATGGTCATGCGTGACAGGGTGGGGTCCTCGGTCGGAGCGACCGTCAGACTCTCGATGTTATAGCCACGGGCCGAGAACAGGCCCACGACACGGGAAAGAGCACCGGGCTCGTTTTCGAGTAAAACTGCAATGATGTGTTTCATGGAAAGATTCCTCTTTTCGCCGCCCTCCCCTGCGCACGGTAATGCGCAGGCTCGGCGGGCAATAGATTCGTCAGGTGACGGGGTTGATGAGTGGGTTAGGCGTAAAAGCTTGCGCTTAGAGGTCTTCTGACCCCAGCAGCATTTCATTGATGCCCTTGCCTGCCTGCACCATCGGGAACACGTTTTCCGTGGGGTCGGTACGGAAGTCCATGAACACAGTGCGGTCCTTGAGCTTGCGTGCTTCGCGCAGCGCAGGTTCAACGTCTTCCGGTTTTTCGATCAACATGCCGACATGCCCGTAAGCCTCGGCCAGCTTCACGAAATTAGGCAGGGCATCCATGTAGCTGTGGCTGTAGCGGCCCTCATAGTCGAGCTCCTGCCACTGGCGCACCATTCCCAGATAACGGTTGTTTAACGCGACGATTTTGATGGGCGTGTTGTATTGCAGGCAGGTCGAAAGCTCCTGAATGCACATCTGCACAGAGCCTTCGCCCGTGATGCAAAAGACTTCCGAGTCTGGCTTGGCCAGCTTGATGCCCATGGCATAGGGAATACCGACACCCATGGTGCCCAGGCCACCCGAATTAATCCAGCGACGCGGCTCGTCGAACTTGTAATACTGCGCAGCCCACATCTGATGCTGACCGACATCCGAGGTGATGTAGGTGTCTGCATCTTTGGTCATGTTCCAGAGCGTCTCAACCACGTATTGCGGCTTGATGACATCGCCCTTGCCCCTGCTGTACTTCATGCAGTCACGTTTGCGCCAGCCGTCGATCGTGTCCCACCATGCGCCGAGGGCATGGGTATCAGGTTTGAGTCCAGACTCCCTGATCATGCCGATCAACTCGTTCAGGACATCCTTCACATCGCCCACGATAGGGATGTCGACCTTCACACGCTTGGAAATACTGGAAGGATCAATGTCGATATGGATAATTTTGCGTTCGTTTTGGGCGAAGTGCTTGGGATTGCCAATAACGCGGTCATCAAAACGCGCACCCACGGCCAGCAGAACGTCGCAGTTCTGCATGGCGTGATTGGCCTCAACCGTGCCATGCATGCCCAGCATGCCAAGGAATTTCTTGTCACTGGCCGGGTATGCACCAAGGCCCATGAGCGTATTGGTGCAGGGATAGCCCAACATATCTACAAGTGTGCGCAGTTCCTGCGATGCATTGCTGAGCAAGACACCGCCACCTGTGTAGATGTAGGGGCGCTTGGCAGCCATCAACAAGTGCAAAGCCTTGCGGATTTGCCCACCATGGCCCTTGCGCACCGGGTTGTAAGAACGCATTTCCACAGCCTGCGGGTAGCCTGCGTAAGCCGTTTTGTTGAACGAAACGTCTTTGGGGATGTCGATCACAACCGGTCCCGGCCGACCGCTTCTGGCGATGTGGAAAGCCTTTTTCAGGGTGTCGGCCAATTGCCGCACATCCTTGACAAGGAAATTGTGTTTGACGATGGGCCGTGTAATACCGACGGTGTCACACTCCTGGAAGGCATCAAGGCCGATCGCGTGCGTTGGCACCTGACCGGTAATGATGACCATGGGAATACTGTCCATATAGGCGGTTGCAATGCCGGTTACCGCATTGGTAACGCCAGGGCCAGATGTCACAAGCGCTACGCCAACATCACCCGTCGCACGCGCATACCCATCCGCCGCATGGACTGCGGCCTGCTCATGACGCACCAGAACATGCTGGATAGTGTCCTGTTTGTAGAACGCGTCATAAATATGCAGAACCGCGCCGCCGGGGTAACCCCAGATGTACTTGACGCCCTCGGCCTGAAGCCCCTTGACAAGGATTTCAGCGCCCCGGAGTTCCTGGACACTGGCTGGGGAACTTGAATTTAAAGAAGCAGATGCTGCGGAAGTGATTTCCGACCTGGAGATTTCCATGATGAACCTTTGTGAATTTCTCTAACGAAATACCTTGGGTGCCTCTTCGCCTGCTCTTGTGGAACTGCGTCGAAACTTGAGGCCAAAACCATAAGCGGAAACATAAACCGCCGAGCCATGACCCGTTTGCCGTTTGATTTGCAGGACGTATTATGACATTTCATGGTATTCAATCACCGCAACATATTGAAAACCGGCCACTGACACACATCGCAATGCGATAATTTTGGTTCGAGCCCACAATAGCCACAGCGTTGGACAAACCCGGAATCCCTTACCGTTGGCAACCGAACAAGAACTTTCTGACTTCCTGAAAAGCGTTGAAAAGCGGGCTTTCAAACGAAGCGTCTATCACGTTCGGGATGAGGAAGCTGCCCTTGATATCGTCCAGGACAGCATGATGAAGCTGGCTCACAGCTACGGCGACAAACCGGCAGCAGAACTTCCCATGCTTTTCCAGCGGATCCTGTCCAACACAACTTTGGACTGGTTTCGTCGTCGGAAAACGCGCAATGCCCTGTTTTCCAACATGAGCGACTTCGAATCGGCTGGAGATGACGGAGATTTTGACCTTCTGGAAACTTTGGAAGCTCAAAATGACTCAGAGAGTACGGAAAGCGCTCAGGATGCCACGGAGCGGGCCCAGATTTTGCGTCAGATCGAAGAGGAAGTAAAACAGTTGCCAGGTCGTCAACGGGAAGCGTTTCTGATGCGTTACTGGGAGGAGATGGACGTGGCCGAAACAGCCGCGGCGATGGGCTGCTCTGAAGGTAGTGTCAAGACACACTGCTCCCGTGCAGTTCTCGCCCTCAGTAAAGCTCTGGGTGCCAAAGGGATAAAACTATGACGAATTCACTACAAAACCGCGCTGACATCCTTCAGGATCGCTTTGCCCTCAAAGCCACTTCCTACCTCTCTGCAGGTACGGCAGATCTGCCGTACGATATTTCCGAGCGTCTTCGTGCTGCACGCGTCCAGGCTGTAGCCAAGCGCAAAATCGCAAAAATCCAGACTGCAGGTGTTGTGCTGAGTTCTGGCGGTAGTGCCGTTGTCGGCTGGGGCACTGAAGATGGTATCAACTGGTGGTCGCGTATTGGCTCTGTCGTACCACTGTTGGCACTTGTTGTAGGTTTATTGACCATTAATTCGGTCCAGAACGACAATCGTGCGCGGGAAGTAGCCGAAGTCGATGCAGCGCTCTTGACGGATGACCTGCCACCTGCCGCTTTTGCGGATCCGGGGTTTGTTCAGTTT
The DNA here is from genome assembly GCA_040390295.1 of Pseudomonadota bacterium. Classification (GTDB taxonomy): domain Bacteria; phylum Pseudomonadota; class Gammaproteobacteria; order Burkholderiales; family Burkholderiaceae_C; genus Polaromonas. Next base: position 215,662 of record JAZJYR010000026.1, read on the forward strand.
CTGAAGGCTTCACGCTAGATCCGGCTGTCCACCGCCCCAAATGATCGCGTCTGTCGCTCCGTCTTCCGTTCACACGACGGCTGGTATCCAGCCTGTGCAGAGTGGTGCAGGCAAAAAAAAGGGCGCAGTTAGCTCGCAGTATTTAGTGGTGGCGGCTTTGTTGTTTCTGGGTGGTTTATCAGTCTCGGCGCTGGCCCAACAGCCTGCAAAAGCTGCCGCAGCAGCCAGTTCGGCGAGCCCTGCAGGTAAAAACCCCAAAGCAGCAGTCGCAGCATCCAGACCTGCGTGGACGGAACTCACCTCCCTGCAACAGCAAACACTCAAGCCTCTGGCTGCCAGCTGGAATACGCTGAGTGAGCCGCAGAAGCGCAAATGGCTTGAAATCTCGAAAAACTATCACTCACTGCCCCCCGAAGGCCAGATAACCATGCACAGCCGCATGAACGAGTGGGTAGCGCTCAGCCCGCAGCAACGAGCCGAGGCAAGGCTTAACTTTGCCAAAACAAAAGAACTCTCCAAGCAGCTGACGCCCGAAGAAAAAAAGGCGAAATGGCAAACCTACCAGGCATTAAGCCCGGAAGAAAAGCAAAAATTAGCTGCAAAAGCCACCATCAGGCCAGTTGGTGCTGCAACTGCAGTGAAACCCGTTTCCCCACAAAAGCTGGCTGCGGTACCGCCTCATGGCGTGAAACCCGACGCAAGGGCTGCGACTAAAATCGCACCATCCCAGACGGCGGCGACTCTTCCGGTCGCTGACGCGGTCCCGGGAAGCGCAGCACCTGCCGTACAGCACTGAGCGGCTTGCTGCCGTAGGCTGCCCATGCGGATCAACAATAACGGCCGGAGCAGGTTTACCGGCGAATAACTCCCGTTAATTCACTGTGACAACTTTCCCTGTTCCATCCATTCCCAGGCGCATGGCCTGCTGGATCTATGAAGGCTTGCTGATGTTTGGCGTAGTGTTCATCACCGGCTATCTGTTCAGCGCCTTGAGCCAGACACGCAATGCCATGGACAACCGGCATGCGCTGCAAGCGTTTGTCTTTGTGGTTTTTGGTATCTACTTTGTCTGGTTCTGGTCCAAAGGACAGACGCTGGCCATGAAAACCTGGAACATCCGTGTCGTGGATGTCAATGGTGCACCCCTCACACAAAAACGTGCGCTTTTACGTTATGTTCTGAGCTGGCTGTGGTTTTTACCGCCGCTAGGCATTAGCTGGATATTGGGCTTGCCGGGCCTCGAAGGTGCCGTCCTCACGGTCGGCTGGGTCGCTATTTGGGCGGTTTTGGCCAGGTTCCAGCGCGAAAAACAATTTTGGCACGATGCATGGGCGGGTACGCGACTAGTGACCTGGGTCGCACCTGAAAGCCCAAAACGGGCCGCACGGATGGCACAAAAATCCGCAGCCCCCAACAGTCCGGCCTAACATCAAGCTGCAATAAAGCCGCTGCACAATACGGCGCATGTTCGAACAAGCCCCTCTCCCGGTGCCCGCAAGTCAGGTCGCTGAAGCCAACCCCCAAAAACACCGAAAAGGCCTTAGCCGCCTCTGGCACGCTTTCGGCTACTCCCTGGCTGGTTTGCGGGCCGGCTGGCATGAAACCGCCTTCAGGCAGGAGCTACTCGCCTCGGTGATACTGCTTCCGGCAGCATTCTGGCTAGGCCGTACATGGCCAGAAACCGTTTTACTGGCTGGCACAGTCATCCTCATCATGATTGTTGAATTGCTAAACACAGGCATAGAAACAGCCATAGACCGGATCGGCCCGGAATGGCACGATTTATCCAAACGGGCAAAGGACATGGGAAGCGCTGCCGTACTTTTAAGCCTGCTGCTCTGCGCTGGCACATGGGCTATCGCGCTCTTTCACAGATTCATGGGATAAAACTTGTCGACAACTTCAGCCCCTGCTTTTTCTCTATGTGTTTATTGTGGCTCCCGGCCCGGAAACCAGCCCGTCTTTGCCAGCGTGGCGGAGCAGGTCGGGACCTGGATCGGAAGGAATGGCGGTCAGCTTGTCTACGGTGGCGGCCGCAACGGATTGATGGGCATTGTTGCCGACGCAACGCTTGCCGCCGGCGGGCGCGTCATTGGCGTGATTCCCAAGGCACTTGTCGAGAAGGAATGGGCGCACAACGGTTGCACCGAGCTGCACATCGTGGAAAACATGCATGAGCGCAAGCGCATCATGGCCGAGAATGCCGATGCCTTTCTGGCATTGCCCGGCGGCATTGGCACACTGGAGGAGTTTTTTGAAGTCTGGACCTGGCGCCAGCTGGGCTACCACGACAAACCTGTTGGCCTGCTCAACATGGAAGGCTATTACGACAGCCTGTTGCAGTTTCTGACATCGTCCGTCAGCAGCGGCTTCATGAACAACTGGCTGATGGATCTGATCCGGACCGGGAGCGACGTGGAACCGCTGCTCAAATCACTGGTCGAGGCAGCAGGCCTTTCGCGCGCATCGACCCGACTCGATCAAATCTAGGGCCTCCGGGCGGAGGGGTCAATCAAACCGCTGCGTCGTCTTCTTCGCCGGTCCGGATGCGAAGGACTCGCTCAACGCTGGTGATAAAAATCTTGCCGTCGCCGATCTTGCCGGTACGGGCCGCACGCACGATGGCGTCCACACAACGATCCACTTCGTCAGTCTTCACCACGACTTCAACCTTGACCTTGGGAAGAAAGTCCACAACATATTCCGCGCCGCGATAAAGCTCGGTATGCCCCTTCTGGCGACCAAAACCCTTGACCTCGGTCACGGTCAGGCCAGTCACACCACATTCAGCCAGCGCTTCACGGACTTCTTCAAGCTTGAAGGGTTTGAGAATGGCGGTAATTTGTTTCACTTGAAAATCTCCGGTAATTTCTACTTGATAAATCTGGTCTTGCCGCTGAATGTAACGCGGTTGCCGCGCCCAAACCTCAGGCGCGAAACCTGCTAGTGATAGGGTAGCGCCAATCCTTGCCGAAACTCCTGTGAGTTACCCGGATACCGACGGGCGCCTGCCGTCTTTTGTACTCGTTGATCTTGATAAGCCGCGTAACGCGCTCGACCACCGCGCTGTCGAATCCGGCCGCAATGATGCTGTCGATGCTCTGGTCGTTTTCCATGTACTGCTCAAGGATGGCGTCCAGCACCTCATAAGGCGGAAGACTGTCCTGGTCGGTCTGGTCAGGCCTCAGCTCCGCACTCGGTGGGCGCGTGATGATGCGCTCGGGGATGGGTTGCACGCCAGTGCCATACGGATCGTTTTCATTACGCCAGCGCGCCAGCCTGAACACGGTGGTCTTCAGTAAATCCTTGATGACGGCAAACCCGCCCGCCATGTCTCCGTAAAGGGTGCAATAGCCCGTCGCCATTTCGCTCTTGTTGCCGGTCGTCAGCACAATCGATCCAAACTTGTTGGACAGCGCCATCAGGAACACACCGCGTATGCGCGCCTGTATGTTTTCTTCTGTCGTGTCTTCCTTCAAGCCCCTGAACTCGCCTGCCAGCGATGCCTTGAACGCTTCAAACTCCGGGACGATGGAGATCTCGTCGTAGCGCACCTTCATGTGTTCGGCCATCTCGCGGGCATCAATCCATGAAATGTCGGCCGTATAAGGCGACGGCATCATCACCGTCCTCACCTTGTCGGCACCCAGTGCATCAACGGCAATGGCCAGGACCAGTGCGGAGTCAATCCCGCCAGACAAACCAAGAATTGCACCGGGAAAGCCATTCTTGCCAAGATAGTCACGAACGCCCAGCACCAGGGCATCCCAGAGATCGGCTTCATGGCTACGGACAGACGCCACAGGCCCCTCAAGCCGGACGCCTGATTGCGCCCGGACAGCTTCGACAGTGAACAGATCCTCCCTGAAGCTCCCGGCCCGTCCAGCCACCGCGCCATCAGCCTGCAAGGCGAACGAAGCACCTTCAAAGACGATTTCATCCTGGCCACCCACAAGATGTGCATAAACCAGCGGCAAGCCGGTGGTCTGCGCCCGGGCCGCCATCATGGCTTCACGCTCGCCGCCCTTGCCGACATGAAACGGGGAGGCATTGATAACAACCAGCAATTCCGCACCGGACTCGGCCGCCAGCCTTGCCGGCTCTTCAAACCACGCGTCCTCACAAATCAGGAGGCCGACACTGATGGCATCGTCGCCCTCCCCCGCCTGGAAGACGCAGGTGCCTTTGCCTGGCGTGAAGTAGCGCCGCTCGTCAAACACCTGGTAGTTGGGCAACTCCCGCTTGGCATAGGTCTCAATAATGCGACCTTCACGCAGTACCCTGGCTGCATTGTGGCGTTGCTGGACCTCCACGCTTTTCGTGCGCAGGCCAAGGCCACTGTCGCCATGCGTAGGCGTGCCCACCACCACCGTCAGGCCTTTTAACCCGGCAAGTGCATGGGCGACCAGATTCACGGCATCATCACAGGCCTGAATGAAGGATGGCCGCAGAAACAGGTCTTCGGCTGCATAGGCACAGATGGCCAGTTCCGGCGTGACGACCAGCCTGACGCCGTTGGCGTAGGCGGCTTTGGCGGCTTCGATGATTTTTTGTGCGTTACCTGGCATGTCGCCCACGCAGTAGTTCAATTGGGCGACGCAAATTTTGAGTGACATAAAGAGATGGGACCCGCAAACACGTGAAAAACGACTCAAACGATTATGTCATCCGGGTGCTGAATTCACCGCTGGACGTTGATGCTGCCCAGTGGAACGCCCTGCTGTCGGCACAGGATGCTGGCGGTGCGCCCAACCCCTTCATGCGGCACGAATACCTGGCAGCCATGCACCTCAGTGGAAGCGCAGCGCCAGAGACTGGCTGGACACCCCGCTTTGTGACCTTGTGGCAAAAAGATACGCTGGTAGCGGGCTGCGCCCTGTATCTGAAAGCCCATTCGTACGGTGAGTATGTGTTCGACTGGGCCTGGGCGAATGCCTACCAGCAGCACGGTCTGAAGTACTACCCCAAGGCCCTGGTCGCCGCCCCTTTCACGCCGGTTCCCGGTGCGCGACTGTTGGCGAGAAACGCAAAAGAGCGCGCACTGCTGGTCAAGGCCGTTATCGCCTGGTGCGAAGAAGAAAAGCTGTCATCCCTGCATCTGTTATTTGCGGCAGATGACGATATCTCTGCCTGTGAAGAGGCTGGCATGATGCTTCGCCACACGGTGCAGTTTCACTGGTCAAACCGCTCGACAGGCAAGCCGGTTGAAGGCGCTGTATCTCCTGAAAACACGACCTATCGGGACTTTGATGATTTCCTGATGTCGCTCAACCAGGAAAAGCGCAAGAAGATCCGGCAGGAACGCCGAAAGGTGCTTGACGCAGGCGTGACCTTTCGCCAGTCATTTGGCACCGACATCAGCAATGCAGACTGGGATTTCTTTTATCAGTGCTACGAGCGTACGTATTACGAACATGGAAATGCCCCCTACCTGAGCCGTGATTTTTTTCAGCGCATGCAGGACACCATGCCGGCGAACTGGCTGATGTTTATCGCGGAACACAGGGACGAGCAAGGACAAAAGCAGGCCATTGCCAGCAGCCTGATCGCCGTGAACGATGGCAGTCCGGGAACAGGTCAAGGATCAACCGCTTACGGTCGCTATTGGGGTGCACTGGCGCGCGTCGACTGCCTGCACTTTGAAGCCTGCTACTACCAGCCGCTTGAATGGTGCATCGCGCAGGGGTATCAAACCTTCGAAGGTGGTGCACAGGGCGAGCACAAAATGGCGCGCGCACTTTTGCCCGTGAAAACCACAAGCGCACACTGGCTGGCCCATCCGGCTTTTGCGGATGCGGTGGAGCGCTTCCTGGAGCGTGAAGGCGCTGGTATCGAGAATTACGTCGATGACCTGGAGCGACGCAGCCCTTTCAAGGCAGGGTCTTAAGCCGGATTGTCACTGGAGGCAAAAATGCACCACAAAGTGGCAATCAAAGCATCGCGCCCCAATTTGCGTTGTAAATCCGCAAAAATGGCCCGTCTTTACCTTGGGTTCCGCACCTTTTTCGCTTGTGATGTCACAATAAATGCACCAACTTAATTCGTGCAACCAGAAAGCATTCCATGAAAAAAATCCTCGTCCTCGCCGCTCTGGCATCTACCTTTGTGGCCAGCTCGGCCTTCGCACAAGGCTACATCGGCTTTGGTCTGGGTTCTGCCCAAAGCCGTGGTGGCAACAGCACTGTCGGCGCTGTGACCGTGTCGGGTGCCGAGTCCAGCAAAGGCTCCGCAAAAATTTATGGCGGTTTCCAGTTCACGCCAAACTGGGGCCTCGAAGCCCAGTACAGCGACCTTGGTAACCGTAACTACACCGTCAACAACGCTGGTGTGGTGACCACGGGCAACGCGCGTTCGTCACAGTACAGCCTGGCTGGCACCGGCACCCTGCCGCTCAACCCAAGCTTCGCATTGATCGGTAAGCTTGGTGTTTCTGCCAACCGCGCAAACTTCAATGGCGCCAACAATAAAACGTCGCTGATGGCTGGCGTAGGCGTTTCCTACAGCATCACCCCGCGCATGGCTGTTCGCCTGGAATACGAAGATTTCGGCAAGTTCTCTGACAGCAACGGCCAAGGCGGCGGTTCTGTCCGTGCCACCAACACGTCGCTCAATCTGCAATACGCATTCTGATCGCCGGTTGATCTGCTGCAAAAAGCCGGGCTTGCCCGGCTTTTTTTCGTCCAGAACCGGGCTCAGGAGGCAAAATCGAAGCCCGCCAGCCATGCAAGACACAGCCATATCCGTCCCCATGCCGACCCTGGGTCGTGCACATGCCCGGCGCCTTCGGGAGATCTACCGCTCCGCTGGCTGGCCGTACCAGGACCTGCTCGAAATTGAACTGCTGGTAGCCGGCCTGCTGGAGCGCGTACACAGCCACACAGGCCATGAAACGCTGCGCGTCACAGCGCAAGGTATGGCCCACCTCGCAACCGCTCTGGTGCGCAATCGCTCAGCCCTGTCAAGGCATGAAGCCCTGGTCGAACAGGTCGCCCGCGAGATGGTGCGTGCCGGACGCATCACCTGGCGTGGTCTGGGCCTGCGTGCGCAGTTGCCACCAGAAGCCGAAGGCGGCAAGGTACGCTGGTGTATGGCCAAGCCGGATGTTTTCTCCATCCGCAACACCTCCGTCGCCGATTATGTGGATCCTGTCATCCACGAGATCAAGGTACATCGGTCCGACCTGCTCGGCGACCTTCGCAAGCCTGAAAAGCGCGCTGCGTACCTGGACCTGGGCGGCGAGTGCTGGTACGTGCTGGGTTGCGATGCCAAAGGAAAACCGATTGCCACGGCAGACGAAATCCCCATTGAATGCGGCGTGATGCTCGAGCAAAACGGCCGTCTGGAAGTGATCCGCGCTGCCCCACGCCGCCAGCGGCAAGCGCTGCCTTTTGGCGTATGGCTGGCGCTGGCAAAGGCCACGCCTCTCGTCGGGCTTGCTGATGACGATCAGGACATGCTGTCGGCCGCCACAGCAGACCCGGGCTGAACACCTGGCCAGCAATCGCGGCTAACCCTAGTGCCGCAACGCCCATCGCCCGGTTAAGGTCTCCACTAAAGATCCAAGGAGACAACAACAATGAAATCACTGACCGGCCTGGATGCGACCTTCCTCTACCTTGAGACGCCCGAGATGCCCATGCATGTGGGCTCCTTCAATCTGTGCGAGTTGCCTGCGGGTTTCAAGGGCAGCTTCCACAAGGAAGTGACCCAACATATCGCCCGGCGTATGCACCTGGCGCCGGTCTTCAGCCGCAAACTGGTGTTCATGCCGCTGGACCTGGGGCATCCGCTTTGGGTGGAGGCCGACTCGGTCGATATCGGATTTCACGTGCGCCGCGCCGGGCCGCCCCAAGCAAGCACAGCCCCCCAGGGGGGCAGCGCAGCACACGAAGTGGCAAGCGTGGGGGCAAAAAGTCTACGGCGGGCAGACCCTGCCAAAAAGGGCGCGGCACCGATGACGCTGGCAGAGGCCCACAAGCTCTGCGCGCAACTGCACGGCGAACTGATAGACCGCAACTACCCGCTCTGGGAGTTCTACGTTTTTGACCGCATCAAGCTGCCCCAGGCGCAAGGCGGAAAGGTGGTCGCCGGTTTCTTCTCAAAAATTCACCACGCCGCACTGGACGGCAAAGGCGGGGTCATGCTCGCAAACGCCTTGCTGGACCTGGGGCCCGTGCCGCGCGAAGTGCCGCCGCCTGACCCCAACCGCCGCCGCAAGCTCGCGTCCGATCTCAAGCCCGGCAAGATGATCGCGTCAGTCTTTTCGAGTTCGCTGGGGCAACTGATCAAGGCAGCAAAGTCCTTGCCGTCTGCTGCCAGTACTTTCGGAAGCACGCTGGCCAGGCAATCCGTGGGCACATCGGCCACAGGCTTGAAAGCGAAGATGCCCATGAGGCTCGCACCGGCAACACCCTTCAATGTGGGCATCACCTCAGGCCGGGTATTTGTCACCGCCACAGTGCCCCTGGCTGAATGCAAGGCCATGGGCAAGGCGGTGGGCGGCTCATTCAACGACATCGTCCTCTGGATCTGCTCGACGGCCTTGCGCAGCTATCTCACGCAGCACCACAGCCTGCCGAAAAAATCGCTGGTTGCGGCGATGCCGGTCTCACTGCGTGAAGCGGGCGCGACCGATGCGGCCAACCTGGGTAACCAGGTCAGCATGAGCCTGGTTGAACTCGGGACGCACCTGGCGCATCCGCTCAAGCGCCTGAATGCCATCATGGCGTCCACCGCAAAGGTCAAGACGTCCATGCAGAGCCTCAAGGGCCTGCTGCCTACAGACTACCCGTCCCTGTTGGCGCCCTGGCTGGTTGGCGGCGCAGCAAAGATGGCCCTGAATGCCTATGGCAAGAGCGGCATGGCCAGCCGCCTGCCCATGGTGGCCAACCTGGCGATTTCCAACGTGCCCGGAGCACCCGTCCCCTTGTATCTGGCTGGCGCGCAGTTCCTGACTTTTCACCCGCTGTCCATCATCCTGCACGGCCTGGCGCTCAACATCACCATGCAAACCTACGCAGGCCATGTCGATTTCGGCATCGTTGCTGACAAAAAAGCCCTGCCCCATGCCAACGATCTGTCCAAAGCGATTGAGGCGGCGTTCCACGAGGCGCAAAGCCTGCTCGCCATGGCAGACCCCGCGCCAGTCACCAAGGCGACGGAAAAGGCCGCCAAAGCGGTCGCGTTAGAGAAAGCCCCCTCCGTAAAAGCCGCAAAGCGCCCTGATACTGACGTCAAGCCCACAAAAGCAAAACCCAATGCCCCAAGCCATGGCAAGCCCGTCATCCAAAAAACCGCAGCCAAAAAATCCATCCGCAAGCCAGCCGCAAAATGAGGGCACGCCCCACAACCAACCCCAACCGCCCAGCGCATGGCTGCTGGCGCTTGAGCTGCGTGCATTCTGGGAGTTTGGCGCCCTGCTGCCGTCATGGCCGTTACTCGCGCGTGCACCCAGGGGAGATGGCCACGCGGTGATGGTGTTCCCCGGCCTTTCGGCCAATGATGCGTCTACGGTGCCGCTGAGGCACTACCTGCAGTCGCTCAATTACAAACCCTGGGGCTGGGAGCAGGGTTTCAACTTCGGCCCCCGCGCCGGCGTGCTTGATGAAGCCAAAAACAACCTCATTCGCACGTTTGAAAGCACGGGCAAAAAAGTCAGCCTGATTGGCTGGAGCCTGGGTGGGGTGTATGCGCGCGAACTGGCCAAGGAGTTGCCACACATGGTGCGTTGTGTCATCACGCTGGGCACGCCGTTTGCGGGTTCACACAAGGCGACCAATGCCTGGCGCATTTATGAGCTGGCCAGTGGCCGCAAGATTGAACGCGAGGCCGAAAGTTATGACCTGCCTGCCGCACCGCCGGTGCCGACCACCAGCATCTATTCACGCACCGATGGCGTTGTCGCCTGGCAGGCCAGCATCCAGGCAGCCAGCAAACGCCACCTTCAAACCGAAAACATTGAAGTGCGGGCAAGTCATATCGGCCTGGGCTTCAATCCCAGCGCATGGTGGGCTGTGGCAGACCGGCTGGCCCAGCCGGAAGGGCAATGGACGCCTTTCGCGCGCGAAACCAGGGGCCGCATCCATGGGCTGCTCTTTCCGGGTGCTATCAAATAGATAGCTAATCACGCTCGTATTCATTGGCTTTAAGGAACATTTGATGCCAAAAAACCACCCAAAAGTTAAGTTGCAAGTTAACATTTGACTGTATGGCGTCTTTTTACAGGCACCAGACCTGAAATGTTAACTTGCAACTTAACATTCGGGCCGTTTTTACCCGTCAAATACGGCTTCTGGTCAATAGAAACGGGCGTGAGAAGCTAGCTATTTGATAGCAACTGAAAGCGCACCTATTCTGCGATGGGTGGCCTCTCAGCGTCTCAGCCTAGAAGTCGTGGACGTTGAACTGGTAGTCCGACGTGACTTCACCCAGCAGCCGCAAGCCGACATCGGGCGGTGAAACCAGGGCTTGCGCGATTTTTTTGTTGAAGCCCACCACAATGGCTTTGGCCTTGTCGGCCGCTTCCGGACTCACGCCCTGGTCTTCATACTGCAGCACATAACCATGGGCCGCCACGCCGATGACGAAGTAGAACGCTGCGTGCGCAGGGTCTTCGGTCATCAGGCGAAAAGCAGCCTTGTAGAGCAGCTTGAACGAATCCGTTCCGGACTCCGCCGCCTCAAACCTGCCTGCTTCTTCATCGAAAGTCATTTTCCGTACTCCTAAACTGCCATCATAAAGGCCGTGCCGGCTGCGAAATGCCGCCATGCGCCGCCGACCACCCTGCCGGGTCGGCCAGGAAGGCCTCCAGCTCGGCGAGCGCCCGGCTGTCAAAGTCCCCACGCTCGCGCGCGACAGCCAGCACGTCCGGCCAGCTGGCCAGCGAATGCACGGCCACCTTGAGCGGGTCCAGCAAGGCATCAACCGGAAAGGTGCCGTAGTCAAAAATCACAAAAATGTCTTTCACGCTGGCGCCAGCAGAAGTGATGGCGCGGACAAAATTCGCCTTCGATGTCCCCGCCGCCAGCAGGTCATCGACCAGCAGCAGCCGGCCTGAAGGCGGTGTGACGCCCACCATCTGGCTGCCCAGCCCGAGACCGCGCGTCTGTTTGCGAACATATACAAGCGGCAGCTCCAGCGTCTCAGCCATCCAGGCGGCAAAAGCAATGCCGCTGGCTTCTGCGCCTGCAATCGCGTCAATGCCGTCAAGGCAACCGCGCTGCTTCAGCAAGGCCAGGCCGTGCGCCATGAGCTCACGGCGAGCGAGGGGAAATGAAATCAGCCGCCTGCAGTCCATGTAGACCGGGCTGGCCCAGCCGGATGGCAGTCTGAACGGCTCTTCGGCCCGAACCTGCACGCAGCCGCTGTCCAGCAGCGTGCGCGCCACGCGCCTAGAGATATCGCTGTCCGGGTGAAAAGGCATGGTCGGTCTTTCTCGAAATTTTTCAGGCCAGCAGCTTGCGCAGGCGCTCTGCCCCGGCCTTGCCCTTGTAGGCAGCCTTCCAGAGCCGTTCAATCATCTCTTCATACAGCCGCACGGCCTCTGGCGACGCCGTGACGGTTGCAATGCCGTTGCGCACATTCGGCAACTCGCCCAGGCGAAAAGGGCTGACCGCCAGTACCGATCGCTCGGCGCTCTGGAACAGCTGGAAGGTTGAAGACGGCATGGCATCGTCGACCAGACCCACCTGCACGTGCATGGGTTCACTCTCCATGAGGTCGGCCATGCGTTCAATCTCCCGGCGCGCGGCCTTGACGCGTTCCTTGAGCAGCGCGGCAGGCAGGTCCAGCCGGCCAACCAGGCCTGTGTGTGCAAACCGCTCCAGGTCACGCAGGCCGACCAGGCTGACGATGCCGGGGCGGCGTTTGGCAAAGGCGCTTTTGCGCTCCTGCAGGATCTGCACCAGCTGGTCGATTTCCCGGATCCGCACAGCCTCGCTTTTTTTCGATGCGCCGGCGGCCTGAGGCAAGGTCTCCAGCAGCATCAGGCGCAGGTAGTCAAGGTAGTCGCTTGAGGTGAGCAGCAGCGATATCGGCTCAAAGTGCGCCATGATGCGGTCAGCGCCCTGCTCCAGCTGGCGCATGCGCTCAAAAAAGCTCAGGAAGTTGGCGTAATACTCAACCTCCACACCCATCAGCGAAGCCATGGAGGTTCCCAGCAACTGCGCCAGCTTCTCCACGGTTTCAAGCTTGACGATCTCGCCCTTTTCCATGCGGTAGACCACGGCGCGCGACACGCCGAGTTGCGCAGCCACGTCCTCTGCCTGCAGCGAAGCACCAACGCGGTAGGCACGCAGGCGGTCACCCAGGGCGGCGTAGTCAATCGATGAAGAAAATGTCATGGGTGTATTTTGACGGCTGGGCATTCAAGCGCCAGATGCACCTGAAGCAGAGAGTTTTTCAACCGCGTCATCCAGCACCTGCACACCCAGCATGAAATCGCTGATCTCCATCGCCTCGTCCGGGTTATGCGAGCCGTTCTGGTTGCGGATAAACAGCATGCCCGACGGAATACCGGCGTTGGCAAACAGCGATGCGTCATGCCCTGCCCCGCTGGGGATCACGTCGTACGCTGTGCCGCGCTGCTTGCAGGCGTCTGCGATCACGGCGCAAATCGCCGGGTCCATCTGTGCCGGCTCCGACATCTGCCGGCGGTCAAACGCAAACGCCACACCGCGCTCGCGCGAAATCGCATTGCATTCGGCATGCATGAGCTGGTAGAAGGCTTCGAGCGTGTCAGGGCTTTTGCTGCGCGCTTCAAAACTGAAATTGACGCGGCCGGGGATGCGCGAGATGGAATGCTCGGCCGGGTCTGTTGTCACCACACCTGCCGTCACCACCAGATCGGTGCCGCGCTCCAGCAGCACACGCCAGTGGTCGTCCAGTCGAATGATGAGGTCGGCCACCGCAAACATCGCATCACGGCGCAGCCAGCGCGGCACCACGCCCGAATGCCCGGCCTCACCGGTACACACCACCTGGTTGTGGCGCACATTGCCGCGTATGCCCGACACGACGGCCAACGGCAGTTCGCGCGCCACCATCACCGGCCCCTGCTCGATGTGCAGTTCAAGGTAGGCGCTGACCTGTTTCAGGTCCAGCAGGTGCTCCTGCGCACGGATGGCCGGCACATCTGCACCCACGGCCTGCATGCATTCCGAAAGCGGCTGCTTCGTGGTGCGCTGCTTCAAGTCAAGGTCATCCGGCGTGAGTTTGCCGAAGAGCGCGCCCGAGCCGATATAGGCCTTGCCAAACCAGGCACTCTCTTCGCCACGAAAACCAATCACCCGCAGCGGTTTGGCCGTCGGTGTGCCATTGCGTTGTTGTTTGACCAGGCTGAGCAAGCCGGCGACCACACCCGCCAGGCCGTCAAAGTTACCGCCCTGCGGCACGGAATCGAGGTGCGAGCCAATCCAGACACCCGGCGCATCGCCCGCACCCGGCAGGCTGAACACCAGGTTGGCCGCCCGGTCAGTCGTGACCTGCAGGCCTTCCCTTTCAGCAAACTCACGCAGGAAGTCTGCCGCAGCGCTTTCACCTTCGCCATAAGAGGCGCGCGTCACACCCACACCGTCTTCTGACAGCTTGCGCACGCCGTCAAACAGGGCTTCGGCAAGCGGCTGGAGTTCTGCAATATCCATAGTTGAACGGCTAACCCGATTGCTGCGCAAAACGCAGCCAGCGGTCTGTGAGCTGGCGGTCGAGCATGACCTCGCCCGTCAACTCTCGTATGTTGTGAATGCCCATCTCCGTGCAGTAGGCCGCAAGCCCGTCGATGATTTTCTGCATCACGCCGGGGTCGATGAATGATGCGGTACCGACCTGCACCGCGCTCGCGCCGGCCAGCATGAACTCAATCGCGTCTTCAGCCGTGCTGATGCCACCACAGCCGATGATGGGCAGGCGAACCGCACGAAAGCACTGGTGCACCAGCCGCAGCGCAATCGGCTTGATGGCCGGACCGGACAGGCCCCCCATCACATTGCCCAGTTTGGGTTTGCGTGTGCGAATGTCAATCGCCATACCGAGGATGGTGTTGCCCATGACGATGGCATCGGCACCGGCTTCTTCGGCCGCCTTGGCCACCACTGCAATGTTCGATGCATTCGGCGTGAGCTTGACCCAGAAAGGATGACGGGTCACGGCCCGAATGGCGCTGACGGCCTTGTAGGTGGTTTCAGGCGACATGGCAAAGGCCATGCCGTCGGCCTCAAGGTTGGGGCAGGAAATGTTTGCCTCAATGACGGCCACCTCAGGCAGCGACATTTCTGCACACGCCTGGGCAAACTCGTCCACGGTGTCGGCCGATATCGACACCACCACCGGCGTGCCGAAGGCGGTGTAGGCAGGCAGCACCTCGCGGCGGTAATAGTCCAGGCCCTTGCTGGGGATGCCAATCGAGTTGAGCATGCCCGCATGGGTTTCAGCCACGCGGGGCGTCGGGTTGCCGGCACGGCTTTTGGGTGACACGCTCTTGATGACCAGCGCACCCAGGCGGCTCAAATCAAGGGCCTCCTGGTATTCGATGGCGAAGCAGCCAGACGCCGGCATCACCGGGTTTTGCAGCGTGAGGTCGCCCACCCTCACGGACAGGTTGGGTTGTGCTTCAGCCAAACTCCACCTCCCCCACCACTTCCTGGATCGGAAAGACCGGGCCTTCACGGCAAACACGCTTGAAGTGTTTGCCGGTCGGCGTGTCAAACATGCGAACACACGACAGACAGACGCCCATGCCGCAGGCCATGCGCTGCTCCATTGCCACTTCGCCGCGCACATGCGGGTAGTCGGCCAGCACGCGCTGCAGCAGCATGAGCAGGCGGTGCGAGCCGCAGGTGTAAACCACGTCCGGGCGCTGCTGCTCGATAAGCTGCCTTAACAGCACCTCCACGTTTTCAACTGAAGAGCTGCCATCGCTGTCAAAGACACTGTGCACCTCGGCATCGACGCCGCGCAAAAATTCATCGCGCATCAGGTCAGCCGGTGAACGCGCCGACATCACGGCTGTCACCGCCACACCCGCTGCCCCGGCATCCCTGACCAGCGGCGCCATGGTCGCCAGGCCCACCCCCCTTGCCACCACCAGCACACGCGTGAAGTCCGTCGAAAAACTGAACGTATTGCCGAGCGGGCCGACGATGCTCATCGTGCTGCCGATCTCCAGGGTTGCCAGCGCTGCCGTCCCCACGCCCGTGACGTTGTACAAAAACTCGATGCAACCGCTGTCGGGCCCGACACCGTAAACACTCATGGGCCGGAGCAAAAAAGGCTGCAGCTCGCGAGTGGCCGGGCAGCGCAACTGGTAGAACTGGCCCGAGCGCGTCACGCCAGCCAGGTCGGCCGTGGACTCCAGCCGCAAATAGCGGTAGCGGCTGTTGACCTGGCAGTGCTCGACCACCTTGCAGTCGTGCGATGCCACGGAAGCGCAGGCTTGCGTCGTTGGGGCTGGCAGGTTCATGTGTCAATCAGAAAAGTTAAACCGTCAGGCGTTACTCAAGGTCCACGCCCTTGAGCTCTGGAATAAGGAATGCAGTGGCGAGCATGTCGATGAGGTAAATCGCCGCCAGCAGGCCAATCGCAATCTGGAAGGAATAGGTGGCCGCCAGCGCGCCCACGACCACCGGCCCAAAACCGCCCACACCGCGCCCGATATTGAAAAGCACGTTCTGTGCCGTGGCACGTGCCGCTGTCGGATAGGCCTCGGACATCAGGGCCCCGTAGCCGCCCAGCATGCCGTTGACAAACATGCCCATGAGGGCGCCCGCCCAGAGCATGGCGGTCGGGTCGGTCAATTGTGAATACACGAGCACCATCACCACGGCACCGGCCTGGAACAGCAGGAAGCTCGGCTTGCGGCCGATACGGTCTGCAAGCTGGCCGAAGACCCAGATGCCGGCCATCATGCCGAGGATGGTGACGGAGGTCCATACAGCAGAGCGCGTGAGATTGAAGCCCAGCTGTTTGGACAAAAACCCGGGCATCCAGATCATGATGCCGTAGTAGCCAAAGTTCTGGACCGAGCACAGGATGGCGATGCCGGCGCTGACCTTGGTCGTGGCCCTGTCCTTGACCAGCAGCTTGAAGGCCTCCATCGCGGGCTTCTTTTTGGCATTGCTGCGCACAAACACTTCCGGCTCATGCAGCTTGTTGCGAATCACCCAGGCCGCAATGGCCGGGATCACGCCCACCAGAAACATGCCGCGCCAGCCAATCGTGGGCAACAAGAGAGGCGTCAGCAGCGCCGCAGCCAGGACGCCGCACTGCCAGCCCAGCGCAACGTACGAGGACACGCGGGCGCGATGCCTTGCCGGCCAGGCTTCGGCAGCCAGCGCCATGCCGATACCGAATTCGCCGCCCAGGCCAATGCCCGCAATCGTGCGGTAAATCAGCAGGTCCCAATAGCCCTGTGCAAAAGCGCAAAGGCCGGTGAAGACGGCAAACAGCACAATCGTCCACGTCAGTACACGTACCCGGCCAAAGCGGTCGCTCAGTGCGCCGAACACGATGCCGCCAAACACGGCGCCTATCAGCGTCCAGGTCACCAGCGAGCCCGCCTGCGCAGGACTGAGCTTGAGGTCGGCAGAAATCGCAGTCAACATGAAGCCAAGGATGAGCAGGTCAAAGCCATCCATGGCATAACCGATGGCGGAGCCTGCGAGGGCTTTCCAGCTGTAGCTGTTGACCTCACCGGAAGCCGGTGAAGCATGGGATTGCGGGGTCGTCTGCATGGGTTGTCTCCGGAAATTGTTCAGACTGTTAAAAGCCCGGTTGCCAAAAACAGCCGGGCAGATGCAAGTATATTTAATGATATCAGTATCTTTTTAGATACTGGCATTTTTAAACCGGCTTTTAATGGGCACTTACCCTTGGCCCAGGGCGCCAGCTTGCATGGCCAAAGGGCGCAACAAAAGGAACAGATATGGCCGTTATCGGCGTGATGGGCTCGGGCAAGATGCCCTGGGAAGAACTTGCCAGCCCGCTGGGCGCATGGATTGCACAAAACGGGCACGACCTGCTCACCGGCGGCGGTGAAGGCGTGATGTTTTCGGTAGCGCGCGCGTTTTCACAAACACCCGGGCGCCGCGGCAAGTCACTGGGCGTGGTGCCGACACGGTCCGATGCGCGGCTCGGTTTTGTGCCATTGAAGGGTTATCCCAACCCGTTTGTCGAGTTGCCCATCATCACCCCCTTGCCCAGGCGTGAGGACGGCGCCGCGCCGGGCACGGTCAACCGTAACTACGTCAATATCCTGACCAGCGATGTGGTGGTGGCGCTGCCCGGCTCTGCGGGCACGCTGGAAGAAATAACGCTGGCGCTGCGTTTTCAAAAACCACTGATCTGCTTTGGGCCGATGGACGGCTGGGCATCACTGCCTGAAGATGCCGCACACACAGACCGCCTCGAAACCGTCTGCAGCTTCATCGCCTCGAACGTGCTGAAAAGATAACGGCGCCCGCACGCTGGAAACGCCATCGCAAAGGCGGGGTCGTATCGACGGCCCTGCCGCTCACGGCTTGATCAGGCGTTGGCCTTGATGTAGTTGGCGATGCCGTCGGTGATTTCCTTGTGGGCCGATGCCGTGCCTTCCCAGCCGTTGATCTTGACCCACTTGCCTTCTTCCAGGTCCTTGTAGTGCTCAAAGAAATGCGCAATGGTCTTCAGGCGCAGCGGGTTCATGTCTTCAGGTTTTTGCCACTGGGTGTAGAGCGAGCATTTCTTGTCGATGGGCACAGCCAGCACCTTGCCGTCTTCACCGGCTTCGTCGGTCATCTTCAGGATGCCGATGGCGCGGCAGGTGACCACGACGCCGGGGATCAGCGGCACCGGTGTGATCACCAGCACGTCAACCGGGTCACCGTCGCCGCTCAGCGTTTTTGGCACATAACCATAGTTGGTCGGGTAGTGCATGGACGTGCTCATGAAACGGTCCACAAAGATCGCGCCGGACTCCTTGTCCACTTCGTATTTCACCGGGTCGGCGTTCATCGGGATTTCGATGATGACGTTGAAAGCTTCGGGGGCGTTTTTGCCAGGAGTAACTTTATCGAGGGACATGTCTGCTTTGAAGTTAAGGAAAAAGGGAACTCGGAACTGGTGCCCGCCTGGTGAGCCTGGCAACAGCGGCGGGCACTGGCACATGCTGAAAGGGGCAGTCGGTATTTACCCTCATTTTACTGATTCAGGCCTGACACTTCTTCAGGATGTCACGATTTGGCGTTAAATTGCAAAGGTTGGCCAATCGTCTCCGAACACAGAAGTCGCGAGCAACGAGGAAGCAACGCAGCGGGGGCACCGCTAGCGTGGCGCCCCCTCCAAGCGAAAAACGACACAGGAGATTCTTATGACAGGCAACTCAGCGCTTATTCTTGCGCTCGTCTGCGGGTTGGTGGCCGTGGCTTACGGCATCTGGGCCCGCAGCTGGATTCTTTCCCAGGACGCAGGCAACGCCCGCATGCAGGAGATCGCAGCCGCCATCCAGACAGGCGCTGCCGCCTACCTGGCGCGGCAATACAAAACCATTGCCATCGTCGGCGTCATCCTCGCCGTCCTGATTGGCCTCTTCCTCGACATCAAGACCTCCATCGGGTTTGTCGTCGGTGCGGTTTTGTCCGGCGCCTGCGGTTTTATCGGCATGAACGTGTCGGTGCGCGCCAATGTGCGTACCGCGCAGGCTGCCACCAAAGGCATTGGCCCCGCGCTGGACGTCGCCTTCCGCGGCGGTGCCATCACGGGCATGCTGGTGGTGGGCCTGGGCCTGCTGGGCGTGACCGGTTTTTACTGGTTTCTGGCCGGTGGCGCAGCAGCTGACACCAGGCTGTCAGTCATCCTGAACCCGCTGATCGGGTTTGCCTTCGGCTCGTCGCTGATCTCCATCTTCGCGCGTCTGGGCGGCGGCATCTTCACCAAGGGCGCTGACGTCGGCGCCGACCTGGTGGGCAAGGTCGAGGCCGGCATCCCTGAAGATGACCCGCGCAACCCGGCCGTGATTGCCGACAACGTGGGCGACAACGTCGGTGACTGCGCCGGCATGGCGGCCGACCTGTTTGAAACCTATGCCGTCACGCTGATCGCCACCATGGTGCTGGGCGCCCTGCTGCTGGCCAGCTCAGGCACGACAGCCGTGGCCTATCCGCTGGCGCTGGGTGGTGTCTCCATCATCGCGTCCATCATCGGCTGCTTCTTCGTCAAGGCCTCGCCCGGCATGAAGAACGTGATGCCTGCGCTCTACAAGGGCCTGGCGATCGCCGGCGTGCTCTCGCTGATCGCCTTCTACTTCGTCACCAGATGGCTGATGCCCGACAACGCCGTGACCGAGACCGGCACGCAGATGCGCCTGTTCGGCGCCTGCGCCGTCGGCCTGATCCTGACCGGCGCGCTCTGCTGGGTGACCGAGTACTACACCGGCACGCAATACAAGCCCGTGCAGCACATTGCACAGGCCTCGACCACCGGCCACGGCACCAACATCATTGCCGGCCTCGGCGTGTCCATGCGTTCGACGGCATGGCCCGTGATTTTTGTGTGTATCGCCATTGCGGTTTCCTTCAAGCTGGCAGGCCTTTACGGTATCGCCATCGCCGCGACGTCGATGCTGAGCATGGCCGGTATCGTGGTGGCGCTTGACGCCTACGGGCCGATCACCGACAACGCCGGTGGCATTGCCGAAATGGCAGAGCTGCCCAGCAGCGTGCGCGACATCACCGACCCGCTGGACGCCGTGGGCAACACCACCAAGGCCGTGACCAAGGGCTACGCCATCGGTTCTGCTGGCCTCGCCGCACTGGTGCTGTTTGCCGACTACACGCACAAGCTGGAGAGCTACGGCCGCGCCATCAGTTTTGATCTGAGCAACCCCATGGTCATCATCGGCCTCTTCATCGGCGGCCTGATCCCTTACCTCTTCGGTGCCATGGCGATGGAAGCCGTGGGCCGTGCAGCCGGCGCGGTGGTGGTTGAAGTACGCCGCCAGTTCCGCGACATCAAGGGCATCATGGACGGCACGGGCAAGCCCGAGTACGACACCGCCGTCGACATGCTGACGACTGCGGCCATCAAGGAAATGATGATCCCTTCCCTGCTGCCCGTGGTGGTGCCGATCCTGGTCGGCCTCTTCCTCGGCCCGCAGGCGCTCGGCGGTTTGCTGATGGGCACCATCGTGACCGGCCTGTTTGTGGCGATCTCGATGTGTACCGGCGGCGGCGCATGGGACAACGCCAAGAAGTACATCGAAGACGGCCACCACGGCGGCAAGGGCTCTGAAGCCCACAAGGCGGCCGTGACCGGCGACACCGTGGGCGACCCGTACAAGGACACCGCCGGCCCGGCCGTCAACCCGCTGATCAAGATCATCAACATCGTGGCATTGCTCATCGTGCCGCTGATGATGAAGTTCCACACTGCAGAGGCCGCACCGGCTGCACCGATGGCGGCACCAGCCCCCATCAGTGCACCGGCCATGGCGCCTTCATCATCCATGCCACCGCTGGGCAACACCACGCCAACCGTCATGCCAACGCCAGCCGCCTCAAAATAGGCCAAGGCACTCTCCCAAAAGCCCGCCTGCACCCCGCACGCGGGCTTTTTTGGTTGCAAGAACCGTATTTCAGGAAGCCATGCAACTCAACTACATCGCCAACACATCGGTTGCGTCATCCTCCGGGCGGACCATCCCCGTGCTCGACCCGTCCGACGGCCAGGTCTTCGATGAAATCCAGCGCAGCAACACCGCAGACATCGATACCGCCGTCAACGCGGCCCGCGATTGCCTCGACCTCGTCTGGCACAAGGTCAGCGCTGCCGAGCGCGGCAGGCTGCTCATGCGCCTGTCGGCAAAGATTGCCATTCATGCCGATGAGCTGGCGCTGATCGAGCAGCGCGATTGCGGCAAACCTGTCAAGCAGGCCAGGGCCGACGCGGCGGCGCTGGTGCGCTACTTCGAGTTTTACGCCGGTGCCTGTGACAAGCTGCACGGCGAGACCATTCCCTACCAGGACGGCTACAGCGTGATGACCTGGCGCGAACCGCACGGCGTCACGGGCCACATCATTCCGTGGAACTACCCGATGCAGATCTTCGGGCGCAGCGTGGGCGGCGCGTTGGCTGCCGGCAATGTCTGCGTGGTCAAGCCGGCTGAAGACGCCTGCCTGTCATTGATTCGTGTGGCTGAACTGGCCGCCGAGGTCGGGTTTCCGGCTGGAGCCATCAACATCGTCACCGGCTACGGCCATGAGGTCGGCGATGCGCTGGCCCGCCACAAGGGCATAGACCACATCAGCTTCACCGGCAGCCCCGGCGTCGGCACGCTGATCCAGCAGGTCGCCGCCGAGCGGCACTGCCCTGTCACGCTGGAGCTGGGCGGCAAGAGCCCGCAGATCGTGTTTGCCGATGCCGACCTGGACGCCGCCATCCCGACCATCATCAACGCCATCGTGCAGAACGCCGGCCAGACCTGCTCGGCCGGTTCACGCCTGCTGGTGGAGCAGTCGATCTATGAGCCGCTGCTGGAGCGCCTGGGCCACGCCTTTGAAAACCTGCGTGTCGGCCCGGCAGCGATGGACCTGGACGTCGGCCCGCTGATTCGCCAGAGCCAGCAGCAGCGTGTGTGGGATTTTTTGAGCGATGCGCAGGTGGCCAACATCCCCATGGTGGCGCAGGGCCAGATCGTCGACGAAGCGCCCGACACCGGCTTCTACCAGGCACCCACCCTGCTGCGCGATGTGCCGGTGATGCACAGGCTGGCGCAAGAGGAGGTTTTTGGCCCGGTGCTGTGCGCCATGAGCTTTAACAGCGAGGAGCATGCGGTTGAAATCGCCAACGCCACGCAGTTCGGCCTGGTCGCCGGCGTCTGGACACGTGACGGCGCGCGCCAGTTCCGCATGGCCAAAAAGGTCAAAAGCGGCCAGGTCTTCATCAACAACTACGGCGCAGGCGGCGGTGTCGAGCTGCCTTTCGGCGGGGTGAAGTCATCGGGCTACGGGCGCGAGAAGGGGTTTGAGGCCTTGTATGGCTTCACGACGCTCAAAACCGTGGCTGTGAAGCATGGCTGATGCAAACAAAGGCCACAATTTTGCCGTATACATTAAAAATTTAACGTGTACGTTAAAAAATCACTTTTCATCACGTTCAGCAGCCTTCAAAACCGTCAAAAGCCGTTCCACATGCCATTTTTCAGCCATTTTTAGCCATCAAATCAGCCTTTTGACCAATAGATACGGGCGCAAGCAGCTACTTAATTAATAGCAGACTGACATCGACCATGAACCACAAAGAGAGACAGCCATGCGCGTGAAGAACAAATCCATCATCGTCACCGGCTCGGGCGGCGGCATAGGCGAAGGCATTGCCCGCCGGCTGGCGGCTGAAGGTGCGCAGGTGGTAGTGAACGACATCCATGTGGCGCTGGGCGAGAAAGTCGTCGCCGCGATCACAAAGGCCGGCGGCACGGCCTTCTTCTTCGCAGCGGACGTCACGAAATCTGCCGAGGTGAAGGCGCTGGTTGACGCTGCCATCCAGCGCTACGGCAAGCTCGACGTCATGGTCAACAACGCCGGCTGGACGCACCGCAACCAGCCCGCCCTTGACGTGAGCGAGGACGAGTTCGACAAGTGCTACGCCATCAACGTCAAAAGCATTTACCTGGCCACCATTCACGCGGTGCCGGTGTTCCGCGCCCACGGCGGCGGCAGCTTTATCAACATTGCCTCGACAGCCGGCGTGCGGCCTCGCCCGGGCCTGACCTGGTACAACGGCTCCAAGGGCGCGGTCATCACCACCTCCAAGTCGCTGGCGGCAGAGCTTGGACCCGACAACATCCGCGTGAACTGCATCAACCCGGTCTTCAACCCCGACACCGGCCTGTCTGCCGAATTTGCCGGCGGACCGGTCGATGAAGACCGCAAGGCGAAGTTCAGGGCCAGCATTCCGCTGGGGCGCTTTTCAACCGCGCTCGACGTGGCCAACGCCGCGCTTTACCTGGCCAGCGACGAGGCCGACTTCATCAGCGGGGTTTGCATCGAGGTGGATGGGGCGCGCTGCGTCTAGCAACAAGCCGCCGCCCGAGCGACTCACCGGGGATTTCACTTTGTGACAGACTGGGCAGATTTGGAGACAACATGCTGGTGCAACTGACTTATGCGAGCCGGACCAAACGCCCGCTCGGACCCGGGGACGTCAAGGACATTCTGGCCTCCTCCAAGCGAAACAACCTGCGCGCCGGCGTGACGGGTGCGCTTTGCCTCAACAACGGCATCTTTCTGCAGCAGCTTGAAGGCGACAAGCTGGCGGTCAACGCGCTTTATCACCGCATCCTGCTCGACAGCCGGCATCACGAGCCGGCCATCCTCGACTTCACCGAAATTCCGCACCGCCGCTTTTCGGGCTGGTCCATGGGCCTGCTCACGTCGCTCGAAGACAATCGCCAGTTGTTCCTGAAATACTCCAGCTCCACAGACTTCGACCCATACAGCATGAGCGTCTCGACCATCCGTGCCTTTTTTGGTGAAATCGTCGACAACGTGCGCTGGCTTGGCTAGAGCGCAGCCACCGGCACACAGCCCGTTTTCCCGCAAGTTTGCATGACTGAAAAAATCATTCCTGTGGCCGACATCCGTTACGCAAGCCGCGTACCGCATATCCCTGCCCGGCTGGATGCCCCCACGGGTTTGCTGGCCGACACCCTGGGCCGCCCGCTGCGCGATTTGCGCATCAGCGTCACCGACCGCTGCAACTTTCGCTGCAGCTACTGCATGCCCAGCGAGGTCTTCAACAAGGACTATGCCTTTTTGCCCCAGACCTCGCTGCTGAGCTTTGAAGAGATCACCAGGCTGGCGAAAATCTTTGTCGCGCACGGCGTCGAGAAAATCCGGCTCACCGGCGGCGAGCCGCTGCTGCGCAAGAACCTCGAAGTGCTGATTGAAATGCTGGCAAAGCTGCAGACGCCCGAAGGCCGGCCGCTGGACATCACACTCACCACCAACGCATCACTGCTCGCCAAAAAAGCCCGGTCGCTGAAAGACGCCGGCCTGCAGCGCGTCACCGTCAGCCTCGACGGGCTCGACGACGCGGTCTTTCGGCGCATGAACGATGTGGACTTCCCCGTCGCCGACGTGCTCAGGGGCATCGAAGAGGCGCAAAAAGTCGGTCTGGCGCCCGTCAAGATCAACATGGTCGTCAAGCGCGGCACCAATGACGCCGAAATCCTGCCGATGGCCCGCTACTTTCGCAACAGCGGCACCGTCCTGCGATTTATTGAATACATGGACGTGGGCGCCACCAACGGCTGGCGTCTGGATGAGGTACTGCCATCCAGCCAGGTCATTGAACGCATCAACGCCGAGTTCCCCCTGCAGCCGATCACCGCCAACTACGCAGGCGAAACCGCCGAGCGTTGGTCTTATGCCGATGGCGGCGGCGAGGTCGGCGTGATCAGCAGCGTCACCAAGGCTTTTTGCGGTGACTGCAACCGCGCACGGCTATCGACCGAAGGCAAGCTCTTTCTGTGCCTGTTCGCCAGCCAGGGGCACGATTTGCGCGCCCTGCTGCGTGGCGACTACTCCGACGCACAGTTGTCGGCTGCCGTGGGCCATATCTGGCAGCGACGCGATGACCGGTATTCGGAGCAACGGGCGGCCATGCCAGCGGATACCAGCAGCGCTGAAAATACAAAGCGCGTTGAGATGAGCTACATCGGCGGCTAGAAGATTGCGCCCGTCAAACTGACAGCAGAAGCCATCACAGGCCTGATCCTCCCAGGCAGGCGCGGCTCACGCATAGGCGATATCGACAAGGTCCTGCAGCAGTTCAACGGCGTACCGCTGGCCCTGCACACCCTGCTTCGCCTCAGCCCGCAGGTCGGCACCACCATGGTCAGCGCCAACCGCAACCTGGAGGCCTACGAAGCCTTCGGTGCCGCGGTCTGGCCCGACAGCACGGCAGCGGGCGACTACGCAGGCCCGCTCGCTGGTTTCATCACCGGGCCGGAGCGCCGCAAGAAGCCGTGGCTACTGACCGTACCCTGCGACACACCGCTCTTTCCCATTGATCTCCTGGCGCATGGCTTCAAAGTTTGCACAGGACGATGCCGACATTGCCGTTGCGATGGCCAACGAGATGGGTGAAGACGGCAACGGCCAACTCAGGCCAGAACCCGTGTTCTTCCTTATGCACGTGCGCCTGCTGGAGAGCCTGCTCGCCTTCACCAAAGGCGGTGGGAGAAAGATGGGCGCGTGGACGGCGCAACACAAAACCGTGAACGTGCCGCTTGACAAACACTCCGACGATGCGATGGCAGTTTTCAACTGCTAACACGCTGCGAGCTGTATTTACTGGAGTCGCGGCCGGGGTGAGCCAGAGTCGGCTGCGCTTGGTGGCAATCGCCACGGCTTCCAACGACAACCCGAGAGACGGGTGTTGAAGATGCCAAGAGATCTGATGCGAAGGTCTTGAAATGATTCAGATGGCAAGACCACTTTAGATATTGAGCTTGTAGGCATCGGGCAGGCCAAGGACGGTAAACGTGCAGGACCTACTTTGCATTTCAATGCCATCGGTCAATCTGGTTTTCTTTCCTGCAAACCCTTTAGACTATTTTCAACCCGGCATAGAACGAGTACGTATCCTCCTTCGACCCGTTAATACAAATTCAAATCACATAAATATAAAAATCATCAAAGTTAATGCCTATGCGGCATTTAGCAACCAACAACATGCGGCACAAGCGTCCAACGGTATTCCGAAAATGATGTGTGCAGCTGGAGAATACGGCTAACACAACACGCATGGTGCACCCCTCCAAACGCAGCGTTGGCGTGATACACGCGACGACTACTAGTCAGCGGTCCGACCTTAACAACATTACTCATCTATAGACCGCGTTGGCGACTGTATGCGACTTTTTGCATCTCACGCTAAAGAGATAGCAGCCGGATGGCCTTAGCAGACGGCGACGCCATCAACCTCAAGAGCAAATTCTCATCAATGTCGTTTTAAGACAACTACCCCTGTCAGATCTAACAGGGGTCTGAATAGCCTAGCCGCTTGATCGCTGGCATCATCGCATTGCTCAGGGAATCAATAACAACGGCTGACACAGATGCAGACCGTTACGCATAAAAGAATGATAAGAAAAATCGGCATCGTCTGGCCAAACCACAAATATCTTGTGTCGTCGGCTTACACCACGCTAAAGATCAGCAGGGCCTTGCTACGCGAAATTCCGCCAGCCATCGGTCTTCAACATGACGGCTCCGGGCCAAACGTTGGCAATGGCATCAATCAATTTACGGTGTTCGGCTCAACAGATGAAGACGGCGACTTAACCCTTTTGGGTGATGCGCTATGAGCGCATAGTGGTTTGAAATTACCTTGTTAAAAATCTGTAACTTCAATAACGTAAAAATTAAGAAGCTATGAACCACGTCTTAACGAGCACCGTTACAACCAATATCCGAACTTGGACAAATCAGAAATTGCTGTGGCGGATGCTTTTTATTGCCATCTTTTCATCGTATATAGCCGCAGCATATGCAAAAGAAATTCAACAAAAAGGCGATGCCTGTAGTCAGAAAAATAGACTGCCATCGTCTCTTGTGTGTGTCGAAGGTTTCGTAGTCGATTGTCGCAATTCGAGTGACTCGCTGGAGTTACTTTATTGTGCTGCGGGCGAGTTGCAGAAAACCGATGCTGAGTTAAATCGCCTTTATCAAAGTATCCTAAAAAAAATGATGAAGCCGAACGACGAAGATGCCGATTACAAAGCTGCTCAAAAATCATTTATTGAGGCACAGCGAGCGTGGTTGAAATTTAAAAAATCAGACTGTGAAGTGTCGGGATACCTCAATTTAAAGGGCAGCATTCAGTCGAATGAAATAGTTAACTGTGAGCTTAGACATACAAAAAATCGTGTTTCCGATCTCGGCTTTTACCTAAATTCTTTGAAGTGACCAAAGAAATTATCTTTGCATCGCTTCGATTGAATCGTATCGTTCAGTAAGTCATTACATAACAAAATCTGAGTAACTAATGGGTGCTTTAAATAAAGAAACATTTGCAGGCATCACCTATGGCGTAATGGGTATGGGTACGGAGGGCGGTAGAAAGCCATATCAAATCACTGTTGCTGCAAATGGTGGTTGGAATGGCACTGCTATTGCAGCAAGTGGTTACTCAGTGGGAGCGATGCAATTCGACTTCGGTCAACGTGGCCGATCCATTGATCCTCAAACAAACAAGCGCTACGTGGATTCTTTTGTAAGCGAAGTTAACAACTGGGCCGACGCGAATGGGCAGCAAAGACTATCGTCAACGGCCACAGCAGACTTGTTAACCAAAGGTTCCAGCATCAACTGGTTAACCGCGTCAGATCGTTCCGTCATCACAAATTTTGGAAACACTGCACTAGGCCAAGGCTGGATCAACCGCCATTTAGAAAAGGGTTTAATAAAAGAATACGAAGAAAAAATTTCTCCCGTACTAAATTCCAAAACGTTTGACGGATGGAGTGAGGCAGATGTCATTGTTGCTACAGCGGTTTTTAGCAAGGCTGCCAACCAAAGTCCAAATGGCGGTTTTGTAAAACTTGCCGCCTTGGTTGAGAAAACGGCACAAAGCGTCGAATCCTATAGGCTAAGCAGTTTTCTTGAAACCGTTAAAGAGGTCGAATCAACCAACACGGCTTTTCACTTCACGAAAGCGGCAGACATAGCAAAGGACTATGTGATTCTTCGCAATAGCCCAGAGTTCGGCGTAATTATTGAAGCGGCTGAACGCAAAATCGCTGACCCCACCTTTACACCCTCAAGCATCGGGCCAGATCATGACTTGTGGTTCATGCGAAAAGTCAACAGTGACCCTAAATTTCGTAGTGATCTCAAATCTGCGCTGACTCAGCTTGATGCGAACGAAGTCGAAGCCAGCGTAGGCACTACAGGGCCGGCTAAGGCGCGGTCTTCAATTATTCTTGTGCCTGAAGATGACTATGTAGAAATAATGGCACCGAAAGGAGGTGCTTCTGTAATAGTCAAACAGGGCGAAGCATATTTCTACACTGGCGGCGATACTGAAGGAAGAAGCAATGCACTTAAAGCTATTGCGAGTGCAGAAAGCCAATCTTCAACTGTCCAGGTCAACGGGCATTGGGTAGATACGAAGCAGTACGACGAGTTCGGTAACGTTATTGCAATCAGCCAGCGCATTTGGGTGCCAGACACACCTAAGCCATTCGCAAAAAAAGTAGATTACGAAACCGTGGACCTCGACGGTCAAGTCTATGAGGCGAACCCCAACGGCACACTGGAGCGTCGCATCCTGGATCACCCTGACTGGCTAGAGTCCAGAGACAGCACAGGTGGCGGCATCATCACCGACAGACAAGGCAACACCATTGCGTTGCTGCAAAAAGGCGATCTTTTGGGCCATATGGACGATGGCCGTATCAGCATCAATGCCATCAACGGCGAGACGGTCAATCGAATTGTTGACGAAGCCTTTGCAAGTTCATTTGTATCACCCGCGCCTCAGACAACTACGCGCGTTATCGATCCCGCCAACAGTTACACAAAATACCTCAATACAGCAGGCGCAAATCTTACCCACGCCCAGCAAGACGCCCTACACCAACAACTGCAAAGCCTGAACTTGGGGCGCACAGACGCCCTAAGCTTCATAACCCTGTCCGGCGGCAGCACCGTCATTACCAATATGGACGGTGAGATCGTTGGTGAGATCAGTGCACTCAAGGCAGGCTTCACCAGACTGGTTAGCAACCGCATCCTTCAGGATGGCGGGATTGAACTTGTCGTCAGCTACGTCACACCGAAAGGCCAGCCGGCCAGCCAAGCTGACTATGATAAAGCTGCAGATGCCGCCCAAGCCGCCGAAGTTGGCAACGCCCTCGGCCTGATGCAAAGCATCATCGGCCTGGACAAATGGGAGCACATGAGTGACTTGCAGCGGGTAGCCACCGTTGCAAGTATTTACAACGCAGTTGACAAGGTCTCCGGCGGCAATGCGTTGCCGGGCGACCTGGACAGTGCCGTGGCCGTGCTCGGATTTCTGAACGCGCTGGACAAAGGTGACATTGGAGGTGTTGCCTATAGCGGCGTTGCCTTGGGCAACGCATTCAGCGATTCCGGTCTGGGGGCAAGCGAAGCCATTGCAGAAACGCTAGGAATGGAAGCAGCCAGCGCCGCCAACATCCTCCCCGGGCTAAACCTCATACTTGCACTGGATTCCGGTAATCCAATCAGCATTCTTGCCGCTGCGGTCAACTTCATTCCTGGCTGGGGTCAGGTAGCCTCTATCGCCATATCACTCATTGGCGGGCTGCTCGGCGGCGAAACACCGGATATCCCCATGCGGGAAGGCATAGCCCATGCTGAGTGGGACGCAGCAGGCAACACAATTGTCATCACCGACCAGGATATCGAAGGCGGCGGCGCTGCAGCCGCTGGCTGGATGAGCAGCCTGGTCCATGGCTTGCAAACCCAGTTGGCCAACACACATAATGATCAGGGCAACAGCTATGCCCTGGTCCCCAACCTGTTGCCGGCCATCGGCTTTCAGTACGATCCGGATGGCTTTAATCTCGGCAATGGCGCCAAGGGGTTTATGGTGCTGCGCTGGATAGACGAGGCCGGTCAGCCGCAAACACGTTATTACGATGGCGCAGGCAGCCGCGGCGATAGTTCGGGCGAGACACTGGCCGCTGACTTTATGGCCCATGCCAAAGCAGCGATCGCGCCTGACTGGCAGGTTTCCACCACCCTCGCCCACTTTCAGCAAGGCCAGGGCATCGTGCTGCCTGCAGCAATCGCAGGCTTGCCGCAGGCGACAGGCGATGGCATACATCAAAGTCTGCAGGCTATCAGCCTCGCATTGCCGGTTGAGCCGGCTCTGGCTGACTTGCTCGTAGACATAGACGGCGACGGCTACTTGGAGCAAAGCCAGTGGCTTGCCAATAATCAGAGCGTTCTGGCCATTGATCTCAACGGCAATGGCAACATTGATGCCGGCGAATTGCTAAGCCTGAACAGTGCAGGCCTTAACAGCCTGCACTGGTTAGACGCAAATGGCGACAAACTGATCGACGTCAGGGACCCCTCGTTTGCTGCTTTGCGCTTATGGATTGATGTCAACAGTGATGGCGGCAGTGACGGTGAAACACAGTATCTTTCACAGGCAAACATTACTGCCATAGACTTCGCAAGCAACCCACCCAGCATCATTCACGCTGACGGCAGCAGAACACTGTTGACGGTTCAAAACCTGACTGCAAACATCATCGGTAATCGCTATCAAAATACCGAGGGTGGCATTCTCCAACTGGACGAGCAGCGAAACGCCGATGGCACACTGGCCGCAGCGGCGGCCACCCTGCATGCTGTCAACACGCGGCAGTTTGATGGGCAGGCAGTACATATTAATGGCGGCGTATCGGCAGCTACAACGCTGGACGCAAGCAATTCAGTGGTCGATGCGCTAGATGCGCGCCTGAGCAGTACCAGCGCCAGAACCATCGCCAATCAGAGTGAGCAGACCAGCACCACGCTGAATGTGGGAGATTCAAGATTGCAGGATGGGGTGACTGGTTCAACCCAAATTGCGAGTACGGCCCTCACAGCCGCAATTATCAGAAGCAACGCTCGCGCGTTCGTTCCAATGGCTGGCACAGGTGCGGCACAAGAGCAACGCCAAGTGCTGGACAGCATGATCCGCAGCGCAAGCACCGGACTGTTTGACACAGCCAGAGGCGGCCTGCCCCTGGTCGCCTTTGCGGCAGGAGCAACTGCAGCGCAATGGCCGACGGTGGCGAATGCAGGCAGCAATGATGTGCAGGATTCAAATTCCCAAGCAGCAAACCAGTCCGTCATTGCGGGTCAAGTCCGCCATGGCGGTCAAATACCATTCAGTTCGGACACGGCAAATATTTCCCCAGGTTTGATCAGCGATTCAAGGACTACGGAGCAGGTGCGCAGTGACAGCTATCGAAGCACGCCCGATACTTCAATCACTGCAAGCAATCCGGGCAGTCCTGCTCAAAGTTCAATTGACAGAGCCAATGAAGTTGCGGCCCAACAGATTCAGGTACTGCCACTCGCCAATCTACCAGAGCAGCAAAAGGCTGCACCGCTGACGCCGGATGTCATCCCTGACCCGTTCCAGGGACCAGGCGCTTCTGCACAAGCCAGTCAGAGCAGCACCTTGACAACAGCCGCAGGTGTGTTGCTCGACTACCCGAGCACCCAGGGTGAGCATGCCATTGGCATGGAAGACACCAGCCTGTGCTTTGCCGAGTCGCTGCTGCTGGCGAACGACAGCACGGTCAACGTACCTGCCTTTCCCAACCAGCCCAGCCTGCGCATCACCTCTGTATTTGCGCCTATACACGGAAGCGTTGCATTACAAATGGGAGCGGACGGCACAGCGCAAGTCGTCTTTAATCCCGAGGTCAATTACCACGGTACTGCAGGCTTCAGCTACATCGTCACGGACCAATACGGCCTGTCGAGCCCGGCCACCACAAGGTTGCGCATCTCTGCTGTCAACGATGCGCCCGTTACCCAAGGCGAAGCAGCACGCGGCGATGAGGACGCCACCCTGCGCTTCACAGCAGCCAGTTTGCTGACCAATGACAGAGATATTGATACTGCGGTCGATGGTGACATGCTGCGCATTATCCGTGTTGGCAGCGCACAGCACGGGCAAGTGTTTCTGGCCCCGGATGGCACCGTCAGCTTTATGCCAGATGCGAACTACAACGGTTCGGCCCAGTTCAACTATTGGGTAGGCGACAGAGCGCCTAGCGAGCTTGCATCTGCAGGCAATGGTGGCGACGGGTTTGAAACCCTCGCCACCTTGCGCCTGACCGTCCTTCCCGTCAACGATCTACCCATGGTCACCGGGGAAACACTGATCAGTGATGAAGACATCATTCTGAACATCAACCCGGCGCTGCTGCTGGTAAATGACACGGATGTGGATGTCGCCACCAACGGCCAGATACTCAGTATCAGTGCCGTTGGCAACGCCCAGCATGGCACGGTTACCTTGCTGCCAGACGGTACGCTGCAGTTCACGCCTGAGCGTGACTACTTTGGCGTCGCAGGCTTCAGCTACACCGTCAGTGACGACAACGGCGGGCTGGTCACGGGTCAGGCCGTGGTCAATTTGGCGCCCGTCAACGATGCGCCAATCCTGACGGGTGAAACAGTCGTTTTTAACGAAGACGAAGTACAAACCATCACCGCCGAAAGCTTGCTGGCCAATGACACCGACGTCGACAACCCGCACACCGACCTGCGAATCATCAGCGTTGGCAATGCGACACACGGCAGCGTGGCGCTGAACCCCGACGGCTCGATACGTTTTATTCCCGATGCCGATTACTTTGGTCCAGCACTGTTTACCTATACGGTCAGCGACGGCTCAGGCGGCTTCAGCGTCAGCACTGCAACACTGGATATTGCCCCGGTCAACGATGCGCCCCGCCTGCTAGCCGAGAGTTTGACGCTTGACGAAGACACTCAGGCGCACTTCAGCATTGCCTCGCTGCTTGCCAATGACGCCGATGTGGATAACGCGCACAACGAATTGACGATCACCTCAGCCGTGATGGAGGTCGCCAGCACATCAAATGGCAGCGTCAGCATCAGCAACGGCCAGATCATTTTCACCCCGACCCTGAACTTCAACGGTCAGGCCGGCTTTAGCTATACCGTCAGTGATGGTGTGGGCGGTGTGAGTCAAGCCAGTGTCAACCTTACCTTCAACCCTATCAACGATACGCCGGTCGCCAACAGCGAGTTGGTATTTGGCAAGAAGGACATTACTTACACCCTGACGCAAGCAGCACTGCTGGCCAATGACACGGATGTCGAGACGCCAGACAGCCTGCGTATCGACAGTATCAGCAATGTGCAACATGGAAACGCCACCCTTGCTGCAGACGGCAGCGTGCGCTTTAGACCGGTTGCAGGCTATGACGGACGCGGCAGCTTCGACTATGTGGTGATGGACCCGGACGGAGCGACCAGCACAGCGACAGTACAAATTGATTTCTCGCGTATCAACACAAGTCCGATCACCACGGATGACAGCTTTATTGGCTTTGAAGATGTCCCCTTCATCATTGCTGCAGCCCAACTTTTGGTGAATGACCAGGATGCAGACAATGCACCGGCTGATCTTCGCGTGACGGCAGTGGAGCACGCCACCAACGGGACTGTGAACCTGCAAGCAGACGGTAGCGTCCGTTTCGTGGCGAATGCAAACTTTTACGGCAATGCGAGTTTTGCTTACCAGGTCAGCGATGGCGATGGCGGACTGACATGGGCCACAGCGCAACTCACCGTGCAGTCGGTCAATGACGCACCGATTATCGAGGACATCTGGTATGGACGCCCGGTGTACGGCACGACCTTGCAGCCTCTTACATCCGACGAATTGGGAAATGCCATGACTTACGGCTACGTCAACGTTACGGTAGAAAGCCAGGCACTTTCTCTTCTTGCCAATGGTTTGCTTGTCGGTTCATCAGGTAGTTACTACCAGAATGGGCATATGCGACCAGTCGGATTTACCGGCCTTGACGGAAGGGCAGTCAATCAAGACGGTGTGTACGTAGACGTGGATGTCCCATATCGCCAGCAAGGCGGCGTGGTTGCCTATGACCCTGACGGCGACTCCAGCCAGATCAGCTTCAGTTTGGCGACGACGCCACAACACGGTCATGCATGGACCAACCAATACACCAGCATCAACACACCGTATAACGCAGACCACACGCAGATTTTCAATGACTGGATTGCCGAGACCGGGGCGTGGCAGTACTTCAGTCAGCGTGGTGATGCCTACACGGGTGGCGATCCTTTCAACATCTCCGTGACCGATGCACAGGGCGCGAATACCAACGTGAATATCGGTACGTACCACACTGGTTCTTCGGCAGCGGGTAGTGGTGGCAAAAAGCCTGTCACTCTGGACCTGAACGGCAACGGCCTGCATTACATCGGCATCGATGACTCCAGGGCTTACTTTGACATCAACAACGACGGCTGGCGCGAGCACATCGCGTGGCTCGCACCTGACGATGGCCTGCTGGTGCGCGACATCGGTAACGACGGCCGCATCGAACGCTACGACGAAATATCCTTCACGAGTTATCTGATTGGTGCCAAAACCGACCTTGAGGGTCTGACGGCGTTTGACAGCGACCATGATGGCCTCTTGAGCCGGCTCGATACCCGCTGGAAAGAGTTCGCCGTTTGGCAGGACAAAAATAGTGACGGCGTGAGCGATGTCGGCGAGGTGCACACGCTGGACGCCACTGGCATTGCGCAAATTGGCCTGACCAGTGATCATCAACTCCGGATAGTGGAGGGAGTTACGGAGCATGGCCAGGCGCAATTTGTCTGGACCGATGCGCAAGGCGGCCAGACAGGTGCTGTGGGCGATGTGAGTCTGCCAGTCGATATGATGGCGCGCCTGCCCGCGGCAGGATCCACCAGCACAGAGTCGCTCACGACAATTCCTGTGGTGGCGGGAGGCCGGTCAGAAGCCTCGTCAGCAACCGGAACGGAGCCCATCGCGGAGTCGTTTTCTATGTCGCCCATACCGCCGGCGACCATGCCGACTCCCATGCAAATGGCCCTGGTGATGACGCAGATGATCAACGCCCTCACCGCTCCGGACTCCGGACCACTGACCTTCATTCCTCTCGGCACTGAGGCCGAACCGCAACAGGCGCTGGAGCAAACGCAAGACCATTGGGAGCAGGTCGCCCTTGCCACTCCTCTCGATATGGCGCACGCATGATCGTCTCACCGCCCAGCCTGGCTGATATTTCATCCCTTGTGGAGCTTGGCCAGATTTGCCATCTGGAAAGTCGCTTTGCGCGCCTGCCCTATGACAATGAACGCGTTGCGCAACGCTTTGCCCACATGATTGAGCGCCCGGCATCGACCACTTTTTTTGTGTCGGCGCATGATGTCAGAGGCGCATTGCACGGACTGATGATCGGCAGTATCGACGAGTATTTCTTTTGCCGCGAACGCATCGCGTCGTCGGTATTCCTGCTGGTTCATCCTGAACACCGTGGTGGTCTGGCTGCCATCAAGATGGTGATGGCTTTTCGTGCCTGGGCTCAGTCCCGGGCAGCTGCGGAGGTCTACATCGGCGTAGCCAGCGGGGTCAGCATGCAGCGAACCGGCCGATTCTTGTCAAAGCTTGGATTGCAGTTGAGCGGCGGCAACTACTCGTCCTGGCTTCCCGTGCCTGTCGGCGCCGTCGACGCAGCAGTGCTGCATTAGGCAGCCCGGCCGGTTGCCGGACTCCTTTTTTCACCGGGTATTTCCCAATTATTCGAGCAAGTTCTTCTTGTGACCTCACAGACCACCACCTACGCCCCAAGCAGCACCACAGTGTCGCCGCCCGAGGCACCTGTTTCAATTAAACGGACTGGGCAACTCTACGCATTGATCACGTCCTATCTGCACCTTGTCGGAGCCCAGGCGGATGTGGCGCGTTTGGCCCAGCATCACGCATGGCCAGTCGAGGGACCAGATAGCGCCGCACTGGTTCAGGCACTGCAAAGCCTGTCGCTGGATGTGCGGTACCACCGTACATCTGCAGCAAAGCTGATTGGCGGCCCGATGCCTGCGCTCGTGAGAGGGTCGGAAGGGCAATGGCTGCTGATCGGTCATGCTGACAAGCGAGGGGCACTGGTTCAGCGCACAGGTGACGTGCCGCCAGAGCAAATGACATGGGAGAGTTTTGGCGAACTTGCCGGACATGCCATGGAGTGGGTGACCGCAAAAACACAGGCTGTGGGTAACACCAGTGTTCACGATGGCAATCCGGAAATGGATGGCGCAGCATCTAAAGGATCCGGATTTGGCGTTGGCTGGTTCTGGACGTCATTGGGGCAATACAAGCAGGTGATGGGCGAGGTGCTGCTGGCATCGTTCTTTGTACAGATATTTGCGCTGCTCACACCCCTGATCTTTCAGGTGGTGATAGACAAGGTACTGACGCACCGCTCCATGACGACACTTGACGTCATGGTGGTGGCGCTCCTGGGGGTGGGCTTGTTTGAGGTGGTACTCGGCGGCATGCGGCATTACCTGTTCAGCCATACGACCAACAGGGTGGATGTGGAACTGGGGGCCAAGTTGTTTCGTCATTTGCTGCACTTGCCGCTGTCTTATTTTCAGGCCAGGCGCAGCGGCGACACCGTGGCACGGGTTCGTGAGCTGGAGAACGCACGCAACTTCATGACGGGTGCCGCGCTCACAAGTTGGCTGGATTTATTCTTTGCAGCGGTTTTTCTGGCCGTGATGTTTTATTACAGCGTGCCGCTGACACTGATGGTGATTGCCTCCCTGCCCGTTTTTTTTGCAGCCTCATGGCTAATCACCCCGCTGATGCGAAAAAAGCTGGAAGACAAGTTTGCCTTGGGCGCAGAAAACCAGACTTTTCTGGTTGAAACCGTGACGTCCATGGAGACCCTTAAAAGTCACGCAGTTGAAGGTGCATGGCAACGAGACTGGGAACGTCGCCTGTCGGACTACGTCAGCGCCTCGTTTGAGGCGGGCCACCTTGCCAATGCAACCAACCAGTTCATCAGTCTGGCCAGCAAAATCCTGACTGTACTGCTGCTTTACTTTGGGGCCAGGCTGGTGATCGACGGTGACCTGACAGTCGGCGGACTGATTGCTTTCAACATGTTGGCCGGGCGCATTAACGCACCCATCCTCAAACTGGCGTCATTGTGGCAAGACTTCACGCAAATGAAAGTCAGCATCAGACGCCTGGCGGACATCATGGATGCAAAACCTGAGCCGGCCTTCAGACCTGGTAGAAGCACCCTGCCCGCATTAAAAGGTCGGGTGACATTTGAAGGCTTGTCTTTTCGTTACGCGCAAAACGCACCTGAGGTGCTCAGCGGTGTGAGTCTGGACATCCCACCGGGCGAGATCGTTGGCATCACCGGAGTTTCCGGCGCAGGCAAGACCACCTTCATGAGACTGATCCAGCGGCTTTATTCACCCGAGCGGGGCCGCATACTGCTTGACGGCATCGACCTCAGCATGGTCGACACGTCGTGGCTACGCCGCCAGATTGGTGTGGTCGGGCAGGACACATCTCTGTTTAACCGCAGCGTAAGGGAGAACATTGCGCTGGGCGACCCTGCGATTGCAGCGGAGGCAATCATGGAAAGCGCGTGTCTGGCTGGCGCGCACGAGTTCATTCTGCAACTTCCTGAGGGCTACGACACCGTAATAGGCGAGCGCGGAAGCAAACTGTCGGGCGGCCAGCGGGCACGCATTGCGATTGCACGGGCACTGGTCACTCAGCCACAGATCCTGCTATTTGATGAAGCCACCGCGTCGCTGGATTATGAGAGCGAGCGCGTGATTCATGAC
Organism: Pseudomonadota bacterium; assembly: GCA_040390295.1. Lineage (GTDB taxonomy): Bacteria > Pseudomonadota > Gammaproteobacteria > Burkholderiales > Burkholderiaceae_C > Polaromonas. The sequence goes on from JAZJYR010000026.1 coordinate 253,077, forward strand.
AACATGGCCCGCATTTGCGCAGGCCGCACGGTCTTCATTGTTGCGCACAGACTGTCAACACTGCGTATGGCAGACCGCATTCTGGTTCTGGATAAAGGCTGCCTCACCGAAACAGGAAACCACCGGGAACTGATGGGTATCAACGGCCGTTATGCCTCGCTGTATCGGGCGCATCAGGTACTGGAGACGGCATGACAAAGCACACGGATCATGAAAATCACGCCATATTCAGCACAGCTGCAATCGCTTTGCGCCAGCAACCGCCAGCACATATCGCACGCATGGTCAGCCTGACCATCTGCGCCATGGCTGCCACAGCAATGGTGTATGCCAGTGTTGCATCGATGGACATCGTAGTCACGGCACAGGGGCGCATCATGCCATCTGGCCGCGCCAAGGTGATACAGCCCCTGGAAGCAGGTGTGGTCAAGTCCATAGCTGTCCGCGATGGCCAGGCAGTCAAGACTGGGGACGTGTTGCTTGAGCTCGATTCCACAGTTACCAGTGCTGACCGTGACCGTCTGCAGCGCGAGTATCAGGAAACCCAGGCCGATGTGTTGCGGCTGGGTGCGTTGCTATCCGGAAAGGACGCCTGGAGTCAAGCAGGCGACCTGCCACCCGCAATGCTGGTCAATCAACAGGCGGTTTTGGCCAGCAGGCGCAGTGAGCAGGACTCTCGCATGGCGGCACTTGATGCTGACATTGCGCGCCGCAGCGCGGACCGCGACGCCATCGCAGCCAATTTGACGCAACTGAGGACCAGTTTGCCACTGGTGAGAAAAAAGCACGACATGCGCGAAGAACTGGCCACCACAGGCCACATCGCGCAGACCGGTGTGATTGAAACCCGGCTTGAACTGCTGAATATGGAAAAAGAAGCCGCTGTTCTAGGCAACCGGCTCAACGAATCAGCGGCCAGCCTCAATGCCTCGGTCCAACAGCGCAAGCAGGCGCAATCGGAGTTTCGCGCACGGGCCAGCGCCGAACTTGTGGACGCCACAAGGAAAAGCGATGCGGCTCGCCAGGAACTTGTCAAAGCCACACAACGTCGCGACCTCCAGGTGATGCGCAGCCCGATTGATGGCGTGGTTCAGCAACTGGCCGTCACCACCGTGGGCGGCGTAGTGACCCAGGCTCAGGCCTTGATGACCATCGTGCCGCGCAACGCTACGCTCGAGGTTGATACCCAGGTCATGAATCGCGACATAGGCCACATCAAGGTCGGTCAGCGTGTCATCAACAAGATTGAGACTTTTGACTTCACCCGGTTTGGTTATATCGAAGGTACGGTGCAATGGGTGGGTACCGATGCCATCAACGACCAGAAGCTGGGGCCGGTCTACCCCGTTCGCATTCAACTGCAGACAGCCGAAACGCCAAATGTTGTCAACGGCCTGCATGGAGCGGTGACTGCTGGCATGACCGTCACTTCAGATATCCGTACTGGCGAACGACGGATGATTGAATACTTTATTGCGCCCATGCTGCGTTACAGGCAGGAGGCGCTGCGTGAGCGTTGAATACAGACAACCTGCACGTTCGCCCGACAAGCGTAGCCGGTCTTTTCTGAAGCTTGCGGTGATGGGCCCCACTTTATGTGTGCTCTCAACCATTGCGTCAGCTGACACCCTGCTCGACGTGTATGGCAAGGCGCAGGCGCAGGACCCGGTGTACAGGGGTGCAAGGCATGCGCTGCAAGCCATCCACGAACGCGAGAGGCAGGCGCGTGCGCTTCTGTTGCCATCTGTCAATCTGGTGAGTGCCAACAGCCGGCAATCCGGACAGGCCTCTTTCAGTGAAGCCCCGTATCAGGACCGCAGAGTCGCCAGCTGGAACTGGAACCTGCAACTCACCCAGCCGCTGTGGCGTCCCAACAGCTGGATCGCACTGGACCAGGCACAACTGCAGGAGGTCCTGGCGCAGACGCAATTTCGCCAAAGCGAGCAAGACCTGATCCTGCGAACGGCTCAGGCCTATCTGGACGTGCTGGTCGCGCGCGAGGCAGAGCGCGTTGCCGAACTACAGGTCGGCGCGGTAGAGCAACAACTCGGTCTGGCGCGACGCAACTATGAGGTGGGAACCGCCACCGTCACCGATGTGCATGAAGCGCAATCGCGGCTCGACCTGTCCCGGGCTCAGGCAGTGGCAGCGCGCGGCGAGCTGGACAACAAGCGCGCCGAACTGGTACGCATGCTGGGAAGCCCCGTGGAACATTTGGCTGGCCTGAGCGACAAGGCACGTTTGCCTGGCCTGCAGCCCGAGTCTATCCAGACCTGGGTGGAAAGTGCCAGGAGTCAGTCCTTTCAGGTGCGGATTGCCCAGGCCGCGCTGGACGTTGCAGAGCGTGAAGTTGACAGAAGCCAGGCCGCTCACTCACCGAGCCTGGACTTCACTGCCGGCTATGGACGCAACTACAGCTCGGGCAGCATCTCTTCGCCTGCCGATATCGTCACGCGCTATCGTGCAGGTCAGTATGGTCTGAGTCTGAACGTGCCATTGTTCGCGGGCGGTGGTGTACAGGCCCGTGTGCGTGAAGCCATCGCCTTGAGAGAAAAGTCGAACGAAGACCTGGAGGCCGCGCGTCGTGATGCCGTGGCAAAGGCCAGCCAGGCATTCAGCGGTGTGGTCAATGGCATGGCTCAAACCACTGCTCTTGAATCGGCCATTTTTTCAAGCCAAAGCGCTGTCGATGCCAACAAGATTGGTTATCGCATTGGCACCCGCATCAATATAGACGTGATCAATGCCGAGCAGCAGTTGTATGCAGCCCGGCGCGACTGGCAAAAGGCCCGGGCAGATACCCTGTTGCAAGGCCTTCGACTGAAGGCGAGCAACGCCACGCTCTCCGAGTCAGACCTTCACGCGATCAATCACCTGCTCGAACCCACCAAATGACCGAACCCACAAAACCCAGCGTTGATACCGCAGCGCTGCCGCCCCAAGAACTCGCATCGCTTGCCGTCCTTGCAAAAACGCAGGCCAAAAAAGTCATCGCCAAAATTCCGCTGCTGGGGCCTGTGACGTGGCTGATGATGCAGCAGGCTGCAACCCGGCACACGCTGATCAGTGAGCTTGAATGGCGGGTGTTGCCGGCCTTGCTGCTGGAGCAGGCCAAGCTTTACCTCAAGGACGATGCGCCGGTGGCGTTTGTTTCATGGGCCCGGCTGAGCCCTGCGGTGGCGCAGCGCTACCAGAATGCGCCGCACCAGCTGGTGATGTCTGACTGGTCGTCTGGTGAGCAGATCTGGCTGGTAGATGTGCTGACGCCGTTTGGCGGCGCGCAGGAGGTGCTCAAGGATGTGCGCGAAAAGTTGTTTCCGGGCCGGGTGGTGAACCAGCTGGTTCCGATGCCGAATGCACAGGCCAGGGTGATTGCCTGGCCGGCTGTGCCGGCAGCGGCGCCCTGACTTGAGTTGGCTTTGCATCACCTGCTGCCAGGTGAGGCCGCCCACACGCCCCGAGGGCTACAAACCGAAGTGCTTCAACACGCCCTGCCCTGCAGCGCGGCCGCTGGCCATGCTTGCTGTGAGCAGGTAGCCGCCGGTGGGCGCTTCCCAGTCGAGCATTTCACCTGCGCAGAAGACGGGCTGGGCAATGCCTGTGATGGACTTGAGCTGCAGTGCGGCGTCGAGGCCTTCAAACGCGACGCCGCCTGCGGTGCTGATGGCTTCGTCCATGGGACGCGGAGCGACCACCGTGATGGGCAGGGCCTTGATGGTGTGGGCTAGTTTGACGGGGTCGTTGATGTCGTCCTTGCCGAGCACCTCATGCAGCATGGCGGCCTTGATGCCTTCGAGGCTGAGGCGGCTTTTGAGGTGGCTGGACAACGAGCGTGAGCCGCGCGGGTGGCGCACCTCGACCAGCACCTGCTCTGGCGACTTGCTGGGCAACAGGTCAAGCAGAAACGTGGCGCTACCTTTGGCGGCGATTTCGTCGCGCAGCAGGCTGGAGACGGCATAAATCAGGCTGCCTTCGACCCCGGTGGCGGTGGCGACAAACTCGCCCTTGCGGTTGAAGCTGCGGCCTTGTGAATCGGTGAAGCTGATGGCGACGGACTTGAAGGGCTGGCCGGCGAACTTGCTGGCAAAGTATTCGGTCCACCCTGCTTTCCGTTCAGCTTTCCCCACCAGCTCCTTGAAGAATTCACGGCGGGTTTCACCTTCGCCTTCGCCCCTGCTTGCAGTGGCTGCTGTGCCGACATCAAAACCGCAGTTGGATGGCTGCAGCGGCACGACGGGCACGCCGCGTTCAGCCAGAAGCGGCACCCAGGCGCCGTCGGAGCCGAGCCTGGCCCAGCTGCCGCCGCCGAGTGCGAGCACCACGGCATCGGCCTGGACCAGCACCTCGCCCGAGGGCGCTGCAAATTTGAGCGCGCCGTTATCAGCCCAGCCGAGCCAGCGATGCCGCATGAAAAACTGCACGCCCGAGCCGCGCAGGCGGTGCAGCCAGGCGCGCAGCAGCGGCGCGGCCTTCATGTCTTTGGGGAAGACGCGGCCAGAGCTGCCGATAAAGGTTTCAACCCCCAGCGCCTCGGCCCAGGCGCGAAGCTGGGGCGCGGCAAACCCGGCGACCACGGGCTCCAGCGCTGCGCGCCTGTCGCCGTAGCGGCCCATGAAGGGCTCGAAGTCTTCGGAATGGGTGAGGTTGAGGCCGCCCTTGCCTGCCAGCAGAAACTTGCGCCCCACGGACGGCATGGCGTCATACAGCTGAACCGACACGGATGCGCCTGCTGCCGAAAGCGCTTCGGCCGCCATCAGGCCGGCAGGCCCGCCACCTATGACGGCGACACGCAAAGGGGACTGTGGGCTGGGAGGGGTGGAAGAGCTGTTCAAGGAGACCTGTCTGTGGAGGGTGGCGCTGGCCGAAGTGGAGATAAGGAATGCGAAGTGGCGATGCGCTACGCTTTTAATAGCTGCACACGCCCGTATTCATTGGTCTGAAGGCCGATTTGATGCCTGAAATTGGCCTTTTTGGAGGCCGATAAGTGGAAATTTTAACGTATACGTTAAAAAATCAAACCCAAAGGCCTGTTCCGCCTAAAAAGTTAACCTGCATATTAACTTTTAACCCGAATATCAGCTTTTTCAGGCATCAAATCTGCCTCAAAGCCTTTATTGATGGGCGTGAGAAGCTATCAAATGCATAGCAAACTGCACCTCGCCCATCGCCCTTCCATTACATGGGTGGCGCAAAACCGTTGCGGCCGACGATGACGCGCAGGGCTGTGGGCTTGCCGGCGACTTCCTGCGCGGTGATCATGACCCTGGCGCCGGGAACGATGAGGGCGGCTTCATCGGACTTGCCGGGCTTGAAGCTCACGACGGGCGCGCCGGGCGGCACGATCATGGTTTTTTCGCCGTCCTTGTACTTGAGCGTCAGCTTCTGGCCGCCGGGCACGCTGGATGGCGCTGCGGCCAGGTCGGCAACAGTGGCGTTGGTCATGGTGCTGTCGGGGCGCAGGTCCCAGGGGCGGTGGCCTTCGCCTGCGCCGCGTGCGGCTTCGGGAAACACCAGCACCTCCAGCGCCATCTGCGTGCCGTCGGCCTGCGGCATGGCGGCGGCGCCGATGTAGCTGCCGGGCTTGATGTCGCTGAGCGCCAGCGGGTAGACCTCGGAGACATCCATGTTGGCCGGGCGAACCAGCGTGATGACCTCGCCGCTGCGTTCCTTGACGGTGATGCTGGTGGCGTCAACCTTTTCAATGGTGGCGCGCAGGCGAACCTGCGGCGATGCCGGGGCCTGGGCCAGCGCGGCGGTGGCGGCCATGACGGCAGCAACGACGAATGGGACAACGAGGGGTTTGAACATGTGTTTCCTTGGTATTTTTAAGAATATGGATGCCGGTGCGGCGTGCCAGTGTGACCTGTTCGGCCAATGCAGGTACGGGCGCCAGGCCATACCGGATGCAGATCAGGGGTCACACCGTGTGATGGAGACGCTGGCGGGCAAATGGTTCAGGCGATGGCTCAGGCGATGTTTCAGGCAATGTTTCAGGCAATTGGCACCAGCTTGCCCGTGCCGGTCAGAAAGGCGGCCCTGACCTCGGCGCCGGGGTAAATGGCCTGAAGCGCGGCACGGTAGCTTTGCAGCTGCGCCACTTTCTCCGGACTGCGCTCCGGCTGGTGGGCTGATTTGTAATCGAGCACCCACCAGTGGCCATCACGGCCGTCATGGCCCGCATCGCGCCGCTGTACCAGCCGGTCCAGCCTGAGGGTCTGGCCTTCGTGCATCAGCTCGACTTCATTGCCCTGCCAGCTGATGACGGCACTGTCCCAGGCCCAGGCCGCCTCGCCGCTGCGAATGCGCTCTGCCATGGCGACGGCTTCTGACAATTGGGGAGGTTTCAAGCCAAACTCGCGCCCTATCGCGGCTGCGGTGCGGCCGGCCTCCAGCGTGTCGCCGCGCACGCCAAGCTCCAGCAGGCGGTGCATGGCCTTGCCCAGGCGTGAGCTGTCTGAGTCGTCGTCTGGCTGTTGCGTGACCGGCTGGACTTGTGCCGATGCCGGCAGCTCTGGCAACTCCTGCAGGGAAAAAGTCGCGCCCGCAGTGTCATCGTCAGTGGCCTGCACGTCTACATTCGCCGGGGCGGCGACTTCAAGCGCTACCGGGTACAGGCGGCGCCACCAGCTGCGTGTGGTTTCGCGGTGTGGCTCGATGGACGAGACGACCAGCGTATTTTTGGCACGGGTCAGGGCCACATAGAGGGCGTTGAGTTCTTCACGCGCCCTCTCCTGCTGCTCTTTTTCAAGCGCCTGCACGGCGCAAGCGGGTGGCCGGCTCTCGCTGACGAGGAAGACAAACTTCTTTGGTGCTGTCGCCTCACCCGGCCAGTCGATGAGCACGCCCATGCTGTCGGCATTGCGCTCCAGCGTATCGGTATCGAGCAGCAGCACGGCTTCAGCCTCCAGGCCCTTGGCGCCGTGAATCGTCAGAAGGCGCACGGCATCGGGGTTGACAGCGGCAGGCGCCTGCAGGCCACCGGCCTTGAGCGCACGCACAAAGGCGTAAGGCGTGGCGTAACGGCCGCCATCGAGCTGCAGCGCCACATTGAGCAGCGCGCGCAGGTTGGCCAGCACGGTGCTGCGGGCCGATGCCGGCGCAGCGGCAGCAAAACGCGCCAGCACGTCGCCATCGGTGTAAATCGCCTGCAGCGCGTCGTGCGGCGGCAGGCTGTCGACCCAGCTTTTGTACTGGAGCAATCGGGCGGCGATGCCGTCGAGCTCAGGGATTGCCAGTCCCGGCTTTTGAAGGAGGTCAAACCAGGCGGTCTTGTTTTCGCCGCGTGCCAGAACTATCTGGACCAGGGTATCGTCGCTCACGCCAAACAGCGGCGAGCGCAGGGCCCGGGCCAGCGACAAGTCGTGCTGGGTCGAGACCAGCACATCGAGCAGCGCCACGATGTCGAGCACCTCGCAGCAGTCGATCAGTTCGGTCTTCTCACCAATCTGCGCCGGGATGTGCAGGGCGCGCAGTTCGTCTTGCAGTGGAAGCAGTCCTGCCCGCTTTCTTGAAAGGACCATGACCTCTGAAGGGTCCAACCCTTGCGCGATACGGTTGGCTATCCATGCCGCAGCCTGCCGCGCTTCACGCGTTCGCAGTGTTTCCTCGGGCAGTTCACGCGGCGTGGTCAGGCTGTCGCGCCAGCCCTCCTGCATTACCTGTTCTGCGTCTGAGTCACGGGCGACAGGCGGCAGCCTGATGGCCGCGCCGCTTTCTTCCGACGCGCTGGTGTGGTCCCTGAAGCCGGTGTAGCCGTCGTTCTCGCGCGCATCGGCCATCACGGCATTGACAGTGTTGATCACGGCCGCACTGTTGCGCCGCGTGTGGTCACAGGCCAGCAGGTCGCCGCCAAGGCCTTCACGAATGAAAGCCTGCGCCGCAATAAATACCTGCGGCTCGGCGCGGCGGAATCGGTAAATGCTTTGTTTGGGGTCGCCGACGATAAACACGCTGGGCGCATTGCCCGCGCCACCATAGCCGCTGAGCCAGGCATACAGCGCCTGCCACTGCAGCGGGTTGGTGTCCTGGAACTCGTCAATCATCAGGTGGCGTATGCGCGCGTCAAGCCGCTCCTGCACCCAGCCTGACAGTACCGGGTCGCCCAGCATGGTCAGTGCGGCGCGCTCCACGTCGTTCATATCCACCCAGCCGCGCTCGCGCTTGAGCGCCCTGAACTCGGCCAGCAGCACACGCGACAGGCGCGCCATGCGTTGCTGGTAGTCCCAGGCTTCGTGCTGGTGGCGCGCAGCGGCCAGGCGCAACGCGAGCTCCTGCGCCTCACGGATTGTTTCAATACCGATGATCTTTTCGCCAAACTTGCGCGCCGTGCCCTTCTCCGTCAACAAGGCCGACAGCGCAGCCTGAAAGTCGCCAGCGGTCAGTGCCTTTTCAAGCTCAACACCTTTGGCCGAAAACGTGGGCGCGCTGGCGCGGCCCAGGCTGACGGCGGCAGCAGCCATCAGCGCACGGCATGGTGCATCGCTTTGGAAATGTTCGTCCGGATGGCCCAAGCCCGCGCACTCGGGGAACATGGCGCTGAAATGCTCGACCGACGAATCAACCACGCCGTCTGCATCTGCCAGCGCAAACTCGGTGCGCTTGTCGAGCGCGACCTGCAAGGCCTTGTCGGCCTGGAAACGGCCATGCGTGAGCACGACGGTTTCAAAGTCGGCTTTCATGTCGGGGCTTGCAGCCAGCGCAGCATAAAACCGCCGCCAGACCAGCGCCTTGGCGGGGCCATCGTCTTCCAGCAATTCGTAGTTGACCGGCAGCTCCAGCTTTTGCAGCGTTGCCATGGGTGCGCTGCGCAGCAAGGCGGCAAACCAGCTGTGGAAGGTGCGTATCTGAACCGGCCTGCCGTTGGCGAGCACGCGCTGGTAGAGGTTTGAAAGCTGCTCCCGCAGTTCGCCTGGAGCGGTTGGACTCTTCTGGCTCAACACACCGCGCATGACCAGCTCAAGCCTCAGTGTTTCGTCATCCGCATGGGCGAACTTTTCAAGCCATTCATACAGCCGCTCGCGCATCTCGCCCGCGGCTTTTTTGGTGAAGGTAATCGCAAGGATTTCATGCGGCTGCACCTTGCCGTTCTCATCGAGCAGCGCACGCAGCATGCGCGAGACCAGCATCCAGGTCTTGCCGGCACCGGCGCAGGCCTCGACCGCCACGCTGCGGCGCGGGTCGCAGGCAATCGCATAGAAGGCCTCGGCAGTGACGGGCTGGCCGTTGTGTTCGTAGGCTGCTGTCATGACCAGAAGTCTTTCCGGCATAAGCCTCTGGCCGAACAGTACTCGCAGGCCTTGCCTTCACCGAGCGCAGGCAAAGGCGCAGCGCGTTTGATGCGCGCCATGTCGGTGAGGATGCTGTCGACCAGCTGGTCACGCAGGTCCACGATGTCGTCCTGCACAAAGGTTTTGGTGGCCTCTTTTTCACCGAGGTTCACATACGCTGCAGCCAGCGTGTCGTCTGCCAGCAAGGCGGCGTAAAACGCGAGCTGGGTGTCTTCCTGGCCGTCCTTGATGCGCTCGCGCGTCACGCCGCTGGCTTCGGTTTTGTAATCCATCACCAGCCGGCTGCCGTCGGGCATCTGGTCTATGCGGTCCACCTTGCCGATGAGCTGGATGTCGCCATAGTCCATGTCCTTCCACACCTCGCCTTCGACGAACTGCGCGCCGGCGGCTTCATGCCCGGCCAGCCAGTCGAGGTAGCCATCGCGTACACGCGGCCAAATGGCGGTAAAAGGCAAAAACTCGCTGTCGGTCAACCCCAGTTCTGTTGCAGCCTGATCTGCCGCGCTGTTGATCAGGGCCAGCCGCGTTGGATGATCGGCCGGGGGTGAGTCTTTCAACGCGACGTGAAAGTGATGCAGCAGCGTGTGCAGCCAGTTGCCGAAGTCGCGCTTGCCGAGTTCGCTTTCAAGTTCGTCCGACTCCTGCAATTTAAGCTGGCGCAGCGCAAAAAAGCGGTAAGGGCAACGGCGCAGGTCTTCATAGGCGCTGGCAGACAGGCGCTTGACGGGCAAGGCCTCGCCGGTCGGCATGGGGTGCAGTGTGGGCTGGGCGTCCAGCGTGCGCCGGGCACGTGGGTCGGCGGTGACGTTTTCGCGGCCCGTCTTCGCGTTGGCGAGTTCGATTTCCTGCACAAAACCGCTGGGCATGAGGCGCTCGCCGGACTCACTGGTTCGCCAGAGCACATCGATATGCGGCATGCGCAGTGCGTAGTCCCAGGCGGTTCGCTGCGCTGCAACCATCTCTTCGCGAGACGGCAGGCCCAGCAGCAGGCGCTGCGACGGTGTCCACATGCCGGAGGGCTCGGGCGAGACCGGTAGTCGCACCTCATCACAGCCGGGCAACACCACTGCCTGCATGGGTCGGCCCAGCAACTGGCTCAGCGGCAGGATGACAACCTGCGCCTCAGGTGGATGCGTGGGCTGGAAGCTGGCCGCTTCAAGCGCCTGGCTGGCCCACATGCTGAAGTCCTGCTGGCTCATGCGATCTGTACCGGTAAAAACCGCCTCGCTGCCTTCATGCAGTCGCAGCGCTTCAAATACCTTGGTGCCCGCTGCATCTGCAGCCAGCGGCTCCCACTGGCCCGAGCTTTGAAGTGCCGCGCGCAGGTCACGCAGCCATTGCGCGAGCGGCCGCGCACGCTGAAGGTTTTCACGCATCACCTGCACGCTTTCAACGATGCGGTGGGTATCAGGCATGGTGGCAGGCAAACCGCGCCAGTAGCGGATGCCCATCTTGCGCAACTCAACCTCGAGCGACGTGACTTCTGTCGAACCAAAGGCAGGTGCATTCTTGAGCCAGTCGAGCACGGCATCCGCCGGGGCATCCCAGGGCAGCGCACGCAGCAGGCTCACAAGCGCTGCGGCTGCGCGCGTGGTCGACAGCTTCCAGCCGGTTTCATCCCGCAGGGCGACGCCGCGTTCGGCCAGCATGGCGCGTATGCGGCGGGTCAGGACACGGTCCTGTGCGATCAGTGCGACGGGCGCGCGGCCTTGCGAGAGGTGTGCCAGCACGCACGCTGCAGCGCGCTGCGCTTCGTCTTCCGCGTCCTGCGCTTTATGCATGGCGAGCGCGCCGTACTGCGCCGGGGCATCCATCTTGAGCGAGACCGCACGCTCGCCAAAGAGATGTTTCAGGGCATCAGCCAACGGCTCGGACTGGAAGCCTTCCAGCACCACCAGCAGATCGGCTTCGGCCGTGAAAAGCACATCGGTCGGATATGCGGATGTGGAAGCCCAGACCAGCGCAATACGCGCCACAGCCAGTTCCAATGCGAGCGCAGGCGCATCGAGCCCGGCATCAAGTGCAGCGGCCAGGCGCGTGCCCCATGCCACCCGATGCGTCGGTGGCTGGGCGGCAGCGACCCGCGCCAGTGAGGTGGCGGCTTCGACCAGTCGCCCGGCCAACGCGTTCTTTTGTGCGGCCAGGCCTGCACGGTCCAGAAACGCAGCAGCCGTCAGCGCGTCAATGGCTGCGTCGAGCTGGATATCGTTGGCGGAAGGTAAAAAGCCGCCTTCGCCCGCGTGAATCGCTGTGGCCCAGTTCATGGTGGTTTCAAAACGGGGGACAAAAGATGAGGTGGCACCGGCTCTGGCTGAATAGGCAGACCATGCACTGCGCGCCTGCTGCATCAGCTGCGCATACGGCACCAGCACAACGACGCGCGATGGGTGAAGCTGGCGATCCGCCATCAGGCCGGCCAGCTTCAGCATGACCTTGTGCCAGCTTTCTGCTCCGGGATGTCCTGCTTCAGGAATGCCTTTGGCTTGCAAGAACGTGCTTTCGTGAGGGTTCAGTGGGATTTAGCTATCAAGGGGATAGCAGAATGTGCAGGTAGCCAGCAGACCCCGATACTTGGTTTCTGCCACAATGCCTTCAACTTTATCCCCTATTTCACCCTTTCCCACCAAGGAGACGCCATGGCCAGCGAACTGATCAAACATACCACCGACGCAACCTTCGAGGCCGACGTGCTGAAATCCTCCACCCCCGTGCTGGTGGACTACTGGGCTGAGTGGTGCGGTCCCTGCAAGATGATTGCCCCCATACTGGACGAAGTGGCTACAGGCTACGACGGCAAGCTGCAAATCGCCAAGATGAATGTCGATGAAAACCGCGACATTCCCGCCAAATTCGGCATTCGCGGCATCCCCACGCTGATGCTGTTCAAGGATGGCCAGCTCGCCGCCACGAAAGTAGGCGCCATGAGCAAGGCCCAGCTCACCGCATTCATCGACCAGCAACTGGCCTGATTCACAGCCGCAGCCGGCAGGGCCTTCCCTGCCGGCTGCCCCAATTTCCCCCTGATTCGCCTTTTTCACTGCCTCGCGCAACGTCCTGTTTTCCTGTCATAATCCGAAATATTCGCCAGCCGGCACGTAGCCAGCCTGCCCGAACCCCGGTTTGTGAAGCCGCCAATCTTTCTGGCTTCCGTTCAAACCTCCCCCGTTTCCAAGATGCACTCCGCAAGGAGTTCTTTTCTCGCACCCCTCTCACGCACTTCCAGGCGGTAAATCCATGCACTTAAACGAACTCAAGGCACTGCACGTGTCTGAAGTCCTCAAGCAGGCCGAAGAACTTGAAATTGAAAACGTAGGCCGCATGCGCAAGCAGGAGCTGATGTTTGCCATCATCAAAAAGCGCTCCAAGACCGGTGAAACCATCGTCGCCGACGGCGTACTCGAAGTCCTGCCCGACGGCTTCGGCTTTTTGCGCGCACCTGATTCGAGCTACACCGCCTCGACCGACGACATCTACATCAGCCCGAGCCAGATCCGCCGCTTCAACCTGCACACCGGCGACATGATTGAAGGCGAAGTCCGCACACCGAAAGACGGCGAGCGCTACTTTGCCCTGAACAAGCTGGACAAGGTCAATGACGGTGCACCTGAGGCCAACAAGCACAAGGTGATGTTCGAGAATCTGACGCCGCTGTTTCCGCGCGAGCAGTTCAAGCTTGAGCGCGACATCAAGGGCGAAGAAAACCTGACCAGCCGCATCATCGACATCATTGCGCCCATAGGCAAAGGCCAGCGTGCCCTGCTGGTTGCGCCACCAAAGTCCGGCAAGACCGTGATGATGCAGCACATCGCCCACGCCATTACCGCCAACTACCCTGACGTCGTGATGATGGTTTTGCTGGTTGACGAGCGCCCTGAAGAAGTGACCGAAATGCAGCGCAGCGTTCGCGGCGAAGTCATTTCATCAACCTTTGACGAGCCCGCTGCCCGCCACGTGCACGTTGCTGAAATGGTGATCGAGCGCGCCAAGCGCCTGGTTGAGCTCGGCAAGGACGTCGTCATCCTGCTGGACTCCATCACACGCCTGGCCCGCGCCTACAACAACGTCCTGCCCTCGTCGGGCAAGGTGCTGACCGGCGGTGTGGATGCCAACGCGCTGCAACGTCCCAAGCGCTTTTTCGGCGCGGCACGCAAGATTGAAGAAGGCGGCAGCCTGACCATCATCGGCACCGCACTGGTCGATACCGGCAGCCGCATGGACGAAGTGATCTTTGAAGAATTCAAGGGCACTGGCAACTGCGAAATCCACCTGGACCGCCGTTTGTACGAAAAACGCGTTTTCCCCGCCATCCATCTGAACCGCAGCGGCACCCGCAAGGAAGAGCTGCTCCTGGCCCCGGAAATCCTGCAAAAATCGCGGATTTTGCGTCAATTCATGTACAACATGGACGAAATCGAGTCCATGGAGCTGATGCTCAAAAACATGAAAGCCACCAAAAACAACCACGAATTCTTCGACATGATGCGGCGCGGTGGTTAAAGAGATGGCCCCCACGGTTGCTCACTTCGTGTAGCGCCCTGCCCCCCGAGGGGGCCGTTCGCCTGCGGCCCGGCGAAGCCGGTTCCGCGGCTCTGCTTGCAAACACAATCAGAATTGCATAAGTATTTGATTTAATGGCATAATATTAGGCTTAGCGGAAAGTGCCCAGGAATGGCCTTGGTGGCTCCCGCAACGAATAAGGAAAGACCATGAAAGAAGGCATTCACCCCAATTACCGCGAAGTTTGTTTCCAGGACTTGTCCAACAACTTCAAGTTCGTGACCCGCTCATGCGTGAACACGAAAGAGATGATCAAGATGGAAGACGGCCGCGAACTGCCGCTGTACAAACTTGATACCTCCAGCGAATCGCACCCTTTCTACACCGGCACACAAAAATCCGTGGACAACATGGGTGGCCGCGTTGAGAAGTTCCGCAACCGCTTCGGCAAGACCGCAGCCAAGGAAGCCGCACCCGCTGCTGCTGCCGAGTAAGCTGCGAATTTCGCGCCCCCAAAAAAGCAGCCTGAAACCCAGGCTGCTTTTTTTTCGGCTAAAACTGCGTTTGACGGCTGCAGACAGTCGCGCAAAAATCAGCGCTGAAGCCATGCCCCCGAAACGCCCACCGCGCCTCACCGGCAACCGCCTGCCTTGAACAAGCCATCCCCCGCCATCATTGCCCAGTCGGCCGTGCGCCGCCTTCCGAGGCTTGCGCTGTTGCTGTTTTGCCTGGCCTATGTGCTACCGGGCTTTTTCGGCCGCGCACCCTGGAAGTTTGAAGATATCGCGACCTTTGGCGTGATACAGGAACTGGCATCAGGCGCAGGCAACTGGCTCGCGCCGCAACTGCTGGGGCAAGCCAATGGTTTCGATGCGCTGGCACCCTACTGGCTCGGTGCCCTTGCGATCAAAATCCTACCGTTCATGGACCCCGCCATGGCGGTGCGCATTCCCTTCGGTTTGCTGCTCATATTGACGCTTCTGGCCACCTGGTATGCCGTGTATTACCTTGCACGCAGTCCGCAGGCGCAGCCGGTAGCGTTTGCCTTTGGTGGTGAGGCCAGCCCTGTCGATTACGCCCGGGCTATTGCCGATGCGGGCGTGCTGGCATTGATAGCCAGCCTGGGCCTTGCGCAGCTGTCACACGAGACCACGCCCGCCCTGGCGCAACTGGGTTTCACTGCGCTGGTGTTCTACGCCATGGCGGCCAGTCCGTACCGCAGTGCAACCAAGGTGTTTGGCCCGTCGCTGGGTTTGCTCGTCGGCATGGCAGGACTTGCGCTGAGCGGTGCACCCACACTGGCACTGCTCTTCGGTGTCGGCGGTGCGCTGGTGGAATGGACGCACATGCGCTGGGGCAACACGTTCCGGTCGGGCGAACAGGACCCCGACGGCAAGCGCCGATCCTGGCAATGGGTGCTGGTGATCCTGGGCATCACGGTATTTGTCAGCGGCATCGCCCAACTGCTGGACCTGTGGCGATGGCGCATACATTTCCCGGGTACTGGCGACCAGGCAGCCTTGACGGACTGGCGCAAGCTGGGGCGGCTGCTGCTCTGGTTCACCTGGCCGACCTGGCCTCTGGCCCTCTGGACGCTTTATCGCTGGCGCCGGCAACTGGCCAGCCGGCACGTCGCCTTGCCGCTGTGGTTTGCTGCCATGGCGATAGGCGCAACGCTCACTACCCCGGCAGCAGATCGCAGTTTGCTGCTCAGCCTGCCACCACTCGCGGCGCTGGCGGCATTCGCCCTGCCCACCTTCAGGCGCAGCGTGGCATCACTCATCGACTGGTTCACCCTGGTTTTTTTCACGGGTTGCGCCTTCATCATCTGGGTGGTGTGGATTGCGATGCAAACCGGTGTACCCAAACAACCTGCGGCCAATGTTGCGCGGCTTGCACCGGGCTTTGAGCCCAGCTTCTCCTGGTTTGCCTTCCTTGCGGCGGTGGCGGCGACACTTGCCTGGGCATGGCTGGTGAAATGGCGCGCGGGCAAACATCGCGCCGCGGTATGGAAGTCGCTGGTTCTGCCAGCTGGCGGCGCCACGCTGTGCTGGCTGCTGCTGATGACACTCTGGTTGCCACTTCTCGACTACGCCCGCAGTTACGCGCCCATGTCCCGGCAGGTGGCGCGCATGGTGGACAAGAATGCCTGTGTCGAAATTCATGGTGTCAGCAGTGCGCAGGCGGCGGCCCTGCAGTACCACGGCAAGCTGGACCTGCGCCAGGCAGCTGCACAACCCACCTGCCCCTACCTCATCGTTGATGCCGACGCGCAAGGTACCCTGAGCAGCGTCGTGCAGTTGCCGGACTGGGCATTTCTTGCGACCATCCGGCGGCCAACCGACAGGAATGAGAATGTCCTGCTTTACAGGCGCGTGAGCCAGGCAGAGACACCGTCCGCCACAGGAAGTAAATCCCGTCTGTGAGCGAGATGAAGATCATCAGCCGGCATGCGGGTACCGTGCTGGTCGGGCAGTTGGCCGTCATGGCGTTTGGAGTTGCCGATACGGTGATTGCCGGCCGCCATAGCGATGCTGCCCTTGCCGCCCTCTCCGTAGGCTCTGCCCTCTACGTCAGTATCTATGTCGGTCTGATAGGAATCGTGCAAGCGTTGTTACCCATCTGGTCCGAGATGCTGGGTGCACGCAGGTACGAAGCCGTCGGCCAGTCTTTGCGGCAAAGTCTCTACCTCTGTATTTTCATCACGCTGGCAGGCATGACTGCCATGCTGTTCCCGGGACCGCTGCTGCGCTGGGCGCAGGTTCCCGAGGCCATGCGTGGTGAGGTGCAGCGCTACCTCACGGTGCTGGCATTTGCCTTTGCTCCCTCACTCCTCTTTCGCGTCTACAGCAGTTTTAACCAGTCACTTGGCAAGCCACTGCTGGTGACCTGGCTGCAGGTCGGCGCTCTGGCCATCAAGGTCCCCCTGTCCATCTGGCTGGTGGCCGGTGGCGCAGGTATCGACCCCATGGGGGCTGCAGGATGCGCCTGGGCTACGCTGATCGTCAACTACCTGCTGCTGGCTTTGGCCATCGTCATGCTGCGCACGCAGACACTCTACAAGCCCTTTCAGATCTGGCAAAAAATGGAGCGGCCCGACTGGAAGCAGATTGGCGGTTTTGCACGCCTTGGCATTCCCGGCGGACTGGCTTACCTTGTAGAAGTCACCTCATTCACGTTGATGGCGCTGTTTATTGCCCGGCTGGGCACCGTTTCATCCGCCAGCCACCAGATCGCGGCCAGCATGGCTGCGGTGCTGTACATGATGCCGTTGTCCATGGCGATTGCCTGCAGCGCGCGGGTCTCTTTCTGGCTGGGTGCAGGCAAACCAGCGCACGCAAAACGTGTAGTTGTGCTGGGCCTGAAGCTCACCATGCTGCTTTCGGTGGCACTGGCGATCGTGGTTGCGGTGGGCGGCAAAGTACTGGCGGGCTGGTACTCGGTCAACCGGGATGTCGTAACGCTGGCTTCGACCCTGCTGGTATGGGTCGCCGTTTACCATGTGGCGGACGCAACGCAGGCGCTGTGCGCCTTCCTGCTCCGGTGCTACCGCATCACCATCACACCTCTGGCCCTTTACGGGGTATTGCTGTGGGGCCTGGGCCTGTATGGAGGTTACCGGCTGGCCTATGTCGGTAATGCAGGCGCGCAAGCCACGCAGTCGGCCGTCAGCTTCTGGACGGCCAGCACGATTGCCCTCGGCCTGGTCGCGCTTGGCCTGCTGTTGGTATTGTGGGTAACGGTCCGCCAGAGCCTGCGGGTTGAAGCAACGCCTCAGGCCGCCTGAGCCCGCCTCACACGAGCCGCCGGGAAGGTGATGACAAAGCACGAACCCTGGCCCAGTCTGCTTTCAATCTGCAACTCTGCAGAATGACGTTGCGTGACATGCTTGACAATGGCCAGGCCAAGTCCCGTGCCACCGGTCTCGCGCGAACGGCTGCGGTCAACCCTGTAAAAACGTTCCGTCAGACGTGGAATGTGTTCAGGCGCAATGCCCGGACCGCTGTCCCTGACCCTGAATTCCCCGCGTCCGTCGTCAAGCAGCCTCCAGCTCACTTCCACCGTCCCGCCGTCCGGCGTGTAGCGAACGGCATTGGTCACAAGATTGGACATGGCGCTATAGATTTCCGCCTGCACTCCCGCAATCTCACAGGCGGGGCCTCCATCAAAAACCAGCTGGTGACCTTGTGGAGCAAGCAACAATGACAAGGCCCTGGCCTCCTGCTCGCATTGCGCCAGCAAGGCGCCGGTCGTCATCCATTCATTGATACCTGGAAACGGGCTTCCCTCGAGCCGCGACAGTGTGAGCAAGTCGTTGACCAGGGTTTGCATGCGCTGGGACTGCTGCGCCATCATGGCCAGGTAGCGTATACGCTCAGGTTCTGTCAAAGGCAGGGTCTGCAGCGTTTCGATAAAACCTGACAGCACAGTCAGCGGTGTGCGGATTTCGTGCGAAACATTTGCTACAAAATCGCGCCGCATCGCCTCTGCCAGTTCGACGGCCGTGATGTCACGCGAAAGCAGCAACTTGCGGTTTTTGCCGTAAGAGTGCACATGCACCGACAGCTTGACGGGCCGCGCAGGTGTGCTGGCGCTGCCCGGTATCACGACATCGTGTGAAAAGTCGGCCATCGCCATGTAGGCCTTGAAGGCTGGCTCGCGCACCAGGTTGGCAATGTGCTGCAACACGTCGCGCTGGGCATCAAAACCGAAGTGCTGGGTGGCGATCTGGTTGCACCATTCGATGCGTCCCTGGGCATCCAGCAGCACCACACCGCTTGGGGAGGCCTGCATGGCTGCGAGGAACTCATCAAGCCGGTTCTGGCTTTCCTGTAGATGCTGATCGCGGTTTTTCAGCAACCTGCGGGTCCTGTCAGCGGCCTCACCCCATACGCCAGGCATGGCCGGCATACGGCTGCCCATGGCAACCGGGCTTTCATCGCTCTGCTCGGTACGCAGCCACTTCAGCAGGCGGGCCACATAAAAGCTGTCCAACAAAAGCCAGACAAAAGCGCCAGCCAGCAGACCCGCAATCAGACCATCTTTTGAATATGTCCAGAAGCCCAGACCACCGCCTGCAAGCAGGCAGACGGCAAACACCAGCCAGCGATTGATCATGTACCGGATTGTGCCGGAGCCGCTACCTGATTGGAGGACATGGCCGTGAGACGGTAACCCGCGCCGCGAACGGTTTCAACCATCGCACCTGCCGCACCCAGCGCCTCACGCAGACGCTTGACATGCACATCGACAGTCCGCTCCTCGATGAAGACATGATCGCCCCATACCTTGTCGAGCAGGGAGCTGCGGCTGTGCACACGTTCAGCATGCTTCATCAGGTAGTGAAGCAGCTTGAACTCTGTCGGGCCGAGTTTCAGTTCCTGGGCCTGGTAGGAAATGCGGTGGGTGGCTGCATCAAGAATGAGAGCGCCGACCGTGACACTGTCGTTCACTGATTCGGGCGCGCGCCTGCGCAGCACTGCACGAATACGGGCCAGCAGTTCCTGCGTCGAAAAGGGCTTGGTGATGTAGTCATCCGCGCCGGCGTCCAGGCCTGCAACCTTGTCAGGCTCATCACCGCGCGCCGTCAACATCAGGATGGGGATGCTCCTGGTGCGTGCCTGCTTGCGCCAGTGGCGCGCCAACGCAACGCCGCTCTGGCCCGGCAGCATCCAGTCAAGCAGGATGGCATCAGGCAAGACGGCATCAAGCTCCCGCTGTGCCGTCACGCTGTCCTGCGCCACCACAGGGTCGAAGCCACCGTGCCGCAAATTAACGGCAATCAGCTCTGCGATGGCAGGCTCGTCTTCAACAATCAGTATGCGTGGCTGGTGCTTCATTTTCTGGCTATTTTTCTGCTTACCTTACAGCCGATTCGATCTGGTCCATCGGGGTGTGCCGCACGTCAGCGCCCTTGACGACATAGATGATGAATTCTGCGATATTTTTGGCATGGTCACCAACGCGCTCAATGGCTTTTGCGACAAACAACAAATCCAGGCTGGCCGAAATGGTCCGCGGGTCTTCCATCATGTAGGTGATGAGTTTGCGTACAAAGCCGTCAAACTCCTGGTCGATCTGATCGTCCTCTTTCAAAATCGATACGGCGACGGCGGTATCAAGGCGGGCAAACGCATCGAGGGCCTTGCGCAGCAAACCACTGGCCAGCTCGGCCGCTACACGCAGGTCTGACGAAGGCAATGATCGGGCAGAGCCGCTTTCTATGATGGACTTGACCATACGCGCGATTTTTTCAGCCTCGTCACCGGCACGCTCAAGGTTGGCAGTGGTTTTTGAGATGGCGATGAGCAGGCGCAGGTCACGCGCAGTGGGCTGGCGGCGGGCAATGATGGATGACAGTTCACGGTCAATGTCGATTTCCATCGCATTGACACGGGACTCCGCTTCTATCACCTGGTTGGCAGTCTCGGCGCTGAACTGCGACAGCGCATAAATGGCCAGCCGGATCTGGGCTTCAACCAGACCGCCGAGTTCCATCACACGCGAGGAAACGCCATTGAGTTCGCTGTCGAACTGGGTGGACAAATGTTTATCGGACATGTTTTTTCCTGATCAGCCGAAACGGCCGGTGATGTAGTCTTCAGTTTCTTTTCTCTTGGGCTTGAAGAACAGTTCTTCGGTCGCGCCAAACTCCACCAGGTCACCCAGGTACATATAAGCTGTGTAGTCGCTGCAGCGGGCGGCCTGCTGCATGTTGTGGGTCACGATGACCACGGTATATTCGCTCTTCAGTTCTGCAATCAGCTCTTCCACCTTGGCTGTCGAGATGGGGTCGAGCGCCGAGCATGGCTCGTCAAGCAGCAAGACTTCAGGCTTGATGGCTATGCCGCGTGCAATACACAGGCGTTGCTGCTGGCCGCCCGACAAGCTTGATCCGCTCTGGTTGAGCTTGTCTTTCACTTCAGTCCAGAGCGCAGCCTTGCGAAGCGCCCATTCGACACGTTCGTCCATGTCGGCAGAATTCAGGCTTTCAAAAAGCTTCACGCCGAATGCGATATTGTCGTAAATCGACATCGGGAAAGGCGTCGGCTTCTGGAACACCATGCCGACTTTGGCACGGATCAGCGCCACATCTTTTTTGGATGTCAGCAGGTTCTCACCGTCGAACATGATCTCGCCTTCGGCGCGCTGCTCGGGATAGAGCTCATACATGCGGTTGAAGATACGCAGGAGGGTCGATTTGCCGCAACCGGACGGTCCGATGAAGGCGGTGACCTTCTTCTCGGGGATCTCCAGGTTGATGCCCTTGAGCGCGTGAAACTTGCCGTAATAAAAATCAAGGTTCTTGACCGAAATTTTTGACTGTGCCACCTGGGGCGGGCGTACTGCAGTAGCGGTATTCATGATGGATGCTTTCTTGTCGTTCAGTTCTTTGCGCGGGTCAGAATGCGCGCCAGGATGTTCAGGCCGAGAACCGCCAGGGTAATCAGGAACACACCTGCCCAGGCCAGTTGTTGCCAGTTTTCATAAGGGCTCAAGGCAAATTTGAAGATCGTGACCGGCAGGCTGGCCATGGGCTGGCTGAGGTCAGAGGTCCAGAACTGGTTGTTAAGTGCGGTGAACAGCAGCGGCGCCGTTTCACCGGCAATGCGCGCCACAGCGAGCAGCACACCAGTGGTCACACCTGCACGGGCAGCACGCAAGGTGATGCTGGTGATGACCTTCCACTTGGGCGCACCCAAAGCGTAGGCCGCTTCGCGCAGGCCGGGGGGCACCAGTTGAAGCATGTTTTCAGTTGTGCGGATGACCACCGGGATGACGATCAACGCCAGAGCCAACACACCGGCCCAGCCCGAGTAGGTCTTGAATTGCGACACAACAACCGTATAGACAAACAGGCCGATAACGATGGAAGGCGCCGACAACAGGATGTCGTTGACAAAACGCGTGACCGAAGCCAGCCAGCCCTTGGTGTTGTATTCGGCGAGATAAATGCCAGCCATGATACCGATGGGTGTGCCCAAAAAAGTTGCCAGCAGCACCATCAGGAAAGAGCCGTAGATGGCATTGGCAATACCGCCTGGATCGTTGGGCGCAGGTGTCATCTGGGTCAATGTCGCGATGGACAGCCCGCCTACACCCAGCCGTACGGTTTCAAACAATATCCACGCCAGCCAGAACAGGCCGAAGGCCATGGCACCCAGAGACAGTACAAGCGCGATCCTGTTGACCATTTTGCGGCGCGCAAACTTGGCCAGCCGGGCATCGTGGCTGTTGGGCATGACGGCGCTCATGTTTTGGCTCCTTCGCTTTTGCGCAGTTGCGCCAGCAGCAGCTTGGACAGCGACAGCACGACAAAGGTGATGAAGAAAAGTACCAGGCCCAGATAAATCAGCGCAGCCTGGTGCAAGCCTTCGCCTGCCTCGGCAAATTCGTTGGCGAGCGCCGACGTGATGCTGTTGGCGGCCTGGAACAGGCTCAGCGAATCAAGCTGGTTGAAGTTGCCGATGACAAAGGTGACGGCCATGGTCTCCCCGAGAGCACGGCCAAGACCCAGCATGATGCCGCCGATGACGCCAGCCTTGGTGTAAGGCAACACAACTTTGGACACCACTTCCCAGGTTGTGGAGCCCAGCCCGTACGCCGACTCCTTCAGCAACACGGGAGTGACTTCAAACACATCGCGCATGACGGATGCAATGAACGGAATGATCATGATGGCCAGAATGATGCCGGCCGACAGAATGCCGATTCCGACGGGGGGACCAGACACCAGCGCACCCAGATAAGGCACGCCCTTGAACAGGCTTTGCAGCGGCTGCTGCACATAGGTCGCCAGGATGGGGCCGAAGACCAGCAGGCCCCACATGCCGTAAACGATGGACGGAACGGCCGCCAGCAACTCGATCGCGGTTCCCAGCGGGCGCTTGAGCCATGCCGGGGACAACTCTGTCAGGAAGAGCGCGATGCCAAAACTCACAGGTACAGCAATCACCAGCGCAATGATGGACGTTGCCAGCGTGCCGTAAATCATCACCAGTCCGCCATATTCGTTTTTGACCGGATCCCAGGTGGTGCTGGTCAAAAAGCCAAGGCCATATTTACTGATGGCAGGCCAGGCGCCTATCACCAGTGATATCAGGATGCCGAAGAGCAAGCCCAGGGTAAGCCATGCGGCGCCCTGGGCAGCCCAACCAAAAAGCCTGTCGGCGATGGGGCTCCTGCGTGCAGGCTTGACGGGGGGGGGAGTGGTCATGGCGCGTCCGGTCACTTTTGCCGGGTGGTCAAAAGCAGCCCGGCCTGCCGGAAGTGTAGAGGACACGTGTAGAAGCCCTGAGTATGTTGCTTGCGTCTAAAAAAATCCGGGTTGCCCCGGATTTTGTGATTACCTGAACGCAACCGCTTTACCGGAGGTGTCCTTGATGTCGGACCAAGATTTTTCAACCGTGGTTTTCACCGCCGCAGGCATGGGCACATAGTCGAGGTCATCGGCAGTCTTGTCGCCGTTCTTGTAAGCCCATTCAAAGAACTTGAGAGAAGCGGTGGCCTGGGCAGGCTTGTCCTGGGCTTTTTGCATCAGGATGAAGGTTGCGCCTGTGATCGGCCATGCATCCTTGCCAGACTGCTCGGTCAGGATCTGGTAGAAGCTCTTGGCCCAGTCAGCACCGGCTGCCGCGGCCTTGAACGCGGTGTCGTCAGGCGAGACAAAGTTGCCAGCGGCGTTTTTCAGCATGGCATAGGTCATCTTGTTCTGTTTGACGTATGCGTATTCGACGTAACCGATGGAGTTTGGCAGGCGTCCCACGAATGCCGCCACCCCTTCATTACCCTTGCCACCTGCGCCTACTGGCCAGTTCACGGCGGTGCCCTCACCGACCTTGCTCTTCCATTCAGCGTTGACCTTGCTCAGGTAGTTCGTGAAGATAAAACTGGTACCGGAACCGTCAGCACGGCGAACCTGTGCAATTTCAGCATCAGGCAATGCCAGGGTCGGGTTCAGGGCCTTGATGGCGGGGTCAGTCCACTTGGTGATCTTGCCGAGGTAGATGTCGCCCAGCACCTGGCCGCTCAGCTTGAGCTGGCCGGCTGCAATGCCCTTGATGTTGACCACAGGTACAACACCACCGATGACCATCGGGAACTGGACCAGGTTCTTGGCCTTGAGTTCGTCATCCTTCAGGGGCGCATCAGAAGCACCGAAATCCACCGTTTTAGCTTCAATCTGCTTGATGCCGGCACCGGAGCCAACCGACTGGTAATTGATCTTGACACCGGTGGCTTTGTTGTAGTCAGCAGCCCATTTGGCATACAGCGGTGCAGGGAAGCTGGCACCGGCACCAGTTACGTCCTGTGCAGCCGCGAGACTGGCAAACGAAAAGGCGGCAAGACCGAGAACAGCAGTCATGGAAAGTTTGAAACCAGATTTCATCAAAACACCTCTTTGGGTTATGGAAAAACTAAAAAATCTACGGCAAGGGTTACGTAGAAAAGGAGAAATAAAGGAGAGATGTAGTGACTGTAGAAAGCTTGTGTGACAGTCATATGACATATGTAAAGACCCCAAAACAGCACATTGAGGGGGGCATGTCACAAAAGATTCAAAAAACAGTCAAGCTGCAGTCATGGTGCTGTCACGGGCGCGCCCTATTCTTGGCCATGTTTTTGCGGAATCGGCAGGCGGGTAAACATCCTCAAAGCCTGTTTAACCACCTGACCGCCACCCTCCCCCCACCACTTTTGCAACTTGCAGGGCCTGCGTGCCCGAGGAGACCCCATGCTTTTCCAGAAAAACCCCATGAGCCGCAGGCATTTGCTTCAGCAGGCCAGCCTCGCAACCGCCGCAGCCGCCCTGCCCGCCTGGTCGCAACCCGGCAAACCAGCGGCAGGGTCACGCAATATCGTGGTCGCCCAGATCGTTGATTTTTCACAGGCGCAGCAGGATGTGTCCAAGGATTTCCTGATCGGCTCACGCGCGGCCTGGCAAGACATCAACCAGCGTGGCGGCATCAAGGGTCGCCAGGTGCAGCACCTGGCGATCGAAACTGACGGTACCCCGACAAGCCTGCGAACCGCCATCGAAACCATCAAATCCAATCCATCCTGTGTCGTCATGTCCGGCAGCGTAGGCGACCAGATGGCGGCTGAAGCGGTCGCACTGATAAAAAAGGACGGCTTCAATATGGCCCATGCGGCGCCGTGGCTGCAAAACTCCAGCATGGAAGTCGATGACAACACTTTTCCCATCTTTGCCGCACGGCAAGAGCAGATTGCACACGCGCTGAAAACGCTGTCTGTCATGGGACTGAAAGAGCTGGGTGCGATTTACGGCACGGCCCGTGACCATGCGGCGTATCACGTGGAGGTCGAGCGCATTGCAGCCAGCATGCAGCTCAGGCTGCAGACATTCCAGGGTGCCGGGCAATTGCGTGCACTGGGGCAAAAACTCACGCCGCAAACACCAGCAGTCCTGCTGTTCGTCGGTGGCACGCCGGAGCTTGCCGAGTTCACCCAGGGCCTGGACAAACAGTCGCGGCAACGCTACGTCGTGGCACTGGCTGACGTCAACCTGCAAATCATGCAGCAGATGGGCGCAGCGAAAAACACACCGGTGATTGCGACCCAGCCCGTCCCAATGGTCACCGCCAGCCTGCCGGTGGTGCGCAGCTACCGCGACATCATGTCGCGCCTGTTTGATGAACCCCCCACGTCCTTGAGCCTGGCCGGCTTCATCGCCGCGCGCTATACGTTTGAGGTGCTTGGCGAAGTTGACGGCCAGCTGACAAGGCAAAGCGCGTTGGCAGCCTTCCAGCGCCGCGCCGCGATGGACGTGGGCGGCTTTCGCATCAGCTTCAACCCACAACGGCGCAGCAGCACCTATGTCACTCAAAGCATGATGACGGTTGACGGCCGCGTAATAGGATAGAGGATAGGACGCAGCAACCCATGCGGATACCGCGCGAATGCTATGCTGAAAGGCCACACAGAAACCCAGACATGCAAAATGGAACGCTACTGGCAGCTGTGGACCTCGGGTCCAACAGCTTTCGCCTTGAAATCGGCCGCTTCGATCACGGCCAGATCAACCGCACCGAGTACCTCAAGGAAACCGTCCGCCAGGGCAACGGCCTCGATGCCGACCGAAACCTGACGCTTGAATCCATGCAGCGCGGCTGGGACTGCCTGGCTCGGTTCGGAGAACGTCTTGCGGGGTTTAAACGAAGCCAGGTGCGCGCGGTGGCTACCCAGACGCTGCGCGAAGCACGCAACCGCGAAGAGTTTCTGGTCAAAGCCAGCCGGATTCTCGGCTTCCCGATCGACGTGATCCCGGGCCGCGAAGAAGCCCGGCTGATTTACCAGGGCGTAGCCCACATGCTGCCGCAGTCGGATGAACGCCGACTGGTGATCGACATCGGTGGCCGTTCCACCGAAATGATTGTCGGCAAGGGGCTGGATGCACTCAGCATGGAGTCCTATCGCGTCGGTAGCGTCGCCTGGTCAATGAAACATTTTCCCGACGGCCAGTTCACAGCGCGAGCCTTCAATACGGCAGAAGTCGCCGCCAAGGCTGTGCTGGAAGAAGCCATCAACACCTATAGCGCAAAAAGCTGGGACGTGGCCTACGGCTCGTCAGGCACGATTGGTGCGGTCAGCGATGTGCTGACGGCTTCAGGCTGGACGGCAGGTGTCGTGACACGCGAAGGCCTGGACTGGCTGCTGGACCGCCTCATCAAGGCGCAAAGCGCAGACCGCCTGAAGATCGAAGGCATGAAAGATGATCGCCGTGCTGTCATAGGCGGGGGCGTCAGCGTACTCAAGGCCGTCTTCGACCTGCTTGGCATCGAAAAAATGGAAGCAGCACAAGGCGCACTGCGGCATGGCGTGCTCTACGACCTGCTGGAGCGGGAAAAAGACTTCTCCGACCTGCGCTCGACCAGCGTACAACGTCTTGCCACCCGCTTTAATACCGATGCGGTCCAGGCCGCGCGGGTCAGCAAGGTTGCCAGGCACCTGTTCAGGATGGCTGGCACAGGGCTGGAACCTGCAGAAATCGAACATCTTCAGCGCAAACTGGAATGGGCCGCGCAGTTGCATGAGATCGGCAGCCAGATTTCACACAGCGATTACCACAAGCACGGCGCCTATATTCTCGACAACGCAGACGCGCCGGGTTTTGCCCTGCCGGAATTGCACCGCCTCAGCCTGCTGGTCTTGGGGCATCGCGGCAAGCTGCGCAAGCTCGAAGCAGATTTCGAAGACCGCGTGTTCATACAACAGCTGCTGTGCCTGCGCATGGCCGTCATCCTCTCCCACGCGCGGCGCGACCCCGACCTCAGGGGCTTGCAGCTCGAATGCGCCGTCGACCCGGGCAAGCTGTTTGTCCTGAACTGCCGTCCGGGCTGGTCAGACGCCTTTCCACAATCGGCCCACCTGCTGCAGGAGGAAGTGGTGGCCTGGCAGAAAACGTCCTGGTCACTGGTGGTTTCAGGACTCTGATGGGGCCGGTTGATCGATTTACCTCAAACGGTATAAACTATATAAACTGTTTACTCCGTTATCAAAAATAAAAGGAATCGATATGGCCACCACCAAAAAAGCAACTGCGCCCCAAAAAACCATCACGCCAAAGTCCGCAGGCCCCGTCGTAAAAAAGCCTGCCACTGCACCCGCCAGGCCCAAGACGGTGGTGAAAAATCCGCCTGCCAAAGCGCCAGTCAACAAGACCGTGAAAGCCAAAACTGTAAAGGCTGTCAAGCTGGTCAAGGTTGAGAAAGCCAAAAAACCAAAGCTGGTTCGTGACAGCTTCACCATTCCCAAAGCCGAATACGTGGTACTGGATGCGCTCAAGCTGCGTGCGGCCAAACTTACCCGTCCTGCGAAGAAGAGTGAGTTGCTGCGGGCGGGTATCAAGGCGTTGGCAGCTTTGTCTGATGCTTCGTTTTTGACTGCACTTGAGCAAGTGCCGGCTATCAAGACGGGACGGCCTGCAAAAGGTTGATCCCCCTGTTGAGGCTCACTTCGTGTAGCCTCCTCCCCCCTCAAGGGGGCAGCGCCTGTGGCCTGGCAGAGCCAGATCCACGGCCCTCGCTTGAACCTGCAAAGCCATTCGCGTGGCTCGCCATGCGCCCCAATGGGGTCAACTAGAGCACCTCTGGCGACTGCACAGTCACGACGACAGTCTGACAAGCCCCATCCCGGTCCCGGTTCCGCAGCCACCAAATGGCACCCTTCTTCACAGGGCATTCGCTCTCCTGCAGGCCCAGCAATTGCGCAATGGTCTGACCCAGCATCGGCTGGTGGCCGACGATCAGTACCGGGCCTTTGGCAGATGGCCACTGGGCCAGTTCGAGTAATTGGGCTGGGGTGCCTTCCGGCCCCAGCTCCGGACGAATTTTGTATTTGCGGCCCAGGGCCAGGGCGGTCTGCTCGCAGCGCCTTGCCGGACTGACCAGGATGCGAGCGCCTTCGGGCAGCTGGCGATCCAGCCAGTTGGCCATGCGCACGGCCTGCTTTTCACCGCGTGAGGTGAGGGAGCGCTCAAGATCCTGCCCTGCGGTCAGCCCGCTTTCAGGCCTTTCTTCAGCCTCTGCGTGACGCCACAGGATCAGGTCCATCGCTATTTCTGCCTTTGCCTCGGTGCGGTGTAGCGTGCCATCAGGGCTGCTTGCGCACCGTATCCGTTGTCATCTGATTTGCCGACACGCACATAAGTTCCGTCAGGCTGCAGGTCCCAGGCATCGCGCCCGTCGTACAGGTAAGCCACCAGGCATTCGTCGATGATGCGCTGGCGAATGACGGCATCGGTCACCGGCCAGGCCAGCTCGATCCGGCGCAGCATGTTGCGGTTCATCCAGTCAGCACTGGAGAGGTACAGCTCCTCGAGGCCATCGCAGCGGAAGTAAAACACGCGTGAATGCTCAAGAAAACGGCCGATGATGGAGCGCACCCGGATGTTGTCCGTGACGCCAGGCACCTGCGCCGGCAGCATGCAGGCACCGCGCACGATCAGGTCGATTTTGACGCCGCACTGCCCGGCCCTGACCAGCGCCAGCATCAGGTCCTCATCGGTCAACGCATTCATCTTGGCGACGATGCGGGCGTCCTTGCCCTGGGCTGCCGCTTCGCCCGCCGCATCAATTTTTTCGATCAGCTTTTTATGCAGCTGGAAAGGTGCCATCAGCAGGTGGTGGAGTTTGGGCAGCCGGCTCTGGCTGGCCAGGTGCACAAACACGTTGTCGATGTCTGCTGTCAGCTCTGGCGATGCCGTGAGGTAACTCACATCGGTATACAGGCGCGCCGTCTTGGGGTTGTAATTGCCGGTCGACAGATGGCCATAGCGCACCAGGTGCCGGCCTTCACGCCGTGTGACGAGCAGCATCTTGGCATGGGTCTTGAGGCCGACCACGCCGTAAACCACCTGTGCACCGATGGATTCGAGCATTTCAGCCCAGTTGATGTTGGCCTCTTCGTCGAAGCGCGCCTTCAGTTCCACCACGACAGTGACTTCCTTGCCGCGGCGCACGGCCTCACGCAGCAGCACCATCAGTTCCGAATCGGTACCCGTGCGGTAAATCGTCTGCTTGATGGCCAGCACCTGCGGGTCGTTCACGGCCTCGCGCAGAAACGCGAGCACACCGTCAAAACTCTCGAATGGCTGGTGAATGGACACATCACCCTGCTTGAGGCGTTCAAAAAATGACTGCCCCTGCACCAGCTGCGTCGGGTAGCCTGCGCTATAGGGCGGGAAGAGCAATTTCGGGTCATTGATCAAATCAACGAGCTGTGTCAGGCGAACCAGGTTGACAGGGCCATGCACGCGGTAAAGCGCCAACTCGGGCAGGTTGAACTGCGTCAGCAGAAAGCTGGCCAGGTATTCAGAGCAGCCCGCCGACACCTCCAGGCGCACGGCCTGGCCGTAGTGGCGCTGCTCAAGGCCCTGGCGCAGCGCGGTGCGCAGGTTCTTGACATCGTCTTCATCAACCGCGAGATCTGAATGCCGTGTCACACGAAACTGCGAGAACTGGCCCACAGTGCGGCCAGGGAACAGTTCGGCCAGGTGCGCACGGATGATGCTGGACAGCGATACGAACAGCGTGCCCTTGTTGGCGCCGCGCGCCGGCATATGGATAAAGCGCGGCAATACACGCGGCACCTTGACGATGGCAATCTCGTTCTCACGGCCAAAGGCATCATGGCCACCGAGCCTGACGATGAAGTTCAGTGACTTGTTGGCCACCTGGGGAAACGGATGCGAAGGGTCCAGCCCGACCGGGATCAACAGCGGGCGGACTTCCCTCTCAAAATACTCCTTGACCCACTTGCGCTGCACCGCATTGCGTTCACCATGCGAGACGATGCGTATGCCGTGCTTGCCGAATGCCGGCAACAGTTCGTCGTTGTACAGGGCGTACTGCCGCGCCACCATGTCATGCGCCGCATCCGACAGCGCCTTGAATGTTTGCGCGGTGTACAGGCTGCCTTTGGGGTCATCGCCGCGGTTGGCGGTCAGGTGAGGCGCGGCGCGGACTTCAAAGAACTCGTCGAGGTTGGACGACACGATGCACAGGTAGCGCAGTCGCTCGAGCAAAGGGACATCGGGCCTGCGGGCCCAGTCCAGGACACGCTCATTGAAGGCCAGGATGCTGTGGTCACGGTCAAGAAACTGCAGCGCTGGCGCAGCCAGGTGCGCAGACGCGGTCAGAACCGGCAAAGGATTGGAAGGAGGCATTAACAGGCTGTAACTTTGCATCAAAAAAACAAGCCGGGCGCTCTTGCCCGATTGTTCACCCAGTGTTTACTTGTTTGATGACAAGGGTGTGACAACGCCTGATATTGCGTTGCCAGCCGTCGCTTTGCAATCGGTGCTTGTACGGGCGGACACCAGGTAAGCCTCGAAAAGCTGGGTGGCCTGCGTCCAGCTGAAATCCAGCGCCCGCAGACGCGCCTGCTGGCGCGGCACAGCCAGCGCGCCATAGCAGGCCTGTTGCAGGTCTTCATGCATGACACCGCCGTGACAACTGCCGTCGGATTTGCCCAGCACCTCCAGGGGGCCGTCCACCGGGTACGCCGCAACCGGGGTGCCGCTGGCCATGGCCTCCAGCATCACCAGGCCAAAGGTTTCCGAGCGGCTTGGGAAGACAAACACATCCGCCGCCGCATAAACCCTGGCCAGTTCGTCCCGCGGCATCAGCCCCATCCAGCGGACCTGCGGGTAGCGCTCCTTGAGTGAGGCCTCCAGCGGACCCACGCCGCAAACCACCTTGGTGCCGGGAATGTCCAGGTTCAGGAAGGCATCAATGTTCTTTTCATAGGACACCCGCCCGACAAACAACGATACCGGCCGGCTCAAGGTGCCCATGGGCGGATACAGCCTCGCGTCAGGCTGAAAGCCGAAAAGGCTGGTGTCCACACCATGTGTCCAGTTGCGGAGTTTGCGAAAACCGCGTTTCTCGAGCATGCGCAAAACGCCATGCGTCGGCACCATGACACCCGATGAATGTTTGTGGAAATGCCTGAACAGCGCATAACCCCAGGACAGCGGCACCTTGAGTGCAGCTTTGAGGATCTCGGGAAACTTGGTGTGGAAAGCCGTGGTGAACGCCAGGCGGCGTTTGAGGCAATAGCTGCGCGCCGCCCAGCCCAGCGGGCCTTCGGTGGCGATGTGGATGGCTTCTGGCTGAAAGGCGTCGAGCTTTTCAGTCAATACTTTTTTCGGTGAGACAGCCAGATCAATGCCCGCATAACCGGGACACGGTTTCGTTTTGAAAAGACCGGGGTGAATCACTTCAACCTGGTGCCCCAGCAGCTCCAGCTCACGCACCAGCTCGACCAGCGTGGTCACCACGCCGTTGACCTGCGGCTGCCACGCATCGGTAATCAGTGCGATTTTCATGGGCGAACCTTTGCAGTGATGTTGACGGTGGATGTCGCGGCGTGGTGGCCCCTGCCCTGGGTTTCATGTGCAGGCGCCCAGTACACGAGTTCCAGCGAACCATCAAAGTTCTCTACCAGCGCGCTGCGGCTTTCGACCCAGTCGCCGTCATTGCAATACAGCACGCCATTGATCTCGCGGATCTCTGCGCGGTGGATGTGCCCGCAAACGACGCCATGATGACCGCGGCGGCGGGCTTCGTTGGCAACGGCTTCTTCAAAATCCGTCACGTAGTTCAGTGCGCTTTTGACCTTTTGCTTCAGGTAGGCCGAGAGCGACCAGTAAGGCAGGCCCAGACGGGCACGCAGGCTGTTGAGGTGGCGGTTGAGCTTGAGCGTGAATTCATACAGGTTGTCGCCCACATAGGCCAGCCATTTGGCGCACTGGACCACGGCGTCAAAATAATCGCCGTGGATGATCCAGAGCTGGCGGCCGTCCGCTGTGGTGTGGACGGCTTCTTCCACCACCTCGATGCCGCCAAACTGGTGGCCTATAAATTCACGCGCAAACTCATCGTGGTTGCCTGGCACATAAATGACGCGGCAACCCTTGCGGGCACGTTTGAGCAGCTTTTGCACCACATCGTTGTGTGCCTGCGGCCAGTACCACTTGCGGCGCAGTTGCCAGCCGTCGACGATGTCGCCGACCAGGTAAAGGTTGTCGCTGGGGTGGGCCTTCAAGAAGTCCAGCAGTGCAGCCGCCTGGCAGCCGGGTGTGCCCAGGTGCAGGTCAGAGATGAAAATCGTGCGGTAGCGCTTGCGCAGCGAATCATCATCGCCGTCCCTGTCGTTATTCCTGTCGTTGTTCCGCCCGTCGTCAGGCACAAAGCCGCCCGGCCCATTGCCGAGCGCGCCCATGGCGTCGAACATGTTGCGCATCAGGCCACCTTGTTGAAGTGTTTCTGGTAACGCGGTGGCAAGTCGGCGATGCGCATCATCATGGGCAGGTCGGCCGAGTTGAAGTCCGGGTCCCAGGCCGGCGCGCCCAGCACCTTGGCGCCCAGGCGCAAATAGCCCTTGATCAGCGCAGGCGGCTCGACGGTCAGCGAATCATCCAGCTGCTCGACCGGCAAGGCCAGGCGCGGTGTCACGCGGTATTCAATCGGCGCGAGATGCGTTTGCCTGACCTGCTTCCAGATGCTGGCCGCCGCGTGGCCGCTGGAGACGCCGTTGTGCTGCATCGGGATGCTGGCGCAGCCGATCATGGTGTCCAGCTGGTTGCGCGCCATGAACTCGGCCAGCGCACCCCACAGCGCCAGAATGACGCCGCCGTGGCGGTGGTCTGCGTGCACACAGCTTCGGCCCAGCTCGACCATGCGCTCGCGCAGGCTGCGCAGGCGGGTCAGGTCGAACTCGGTGTCGCTGTAGGTGCTGCCGGCGCGTTTGGCCTGGGTCGGCGTCAGCACGCGGTAGGTGCCTATGACGGCCTGGCTGTCTTCATCGCGCACCAGCAGGTGCTCGCAGTAGTCGTCGAACAGGTCAATGTCGTGGCCGGGCAAGGTGTTGGGGAGGTTGGCGCCCATCTCCAGCGCAAAGACCTCGTACCTCAGGCGCTGCGCCTGCCGGACTTCATCCTGGTGGCGGGCCCAGCTGACGGAGATTTTGCCCACGGCAGGCCTTTGAACAGCGGCTGGAACTGGAGCATGACCGCTTTGACAAAGCGACCCCCGGGGCATAGCCACAGGTGAGAGTGCAAAGGTGGGGTTGGGCAGTTCTTTCATCGCGCGCTCCTGGTTGTCATGTCTATGGTTGTGTCGTCAAAATTGCTTGCCGAAAAAAAGCCCCGGGGTGCGGGGCAGAGGCGATAGGTGTTCATACGGCGTCACCGATGGTCGGGAGGGCCTGCGTGCCCCGCCCCCTGGTGATGTTTTCAAGGCCTTCCAGCCACGGCCGGGTGCCGGCCTTGAAACGCAGGCCGCCCGGGCTGCTGGCCATCGCCTTCGCAGTGCAGCGCAGGACGCGCAGGCATTGCTGGTAAACCGGGTGATGAGTGGCGAAAGGGCTGGGGGCCTGAATGCCGTCTTCGGGTGCGCCAGCCGCATGAATGCTTGTATTTGCCATGCAGGGAATTCTGAAAGCCCCCCGTGACGCAGCCATGTCAGTTCAATGGCAGTTGCGTGACACGCGTCAGCAAAACCCGACGCTGAAACGCCGCGAATCAACAGCCTTTCAATCGCTATCAAATAAATAGCTTCTCACGCCCATATCCATTGGCTTGAAGGCACTTTTAGAACCTGAAACTGGCTTTTTTCAGCCGTTTTTCCGGGTTTTTGAAGGCGTCAGCGCCAAATTGAGAATTGAAAAGCAAAAATGCATCTCAAATAAATTATTAAGTCGTTAGTGATTTATTTGTGAACTATTAATTTCGAGCCATGAAAAAGCGGCAGCGGTAGATAGCGCACCGGCAGTGCCTGGACGGCTTGCGAAAGCGCTGGCCAGCAAGACATCACCTTGCATCGCCGCCCGGCTGGTCGGATCGCGCAGGCCATTGACCCACATCAGGTCTTTGCCTGCGCCGCAAGCCTAAGCTTGCATGTTCAAAGCAAGGATCCTGGATGACCGCTCCCACGCCTCCAAAAATGGAATTTGACATTTCAGCCACGCGCCTGAGTGCGCACGCCAGTCAGGCCGTCTGCAAACAGGCCAGCATCACGATGGACACCGACCTCAAGGGCAACGCTGCGGCGTTTAACCCGGCCGAGTTGCTGCTGGCGGCATTGTCAGCCTGCATGATCAAAGGCATGGAGCGCGTCGTGCCGATTCTGGATTTCCGGATGCGCGGCGTCGAGGTGCACGTGCATGGGGTGCGCCAGGATGTGCCACCCCGTATGGAGTCCATCAGCTATGACATCGTGGTCGATACCGACGAGGTCGACAGGCGGCTGGATTTGCTGCACCAGAACATCAAAAAGTACGGCACGGTGTTCAACACGGTTGCGCCTGGCACACACCTTACCGGTACGTTACGGCGGAAACGGCCTGAAGCGGGCTCCTGATGAGGCACAAGGCACGTCCAGTGACGTGTCCCCGGCCGCCAGCACCGCGAGGCACCGTGAAGAGATCAGATGGACTTCTGGTTCACCCGTTTCGACAATGCCTCGGTACTTTCAACCCTTTCGCTGTAGCGGTCGGTCAGCCAGGGCGATACATCGCGCGTGAGCAGGGTGAACTTGACGAGCTCTTCCATCACGTCAACGATGCGGTCGTAATACGCCGAGGGTTTCATCCGGCCTGCGTCGTCAAACTCCAGGAAGGCCTTGGCAACAGACGACTGGTTGGGAATGGTCAGCATCCGCATCCAGCGGCCCAGCACGCGCATCTGGTTGACGGCGTTGAAGGACTGTGAGCCGCCCGACACCTGCATCACCGCCAGCGTCTTGCCCTGCGTGGGCCGCACGGCGCCGCTGGTCAGCGGTATCCAGTCGATCTGCGACTTCATGATGCCGGTCATGGCGCCGTGGCGCTCGGGTGAGCACCAGACCATACCCTCAGACCACGCGGCAAGCTGCCGCAATTCCTGCACCTTGGGGTGGGACTCGGGCGCATCGTCGGGCAGCGGCAGACCGCTGGGGTTGAAGGTTCTGGTTTCTGCGCCCATCGCCTGTAACAGGCGGGCGGCCTCTTCGCTGGCCAGACGGCTGTAGGAGCGCTCGCGCACCGAGCCGTAGAGCAGCAGGATGCGCGGCGGGTGGGCGGATCGCTGCGGCAGCGTATGAAGGCCGGCGGCGGGCTGCATGAAAAGATCGGCGGCGATGTTGGGAAGCGTCTCTGCCAATGCACTTGGCAATGCACCCGGTGAATTACTGCCCGGCAACACGCTCTCCCCGCTCGTTGATGACCTGCTCGCCGTCTTCCTTGGCAAAAGCGGCGAGCTGCGGCAAGGGAAGGATGTCGACTACGGCTTCCGACGGGCGGCACAGGCGCGTGGCCAGCGGCGTCACAACAACCGGTCGGTTCATCAGGATGGGATGCGCCACGATGGCATCAAGCAATGCGCCATCGCTCAGGGTGGCATCGTCCAGGCCAAGCGCGTCATACCGCGTGCCCTTGCGGCGCAACAACTCACGAACGGGAATCGCCATTTGGGCCAGCAACTCAACGAGCTTTTCGCGGCTGGGCGGGGTTTTAAGGTAGTCAATGACTTCGGGCTCAACGCCGGTGTTGCGTATCAGCGCAAGCACATTGCGGGAGGTGCCGCAGGCGGGGTTGTGATAAATCGTGATGGCGTTCATGGAGGACTCCGGTTGCCGCATTTCAATAATTCAATTATATTTGAAACATGGAAGCAACAAACATCACCGAAAGCCATCTGGACGAAACCATGGCCGTCAAGGCGCTGGCAGCCCTGGCCCAGGCACAGAGGCTGCGGGCTTTTCGCGCACTGGTGGTGGCCGGGTCGGATGGGCTGACCCCGGGCGTGATGGCTGAGCAACTGGGCGTGGCGCCGAGTGCGTTGTCGTTTCACCTCAAGGAGCTGGCGCACTCAGGGCTGGTGAGCAGCGAGGCACGCGGCCGCAACCTGATTTACCGCGCCGATTTCACGCAGATGAACGCCCTGCTGGGCTACCTGACCGAGTATTGCTGCGAAGGCGATGCCTGCGAAGTCACCCACAACACGGCCTGCAGCGAGTGCTGAGCGCAGCCTGGCTCAAGCGGCACAGCTGAAGCCAGGCCAAATTTTCCGCCGAGTCGTATTTCCCGCTTCAACCATTTACCCAAACCATGCCCGACAAACCCATCAACGTCCTGTTTCTCTGCACCCACAACTCGGCGCGAAGCATCCTGGCGGAAGCCATGCTGAACCATATCGGCAAAGGCCGTTTCAAGGCGTTTTCAGCCGGCAGCAGCCCACGCGACAACCAGCAGCCCAACCCACTGGCACTCGCCACGCTGAAGGCGGCTGGCGTGTCCGTCGAAGGGCTCCATAGCAAAAGCTGGGATGAGTTCGGCAAGCCCGAAGCTCCGCCAATGGATCTGGTCATCACCGTATGCGACAACGCAGCAGGCGAAGTCTGCCCTTTCTGGCCAGGCCACCCGGCAACAGCACATTGGGGCTACCCCGACCCGTCGGACGCCAGGGGAAGCGACGAGCAAAAAGCCGAAGCCTTTCGCCAGACCCTGCACGCCATCAAAAGACGGCTGGAGTTGCTGGTCAACCTGCCAGTAGCGGGCATTGACCACCTGATGCTTGAGACGCACGCCCGCGGCCTGGCCAAATCCTGAACTTTTCTTTTAGCTACTTGAGGAAGCGTCCGTGCTCACTGCATCCCTGATTTTTTTGTTCACCATCACGCTGGTGATCTGGCAGCCGCGCGGGCTGGGCATTGGCTGGAGCGCCACCGCAGGCGCCCTGCTGGCGCTTGTTTTCGGCGTGGTGCAACTGGCAGATATTGCTGTGGTGTGGCACATCGTGTGGAATGCGACCGCAACCTTTATCGCCATCATCATCACCAGCCTGCTGCTGGATGAAGCCGGGGTTTTTGAGTGGTCTGCGCTGCACGTGGCGCGCTGGGGCAACGGCCGGGGACGCTGGCTGTTTGTGCTGATCGTTTTGCTGGGCGCTGCGGTATCGGCCCTGTTTGCCAATGACGGTGCTGCGCTGATCCTCACTCCCATCGTGATGGCCATGCTGCTGGCACTGGGCTTTAGCGCAGGCGCCACGCTGGCTTTTGTGATGGCGGCGGGTTTTATTGCCGACGTCGGCAGCCTGCCGCTGGTGGTGTCCAACCTGGTCAACATCGTTTCGGCAGATTTCTTCAAGATCGGCTTTGGGCGCTACGCGTCTGTCATGGTGCCGGTGAACATCGCTGCCGTGCTGTCGGCACTGGCCGTGTTGCTGCTGTACTTTCGACGCAGCATTCCGCCAAGCTACGACGTCGCGCAACTCAGGCCACCCAAAGAGGCCATTCGTGACATACGCACCTTTCGCATGGGCTGGGCTGTGATGGCATTGCTGCTGATTGGTTTCTTCTGGCTGGAGCCCAGGGGTGTACCCATCAGCGCCATTGCAGCGGCCGGTTCGCTCCTGCTGCTAGTCGTGGCCGCACGCGGCCACGTGATCAGCGTGCGCAAGGTGATGCGCGAAGCGCCCTGGGAAATCGTGGTGTTCTCGCTCGGCATGTACCTGGTCGTCTACGGGCTGCGCAACCAGGGCCTGACGGCGTACCTCGCCGGCTGGCTGGACTTTTTTGCGCGCGGCGGTGTCTGGGGCGCGGCGTTCGGCACCGGCTTTCTCACAGCGATGCTGTCGTCGGTGATGAACAACCTGCCGTCGGTGCTGGTCGGTGCGCTGTCAATTGATGCAACGCATGCCACCGGCGTGGTCCGCGAGACCATGATTTACGCCAATGTGATCGGCACCGATCTGGGCCCGAAGATCACACCCATCGGCTCATTGGCAACCCTGCTCTGGCTGCATGTGCTGGCACGCAAGGGCATGACCATCACGTGGGGCTATTACTTCAGAGTGGGCATTGTGCTGACGGTGCCTGTGCTGGCCGTGACGCTGGCCGCGCTGGCTTTGCGGCTGAGCGTTGGCGGCTAGTGAGTCGGTGTTTAAAACCGAGTGCCGACAG
The DNA here is from genome assembly GCA_040390295.1 of Pseudomonadota bacterium. GTDB lineage: Bacteria > Pseudomonadota > Gammaproteobacteria > Burkholderiales > Burkholderiaceae_C > Polaromonas. The sequence goes on from JAZJYR010000026.1 coordinate 291,325, forward strand.
ACAGCCTGAACATGTCCTGCGTGGTGAAGTTGACCTTGGGGTCCCAGACGGCACGCACGAAAAATCGCGGCCAGTCATAGGTGACAGAAAACCCGAGCTCGCGCACGGTCACGCCAGATACCAGCCCTGTCTTGTAAAGCCCGTCCAGCGTCAGCCGCTGGTCGCCATTGACAGGGCTGCGGTAGATCAAATGCACGTTTTGCTGGTCGGGATTGAGCCTGTTGTCGCGTATCAATGACAGGATGAGCGACCTGTTGTCTGCCCATCTGTAGCCGCCTGCAAGCGTGTAAGCGTCGCCCGGATCAAAATTGAGGTTGACGAAATTCTGCAGGTTGGTGCGACTCAGGCCCACACCGGCAACCCAGGTCTTGCCGGTTTCAAGATAGGCGCTTCCGCCCACATAACCACCGGTGGCGATCTCCAGCGAGGGGCTCAAGCGCACGGCACCCAGGTCAAACATGCGGTCCCAGCCGAGGCGGGTTTGCGTGATGGCCTGTGAGGGCGAGCGGAACTGCCCCACCCATGCATTGCCAAAGCTGCCGCTGGCGCGCAGGTTCAGGTCCAGCGCCGAGGCATTGGGCAAACCGCCGCCGCGCAACTGGTAAAGGCCGCCGGTGAATTTGAACGCGACTTTGGCGTCCGCTGCGACTGCATCATCTGCAGCAGAAGCGCTTGTATAAGACAGCCCTGCGAGCAGCAGAACCGCAAGGCGTGCGCCGACTGAAGTTGTGTGCATCAGGTTGCCTCCGGCGTGAGCCATTTTTGTAAAAACTGCGCACTGCCCATGGCCGGGTCCAGTTGGTAACCGGCAAAGCCGATGCGCTCATAGAGCTTCATGGCGCTGCTGTTGCCCTGCAGGACTTCAAGCGTGAGTTTGCAGGCACCGCGCTCACGGGCAATCTGCCCGACCAGCGCCAGCATCTGCTCGCCCACGCGTTGGCCCCGGTGACTGGCGAGGACCACCACGTCATGCACATTGACCAGCGGCTGGCAGGCAAAGGTGGAGAAACCTTCAAAACAGTTGACGAGGCCGACGGCATCATCGCCATCAAACGCCAGCACGCTGAAGGCCTGCGGACGCGCAGCCAGTGCCGCAGGCAGGTTGGTTCTGGCAAAGTCACCGAGGGGGTGACCACCGCCAGCGATGTCTTGCGCATAAGCGTCCAGAAGGCGCACCAGCGCGCTGGCATGTGCGGCATCACCGTAATCGGCCTGGCAAACCTGCAGTGCGTGCGGCGCCATGATATTTTTTAAATCAGCTCAGGCTTTGATGGTGGCGGCGATGCGCTCGGCACAGGCCAGGGCCTGTATGGCATCACGCGCCTCAACCATGACGCGAAGCAGTGGCTCGGTACCGCTGGCGCGTATCAGCACGCGGCCCGTCTCACCCAGTTCGGACTCCACAGCAATCGTTTCAGCTTTCAGTTTTGCATTCGACTGCCAGTCAAGACCGGCAGTGATACGAACATTCAGCAGTGTCTGCGGAAACAGCAGTACATCACCGAGCAATTGCACAATCGTCTTGCCGCTGCGCACGCAGGCCTGCAAGACCTGCAAGGCACTGATGAGGCCATCGCCAGTGGTGTGCTTGTCGAGTGCCAGCAGATGACCCGAGCCCTCGCCGCCCAGCAGCCAGCCGCGCTTTTCAAGCTCTTCAAGCACATAACGGTCCCCGACTTTGGCCCTGACGAACTCGACACCTTTTTTCCTGAGCGCCACTTCAACCGCCATATTGGTCATCAACGTGCCGACGGTACCCGGAACCTTTTCACCGCGCGCCAGGCGTTCATTGACCATGAGGTAGAGCACCTCGTCGCCATTGAACAGGCGCCCGCCGGCATCAACCAGCTGGAGCCGGTCTGCGTCGCCATCCAGCGCAATGCCGTAGTCGGCCTTGTGTTTTTTAACGGCTTCAATCAGCGCTTCAGGGTGCGTAGCCCCGACCTGGTCGTTGATGTTCATGCCGTCCGGAGCGCAGCCGATGGCGATCACTTCGGCACCCAACTCATGGAATACCTTGGGTGCGATGTGATAGGCCGCTCCATGCGCACCATCGACAATGATCTTCAGGCCCTTGAGCGTGAGGTCGTTGGCAAACGTGCTTTTGCAGAATTCGATGTAACGGCCCGCGGCATCGTCCAGCCGTCGCGTCTTGCCGAGGGTGGCAGAGCTGGCCCAGACCGGGTCCTCTTCAAGGGCAGCTTCGACGGCAAGTTCCCACGCGTCATCGAGCTTGGCACCCTGGGCGCTGAAAAATTTGATGCCGTTGTCCGGATAGGGGTTGTGGCTGGCACTGATGACAACGCCGAGACTGGCGCGCTGCGCGCGTGTGAGGTAGGCGACCCCCGGAGTCGGGAGAGGGCCCAGCAGCACGACGTCGACACCGGCGGAGTTGAAGCCGGACTCCAGCGCGCTTTCGAGCATGTAGCCCGAAATACGCGTGTCCTTGCCAATCAGTACCGTGGGGCGCGATTCGGTACGCCTGAGCACACGGCCCACGGCGTGAGCAAGTCGCAGCACAAAGTCGGGCGTGATTGGCGCCTGGCCCACTGTGCCGCGTATGCCGTCGGTGCCGAAGAATTTTCTGGTCATGTATGTTGCCCCTGGGCACCTTGTTGTTCTAAAAGAGCGCTATTTTAGGATGCAGCCCCATGCCAGACAGTACGCCAACGCACACGGTGTCAGACCGCTGCCATCCACACCTTCAAGGCCTGTACGGTTTCCCGCACATCATGCACCCGCACAACACGCGCACCACGGTCTACTGCCAGCAGAGCCGCTGCAACGCTGGGCACCATGCGGTCGGAAATGTCGAGCGTGGCCACCGATGCCAGCGGGTCATTGACGACGGCAGCCAGCGAGGACTTGCGCGACCAGCCGGCCAGCACCGGGTAACCCGCTTCCAGAAGATCCCGCTGATGCGCCAGCAAGGCGAAGTTTTGCGCCACGGTCTTGCCAAAGCCGATGCCTGGATCCAGCACGATACGGGATGCATCCACGCCAAGCGCCGTGAGCTGCGCTGCGCTTTTTTTCAGGAAGGCGAGCACCTGTTCCGGAACGTTACCCTCCATCGGTGAGACCTGCATGGTGAGGGGCTCACGGTGCATGTGCATGAGGCAGACGCCGCAGGTGGGGTGCAGGGAAACGACTTCATGCGCGCCCTGGTAGCGCAAGGCCCAGATGTCATTGATGATGTCGGCGCCAAGGTCCAGCACAGCCTGCATGACCTCGGGCTTGTAGGTATCCACAGACACCGGCACACCCAGCCGGACTGCATGACGCACCACGGGAAGCACACGGGCCAGTTCGTCTTCAAGTGGCAATGGCGTAGCGCCCGGGCGGGTTGATTCGCCGCCAATGTCCAGGATGTCGGCGCCGTCTTCCACCAGTTGCGCACAGCGCTCGAAGATGCCCAGCACGCTGCCGTCGGGGCGGTAGAACTTGCCACCATCGGAAAACGAATCCGGGGTGGTATTGACGATGCCCATCACCCGTGGCCGGGTCAGGTCAATCTGAAAACGTGAGGTTTGCCAGAACACAAAGGGCCTCTAAAAAGTCAACGGCGTCAGATAAAAGAAAACCCGGGACCAGCCCGGGTTTTGTCGTGATTCAAATGGCTCAGGCTACCGTTGGCGCGGGGTCCGTGCTGACGGCAGGTGTGCCACCGGTCGGGCCGCCACCGCCACCGACAGACGGGTTACGCGGTGTCCAGTCTTTCGGTGGGCGCGGCTCACGGCCGGCCATGATGTCATCCATTTGTTCCATATCGATGGTTTCCCATTCGAGCAGGGCCTTGGCCATGGCATGCATCTTGTCCTTGTTGTCTTCAATCAGCGTACGTGCAATGGCGTACTGCTGGTCAATGATGCGCCGTACTTCACCATCGACCTTTTGCAGGGTCGACTCGCTCATGTTGTTGGTCTTCGTGACCGAACGGCCCAGGAACACTTCACCTTCGTTTTCAGCATAGACCATGGGGCCCAGGGCCTCGGTCATGCCGTAGCGGGTCACCATGTCGCGGGCAAGCGATGTCGCACGCTCGAAATCGTTGCTGGCACCAGTGGTCATCTGGTTCATGAAAACTTCTTCAGCGATACGGCCGCCAAACAGCATGCTGATCTGGCTCAGCATGTATTCGCGGTCATAGCTGTAGCGGTCCTGTGCGGGCAGGCTCATGGTGACGCCAAGGGCGCGGCCACGCGGAATGATGGTGACCTTGTGCACGGGGTCACACTTGGGCAGCATCTTGCCAATCAGCGCATGACCCGACTCGTGATAGGCGGTGTTGCGGCGCTCTTCCTCAGGCATGACCATGCTCTTGCGCTCCGGCCCCATGAGGATCTTGTCCTTGGCCTTCTCGAAGTCCTGCATTTCAACCGTGCGCGCACTGCGGCGGGCAGCCATGAGTGCAGCTTCATTGCAGAGATTGGCCAGGTCGGCGCCTGACATGCCTGGCGTGCCGCGCGCGATCACGCTGGGGCTCACGTCCTGGCCAAGCGGCACCTTGCGCATGTGCACATTGAGGATCTGCTCACGGCCACGAATGTCGGGCAGCGTCACATAAACCTGGCGGTCAAAACGGCCGGGGCGCAGCAATGCAGCATCCAGGATGTCGGGGCGATTGGTGGCGGCGACGACGATCACACCGACGTTGGTCTCAAAACCGTCCATCTCAACCAGCATCTGGTTGAGGGTTTGCTCACGCTCGTCATTGCCGCCGCCCAGGCCGGCGCCACGCTGGCGGCCGACCGCGTCGATTTCATCGATAAAAATGATGCAGGGTGCGTTTTTCTTGGCGTTGTCGAACATGTCGCGCACGCGGGATGCACCCACACCGACGAACATCTCAACAAAGTCGGAACCCGAGATCGAGAAGAAAGGCACCTTGGCCTCGCCGGCAATGCTCTTGGCCAGCAGGGTCTTGCCTGTGCCGGGAGGGCCGACCAGCAGCAAGCCACGGGGAATACGGCCGCCGAGTTTCTGGAATTTTTGCGGGTCTTTCAGGAAGTCCACGACCTCCTTGACTTCTTCCTTGGCTTCGTCGCAACCGGCGACGTCCGCAAAGGTGACTGGATTGGTCGACTCATCAAGCAGGCGCGCCTTTGACTTGCCGAAGCTGAACGCCCCACCCTTGCCGCCGCCCTGCATCTGGCGCATGAAATAAACCCAGACACCGATCAGCAGCAGCATGGGGCCCCAGCTGACCAGCAGGGTCATGAGCAGGGATCCTTCTTCACGCGCCTTGACATCAAACTTCACATCGTTGGCGATCAGGTCGCCGACCAGGCCACGGTCAAGGTAAGTCGCCGTGGTGCGGACTTTACGGTCATCCGTGGTTGTGGCGACGATTTCGGTGCCGCCCTGGCCTTCGGCGATGGTCGCCTGCTTGATTCGTTTGCCACGAACCTCTTCAAGAAACTCGGAGTAGCCGAGTGAGGTCGCATTGCCACCACTGCGCGTATCGAACTGCTTGAATACGGTGAACAGCACCATGGCGATCACCAGCCAGATTGCAATTTTGGAAAACCACTGATTATTCAAGGATGACTCCGATGTAAAAACCTGGATGCACTGAGACGGCACATGCGACTGATTTTAGGCCTTTCAAGGTCCAAAACTGCATAAAACCGGGGTTTCACCCCTTGGTTTAAAGCGGGTTTAGGCTTTTCTGGCGTTTGCGCGGGCTTATTTGAGCCCCAAGCCGACCAGAAAAGTTTCCGATGACCCTGGTCTGGAAGCCTTGGGTTTGAAGCGTTTGAACACCTTGAAGGTGTCCTTGAAAAGCTTGACCATGGGGTCGTAGGCACCACCATGAAACAGCTTGACGACCAGCGCACCGTCAGGCTTGAGGTGGTTGACCGAAAAGTCCACAGCCAATTCCACCAGATCGCTGATGCGGGCGGCATCTGCCGACTCAATGCCCGACAGGTTGGGCGCCATGTCTGAAATCACAACATCTACCTTGCGATCACCGGCCGTTGTTGCCAGGGCTTGTTCGAGCGCCTGCAAAACCTCTGTTTCACGGAAATCGCCCTGGATAAACACCACGCCCTCAATCGGCTCCATAGGCAGCAAATCCAGCGCCACGATTTTTCCATTCAGCCCACCTGCGGCCGCCCCCGAGGGCGAGAGCTTGCGGCGTGTGTACTGGCTCCAGGCGCCCGGGGTGCTGCCCAGGTCCACCACGACATAGCCAGGACGGATCAGGTTCAGGTTTTCGTCGATTTCCTTGAGTTTGTAGGCCGCGCGCGCCCGGTAACCTTCTTTTTGCGCCAGCTTCACATAAGGGTCGTTGATATGCTCGTGCAGCCATGCCTTGTTGACCTTGCCGCCGGTTTTGGCCGGGGGTTTGGCGGCTGGCTTCGTATTTGCTTTCATACCCCGATTGTCGCCCCATCAAAAACCCTCCAGTCCCGACGGGCTCCCAGCGTCGATAATCAGCACATGGCTCAAATACAACTTACCCCCGCCCAGCGCAAGGACCACCGATCCGAGGCACATCACCTCAACCCCGTGGTGATGATCGGCTCCGACGGTCTGACCCCGGCCGTCCAGAAAGAAATCAATGCTGCCCTGAATGCCCACGGGCTTATCAAGGTGCGTGTGCAATCGGACGACAGGCCTGGGCGCGAAGCAATCTTCCAGACCTTGGCAAACGAACTGAATGCCGCGCCCATCCAGCACATTGGCAAGTTGCTGGTGCTGTGGCGTCCCATTCCCGAGAAGGAAAAGAAAGTCAACGAAGACCGCATGCCTGGCCCGCGTGACATCAAGGTACTGAAGAACAGTTCCCGCTACGGCCAGCGCCCCGAAGTCAAAACCCTGCGCGTTCTGGGCAACCAGCGCCTGACGCCGGGCGGCACGGTCAAGCGCGCAAAAAAACCACTGAAGACCAGTTTGAAGAAAAGATCGCAAGGCTAGGAACGCCCGGTTCCTTCGGGAATGTGCTTTTGGCCCTTTTTATTGCGCTGGCAACCCTTAACTAGTCATTCATGACCAATCCACTCCTCGATTTTTCCGGACTGCCGCTGTTTGACCGCATCCAGCCCGAGCATGTTGCCCCCGCCATTGATGCACTGCTCGTTGAGGCCAATGCAGCGCTTGAAAAAGTGACTGCGGCGGACTTCCCGTCCGACTGGAGCGCCATTTCTGCCACGCTGGATGTTGCGACCGAAAAGCTGGGGCGCGCCTTTGGTTCGGTCAGTCACCTCAACAGCGTGGCCGACACCGCTGAATTGAGGGCTGCCTACAACGCCGTCCTGCCAAAAGTCACGGAATTCTGGACACGACTGGGTGCCGACGAACGCCTCTACGCCAAATACAAGGCAATAGACATTGCGACACTCAATGCCGAGCAGCGCCAGGCCCACAAGAATGCGATTCGCAACTTTGTCCTGTCCGGGGCTGAGCTGACGGGCGAAGCCAAGGAGCGCTTTGCCAAAATCCAGGAACGCCAGGCCGAGTTGAGCCAGAAATTCAGCGAAAACTCGCTGGACGCCACGGACGCCTTTGCGTACTACGCGACGGAAGCCGAACTTGACGGGGTTCCTGCGGACACCCTTCAAACCGCGCGTGAGCTTGCGAAAGCCGAGGGCAAGGACGGGTACAAGCTCACCCTCAAGATGCCAAGCTACCTGCCGGTGATGCAGTTTGCGCACAGCAGTCCGCTGCGCGAGATCATCTACCGTGCCTACAGCACGCGCGCCAGCGACCAGGCACCTGCAGAATTCAGCAAGTTCGACAACAGCGCCGTCATGGAGGAAATCCTGGCCCTGCGGCTTGAAGAAGCGCAGTTGCTGGGTTACAAAAACTTTGGCGAAGTCTCCCTGGTGGCCAAGATGGCCCAATCGCCGGACGAAGTCATTACCTTTCTAAGGGACCTTGCACATCGCGCCAGGCCGTATGGCGGAAAAGACGTTGCAGACCTGCGCGCCTTCGCCGCCGAGAGCATGGGCCTCACGGAGCCGCAAGCCTGGGACTACGCCTACATCGGCGAAAAGCTCAAGGAAGAGCGTTACGCCTTCAGTGAACAGGAAGTCAAACAGTTCTTCACGGCACCCAAGGTGCTGGCCGGCCTTTTCAAGATTGTGGAAACGCTGTTTGAAGTGGCCATCCGCAAGGATTCGGCCCCGGTCTGGAAACCCGGCGTGGAGTTCTACCGTATTGAGCGCGCAGGCGAGCTGGTGGGCCAGTTTTACCTTGACCAGCCCGCACGCACCGGCAAGCGCGGCGGTGCGTGGATGGACGACGTTCGTACCCGCTGGCTGAGGCCGGACGACGGCCAGTTACAGACACCTGTGGCCCACCTGGTCTGTAATTTTGCAGATGGCGTGGGTGGCAAACCCGCCTTGTTGACGCATGACGACGTCACCACGCTCTTCCATGAGTTTGGCCACGGCCTGCACCACATGCTGACCCAGATCAACGAGCGCGACGTCTCGGGCATCAGCGGTGTCGAGTGGGATGCGGTTGAGTTGCCCAGCCAGTTCATGGAGAACTTCTGCTGGGAATGGGATGTGCTCAAGCACATGACAGCGCATGTTGATACCGGCGAGCCTTTGCCGCGTGCGCTTTTTGACAAGATGCTGGAGGCCAGGAATTTCCAGAGTGGCATGCAGACCCTGCGCCAGGTGGAGTTTTCGCTGTTCGACATGCTCCTGCACACCGCCTGGAAACCAGGTGATGACATCATGGCCGTGCTCAACAAGGTGCGCGATGAAGTGGCTGTGATCAAGGCACCGCCCTACAGCCGCACGCCCAATACCTTTGGTCACATCTTTTCTGGCGGTTACGCTGCCGGCTACTACAGCTACAAGTGGGCGGAGGTGCTCTCAGCGGACGCCTACGCTGCGTTTGAGGAGAGTGCCTTGCCGACCGGCAATGCCGATGCCCCAACCAGCACGGTGACGGTGGAAACCGGCCGGAAGTACCGCCACGCCATCCTTGAGGCCGGTGGAAGCCGCCCGGCGATGGAGTCTTTCAAGGCTTTTCGTGGCCGGGAACCGACGATTGATGCACTGTTGCGTCATCAGGGAATGGCTTGAGAACGTTAAAGAACTGGATATAGTGCGCTCTGGAAAATGTTGGCGCCTGATATTGCCCTTCGATGCCACGTAAAGACTCACCGGGAAGAGACATGAAAGCAACTTTTATCAGGCTTGTGGCGACTGGCGCCGTTGCCGCAACCGGCCTGCTGCTGACTGCAGCCCATGCGCAGCAGGTTTATCGCATCGTGGGTCCGGACGGCAAGGTCACCTTCTCTGACAAGCCGCCACCTGCCGCCAGCAACGCCAAAGTGACGGCAGGCACCAGTGCCTCTGGCGGCGGTTCTGGCGGCTCGGCACTGCCTTTTGAGTTGCGTCAGGTGGCCTCCAGGTACCCCGTCACCCTCTACACCAGCTCGACTTGCGGCCCGTGCGGATCGGCCCGCAACATGCTCAATGCACGGGGCATTCCGTTCACTGAAAAGACAGTCAATACACCGGCCGATGCCCAGGCGCTGCAACGTATCAGCGGGGACAATGCCCTGCCTTTTGCGACCATAGGCGGCCAGCAATTGAAGGGCTATTCGGATGCAGAGTGGACGCAGTTCCTGAATGCGGCGGGCTATCCGGCAACGTCAGCCCTGCCTTCAGGTTATCGCCAGGCTGCAGCGACGCCGCTGGTCGTCGCCGCAACACCGCCAGCCGCTACGCCAGCCGCGGGTGCCGGTAGCCAGGACGCTGAGCGCCCCGCGCCGCCACCGGTACAGGCGGCACCCGGCAATCCTGCCGGCATCAAGTTTTAGAACAGCATTGTCCTGACGCCGTCCGGCGCGCCCAGCAGGCAGACCTGGGCCTTCTGGAACGCGAAGACGCCCACCGTCACCACGCCAGGCCACTGATTCACCTGGGATTCAAACCCGAGCGGATCGGTGATCTTCAGGCCCGTCACATCCAGAATGTGCTGTCCGTTGTCGGTCACCAGCGGCACACCGTCTTTCAGCCGCAGCGTTGCGACACCACCCAGGGCCAGAAACTCACGCGTGATGCGCCGGGCCGCCATGGGGATGACCTCTACCGGGACGGGGAAATTCCCCAGCACCGTCACGAGTTTGGACTCGTCAGCAATGCATACAAACTTGCGTGACTGTGCCGCGACGATCTTTTCACGCGTGAGCGCCGCACCGCCGCCCTTGATCATGTAGCCGGCATGGTCAATCTCGTCTGCGCCGTCGATGTAGACGGCCAGTTCATCGACCTCGGTGGCGTCAAACACCTTGATGCCCAGCGCCTGCAGGCGGGCGGTCGAAGCCGTTGAACTGGAGACCGCGCCCGCAATCCTGTCTTTCATGCTGGCCAGGGCGTCGATGAATTTGTTGACCGTCGAGCCGGTGCCGACACCCACAATGCTGCCGGGCTCGACATAGTGCAGTGCAGCCTGGCCGACCAGGGTTTTAAGTTCGTCTTGGGTCATGTTGGGCATGGTGATGAGTAGGCAAAGGTGGGGCCGGAGGCCGGAGTGTGATTTGCGACAATGGCGCTTGCTGCACCGTACACCCAAATTATCCAATGTCCCTGATCCCCTACGCCCTCGCCCGCCCCTTTTTATTTGGCCTGGATGCCGAAACCGCCCATGAACTGACCATGGCCTCGCTCGCACGCACCCAGGGCACGCCGCTGTCACTGGCCTACTGCAACACGCGTGTTGACGACCCCATCGAGCTGGCTGGACTGAAGTTTCCCAACCGGGTGGGCCTGGCCGCCGGCCTGGATAAAAACGCCCGCTGCATTGACGGGCTGGCTGCCATGGGTTTCGGTTTCATTGAGGTGGGCACCGTGACCCCGAAAGCGCAGGAGGGCAACCCCAAACCGCGCATGTTCCGCCTGCCACAGGCCAATGCATTGATTAACAGGCTTGGTTTCAACAATGACGGGCTGGACGCCTTTGTGGCGAATGTCCAGGCATCCCGCGTGCGCAAACAGGCTGTCGGTTCAGGCGCCCTGGTCCTCGGCCTGAACATCGGCAAGAACGCAGCCACGCCGATTAAGGATGCCGTCGATGACTACCTCATCGGCCTGGCCGGCGTCTACCCCCATGCAGATTACGTCACCGTCAACATCTCCAGCCCCAACACCAAAAACCTGCGCACCCTGCAGAGCGACGAAGCGCTTGACGCGCTGTTGGGCGCCATCGCCAAACGCCGCGAAACACTGACCAGCCGGCACGGCAAACGGGTCCCCATCTTTGTGAAGATTGCGCCCGACCTTGATGAAGACCAGGTGAGCCTGCTGGCTGCCACCCTCAAACGCCATGAGATGGACGGTGTGGTTGCCACCAACACCACCATCAGCCGTGAAGCGGTGAAAGGCATGGCCCATGCCGAAGAAACCGGCGGGCTCAGCGGCACGCCGGTGCTTGCGGCCAGCAACCGCGTCATCAGCCAGTTGCGGGCGTCCCTGGGCAAGGGCTTTCCCATCATTGGTGTCGGCGGGGTGATGAGCGGCGCTGATGCGGTCTCCAAGATTAAAGCTGGCGCCGATGTGGTCCAGATCTACACCGGCCTGATCTACAAGGGCCCGGCACTTGTGACCGAAGCGGCGCTGGCGATAAAAAAGATGCGCTGAGACGCTGCGGACGACGGTTGAGGGCTCTACGCGCGCCTTGGCTCGCCCGGGCGGCCGTCACGAATCTGGTTCCAGGCCCTGATTTTGCTGTTGAATCAGTAGCTACTCACGCCCGTATTCATTGGCCTTCAGCCATTTTTGATGCCTGAAAATGGCCTTTTTAAGCCTTTTTTTGGCGACATTGGCGCCTTGACGGCCTCAAACAACATGAAATGTTAATACCCAAGTTAACATTCGGCAATTTTTAACGTATACGTTAAATTTTTCCAATTTTCACCCGCGCATGGCGCCGGCCGGTCCGAGAGGGTTTACACCGAGCCGCCATAGGGACCCACATCTAAGCATGCGCCTGACAAGGGGCGCAACGAGAATTCAGGCCAAAGCTGGCGCTACGATGGAGCGGTCATTTACAAAACAAGAACCGCATGACTCCCCCGAACCCTGCATCCGCCTCCCCCTACCCAAACCTGCTCGCGCCGCTTGACCTCGGTTTCACCACCCTGAAAAACCGCGTGCTCATGGGCAGCATGCACACTGGGCTGGAAGACGGGCGCAAACACTTCCCGGCCATGGCCGCCTACTTTGCCGAGCGTGCCCGTGGCGGCGTCGGCCTGATGGTGACAGGCGGCTTTGCGCCCAACATCGCGGGGTGGACCAAGCCTTTTGCGGGCATGCTGGCCAGCTCAGGGGCGGCACGCCGTCACAAACAGGTGACAGATGCCGTCCATGCCGAGGGCGGCAAGATTGCGCTCCAGATTTTGCACACGGGCCGATACGGCTACCACCCACTTTGCGTGGCGCCCTCACGCATCCAGAGCCCCATTTCGCCCTTCACACCGCGTGAGTTGAGCGCATCAGGCATAGAGCGGCAGATTCGGGCCTTCATCCGCTGCGCCCTGCTGGCGCGTGACGCCGGTTACGACGGTGTGGAAATCATGGGCAGCGAAGGCTACTTCATCAACCAGTTTTTGGTCACACACACCAACCAGCGCTCCGACGACTGGGGCGGCAGTTACGCCAACCGCATGCGGCTTGCGGTAGAAATTGTTCGCCGTACACGCGAGGCTGTCGGCCACGACTTCATCATCATCTACCGGCTGTCGATGATTGACCTGATCCCCGACGGCAGCAGCTGGCCGGAGGTCGTCGAACTGGCAAAGGCGGTCACTGCCGCGGGCGCCACCCTCATCAACAGCGGCATCGGCTGGCATGAGGCGCGGGTGCCGACGATCGCGACGTCGGTCCCACGCGGCGCATTTACCTGGGTCACCCAAAAACTGCGCGCCGAGCTGCGCGCTTCGGGCATCCACATTCCCGTCGTCACCAGCAACCGCATCAACACGCCCGAGGTCGCCGAACAGGTGCTGGAAGATGGCTGCGCAGACATGGTCAGCATGGCGCGGCCCTTTCTCGCTGATCCCGAGTTTGTGAACAAGGCCGCACAAAGTCGCGGCGCCGATATCAACACCTGCATCGCCTGCAACCAGGCCTGCTTGGACCATGCCTTCCAGGCCAAGCTGGCCAGCTGCCTGGTCAACCCGCGTGCCGTGCACGAGACAGAACTCGTCATCAACCTCGCACCCGCCAAAAAACGCTTTGCGGTCATAGGCGCGGGGCCAGCAGGTCTGGCCGCTGCCACCACGCTGGCGCAACGCGGGCACAGTGTCGATCTTTATGACGCTGCAGACAAAATCGGCGGCCAGTTCAACCTGGCAAAACGTGTGCCGGGCAAGGAAGAGTTCGAAGAAACACTGCGCTATTTCGGCCGCCGGGTCGAGGCGACGGGCGTCAAGCTGCATCTGAATACACGCGTCGCCGCAGCCGATCTGATCACACAGAAATTTGATGCGGTGGTTCTTGCAACAGGCGTGACACCGCGCGACCCGCGCATCCCCGGCCAGGATCGCCCTGGAGTGCTGAGTTATATCGACGTGCTGCTTGGCCGCAAGCCTGTGGGCCAGCGCGTGGCGCTGGTGGGCGCGGGCGGTATCGGCTTTGACATTGCCGAGTTTCTGGTGACAGCGCCCGGCCACTCGACAGCGCTCGATCTGCCGGCGTGGCTGGCTGAGTGGGGGGTGGCAGACCCAGGTGAGGTACGCGGCGGCGTGGTGCGACCGGTATCGGTAGCGCCTGCACGGCAGGTCACGCTGCTGCAGCGCAAGCCCGGCAAGCTCGGCAAGGGGCTTGGCAAAACCACAGGCTGGATTCACCGGGCGGCCCTCAAGATGAAAAATGTCGAGATGCTGTCAGGTGTGAATTACGAAAGCATAGGCGAGCGCGGCGATGGACTCGGGCTGTTCATCACCTTTGGTGAAAAGCACGAAAACGGAACGGTCCTCGAAGTCGACAACGTGGTGCTGTGTGCGGGCCAGGAGCCCTTGCGCGAACTTCTGCAACCGCTGCAGGCGGCCGGCATGCCAACCCACCTCATAGGCGGCGCGGACGAGGCCTCAGAGCTGGATGCCAAACGCGCCATTGACCAGGGAACGCGGCTTGCCGCACGGCTGTAGTCCAACCGCAAATCAGGAAGGGGAAGCCTGGTTCTTCAACAGCATTTCAGCGACATGGCGGCCTATGGCCAGTGAACTCGTCAGGCCTGGTGATTCAATGCCAAACAGGTTGACCAGTCCCTTGATGCCATGCACAGCGGGGCCCTGTATGACGAAGTCGCCTGCGGGCTCATGCGGGCCATGCAGCTTGGGCCTGATGCCCGCATAGCCCGGTTGCAAAGCGCCATCTGGCAGCGCAGGCCAGTATTTCCGGACCTCCGCATAGAACGCCTCGCCCCGCGCAGGGTCGACCACCAGATCATCAGGCGAAGCCACCCACTGCACGTCGGGGCCAAACTTGGCCTGACCACCGAGGTCCACGGTCAGGTGCACGCCCAGTCCTGCGGCTTCCGGTACCGGGTAAATCAGGGTCGAAAAAGGTGAACGGCCATTGAGCGTGAAGTAGTTGCCCTTGGCGTAATGGCTGGATGGAACAAACGCCGGATCCAGCCCCCGGAAACGGCCAGCCAGAGCGGGCGCATTCAAACCTGCTGCATTGACCACGGTATGTGCACTCAGACGCGTTCCATCTGCAGCGTTGAGAACCATGCCGTTATCTGCACATTCGGCGTCTTCGAGCGCAGAGTTCAGTGCAACCATGCCGCCGGCGTTCTCCAGGTCGCCCTGCAGCGAAAGCATCAAGGCATGGCTGTCGACGATGCCGGTGCCCGGCGAATGGATGGCAGCAACGCAGGCGAGTTGCGGCTCAAGCGCCCTCGCCTGCTCGCCGGTCAGCAGCACCAGGTCGTTCACGCCATTGACGGCAGCTTTGTCGATGATGCCCTGAAGCTGCTGGACCTGCGCCAGGCTTGTCGCGACAATCAGCTTGCCGCAGCGCCTGTAGCCTATGCCGCGCGCCTCGCAGTAGTCGTAAAGAAGCTGTTTGCCCTCCACGCACAGCCGGGCCTTGAGCGACCCCTGCGGGTAATAAATGCCGGCATGTATGACTTCGCTGTTGCGGGAACTGGTACCGGTGCCGATAGCCGATCCGGCCTCAAGCACCATGACCTCGCAGCCTCCCAGCGCCAGTGCACGCGCGACCGCAAGCCCCACAACACCAGCGCCCAGCACCACACAATCGAGTTGCTCCATCAATAACTCCAGCGCTAAAGCAAACGGGGATCAGTTGCCAGCAGACGCTCCACCAGCGAATGCAAATGGCCCTTGAGCATGGCGAAGTCCTGCGTCATTTCAAGCGTCTGCTCGTCCATATACAACTTGCGGTTGATCTCGAGCTGGATGCTGTGACGCTGACCAGCCGGATCGCTGTAGCGCCTGACCAGCTCGACGCCCTTGTAGGGATGGTTATAGGCAACGCTGTAGCCCAGCGAACGAAGGTAGTCGCAAATCTGCAGCGACAGCGCCGGGGCCGCAGTCGTGCCATCCCGGTCACCGACGACAAAATCAGCATGCGCTTCCCCGGGAAAATCTGTCGCGTGGCTGGACGCAAGCGCCGGCATGGAATGGCAATTGATGTGGATGCTGTAACCATGCGCGCGGTGCGCCCGTGCAATCGAGGCTTCCACTGCCGCGTGGTAGGGCATCCAGCATTGCTCAATGCGCGCCACGACCTCCGCAACCGAGAGCTTGCGGTCGTAGAGCGGCTGGCCGTCATCCGTGGTTCGCCAGATCAGTCCCTTGCCGAGGCGGACCTTGGACATGATGCGGGCATCCGTTTCCACGGCACCGGGCCAGCGCTCATCAAAGAGCATGACATCCACTTCGGTCGTGTTGCGGTTGGCATCAAGATAGCTTCGCGGAAACAACGCTTCTACCCAGTGCACCCCAAGCCCGGGCGCAAAGTCGTAAAGTTTTTCAACGTGGGTGTCTTCCGCACGCCTCAATACCGCCATATCGCAGGCATGCCTGAAATCCGGAGGGTAGGCCGTACCACTGTGCGGCGAATCAAGCACAAGGGCGGAGCTTCCTTCCACATGGCGAACAAACTGCACCGGTAAAGTCATCTCGCGATTGTGCACTCAGGCGTGAAAGGCAGCCACGACACGCTTCACGCCTTGCAAAGTCAGTCGCGTCCTACAAGCACCGCTTTGCCGCACCTACATAGGGCGCTCTTGCGTGCAAATACAGTCCATTGACCTCCAGCAACTGTGGAGCGTTGAATTTGAAAACCACGCCATATTCCTAAGGACGCATCGTGAAAAAAACCATTCTTGCCCGGACTTTGACGGGTCTTGCCCTCGCGGCCGGATTTTTGACCATCACC
Organism: Pseudomonadota bacterium; assembly: GCA_040390295.1. Taxonomy (GTDB): domain Bacteria; phylum Pseudomonadota; class Gammaproteobacteria; order Burkholderiales; family Burkholderiaceae_C; genus Polaromonas. Next base: position 307,704 of record JAZJYR010000026.1, read on the forward strand.
GTGAGCGCACAGGCGCAGACCAGCCAGACCTCATCCACTTCGAGTGGTTACTCCATGTATGCGCCCGGCTCCGCTTACATTGGCTTTAATGGCGGCCGTTCGCGCTATGGCGACCGTACGCCTGGCCTCGGCGGTTTTATCAATGACCGCAACAACAACGCCTACAGCCTGTATGGCGGCAGCTATTTCAACAACAACTTTGGTTTCGAGTTGGGCTACAACGACTTCGGTCGCGTCAACCGTTTCGGCGGGTCCACCACAGCCAACGGCATCAGCCTGAGCCTGGTGGGCAAGGTGCCACTCACCCAGTCTTTCAACCTGCTCGGCCGTCTCGGCGGCAGCTATATCCGCACTGACGTCTCTACGGCTCCCGCAAGCGGTGTGGCCGGCGGGCGCGACAGCCGCTTCGACGTTTCCTACGGCATTGGCGCCGAATGGAACTTCACGCCTGCATGGTCTGCCGTCCTGCAATATGACGAATACAACCCGCGCTACAACGGCGGTAGCCGCGAACGCCTCAACACCACCACCGTGGGCGTGCGCTACCACTTCTAGATTTTTGCGACGGAGTATTCCTGGCCTCACACCTGCACGCCTTCACGGGCCTGCAGGTTTTTTTATGCCTGCCCGGATACTGCAGAAGCTGCCAGCATCTCCTGCAGCAGCCAGGTGCCGGCGCGGCCCAGTACGCGCTGGCGAGACCAGACCGCATCAACGGGGACGCGCCGGGGCCAGCCGCGTGCATCAAGTTCCTTTAATTTTTTCTCTGCAAAGCGGCTGACCATCCAGCGCGGGATCGCCGCCCAGCCGAAGCCAAGCACGGCCATTTCCAGCAGCATGAGGTAGCTGGGTGCTGACCATGACTGGCCGATGTCAGGCAAACCCTTCACGGAACTGGGCTCAAGGTAGGTGGCCAGACGCAGTTCCCTGAACTTGCGCAAGGTGCCCGGGGTGATGTCCGTCATCCCGGACAAAGGGTGCGATACGGCAGCAAAGAGCGTGATCTCGGATTGCTCGGCAATCGTTGCGGCGCCAATATCTGGCGGATAGGAAGCCTGCGCTCCCACCACACCGATCTGCGCCCGGCCAGTTTGCACCAGTGACACAAGGTCACCATGCTCGGCGATGAGGCATTCAAACTCGAGGTCGGGAAAACGATGCTCAAAAGCGCCCAGCATTTCCTCAAACCGGTCTGACTGGTAGGTGTCAGACCAGACCACACTCAGCCTCGCCTCCAGGCCTGCGCCCAGCTGGCTTGCCGCAAGGTCCAGCCGATCACTGGCAGCCAGAATTTCCCTGACTTTTCCGAGCAGGGCCTGGCCGTTGGCAGTCAGGGCCGGTTTACGGCTGCTGCGATCAAAGAGAAGCAGACCGAGATCAACCTCCAGATTGGCGATGGCACTGCTGATGGTGGACTGGCTTTTCCCGAGCTTGCGGGCAGCAGCAGAAAAAGACCCCAGTGCAGCACACTCGGCGAAGGCGGTGAGGGCTTCAGGGGAATGGCGCATGGACGCTATTTATCTATTTTTACGATGGATATTAATTTTAATCCATTGAATAAATCTATAAAAATAGCCATAAAAAGACCTCTGCCAATGACCACCGAATTTCCCAAATCACCCAAAGAACGCTTTTTGCACGCCCTTGCTTTTGAGGTGGTGGCCATTGGTATCTGCGCGCCCGCAGGCGCGTGGCTGCTGGGCTATCCGCTGGCGCACATCGGACTGCTGACCTTGATGATCTCGCTGTTGGCGATGGTCTGGAACATGACCTTTAACGCCTTTTTTGATGCAGGCCAACAGCGCATGGGTTTTCATCGCACACCGGTGGTGCGCGCTGTTCACGCGCTGCTGTTTGAAGCAGGGCTGATTCTGGCTGTTGTGCCCCTCGCGGCGTGGTGGCTGGACATCGGCTTGTGGGAGGCGTTTGTGCTGGACATTGGCATCGTTCTGTTCTTCCTGCCCTACACCTTCGGCTTCAACTGGTTATATGACCATCTACGAGTCATCGTCATCCGGCGGCGGAAAGGCTGCGAAACAGCGCGATGGTGAAAACGGTCAGGGTGACCATGGCCGTGCTCGCACCTTGCAAATCAGCGCATCTGGACAGATCCGCTGACATTGACCATCACCGTGCTTTTGCCAGCCTCCACGGATACCGGCGCATCCTGCATCTCTGACTTGGCCTGCATGGCCATCATTCGCGGACGGGGAACAGGGCCCTGGTCATTCGAATTGATGGAAACCTCCCGAAGCGTGAAGCTGGTAAAGCCGAATCCACGCGTGATCTCTGCAGCCTTCGACTTGAATCGCTCGATACCCAGCGTTTGCGCCTCACCTTCAACTTTTGCGCGCTGCTCCCGACTCAGGGAAAAACTGACATTGCCCAGGGTCAGCGTCTGGATTTTGCCCGCAGTGGCGGTGATCCTCGCAAAGTCCCTGCCTTCAAGAACGAGTTCGGTAGAGCCTTGCCACCCGTTAATTTTCCCGTCTTTGCCATAGCGCGGATACAAGCTGAAATTGCCGGTCCTCAGATCCAGCTGGCCGGGCAGAACTGCCGGCCGCGCCTGCGCCAAAGCGGCGTCAAGTGCCTGTTTGAGCTGGGTTTGAACAAGGCCCGCGTCGGTGCCGTCCCGGGTCGTGCTCATCGAGATGGACAACACATCCTGCTGCACCTCCACGGATCCGCTGGCAGACAGTTGGGCTACGTTTTGAAGCGGCTCGCGGGACAGGATGGTCTGGGCAAAAACACCGGTCGAACAAACCAGCAAGACAGCAGCGGCAATCGATTTTGACAGGTACATTGGAAACTCTTCTTTGGTAAATTGGGAACACCTCAGCACTGGCCCGGAGGCAGCGTCAGCATGGAGCGGGATATTCTGCACGGCCTTGTCAGCTGTTTTATCAATTGGCGAATTCAGACTACACGCGAGTGCGCCGGGATGAACTTATAAAACAGGTTTTCAACGCAAGCTTTGTAACAGTGTGTCAAAGTGACTGAAAAATGCCACATCACGCGCTTTCAGACCTCAAAATGGCCTTGTTACAAATTACCGGAACAACATGAACCAAGCTACCACCACTGCCCGAGCCGACAAAATCCTTATCCTTGATGACGATGCCCGTATACGTGACCTGCTCCGGCGCTACCTGGCACAGGAAGGCTTTGAAGTCATCCTGGCAGAAGACAGCAAAGCGCTGAACCGGATCATGCTGCGCGATGCAGTCGATCTGATCGTGCTGGATTTGATGATGCCTGGCGAAGATGGCCTGTCGATATGCCGCCGCCTTCGCGCAGCCAATGACAAAACACCTATCATCATGCTGACGGCCAAGGGTGAAGACGTAGACCGCATCGTCGGACTGGAAGTCGGTGCCGACGATTACCTCTCCAAGCCGTTCAACCCGCGCGAACTGCTGGCCCGCATTCACGCCGTACTCAGGCGCCGCCCGACGGCAGAAGTACCCGGTGCGCCCTCGATTGACCAGGAAATCATCACCTTTGGTCCGTTCTCATTCGACATGGGCCTGCGAACGCTGCACAAAAATGGTGAGGAACTGCCGCTGACGACAGGTGAGTTCGCCATGCTGAAAACCCTGGTTCGCCACCCCAGGCAGCCGCTGTCGCGCGAAAAACTGGCACAGCTTGCGCGTGGGCGTGAGTTCGAGCCATTCGACCGGAGCCTGGACGTCCAGGTGTCGCGCCTGCGCAAGCTCATCGAAGTGGATGCGGCAGTCCCACGCTATATTCAGACAGTCTGGGGCGTGGGTTATGTCTTTGTACCGGACGGTACAAACTAGGGTTACCGGGGATTCGTTGACCCTTGGGCCTGCTTTGGATTTACGGACTTCGAGCTCACGCATAAACTCCATGCGGACCATAAAACGCGTGAGCCCCCAAAATCTCAATGGATATCACCAGCCCCGCACCGCTTGAAACCGCCCCGGCACCGCTTGAGTTACGTCCGCGCCGGGGATTCAGCCTTTTCTGGCGTACCTTCTTTTTCCTGGCGCTGCTTCTTTTTGGCTCTATCGTTGCCTGGTTGCAGACTTTCCGCTCACTGGAGTCGGAGCCCCGTGCAGTGCAGAGCGCCCAGCAACTCGCGTCCCTCGTCAACCTGAGTCGCGCCGCCCTTCGGTATTCGGATGCCATTGCACGCGTTTCACTCATCAAAACGCTTGCAGATGAAGAGCGGGTGCGAATCACCATGCATGAACCCAAAGACAGGTTTGAAGTCTTTGAAGGTGACGATCTGGGCGAACGCATTACGGAAGAACTCAAAACCCGACTTGGCGCCAGCACCATCGTCGCAAGCAGCGTCAATGGCGAAAAAGGCCTGTGGGTGGGATTCACCATCGACAAGGATTCGTTCTGGCTGCTCACCGACCTATCACGGGTAGGCCCGTCAAGGGGCAGCACATGGGTCATCTGGCTCATCACGGCTGCGGTACTGTCCCTGGCAGGCGCCGCATTTATTGCACGCCTGATCAATCGGCCCCTGAAGCAGCTGTCGTTTGCAGCCAGCCGCATGCGCGACGGTGATTTTGATGCCAGCCTGCTGGATGAAAAGGCAGCGACAAGCGAGATTCGTGAGGTCAACATCGGCTTTAACCGCATGGCCGAGCAACTCTCAAAGATCGAGCAGGACCGCGTCATCATGCTTGCCGGTATCTCCCACGACCTGCGCACGCCTTTGGCACGGCTCAGGCTTGAGACGGAAATGAGCGTGTCCGATGAGGATGCGCGTGCCCATATGGCTGCAGACATATCGCAGCTGGACGCCATCATTGACAAATTCCTGGACTACGCCAGGCCAGACCCGGCCCAGTTGGCGCCTGTATCCCTCAATGCCGTTGTAGAAGCCGCTGTTTATGCCGTGGCAGACGACGAAGACATGAAAATCACGATCACGATGCCGGACAACCTCAATGTGCTGGCCGATGAGATTGAGCTTCTGCGGGTCATTTCCAACCTCATAGAAAATGCCCGACGATACGGGAAAACGCCAGAAACCGGTATCGCCATCGTCGACATTGCAGCAAAAGCGCGCGACCAGTGGGTTTTGATCAAGGTGCGCGACCACGGAATGGGCGTGTCGCCGGAAACACTGCCGAAACTCACGCGCCCGTTTTTCCGCGGCGATGCTGCACGCACCGCAGCCACCGGAGCCGGATTGGGACTGGCAATTGTTGACAAGACCATACAGCGTATGGGCGGGATCTTTGGTTTGGCCAATACGGCTTCGGGTGGCCTGGCAGCGCACATCAAACTTCGCCGGTGCACTGACGGCAACGCAGGGCAGTAAAGGCTCGACCAAGGCCGGGGGACGAAGGCCATGGCTTGCCTACAATCGCCTTCATGATGTCAAATGCGCGCCCGAACAACACCATGCCCCCAGGCGAATATGACGAAGAGCTTTGTCTCATGGGTGTCACCCGGCTCGCCGACTTCCTTGATTTCGTCCGCAAACGCGCTGTTGGCGGACCTGACATGGACAAGGGTGAGCTTGTAGATACCTGGCGCGAAGCATCCAAGATATTTGTCGACCTGCAGGAGTCGGAAGCAGGCGTAGCCGACAGGCCCGAGGTCATGCCGCTCACGCCCTTTCTTCAATCGCATGTCGACCAGTTGGTGGTACTGCCGCACTTCCGGGCCTCATTTCAGGCCGTGCCCGTGGCCTTTGGCATGGTAGAGCTGGACAAACTGGTGGTCTACCAGCAACATGTGACTCAATCCAGCCTGCAAAAAATGACCGACTCGCTCCCCAGGCAGGTGTCGGAAGAAGTGCTGGCCCGGCTGTGCTTGCCCCTGACTGCAGATACCAGCAGCTTTCACGCGGCACTTGAGGAAGATGGTCGCCTCATCTTCAATTCCGGATCGCACGATGCCCGCTTTCTGGGCGCACAGGTCATCAAGCCAGCCGATATCAAAGACTTTTCCGTCAGCGGCCATGCTCAGGCAGTGATTGCCCTAAGTGTCGGATTTACAACCAACGTACTCAATGTTGTCCGCTATGGACCACGCATGGTGTTGAACAACGGTTATCACCGCGCGATGGCCCTGCGGCAACTGGGCGTGACCCACGCCCCCTGCCTGATACAGGTGTGCAGTCACTGGGAAGAGGTGGGACTGGCAGGGTCGAATGAGATTTATGAGAACTCCAGCGTGTACTTCAGCGCAGCGCGCCCGCCTCTGCTACGCGATTACAGCAACCCCTCACTGACCATGTCGTTTACAACACGCCCCACACATAAACAAATTCGCGTCAGTTATGACGTTGAAACAGCGTACATCGCCCATAGAAGCTGAATTTTTGAGACTAATTACCGGAAATCACCATAAAAGAGGCTAAAGAATATTAATTCATCTGTAACAAATTGCGTTTTTGTTCTTTTTTCTTTACATTTATGTCTGACGTTTGATCAGCGAGGCAGTGAATCCTGAAAACAAACGTACGAGAGCTTTGGCGAATCTCTAAAGTTGATTAAAGGAAAAACATGCGTATCCTCACACTCGAAGAAATGGAAATGGTTGCCGGCGGATGTGGTCGCCCAAAGGCAAAAGCTCCCGGCAAGAAAAAATCCGGTGGCAAACAATCCAGCGGTGGCGGTTGCAACAAGAGCAACAGCAGCAATAGCAGCAGCGGCAGTGCGGTGACTCCACCGCCTCCCCCACCACCACCCGCCAACGGCTGATTGGCTGCAAAGCCAAATATCCCGAAAAGCCACCTCAGGGTGGCTTTTTTATTTGCGCAACAATATTCGACCAGCTGCGACCTCAAGCCTCAACCGGGCTTGTGCCTGTGAAATTCGGGCCTGCGCAAATTGTGACCGTGCGCTGGCTAGCGCAACCTGCGTTGCAATCAGCTCCAGTATTGAGCCCACCCCGGCCTTGTAGCGGCCAAGAGTGATCCGGTAACTCTGAATGGCGGAAGACAACAACACGTTGGCCGCATCCAGATTCTGGGTTTCGGATTCCAGCAACTTGACGTTTCTCCAGAGGTCAGACTCCACCTCCCTTTCAGCCTGCAGAATCGCCTCTTTACGGCTTCCTATCTGCGCCAGAATCTGGCCCTCACGCGCCTGTTGTTCTGCCTTGTTGAACAGCGGAATGCTGGCAACAACCGATCCACTCACGCTGCTGTCAACCCTTCCGCCGCGAGCACTGAAATCCCGGGTACTGCCTGCGCCCAGAGCAAGCGACACGTTCACACCATCTTCAGCACGGACAGATTCAAGGCGGGAATTCAACGCCAGAACATCGGCGCGGGCTCCCCTGAGCCTGGGGTGATCGCGCTTTACGCTGTCGAGCCATTCCATATCGAATCTGCGCGCCCCTGTCACAGGAAAGGCCTCCAGGAGGGGGGACAGTTCAAGGTCCGTCGCAACCGGAAAACCCATACCCACAGCCAGAACCCCGCGTGCAGTCTCCCATACACCCTCCCCCCGCACGCGGTCGAGTGTTGCCTGAGCAAGCGCAGTCTGCGTTTGAAGCTTTTCGGAGAGCGATGCCACCTGGGCGTCGTATTTGGCTTGTGCGACCTGAAGGCTCTGGCGTGCAACGGTCTCGGTCTCCCTGAGCGCCTCGAGGCGGGAAAAAGCAGCTGCGGCCTCCACATACAGGCGCAATGCCTCGTTAACCGTATTCAATGCTGCATTTTGCTGCGCAGCGCGGGCAGAACTGAGTGTCTGTCTTGATTGCTCAAGGTTTGCAGCCCTTACACCCGAATCAAACAAGACCCAGGAAACACCAAGGGAACCGGTGCCACTTGCACTCAGGGAGCCTGAGCCACTGTTGCTCACCGGGATGCGGTTGGTTGCCAGTTCCGCATTGGCAGACATCCGGGGCCTGTAGGCCGACTTTGCCAGGTCGACACCGGCCTGCTGTTCGTCTACCAGCAGGATCGCCTGGTTGTACAGCGGTGTCTTGCAAAGCACATGCTTCACGGTATCCAGCAACGTCAGCCGCTTGAGCGTCTCTGAAGAAATCTCCCGGCAGGACACGCTACCGGGCTCCGACATGCTGATGAAATCCGGCGCGGCATCTTCGTTTGACGGGGCCGGAGTCGGGCCAGTCCGCCCCCCTCCCGCAGAGGATGCGGATGACGCGATATTTCGCGCACTGGTCGCGAGGTTCAGGGCGCGGTCCATCCGAAGCGGCACGCCTCCATCAGCGACAGGCTGGGCATGCGCGCTTCCAGCCTGCGAGGCGAGCGCCAGGGCAACCAGCCCGGCCATCTGCTTCAAGCTGACGTCACGGGCTTTCACGAAGGCAACACCGGCTGCAACCGTGCATCCAGCTCGACCTGCGCAAAATAGCCTTCCGGAGATCCGTCATAAACCACGCGGCCCCTGTTCATTTCAATCACCCGTTGTGCGGCACCTATGGTTTCGGGCCTGTGTGCGATGACAATGCGGGTGATGTTGAGGCCTGCGATCGATGCATTGACCTGCATTTCACGCCTCACGTCAAGGTGGCTGGTGGCTTCGTCCAGGATCAGTACCTGCGGCTTTTTGTACAGGGCCCGAGCTAATGTCACCCGTTGTTTCTGCCCGCCCGAAAGTACCGTACCCATATCGCCCACCAGCGTCTGGTACCCCATAGGCATGGCCGCGATGTCCGAGTCAATGGCGGCAAGCCTGGCGCACTCCTCAATATAAAAATGGTCGGGTCGCGGATCAAAGAAACAGATATTTTCAGCAATAGAGCCGGAAAAAAGGGTGTCGTCCTGCATCACCGTACCCACCATGTTCCGCCATACCTCGTGGCCCATGTGCTCAAGCGGCACACCGCCGATATGAATGCTTCCAGACGTCGGTTTCAGCACGCCCAGCAACAGGTTTGCCAGTGTTGTTTTGCCACAGCCTGAAGACCCGGTAATGGCAACGGCCTCGCCCGGCCTGATCACCATGCTCAAGCCGTTCAGCACCCAGGGATCCTGCTCCGCATAACGAAAGCAGAGATTTTCAACCCGTATTTCCGGTGCCTGCGGGGAGGACTGGTCTGTCAGCGTCCGGCGCGTGTTGACTTCAGCCGGCGTCAGCACAACGTCCGCAAGGCGCTCACCGTAGAGGGCCAGCATTTTCAGATCCATGAACTGATCAACCAGTCCGGTAAAACGCGCATCAAACTGGCTGCGATAAGCCAGAAAAGCGACCAGCATGCCGACGCTGAGGTTGCCTGAAAGAATCTGCGTCGCCCCTGCCCACAGCAGGACAATATTAAAAACACCGCTTAACGTTGTTCTGGCGAGACCGTAGAAAATACGCAGCTTCTGGATCTTCAGGGATGCGTTTGTCTCGTTGACCAGCAGCGTCTGCCAGGCATCGCGGCGCACCAGCTGCCTGGAAAACAGCTTGATGGTCCGCATGCCGCGTATGGTTTCAAGGTAATGCGTCGACAGCGTTGCGGCACGCACGATCTGCTCTTCGGTCGCACGGTACAGCGGCTTGAACCACACCAGGCGCAGACCCAGATACAGGGCGACCGCCAAAACTGAAATCCATGCCAGGCTGGGGTTGTAGAGAAACATCATCCCCAGCGTCAGGATGACCATCAACCCGTCGAACAATGCTTCGACAAAAGCGCCTGTCAATACGCGCTGGATCTCATCTATGGAATTGGTACGGGAAACAATATCGCCCAGATGCCGCTTCTGGAAGTATTCGAGCGGCAGGCGCAGCAGGTGGCTGAAGATGTTGGCCTTCCACTGCACCCTCACCGACGTGCTGATGGACAGCAGGAGCCAGCTGCGCACCAGGCCGATTCCCTGCTGGATCAGCAGCAGCAGCAGAAACCCCAAGGCCAGCGTCGTCAGCAGATTGGTGTCGCGCGACACGATCACCTGGTCCACGATCAGTTGCATGAACAGCGGACTGACGAGGACAAACACCTGAAGCACCAGCGAAAGCGTCAACAGCTGAGCCAGCGAAGGAAGGAACCCCGAAACCTGCCCTATCAATTGCCCAAGCGAAATCGCTGTCTTTTCCTTGCGCGGCTCAAAGCCGGGATCTGGCCATAACTCAAGCGCCACGCCGGTAAACCGCTGGGACACCTCGTCGAGACGAAATTTGCGCTCCCCGACATCCGGGTCGTGGATGATCACACCGCCACTGGACACCTCCCTGAGGACGACGAAGTGATTCAGATCCCAGTGAAGGATGGCCGGCAGGCGCAATTTATCAATATCTGCAAGATCCAGCCGTACGGCCCGAAAGCCGAGTTTTTCCTCCTGCGCAAGTTTTCCCAGCGACCCCAGCGTGATGCCCTTCATGGAGATGGCATGACGCGCGCGCAGCGTCGCCAGGTCGGTGATGACGCCGTGGTAGCCGAGCACCATGGCCAGGCAAGCCAGTCCGCATTCGGCAGCTTCTGTCTGCAGAATGACGGGCAGGCGGCGGCGCAAGCCCAAAGACAGCGATTCAATCCAGGCCACGGGCGTCCTTGTTCAACATCACATGCGACCGGAGATGCTGTAGAGCGGCTCCAGCATCCACTCATACAGACGCCGTGTTTCCTGGAGGATGTCGGCATCCAGCCGCATACCGGCCTGCAGGGGCAACTCCTTGCCATAGGTTTTAACGCTCTGCTGGTTCAGCCTGACGGTGATTGAAAACACCGGCTCACCGGCCGGCGTATCCGGAAGGGTAAAACCAATCTGTTCTGTCGCGGGAACGGAAGCATTGGATACAGACTCGACCACCCCTTCGTACTGGCCAAATTTCTGGAACGGATAGGACTGGTAGCGCACAAGCACCGCGTCGCCCTTGCGAATAAAACCAATCGTGCGGCTCGGTGCGTAGAGTCGTGCTTCAAGTTTGCCGTCCTGCGGGACCACATTCACAAGCGGTCGTGTCGTATCCACGGCCTGCCCGACTTCCCCGGCCACCAGGGTCGCTTTGCCCGCTTCAGGGGCTGTTATCACCACGCGCCGCCTGCCTTCAACTTCGGTCAGTTCCTGCTGGGCCGAGGAAATACTGCGCTGTAGAAGCGAATTCTGATTCGCAAAGCGCATGCGCGTCGCCTCGATTTCGCGCACTGCGGTCGCCAGCTCACGCTGCCCGGTAAGTGCCTCTCGCTGCAGCTGCTGCATCCTGGACTGCTGCTCACTGAGCTCCGCCTCTTTCTGGTAGAGCTGCTCGCGCGGTATGTAGTCCTGGTCTGCAAGACCCTGGTAGCGGCTGCGCGCGTCCTGGGCAATTTTCAGGCGTATCTGCTGCTGCTCCAGCTGGCCTTGCACGGCAGCGGCTTCAGCGCGGAGTATGCCCACCCTGCGCTCCAGCAGGCTGACGTCGCCGGTCTCAACCGTGCGGTTTCTGGCCATCTCGGCTTCGAGCGATTTTTTCCGCTCATCAACCTGTGCGCCTATGTCCATCTGTATCTCACGCGATCCGGAGCCGACACGATCACTGCTCAGAACATAAAGCACATCACCCTTCTTGACCGCCTGCCCCTCGACAACGGCCTTTGCGATCACCACCCCCGGTTGCGGCGTGAAAACACGAATCACACCCGCTGACGGCACCAGCTGACCAGTGACCGTTGATCGGCGGGTGTAACTTCCCAGAGTCATGAAGAGCACAACTGTCAGTCCAATGACCGCGGAAACCCCGGCAAACCACGACATTGAGACACGCGGGTTCAGGACAATCTGACCCAATGCGCTGGCGCTACGCGCTTCCAGGACTTCCTCGCGAAAGAGCTTGGTTTCCGGTTGGGGTGATGGAGGTGGGGTGGTCAAATCAGCGTGCGTTTGCAAAGTGTTACAAATCGCATGCCGATTTTAGTCGAGGGTCACAGCCATGCAACCGCTCGAGGGCGGGAAACGGCGCAAACGCTAATCAGGCTGCGGCAGGGACTTGGCAGGCGGGGAGGTCCGGGCCTTCTCGTCACGCTCATGCCTGGCCTGCCGCTCTTTGGCTTTTTCCTGCCGTTCGTTGAATTTGCGGACTTCTTCGGCGCTTTCAGCCTGCTTGATAGAGCGGCCGGATGCTTTTTGCTGGTTGCTGGTCAGCCTGCTGGCAGCTGAGTCAGCATTGCTCTTCACATTCGACTTCACGATCTCACGATCGGCATTTTTCTGCTGATCCCGCGCCATGCGTTCATCGAAGTCTTTCAGCGCCGAGGCGCGCCTGTCTGCAGCCTCCTGCTGCTTCTCTGCAGAAGACTTTTCTTCGGTCTTGCGGATCTGCTCTGCCGCGCGGGCTTTTCTGTCCTGCTCGTCGAGGGACACTTCCTGCCGCCTTAAATCGGCCATCGCTTCACGGCGCCTGGGCTTGATGCCATCCAGGCAATTGTTCACCAGGAATTTTTTATAGCAGGCGGCTTCCTCCGCAGAGAAGCCCGCCTCCAGACGTGCACGTTCGGAATTGATACGCGCGCGTTCCACCTCAGCCATTGAGGCCGATGCGGGGGCGGCGGGTGGCGCAAGCTGCGCCTGTGCAACAAACCCCACCAGCAATAGCATCAAAGAGAAAAACTTCTTCATGTCAATGTTGTGTCTACATCCCGGCGCTCAAGCGCCAGGTATTCGGCAGACTGCATTTCCTCCAGTCGTGAAACAGTTCGGGGAAATTCGTGGGCCAGTGGTCCTTCCGTGTACAACGCGTCAGGCCCGACCTGTGCCGACATGATGAGTTTTACTCGCCTGTCGTAAAGCACGTCTATCAGCCATGTAAAGCGCCTGGCTTCAGAAGACATCCTGAGGGGCATGGCAGGCACATCACTCAGGAAAACCGTATGGAACTGTGTCGCAATTTCAAGGTAGTCGTTCTGCGACCTGGGGCCGCCGCACAGGGTCTTGAAGTCAAACCAGACCAGCCCACCAGCCTTGCGCCTGGCCTGAATTTGCCTTGATTCAATATGCAGTACCGGATTTTCGTCCGGCGATTCGGCCAGTTTGTTGAAGGAGTCCCTCATCTCGGCATCAGCCTTCGCGCCAAGGGGCATGTGATACAGCGTCAACAGCTCCATCGTGCGGCGGCGATAGTCCGTACCGTTGTCAACATTGACAATTTCAAGCCTGTCTTTCAAGAGCTCAATTGCCGGTAGCACACGGTCGCGATGCATGCCGTTGGGGTACAGACCGTCGGGTTGGAAGTTCGACGTCGTCACAAAGCCGACGCCGTTATCAAACAGCGCCGCCAACAGGCGGTGAAGGATGAGCGCATCGGTGATGTCGGCGACATGGAACTCGTCGAAGCAAATCAGGCGATAGCGTTTGGACATGCGCTTGCCAAGCTCGTCCAGGGGGTCAGCCGTACCTTGCAGATCACGCAGCTCACGGTGCACCTCACGCATGAACTCGTGAAAATGCAGCCGGGTCTTGCGGTTGAGGGGCACGGCGTTGAAAAAGCAATCCATGAGGAAGCTCTTGCCGCGCCCCACCCCACCAAACATGTAGACCCCCCGGGGGATCTGCGGGCGGTTGATCAGCTTCTTGAAGGCATTGGAGCGCTGTGCCTTGAACTCCGCCCATTCGCTGGCGCAACGCTCCAGCGCCTCTACGGCCCGCAACTGGGCGGGGTCACTCGCGTAACCCCGCGCTAAAAGCTCAGCCTCGTAGGCTGCGCGAACCGGACCTGTCACCCGTCGATGCCGCTTAGAAGTTCAGCGTGCGTTTATCCACCGCCAGCGCCGCCTCTTTGGTGGCTTCGCTCAGCGATGGATGGGCATGGCAGATGCGGGCAATGTCTTCGCTGCTGGCGCGGAACTCCATTGCCACCACACATTCGGCAATCAGCTCGCTGGCCATCGGGCCAACGATGTGCACGCCGAGAATCTCGTCGGTCGCCGCATCGGCCAGCATCTTCACCATGCCGGTGGTGTCACCCAATGCACGTGCACGACCATTTGCCAGGAAGGGAAAGGTGCCCGCCTTGTAGGCTCGGCCCGCAGCCTTGAGCTGTTCTTCGGTCTGGCCAACCCATGCAATCTCGGGGTTGGTGTAGATCACCCAGGGAATGGTGTTGAAGTTGACATGCCCATGCTGGCCGGCAATACGCTCGGCCACGGCAACGCCCTCTTCTTCGGCCTTGTGTGCCAGCATCGGGCCGCGCACCACGTCGCCGATCGCCCAGACATTGGGCAGGCTGGTCTTGCAGTCGCCATCGACCACAATTGCGCCGCGCTCGTCCAGCTTCAGGCCCACGGCCTCAGGTGCCAGGCCGATGGTGTTGGCGACGCGGCCGATGGAGATAATGAGCTTGTCGACTTCCAGCGTCTGGGCTTCGCCCTTTGCATCGGTGTAGGCAATGCTCACGCCCTTCTTGCCGTTGTTCTTGACATCACCGACCTTCACGCCCAGCGCAATCTTCAGGCCCTGCTTGTCAAAAGCTTTTTTGGCTTCCCTGGCGATCTGCTGGTCAACCGCACCGAGGAAGGTCGGCAGGCCTTCCAGCACAGTGACTTCAGCACCCAGACGGCGCCAGACGGAGCCCATTTCCAGGCCGATCACGCCGGAGCCGATCAGGCCCAGCTTCTTCGGTACGGCGCCGATGCGCAGGGCACCGTCGTTCGACAGGATGGTTTCTTCATCAAACGGTGCACCCGGCAATGCGCGGGCATTCGAGCCGGTGGCCACGATGATGTGTTTGCCTGAAATGGTTTCTTCGGCAGCGCCAGCCACCTTGATGTCGTACAGGCCGTCTTTCGCAGCTACGAAAGAACCGCGGCCATGAAAAAACGTGACCTTGTTCTTCTTGAACAGGTAAACGATGCCGTCGTTGTTCTGCTTGACGACGTTGTCCTTGCGCGCCAGCATTTTTGCGGCATCCAGCTTGAGGCCGCTGACCTCGATGCCATGGTCGGAAAAGTGGTGGCTGGCCTGTTCATAGTGCTCTGAAGACTGCAGCAGGGCCTTGGAGGGAATGCAGCCCACGTTGGTGCAGGTACCGCCCAGCGCCGGTCCGCCCTTGGCGTTCTTCCACTCGTCGATACAGGCTACGTTAAAGCCCAGCTGCGCAGCGCGGATGGCGGCGATGTAGCCACCAGGACCGCCGCCGATGACGATCACGTCGAATTGTTTTGACATCTGCGTCTCCTTAGATATCAAACAGCAGGCGGGCCGGGTCTTCCAGCGCTTCCTTCATCGCCACCAGGCCCAGGACGGCTTCGCGACCGTCGATGATGCGGTGGTCGTAGGACATGGCGAAGTAGTTCATCGGGCGGACGACGACCTGGCCGTTTTCGACCATGGCGCGATCCTTCGTCGCGTGCACGCCGAGGATGGCGCTCTGCGGCGGGTTGATGATGGGGGTGGACATCATCGAACCGAAGGTGCCGCCATTGCTGATGGAGAACGTACCGCCGGTCATGTCTTCAATGCCCAACTTGCCGTCTTTGGCCTTCTGGCCGAATTCAGCGATCTTCTTTTCAATATCGGCAAAGCTCATCTGGTCTGCATTGCGCAGGATGGGCACCACCAGGCCGCGCGGCGAACCGACGGCGATGCCGATGTCGAAGTAGCCGTGGTAGACCACGTCATTGCCGTCTACTGACGCATTCAGCACCGGGTATTTCTTGAGGGCGTGAACCGCAGCCTTGACGAAAAAGCTCATGAAGCCCAGCTTGACGCCGTACTCTTTTTCAAACTTTTCCTGGAAGCGCTTGCGCATGTCCATGACCGGGGCCATGTTCACCTCGTTGAAGGTGGTCAGGATGGCGTTGGTCGATTGCGATTGCAGCAGGCGCTCGGCGATACGGGCGCGCAGGCGGCTCATGGGCACGCGCTGCTCTGGTCGATCACCCAGGTCGGATGCACGGGAAGGTGCGGACACCTGCGGCAGTGCCTTGGTCGGCGCGCCTGTAGGAATCGCAGCCGCTGCAGGTTGCGCAGCAGCACCCAGTACATCGCCCTTGGTGACGCGGCCGTCCTTGCCGGTGCCGGCAACCGAGCCGGCAGCCATGTTGTTGTCAGCCATCAGCTTGGCGGCGGCGGGCATGGGCACGCCAGCCATGGAACCACCGGTCGCAGCGGGCGCAGGAGCTGGCGCGGCGGCTTGTGCAGTAGCGGGAGCCGCTGCGGCTGCAGCAGCCGGTGCAGGGGCAGCCGCAGCGCCCTTGCCTTCGGTGTCGATTTTGGCAATGAGCTGCTCGGCAGCCACAGTACCGCCGTCAGCCACGAGTATTTCGGTGATGACGCCAGCGGAAGGCGCGGGCACTTCCAGCACGACCTTGTCAGTTTCGATTTCGATCAGGATTTCATCGACGGCAACTGCGTCTCCGACTTTTTTCTTCCACTGCAGCATGGTGGCTTCCGCCACGGATTCAGACAGCTGGGGAACTTTGACATCTACGATAGCCATGTATTTCTTTCAATGATTCTTGTATGTTTGTGTGGGGCGGGCAGCAACCTTATTTGGTCAGCACAAAACCCTTGAGCTTGCCAAAGGCGCCTTCAACCAGCGCTTTTTGCTGTTCCTGGTGCAGGTGCGAATAACCCACGGCAGGCGACGCGGAAGCGGCACGACCGGAATAACCCAGCTTCTGGCCTTCCAGCATGTTTTCGTGGATGTAGTGCTGCACGAAGAACCATGCGCCCTGGTTTTGCGGCTCGTCCTGGCACCACACGATGTCGGTGGCGTTGGGGTACTTCTTGAGCTCGGCTGCAAACGCCTTGTGCGGGAAGGGATAGAGCTGCTCGATACGGATCAGCACGGTATCGTCATGGCCTTTTTCTTCACGCTTCTTGGCCAGGTCGTAGTACACCTTGCCGGAGCAGGCCACGATGCGCCTGACCTTGTCGGCCTTCCTGATGACGTCTTCCTTCTGCTCGGGGATCACTGTCTGGAAGCCACCCTTGGTGAACTCGGACAGCGGCGAGGTCGCGTCCTTGTTACGCAGCAGCGACTTCGGCGTCATGATGACCAGCGGCTTGCGCAGGTTGCGCACCATCTGGCGGCGCAGCACGTGGAAGATCTGGCTGGCGGTCGTCGGCTGCACCACCTGCATGTTGGTGTCGGCAGACAGCTGCATGAAGCGCTCGAGGCGTGCCGAGCTGTGCTCGGGGCCCTGGCCTTCATAGCCGTGCGGCAGCATCAGCGTGATGCCGTTGACGCGGCCCCACTTGACTTCACCGGAAGCGATGAACTGGTCAATGACGACCTGCGCGCCATTGGCGAAGTCGCCAAACTGCGCTTCCCAGATCACCAGGGTGTTGGGGTCATTCGACGCATAGCCGTATTCAAACGCCAGCACCGCTTCTTCCGACAGGATGGAGTCGATCACCACAAACGGCGCCTGCTGATCGGCCACGTTTTGCAGCGGCACATAGGTACCGGTGTCGAACTTTTCGCGGTTCTGGTCATGGATGACGGCATGGCGGTGCGTGAAGGTGCCCCGGCCGCAATCTTCACCTGACAAACGCACGGGGTAGCCGCTCGCCACCAATGAGGCAAAGGCCATGTGCTCACCCATGCCCCAGTCCACCGGCACATCACCGCGGCCCATGGCTGCGCGGTCGTCATAGACCTTCTTGACCAGCTGGTGCGGCGTGACGGTACCAGGGATGGTCGTGATTTTTTCAGCGAGGCGCTTCCACTCGGCCATGGGGATGGCGGTGTCGCCGGCATCCGTCCACTTCTTGCCGAGATAAGGGCTCCAGTCCACCGCGTACTTGCTCTTGAAGTTCGTGATGACGGGGTCAAACGTGCTCTTGCCAGCGTCGAGTGCGGCGCGCACGGCTTTTACCATGTCGTCGCCCAGTGTGTCGCCAAAGCCCTGTGCCGACAGTTTGTCTGCGTACAGCTTGCGGGTGCCGGGGTGCTGGGCAATCTTTTTGTACATCAGCGGCTGGGTCAGCGCAGGTGTGTCCTGCTCGTTGTGGCCCAGTTTGCGGAAGCAGATGATGTCGACCACGACGTCCTTCTGGAATTCCATGCGGAATTCGAGGGCGAGCTGGGTGGCCAGCACCACGGCTTCAGGATCGTCGCCGTTGACGTGCAGCACCGGCGCCTCGATCATCTTGACGACGTCGGAGCAATACAGCGTCGAGCGACTGTCGCGTGGGTCAGAGGTCGTGAAACCGATCTGGTTGTTGATGACGATGTGCACCGTACCGCCGGTGAAATAACCGCGGGTTTCGGCCAGCGCCAGCGTTTCCATCACAACGCCCTGCCCTGCAAAGGCGGCGTCGCCGTGTACAAGCACCGGCAGAACCTGCAGGCCCTTGGGGTCGGCGCGGCGGTCCATGCGCGAACGCACCGAGCCTTCAACGACTGGGTTCACGATTTCAAGGTGCGACGGGTTGAACGCCAGCGTCAGGTGAACAGGGCCGCCAGGCGTCGTCACGTCGGAGCTGAAACCCTGGTGGTACTTCACGTCACCGCTGGGCAGGTCTTCAGGTGCGGTGTGGTCGAACTCGGCAAACAGGTCGGCAGGCACCTTGCCCAGCGAATTGACCAGCACATTCAGGCGGCCGCGGTGGGCCATGCCGATGACGATTTCCTGCACGCCGATTTCACCGCCGCGCTGGATCAGCTCGTCCATCGAGGCGATAAAGCTTTCGCCGCCTTCCAGCGAGAAGCGCTTCTGGCCGACGTACTTGGTGTGGAGGAAACGCTCCAGGCCTTCGGCCGCGCTCAGGCGGTCGAGGATGTGGAGCTTCTTTTCCTTGGACAGGCTTGGCTTGCTGCGAATGGCTTCAAGCTTTTGCTGCCACCAGCGCTTCTGGTTCTGGTCAGTGATGTAGTTGGTCTCTGCGCCAATCGTGCCGCAATACGTTTCACGCAGGGCATTCATGAGCTCGCGCAGGCTCATGGTGTCTTTGCCGAAGAAGGTGTTGCTGGTGTTGAAGACCGTTTCCTGGTCTGCGTCGCTGAAGCCGTAGAAAGACAGCTCCAGTTCGGGAATCTTGTCGCGCTCGGTGCGCTTGAGCGGGTCGAGGTCGGCCCAGCGCGCGCCGACGTTGCGGTAGGCGGCGATCAGTTGCTGGACGGCGGTGCGCTTGCGGCCCATTTCGGAGTCGGCGCCACTGGCGACCACAGTCGTGGTCTTGCCCTGTTTGGCGAGCTCTGCAAATGCATTGATGACGGGCAGGTGCGGCACGTCTTTGGCATTGCTGCCATCAACGGCGGGGACATGCTGGAGTGCGTCGAAATACTCGCGCCAGGTGTCGGGCACGCTGCCGGGATTGGCGAGGTAGTTTTCGTACATCTCTTCGACATAGGGCGCGTTGCCGCCGAAGAGATAGGTGTTGCCGCTGTAAGCGGCATAGATTGATGATGCAGACGCAGGTGACTGCGGGTTTGAACTCATTTTTCGCTGACCTCCGTTTCCCTTGAGGAAACATTAGCTGGCCACAACAGGATATGGCTGTGTTGATTAACCTTCCGCTATCACGGCTGGACCGATTTGCGGATGCGACTGTGGCAGGAAGGGCCTTCAGAAACACCCTCAATTGTGCCACCGTTCCGTGGCAGGACCAAGAAACCATGGGCCTCAAGCATGTTTACCGCCCGGCATTCCCATGCATTGATGGCATGAGGTGTTGCACGGCTGGTTAGCCCGCCAGCCCCGGATTGCCCTCAACACCCACCAGCTTTGGCGTGTTGGGTTTGACCGGTTTGATGGTTTTATGGGCCTTGAAGTACGTTTCCATGACCTCCCAGACCGGCGGACCGGCGTTTTTGCTGGCTTCGGCCACCGGCGCCCAGCCAGCCACCTTGTATGTTTTATCGGCCTCGATCGGCTTTCCCTTGAGGCGCATGTCCTGGATGCGGGAACCCATCGCTGCGCCGGGCTCGCAGGTGTAGGTCAGCCCGCCCGTGCGCACCATGTCGCCGCCCTGCTGGTAGTAGGGGTCGGGGTTGAAGAGGTTGTCGGCCACGTCTTCCAGAATGGTCTTGATCATGTCGCCGCGCATGTCGGTCAGCGTGGTCCAGGGGTAGGTGATGGCGGTCTGGTCCATCAGGTGCTCACGCGTGATGGCCTGGCCTGGCAGCAGCGAGGTGCCCCAGCGGAAGCCGGGCGAAAAGCCGATTTCTGCGCCACGCACCTGCATCAGCCCGTCAAGAATGAGCTGGTCAAAGCTGCCGTTGAAGTTGCCGCGGCGGTACAGCGTGCCTTCTGTGGTGGCGAGCTTTTCACCAAGTTTTGCCTCGTAAGGCGCCCGCACTTTCGTGATCAGCGCGCTCATCGCCGCATCGGCAGGCAGCAGTTTCGAGAATACCGGCAACAGGCGGTAGCTGAAGCCCGTGACCTTTTTATCCTTCACATCAAGATCGAGGACGCCGAGGAATTTGCCGTTGCTGCCCGCGTTGGTGACGATGGTCTTGCCGCCGGGGTTGCTGACGATGACCGGCCTGGGCACGCCATCATGCGTGTGGCCGCCCAGGATGGCGTCTATGCCGGTCACGCGCGAGGCCATCTTCAAATCGACGTCCATGCCGTTGTGGCTGAGCAGCACCACGGCCTGCGCGCCCTTGGCCCGGGCCTCGTTGACGGTCTCCTGCATCTCGGTTTCACGGATGCCAAAGCTCCAGTCGGGCGTCATCCACGCGGGGTTGGCAATCGGGGTGTAGGGAAAGGCCTGGCCGACGATGGCGACCGGGATGCCATTCATCTCTTTAATCACATAAGGCTTGAACACCGGGTCGCCGAAGTCGCTGGTCTTGACGTTTTGCGCCAGAAAGTCGATCTTGCCGGCAAAGTCGCCCTCGACGATCTTCTTGATGCGGTCCTGGCCGTAGGTGAAGTCCCAGTGGCCGGTCATGATGTCCACGCCCAGCAGTTTGGCGGCATCGACCATGTCCTGGCCCTGCGTCCAGAGCGCCGTAGCGCTGCCCTGCCAGGTGTCGCCACCGTCCAGCAGCAAGGCGCCGGGGCGCGAGGCCCGCAGCTGTTTGACCAGCGTCGCCATGTGCGCAAAACCGCCCACCTTGCCGTACTGGCGGGCGGCGCGTTCAAAGTCCAGATAGGTCAGCGCGTGGGCTTCTGCGCTGCCGGCCTTGATGCCTGCGGCCTTGAGCAGTTGCTGGCCGACCAGGTGCGGCGACTGGCCACGCATGCTGCCAACGCCCAGATTGACCGACGGCTCGCGAAAATAGCTGGGCATCAGCTGCGCGTGGCAGTCGGTCATGTGGAGCAGGTGCACATTGCCCGTGCGCGGCACGTCGTACAAGGCGCCGGCCTGGGCGGCATTTGCATCCCGTTGCAGCGGAAAGCCGGCGGCCAGGGCGGCAGCCATGACACTTGAAAACTCTCGGCGGGACAGGTTCATGGCGGCTACCTTGTGGTTGGGCGCGTTCTGGAGAGGCGGTTTACTACTGAATTAATAGCTGCTCACGCCCGTATCTATTGGTCTGGGGGCCTATTTGATGCCTGAAAAAGCCTGTTTTGGGCACTTTTAAGCCGTTTGAGTGGCTCCAGGCACTTTCAAAAAGCAAGACTTGCCGTAAATGTCAAATTTTTAACGTACACGTTAAATATTTGCCGTGTACGTTAAAAATCGCCTGAACCGCCACCAACCGCCATCAACCGGCAGTAGCGGCCAGGCTTGGTGTTTACTGGTTCACCGGCGACCTGGGGTCCAGCAGCAGTGCCATCACGTCGCGCAACTGCTGCTCCGTCAGGATGCCGGCGTGGCCGAAGCGCGGCATGTCGGAACAGGCATTGAAGGCCTTGGCGTTCCAGAGCTTGCTCCAGGTGTAGTCCACGATGGGTTTGCTGTCGCTGGACGCTGGATCTTTCACGCCGCGCAGCTTGCCGTAGTTGTACAGGCTGGGGCCGATGGAGCCGTAAGACAGCTCGGCCTTGCTGATCTGGTGGCAGTTGTAGCAGCTGCCGCCGTTGGGGTCGGTGGCCTTGTCGCTCCAGGTCAGGCCGCGGCCGTTCTGGGCGATTTTTTCGCCCTCCACCCAGTTGCCGATCAGTTTGCCGTCAGCCGGAAACTTCACGGTCTTCAGGTTGGCCTCTTCAATCGGCTTGGCGACTTTCTCGTCCAGCGCAGCGCCTGCCGCATCGGAGCAGGCCTGGTTGGACGCGTCCTGCACCAGCCGGTCAAGCTTGGCATCGCCCTGCTCGCGGAAAGAGCTTTTCATGACCTGCGCCGTTGCCTCCTCCACCTGTTGCGAGGTGGGCGCCATGGCGCAGCTGGCCAGCAGCACGGCCACGCCCAGGCTGATGGAAACAGCTGCGGCTTGTTTGATGGTTTTTTTCATGTTGATGCTCCCGCTCAGCGTTTCAGGGCCGGAGCGGTAGAAACACCGCCCTTGCTGTTGACACCCATGAACACACCGAGGGCAATGGTGGCGTCAGACGCGTAACCCGGGAAGGGAAAGCGCTGCTGGCGGTAGCAGTCATTAAGACGACGCTGCATGCTCCAGAGGTCGCCGCTGGACACGCGATAGGCCGGCCAGGCGCCAAAGCCGGTGGCGGCGCCGGGTTGTTTGGTCAGGTTGGGCAAATCCTGCAGGCGCACGCGCTTGTCGTCAGCACCGTGGCAGGACGCGCATGAAAAGTCATACGGGCCGCCGCGCAGGTAAAACACCTTCTTGCCGACTTCGTACATCAGCTTTTCCTGGGCATGGGTTTGCGGCACATTGAACTTCATGTCGCGGGACTCACCCGAGATGTAGGCCACCAGCGACTCGATGGTTTTCTGCTCACCCGAGCCAAATGGCGTCTTGGCAATCTCAAGAGCGCTAAAGCCCTGCTGCTGCTCCATGCAGGTCAGGAGGCGGGACTCCAGATCCTGCACACGGTTGGTGTCCGCAAAGTAGCGCGGCAACTCGACAAACGCCCCCTTGATGACGCCGGGGCCCTTGCCCAGGTCGCACTTTTCAAGCGAGGCCTTTTTCGGGCCGCGTGCTTCTTTCCAGAGGCCTTCGCCCTTGGCTTCATACAGCTCGGCCGGGTTGCCGTCAGCCAGCATGGCGCGGTATTCGGCGATGCCTTCGGCCGTGGTTTTTTGCGCCGACGTGGTCATCGGTAGCACAGCCATCGCTGCCAGTGCCAGCAAAGGCAGGCCGCGTGAACGGATCCGTTTCATCGTGTTCTCCTCAAGGGGGATTTTTATAGGTCACTGCAAGCCCCGCACGAGTTGCTGCGGCGCCGGATCATTCGCCAATCAGCTGATGACGGCTTCGTCGCTGCGCTTGTCGCCGCGGTTGTCCACCCAGCTGACGACCACTTTTTCACCCGCCTTGCCGCCCTTGAAGGCGAACTGGATAAACGGGTTCTTGGACACAGCCGTGCCCCACTGCGCGCTCATGACTGTTTTGCCGTTCCAGGTGGCGTTGATGTTCTGGATAAACCAGGCGGGCACCAGTTTGCCGGCCGCATCGCGGCGCTGGCCGCTTTCCATTTCGTGGCTCACCAGCACACGAACCGTGGTTTTATCGCCCTGGGCCTGGGCCCGGATTCTCATTGGATCTGACATGTATTTCTCCTGACTTCAGTGTTGGGTAGGTCTTGAACAAACGGGACAGGCGAATCAGCCGCCGCATCCACCGAGGGTTACCTTGACCTCTTTCACTGCATAAAAGAACTTGTCGCCGGCCTTTGCCAGCGCGTAGACGTTGGACGACTGGCCCATCTTGACGTTGGTTGAGACATTGGCGTCGGTGCCGGCGGGGATGTCGAACGCAGCGGCCAGGGCAAACGGGTTTTTCTCGACCACAAACGAGATCTGCGTGGTGTTGGCGATATTGCTTTGCGCCGCGACACGCACCACGGCCCCGTTTTCGGCAATTTCAGGGGCCTGCAAAATGAGGTCCTTGCTTTCGACCGGCGCACTGGTTGCACCCAGGGCCTTGGCGGCATCGGCCAAAGACTTGGTTTCAAAAGCGGCCTTGTTCCAGCCGGGCGCGTTTTGCGCATGGACTGGCGTCAAGCCCGAGGCCGCAGCCAGGGCCAGCGCGGTGGCGCTTGAGCCGCTGGCGAGAAAATCACGACGTTCCATGTTGAACTCCTTTTGTCTGAAAAAACTTGAACACTGTTGACTATTGGACACAAAAACTGTTGGGTTTCACAGGGGATTTCTACCGAGCCAACTGGCTTATTTCGGCATGCCTTGCGCAAGCCACTGCGCGACCTGCGCCGCATCGGCTTCACTGA
This sequence comes from Pseudomonadota bacterium, assembly GCA_040390295.1. GTDB lineage: Bacteria > Pseudomonadota > Gammaproteobacteria > Burkholderiales > Burkholderiaceae_C > Polaromonas. The sequence continues at coordinate 331,758 of JAZJYR010000026.1, forward strand.
GTGACTGGGCCGGCATCGGAATCGCGCCCCACACGCCCTGCCCGCCAGACCTGATTTTGCCCGAGAGGTAATTCACCGCGTCGGCTCTGGCCTTATATTTGGCGGCGATCTCGTTGAAGCCGGGGCCTACAAGCTTGCTGTTCATGCCGTGGCAAGCCAGGCAGGCGTTTTTCTGCAGGACAGGCGTGACGCTTGCCGTCGTTGCCCCGCCTGAAGCCGGTGCAGCTCTGGCTGCAGCTGCCGGGGCAGCAACAGCCGCTGCGCTCTGCGCAAAAACAGCGGGCGGCGGTCTTGTGGTGTCGGCGCCCCTGCTTGCGCCAACCATGCGGGACTGCTCTGCCAGGTTGCCATGCGCATTTCGGGCGTAGTCGGGCAGGAAGCTTTTGATCACCACATCAGGGGTGCAATGGGTCACACAGGCCGAGCCCTGCACGTCCGGTTTGGTCGTGCCGCCCAGCTCCCTGCCGGGCCACATGGCGTGGGCCGTCGTCGTGCCATTGCGGTTGGGCAACAGGGCCTGCACCTCGCGGACGTTTTTATCCGAGAGCAGGTAGTCGGCAGGAAGAATGTTACCGAGGTTCAACACATAAGCGGTCACCGCGTAGACCTCGTCAGTCGTCAGCGTCTTGGGCGCATTCCACGGCATGGCGCGGTTGATGTAGTCCCACAGGGTCGAGAGTGTGGAGACCTTCATCAGGGTGGTGCGCTGCGGCTGGTTGGCGCCGGGCATCAGGCCGTCGACGCGGCCATTTTTGATGTCGTCCGCCGTGGTGCCGCCGGCAATCGGCGTGAAGACCTCGGACGACTCGCCAAAACTGCCGTGACACGACGCACATTTGCTTTCCCAGATCACTTCACCCTGCCTGACCGAACCCTGGCCTTTCGGCAGGCCCTTGAAGTCGGGTCGCACGTCGATGTCCCAGGCCTTGACTTCTGCCGGCGTTGCCGTGCGGCCGATGGCAGACATCGCTGTTTGAGCAGCAGTTTTAGCCGGGCCTTGTGAATAAGCCGCGCAGGAAATGCCCATGGCCACCATCAGCAAGCCGTGGCGCAGCAGCGTCAAAGAGGCCTTAAACCTGGACATTTTTGACCTCGCCGTTTTCTTCCAGCGACCACGACTGGATGGCGTTGTTGTGATAGATGCTGCGCGAGGCGCGCACCTGCCTGAGCTGGTGATAGTCGGGCTGGACGTGGCCGGTTTCGTCCACCGCCCGGCTCTGGAAGATGGCAGGTTTGCCGTCCCACACAAAATCGGCGTTAAAGCGCGTGAGGCATTTGGTGAGCACCGGGCCTTCGATGCGCGCCGGCCGCCAGTTGCGGCCGCCGTCGGTTGAGACATCGACTTTTTTGATCTTGCCGCGGCCGCTCCAGGCCAGGCCGGTGATGGTGTGAAAGCCCTTGTCGAGCAACACCTGTCCGCCGCTGGGCGAGGTGATGACGCTCTTGACTTCCTGGATGCTGGTGTACTGGCGGTGCAGGCCGCTGGGCTGCAGGTCCACGTAATGGATGGTCTCGTCTTTGGTGCCATACGGCATGTCCCCGAGCTCGATGCGGCGCAGGTATTTCACCCAGCTCACGCCCTGCACGCCAGGCACGATGAGCCGCAGCGGATAGCCGTTTTCAGGCCGCAGCATTTCACCGTTTTGCCCGTACGCGACCAGCACCTCGCCGCTCATGATGAGACTCATGGGAATGGTGCGCGTCATGCCGGAGCCGTCAGCGCCTTCGGCCAGCACAAACTTGCCGCGCTTGAGGTCGGCGCCGCAAAGCTCCAGCAGCGTGCGCAGCGGCACGCCGGTGAACTCGCTGCAGCTCAGCATGCCGTGGGTGTACTGCACGGTCGGCACGGCACTGTTGCCCCACTCCATGCCGGTATTGGCGCCGCATTCGATGAAATGCATGCGGCTGACATTGGGCAGGCGCATGATGTCATCCATGCTGAAGACCATGGGCCGCCTGAGCATGGTCTCGTCGGAGCCATTGACCATGAGGCGGTGTTTGGTGGGGTCGATGTCCCACCAGCCCTGATGGTGCCGCTCAAAATGCAGGCCACTCGGCGTGATGATGCCGAACAGGCCCTGCAGCGGGCAAAAACTGACGCTGGCCTGGCCTATGCGCGTGAGGCCCGGGCTTTCGCGGCGCTGCAGGTTTTTTTCAAATTCGCTCGGCAACCCATAAGGCCGTGCCGCCACCGGCTGGCCAAGGCCCGTGCTGTGCAGCGGCAGATTCAGGATGTTGGGGTCGCCTTCTGGCATCTGCGCACTGGCATGGGTGGCGACTGCGGAAGAAGCGGCAGCCAAGGCACCCGCAAGGAAACCGCGTCGCCCGGCCCGCACCTCCCTGATCTGGTCGGGGGTGAGGAAGTTTTCCGGCGCCCTCTGGATAAATCGGCTCAGCATGTTCTGTGATTCCGTTCAGGCATTCATTGGCGTTTTGGGCGAAAGTGTCTGGCCTGCAGGCAAGGCATCCGGCTCATCAAGTTCAATCGCGATCTGGGTGCAAACGCTGCGGCAAAGCGCAACGGCTTTTTCACTCTGAACGCGGTAAATCACCTGGGCGCCTTCCTTGCGCTTGGCGAGCACCCCCGTTCGGTAGAGCACAGCGAGATGCTGGGACAGGTTAGGCTGCGTGGTGTCGATCTCCATGAGCAGTTCGTTGACGGATTTCTCACGGACACAAAGCGCGCTCAAAACGCGCAAACGCATGGGTGTAGACAGCACGGCAAACAACTCGGCGGCGAGCTCAAACACCCGGCCCTGTTCGACCGGCACCGAAGACTGGATCATCTTTTCCATCAGCACTCCAAGCAGAATATAAGCATTTACTTATATTCTGCTTGCCGCTGAAATGTCCGGAATGGGGATTTACCCTCGATGCCACACCGATAGACGCACCATTTCGGGCACACAGGCATGTCCATGTCGTGTCGGGGCCAAACAGCGCTTTACCAAGCGGAAACAAGTGTAAAAAGTCACACGCCGTTCATGGAGGGCGTGCTATAAAACTTTTTGTTTCATCGGTGCTTCCTGAAAAATCACAAAAATCAAGCGGGCGCGAGGACTATGGCTTCAAAACAAAAACTATTTGCCAACGGCTTGCTGGCGGCACTTCTGGCTTCGGGGGCTGGACTTGTGCATGCGGAAGTCGATGCACTGGTACGCGAGGCGCGTACCCTTCTTGAAAAGGGCCAGGCAAAGCAGGCATTTGACCTGCTCGAGCCCCAGGAAACCCCACGCGCCGGCGACCCTGACTTCGATACCGTTCTGGGCATATCGGCCATAGAAACACAACAATTCACCCGGGCCATTTTTGCTTTGGAGCGGGTGCTGGCGGTGCAGCCCGAAAACTCACGCGCACGCGCAGAACTTGGCAGGGCACTGTTTGCCGTCGGCGACACACAGGGCTCGCGCAAGGTGCTGCTGGAGGCCAAAAAAGACAATATTCCGGCCGAAGCGGCAGCCACTATTGACCAGTTCCTGCAGGCCATTGACCGCACCGAAGAGGCAGCCCGGTCATCGGTGCGGACCTACATCGAAACCAGCGTTGGCTATGACACCAACATCAATGCGGGCCCGGCCAATTCAAACATCGCCATTCCGGCGTTCGGCGGCCTGATATTTACCCTGGGCAATGCCGGGGTCGCGACCAAAGACGGATTTGCCAGTGTGGGCGCCGGAGTTTCCTCTCGTTATGTGCTTGATTCAAGGTGGTCGCTGATCGGCAATTTGTCCGGCAATGGTCGTGGCAACCTGAACAGCGCCAACAAGGCGTTCAACAGCCTGCAGCTTGATGGAAGTGCGGGGGCAAGCTATCGCTATGAGAAGCATGAATTTACCGGTGTCGTTCAGGTCGGGAGCTTTGACGCCAATGGCACCCGTGCCCGAAACCAGGCAGGCCTGGTCGGTGAGTGGACTTACCGGATCGACGGTTTCAGGCAACTCAGCAGTTACATCCAGGCGGGTTCGCTCAGCTATCCGGGCCAGTCAACAAGGGATGTGAACAGGACCGTGATCGGCACCGCCTACGCACACTCGTTCCGCAATGGCTTCCTGGCTTTTGCAGGGGCCTACGTCGGAAAGGAAAAAGAGAAAAACAGCGCATTTCCGCAACTGGGCCACGATCTTTATGGCCTTCGCGTGGGGGGCCAGCAGGAGTTCACACAGGACCTGGCCGGGTTTGCCAGCCTGAGCTTTGAGCGGCGCAGGTTTCACGGGCAGGATACGTTTTTCCTGGTCGTGCGCAATGACAAGCAACTTAACCTGAACCTTGGCCTGAACTGGGTGCCGGCCAAATTCTGGCGCGTCACGCCGCAATTGGCGCTGACGTCAGTGAAGTCCAACATTCCCCTTTCTGATTTTCAGCGGGCGGTGTTATCCGTCACCCTGCGTCGTGATTTCTAGAAAAAACACAGGTACACCATCATGAATACCGCCGTGAAACTGAATCACACCCTTCTGGTTATTGCGCTGTCCGCGATTTATCCGCTGCAGGCGACGGCAGCCGCTTCTGCCGGTGTGGCGCAGTTCATCGCAGGCGATGTCAACGTGCGCCGCCCCGATGGCGGCACCGCGCCCCTTGCCAAGGGCAAGGACATCGAAAGCGGTGAGTCCATCCTGACGGGCGTCAACGGCCGGGCGCAGGTCAAGTTCACCGATGGCGGGCTGGTCTCGCTGCAGCCCAACACCGAATTCAAGATCGCCAATTACAGCGACAACGCCGCCAACCCGAAAGAGGAACGTTTCCTCGTTGACCTGCTGCGCGGCAGCATGCGGGCCATCACCGGCCTGATCGGCAAGCGCAACCGCGAAAATTACAAGGTCACCACGACCACAGCGACCATCGGTATTCGTGGATCGGGATTTACTGCAGGTTATAACCCCGATGGTTCCCTTGGCGTAACGACAGAACTGGACGCGATTGAAGTCTGCAATGCAGGCGGTTGCGTCGGCCTGACGGCGGGTGAGTCCGTCAGGGTCGCAAACTCCACGGATGCGCCTGTACGCACCAACGTCAAGGCACCCGTGCCACCTCCGGACCCCGTACGCAATGTCATCAGCACGGGCGATGACGTAGACAGCAACGGAAAGGCAAAAATTCTTGAGGGTGCTGGCAAGTCAACGGAGACCAACAGCAACAACGGCACATTCAACAGTCTCAAGATCGCTGCCACGGGATTCCTGCAGGGCATTTCTGGTCCCTCCGCTGGCGGTGTACCGACAGTAGCGCCCCAGGTGGCGACTTCTGCGACCCTGGTCGACGGCAAGCTGACCAGGTTCAACCTGGGAAGCGACGCTTATGTACCGTCCACCACCAACGGGGTCAACTCTGTCGGCTCGATTTCCACCGGGGACTTCATCGGCTGGGGTACCTGGGTGACCAGCAGCAGAAACGGCGGCACTGCCATTTCCAACATGCACTACGTGGTGGGCCAGCCAACCCTGAACATGCCGACAACTGCAGGCCTGCTGACCTATACCCTGACAGGCGCATCACCTGTCACCAGCTACGTCAACTCAACAGGCGTTGCAGGTGCATCCGGAACGCTGACCTCGGCATCGCTGAGTGTCGACTTCAGCAACAGCAAGATGGGCGCGACCATCAACACAACCCTGGGCAATATCAGCATCGCAAGCAGCGCCATCGCCATTTCCGGATCACAGTTTTCGTATTCATCCGGTACCGGGATTTACGTGGACGGATTTTTCGCCGGTGTCAATGCGGCCCGGGCCGGCCTCGTCTACACCGCTCCCATCCTGAGCACCGGCTCCTTCTCGGGCGCCGCGACATTCAAGGCGCCGTAGGTCCACCAAAGGCGGCGGCTACGCCTGCCGCATGTAAAAATCCAGGTAGCGTTCCGTCGCAACCGGTCCATGCACCTTGATAGCCTGCTGCCTTGCCGCCTCACCGCTTTGACGGCGCAGACCTGTTGAGCTTTCCAGCGCCATCAATGCATCCCAGGCCTCTTCCTGGGTTCGTATGAGGAAGCCCGATACGCCATGCTCAATGACCTCTGCATAACCACCGACTTCATGCGCCACGACCGGCAGCCCCGAAGCCATGGCTTCGAGCACAACCCTGCCGTACGCTTCGGCGAACAGCCCGGTGCGGTAGAAAACTGCATCCAGTGACCGATAGAAATCCGGCATGCTTTCTGCACCAGACGGCAATAATTCAATGCCGTCCACGTCCCCCATGCCTGGCGCCAGGCAGGTCCCGCCCATGATGCGAATGCGGATACCCCGGCTCGCAAGCATGCGGTACAGCGCAGGATCCTGGGGATGGTGTTTGTCGGGAAAATCGCGACTGGCACGGCCTATGGTGAAGGGCCTGGCCTGCAAGGTGCCAGCCGGCAACCTGTCAAAGCGTTCCGCAGCCACCTGCAGAAAAGGCGCAATATCCAGCAGACTGGGAATGACCTCACCGGGCAAGGCCGCCGTGCGCCTGAGCAGGTCAGAAACAAAAACAATTTCCGGCTCAAGTCCCGTGAACTCTCGGATGCCTTCAATGATGGCAAACAGCTGCAATTGATTGGCGAGGTTGTGAAACAGGATGATCCGGTCAAAGCGTGTGTACTTTAGCCAGATGCCGGGCTGCAAATGAACGCCGCCTATAAGCAAGGTCCCATGCGCGGGAAATTGCTGCGCAAATGGCTGGATGCAGGTAATACCTTCAGCCGCATATGCAGCATGAAGCGGCATGTCAGACCACAGTCTCACGGGTCGTCGCCCGGCGACCATCCTCCTGAGGTCCAGCAATTCCCTTTCAGCGCCGCTATAGAGCTCGTTGAAACGCCCCAGCAAATGCAGTGTGGAAGGTGATGCGGCAGCTTGATCTGTCATTGCCCCGCGATTATCCCTGTGCAGCTGCCACATAATCCCGGAATGGCGGACTCCATCCCTTCAACTTCTGAGCCATATGACCAATGGATGTTGCAAGGTGCGCAATGGCATGCCGCCAGCGAGCCTGAACTGGCGCTTGACGCTTTTGAAGCAGCGCTGACGCTTGTGCCCGGTGAGGTCAACGCCGCATCAGCCCGCGCAACCCTGCTCAGTGCGCTGGACAGGCCCCAAGCGGCCTACAGAACCCTGCTGTCAGTAGAGGCCGCGTTGATGGCCGACCCCGATGGTGCTGCAAACCTTGCCATCGCGGCAGAAGCCTGTGGCGACCTGGCGAAAGCACAAGCCTGCTACGCCCGTGCCCTCACGCTGAATCCGGATCACCTGCGTGCACTTAACAATGTTGGCATTCTTGCAGCGTCCGCAGGCCAATGGGACATCGCGGCAGAACTTGCGCGCAAGTGCCTGGCCCTTGATCCGCTGCATGTGCCGTACCACGCCAACCTGTGCGAGTTTTTATCGGGCGACCAGCGCTACCAGGAGGCCCTGGGGGTCGTCGCAGCCGCCATTGCGCAATTCCCCGATGCACTGGAATTAAAGGTACGCCATGTCGCCTTGCTCGCCTTCAACGGGGACCTGGAAAAGTCAGACGCAGAAATGGCACGCTTGCCGCCGCAAGCCCGCGCAGCCCTGGACGATTTTTTGCTCAAGCTGGAATCTCCCGAAGAACGGCATGTATATCGCGTCAGGACACGCAGCAATCCGTCAAGGTCGCCAGATGCGCTTGATATCTTTGCAGGCCAGGCTTTTCGCAGGCTGTCGGCCTGCGACTGGCGCAACAATATCAGGCTGACCGCCGTCCTCCGCGCGTCCCTGACAGCGTCAGCCGGCACAGCGGGACACCGCAACTGGCATCAGGCACCCTTTTTCGGCCCCATGCTTGGTCTGGACAATGCGGAACTTGTGCAAATGCAGCGCGAATCAACGGCAGCGGACGTCGCACGCGCCAGGGCCTTGCTGCCGGCATTTCACGCACGACCAAAGGCGGCGATAAAAAATGACGGCCGTCTTCATATCGGACTGGCTCTGGACAGCCTGGAAGATGAGCGCCAGCTACGGGCATTGGTGCATCAGCTCGCACACCATGACGCCAGCCGTTTTGCGGTTCACATTTATGCGTTTACCCCCCAGCCAGACGCGCAGCATGCGGCCCCCTTGCGATTCGTCGCTGCAAGTGTGGCCGAGCTTGGTCATATGTCTGACGTGGAAGCCGTGGCGCGCATCCGCCTGGATCGGCTCGATGTGTATGTCGAAATCTCGCCTGAAGGCCCCTTTCTGCGGTCCTTGATTTCAGCCCTCCGGGTAGCGGCGATACAAATCCAGCGACCCCCAGCGCATTGCCAGGCAATGCCGGGATGGGACTACATCATTACCGACGAATTGATGCATCCGGCCCCTCCAGACCCCGGTAACCCATCCGGCGGTGCAATCGTACGGCTGCCCGAAACATCCTGGCTGGCAGCTCCAGGGGGTGCGCCTGGAGGTCCTTCACAAATAGGGGATGCCGGCTTGCCACAGGATGGGCTGGTGCTCTGTGCATTGATGCCGCCAGAAACACTTGACCCGCAAAGTTTTGCCGCATGGATGAAAATCCTGCGCGCGCTGCCTGACGCGATGCTCTGGCTGCCACGCTGCGGGCGCGCAGCGGCCCATCTTGTCAGGGAAGCAAAAGCCGCCGGTGTTGGCGCAGAGCGGCTGCTTTTTTCCAGTTCTTCGGTCCGCGAACCCATGCTTGCAGGGCTGACGCAAACCGGCCTTTGTCTGGATACTTTTCTCACAAACTCTGCACGCGCGCTCGAAGACGCGCTCAATGCGGGCATACCCGCCATCACATTCGCGGGTAGCGACATGGCATCGCGCACAGGTGGCAGCATCCTGCGCGCAGCAGGCCTGCCCGACTGTGTCATGCCGAGTGCTGAGGCCTACGTGAAGGAAGCGGTGCGATTGGGCCGAGATGCCCGGGCTCTCGCGGAGTTGAAGGAGCGTCTTCTGGCATCACGCTCCGTGGCGCCGCTGTTTGACATTCAATCACGCGTCAAACAATGGGAGTCCGCCTGGACGATGATGGTGGAGCGCTTTCGCGCCGGACTGCCACCTGCGGCTTTTGATGTGCCGGCATCTGGCAAAAACATCGGGCTCTGAATCACGCGCAAATGCGCTCAAATGATCAGCTGGTGATGGCACAAACCTCGCCAGTCGGCGGCAGACCCAGTTCTTCCTTGGCATCCGCCACATTCACAGCCTTGGGCAGCGCCACCGCATTTTTGACGGCCGTCAATTCTGCAAGGATGGAAATCGCAATTTCAGAAGGCGTCTTGCTGCCAATGTAGATGCCGATCGGTCCATGCAGCCTGCCGAGTTCTTGATCACTCATGCCGAAATGCTCGGCCAGCCGTTCCCGTCGCCGCTGGTTGTTGATGCGCGAGCCGATGGCTCCCACGTAAAAGGCGTCAGACCGCAAAGCCTCCATCAGCGCGAGGTCATCGAGCTTGGGGTCATGCGTCAGCGCGATCACGGCGCAGCGCCTGTCGAGCTTCATGGCCTGCACAACGTCGTCCGGCATGTCGGTTGCGAGCTCCACACCGGGGACCTGCCAGGAGTTGCGGTATTCCTCACGCGGATCGCAGACAGTCACCGCGTAATCCATGCCCTGCGCGATCTGCGCCACAAACCGCGACAGCTGCCCTGCCCCGATGATGAGAAGACGCCAGCGCGGTCCGTGCAGCGTCACCAGTGCGCTTTCAGACACCTGCATCGATTGACTGGGTGAGGCCGTGCTCAAACTGACCGCACCCGTTTGCATGTCAAGCCGCCTTGCGACCAGCTCGCCAGACCCCAGCCGCTGCAACAGTTCGCCCAGCTGACTGGCCGGTGACAATGGTTCGATGGCCAGCTGGATGGTGCCGCCGCAGGGCAGGCCAAAGCGGTGCGCCTCGTCTGCGGTCATGCCGTAGGTAACCACGGCGGGCTGCGTGCGTTCAAGGCCTTCGCGCCGGGCCCGGTCGATCATGTCGTCTTCGATGCACCCACCCGAGACCGAACCCACAACGCGTCCATCTTCACAGATGGCCAGCATGGAGCCCTCCGGCCGCGGACTGGACCCCCAGGTTTTAAGAACAGTCACCAACTCGCAGCGCAGGCCTGACGCCAGCCACTGCGAGGAAGTTTTCAGAACCTCAAGATCAATATTGTCCATACCCGCAGGTTACCAAAAACCGCCACCATATGTCAGCACCTGCACAATGGGCACGGCCTCTTCAGGCTTTGGCCAGGTTGTCATGCAGCGGCAGTTGCCGTATGCGCTTGCCGGTCGCTGCAAACAGCGCATTGGCCACCGCAGGCGCGACCAGCGCAGTTGCAGGCTCGCCGATGCCGCCAGGCTTCTCCGTGCTTGGCACCAGCGTGATGTCAAGGACAGGCACCTCATTCATGCGCAGCACGGGATAGTCGCCGAAGTTGGTTTGCTGTACGCGCCCCTTGTCCAGCGTGATCTGGCTGTTGAGTGCCGCTGTGAGGCCAAACACCACGCTCGACTGGATTTGCGCGATCACGGTATCCGGGTTGACCATGCGGCCCAGGTCTGCCACCACGGTCACCTTGTGCACGGTGATCTGTTTGTCCCTGACCGAGATCTCTGCAACCTGGGCCATATAGGTGTCATAACCTTCCATCAGCGCGATGCCGCGAAAGCGCCCCGCCGGTGCCGGTGTCGCCCAACCCGCCTTGTCGGCGGCCATCTTCAGCACATTGGCAAAACGCGGCTGCTTTTCAAGCAGGGCCATGCGGTAGGCATACGGATCCTTGCCCGCGCCCGCAGCCAGCTCATCAATAAAGCTTTCGTTCGCAAACGCGTTGAGCGCATGGCTCACCGAACGCCAGTAACCCACCCGCAAGCCGCTTTCATGCTTGACGATCTCGTGGCGCGTGGCCGGAATCTCATACGGTGCAAGTGCAGCTTCCGTCATCAGCGGATCCTGCGCCTCAACCGGCAAGCCAAACACACGGCCGGTGACCGACTGCGACACCATGCGGAAAGTCATGGCGGTGGGCTTGCCGTCAGGCCCCACCGCTGCCGCCAGCTGATGCACGGACATGGGCCGGTAAAAGTCATGCGTCATGTCGTCTTCGCGCGTCCAGAGCAGCTTGACCGGCTTGTTGACCGCCTTCGATATCTGGGCCGCCTGCACAATGAAGTCCAGGTCGATGCGCCGGCCAAAACCGCCGCCCAGGAAAGTGGTTTTCACCGTGACGTCTTCAGGTTTCATGCCCAGCGCCTTGGCCACAGCGCCCTGCGCGCCATCCTGCCACTGGGTAGGGCCTATCAGGGCCATCTTGCCGTTGGCGTAACTGGCGGTGAAGTTCATCGGCTCCATGGTCGCGTGTGCCAGCAGCTGGGAAACATATTCCGCACGCACCACTTTGCTCGCGCCTGCGATCACCGCATCGGCATCGCCCACAGCTTTTAGCGGCAGCGGTTTGTCGGTCGCCTTGCGAATGCCTTCCAGCATCGAGGCATTGTTGATGGCGGTGCCTGCGCCTTCATCCCACACGACTGTCAAGGCTGCGCGCGCCTTCCTGGCATGCCAGTAGCTGTCGGCCACAACCGCCACGCCATCCGGAATCTGCACCACGTCCGTCACGCCCGGCATCGCCTTGGCTTTTGCAGCGTCAAAGCTCTTGACCGTGCCGCCGATGACCGGGCATTGCTCCAGGGACGCGTAGACCATGCCCGGCAGCTTCACATCAATGCCGAACTCGGCCTTGCCATTGACCTTGGAAGGCGTGTCCAGCCGTTTCGTGGCCTTGCCGATGATGGTGAAGTCTTTCGGGTCCTTGAGTGCAACCTTTTCGGGCACAGGCAGCTTTGAAGCCGCCTCTGCCAGCGAGCCATAAGTGGCCTTTTTGCCATTCGCACCGATCACCATGCCGTTTTCAGCCCTGAGCGTGGAAGCGTCCACATTCCACCTTGCAGCGGCAGCCGACAACAGCATGGTGCGCACCTGCGCGCCGGCGATGCGAAGCTTTTCCCAGCCGTCGCGCACCGAGGTCGAACCGCCCGTGAGTTGTGGGCCACCCAGCAGGGCGTTGCCATAAACCTTGCCGTCAGGCGGTGCAATCGCCACCTTGATGCGGCGGATGTCCACATTGAGTTCTTCGGCAATCAGCATCGGCATGGACGTGTAGACGCCCTGCCCCATCTCAGAACGTGCCGAGATCAGCGTGATGGTGTTGTCATCGGCGATATGCACCCACGCATTGGGGGTGTAGAGCGTGCCTGCAGCTTGGCCTGCCAGCGGCAGGCCAAGACTCACGCCCAGCATCAGTCCACCTGTGACGGTGGACGATGTCTTGAGGAAGTTGCGGCGATTCAGCGAAGGGGTTTGAAGTACGGTACTCATGATGGCTCCTTCAGGCGTTGCGCATGGTTGAGGCGGCGTCCTTGATGGCAGCCTTGATACGCGGATAGGTGCCGCAGCGGCAGATGTTGCCGCTCATGGCCGCGTCGATGTCGCCATCGCTGGGGTTCTTGTTGCCCTTGAGTAGCGCCGCCGCGCTCATCAGCTGCCCGGACTGGCAATAGCCGCATTGCGGCACATCGTGCTTGATCCACGCCACCTGCAGGGGGTGGGTATTGTTGCGGGACAGGCTTTCAACGGTGGCGACTTTTTTGCCAGCGACAGCCGAGAGCGGCGTCTGGCACGAACGTACCGGCTGACCGTTGAGGTGTACCGTACAGGCGCCGCACAGTGCCACGCCACAACCGAACTTGGTACCGGTCATGCCGAGCTCATCGCGTATCACCCACAAGAGGGGCGTGTCCGGCTCGGCATTAACGGAAACGGCGCGCCCGTTTACATTGAATTTTGTGCTCATGGTGGGGTCCTTTTGTAGTTGGTGGAGTCGGTCCGCCCTGAATAAGCAAGCCGCTTTCAGGTCAGCCACCACCAGATGCTACGACTGCATGTCAAGGGACGACCACGTAGAAACCCTCATCGCTGAACCTTGGCGACAGCCATGTCTGTTTCAAAAAGTTACGGCAAGTCATTGAAGGTATCGAACACCAGGCGGCGTAACCACTGGTGACCTGCGTCCGCGTGACGCTGCTCATGCCACTGCTGCTTGATGGGAAAGAGCGGCACGGTAAACGGCAGCTGTGCAATGCGCAGGCCGGTGCGCGAAGCCGCCATGGCGAGCGCCAGGCGCTCGGGCACGCTGAGCAGAAGGCTTGAGTTCGCCACCATGGTTGAAAGTCCCAGCGAATGCACAGCTGTCAACACCACCTTGCGTTTGTCAAGCACGTTGAGCTCCGACAAGGTTGAATGCAGTGCGTCGTAACTCGCGCCGCTGGGCCGGTAGACGATGTGCGCTGCGTCGAGGTATTCATCAAGCTCGAGCTTTTCAGCTTTCAGGGCGTGGTCTGCGCTGAGCAGCGCCACATAACCTTCTTCAAACAGGCGCTGCTGGTAAATGCCAGTGCCCAGTGGCTGCCAGCTGCCGATGGCCAGATCTATCGCACCGTCCACCATGAGTTGCCGGCAATTCGATGGCGACGCTTCAGCAGTTTCAAAGCGCACATGAGGGGCAAGCTCCTGGGCTTTGGCCAGCAGCGGCGGCATCAGCACCAGCTGGCCGATGTCATTCACCGCAATGCGAAACAGCTGGTTTGAGGTGGCCGGGTCAAAACGGCGGCTCTGGTCTATCGCCTGGTTCAGCTTGGCCAGGCCCTCTTCAACCGGCTCCATCAGCTTGGTCGCGACGGCACTGGGCACCATGCCATTGGGCGTGCGCACAAACAGCGGGTCATCAAAACGCTCGCGCAGGCGCTTGAGTGCATTACTGACGGCCGATTGCGACATGCCCAATCGATCACCCGCAAGCGTCACGCTGCGGGTGGTGTAAATCGCCTGAAATACCAGGAATAAATTGAGATCGACGGTATTGATGTTCATGCAGCGCCAGAAAGAAATGGCAGAGATGGCCGTGTCACCGCCGCTTCAATTTTAGGCCTGCACCTTCTTCAATCGCGCCAGAAATACACCCCGTTAACCCTAGGTTCCCCCTGATACCAGACCGGCTACCCGGCCTTCGCAGCTGCATGCAGAAAATTGGGTGCTGCCGGTTTGGTGCCTTCATGCACGGCATCAACAATGGGTTCGAAAATCGCGGGATGTCCCTTCACACCCGGAATGCGGTATTCACTTGGCGGATAGGCATCGTGGGCCACTTTCCAGGCCTCTGCACTTTGCCAGCGGGCTATATTGATAAAGCTGAACGTGCCATTGCCCACGCCCACATTGCGGTGCAGGTGCGCCTCGATAAAGCCCGGGTCCTTGACGAAAACGGTTGTCGTCAGCTTCCAGTTCTGCAAAAACTCGTCTTCGCGCTCTTTGGGCACGATAAAAACGTTGATCAATGTCACAGCCATTTCTCTGTCTCCTGTTTTTAAATCTGGTCGCTCAATCCACAAACGGAATTTCCACATACGAGGCGTGCGGTTCACGCAGGTAAATCGTGTCGGAGCCGATTTTTTGCGGGTTGTAGATGTGTGCCCAGACGACTTCAGTGACCGGCGTGTCGGTGTTTGCGATCTCCACGCGTATCCGGCTTCCCTTTCGGAACTGATAGGCCATGGCGCGCAGCGGGATCTCCAGCCGCATGACCGTGCCCGGGGTTGAGAAGTGCTCTGCTTCATGCAGGTAATAAGGCGCATCTGCCGTGCTCAAGGCTGCGTCGCGCGCGCCGACATGTGACGCATGGGAAGCACGCAGGCAGCCTTTGGTGACGATCACCGCACGAGGCTGCGCGGCCGGGGGTGCCGCCGCATCGGCCGCGAACTGTTCGGTGATCTTGACGAACACATCGGTGTCGCGGCGCGTGCTCTCGACGTGAATGACAGCCTTGGCATTGCCAGCCATGATGCGGTCGCTTTCAAGCGGCGCGCTGGTAAAGGTCAACACACCGCGAACGGTATCCGGTCCTGTCGGTGTGATCACCGCAGTGCCCAGAACCCAGTCCGGGTGCGGATAACTGTAGGTGATGCTGGCGTCACGTCCCTGGCCAGGAAACGAATCCGTGTGAAGCGAACCGTCATTGACAGAGTTGACCGACCCGGTCTTCACGGTGCCAAGGAAGAACTTTTCACGCCGGGCATCGGCAGGCGGCCAGGCTTTTTCCTGCTTGCGGACCTGTGAATTGCGAACCGGGTACTCGACAGGAGGACGGGCATCGTAAGCCGACGGAATCCCCTTGAGGTAGCGGTCGTAAAACGGCAGCAGGACGTCGCGGTGGAAAGGAATCGACTCAAACTCACCCGCCGCATGAAACGGCGTGGGCACCCCGCTGATGAGCAGCTTGCATTTGTTGCCCAGCAGGCGGCTGGCGAAGATGTTGCCCTCAAGGTGCAGATCCTGCTTGGCCCAGACGCCGATGGAGAACACCGGCACCCTGATTTCCCCCACGCGGTTGATGGCCGTGCGTTCCTTCCAGAACGCATCATTGAGGGGATGCTGGCTGACCAGGTAGGCCATGTCGTGCGGCAACTCGCGCGGCTTGTCGCCATTGGCAGGGTAGCGGTTGGCCACACGCACGTTGTTGTTGAACCAGATGCTGAACCAGTCGGACTCAATGCCGTTCAGCGTTCCGAAGAAACGATAAAAATCGAGCATGCCGTCATACGGCGCAATGCACGCCAGGTGCGGCGGGTTCTGTATGCCCATATGCCACTGCGACATGGCGTAGTAGGACTGGCCTATGCCGCCGACCCGGCCGTTGCTCCACGCCTGGGCGGCTATCCACTCGATCAGTTCATAGTGGTCACGTTGCTCTGCCGCGCTGAACAGGCCGTACTCCCCGCCTGACTTGCCGGTGCCTCGTACATCGGCATGCACATAGGCATAACCCTGCTCGACATACCACTCGATCGGACCGGTTTCGCGCCACAGGAATTGCGGCGTGGCGGGCAGTTCATTGTTGTCATAGCGGTAAGGCGACGCGGCATACAAAACCGGAAACGGGCCCGGTCCGGCCGGCCTGTAAATGCGCGTGGCGATCTCCACACCATCGCGCATGCGGACCATCACATCTTTTTCTTCAATCACAAATCAATCCTTGCAGTGGGACAGTCAAGCCGTTCAGAACCAGGAAGCGCAGCACAGCGATGATTCCCGGTTCAACTCTCAACTGTGAAGTTGAAGGATTTGGCGATGGGCTGCCACTTCTGCATGTCGGCTTTCAGGCGTGCAGCAAGATCCGCCGGGGTTGACCAGCGGGGCTCCAGGCCCCGGTCTTCCAGTGCCTTGATGACGGCGGGGGTTTCCATCGCCCGCTTGATGGCCGCGTTAAGCCGCTGCACATGGGTCTGCGGCGTTTTCGCGGGCACAAAAAAAGCGAACCAGTCGTTGATGACGATATCCTTGTAGCCCTGCTCTGCAAAGGTGGGGACGCTGGCCACAAACCGGTTTCTTTTCGCGCCCGTCGTCGCAAGAATGCGGCATTTGCCACCGTCCAGAAAAGGCATGAAGTCACCGACGGGCGCAACCACCGCAGCGATCTGGCCGCCAATCATGTCCAGGATGGCCGGTGTGGTTCCACGGAAAGGCACATGCGTCAACTCAACGCCTGCTGCGCGTGCAGCCATGCTGCCTGCAAAGTGCAGCGTTGATGCCGTGGCAGGCGAACCGAAATTGGCCACGCCGGGATTGGCTTTGCACCAGTTGAAGAAGTCCGCCATGTTTTTGACACTGGCCGGCACCGATGGGCCTACTGCAAAGCCCGCATCAAACACCGCGCCGAGTGACACCGGCGTGAAATCTGCAACCGGGTCATAAGGCAGCTTTTTGTAGGTATAGGGGTAAAGGTACATCATCGGCGAAGGCGTCGCGAGGATGGTGGTGCCATCTGCCGGCGCAGCCTTGACGGCAGAGATGGCGATCTGGCCGCCTGCACCATTGCGGTTGTCAACAATGATGTTGCGTGCATAGGCGGGCTGGATGGCATCTGCCACGCGGCGCGAGAACAGGTCCATCAGCGTGCCTGCCGGAGAGCCGAGGATGACCCTGGCCATGTCCATCTCCTTGCCCTGCGCCATGGCGGGCGGGAATCCGCTGCCCGCAGCGAGTGCCGCCGCTGAAGCCTGCAACATCTGCCGGCGTGAAAAGCTGTCGTGATTCTTCATGCTTGTCTCCTTGTGTATTGACGGAACAGTCTCGTTTCCGGTTTTTAAGCCGCAGGCTTAATCCTAGGTTCCGCCACACGCGAAGTCGAATGAATCGTCGTGATAGCTTTCATCCGGTTTGTGAATCTGCCACGCAGATTCAGGCAGATGAACAAGGGTAGCTAGGTACCCGTAAATTTCGCAGGCCGCTTGTCCAGCCGCGCGCGCATGCCTTCGGTCTTGTCCGCCGTTGAGAACAGGATGGGAAAGCACTTGCGCTCAAACTCAAGGCCCGCATCGAGGCCATTGTTCATGCCCTGAAGCACCGCTTCCTTGATGAAGCGGATCGCCATGTCGGGCAGTGCTGCCAGCTGACCTGCCAGTTGCAGTGCGCGCGCTTCGACGTCGGCATCTTCCACCACTTCACTGGCAAGGCCCATGGCCAGTGCCGAATCGGCCTTGAAGGGCTCACCCGACAGCAGGATTTTCATTGCAGCGAATTTGCCGACGGCACGCGTGAGGCGCTGCGTCGCGCCACCGCCGGGCATGATGCCGACCTTCACCTCCGGCTGGCCGAAGCTCGCGCCCTTGCCGGCAATGATGATGTCCGCATGCATGGCCAGTTCGCAGCCGCCACCCAGTGCATGGCCCCGCACCGCAGCAATCACCGGCTTCCTGCAGCCCGCGACGGCGTCCCAGAGGCGGCCCATGTTGCGGTTGACGATCTCGACCGGCGTGGCATCCACGTATTCCGTCAGGTCGGCGCCAGCACAGAAAGCGCGTTCGCTGCCCGTCAGAACAATCGCCTTGACGCTGTTGTCGGCGTCGAGCCGTGAAAAGGTTTCAGCCAGCGCATGCCGGAGTGCAAGATTGAGCGCGTTGAGCACTTCGGGCCGGTTCAACCGCAACAAAACCACGCCGTCGGCAGGCCGGGTTTGTGCCTGGCGCAGCAGCTGTTTGGTCCAGCGCAGGACTTCAGGCGGATTGGCCGCGATGCGGCCTGCAAGTTCCAGTGCCGAAGCCATCAGTTCCTCAGGTGCCACGACGCGCGAGACCAGCCCGATGCGCAGGGCCTCGTCTGCAGAGATGGTGTCACCCGTCAGCGCAAGCTCGGCAGCTTTGGACTGACCCACGACGCGCGGCAAGAGCCAGCAGCCGCCGTCACCGGGAATGATGCCCAGCTTGACAAAACTCTCTGCAAAACGCGCGCTGCTGGAGGCGATGCGGATGTCGCACATGCTGGCCAGGTCGCAGCCCGCACCCATCGCCGGACCATTGACGGCGGCAATAATGGGCACTTCCAGCGTGAGAAAGGCACGCGGTATGCGCTGTATGCCGACCCGGTAGCCCTCGGTCACCTCGGCGGCACCGCCGGCGAACATGCCGGTCTTGTCGCGCATGTCTGTCACATTGCCGCCGGAACAGAAGGCGGTGCCGCTACCGGTCAGGATGGCGGCCCGCACACCTTTGTCGGCATTGAGTTCGGCGAAACGGTGTTCAAAAGCCGAAAAAACGTCCTCGCCCGACAGGGCATTTCGCGTCTGCGGGCGGTTGAGGGTGAGCACGGCCACGTGACCATGGCGCTCCAGCAGGATGGCGGGCTGATCGCTCATGCTCACAGGCCCAGCACACGCTCGGCATTGCCGTGCATGATTTTTTCCATCACCTCGTCCTTGTAACCCAGCTCTTTCCACTCGCGCAGGATGCGTTCATAAGGCAGGCTTGGGTAATCACTCCCGAACATGATCTTGTCCTGCAGGCGGCCACGGATGTCCACCTTGAGGTTGCCCGGAAAGTGCTTGGGCGCCCAGCCCGACATCTCCCAGTACACATTGCCCTTGTGCAGCGCGACGGCAGTGGTCTCGTCGACCCAGGGCCAGCCGGGGTGGGCCATGATGATTTTCAGGTTGGGGAAATCTGCGGCCAGGTTATCAATCGCCGATGGGTGTGCATGGCGCACACGCGCGCCGTTGCCGCCCGGCATGCCGGCACCCATGCCGGTCGTGCCGACGTCGATCATCACGGCGGCGCCCAGTTCGTTGATGACTTCAAACAGGTCGTAATGGCGCCGGTCGTCCACCGCAAAGTGCTGCATGATGGGGTGGAAGTGAAAACCGATGAAGCCCAGTTCCTTCACGGCCTTTTTGGCCTGCTGGATGGCGATCTCGCCCTTGGCAGGTTCGACCGCACCCCAGCACTGGATCACGCGCTTGGGGTGGCGCTTCCACATGCCGTGCACATATTCATTCGTGCAAGGCGGCGTGGCAACCGTGGTCTCGAGATCCAGCGCGACCAGACAGGCTTCAACGCCAGCGTCGGTGAACTCCTGGATGACGCCCTCCTCGTCCTTGGCGACCCAGTCGCGCTTCCAGTAAGTTGCCAGCGCTTCGGGGTATGGGCCCTGGGCGTCGATCCAGGTCTGGGTTCCGGGGTAGCAGTGCAGGTCAATGATTCGCATTTTTTCGGTTCTCTTTACGTGTAAATATTCAGGCAGTGATTCAGGCCGTGGCCGCTTGTTCCTGTGCCAGTTTGGCTGTCACCATTTCGCCCAGCGCTTTTTTGGAAACCTTGCCGAAGGTCGACACCGGGAATTCATCCAGCACTTCCAGCCGCTCGGGCAGCTTGAATTTCGCGATTTCCTTGGTGAGCAGAAAGGCTACCAGTTCCTTGAGTTGCAGTGACTGCCCTTTGTGAAGAATCACATAGGCGCACATGCGTTCACCGAGGTTGGCGTCCGGCATGGGCACGATGGCCACGTTCTGCACGGCGGGGTGCATGAGCACAAGGTTCTCGATTTCTTCAGCGCTGATTTTTTCACCGCCGCGGTTGATCAGGTCCTTCTTGCGGCCTTCAACAATGTAGTTGCCCGACGGGTGCTGGCGCATCAAGTCGCCCGAGCGGTAAAAGCCGTCAGGTGTGAACTGGCGTGCGTTGTACTCCGGCACACCGTAGTAGCCGCGCAGGGTGTAGGGGCCGCGGCAGGTCAACTCGCCAACCTCGCCAAACGCGACTTCCTTGCCGTCGTCGTCGACCAGGCGCACTTCATCGTCCGGGCAAACCGGGCGGCCGCAGGTTTCAAGCTTCACATCGGCCGGGTCTTCAAAGCGCACAAACATCAGCACGCCTTCCGACATGCCGAAGTTCTCCTGCACAAAAGCTGAAGGAATCAGCTCTGTGGTTTTGGTACGCACTTCAGGCTGCATGCGCTGGCCGCCGCTCTGGATCTGCTTGAGCGATGACAAATCGTATTTGCCGATGGACGGGTCGTTGATCAGACGGATCAGCAGGGCCGGCACCACTTTCAGGTGCGTCACCTTGTGCTGCTGGATCAGTGCAAACATTTCTTCGGGCCGCGTGTTGGCATGCACCACCACCTTGCCGCCATTGAACATGAAACCCTGGATGCCGGGGCACGCGAGCGGCAGGTTGTGCGCAATCGGCAGCACCAGCAGCAGTACCGAGTCGCCATCGACATGCGCAGCTTCTGAAGCAACCTTGGAGTTGTAGGCGTAGTCGTTGTTGGTGCGCGGTATCAGCTTGGGGATGCCCGTGGTGCCACCCGACAGCTGGAAGATGCAGGGGTCGGTCGGGTCAATTTTGATCTTCTCAAGCTCGCTGCGCTTGAGCGTGGCGGGCTTTTCAATCAGCTCGACCAGCGAATGTTCGCCCTTGCCGGCCTTGCCCAGCACGATGCGGAACTTCAGGCAGGACTGCTCGGCCTGCACGCGGTCGATCACAGGTGCAAATGCAAAGTCGCCCTGCGTTTCTGGGTAGACGCAGGTGGTGGCCTGCGACAGGTTCACGAACTGGCTGATTTCAAGGTAGCGGTGGGTTACCAAAGCAGCGATGGGAATGCCACCGATCTTCTGCAGCGCAAAGTACAGGATGACAAACTCGGCCACATTGGGCAGGGTCGGCACGATGCGGTCCTGTGGCTTGATGCCCAGCTCGAGCAGGTTAAGCGCCAGGTTGTCGGTGATGCGGTCCAGGTCGGCGTAGCTGTATTCGCGCTTGCCGTCGACCAGCGCCACCTTGTTCGCGTAGCGCTTGAAGACGGCGTCAAACTCCTTCGCCAATGACTGGTCGCGCCAATAGCCCTTGGCGCGGTAGTCGGCGGCGAACTCGGGTGGGAAAGGTACAAAGCCTTGCAACATGATGTGTGCCTTTGCGTTTGTTGACGTGTGGGGATTGAAGTTCAGGTCGAGGCCGTGAAGCCGCCGTCGATGACGACGATTTCGCCGGTCACAAAGCGGTTGCCCTGCAGCAGGTTCAACATGGTTTCGGCCACGTCTTCCGCCGTTACGCAGCGCTTGAGCGGTGTCGCACGGGCGCGTTTGCCCATGAGGTCTTCGTACTTGTCGCCAAGCATGCGCTCCATCCAGTCGCCTTCCATCCAGCCGGGTGCGACCGCATTGACGCGAATCTCGGGGCCCAGGTTCCACGCCAGGGTTTTGGTCATGTTGACGACCGCTGCCTTGCTGGCGGCGTAAGGCAAAGGCTGCGGGCCAGGGCGCAGACCGACGATGCTGGCGGTGTTGACGATGGACGGGTTGGTACCCTTCTTCAGCAGCGGCACGGCAGCGCGCGTCACCTGAAACAGCCCGCGCACATTCACCGCAAAGGTACGGTCCCACTCGTCCAGGTCCAGACTTTCCAGATCCTTCACCTTCCACTTGGCGGTGGTGCCGGCATTGTTGATCAGCGCGTCGAGGTGGCCGAACTTTTCTTCAATGGTTTTCATCATGGCGCGCACGCCGGTCTCATCGCTCACGTCGCACTGGATGCACAGCATGGTCGCGCCCAGCTTTTCAGCTTCAACTGCGGTGGCCTTGGCGGCGGCAGCGCTTGAGCCGTAATTGATGGCGACGTCGTAGCCGGCTTTGGCCAGTGCCAGTACTGCCGCTTTGCCGATGCCTGTTGCGCCACCGGTGACCAGGGCTTTTTTGCGTGCTGCTGTCATGAGATTTCCTTTGGATTGAAGTTGAATTCGATGTATGCGGCGGCCGCTGCTGGCGTAGCCGGCCTGCCCGCAAATGTTTTGGTAAATGTTTTATTGAGGCTGCAGCTTCAGGTCCGTCACGACCTTCTTCCACACACCGCGCTGC